>NZ_JBEVTG010000002.1:0-1394106 GCF_040513375.1 Flagellimonas algarum | reverse complement strand
TGGCCCTAACCAAATAAATATATTATAAAGTAAGAAAAAGACTACATAATTCCGTAGCTTTGGCCCGTTCCAAATTCCCATTCCCTCCCCCAACCTCTACTATCAATCCCCCGAATAGCGTTTTTGCTATGGTATGCGGTCTGTAACTCACTAAACCATATACCATTATGAAGGGAAAACTACTAGTTCTATTGCTAATCGCCATGACGATATCGCAAATGCAGGCCCAATCTTGCAATTGCGACGTTACCTTGACGGGACTCAAGCAAACCTCATTGAACCTGATTTGGGCATCGCAGACCAACTATGCTCCCGGCGATACCATTTGCATTCCGGCAGGAAGCTATCGCGGTCTTCGTTTTTACGATTTTGAAGGAACGGCTGCCGCACCTTTGACCATTATCAATTGCGGGGGTAAGGTCGAAATCACGGAGACCCAGTATTCTGGGATCGCCTTTAAGAACAGCAAACATATCCGATTGACCGGAACGGGGGATTCCGGGTTCACCTATGGCATCCATATCGCTGAAACGACTTCAGGGGCTTCGGTCGGCGTGGGCTTGGAAGACTTAAGTACCGATTTTGAAATCGACCATATCGAGATCGAAAATACGGGTTTTGCGGGCATCATGGCGAAAACCGACCCCAGTTGCAGCAAGCCCCAAACCTGGCGGGTAAACGGTTTTGTGCTCGAAAACCTGAACATCCATAACAACTACATCCATGATACCGGGGCCGAGGGCATTTATGTAGGGTATACCGGGGGCTATAAGATCAAATCGAATCGGGTGTGCAGCGGTACCTACCGTTTCGCACATTGGTTGAAACATGTCGACATCCACCATAACATCCTTGAAGATATCGCTTGGGACGGTATCCAGGTCAATCTGGTGAATGAAGATGGCAAGATCCACGACAATACGATCGTCAACTACGGAACGGAAGACCGCTATGCCCAAGACTTCGCCATGAGTATCGGTGGCGGAATTTATGAGGTATACAATAACTATATGGAAAATTCGGTGGGGGGCACGGGCCAAGGCATGCAGTTCATCAGTGCCGAGAGCGGAACGAAAATCTACAATAACGTCTTGGTTCGTCCTGATTTCCATGGTATTTTCATGCATAACCGCCATGAGTTCGACGACCAAAATGAAGGCTATTACATCGTGAACAACACGATCATCGAACCCGACGATTCAGGCACGTACTACAACACCGTTATTACCCAGACGAACGATCCCAACAAACTTTACGATACCCAAGAGCAGGTGCCGACCTATTTCGTGAACAACCTGATCGTGGATCCTGGAAACGATCATGGGGCAGGCAACACCTGGAAGGGTGATCAGGAGAGTTATTTCGATTTCAATAAGCGTATTGAACGCGATAGTTCGCTCAGTCGTATTTATATCAATTTGATGACCCGACAGATGGATACCTTGGGACTGACCGATATCGTCAATGACGATTACAGTCCGTTCGATACCGGCTCCGACCTTGTAGAGGCTGGCTCCGATGTTTCGGCCTGGGGCATCGGTTTCGATTGTACGAACTTGACCAGACCCCAAGGGACGGGCTATGATATCGGCGCTTATGAACTTTTGATCGGTACCGCGCTGAGTGCCGATCTGCCCGATGATATCGAGCTTTACGACGTGGTCGAAAAACAGGCCTTCGATCCGTTGATCTATCCGAACCCGGTGCGATCTAGGTTCCGTATCGGGAATGTCGCCGATAAGGAAGTGCAATTGCAATTGATCGGCTTCGATGGTCGCATCCTTTTTGAGAAATCACACACCATAGGGACCCCCATAGCAATCGAGGAATTTGCAAGCGGCTTGTATTTTCTTCGGATCATCACCGGTAACGGCAGCATGGTACGCCGCCTGGTCATTCAATAAAAAAGGCCCCGATTTCGGGGCCTTTTTCGACTAATTCAAACTTCAAACCCTGGGGAGGTCTCCCTCTCCTTTTAAGGGCAGTTGAGAGCTGCCCATTAAATACGTGTCGATATGGTGGGCTGCTTGTCGGCCTTCGGCAATGGCCCAAACGATCAATGATTGGCCACGGCGTTGGTCTCCAGCAACGAATACTCCTGGAATGTTGGTTTTATAATCCTGTTCACTGGCTTTGATGTTGGTTCGGTGGTCCATCGCCAGTCCCAATTGTTCTGCAATGGTAGGCTCGGATCCCGTAAAACCAAGAGCCAATAAAGCGAGCTCACAGGGCCATTCTTTTTCGGTTCCGGCCACTTCCCTGAGCACGGGCCGTTGCCCCGGCACAGGCTGCCATTCGACTTCTACCGTGACCAATGCGGTCAGCTTGCCAGCGGCATCGCCCTTAAAGGTTTTGGTCGAAATGCTGAAAAAGCGATCGGCTCCTTCTTCATGCGATGAACTGGTGCGCAAACGCATCGGCCAAAACGGCCAAGGCTGGGCATCGGGCCGGTCTTTGGTCGCCATGGGCATGATTTCAAAATTGGCCACGCTTTTCGCCCCTTGACGGATGGAGGTACCGATGCAGTCGGAGCCGGTATCGCCCCCACCGATCACCACCACGTGTTTACCGGTGGCTTGGATCGCTTCCCCTTCGAAGGGAAGGCCGTCGACACGGCGGTTGTTTTGAGGGAGAAAATCCATGGCCTGTACGACCCCCTTTAATTCAGATCCGGGTATGGGCAAAGGCCGTCTTACCGTGGCTCCCCCACAAAGGGCAATGGCATCGAACTGTTCCGAAAGCTCCTTGGCATCGATATCCTTGCCAATATGGACCCCGGTCTTGAAGGCAATACCTTCGGCTTCCAAGATTTCCAAGCGACGATCGATGACCGATTTTTCCATTTTAAAATCCGGGATGCCGTAGCGCAGCAGGCCACCGATTTTTTCGTCCCGTTCAAAAACGGTAACCGAATGCCCGGCGCGGTTCAATTGTTGGGCCGTTGCCAGCCCTGCAGGCCCCGATCCGACCACGGCGACCGTTTTACCGGTTCGCATTGTCGGAGGCTCCGCTTTGATCCACCCCTTGCTAAAGGCGGTTTCTACGATGTTCTTTTCAATATTCTCGATGGAGACCGGGTCTTCGTTGATTCCCAAAACACAGGCTTCCTCACAGGGTGCTGGGCAGAGCCTCCCAGTAAACTCCGGGAAATTGTTGGTGGAATGGAGGATCTCGGTCGCCTTTTCCCACTTACCGCGATAAACGGCATCGTTAAAGTCAGGAATCAAATTCCCCAAGGGGCAACCGCTATGGCAAAACGGAATGCCACAGTCCATACATCGCGCCCCTTGATCCCGGAGCTCGGGCTCTTTCAAGGGTTTTGTGAATTCGCGATAGTGTTTGATGCGTTTTTCTACCGGGGCGTAGGATTCGATCTTTCGCCCATACTCCATAAATCCTGTCGTCTTTCCCATATCCCTAGTTATAAAATTTCCATTTTTTCATTTTCCAATCGGATCAATGCCTGACGGTATTCTTCGGGGAATACCTTAATGAACTTAGGCAGATACGCTTCCCAATTTTCAAGAATGCGTTGTGCCAGCGGGCTTAGGGTGGCGTTGTAGTGCCTTTCGACCAGGTCGCGCAATTCAGCGATATCTTGATCTTCCTCTACCTTCAGCAAATTCAAGGATTCGCCGTTGCAGTTTTTCTTGAAACTGCGGTCGGCGTCGAGGATGTAAGCGATACCCCCGCTCATTCCAGCGCCGAAATTCCGTCCTACTTTACCCAAAATCACAGCGACACCTCCGGTCATGTATTCACAACCATGGTCACCGATGCCTTCCACAACGGCCTTAGCTCCTGAGTTTCGAACGCAGAAGCGCTCGCCGGCCTTACCGTTGATATAGGCCTCTCCAGCAGTGGCCCCATACAGGGTGACATTCCCAGTAATGATGTTGGCCTCCGGTTGCAAGGTCGAACCATCGGGTACCTTGATGATGAGTTTGGCTCCTGAAAGCCCTTTCCCCAAGTAATCATTGGTATTGCCATTGACCACCATGGTCAGCCCTTTGGTCGCAAAGGCGCCGAAGCTTTGACCGGCAGAACCTGTAAAGTTCAATTTTAAAGTGTTTTCAGGAAGGCCTTCAGCCCCATATATTTTAGAGATTTCGTTGCTAATGATCGCTCCAACGGCCCTATCGGTGTTTTTTATCGGAAAATCCAATGCCGTTTTTTCTTTTCTGAACAAGGCAGGATGCGCCTGTGAAATAATATCGAATTCTATGGACTTTTCAATGTTGTGCCGTTGTGCTTCCGTATGATGGAACTTGGTGCCTTCGGGCACATCGACCTGGTACAAAATCGGCGTCAAGTCGATACCGGCGGCCTTGTAATGGTCAACGGCCTTTTTACGATCCAATTTATGGACCTGGCCAACCATTTCATCCACCGTCCGGAATCCGAGTTTGGCCATGATCTCACGCAATTCTTGGGCGACGAAGTACATGTAGTTGACCACATGCTCGGGCTTGCCCTTGAATTTTTTACGGAGTTCGGGGTTTTGGGTCGCGATACCGACCGGGCAAGTGTTCAAATGGCATACCCGCATCATGATGCACCCAGAGGCGACCAGGGGGGCGGTTGCGAATCCGAACTCCTCGGCCCCAAGCAAACAAGCTACTGCTACATCGCGCCCGGTCTTGAGCTGGCCGTCACATTCAAGCACTACACGATTGCGCAGATCGTTCAACACCAAGGTTTGTTGCGCTTCGGCGATACCGAGTTCCCAAGGAAGTCCGGCATGCTTTAAGGAGGTCAATGGGGAAGCTCCGGTACCTCCATCGAAACCGGAAATCAAGATGACGTCGGCCTTGGCCTTGGCTACCCCTGCGGCAACCGTACCTACACCGACTTCGGAAACCAATTTCACATTGATCCGTGCTTCGCGATTGGCCGATTTCAAATCGAAAATCAATTGTGATAGATCTTCAATCGAATAGATGTCGTGATGCGGTGGTGGTGAGATCAAGCCGACATAAGGTGTCGAATTCCGGGTCTTGGCAATGGCCGGATTCACTTTGGGTCCGGGTAATTGCCCACCTTCGCCAGGTTTGGCCCCTTGGGCCATTTTGATCTGGATTTCTTGGGCATTGGTCAAGTAGTTGCTGGTGACCCCAAAGCGGCCAGAGGCCACTTGTTTGATCGCGCTATTTCGCCAATCGCCCGATTGGTTCTTATAGAAGCGTTCGGGGTCTTCGCCCCCTTCGCCCGAGTTGCTCTTGCCCCCGATACGGTTCATGGCAATGGCCAGGTTTTCATGCGCTTCTTTGCTGATACTTCCGTACGACATGGCTCCGGTTTTGAAGCGCTTGACGATTTCGGTCCAAGGTTCTACCTCTTCGAGCGGAATAGGATCGTAATTCGAGAATTCGAATAGCCCGCGAATGGTCAATAAGCTTTTCGATTGTTCGTTGACCAGCTGGGCATATTCCTTATAGGTAGTCGGTTCGTTGTTGCGTACCGCTTTTTGCAATTTAGCGATGCTCAAAGGATTGAACATGTGTTTTTCACCATCACGTCGCCAGCGGTATTCCCCACCGATCTCCAAATCGAGCTTGGCAGCAATGGCATCGCTTTTGAAGGCTTTGGCATGCCTTTTCGCAATTTCTTTTTCGATTTCATACAAGCCGATGCCCTCGATACGGGTCGGGGTGTTCGGGAAGTAGGTGTCGACCACTTTGGTGTTGATGCCGATACATTCGAACAATTGGGACCCGCGATAGGAATTCAGGGTCGAAATACCGATTTTGTTCATCACCTTTAAAATGCCCTTGCCGATGGCCTTGTTGTAGTTTTGGATGGCTTCTTCAAAGGTGTATTCCGTAATGTCGTGTTCTTCGATCTGTTCGGCGATGATTTCGTTGACCATATATGGGTTGATGGCACTGGCACCGAAACCGAACAACAGGGCAAAATGGTGTACTTCACGAGGTTCGGCCGACTCTACGATGATGCTCAATCGGGATCGTTTCCCCATTTTACGTAAACCGCTGTTCACATAAGAACAAGCCAACAGAGCCGGTATAGGCGCGAATTCGGTACTGATATTACGGTCGGATAGGATGATGATGTTCGTCCCTTGGTCAATAGCATTGGAAGCCTGTGAAAGGATCGAATCCAAGGCGGTTTCCAGGGCGTTGTGCCCTTTTTCGACTTCATAAAGGATCGGAATGGATACTACTTTATAATCGGGACTGGCATCATAGTTCTTGATCTTGTCCAGATCTTCTTTTGAAATGACCGGGTTTTGGATCTTGAGTTTTCGGCAATGCAGCTCGCTGAATTCAAAAAGGTTGTGATCACTGCCCAAAGTGAGGCTGATGTCGCAGATCAACTCTTCGCGGATACCGTCCAAAGGCGGGTTGGTGACCTGGGCGAAAAGTTGCTTGAAGTAGTTGTAGATCAATTGGGGCCGTTCGGATAGGACGGCAATCGGGGTGTCAGACCCCATAGAACCTATCGGTTCCTTACCATGCTGCGCCATTGGTAGGATGATCGTATTGATATCTTCACGGGTATAACCGAATGCGGCGCGGCGTTTTTCCAAAGGGGCCTCGTCAAGGAACAACGGGCAATCGTTGTACGGGATATCCTTTAAATGGACGAGATTGTTTTGCAACCATTGTTTGTACGGATGTTTTTTGGCGATGGTTTCCTTGACTTCTTCATCATTGACGATACGGCCTTCTTCCATATTGACCAAGAACATCTTACCAGGTTCCAATCGTCCATGGTATTCAATATCTTCCGGTTTGAGGTCGACTACCCCGGTTTCTGATGACATGATCACATAGCCTTGTTTGGTAACCGAATAACGCGAGGGGCGCAGGCCGTTGCGATCCAGTACGGCACCGATATAGTTGCCGTCGGTAAAAGGGATCGAAGCAGGACCGTCCCAAGGTTCCATCAAGCAGGAATTGTATTCGTAAAAGGCCCTTTTGTCGGCAGACATATCGGGGTTCTTTTCCCAAGCTTCAGGCACCAACATCATCATCACTTCGGGAAGCGACCGGCCGGTCATCAAAAGCAACTCGACCACCATATCCATGCTGGCGGAATCCGATTTGGCAGGTAAAACGGTCGGTAGTATCGCCTTGATCTCTTCGCCGAACCATTCGCTTTCCAAAAGTTCTTCCCTAGAACGCATCCGAGCGACATTGCCGCGAAGGGTATTGATCTCGCCATTGTGGCACATGTACCGGAACGGTTGGGCCAAATCCCAGGTCGGAAAGGTGTTGGTTGAAAAACGCTGGTGCACCAGTGCAAGTCGCGTGACTACCCGAGGATCTAAAAGGTCTTCATAATAGTTGCTGATATCTTCAGGTACCAAAAGCCCTTTAAAGATGATGATCTTGGTCGAGAGGCTGGGCACGTAAAAGAAAGCGCTTTGTGATAACTTGGAAGCGTTAATGGCGTGTTCGGTGACCTTTCGGGCGATGAACAACTTCAGGTTGAACCTAAATTCGTCCAAATCGCCGGCATGGCCGATAAAAACCTGGCTGACGAAAGGTTCGGTTTCCTTGGCGATCCTGCCGGGGACAGAGCGATTTACCGGAACGTCACGCCAACCGATAAGACGAAGCCCTTGGTTACTGATCTGTTCTTCGAATTGGGAAATACAGTATTCGCGTTGGTTTTCTTTTTTCGGAAGGAACACATTGGCGACCGCGTATTGGCCTTCTTCAGGCAATTCAAATGGACAGGCATCGACAAAAAAAGCGTGGGGGATATCGATTAGGATTCCAGCACCGTCACCGGTCTTTCCATCAGCGCTAACGGCACCCCGATGTTCCAATTTATCGAGGATCTCAAGGGCTTTGTGGATGATATCGTTCGACTTTCTTCCCTTAAGGCTACAAATGAAACCGGCCCCACAGTTATCGTGCTCGAATTCAGGGAGGTACAATCCTTGTTTCTTCAACTTCATCATTAAGATATTTACTCAAAAATATCAATTGGGTTGAATTATATTCAAGGATTTAAAACAAACTCAATAAAATAATCAATGATAGGATTCAATGTGTGTAAATAATGTAATTTGATAATTTGACATAGGTAGAATTATCAAATCCTCAAAATTAAGGGTACCAAGCTACGGATAGGCCCGATTCGTATGTGTCTGCCTGGTGTTTTTAAGGAGTTTTAGCCAAGGATGCCCGATTCTATCGCTGCTCATGGGATAAAACCATACTTTTTCGAAACCTACCCCTAAAAAAAGAGGGGGTGTTAGTCTTTGAGGATGCTCCTTGAGATGACGATTTTCTGTATCTCGGAGGTTCCCTCATAAATTTGGGTGATTTTGGCATCACGCATCAAGCGTTCGACATGATAGTCTTTGACAAAACCATTACCCCCGTGGATCTGTACCGCTTCGACGGCAACTTCCATGGCCGTTTCGGCAGCGTACAACTTGGCCATGGCCCCTGAAAGGTCATAATTATGGCCATTGTCTTTATCCCAGGCTGCTTTGTAGACCAAATGACGGGCCGCTTGTATCTTGGTGTGCATGTCGGCCAACTTGAAGGCGATGGCCTGGTGGTTCGAGATTTCAGTACCAAAGGCTTTTCGTTCCTTGCTGTATTTCAACGCCAATTCATACGCGCCTGCGGCAATGCCCAAGGCTTGTGCAGCGATACCGATGCGACCCCCGGCCAAGGTTTTCATGGCGAATTTGAAACCAAACCCATCTTCGCCGATACGATTTTCCTTAGGAACCTTGACATCGTTGAACATTAAGGAATGGGTGTCGCTGCCGCGAATACCCAGTTTGTTCTCTTTCGGACCGATTTCGAAACCTGGGGTCCCTTTCTCGACGATCACGGCGTTGATGCCGCGATGCCCTTTAGCGACATCGGTTTGTGCAATGACGAGATAAACCTCTGCCGAATTTCCGTTAGTGATCCAGTTTTTGGTGCCGTTCAAAAGGTAATGATCCCCCTTGTCGATGGCCGTTGTTTTTTGGGATGTGGCATCACTACCGGCTTCGGGTTCGGAAAGGCAAAAAGCCCCGATGATCTCACCAGTGGCCAAACGGGTCAGGTATTTTTCTTTTTGGGCTTCGGTTCCGAAGGTTTCCAATCCCCAGCAAACCAGCGAATTGTTGACTGAAACGATGACCGATGCCGAGGCATCCACTTTCGATAATTCTTCCATGGCGATGACGTATGAAAGCGTGTCGAGCCCACTACCGTTGTACTTGGTGTCGACCATCATCCCCATAAATCCAAGTTCCCCCATTTTTTTGACTTCCGCTTCCGGAAATTCCTGGGCATCATCCCGCTCAATTACTCCTGGTAGCAATTCATTCTGGGCGAAGTCCCTTGCCGCCTGTTGGATCATCAATTGCTCTTCCGATAGGGTATAGTCCATAATTTTATCGAATAGTTAAAAATGCAGTGCAAATATACGTCTTAGCTGCTGATTTTTTAAAGAAATCTCGATTTTACAAGGAATCGCTTAATTTCAAAAAATCAATCAAGGGCATTGTAAGGGTATTCAGCAATCCTTATATTTAACAAGGCTGGAAGCCTTTCGATTCTGCATCCGGCCGATCTAACGTAACGACTAAACGAACAAACCAACTTCTAATGGAAACCATAATCATAGTTATTTTCTTGTTAGGGTACCTTCAAATTACCCTCGAGCATAATCTAAAGATCGATAAATTGATTCCCGCCCTGGGTATGATGGCCATTTTGTGGGCGATCATTGCCTTGGCCCATTTGCCCGTATTCGAGGTGAATGCCGAGTTGAAAGAGCTGGAACCCTCGCATATCGATGAGATCCTGCTGCATCATTTGGGGAAAACCGCTGAGATTTTGGTGTTCTTGCTCGGGGCGATGACCATTGTTGAGATCATTGATTATTTCGACGGTTTCGCTACCATTAAGGGGTATATCAGAACGCGGAGCAAGCGCAGGCTGTTGTGGATCTTCTCGATCCTGGCCTTTATCCTTTCGGCCATTATTGACAACTTGACCGCCACGATCGTGTTGATCACGATATTGCAGAAAGTCATTAAAGACCGGGAGACAAGACTTTGGTTCGCCGGTTTGATCATTATCAATGCCAATGCAGGTGGGGCCTGGTCACCGATCGGTGATGTGACCACCACCATGCTCTGGATCGCAGGCAAAGTAAATGCCGGCGCCTTGGTGTTACGGGTATTGGTGCCCTCGATCGTCTGTATGGTCGTACCCACCTTGATCGTTAGTCGCTTCAAGGTCTTTAGTGGAACGGTAGAACTTGACGAACAGGTCGGAGGTTCGAAATCGAAATATGGGCCGGTCATGTTGTATTTAGGATTGGGTTCCATCGTATTCGTACCTTTCTTCAAGACCATCACCCACTTGCCACCTTATGTCGGTATGATGTTCTCCTTGGCCGTCGTGGCCACCTTCGCCGAACGTTTCAGTAATACCAAGATCAGCATCACTTCGGTAAGTGAAGAGCATGATGAAGGAGCACACCACAGTCCGGTACACAGTGCCTTGACACGAATCGAGCTGCCCAGCATCCTCTTCTTCTTGGGGATTTTGATGGCGGTAGCCGCTCTGGAATCACTCGGTTTGTTGTTCAATTATGCTGAAAGTTTGAACCACGCCATTCCGAATACCGATCTCGTCGTGATGTTATTGGGATTGGGTTCTGCGGTAATCGATAACGTCCCTTTGGTCGCGGCCAGTTTGGGGATGTTCTCCGAACCTCTCGACCACCCACTGTGGCACTTCATTGCCTATTCAGCGGGTACCGGTGGTAGCATGTTGATCATTGGATCGGCAGCCGGGGTCGTTGCCATGGGAATGGAAAAAATCGATTTCTTCTGGTATTTGAAAAAAATCGCCTGGTTGGCCGCTGTCGGGTTTATTGCCGGTGCGCTTGTTTTCATAGCCATGCGCGATTTTCTTTTATGAACATAATTATTTTGTGAATTCCCCGTTATTATTGCAACTAAAATTGGGGAACACCTATGATTATTTTTCAAGACCAGATTTCATCTGACGAACTTGCAGCGGAATTATCGGAAGAAAAAACCCTTTCGGTAATGGATTTGATCGTAAACGGCGGTACGGGTAGTATCATTATCATCACCGTCTTGTTCATTCTTCTCTTCGTTGCTTTGTACATCTATTTTGAACGGATTTTCGCCATCAAGGCCGCTTCGAAGATCGACAAGAACTTCATGAACCAGATTCGTGACCATGTCATGAACGGAAAATTGGAAGCTGCGAAGCTCCTATGCGCCCAAACCGATTCGCCTGTAGCACGTTTGACCGAAAAGGGGGTCTCCCGCATCGGAAAACCCTTGGACGATATCAATACGGCCATTGAGAACGCCGGTACTTTGGAGGTCTATAAACTGGAAAAAAACGTTAGCATTTTGGCTACGGTGGCCGGGGCTGCACCGATGATCGGGTTCCTCGGAACCGTGATCGGTATGATTTTGGCATTCCATGAAATGGCAAGTAGTGGCGGCCAGGCTGAAATGGGGTCTTTGGCCTCCGGTATTTATACGGCCATGACCACGACGGTCGCAGGTTTAGTGGTGGGTATCATCGCCTATATCGGATACAACCACTTGGTCAACAGAACCGATAAGGTGGTCCATAAAATGGAAGCCAACGCGGTAGAGTTTTTGGATCTTTTGAACGAACCCGTTTAGTAGCCTATCTATGAAATTGAAGGGAAGAAATAAGGTGAGTCCAGAATTCAGTATGTCATCAATGACGGATATCGTCTTTCTGTTGTTGGTGTTCTTCATGCTGACTTCGAATGCCCCGAATGCTTTAGACCTGCTACTGCCCAAAGCCAAAGGGAAGTCGACCAATACCCAGAACGTTTCGGTGACGATCGACAAAGACCTGAAATACTACGTGAACAACCAACAGATCAACGCGGAATACATTGAAATTGAATTAAAAAAAGCACTGGAAGGACAAGAGAAACCTACCATCATCCTACGGGCTGAACAGAGCGTGGCCATCAAAGAGGCCGTCAACGTTATGGACATTGCCAACAGGAACAGTTACAAGGTCATCTTGGCGGTGCGGCCAAAGTAAATGGCACTATTAGATACGAGACACAAGAAAAAATCCTTTACACTTACCACTGCGTTACTAAGTGTATTGCTGTTATTGCTTTTTTATATCGGTTTGACCTATATGGATCCACCCGAAGAGAATGGCATTGCCATTAATTTCGGTACTATGGAATTCGGTAGCGGACAACAACAACCTACCGAGCCTATCAAATCTGAGCCGGTCGATATCCCTGAACCACCCGCAGAACCCGAAGTCGAGGAAGAAGTGGTCGAAGAGGTGGTCGAAACCCAAGAGCAACCCCAAGAAACCGTTCCGGAAGAAGTACCCATTGAAAAGGTAGTAACCCAAGAAAGCGAGGAGTCGATTCGTTTGCGCCAACAAAAGGAAGCCGAACGCAAGGCCAGGGAGGCCGAAGCCAAGGCCAAAGCCGAAGCGGAGCGTAAGGAGCGCGAACAACGAGAGGCTGCAGAACGCTTGAAACGCGAACAAGAAGCCAAAAAGAAGAAATTGGACGCCTTAATGGGCGGCATCGGAAAATCGGAGGGCACGGCCACCGGTAGCGAAGGCGACGATACCCGCAATGGTGATAAAGGCAGTCCGCAAGGCAACCCCTATGCGACTACCTACTACGGAGCCCCGGGCAGTGGTAGCGGAACCGGCGGCTATGGGTTGAGCGGGCGTTCCTTGGTCGGTAAGAACGTCGTGCGCCAAGAGTGTAACGAAGAAGGTCGCGTCGTAGTGAGGATCGTGGTCGACCGCAACGGAAAGGTCATCAAGGCCACTCCGGGGGTAAAAGGCACTACCAATACGGCGCAATGCCTTTTGGATCCCGCCCGAAAAACCGCCTTGTCCTATTCGTGGAACGTCGATGCCAAAGCACCCTCACAACAAATCGGTTTTGTGGTGGTGAACTTTAAATTGGGCCAGTAGTGACCTATAAGGAAACCTTGCAATGGATGTTCGCCCAATTGCCCATGTACCAGCAAAAAGGGGCCGATGCGTATAACGCCAAGTTAGATAACATCCAAGAATTTTCCTCCTATTTGGGCGAACCCCATACCCAATTCAAAAGCATCCACGTTGCCGGCACCAACGGTAAGGGCTCTAGCAGCCATATGTTGGCTTCGGTATTGCAAGAGGCTGGGTATAAGGTCGGATTGTATACCTCTCCCCACCTAAAGGATTTCAGGGAGCGCATTAAGATCAGCGGTAAGGGCATCCCTAAAAAAGAAGTCGTATCCTTTATCCATGACCATAGGGAGTTTTTGGAATACCGCCAGCTGTCCTTTTTCGAAATGACCGTGGGCATGGCCTTTGCCCATTTTGCGAAGCAGCAGGTCGACGTAGCCATCATAGAAGTAGGTTTGGGAGGACGTCTCGATTCTACGAACATCATTCGACCCGAAGTATCCTTGATCACCAATATCGGATTCGATCATATGGACCTCTTAGGGAATACGCTGCAAAAGATCGCTCTGGAAAAGGCCGGCATCATTAAAAAGGAAGTGCCCGTCATCGTCAGTGAAACCCAGGCCGAAACGGCGACGATTTTCCAATTGGTGGCCGCCCAGCATCAGGCCGAAATTACCTTTGCCGACCGCTCGGTGAAGGAATCCTATGCTACGGACCTATTAGGAAACTACCAAGAAAAGAATGTAAAAGGGGTTGTTGCCTGTGTGGAAAAGTTGGTCAATTTCAAAGTAAGCGAAGCCGAATTGAAGAAGGGACTGCGCAAGGTAGTGACCAATACCGGCCTATTGGGCAGGTGGCAGCAATTGGGCGACCGACCGTTGGTGATCTGCGATACGGCACACAACAAAGAAGGCTTACAAGGGGTCTTGGCGCAATTAAAGGAACAACGGTTTCGAAAGCTGCATCTCGTGTTGGGCTTCGTTCAGGAAAAGGACTGGCAAAGCATGTTGCAACTGTTCCCTGAGGGGGCGAAATACTATTTCGTGTCACCAAAGGTGCCACGGGGGCTCGATGCCGAACTTTTGGCCGCTGAAGCCAAAAATTCCGGACGATTGGGCAAGTCCTATGGGTCGGTTAAAAAGGGTTTGGAAAAAGCTTTGGAAAAAGCAAAAAAAGACGATTTGATCTATGTCGGTGGCAGTACCTTTGTCGTGGCCGAAGCGCTTTGAATATTTTGCGGTTTTTCTTTTATCCAAAAGAAAAATGATGCTATATTTGCACTCCCTATTTGAAAATTAGGGCTCTTAGCTCAGTTGGTTCAGAGCACCTGCCTTACAAGCAGGGGGTCACTGGTTCGAATCCAGTAGGGCCCACAACAAAAAGCCACCGAATTCCGGTGGCTTTTTTGTTTTCCCACACACTTCGTCATTAAATCTTATCGAAAATACTGTGCATCGTGTTTCGATATCCTTTGTGGTGATGGCATCCTTAAAGTAAAATTGCGTTTCCCAAATAGTAACGTTTCGGTTTCCTTATTTCCCCTGCATTAGCGAACAAATAATCCTTCCAAAAGCACCGCTGCTTCGAGTAAACTCTTATCGGGTGCACCGTTTTTTTTGCTTTTTGTTGGTAATTATGGGTATCAATCAAAAATCATCATCAAAAAATGAAACGTCTTCTAAAACAGATCGTTTTGAAGTACCTCGCTGAAGAAACGGTCATACCCGACAAACACGTGCAAGAGAAATACCGTAAATCAGGCCTGACCGAAGATCAGGCTATGGAAATCAAAAGAAGGATACATATCGCCTTTGAAACCGACAAGATCTATCGGCAAAACGATCTAAGCCTGATGCAGCTCGCCAACCATATCGATCAGGATCGGTATAAGATATCAGAGGTCATCAACCGGTTTCACGACAAGAACTTTTATTCCTTATTGAATTCGTACCGCATTGCCGAAGCCAAGGCCTTGCTGATCAACGAACCTTTTTTAAGTGTCAAGGCCATCATGTACGAGGTGGGGTTCAATAGCAAGAACAGTTTCTACAACGCCTTTAAGAAAGATACGGGGAGCAGCCCGAACGACTTTCGCCTTATGGGCAGGTTCCCTGCCCAGTTGGCCTAGGAATCCGATCCACACCTTACATTCACAAAACCCGATACCTCTAGAGGAGGTGTCGGGTTTTTGTTTGCCTGTAAACCAAGACCATGGTTTCCCGCGCTTTTTTTCGGATGTTAAAAACGGTACTTGCCCATGGGCAGCCGGTTTTTTGATGTCCCTGCCGTTTTAAAAGTACCCTTTTGGCTATGGAGTTCGATTGTTTTGTTCTTGCAATTGTAAAGGTAGGGCGGTGAGAGGCCTTACTTCTTAAAAGACAAAGATTCCATTTAAGTTTTGTTTTCTTCTTGGAAGTTATTTGAATTAGCTATCAAAAAATTCTTTCCCGCCCGCCTTTCTCAGTTGCGCTACTCAAAACAAGTACTAACAAAACTTCAACTCTATGAAAGTAAAGAAACTGTTCGGGGCAATGCTGGCGCTACTGTGTTTTACGGCCTTCGCGTTCGCCCAAGAAAAAACGGTGACCGGAACGGTGACCGACCAAGCGGGTGTTCCGTTACCCGGGGTGAACATTGTGGTCGAAGGGACCACCGTTGGCGCCCAAACGGACTTTGATGGCAATTACGCCATCAACGCGGCCGAAGGGCAGGCCCTGCTGTTCACCTATATCGGTCAAAAAACGGAACGCATCCTGGTCGGCCCTTCCAATACGATAAACTTACAAATGCAAGAAGATACCCAAGCCCTTGAAGAAGTGGTCGTAACGGCCCTCGGTATCAAAAGGGAAAAGCAAGCTCTCGGGTATGCGGTCGCCGAAGTTGGCTCCGACGAACTTGAAGAGCGCGCTGAAGGGGATATCGGCCGGGTATTGACCGGAAAGGCATCTGGGGTGAACATCACCCAACAGAGTGGTCTTTCAGGTTCAGGTACCAATATTATCATTCGGGGCTTTAATTCCTTTAGCCAAAGCAACCAGCCGTTGTTCATCGTCGATGGGGTACCGTTCAATGCGGATACCAATCCTTCGGGCCGTCAAGGGTCACGACAAGATTTCATCAACGGAAACAACGGATCGAGCCGCTTTTTGGATTTAGATCCGAACAGCATCGAAAGTGTCAACGTCTTGAAAGGGCTTGCGGCCTCTACCCTGTACGGGTCGTTGGGGCGTAACGGGGTGATCCTGATCACGACCAAGGCCGGGCGTGGTGGTGCCGGGGTGAAGAAAACCGAGATTACGGTGACTTCCTCCTTCTTTTTCAATGAATTGGCATCGACCCCTGATTACCAGAACCAATACGGAAATGGTTTCGATCAGGCGTTCGGATGGTTTTTCAGTAACTGGGGGCCTAGTTTCGATCGCGGGGGTGTCGCCGGTTGGGGCAATAGCACCTCCTTCGATGATGCGGGTACCTTGCCGCACCCTTATTCAACGGCCTCGTTTGCGGCGGCTTTTCCCGAATTCCAAGGGGCGCGCTACCAGTGGCAAGCCTATGACAATTTCGGTAACTTCTTCAAAACCGGTACGGTTTCGACCACTTCGGTCAATATCACCGGGGCTTCCGACGACGGAAAGATCAGCTACAATGCGAATTATGGCTATCTGAAGGATATCGGCTTTACCCCGGGCAACTCCTTGAACCGAAACAACTTCGGTATCGGGGGCCGGGCACAATTGAGCAATAAGTTCACGGTAACGGGTGCGTTGAATTATGCCCGTACCAAATTCATTTCGCCGCCGGTGGCCTTGAGCCAAGGGAATGGGGCGACAGGGGGCGGTTCTTCCGTATTCGGGGATCTCTTCTTTACGCCGCGATCAGTCGATGTAGCCGGTTTGCCATTCCAGAATCCGATCGATGGCAGTAGCGTCTACTACCGCCAAAACAATTCGATCCAACACCCACTTTGGACGGTGAACAACTCCGGGACCCGTCAAGAAACGAACCGGGTGTTCGGGAATATGGGCTTGCAGTACGATTTATCCGATAACCTAAACCTGATTTATAGGGTCGGTATCGATAACTATAACGAGTCGAACGTCAATTTCCAGAACCGTGGTGGGGTCAATAGCAATAGTAACGACATCCGCTTGCAAAGCGGTATCTACGAAACCTGGAACAACGTCAATACTATCTGGGACCACAACTTCGCCCTGAACGGCGATTACGACTTGACCGAAAAAGTCGGGGCGACCTTCAATGTCGGTTTTAATGGTAGAAGGGAAACCTTCGATCAAAGTGGGGTCTCCAGTGACGGGCAACAGGCTTTTGGGGTCTTGCGTCATTTCAATTTCTTGAATCAAAATGAGATCCAAGGAAGCTTCGAGCGAAACGTGATCGGTTTGTACGGACAGGTTGAATTCGATTATGACAACATTTTGTATTTGACCCTTGCCGGTCGTAACGACTGGGTATCGAACCTGGCGAAAGACAACCGCACCTTGTTCTACCCAAGCGCCAGTTTGTCTTTCGTACCGACGACGGCTTTTACCGATTTGAAAGGGGATGCCCTAGGGTATTTGAAATTCAGGGCTGGATACGGAACCTCGGCCGGTTTCCCGGATCAAAACTCCGATTCGTACCCAGTTGCCAATCGCTTGTCATTGGATACCCAAGACTTTCAAGACAATACAGGTACCAATATCGTGAGCAACTCTACAGGCTTGACTTTGGGTAACCCGAACCTAAAACCCGAACAGGTTTCCGAGATCGAGTTGGGGATCGAATCAAGATGGTGGGACAACCGGATCTCATTGGATGTTTCCGTGTTCCAACGAACTACGACCGATTTGATCGTCAGCCAGCCTTTGGATCCTTCTTCAGGATTCTTCCGGACCAATACCAATGTGGGTGAAATCAAAGGGGAAGGTATTGAGATCGATCTCGGTTTGAACCTGATCCGCAGTGAGGACAATGGGTTCAACTGGAATACGAACATCAACTTCACCGCCAACGAGACCGAGGTGACCGATTTGGGCAACGATACCGATTTGATCGTGTATTCCGGATTTGGAAACTTAGGGAATGCGGCTATCGAAGGGGAACCTTTAGGGGTGATTTACGGAAGTCGCGTACTCCGCGATGCTGAAGGCAATTTGGTCGTCAATGCCGCTGGGGATTACGTTCAAGATTCCCAAGACGGTGTTATCGGAGATCCGAACCCCGATTGGGTGGCCAACATGATCAACACCTTGTCGTACAAGAACTTCTCGCTAGGCTTCCAATTGAATTATACCCAAGGTGGGGATATCTATTCGAGTACCATCGCCACCCTTTTAGGTAGGGGATTGATTACGGAGACCTTGGATCGCGAGAATACCTTCATCCTGCAAGGGGTACAACAAAGTGACGGCAGGGTCAATGACGTACAGATCAACAATTCGGATTACTACTTCAACAACATCCTTTTCGGACCTAGCGAACTGCAGGTATACGATGCAACGGTCATCCGTTTGCAGGAAGTGTCTTTGGGCTACTCCCTACCGCAGAAGTTTTTGGATAAGACGCCTTTTGGATCCTTATCGATCACGCTCTCGGGCCAAAACCTATGGTGGGATGCGGTCAACACCCCTGACGGTGCCAATTTCGACCCGAATGTATCGGGTACGGGTGTCGGTAACGGATTTGGCTTCGATTTCCTTAACGGACCGAGTTCTAGAAGGTATGGTTTAAGTGTAAAAGCATCATTCTAAGATGAAAAAAATTGAAGGAAAAATGAATAGACTATATACATACATCAGACTGGCTTTATGTGCGGCTTTCTTAGTCGTGGCATCATGTGAGACCAACGAATTGGATTTGACCGAAGACCCGAACTTCTTGACGCCCTCACAGGCGAGCCCCGATTTCTTTTTGAATTCGATCCAAGAGGATTTCGCACGGCACTTGGAAGGGGATGCGACCGGTGATCCACAAGATAACTTTCAGACGGGAGGTAACGTCAATGGCGACGGCCTTTCGATTTTAGGTCAGGAATTGACCCGGTTGATGCCATTCGGCAGTCGTGATTACCAAAGTGGCTACCAGGATATCGATACCGATGACGAATGGGACAATGCCTATCGTGGGATTATCTTCGATATCAGGAACATGACCCCCTTGGCCGAAGAAGCGGGCTTGACCCGGCACATCGGTATTTCACAGTTTATCGAGGCCTATGTCATCGTTTCACTGGTCGATTTTTATGGGGATGTGCCTTATACGGAAGCCGCTAGGGCCCCTGAGATTCTGAATCCGGTATTGGATAGCGGGGCGTCGGTCTATGATGCTGCATTGACACTATTGGATCAGGCCATCGTGAATTTCACGAATACGGCCGCTTCGAATCCGTCGACCGACTTTTTCTACGGTAACGATTATAGCAAATGGGTCAAAGCCGCGAACACCTTGAAATTGAAGATCTACCTACAGCGTCGTTTGGTCGATGCGAATGCCTTGGCCAGTTTCAACGCGATCATCAACTCCGGGGATTACATCCAGGATACGGCCGATGATTTGGATTGGACATGGACGGGCACCAGTGCCTCCCAACCCGATACCCGACACCCGAGATACGGTTTGAACTATGCTTCTGCCGGTGCCGGTGATTACACCTCAAATTGGTTGATGAACCAGATGCAGGTGAACGACGATCCAAGAATCCGCTACTACTTCTACCGTCAGGTGCCCGTGGTACCCGGTCAGGATGGCGAGGCCCCGGATGAGGAGTTGTTGACCTGTTCGCTACAGACCCCACCGGCCCATTACGTTTCGGGCGGATTTACTTTCTGTGCCCTATCGAATGGGTATTGGGGTAGGGACCACGGTGATGATGAAGGAGGACCGCCGGACGGACTATTGAAAACCGCGCACGGGGTGTACCCAACGGGAGGACGCTTCGACGACGATAGTTTTCAAGCGATCGCCCAAAATTCCAATCCGAATTCGTTCGGGGCCGGTGGAACCGGAATCACCGCCATTTTGAATGCCTATATGGTCGACTTTTGGATCGCTGAATTCGCCATGGCCCAAGGCGATATGGCCGCTGCGGCCACCGCGCTGCAAAACGGGATGAACAAGCAAATCGCCAAGGTACAGTCTTTTGCTGCCAACGATACCGGGGGTGACCTTTCGTTCGAACCCTCTTCGGCCGAGGTATCCGGTTTCGTCAGCGATGCCATTGATGCCTTCAATGCGGCTACGGGGGATGACAAATGGGATGTGTTCGCCGAGCAGTTTTTCGTCGGTAACTACGGCAATGGGATCGAGACCTATAACTTCTATAGAAGGACCGGTTTTCCAACTACCTTGCAACCGAACCGTGAACCGAGTCCGGGTGCCTTCATCCGTTCGATGTACTATCCGAACCAGGCGGTGACCTCGAACCCGAACATCACCCAAAAGACCGATCAGACCGTGCAGGTATTCTGGGATACGAACCCTGCGGGCTCATTTCCAATAGCTAATTAAAAATCTACGTTTATGAAAAGCATTAAAAATTATGTAATGATGGCTGTGGGAATACTGGTGGTTTCCTGCAGCTCCGATGATAAACTGATCGACACCGTTGACGACAGCGTCGAGCGCGGTTTGGTCTTGCGTACCGTGAATACGATCAGTTCAAGCTATAACATATTCGATACCACTTCAGAGTGGGGGGTGACCCTCGAAGTACAAGATGCCGAAGGTGGTACCTTGCTGTCTGAAGTACGCGTTTTCGTGGCCTTCAATGATCAGAGTACCTTAGGGGGTGACCAAAGTACGGCCGAAACGGCCATTGCCACTTTGGATCCCGCAACCTTTACAACGGGCCCCTTCGGATTGCCGCGAACCGACTTGACGGTCAGTTTCAGTGATGCCCTGGCGGCTACCGGAATCGCCTTTGCCGATATCGAAGGCGGAGATCAATTCAATTTTCGTTTGGAAGCCGAGTTGACCGACGGCCGGGTATTTACGAACAATGCCAACGGTACCGTACTCGGGGGGTCGTTTTTTAGTTCGCCCTTCGCCTATGTGTCGACCGTGGTGTGCCCACCGACCGTACCAACGGCAGGCGATTGGACCATTGATTTCCAGGATTCTTTCGGGGATGGTTGGAACGATGCCGCCCTCGTGGTGACCATCGACGGCGAGGCGACCAGTTATACCTTGGATGACGGTTCGGCCGGCAGTGTAACCTTTAATGTGCCTGATGGCGCACAAGAAATATCCATAGTGTTCACCTCCGGGGCTTTTGATGAAGAAGTCTCCGCCCAGGTAACCTCGGCAAATGGCAATGTCGTTGTGGATATAAGTCCGAATCCTACTGCTGATGCAGAGCTTTTGGACTATTGCCTAAATAACTTGTAGTTTTTTTCAATTTAAGTGATTGGTTAAAGGGGGCTGTCTGTTAGGGCAGCCCTCTTTTTTGTTCCAAAAACTGTAGATAGTCCGAATTCTTGGCGATCGCGATCACTTCTTTTTCCCCAATGCGTAGCTTGACCATGTCCTTGACGTCTCCAGGGGCGTAAAAACCGCTGTTACGAGCGTGTTCCACTTCAAAACCACCTTGACCATCACCGAGCAATAAAAGGCCCGTACTGGCATCGTTTCGAGGTGTTTCGACTTCCGAAGAATGAAGGTTGCCGACCAACAAAACGTCCAAATTGCCATCGCCGTTGAAATCCTCGGTCAACAACTGGTTGATCGAAGAAAGCTGGGCCATGTTCGGAAGGGCATGGCGCCTGAAGGTCCCATTGTCGTTTTCCAGATACACGCTGGCAAAAGATTTCACTTGGTAGTGCAAGGAATTGTCCAGATCTTCTTCAGTATACACATCTTCGAGGGTTGCCGTTGAAAAGGATTCGTAATCCTTGAACTTCTGTTTGATGCCGGGAATCTGTTGGGACGAACACTCCCTTCCACGGACTGGAAACTGTTCCCCTTCATTGAAATAACTCAAGACGATATCGCCTTTGTAATTGTTGTCGAAATCGTTGAAGAAGATATCAAAGGTCGCGTCATCCGAAGCTTTGTACTTGTAATTGAGGCCCAGATTACCGACGATATAATCGGTATCCCCATCATTGTCGAAATCACCATCAACGATACTGAACCACCATCCGGTACTGTCTTGGGTGCCCCAGCTTTCCGAAACTTCGGAGAAATAGCCCTCCTCGTTCTGTAAGACCCGAATGCCCATCCATTCACCGATAACGATGAGGTCCGTCCAACCATCATTATTGAAATCCGTCCAGATGGCATCGGTGACCATGCCTGATTTTTTGAGAAAAGGGGCCAACTTTTCGGTGGCATCCACAAAACGGGCTTCCCCGTTTTGACCGATATTCTCTAGCAGGTAACTGTCGGCCGGTGATGGGTAGTTGCCCGGTATCAAGCGACCACCTACAAAGAGATCGAGGTCACCATCCTTATCGAAATCATGGCTATGAGCGCGAGATCCGCTGGTCAACATTTCGGGCAGGGCCGTCATCGATTTTTCGAAGTTGCCCTTTCCGTCATTGATATAGAGCCGATCTTGCAATGGCTTGGCCGTGGGGGAGAACTCGTTGCCCCCGCTGACAATGTAAATATCTTCATCCCCATCCATATCGGCATCGAAAATATGGATGCCCATGTCTTCAGAAGCACTATCCAAAGTGAAAGGTGTTTTTATGCCTTCTCCAAAGCCGGAGGCGGTTTGGAAATATAGGGTCGTTGTATTTTGGGCAGCGGCCCCTACGACGAGGTCATCAAGACCATCTCCGTTCAAATCCCCAGCAGCGATATTCGGACCGAACATGGAGGTCTGATGGGGCAACAGCACTTCATTCACGAAATCATCGTAATAGTTTTCAATATGACGATGTTCGATCGGAAGTTCATCGGCCAATAAATTATCAAAAAGCCCAAGGGACGCTTCCTTCAATTCATCCGCTGTAACGGCATCCTTGTAATCGGCGATCAATTGGGTATCAATATCCGGATTTTTGAATAGTTGCTCGCTACGGTCAGGCCAAACGATCTTGAGGGAATCGATGGCCTCGGTATCGCCAAGGCCAAAATGAAGTCGTGGGGCAACCGAGGACTGAAAACCACGGGTCAAGGTCAGTTCTTGATACTGCGCGGTGCCTTGGTGGTAGAGGTATACCTTGGTGCCAAGGCCAAAGGGGTTCAAGTCCGAACCTTTGAACGATAGGCTTAAATGATGACTGTTTTCAGCGCTTTTGTTTTCGAAAACGCCTGCTTTATCATCGATGTTGTTGGTTACGATCTCCAAATCACCATCGTTATCGAGATCGACATACACACAGCCGTTTGAGAACCCTTTGTGTTCGATGCCCCAATCTTGGTTCATTTTCGCAAAGGTCAAGTCACGGTTGTTTTTGAAAACGTAATTATCGATTTTCTCCGAGGGGATCTGCAAGGTTTTTTCCAAAGTACTGTCTTGGTGGACACCGTTTTTTTCAATTTCCAGGAAATAGTCCCGATTGTTGATCTCCCTGCGGGTGCCATTCGAAATAAAAATGTCTTTCCAGCCATCGTTATCAAGGTCTGCGAACAAGGGTCCCCAGCTCCAGTCGGTCGAAGAGACCCCGGCAAGGCGCGAAACATTACTAAAATCGGCCACGGAGTCACGCAAGGTGCCATTGTTCAGTTGCAGGCTGTTTTGCATGTATTGGTAATGGAACCCGGCATTGACCGTGCTCCAAAAAAGCTGTGGGTTCATGCTGGCCATATTGGCTTTCGCCCGTCGGTTGACTTGGGAGGTCATGTCGACCTGGAGTATATCGGGTAAGGCATCGTTGTTGAAGTCCGCGATGTCGACCCCCATTCCGTAGAAGGAAGTGTTTTTGGTGCTTTGTTTGACGGCTTCGGTAAACGTACCGTCTTGATTGTTGTAAAAGAGGTAATCCGGCGAACTGAAATCGTTGGAGATATAAAGATCGGGCCATCCATCTTGGTTAAGGTCGCTTACGGTGACACTCAGCGACAGTCCGAAGGTTTTTAGACCGGCTTCGTTGGTCACATCGATGAAGTGACCGTTTTCGTTTTTGAACAACTTGTCGGTTTCCAATTCGGAGGCGTTCATCTGCTTCATGCGGTAATAGAAATTCGGCGCATTGAATCGGGTAGGGGGGTAATTCGCTACGTAGAGGTCAAGATCCCCGTCGAGATCGTAGTCGAAAAAAGAAGCCTGAACGCTATTGGCGGTATCGGCGATGCCATACGCTTCGGCTTGCTCGGTGAAGGTGTTGTCGCCGTTGTTGATGAACAGTTGGTTTTCTTTTGGGCCGAACTTGCCCCCAACCGAACAATAGATATCCAAAAAGCCATCATTGTTCACATCGGCCATGGTGGTGCCGGTGTACCATCGGGAATCCCCGGCAATGCCAGCCGAATCCGAAATGTCTTCGAATTCCAAGTTGCCTTTGTTGAGGTATAGTTTATTGGGGACCATATTTCCGGTAAAGAACAGATCGATCAACCCGTCATTGTTGATATCGCCGGCCGAAACTCCGCCGCCCATGTATATGTAGGCGTACGTAAAGTAGTTAAGGGAATCGTTTTCGGTCAGGGTATTGGTAAAATCGATATTCGTTCGTGGGGCCTCCAATTTTGCGAATATGGGATTGGAAGCGGTTTTCGTCTCTTTGGATTCCGTGCAGCTACCCGCTGCAAGGAGCAATGCAAAGAGCCCGATAAAGAGGGGAATTCTGGGCATTTTCATAAATCGTTATCTCGTCTTTATGCTAAGGTAGGGAAAAGGGGAAACAAAAAACAGGGCATCATTACAACGCCCTGTTTCTGCAGCTAAACTTAAACTAATAAAACTCAACTAAACTTAAAATCCTGGGTTTTGGGTGAGCACGCCACCACTTAAATCTATAGCTGTAATCGGTATAGGTAACAAATCCATCCTAGCTTCGTAGGGATTGGCTTTGGTCCCGAAGTTTCCTATGGTACGGGCTTCATTCTGCACGTACTCGTTCAATATATCGACAGTAACGCCCCATCTTCTCAAGTCGAACAAACGGTGACCTTCCATCGCCAATTCCAATCTTCTTTCGAAGCGGACGGCTTGTCTGGCGAACCCGGCATCCGCGAAGGCCGGATACGGTTCGATCTGGTAGTTCGCGGCATCGGCATCACCGGCCATATTTTGAACATAGCTCATGTTCTTGGCGCGGTCACGGACTTGGTTCACATAATTCAAGGCCGTACCCAAATCGCCGGTTTCGACAGCAGCTTCAGCGGCCATTAATAAGACATCCGCATAGCGCATGAAATGATAATTGATCCCTGAATGCTGTTGCCCCCAAGCACCTGTTCCTTGGTTGGCACTCTCGCCGGATTGATAGACGTTCTTTTTTGGAAGGTACGGTCCAGAGATATCGGCGAAACTGGCACGAATCCAATCTTTACCGATATGCATGCCATAACCGTTGTAGTCGATACCCCTTCTTCCGATGGTGTAATCGATCCTAGGATCTAGCGGCCCGGTATGGGTGGTAAAGGCATCCGCACTTTCTACCCCATAATCATTGGCGATATCGGTTTGGTTAAACGTATCCAATAACGGTAGCCCGGTGCCATCGGTTTGGTAGGCATTCGCCAAATCCTGTGATGGCTGGTAGAACCCACAACAAGAACCGAACGGACCTGGGTTCGGGAAGTTCAACGTACCTCCTCGGTTACCATTGAAAGACTGTCCTGAATCGGTGGTAAACTGGATTGCGAATACCGATTCGGCACTGTTGTCACCAGCAACGCTAAAATTATCCAAGAACTCGGCGTTCAAGGCATAGGGTCCGTTGTTGATGACATCTTGCAACAAGGAAAGGGCTTGCCCCCAATCGGATTGGTACAAGTGTACTTTTCCCAAAAAGGCTTTTGCGGCCCAAGCGGTTGGACGTCCGACATCAGCTTGAGAGTTCGGAAGGTTGTCGACCGCATATTGGAAATCGGCTTCGATTTGTTCCCAAATAGCCCCTGGGTTCGGTTGGTTGAACTCAGTAGCCGCGAAATTCTCTTCTGAGATATACGGAACGTTCACATAGATCTTCTGCAATTCGAAGTTGAAATGGGCTCTCAAGAACCTGGCTTCGGCCAATGGACCGCTAAAATCACCATCTTCCAAAGAAGCGATCAATGAGATTACGGCGTTGGCACGGTTTACCCCTGCGAACAAGCCGTTCCATTTTCCGAAAATATAAGGATTGGCACTGGTCCAATCGTAGGTTTCCAGGAGGAACAGATCCGCCTGATCCCCATCGGTACTCCCTTTATGGGCATCATCCGAAATCACATCGAACCACCAGTTATCACCACTGACCGTCCAGTCGGCAGCTCCCTGGTTGTTTCGGATCCCGTCAAGTGCGGAATACGCACCAACGAGTAACAGATCGACACCCTGGGCATTGGCCAAGGCATCATCACTCAACGCCCCAATGGCCGGTTTGTCGGTGAAATCATCGCCACAGCCGATACAGACGGCAAGCAGCGCTAAACAATACATTAGTTTCTTTTTCATTTTTTTAGAATTTTGTGTTAATACCAACAGTCAAAATTTGGGACACTGGATAAGGTCCAAAGTTTCCAAAATCAATACCCAAAGACAAGTTGTCGTTTGAAATGACTTCTGGGTCAAAACCTTCATAGTCGGTTATTGTAAAGAGATTGGTTCCTTGGATATACACCCTAAAAGACTCCATTCCCATACTGTTGGCAATGTTATCCGAGAAGGTATATCCAATCTGTAGATTCTTCAAACGCAAAAAGGATGCGTCCTCGACAAAATATGAATTAGGTTGTGTTTCAGCATTTTGGATGGTTTGACTAAGCGCTGGCAAAGTTGCATCCGTATTGCTTGGTGTCCATGAATCCAAAACCCTGGTGCTTCTGTTACCGTTGAAGAAGGTCGGGAAATCGGTAAAGATCTTCTCGTAGTTGTACACGTCGTTTCCTTGTGAACCGGAGAAGAAGGCCGAAATATCGAATCCTTTGTAGTCTGCTGTCAGATTGATACCATACGTGAAATCAGGGTGTGGAGAACCGATTTGTGTTCTGTCATTGTCATCATCGATGACCCCGTCACCATTGACATCACGATAGGTGAAACGACCATCGCCGTCGAAACCGGTCACTTCCCTTCCGTAGAAGAAAGAAATCGGTTGGCCCACTTCAGTTCGGGTTACCGCACCACCTCGCAAGTCGGTACGACCGATCTGGAAGTCACTGATCAAGCTTTGGACTTCGTTCTTATATCTTGAGATATTCGCTTGAATTCCGTAGTTAAGCCCATAACTTGTTGAGTGGTTGTACCCGATGGCCAAATCAAAACCGGTGTTTTGGATGTCCCCTAGGTTCACCAATGGTGCGGCCGCATCGATAGCGGTCGTACTGATAAGACTGTTGTCACGCGTGATCAAATCCTTGGTGTCGATGTCGAACCATTCGAACGATACGAAAAGGTCATTGTTGAAGAACCCGGCCTCGATACCGATGTTCGTTGTCTGGCTGGTCTCCCATTTCAAATTTGGGTTACCCACTTGGCTTAAAATCGCACCGGTAGCGATCGTACTTCCGTTCAAGGAATAGTTCGCCAAGGTCTCGCTCAAGTTCGACACGTTGATGGTCGGGTTACTGATCGGCAAGGTTTGGTTACCCAATTGCCCCCAAGAACCTTTTAACTTCAATCGGCTTACGAACGAATCTTGCGGGAAGAAATCTTCATCACTGATCAACCAGCCCGCACTAAACGATGGGAAGGTTTGGCTTTGGTTATCCCCTAGGAAACGGGAAGACTTATCATTCCGTACCGTAACCGTTGCAAAGTACTTGCCCTTATAAGAATAGTTGGCCGTACCGAAGATGGAGAACAATGAATTCTCCCCATCGAACGCAAAATCAACGTTCGGGGTACCGCTACCATTACTCAAGAGGTAAAAGTCAGGAGTCTCGAATAGGAATCCGTTCCTGCTGATTTGCTTTCCTTTGCTTCCTTCTTCCACGGCTTCAAGACCTGCAAGAATGTTCACATTATGGTCTCCGAAGATCTTGGAGTAGTTCAGGGTATTGTTCCAAGTCCAGTTGAAGTTCTGGATGTTCTGCTCGCGAAGCGTATTGGTGCTTAACGGCTCGATGTGTTCTGGATCCAATGCCTGGAAGACCCGTTGGTCAAAGTTTTCGATATTCCCACTGAAGGTGGTTTTGAATGTAAGACCATCGTGGATTTCGGCAGCAAGATAGACATCCCCGAACACCCTGAAGGTTTTGTTGAAATCGTCTTGCGCCCGTAGCAATTGGGCAACAGGGCTACGGGTGTTACTCAGTCCGGGTCCACCGGTTCCTGCGAAATCCCCTTCGTCATCATAGACGGGAATCAGCGGGCTCATACGCAAGGCGTCATTGACACGGGTCGAGTTGTTTCCACCGTTTGAAAATGAAGCATTCAAGTGTTCTCCGATGGTCACCTTATCACTGATCTTGAATTCTGAATTCAATCGAGTGGTTCCTTGTTTGAAGGTGTGCGCCAAGAAGACTCCTTCCCTGTTCAAATAGTTCGCTGAAAGGAAATAACGTCCTGTTTCACCACCATTGGCAATGGAAAGTGAAAGGTTTTGGGTCTGTCCGTCTTGGGTTACCGCATCCAACCAATCCGTTCCTCCTGGGGTGACCGTAGCACCACGCGCTTCCCTTACGATCGGATCGTACGAAGCTACTCGGGTGTAGTCGATCAATGAGGATGGTATAGTCGGTGTTGCACCCGACCCGTATTGTGGGTGGGTAACAGTGGCACCGTCATTGGCCAAGCTTTGGAAGATCATATCGGCATGTTGGTTCACGTTCAACAGTTCAGGAACGTTCACCGCTCTGGTGATACCTGTATACACGTCAAAAGAGACCGTTGGCTTTTCTTGGTTGTAGCCACCGCCTTTGGTGGTGATGATCACAACACCATTAGAGGCCCTTGCCCCATAGATAGCCGCTGCACCATCTTTCAATACGTTGATCTGGTCGATATCGGCCGGGTTGATACTTGTCAATACCGAAGCGTTATCGGTCTGGACCCCATCGATAATATATAAGGGGTTGGTGTTGTTACTCGTACCGAAACCACGAATAACGATTTTTGGAGCTGCACCAGGTGATCCGGTATTGGTTACCGTAACCCCCGTTACCCGTCCTTCCAAGGCTTCAGCTGCGTTGACCAAAGGGGTCTTTGTAGCCTCGGAGACATCAACGGAAGCGACCGATCCGGTCAAATCACCACGGGTCTGCGATGCATACCCCAAGACGACCACTTCAGAAAGCTGATTGGCATCTTCGGACATCGCTACGTTAATAGTGGTTTGTCCATTAACGGCAACTTCTTGGGTGCCGAATCCAATGTAGCTGAATACCAAAGTGGCATTCGCATCCGCTTCAATGGTGTAATTCCCATCAAAATCGGTTTGGGTACCATTGGTCGTACCCTTTACCACAACGTTGGCACCCGGTAGGGGCGCACCATCGGCATCCGTTACCGTACCGGTCACCGTTGATTGCGGTAAAATCAAGTTCTTGTCTTTTGAAAGAGCATTGGCTTCGGCCGTAAAGGAAGCTAGTGCCAACGTCAAGGTCAAGACTAGGCTGAGCGCCGATTTTGACCAAAACGAGCCACTTTTCCGCACAGCAAAAAAGCCACGTTTGATTGTTTGTTTCATAATCATGAGTGTTATTAATTAAGTTAAATAGTTCGGTTGTTCGTCAATTCGGTATAGGGTAAGTGCCGAACAAGTGATAAAATTATACAAACACTTTGCATGTGCATGGTATTATATTATCATTTTTTTATACTATTTTTTAGAAATGGGCATAAAACGGCAAAAACCGGGCGTAACCGTTAATTTTACTACTGTTAAGGGACGGTTGTCCATAAAATCCTTCAAAAAGCCAATTGGAATACGGCAATATTGAAATTATTATTAGTACTTTATGGCAATTTTTTAACACTTTATCTGTGTAATGTCCAAAATTGAGGGAGCTAATCCTTATAAAACCTGACAAAATAATACTAGATAAGTTTAAAATAGTATTGACATGTTAAAAAAGTATCAGCGTGAGATCACCGCCCTGTCCCCCCAAGATAGTTTCTTGGTCATGGATCGATTCAGGGATACCTTCGATTATCCGGTTCATTTTCATCCGGAATTGGAGTTGAATTTTATTCTGGATGGAAGGGGGATGCAGCGAACCGTAGGGTTCAGCATCGAGGAAATCGACGATTATGAGTTGGTCCTGGTCGGTCCGAATGTGTACCATGGGTGGAAGATGCACAATTGCCCGAACAGCGTACACGAGGTCACCATCCAATTCCACAACGATCTTTTTCAAGACAATTTGACCCGAAGGAGTATCATGAAGCCGTTGCGTGAGATGCTCGAGAAGTCGGTACACGGCATCCTTTTCGACAAGATGGAGTCCCAAAAGATCGCCCCGAGGATCATGAAGGTCTCCAAATTGGAGGGGATCGACTATTTCTTGGAGTTGTTCTCCTTATTATATGACTTGTCGATTACCAAAAACCAACGCCTGCTTTCCATTTCGCAAACTTCGCGTGATGATTTCGACAATAGCGACAAGATAAAATTGTTCTACAACTTTATCCAAGAGAATTACGCCAATAAGATTACCCTCGATCAAGTGTCGAGCTTGTTGAACATGAGCAAGGTATCGTTCAATCGCTTTATCAAGAAAAGCACTGAACGCACTTTTGTGGAATATTTGAATGAAATCCGGGTCGAGAATGCCTCCCGTATGTTGGCCGAAGAAGAATATGGTGTTTCTGAAATCGCCTATAAGTGCGGGTTCTACAATATCGCCAATTTCAATAGGATCTTCAAAAAGATCAAGGGGTGTACCCCTAGCCAGTACCGCAAGGAATTTTACCGTTTGACCCGAGTACAATAAGAATCGTATAACTCAAAAACCGAATACCGAATGCAAATAATCGAAAGCCCGAAAGAATACGACGTGATCATCGTCGGTTCAGGGGCCGGTGGTGGAATGGCCACTAAGGTACTTGCCGATGCCGGACTGAAAGTCGCTGTCGTCGAGGCCGGACCGTTCTTTGACCCCAAAGACCCCAAGACCATGACCCAATTGAAATGGCCCTACGAATCTCCGAGAAGGGGGGCAAGTACGGATCGTGCTTTTGGCGAATGGGATATGTCATGGGGTGATTGGGAAGTCGAGGGCGAGCCCTATACCCATGAGCCGGGAACTGATTTCAAATGGTGGCGCTCCCGAATGCTCGGAGGTCGTACCAACCACTGGGGGCGTATTTCGCTGCGTTTCGGCCCAAAGGACTTTAAAGGCAAGACGCGTGATGGCCATGGTGAAGATTGGCCTATCGGTTATGATGATGTCAAACCATATTATGACAAGGTCGATAAGCTGATCGGTGTCTTCGGTACCAATGAGGGGCTGCCGAACGACCCGGATGGGTTCTTCCTTCCTCCGCCAAAACCCCGTCTGCACGAATTGTTCTATATCGATGGGGCAAGAAAAACCGGAATTCCGGTGATCCCTTCCCGAATGTCGATGTTGACGAAACGTATCAATACCGATCGTGGGGTCTGTTTTTATTGTGGACAATGTTCGAGATCATGTTCGGTCTATGCCGATTTTTCATCAGGCAGCTGTTTGATCTTTCCTGCCCAGAAGAACGGTGGCCAGGTAGAACTCTTTGTGAACTGTATGGTCAGGGAAGTAACCACCGATGAAGAAGGAAGGGCTACGGGCGTATCCTATATCAACAAAGAAGATCGCAAGGAATACAAGATCAAAGGTAAAGTGGTGGTCTTGGCCGCCTCGGCCTGTAGTTCGGCAAGGATCTTGTTGAATTCAAAATCAAAGCAGCATCCGAACGGGTTGGGCAATAGCAGTGACCTTGTTGGGAAATACCTGCACGATTCAACGGGTGCAAGCGCGGCAGGTTTCATTCCCGGGCTTATGAACCGCAAGACCTCGTATAATGAAGATGGGGTCGGGGGCATGCATGTCTATTCCCCATGGTGGGGAGATAATTCCCAATTGGATTTTCCAAGAGGGTACCATATCGAAGTTTGGGGGGGTATGGGCCAACCTAACTATGGCTTCGGTTTCAATGTAAACGACTTCAACAAGTTCTTCGGCCTCCGAGTAGGGGGTTACGGCGACAGCCTTCGAGACGATGTGAAGAAATACTATGGATCCGTCATCGGTTTCGGGGGTCGTGGTGAAGCTATTGCCAGAAAAGAGAACTATTGTGAAATCGATCCTACAACGGTTGACAAATACGGTATACCCGTATTGAAATTCAACTATAAGTGGTCTGATTTCGAGGTCAACCAAGCCAAACATATGCAAGATACCTTTGCAGAGATCATCCATAATATGGGTGGTATGCGTCTAGGGGGCAAACCAGGTAAGGAAAGCAATTACGGTTTGCTGACCCCGGGAGAGATCATTCATGAAGTAGGAACGACCAGAATGGGCGATGATCCCAAAGAATCCGTGACGAATAAATTCCAACAGCTTCATGATGTCGAAAATGTCTTCATCACCGATGCCGGACCGTTCGTTTCACAGGCGGACAAAAATTGTACCTGGACCATCCTCGCGCTGGCATGGCGGGCCTCAGATTATATTGTCGAACAATTGAAACAACAAAACATTTAGCCATGGACAGAAGGAAAAGTATACAGACCATCATTTTAGGTGCCTCTGCCTCGGCCATTGCCTTTCACGGGTGCCGCACCGAGAGCGATAGTGCCGTAGATACTCCGGCGACCGCCGATCCCAAATACTTTGGGCGGACCCCCGAAGAGTTGGAACGGCTCGAAAAATTGAATGCCGAAACCTTGTTCAATGCGCATGAAATGGAGACTATTGCCGTTTTGAGTACGGTAATCCTTCCTCCGAAGGAACCGCATGGCGGTCCTTTAGAGGCCGATGTGCCTGAATTCATTGAGTTTATGGGCAAAGACCTGCCCGAAATGCAGATGACCCTTTTGGGTGGATTGATGTGGTTGGACCATAAAAGCAATACCGAATTCGGTTTGGAATTCAAATCGGCAAGTCTAGAGCAACAACGGCAGATCTGCGATGAGATCTGCTGGCATGATCCTGAAGTATCCTTGGACGAACAGGCCTTGGAGATCCAGTTTTTCGCTCTGATGCGGAATTTGGTCGTCTGCGGGTATTATACCTCTAAAGTGGGAATTGCCGATTTAGGATATAAAGGCAATATGCCCAATGTTTGGGATGGGGTACCTGAAGATGTACTGGCCCAGCATGGGGTATCTTATGATCCCGAATGGTTGGCCAAATGTGTCGATCAAAGCAAAAGGGGCGTTATCGCCGAATGGGATGAAAATGGGAATTTATTGACCTAAACCTGGGCTATGTTTTCGCGACTTCTCTCGAGCTTGCTTCTTCTGGTGGTTTTCACACCTTTGGAATTGCGGTCCCAAGAGGTCGGGCTCCAATTGTACAGTCTTCGTAATCAGTTCGAGAACGATGTGCCGGCCACTTTTACCCTTATCAAGAACTGGGGCATTACCAAAATCGAAGGTGGCGCGGTTACCTATGGCGTTTCCGAAGAACGGTTCAAGGGGCTATTGCAGGAGCATGGTCTCGAAGTCGTTAGTATCGGGGCTTCTTATCAAGAGTTGAAGAAAGATCCGCGGATCGCACTAGACCGGGCCAAGGGTTTTGGGACGCGTTTCGTGATGTGTCCATGGATTCCCCATGGAAAACGGTTTACCCTAAAAGACGCGAAGAAGGCAGTGGGGGTGTTCAATGCGGCCGGACAGGTTTTGGCGACCGCTGGTATTACCTTGCTGTATCATCCGCACGGGTATGAATTCGAAGCTCATGCAGGTGGAACGGTTTTCGATTTCATGGCCCGGAGCGCCCAATATTTCGCTTTTGAACTCGATATCTTTTGGGCCCGGCATGCCGGTGTCGATCCTCTTGACTTATTGAAGGCCTATCCAGGTCAATTCAAGACCCTTCATTTAAAGGACATGCGAAAAGGTGCGGTGGGCGATGGAACCGGTAGGCAAGACGTTGAAGACAGCGTCGCCTTGGGGACGGGTTCGCTTGCCGTTGCAGAGATCGTGAAGTTGGCCCGAAAACAAGGGGTGGTGTATCTATTTCTGGAAGACGAATCGTCGGCGGTGCTTACCCAAATCCCAAAAAGCCTGGCTTTTTTGGAAACCATTGATTGAATGTAGGCCAATCTCCCTTTTTGACTTAAATTTGCAGCCCAAGTTGCGATAGATGGTATCAACGATTTGTAGAAAAGCACACTTTAATGCCGCCCATAGGTTGCACAATCCGAAATGGAGCGATGCCAAGAACCTTGAGGTATTTGGCAAGTGCAACAGTCCGTATTACCACGGCCACAATTTTGAGTTGGAAGTGCGTATTCGGGGTACTGTAGATCCCGATACCGGATTTGTGATGGATTTGGCGGTTTTAGGGAAGTTGATCAAGGAGGAGGTCGAAGAGCGTTTCGATCACAAGAACCTGAACGAAGACTGTCCTGAATTCGAAGGCTTGTTGCCTTCGACGGAATATTTCGTCAAAATCATCTATGATATCTTGAAGCCGAAGCTTGAAAATGGGCAATTATTGCATATTACGCTGCATGAAACGCAAAAGAATTCGGCAGAATATGGTGATTGGTGACAAATTTCCGATATTGCAGCACTTTTTTGGAGTATTAGCTCAGTTGGTTTAGAGCGCTGCCTTGACAGGGCAGAGGTCACTGGTTCGAATCCAGTATACTCCACCAGCTTAGAAAACCTTGTTATTACTGTGATAGCAAGGTTTTTTTGTTCAGGTCCGAATCGATTCCGGTGCACCGAAATATCCAGGATGTTATGGCTGTTCCTGATACGGCGTCTTAGAAGGTGTTCAGGTTTTCCGCGATGCGTTTTTTAAGATCTTCGCGTAGGTCGACCTGCTCGGCGTAATGTTGCCATTGCGAAACCGTGGCATTGATGGTGTCGATGATCTTTGCGCCTTTTTTAATGTTGTTGTCGGTAGCCAAGGTCATTAGGTCGTCTTTGGTGATATCGCGGCGTTTGCCATTGACGCTAAGCGTCTGTTGGTTGACCCAATAGTTGTTCGGGTCATAGGCGAAACAGAGATCATAAGCCGGGGCCAATCGCCATTCGGCGTTTTTTTTAAGCAGAAAGGAAAAGTTTTTGGTGTGGTCGTCATAGTTCGTCGCAATGACATTGAACACCATTCTGCGGAAGAGTTGTTCGGCTTCCGGATAGGTCAATCGCAACTGGCGCATGGTTTGAAAGAGCTGCTCGTAGCTAAAGCCGTACATGTCATTGAAATCATAATGTTGCAAACCGCATAGCGATTGGATATGATGCCTTTCATTATCCTCACGGTCGAAGCGTTTGGTCATAAAATGGGCCCTGCCGTTTTCTTCGAGCAGTTGGCAGGCGGTCATCTCGATGCCACAATCTATCGCCATCAAGTGGTAGGCGTATTCGACCCGGCCCCATCCCGAACTTTCGCCGAACTGCTCGCCACTGACCCCGTCGAGTTTGAGCAGCCAATGTTCGAAACCTTTGGGGACCTTTCCTTGTCCGGAACGTATTTCTTTTGTTTTCGGATGGTAGGCAATAACGGCCTTGGGTCTGGCGCCGCCCGCAGAGGTGCCGATTTTGAGGATGTCCGTCATGGCTTTTTCCCCGTCCTTATCGAGATGGGTCAAAAAACGCTCCCGTTCGTTCAGCATTTTTTTGGCCACTTCGACCAGGCTGTCCATCACCAAAGGAAAGGTGCGGGTCGCCGGTTTGTGTTGGGTAGGACGGAATTCCAAGGCGCCCATGGCCCTTGTGCCGATGAAACAGAGTTTTTCTACGGGGTTCATGCTGTTCGCGGGTCGTCCTTGGCGGGCCAGCCAGGTGTCGATCAATCGATTGCCGTATTTATCGGGTAAGGCGTCTGAAAGTAAGCCGGGCAGTCCTTTAAAGGTGTCTTCCGTTTCATCCCGTCCTTTGCGCAATTCCGGAAAACTGAAGATGCGTTGTCCTTGGTCCAGGGGCATCTTGATGGGCGAAAGCTCCCAGCCGGTATCCTGAAATTCGGGAGCATATTGAAAATAGCCCAGTTTTTGGCTGTCGTCCCATCGAACGGCGCCTACCAATGTTCCCCAGATATGTACCTCGGCGACATCTACCATCCCAAATCACTGTTTTCTTCGGTATTCCGCTTTTTCGGGGATGCCTGTTTTCGTTCTTTCCGCTTTAGCTTGGCATATTCAAGAGGACTGATCTGTTCGCGTATCGCGAAGGCGTCCATAACGTGTAACAGGTCGAGAACGCGCAATACTTGGATGAAGCTATCGATACGAACTTTTTCCCCGCGTTCGAGCAAACTTAGTGTGGAACGACTGATCCCAGCGTCGTTGGCGACATGGGTCTGCGATTTGTTTTGGTTCAACCGATGCGATTGGATGAAAGAACCAATGGTTTCCAGTAGGGCTTTATCGGATAGTGACTGCCATTTATTGTATGATATATCATTCATAATTGTGTATTTATGAATTAAATGAATGTTATCTCATACAAATATAGATAATATTTATAGAAAAAGAAAAAGAATGAATGACATATCACTCAAAAAGAATATAAATATATTAAATTGAATGAAATGTCATTCAATTTAATAACAATTAAAAGACTGTTTGTGGAGCATCTTCCCCTACCTGGACTCGGTCTAGGAAATCGATATACAAAAGTCGAAATGCCTTGCTTTCAGCGGAATGTTCAAAGATTCAATCCGTGCTTAGGGATTCAAAAACTTACCGTACAGGAAGTCGATCGGCCGAACCAACGTACGCGGTTCTTGGATGCTAGATTGTAAATGGTATCCCTGATGATTCGTGGGATAAAGGCCAACAAGGCGGCAACCAAACGCCATTTGGGGATTTGGGATACGATTTTCAAGAAACCGTCCGAATGGGTATGTGCTCCCAACTGGTCTATGAAAATCACGGTGGTCAGCGATTCGGTCGGAAAGCCATAAGAACGCAACAGTTCTTGACCTCTAGGGGACTGAAAGGCCACGAATTCGAAAATGTCTTCAGGGGCAAACCTCAATAACCATCCAACGACCCCGTTGCAGAGGTTGCACTCGCCGTCAAAAATGATGATGTTCTTTTCCATAGTTGGTTTCTTTATGCACTATGGGTCGTAAGAAACCGGGCTTCTTTTCAATCGAATCCGCTAAATATCAATATTTTGGAAAAATTTATGAATTATAAGTCGTTCAAGAGTCGCTCAAGGGCCATGCCTCGCGAACCTTTGATCAATACATGGGTAGCTGGGCCGATCAGCTTGGGGAGGTCGGCCTCTAGGGTCTCGAAGTCGGCATATTGCGGGTGGTCGGTCCGAATTCCGGCGAAGTGTTCCCCCACAAAAACAATGCTGTGGAATCCGAGTTTATCGGCCAAATCGGCGATGTTCTGGTGTTCTTCGGCCGAAGATCCACCCAATTCGAACATGTCACCCAAGAAAACCGCTTTGGTATTTCCGGGCATGCGATCAAAACTTTCCAAGGCGGCCTTCATGCTGGTAGGATTGGCATTGTATGCATCCAAGATCACCGTTTTGCCGTCGCGTTCCAAAATCTGGGATCGATTGTTTTCTGGGATGTAGCGCTCCAAGGCTTCCTTGATATGGTGTTCGGCCACATTAAAGTACTTTCCGATCAGTACCGCCATGCAGCAGTTCGGAAAATTATAGGTGCCGATCAGGTGGGTACGTACCTGCTTCCCTTCGAAACTGAGTTCGACAAAAGGTTCGGTACGTTCCAGAACGATATTGAAATACTGGGTGTCTTCTTGGCTAAACCCCACTTTTTTTACATAGCGGGCCAGTTTTTCTTTTTGTATCGGGTCATCGGCATTCATAAAAATATGGGCGTCATGATCTATGAGATACCGGTACAGTTCGCTTTTGCCTTTTATCACTCCTTCAACACCCCCAAAACCTTCAAGATGGGCCTTGCCGAAATTGGTGATCAATCCGAAATCGGGTTCGGCCAGTTTGCTCAACATTGCGATTTCCCCCTGGTGATTGGCGCCCATTTCGATTACGGCCAGTTCGGTTTCCTCGCTAAGGGTCAATAAGGTCAACGGTACCCCGATATGGTTGTTGAGGTTGCCTTGGGTCGCAAGGGTATTGAAGGTGGTGGCGAGTACGGCATGGATCAGTTCCTTGGTCGTCGTCTTGCCGTTGCTTCCGGTAAGTGCGATGACTTTTGCCTTGCAATATCGTCTGTGGTAAGTGGCCAATTGTTGTAGGCATTCCAAAACGTCATCCACCAATATGGTATCAGCTAGGCCAGCGTATGCGGTATCATCGACGATCGCTTTGACCGCTCCTTTTTCCAAGGCTTGTGCGGCGAAGGCGTTGCCATCGAAATTGGGTCCTTTTAGGGCGAAAAAGAGGCTTCCTTCTTCAATTTTTCGGGTGTCGGTGGTAACTTTTCGGTGGGCAAGGAATAGGGTGTGTAGCTGGGGTATGTCCATAAATCGAAGATAAAAAAAAGCCCCGAGGAAAACCCGGGGCTTTGGCAAAAGCAATTTTTTTTATCGCGATTTCTTGTGTCGAACCGTTTTGTTCTTCGACTTCGATTTTGAACCGACACGCGACATGGCGCAGCGGAACCCGATATCGTCGGTCGCCATATATTGTGGCAGGTAGCGACGTTGTGCTGGATCCAACCAGAAGGCCCGGTCTCTCCATGAACCTCCTTTGTATACCCTAACTTCATCATTGATTAGGGAGGTGCGGTAGTTCGAGGTATCGTATTGACGCAAGATCTTTCCGGTAGAGTCACGCTCCACCTTGTGTTTCGGGGCGTCGTACATTTTTCTGCTATCGTCGGCCTCATCGCTAAAGCGTTCGAAGAACCTGGAAGAACCGGCATCGCCATCACGATATCCACGGTTATCACTAGAGGAGAAGTTCGTTCTCAAATAGGTTTCCTCTTCACCTACGGGCACTTCCTTGATTTCTCCTGGAAGGTTCACCGCAACGATCTTGCCATTTGGAAGGGTGTCGTAAACGATTTCATCTTTGATGATATCGACCTTTCCTTCTTCGTTGATCGCTTTTTTCAAATAGATGTTACCACGGTAGTAGTTGAAGTCACTGATTTCGTCATCAACGATCGGACGGTAAACATCGGCGACCCATTCGGAAACGTTTCCTGCCATATCATACAATCCGAAATCGTTCGGTTTATACGATTTGACTTGGGCGGTGATATCGGCACCGTCGTCAGACCATCCTGCGATTCCGCCGTAATCCCCTTTTCCTTGTTTGAAGTTCGCCAATTGGTCACCACGACCAACGCGCTGTCCATTTCGGGTATAATCCCCTTCCCATGGATATTTTTTTCGTCCGCGATAATTGTTGTATTCACGGCTACCGATCAAGGCCTGTGCGGCGTATTCCCATTCCGTTTCCGTGGGTAATCGGTATTCTGGGGTGATCACACCCGTGCTACGCTTGGCGAACACGCTGATCGAATCCCGTTTTTGTTTTCCTTGAAGTGAGTCGATTTGACCGTTGTACACTGATTCCGGATTGTTCAAATACGCCTCTGTACTGAACGTTCCGTCAACTTCACCGCTAAGGGCACCGTACATGGCGTCTTCGGCAAGATAACCTTCTTTGACCAAGTTGATCTCATTGACCCTATCGGTACGCCATTCGGCATATTGCGTCGCTTGGACCCAATTGACACCAACGACCGGATATTCGGCATAGGCTGGGTGTCTTAGGTAGTTGTTGGTCATGGTTTCGTTGAAACCTAGTCTATTTCTCCAAACCAAAGTGTCGGGCAAGGCCCCTTTATAGATGTTCTCATAGGTAGGATTTTCCGGAGGATATACTTTTTTCAAGTAATCAAGGTATTCCATGTACATCTTATTGGTTACCTCGGTCTCGTCCATATAAAACGACTGCACATGTTGTTGTGTAGGTGTATTGTTCCAATCGTGCATGATATCGTCTTGTACCTTTCCTTTGGTAAAGGTTCCACCTTCGATGAACACGGTACCCGGTGGGGTTACTTGTTCCTTAAAGTCGGAATTGTACTGGAACCCACCATCTTTGGAATTGATTTTCCATCCAGTGGCTCTCGAGACATTTTTGGATGAAGAAGATGAGGAGTTTTTACAACTTGTGAATGACACTGCCACTGCCAAACAAGAAAGCACAATTTTTAAAGGGCTTTTTTTCATAATGAGGACTTGAGTTCACTAACCGGTCGCTATGTTCAAACCGGTACTTTGGTTTTATTCGATTTAAATCACTTTCGGCAATAGAACGAAAAGTTTGCCACAATATTTTATTCGGTTAAAATATTTGCAACGGCACTTTTTGAACTATCGTAAAGAAATAACGGTGACTGGGGGTTTATATTATGTTCGACTTAGGTCTTTAACAATCGAAATCGTATTTTGGCCGAACATTTCTTCGAAAAAAGGAAAAGGGGCATAAGAATTCGTTGAAATACCCGTTCATGTGTAATACGTCTAATTTTTTTTTGGTTTAATCCAAGATTTTAGACTTTCGAACCACTTTAAAAAAGAAAAATGAAAAAGTTATTGCTAATTGCGGTTCTTCTGCTTGCCTTTTCGGCAACTTCCCAACAAGAACGAACCATAACCACAGCCGTTCCCTTTTTGAACATTTCGGCCGATGCCCGGGCTTCCGGTATGGGTGATATGGGGGTTGCGACTTCGGTTGATGCATTTTCACAACAGTGGAACCCAGCGAAATACGCCTTCGCAACACGTAAGTCAGGTATCGGTGTAAGCTACACCCCGTATTTGGAAAGTATCGTGACCGACATCTCCCTTTTGAACGCGAATTACTTCAATAGGGTCGGTGAACGGGGGGCTTTCGCTTTCAGTATCCGATATTTCGGTCTTGGTGATATCGAATTACGCCAAACTATCGATGATTTGGGAACGACGGTCAGTCCGAACGAATTTTCGATCGACGGTTCGTATTCCCTACAATTGAGTGAGACCTTTTCGATGGCCGTCGGTGGCCGTTTTATCAGCTCGAACCTGAAGTTCCAAGATAGTGGTGCCGATTCGCAGGCCGCCAATGCCTTTGCAGTCGATGTTGCCGGTTTCTTCCAATCGCGCGAAGTAGCGTACAATGCCTTTGATGGGCGCTGGAGGGCCGGATTCAATATCTCGAACCTCGGTGGGAAATTACAATATGATGAAGGCGGTCAAGAGAACTTTTTGCCGACCAACTTGAAGTTCGGTGGTGGATTCGATTTTATTTTCGACCAGGACAATGTATTGGGGATCTACACCGAGTTCAACAAACTATTGGTGCCCACCCCACGGGATTTTACGGGAGATGGCTTGATTACCTCTGAAGATAACAATGAGTACCAACAAATCGGTTTTTTTAGCGGGGTCTTCGAATCTTTCGGGGATGCACCTGACGGTTTTAGCGAAGAATTGCAAGAGGTGACCTGGGCATTAGGTGCCGAATATAAATTTCAGGAAGCCTTCATGCTTCGGGCCGGTTACTTCAATGAAAACGAAAATAAGGGGGCAAGACAGTTCTTTACCCTTGGTGCCGGATTCCAGTTCAAATCGGCGCAGATCGATCTTTCATACTTGTTTTCGACCTCTCAAGTACGAAACCCGTTGGAGAATACACTACGATTCTCCCTTTCTTTCGATTTTGGGGAAGAGTTCTTCAACAATTGATGTTAAACGATATACGATACCAAAACCCCGTCTTCTGACGGGGTTTTTTTATTTTTAGGTAGTTTCGTGATTATGGGGACCAAGCGAATTGGATTTGAACTGACCGTTTACGATACGGTAGACGAGATGTCGAAAGATGATCAAGAGTTGTTGCATCAAGCGAATTTGGCGCGGGAAAAGGCGTATGCCCCTTATTCGAAATTCCATGTCGGGGCAGCCGTCTTGTTGGAAAACGGTACCGTGGTCTTGGGGAACAACCAAGAGAATGCGTCTTATCCGTCAGGCCTTTGTGCAGAACGGGTAGCCGTTTTCCATGCAGGGGCCAACCATCCCGGTGTGGCCATCAAGGCCATTGCCATCAGTGCCGTTTCAACTACTTCGAATGAAACCACCGCTCCGGCCGCTCCCTGCGGCAATTGTCGCCAGGCCATCGCTGAGTATGAACATAAACAAAAAGAACCCATTGCAATTTTGATGCAAGGGGCATCGACGACGGTTTACAAATGCCACGCCATCGCCGATTTGTTGCCATTGGCCTTTGACAACTCTTTTTTAGGGGATTCTTAATTCAAATATTTTCCGAAAACAGATATATACGTATTTTTGTTTTCCTTCGCGAATCGGAGGAATCGACAAATTGTTCATTTGATGAAAAAAATCACCAAGGAAGTTTACCTAAAGTGGTATGAGGATATGTTGTTCTGGCGCAAGTTCGAAGACAAACTAGCGGCTGTTTACATACAACAAAAAGTACGCGGATTCCTGCATTTATACAATGGTCAGGAAGCCGTCCTTGCAGGGGCGTTGCATGCGATGGACCTGACCAAGGACCGGATGATCACCGCCTATAGAAACCACGTTCAACCGATTGGTATGGGTGTAGATCCCAAAAAGGTCATGGCCGAACTCTACGGTAAGGTGACCGGAACCTCCAAAGGGATGGGGGGATCCATGCATATCTTTTCAAAGGAACACCGTTTCTACGGGGGCCATGGAATCGTTGGGGGTCAGATTCCCCTTGGGGCCGGATTGGCTTTTGCCGACAAATATTATAAACGCGATGCGGTCACGCTCTGTTATATGGGCGACGGTGCCGTACGACAAGGCTCCCTGCATGAAACGTTCAACTTGGCCATGCTTTGGCAGCTTCCGGTAGTCTTTATATGTGAGAACAACGGATATGCCATGGGAACTTCGGTGGCACGGACTTCATACTCGACCGAAATTTATAAACTGGGTTTGGGTTATGAAATGCCTTGTGGTGAGGTTGACGGAATGGATCCGGCGAACGTGGCCAAAGAAATGGACAAAGCCATCGAAAGGGCCCGTTCTGGTGGTGGACCGACTTTCCTTGAAATGAAGACGTATCGTTATCGCGGTCATTCCATGTCCGATGCCCAACACTACCGAACCAAGGAAGAAGTTGAGGAATACAAAAAAATCGACCCGATTACCCAGGTCAAAGATGTCATCCTTGAAAAGAACTATGCAAGCGAAGACGATTTGAAAGCAATCGATAAACGTGTCAAGGAACATGTGGCCGAATGCGAGAAGTTCGCTGAAGAGTCGGAGTTTCCACCGGTAGAACAACTCTATGACGTGGTTTACGAACAAGAAGATTATCCATTCATCAAACACAAACTTTAGGCAATGGCACAAGTGATCAATATGCCGCGGTTGAGCGATACCATGGAAGAAGGTACCGTTGCCAAATGGCTTAAAAATGTAGGGGATAAGGTCGAAGAAGGGGATATTTTGGCCGAAATCGAAACGGATAAAGCCACCATGGAATTCGAATCCTTTCATGAAGGCACCCTCTTGCATATCGGAATTGCCGAAGGTGATGGAGCCCCTGTTGATTCCCTTTTGGCCATCATTGGAGAAGAGGGCGAAGATATTTCAGGCCTATTGAACGGTCAGACAGCTGAAGCTCCAGCTGTAGAAGCAGTTGAACCTGTTACGGCAACAGAGGAGGCCCCAAGTCAGGCGGCCCCTGCGGCCATACCCGATGGGGTAGAGATCATCTCCATGCCCCGTTTGAGTGATACCATGGAAGAAGGCACCGTAGCGAGCTGGTTGAAACAAGTTGGTGATACCGTCGAAGAAGGTGATATCTTGGCCGAAATCGAAACTGACAAGGCTACCATGGAATTTGAATCGTTCTATTCCGGAACCCTGTTGCATATTGGTATCCAAGAAGGGGAAGGGGCCCCTGTAGACTCACTATTGGCGATCATCGGCCCTGAAGGAACCGATGTGAATGCGGTGTTGAGCGCATCGGCGAATCCGCAACCAGCAGCATCCGAACCAGCTCCGGTAGCCTCTGAAAAACCAGCTGCTACAACGGAAACAGCTGTTGAAGCGATTCCGGTAGCTGATGGGCAACGCGTATTCGTTTCCCCATTAGCCAAGAAAATGGCGGCAGACAAAGGCATCGACCTATCGACCGTAAAAGGGTCAGGAGATCACGGAAGGATCATCAAACGCGATATCGAAAACTATCAACCGTCTCAAGTAGCGGTGGCTGCTGCCCCAGCGGTTGCCGAACCTGCACAGAACGTAGCCGCACCTGTACAGATACAAGTGCCGGCCGGTCAAGAGCATAGCGAAGAAGTCAAGAATTCGACCATGCGTAAGGTAATCGCCAAGCGTTTGAGCGAATCGAAATTCACCGCACCACATTATTATTTGACCATCGAAGTCGATATGGATAATGCGAAGGCTTCAAGGGCCCAAATCAATGGACTGCCCGATACCAAGGTGTCGTTCAACGATATGGTATTGAAGGCCTGTGCCATGGCGCTGAAAAAACACCCTCAGGTGAATACGACTTGGAACGGTGATACTACCAGATACAACCAACACATCCATATCGGTGTGGCCGTCGCGGTAGATGATGGATTGGTCGTGCCTGTATTGAAGTTTACCGATCAGATGAGCCTAACACAAATCGGGGCTTCGGTCAAAGATTTGGCGGGTAGGTCAAGGACCAAAAAAATCAAGCCGGACGAGATGGAAGGGAGCACTTTTACGGTTTCCAACCTGGGAATGTTCGGTATCCTAGAATTTACCTCGATCATCAATCAACCCAATTCGGCCATATTATCCGTTGGGGCCATTGTAGAGAAGCCCGTCGTGAAACAAGGTGAGATCGTTGTGGGTAATACCATGAAAGTAACCTTGGCCTGTGACCACCGAACCGTTGATGGGGCAACAGGGGCGCAGTTCTTGCAGACCCTCAGGGCTTATCTTGAAAACCCGGTCACCATGCTGGCCTGATCGGCACGCAGAATGAAATGAACAAAAGCATCCGTAAGGATGCTTTTTTTATCTTTAATCCGATTCCAAAAGAGCATACCAATGGGCAAATTCGTTTTATATCTCGTGTTGACATTCGCCATGACCTGCGGGTCAGTGAAGAAAAACGACAATGGGTCACCTTCAAGTACGGTGGTCGACCCCAACGCACCTGATGGGGTAAAAGGTCGTGTCGAATCGGGGTCGGAGGCGCAAGGATTCACTGATGCCGATAAAGTCAATGAAATTATCAGCTATTTGGCCTCCGATGAACTGCAAGGCCGTGATTCGGGTAGTGAGGGCATCGCCTTGGCCGCTACCTTTATTGAATCCCGGTTTGAAGCAAGCGGTATCCAACCGTATTTTAGGACCTTTCGGGATACCCTTGGAAATTTTGAGGGCGATGCCTACAATGTCGTGGGGATGATCGAAGGAACGGATCCCGAATTGAAAAACGAATTCATCCTGATAGGGGCCCATTACGACCATATCGGTCTAATCGCCCCGGAGAATGGTGATGCCATCGCCAATGGAGCCAATGATAATGCATCAGGAACTACCGCGGTCCTGGAATTGGCACGTTATTTCGGAACTGTCAAAAACAATAAACGCAGTTTGATCTTTGCCCTGTTCAGTGCCGAGGAAAAGGGGTTGCTCGGATCAAAGCATTTGGCCAAAAGATTGAAAGAAGCTAATTTGGATCTTTATGCCATGCTGAACTTTGAAATGATCGGGGTTCCGTTGCAGGATAAGGATTATGAGCTGTATATCACAGGCTACTTAAAATCGAATTTGGCTGAAATAAGCAATGCCTATGCCGAGGGGAAATTGATCGGTTTCCTACCCACGGCGAAGCAATACAACCTATTCTTTCGATCTGATAATTACCCTTTTTTCAAAGAGTTCGGGGTGCCGTCACATACCTTTTGTACGTTTGATTTCACCAATTTCGCCTATTACCATAAAGTGGATGATGAAGTGACGGAGATCGATGTGGCCCATATGGCGGATATCATTAATAAAATGGTGCCTGTGGTTGCCGGTATTACCAATGCCAATGCCCAAGAAATCAAAATGAATCCGACATCCGAAGATTGAAAAGTCAAAAAAACGAATCGAGTTACATGGCTAAAAGGATTATAGTTACAGGAACAAGTAGGGGCATCGGATTCGAATTGGTGCGCCTATTCGCCGAAGCGGGGCATCAGGTATTGGCCTTATCACGCAATTCGAGCACGGTCAATGCGTTGGATCACCGAAATATCCAATGCATCTCCTGCGACATCGCCAATTCCGCTGATTTGGATCAGGTTTCGAAAATCATATCGGATTGGGACAGCGTTGATATTCTCATCAATAACGCCGGTCGGTTGTTGCATAAACCGTTTTCCGAAACCACGGCAGAAGATTTCGAATCGGTGTATAAAGTCAATGTATTCGGGTTGGCTGAATTGACCAGGCGTGCGCTTCCGAAAATGGGGGCATCAAGCCACGTGGTGACCATTAGTTCAATGGGAGGGATACAGGGGAGTATGAAGTTTCCGGGCCTTTCGGCCTATAGCTCCAGCAAAGCAGCCGTTATCACCTTGACCGAACTTTGGGCCGAGGAGTTCAAGGAAACCGGTCCCAGTTTCAATGTATTGGCGATTGGTGCCGTTCAAACGGAAATGTTGGCTGAAGCGTTTCCAGGGTATGAAGCGCCATTATCCGCACTTGAGATGGCTGAATACATCCAAAGTTTTGCCTTGACCGGCCATCGCTATTATAATGGAAAAGTGCTACAAGTCAGTAGTTCAACGCCCTGATTTGGCGATTACCTTAGCACTTAGAATGCGATCCAATTTGGGGTATTTCTCTAAAAAGCGGACTTCGTCTTCCAACATAAGTTGCAAGTCACTCATGGTCGAATCGGAATAACCGTCATAGAAGGCTTCTAAGACATCCATGCCCACGGTGACCTTTCCGAAGGCTGGAAATCCGACTACGTCAAGGTAGTTGATGGTGTCCAATCTCGAGTTGTCACGCAAGTTGATAAAGATATCCCCACTACGCGAATTCTTCCCCCCTCTTGCAAAACTCAATGTGCCTTTGGTATTGCTCTGTCGAACAGGTTCATCGGGTATCGGGGCCTTTTCCCAACCCGCGACCTCTTGGGCATTGTGCCCACCAAACTGAACGACAAAGTTCGGGTGGGTGCGGTAAGCCAATGAGCCGTCGAAATACCCGCTTTTGACCAAAGAGTAAAAACGATCGGCCGCTTCGGGTGAGGCCTGACGAACGACTTTAAGTTCAAATGGACCCTTTGAGGTGTCAAACCGAACCTCAAAGTGTTCTGGGGCCACACGATTTTTGAACGGCTGACTTGCGCATCCTAAGAGAATGACGGCCAAGACCCCATACGCAAGCCGTTTCATTGCCGACGGTAAACTTATTCTAACTTGACTGCTCATTCGCTACCATAACTGATTTCGACTTCGTTTGCTTTAGTCTCCAAGATATTTTCACTCAAGGTACCATTGGTGTAGTTCAGCGACGCTGATCCCGGGTCAGGGACTTTGATCTTTAGGGTCCAATCAGGGTCGGTCTTTTGGATACTAAGGGTCGTTTTTCCATTATTCTTTTTGTATTGGATGGAAATATTATTTTCGGCGACTTGAATGTTCTCGAGACTGGCTTCATCCCAATCCGAAGGCATCATGGGATCGATAACTACTTCTTTTTTGGCGGCATAGGGCCGCAGACCGAAAAACTGATGTACGATCGGGTAAGCAAAGCTATAAATGTTCCAAGCTTGTGTAATCATACCGTAGTCCGGAGAAACTTCATACATACTTCCCGGTAGGGCGTAGCTAAAGGTACGGGCCATACGGTTCAAGTAGTTCAATGCCTTGTCCGGTCTTCCATAGTTGTTTTCCGATATGGCCTGGACCCCGGTAGGCAAGGTCATTACCGCACCGGTATATGAAAAAATCTTACTGCCTTGAAAAGAGCCGTCATCAGAGCCTGCAGAAGCATCACGGTCGATACCGGTGACGAAGACCCCGAACGGATTGACGAAACGTTCGGCGACTTCCAAGGCCCTGACCGCCTTACTTGAATCGGCGATACCCATTTCCATAGGAGTATTGACTACCCAGTTATGGTGCATCACGAAGGGTCTTGGTTGGTCGGATGGATTTGCTTTGATGAAGTTTCTAGTGGCTTCGAGTTCTTCGATGGCCCAAGGTTTGTTCAAGGTGTCGGCCCGTACGATCGCATCTTCGATCAGATGAAGGGCTTGTTCGTCGGTTCCGATAAAATCGGCAAAGGAACCGAAATCTTCCGACCAAAAGGAACTGTTTATGCGTTCCGCTAGTGCTGTTGCCGTTTTCGCATAGGAATCGGACAACTCCGTTTCGCCCAATTCTTTGGCCATCATTGAGGCATCGTGAAAGGCTTTTTGGGTGTAGGCCGCTACATCGATCATTTCGCTATCAAGACCGTGGATTTCCATCATCCCGAATCCTTCAGGAAACAGGTTGCCATCAGTATCGTTTTCCGACAGCAGCCATTGCAACCCTTTTTTAACGGTCGGAAAATAGCGTGCTAGAAACTCCCTATCACCGTTCCACAAATAGGTGTTCCAAATCAGTGAGGCGAATTGGGGGGTTTCATTGATATTGCCGGGATTGAATACGGCGCCATTGGTCGACATCTCGTGAATGATCTTGCCATTTCCGTTAACCGCATTGGACACACTATCCAATAAAGCGATGGTATTGTAAACGGCTTCGGTTTGGCCGATGGCCATATACCCTTGTAAGGCATATTCACTATCGACACCGAACCACCAGGGATAATCGGGAATCCCGGCCGTAATGCCCGAACCGATTTCAGGGACCTCCCTGATCAACCAATCACAGTTGTACTTCAGCCATTCGAAGGTCTGTTCCAAATGTTTGTCCGGAATGGTAAGTTTGGTGCGTTGTGCTAAATCTTGGTATCTCTTCCGTTTTGCTTCCAACAAATGCACCCGATCATTAAGAAGGGTCCGCAGCGTGTTCCGTGCAGCTTTTTCATCACTGTACGAGCCCGCAATGGCAAAAGTGATGTTTTGTTGCTGGCCCGCTGTCAATTCCATGGTATAGGACAAGGAGCCCGAAGTCCCTTTTCCCTGATATTCCGAAAAAGTTCGGGCATGGGCAGTTGCAGGTTGATCTGCGGCGAAAATCGCATACCATGGGTTTTGGTTATCCTTGATTACCCAACCTCCGATTCCGTCGTCGAATTCGGCCTGGTCTTCCGAATCGATGAGATCGGTTCGTTCACCTAACCAGGTCGGACTCAGGTCTGAATGGCCGATAAAATCAAGTTCAAAAGCTTGATCGGTGTCCCCATTGTTGGTGATGGCGATTTCAATGACCAAACCTTCGGTATCGTCAGGTACGAATTGTAAGCGTTCAATGACCAATTGTTTGTCTTCAATAAGAAATCGATGTGTGTTTGCGAAAGGATAGTTGGTGAATTGTTCAGCCGCGTCCAAACCAAAGGACGTGTTGTCGAATCGCAAGGCGATGTCAAAACCGTCCATTAATTTTATGGGATGGTTCCAGATGCCCCCCATTTCACCTTTGATATGCCATCCGATTTCGGGGAACGTCCCATTTTGATGCCCGACCATGTAGACGCGATTGCCTGCTGTTACGTAGGGCGATTCCAAATAGGCCGCCTTTCCATCCATGCCATCGATTTGAGAAAGTACGGGGTGTAATTCATTGTTGGCTTTATCGGCACAAGACATGATAAGTACGAGGGCCAAAAGAAGGGTCGATTTTTTCATATTTGGAAATTGCTCAATTAAAAATACACAGATATCCGAAAACCCCACAAAGACCATCCTTTTTTCGTATCGAATGTAGTATTATGGAGTATTTTTGGGACGTGAACCAAGTATTGCTGAAGTATCTACCGGAACGGGCAGTAGGGCCATGTTTTGATTTGATCAAACAACATCAGGTTAACCTAAAGGTCGTCGATCATCGGGTCACCAGACATGGTGACTATCGCCGGATGCCTGATGGGATGCACCAAATCACGGTCAACGCTTCATTGAATCCGTATCGTTTTTTGGTCACCTTGATCCATGAGATCGCGCATTTGGTGGCTTTTGAAAAATTCGGTCGGCGGATCAAACCGCACGGCAAGGAATGGAAACTTACATTCAAATATTTGATGGTCCCGTTTATCAGGCCCGATATATTTCCGAACGAGTTGTTACCGCTGCTCGCCGCACACTTCAAAAATCCCAAAGCGAGTAGTAGTACGGATGCAAAGCTTTCCATTGCATTAAAAGCCTACGATGCAACACAAGATAATGGTACTTCTTACGTTTTTGAACTGCCTGCAGGTGCGATTTTCAAATTGTATAACGGAAAGTTGTACAAGAAGGGCAACAAGCGGGTCAAAAGGTATGAATGTACTGAACTGGAATCAGGAAAGACTTACTTGTTCCAACCCAATGCAGAAGTTCAATTGATCAATTAAACATACGAAATGAACAAAGATTATTACGCAGTATTGATGGCCGGGGGTGTCGGCTCTAGGTTTTGGCCGGTCAGTACGACCGAGAACCCCAAACAGTTCCATGATATGTTGGGCACGGGCAAGACCCTGATCCAAAAAACGTTCGACCGTTTGAATCGATTCATACCAACTGAGAACATCCTCATTTTGACCAATGAGCGTTACAACGATCTGGTCTTGGAACAGTTACCGGCGGTCACTCCTGAACAAGTCGTTTTGGAGCCTGCTATGCGCAATACCGCTCCATGTATTCTCTATGCGTCGATGAAAATCCAAAAGATGAACCCGAATGCCGTTATGATCGTGGCACCAAGTGATCATTGGATCGAAGACGAAGCGGCTTTCGAAAAGGATGTGAAAGCTTGCTTCGAAAAGTGTGCCAGCGAACCTGTGCTCTGTACGCTGGGAATTCAACCGACCTATCCGAATACCGGTTTCGGTTATATCGAATACAAAAAGGGTAGTGATGCCCCGATTAAGGAAGTGGACCAGTTTCGCGAGAAGCCCGATTTGGAAACCGCAAAGGAATTTTTGGCCCAAGGTAATTTTCTTTGGAATGCGGGTATCTTCATGTGGGGTGTCGAAACGATCATCAAGGCCTTCGAAAGTTACCAGCCCGAACAATTCGATCTCTTTGACGGAGGTATGAGCTGTTACAATACCCAAGATGAAAAAGCTTTTATCGACGACAACTACCCCAAAGCGGAGAACATCTCGATAGATTATGCTATATTGGAGCGATCGGATGCCATTTTCACCTTGCCCGCCACCTTTGATTGGAACGACCTGGGTACCTGGGGCGCCCTATATGAAAAGTTGGACAAGGATGCTGATGACAACGCCGTTGTGAACAGTGAGACCTTGCTCATGGATGCCAAGGGGAATATGATCCGATCCGATAGGGGTAAAGTCGTGGTCATCGACGGTCTCGAAGATTATATCATCGTCGACAAAGCGGATGTCTTGATGATTTACCCCAAAGCGAAGCAACAAGATATCAAAAAGGTCAGGGGCGCCGTACAAGAAAAGTTCGGCGACGGGTATGCCTAAAAAACATGGATAATACGAATAACGACAACCTTACCGATACGTCGGGCCATGAGGTCAAAAGGGATTTTCAAGGCCTTTTGGGCAGTGCCCGTAAATTCTTGTTCGAACTTTTAGAGATCCGCAGCAATACGGATCCCGTGGCCACAAAGGAGTCGATTATCGCCGATATTCCCTTTAAGGGGCATACTTCTTGGATCCTCATTTGTTCCATATTTATCGCTTCGGTCGGACTAAACGCGAATTCAACGGCCGTAGTCATTGGGGCGATGCTTATTTCCCCCTTAATGGGCCCTATTCTGGGGATGGGGATGTCGTTGGCGATCAATGATATCGATATGTTGCGCCGATCCTTGAAGAATTTTACGGTGATGGTGGTGTTGAGTGTATTGACGGCCTATCTGTTTTTCGCTTTATTTCCGTTGCGTGACGAATCTTCTGAACTGCTGGCCCGAACGGCACCGGATATCCGTGATGTACTAATCGCATTTTTCGGTGGTCTTGCTTTGGTGATCGCCCGTGCCAAGAAAGGTACGATTGCCAGTGTAATCTTCGGAGTTGCCATTGCTACGGCCCTGATGCCGCCTCTGTGCACCGTGGGCTTCGGTCTTGCCATTGGCAAGCCGCTATATGCCGCCGGGGCGATGTACCTTTTTGTCATCAATACCATATTTATTGGGTTAGCGACCTTTTTGGTCATCAAGTACCTACGTTTTCCCATGGTGCGGTATGCGAACTCAAGACGTAGGCGATTGATTGCCCGGTTGGCATCGTTGATAGGCTTGGCCGTTATGATACCCGCTGGAATTACTTTTTATGATGTGCTACAGGAGTCTTTGTTCAAAAGGGAAGCGCGTGATTTTTTAAAGGAGACCATCGAAGTATACCAGTTCAATTCCACTGGGGTCTATATGAAAGACTTCACCCGTCTGGAATACAACGGTGGTGAGAACCCCAGTATCAATTTGGTCTGTATGGGAGATGAGACCATACCCCAAAGCGTAATCAACACCTGGAACGTCCAGAAAAATGGATTCAAACGACTGAAAGAAGCGGATCTCAACGTTTTGCAAGGGGGCGATGGCGGGTCGGAAACGAATTTGAAATATGTTGATGAACTCTATGAGACCAAAAAAGCCGAAATCGTCAGCAAAGATGCCCAGATCAAAACCTTGGAAGAAGAAGTGCTGAACCTTAGGAAGACGGTTTCAAAACAAATCCCGTTTCAATCGATCAGTGCTGAAGCCAAAGCGAATTACACCAATTTGACGAACCTGAGCTTTGCGTATCAACTACAGACCGATTTCCAAAAGACCGATACCGTACCCGTATTCGAAGTGCAATGGAAGGAAGGATTACGCGATAAGGTCGTCAAGGAAGAGGAAGCCAAGCTTTTGAAGTGGCTGCGAATTCGGCTGAAGGATTCGACGATCCAGGTTAAGAAGTTGTAATCAATTACGCTCCTCGATATACATCTGCCGTACTTTTTTGAAAAGTTCCGACGAATAGACGAAATCCGTGACCGCCTTATTGTCGGTCTTAAAGATTTCCTTATTGGTGCCTTCCCATTCTTTATGCCCGTCTTTTAGGAAGATGATCTTTTCCCCGATTTCCATGACCGAATTCATATCATGGGTATTGATGACCGTCGTGATGTTGTACTCTTGGGTGATTTCTTGAATGAGATTGTCGATCAAAATCGCCGTTTTGGGATCAAGTCCAGAATTAGGTTCATCACAAAAGAGATAGGTGGGGTTCATAACGATGGCCCTTGCTATGGCCACCCTTTTTTTCATTCCCCCAGAGATTTCGGAAGGAAATTTTTTATGGGCATCGATCAAGTTGACCCGCTCCAAGACGAAATCGACCCGATCCTGCATCTCACCTTTACTCTTCTTGGTGAACATATCCATCGGGAACATCACATTCTGTTCTACGGTCATGGAGTCGAACAAGGCACTTCCTTGAAAGACCATTCCCATGTCTTGACGCAGGTCACGACGTTCACTTTGGGAGAGTTCCGAATAGATTTGACCACTATAAGCGATCGAGCCCTCTTCCGGTTCGAAAAGGCCTAAAAGACATTTTAAGAAAACGGTTTTACCCGATCCGCTCTGGCCGATGACCAAGTTCGTTTTGCCTTGGTCGAAACAGGTGTCGATGCCCTTGAGTACATGGGTATCACCGAATGATTTATGGATGTTCTTTACTTCGATCATCAGCCTAACAATAGTTGGGTCAAAACGTAATTCAAAATTATAATCACCACACTGGTCCATACAAAGGCCGTGGTACTTGCTTTTCCTACCTCCAGGGCACCACCTTTCATATAGAAGCCATGAAACGAAGGTACCGTTGCGATGACGAAGGCGAAAACCAAGGTTTTGATAAAAGCGTAGGTTACGTGAAACGGGGTGAAATCAAGTTGAAGTCCTTTAATGAACTCGCCACTCGGGGCATATTCACCAAAGACCGCAGCGACCCATCCACCCAAAACTCCGACATACATGGCAATAGCCACGGCGAAGGGGTACATGAACATGGCAATGATCTTTGGAAATACCAGATAGTTCAGCGAATTGACCCCCATGACCTCCAAGGCATCGATCTGTTCGGTCACCCGCATGGTACCGATACTGGAAGTAATGTAAGAGCCGACTTTACCGGCCATGATGATGGAGGTAAAAGTCGGGGCGAACTCCAAAATTACCGATTGTCTGGTAGCGAAACCGATCAGGCTTTTTGGCAAAAAAGGACTGTTCAGGTTTAGTGCGGTCTGAATGGTAACGACCCCTCCGATAAAGAAGGCAATGAAAATTATGATCCCCATTGAGCCGTAGATCAATTCATCGATTTCCTTTAAAATCAAGGATTTCATAATGGGCCATTTGGTCGGTTTTTTGAAAACCTCCCATACCATGATAAAGTATTTGCCAATGGCGCCGATATAATTGAGTAACATGCCCATGAAAGAATCTAAAGGTAAAAATAAGCATATTGCATTGCTTTTGACCTGCAATTAGATCTTTAAAAGCAATATTTGAATAGCTTTGCCCGAAAGCTTTCCGAAATGAAAAGAACCCGATTTTTTTTCTTAATCCTTATGGTATTGGCCTGCAACAACCTTGTTGGCCAACGTAGAACAAAATCAAAGAAGTCCACGGTGACCGAGATTTCTGACGAAGGGCCACGGTTGGTGGTTGGTATCGTTGTCGATCAAATGCGATTCGACTACCTGACCCGCTTTTGGGGCCATTATGGTGATGGTGGGTTCAAACGACTCGTAGGGGAAGGATTTAATTGTAAGAACCACCACTTCAATTATGCCCCAACCAGCACGGGTCCCGGCCATGCTTCGGTGTTTACCGGTACCACTCCCGCAGTACACGGTATCATAGGTAATGATTGGTACGACAAGGAAACGGAAAGTGAGGTTTATGTGGCGGGTGATGAAGCCTATGAAAGTGTAGGCTCAACAGGGAAGGCAGGTAAAATGTCACCACACCGCATGTTGACCACTACCATCACCGATCAAAACCGATTGCATACCCAGATGCGTGGCAAGACCATTGCGGTCGCCATTAAAGACCGAGGTGCCGTATTACCTGGTGGACATACGGCCAATGCCGCCTTTTGGTTCGAAGGAGGGGATGTAGGAAAATGGATTAGCAGTACGTATTACATGGAAGCCCTACCCGATTGGGCCACCGCGTTTAATGCTTCGGGCATCATCGCAGGTTATAAAAAGCCATGGACCACACTACATCCGATTGAATCGTATGTTGAAAGCGGGCCCGACGATTCCCCCTATGAGAGTCTTTTCGAAGACGAGCAAAAGCCCGTATTTCCCCATCAAAGTCCGAATTTGCTGAATAAGACCAAGGACTTTGAGATTTTGAAGTATACCGCCCATGGAAATAGCCTGACCCTTGATTTTGCCCTGGCCGCTTTAGCGGGCGAAAACTTGGGAAAAGACGAAGACACTGATTTCTTGACCATCAGTTTTTCGAGTACCGACTATATCGGCCATAAGTTCGGGGTGAATTCGAAAGAGATCCAAGATACCTATGTGCGTTTGGATCGCGACATTGAACGGCTATTGAATACCCTAGATGCGCAGGTTGGTGAAGGGCGCTACACGCTTTTCCTTACCGCGGATCATGGTGCCATTCATGTGCCTGCCTACTTGAAAGATCAAGGGATACCAGCGGGCTATCTTGATTTTAAGGCGCTTCGTGAGCGGTTCGATGCATTTTTGAAGTATAAGTACGGTACGACGGATATCGTAAAGACCATTAGCAATTACCAAGTCTTCTTGGATCATAAGGTCATCGACAATCTCGATATGGATTTGGACGATGTTCAGGAAGAAATGGCATTGGAGGTATTAAGATACGAGGGTATCGACAAGGTTTTTACCGGTTTTCAAATGTGGCAACAACACTTTTCGAGATCCTCAGGGGTCCCGTTTCTCATTCAACAGGGTTGGCATCAAAAACGATCCGGCGATGTGATTTTCGTGCAGCGGCCGGGCTATGTTTCCTATCCGCGAACGGGATCGACCCATGGATCACCTATGATCTATGACACCCATGTGCCCTTGTTGTTTTTTGGAAATGGGATTCAGCGTGGAGAGACAACCAGTAGAACGGAAATACCTGATGTCGCCCCGACTATTTCGGTATTGTTAGGGGCCGGATTTCCGAACGGTACTACGGGCACGCCGATTACGGAGGTTCTAGACTAACTTGTCTCGAATACCTTTCCAACGAAGGCTGCGAATAAACCGCCCTTCCGATGGGGTGACGTACCTTGCTTTTCGGGATACCAAAGCGCCAAGATAACCGACTATCCCATACACATACAATTTGGGATTTTTCGATTGCCAGGCCATTTTAAGTAAGGCGAGCTTCGCCAATATCAAGCCATAACGCATCTGGTATAAGGCGATACCTTTTGCCGTATGGTTTTGTTTTGAGTACCCATGTCCGGTCGGTCTGAGATGTTTCACGGCAAGTGATTTGATGGTTTTGACGTGAAAGTCATGGTACCGGGCCAAGAGCACATCGACCGTATCCCATCCAGTACCCATTCTAAGTCCCCCGATTTTCTCGAAACAGGCCTTGTGGTATAGTTTGATCGGCCCACGGACATGATTCGCATCGGCAATGCGTTCGTACATCCAATCAGCACCAGTGGCAACGAACAGCAATCCACCGCAAATACCCAGTTTCCAATCACTTTGGAAAGCCGCTTCCATGCTTTCGAAATACTTAGGGGGCAATACGATATCGGCATCGAATTTGCCGATCAATTCATGATCTTGGGTTTTGGATAAGCCAAAATTAAAGGCTGAAACTACTTTTGTACCCGGTAGGTGCCCGGGGTGGCTTTCATGTTTGAAAACCTTAATGAAAGCTTGCTTTTCAGCATACTTCGAGGCAATGTCAAAAGTGTCGTCCGTTGAACTATCGTCAACGACAATGACTTCATCAGGAAGACGGGTCTGCGCCACAATGGAATCCAGACAGGCCTTTAGGTAAGGGGCTTCGTTGTGTGCCGGTATGACGAGACTTATCCGCATGCTTCGATTTGCTTTTGCGCTAGGATGGATTATCGATACGTTCGGCGTAAATGAGATAATAGCGGTCGGTAAACCAGCGTAATAGGGGGCGAAGGCCGATTTTCTTGGTCGGGTTGGTCCATTTAACGGAATCTATGATACGCCATCCGGCTTTTTCAAGCAACCAATCGAATTGCCAATCCTCGAACTCGTGATAGTGTCGATCCCAGGGGTCGGTTTTGCTCTTGTAAGCCGAAGCGAACCAAAGTCTCAATGGCACGCTAGCCACCAAGGTATCCGCTTTGATCTCACGTAAAACGTTATAAGGGGCTACCAAATGTTCGAAAATCTCAAAAGCGGTGACGGTCTTGCTAGTCGATTGCCGTACTGCGGTAAAATCAGTGTCCAAATCCTCACCATTGGTATTTTCGACCTGATACCCTGCTGCTTTCATGATGTCGCTGAACGGGTTGGTAACTCCCAAATCAAGGATGGAATCCTTTGGGGAAACATGTTTTTTTAAAAACGCAAGGGTGATACGGTACCGCTTGTGTGGGTATTTACCTTCGTACATCCCTCAAAAATCCAAAATAAAATCGGCAATTTCCCAAAAGCGTAGTAAAAATCGCGAACAGCGCTTAGATCTCGTAGACGATGCAGTTGACGTTCATTCCGGCACCGACGCTGGCGAAAAGGACAATGTCCCCTTTATGCAGTTGGTGATCATTGACAAGTCCGCGTTTGACACGATCAAAAAGAATGGGGACCGTCGCCACCGAATTGTTCCCCATTTCATGGATGATCATGGGCATCACATCTTCTGGGACTTGGAGCCCATACAAACGATAGAACCTTTTGATGATGGCCTCATCCATTTTTTCATTGGCTTGGTGGATGAAGATCTTACGGACTTTTTCAATAGGGATTTCGCTATTGTCCAAGCAGGTTTTCATAGCCTTCGGTACATGGGTACAGGCGAATTCATAGATTTTTCTACCGAACATCTTAATGTATCGGGTATCACTACAGCCGTCCGTATCATACGTTTTGTCAAAAAACAGATAATAGGCTTCCCCGTTGGCATGCGTTTGCGAGGCATGGCCTAAAATGCGACCATTGCCTGGATTCGCCTCGACGATACAGGCCCCTGCGCCATCTGAATAGATCATGCTGTCACGATCATGGGGGTCGATGACCCTTGAAAGGGTTTCACCACCGATGACCAAACATTTTTTTGCCATCCCACTTTTGATGAAGGCGTAAGCTTGGATGACTCCTTCTACCCAGCCTGGGCATCCGAATATCATATCGTAAGCAACGCAGGAAGTATTTTCGATTTTCAGGAGATGCTTGACCCTTGTGGCCAGACTTGGTAGGGTGTCGCCTTGGATCTTGCCATGGGCGACATCACCGAAGTTATGGGCGAAAATGATGTAATCGATATGCTCTTTGTCAATACCGGCATTCGAAATGGCTTGTTTTGCCGCTTCAAAGCCGAGGTCGGACGTATTCAAAGTCGGATTCGCATAGCGTCTTTCGGCAATGCCCGTAATCGCTTCGAATTTTTCGATGATGACACTATTGCTGTGTTCGAATCGAGTGCCATCCCGATCCAAGAATCGGTGGTCAAGAAAATCTTCGTTTTTTGTTATGATTTCGGGCAGAAAACTACCCGTGCCGGTGATGCCGATTTGCATAATGCTTCATTTTCAACAACTTGAAGGTAAACATATCCCCACAGTTATTATGCATGCATAATATTGGTTACGATGTCCAACCTGTGGTTTCCTGCAAATCGCCACAGCATTTCAAAGGTCAAAATATGCTAAACCCCAGTGTTTACTACTGTTTACCTATACTTCGGCATAGGCTTCGATAGGGGTGCAGGTGCAGATCAAATTACGATCCCCAAAGGCTTCATCCGTTCTCCTTACGGTCGGCCAAAACTTGTTTTCGTGTACAAAAGGTAGTGGAAAAGCCGCTTTTTGCCTCGAATAAGGAAAATCCCATTGGTCGCTGGTTACCATGGCCAAGGTATGTGGCGCATTTTTCAAAACATTGTTCGGCTCTTCGGCAACGGCAGCTTCTATTTCCGCTCGAATCGACAGCATGGCATCACAGAAACGATCCAATTCAGCCAAGCCTTCGCTCTCGGTAGGTTCGATCATGATGGTGCCCGCGACGGGAAATGAAACCGTAGGGGCATGAAATCCATAGTCCATCAACCTTTTGGCAATATCGGTTACTTCGATACCGTGTGCTTTGAAAGGTCGACAATCGATGATCATCTCATGGGCGGCACGACCGCCTTCACCCGTATACAGGACCTCATAACTCCCAGTAAGACGTTCTTTGATATAATTCGCGTTCAAAATGGCGATTTTGGTGGCATCGGTAACCCCTTGGCCCCCCAACATTTTGATGTAGCCATAGGATATCAAGCAAGCTAAGGCACTTCCCCAAGGGGCTGCCGAAATTGCGGTTATCGCTTGCTCACCCCCCGTTTCGATAACGGGATTCGTCGGTAAAAACGGCTTTAATTGAGGTGCGACACAGATGGGGCCTACACCTGGTCCGCCCCCACCATGTGGAATGGCGAAGGTCTTATGCAGGTTCAAATGGCAGACATCCGCACCGATGGTTGCGGGGTTGGTCAGCCCTACTTGGGCATTCATGTTGGCCCCATCCATATACACTTGTCCACCATGGTCATGGATCAGCTGGGTGATATACCGTATTGAGGATTCGAATACACCATGTGTCGAAGGGTATGTGACCATTAGGGCGGCAAGATTTTCGGAATGGGCCTTTACCATTTCTTCGAGATCGATGACATCGATGTTTCCTTGTTCGTCGGTTTTGGTAACCACCACCTTCATGCCGGCCATAACCGCCGAAGCTGGATTGGTTCCGTGGGCAGAAGCCGGAATGATGCAAATGTTGCGATGAGCTTCACCGTTGGCCTCATGATAGGCCCGAATGGTCATTAGGCCTGCGTACTCGCCCTGGGCACCCGAATTGGGTTGTAAAGAGGTGGCTGCGAAACCGGTTATCGTATTTAATTGGGCTTCGAGCTCGTTCAGCATTATTTGGTATCCTTCCACTTGGTTTAAAGGAACGAACGGATGGATGTTTCCCCAATTCGGCCAACTCAATGGCAGCATTTCAGAAGCTGCGTTTAGTTTCATCGTACAACTTCCCAATGATATCATGGAATGGTTCAGCGCGAGATCTTTGCGCTCGAGGCGTTTGATATAACGCATCAATTCCGTTTCCGAATGGTAGGCGTTGAACACTTCATGTTCCAGGTATGGGGAATTTCGCTGAAGCGTTAATGGAATGCCGTCGGTCGTTGCCGAAGGGGTATTCGGGGCGTCTACCAATGCGAATAGTTCCAAAAGCGCGTTGAGATCTTCATGACTGGTGGCCTCGTTCAAAGAAATAGTGACCGTTTTACCATCGATGTAGTTGAGGTTGATGCCGCGATCTTCAGCTTTTTCCTTTAGCTCGTCTGTATTGGAGACATCCAGTTTAAGCGTGTCGAAAAACGCGGTATTGCGCTGTCCGAAACCGATTTCAGCAAGTTTATTGCCCAACTTAACGGTCTTCTGATGGACTTGTGATGCGATGTAGTGTAACCCTTTTGGGCCGTGATAGACGGCATACATGCCGGCCATCACCGCCAAAAGTACTTGCGCGGTACAAATATTCGAGGTCGCTTTATCGCGTTTGATGTGCTGTTCACGGGTCTGCAAGGCCATCCGCAATGCAGGGTTGCCGTCGGTGTCCTTGGTCATTCCAATGATCCGGCCGGGAATATTTCTTTTGTAGGCTTCCTTGGTAGCGAAAAATGCCGCATGTGGGCCGCCATAACCGAGCGGTATCCCAAAGCGTTGGGTGGTGCCTACGACGACATCCACTCCCCATTCACCAGGAGGGGTCAAGAGCACCAAGCTCAGGATGTCAGCGGCGACCGCCACTTTGATATCGTTGGTTTTGGCATTTGCCGTAAATTCGGAATAATCGGTTACTTGCCCATGTTTGCCGGGGTACTGCAATAAGGCTCCATAAAAATCCTCCGAAAAATCAAAGGAAGCGGGATCCCCATATTGCAATTGGATACCTAGGGGTTTCGAACGGGTTTCGAGCAAACTCATAGTTTGCGGCAATACGTCATTCGCAACGAAAAATTTACATACACCGGCTTTCTTTTGAACCCTTGTACGGGTATCGAACAACATCGTCATGGCCTCTGCCGCCGCGGTACTCTCATCAAGCAGGGAAGCATTGGCGATCTCCATGCCGGTCAAATCACAAACCATAGTCTGGAAATTCAACAAGGCTTCAAGTCTTCCTTGGGCGATTTCTGCCTGGTAGGGTGTATATGCGGTGTACCAACCCGGATTTTCAAGAATGTTCCTTTTGATTACCGAAGGGGTCAAACTTTCGTAATACCCAAGACCGATGTACGATTTGAAAACCTTGTTCTTTGCGGCCAATGATTGTAACAGCTCCAAAAATCGATGCTCACTGATGGCTTCGGGTAATGCCAAGGACCCTTTTAGACGAATGTCATCCGGAATGGTCTGGTCGATCAGTTCGTCAAGATGGGCAACTCCAACGATTTCGAACATCTTTTGTAAGTCCCCCTCGCCGATGCCAATGTGGCGCAATGCAAAATTCTCCGTATTCATAATGCGAAAATAATTGGGCAAAATTAGGGATAAATTGGGGGAAAACTTCCATTTTTCGGTCGTGGTGGACCAAAGTTTTTAACTAGTATTCAACTTTCTTCAGCAATGGGTAATTTTGTTGAATGCGGGCGATGCGACGTTTTTTTGATTTTTACCTTGATGCCAGTGTGCATGTGGCTTTAGCCGTAGTTGCCCTATATGGTCAAACCTTGCTCACCTTCAACATTACGGCCAACCCCAAGGTGTCGGGTTTCCTTTTTTGTGCCACTATTGTCTGCTATAATTTCATGAAATACGGTGTTGAGGCCGAAAAATACGTTTTGGTTTCCAATACCTACCACCGAATCATACAGGCATTTAGCTTTTTGGCCTTCTTGGGGTGTCTTTACTTTTTTTGGCATTTAGACCTTAGGTTATGGATCTGTATCTTGATTTTGACCTTGGTATCGGCCTTGTATGCCATACCGTTTTTGCCCGGCTTCAAAAACCTTAGGAGTCTTGGAGGTATGAAAGTGTTTTTGGTTGCTTTTGTTTGGGTCGGCCTCACTTTGGTCGTACCGTTCGTAGATGTCCAGCTTCCGATACATGGTGGATTTTATTCGGCTGCCGCAATACGGTTTTTATTGGTGGTCGTTTTGATATTGCCATTCGAAATAAGGGATTTAAGGGTCGATGAGAGCAGCCTTCGGACCCTGCCCCAGCAATTTGGGGTACGACGAACGAAACTGTTGGGATATGGTTTGGTAACCTTAATGGTCTTCATTTTTATCCTAACGGCCCCGTCGGTCAACGAAGCCTTGCATTTTTCGATGTTGTGCGTATTTCTTTTGCTGGGATTGTATTTCAGTTCGGAGCGGAATACGAAATACTACGCCGGGTTTTGGATCGAATCGATTCCCATTGCGTGGTGGTTGTTGGGACTGATAATGCTGCGGTATCAGCTTCCTTTTTGAAGTTCTTGCTTCATCTTTTCCTTTTCGGAGTCAGAGAGCATTTTCATGTTCGCCTGTTCGCACAGGCCGGTCAAGGTAGTGTTCTTTTTGGTGAATGCGGCACAGGTTTTACAATACAGAATGTGGAATTTTAATTTCACGATTTCCCAAAGACTGGCTTCTTCATATTGCGATTTATTGCAGATAATTGCGGCTTCTTCACATGAAATCTTCATTCTAAAACCAATTTTGATTCATACAGCCCATCAAGGCCGTTCGTGCCCGATGGATCATTACCCAAAGGTTTGATGGGTTGATTCCGAGTTCATTGCAGATGTCTTCGGTGCTCATTCCTTGTATAGTCTTCATTTTAAAGACCAAGGATTGTTTTTGGGGTAGCTTTGCGATACATTCTTGGATCGCAAGACCCAATTCTTCATTTTCAATGGTATCATCACCACCCTTGCTGAAGGGGTCAGCAACACGTTCTTCCAACCAATCACCTTCGTCTTCGCTAGCTGAAGTATAATTGATCCGCACCTCGGCCTTACCCTTTTTCGAGTTTATCTTGCGGTAGTGGTCGATGACTTTTCGCTTCAATATAGCGATAAGCCATGTGCGTTCTGCCGCATCGCCCTTGTAGTTTTTAGCGGAGTTCAACCCGGCAAAAAAGGTTTCTTGTACCAAGTCTTTTGCTATTTCCGCATCACTGACTCGAGCTACGGCATAGTTGAACAGGTAGTCGGCATAATTATCGACCCATTTTTCAGGATGTAACTCGTGTGCGGGCATGCTAGTTTTTCGGAGTACCAAATGTAATGGATTTTAGTTAATGCTTCTTGTTAATGAATCAATACAAACGACTTCAAAAAATATCACAAGAAGTTCACGGTCCTATACTTTGACGTAATGTTAACAGTTGGATTTAAGTCGACTACGCCGTTTTGTCAACAAGTCCGGCCCGTTCCAAAAGGGGCTCAATGCTAGGTTCGGCGCCTCGAAATCGAACATAAAGTTCCATGGGGTCTTCGGTACCCCCTTTTGAAAGTACGTGGTTTTTGAACTTGTCGGCCACGGTTCTATTGAATATACCCTCTTGTTTAAAGTACGCAAAGGCATCGGCATCGAGTACTTCGGCCCACTTATAACTATAATAACCTGATGCATAGCCTCCTTGAAAAATGTGGGCAAAAGCGGTACTCATGCATGTTGTAGGGGTGTCAGGATATAAGCCGGTGTCTTTGAACGCCTTGGTTTCAAAGGCCTTGACATCCGTAACGCCAGTGGGATCACCACCATGCCATGCCATATCCAGAAAACCAAAGCTTAACTGCCTAAGGGTGGCCATGCCTTCTTGAAAGGTAGCCGTAGCCTTGATTTTATCGATCAAGTGTCGTGGGATCACTTCTCCGGTCTCGTAATGTTTGGCGAAGAGTTTTAGGGCTTCCGGTTCGTAGCACCAATTCTCAAGGATTTGACTGGGCAACTCCACAAAATCCCAATAGACCGAAGTTCCTGAGAGTCCTGGGTAAACCGTATCCGCCAACATACCGTGTAATCCATGACCGAACTCGTGAAAAAGGGTGGTCACTTCGTTAAAAGTCAACAAGGAGGGTTTACTGGGTGTTGATGGGGTGAAATTGCAGACATTCGAAATATGCGGGCGTACATTTTCACCGTTTTGTTTGTATTGTGGTTTGAAGGAAGTCATCCAGGCACCGCCCCTTTTTCCCTTCCGGGGATGGAAATCGGCATAAAACAAGGCAACATACGTCCCTTGTTTGTTGTAAACTTCGTAAGTCTTTACTTCTTTATGATAGGTTTCGACCTCATTGACTTCCTTGAAATTAAGATCGAACAATCGTTCTGCGACCTCGAATACCCCAGCGATGACGTTTTCAAGCTTGAAATAGGGCTTTAGTTGTTCGTCATCCAAATCGAAACGCTCTTGTTTCAGTTTTTCGGAGTAGAAGGAACCGTCCCATTTTTCAAGGGTCTCGATGCCGTCAGCCTTGTATGCGAAATCTTGAAGTTCCTTGAATTCCTTTTCAGCGGCCGGTTTTGCTTTTTGTAAAAGTTCGTCCAAAAAACCCAATACGGTTTCCGGGCGTTTGGCCATGCGCTCTTCTAAAACGAAATGGGCGTGGTTGTCATACCCTAGTAAATTGGCACGTTCAAAGCGCAAATTGGCAATGGCGATCACGTGCTCTTGATTGTCATGGTCGTTGCCTTTGAAGGCCTTACTGCCAAAGGCCAGGGCCAGTTTTTTACGCAGGCTCCTATTTTTGGCATATTTCATAAAGGGAAGGTAGCTGGGGTAGTCCAACGTGATCAACCAGCCTTTTCTATTTTTCGACTTGGCCAATTGGGCAGCCGCTTCCTTGGCATGTTCAGGAAGACCATCCAAATCCCCCTCCTCGGTCAAGTGCATTTCGAACACATTGGTCTCGGCCAGCACATTCTCACCGAATTTGAGTTTCAATTGCGCTAAGGTGGCGTCAATTTCCCTTAAGCGCTGTTTTTTATCATTCGGCAAATTGGCCCCGTTTCGACTGAAGTTCTTGTAGGTCTTTTCGAGAAGCATACGCTGCTCAGCGCTTAACTCGAGCGTTGATTTTTGGTCATAGACGGCCTTGATCCTTTCGAATAGCTTCTCGTTCAAGATAATATCGTTCTGATAGGCCGACAACCAGGGTGATACCTCTTGGGCGATTTGCTGAATGGTCTCATTGGTTTCGGCCGCATTAAGATTGAAAAAAACACTTGAAATCCGCCCGAGTTGCTGTCCTGCGAAATCGAGTTTGGCAATGGTATTCCCAAAAGTAGGAGTTTCACTTTGTGCTGTAATGGCATCGATTTCGCCCCGTGCCTCTTCGATGGCATGTTCGAAGGCCGGCTTGAAATGGGCATTTTCGATTTTTGAGAACGGTGCTTGATCAAAGGGTTGAAGCAGCGGGTTGTTCATTGGGATGGGAATTTGCTACGAACGGATTCGGATTATTGCTTTTTTTTCATGGCTTCGGCGCCTTTGATGACTTTCTCTTTGAGACCCTCTTTATAAAGCACCATTTTATCGCGGACACATTGATCATTGCTCCCGATGATCTGGGCAGCTAAGATCCCGGCATTTTTGGCCCCGTTTAAGGCTACGGTTGCCACTGGTACCCCACCTGGCATTTGTAAGATAGACAAGACCGAATCCCAACCATCGATGGAATTCGAACTCTTGACCGGCACGCCGATGACCGGCAGCGGGGACAAGGACGCCACCATACCCGGTAAATGGGCTGCGCCGCCCGCACCTGCGATAATGACGCTATAGCCATTGGTGTGGGCATTTTTTCCGAATTCGAATAATTTCTCAGGCGTTCGATGTGCCGAAACGATATCGACATCGACTTCGATATCGAAACCTTTCAGGATATCAACGGCATCTTGCATGACGGGCAGATCACTGGTACTGCCCATGATTACGGCTACTTTGCTCATTTGCTTTTTACGATTATCGTTTCTTTTACTTGTTGGGCCAATTGCCTTGCTTTGGCCATATCGGGATCCACGATGGTCACATGGCCCATTTTTCGAAATGGCCGGGTCTGTTTTTTTCCATAGATATGCGGGGTGACACCTTCCAATTCAAGGATTTGTTCCATATTCTCATAAATCACCGCACCGGTATGGCCTTCAGCTCCGACAAGGTTGACCATTACCCCCGCGACCTTGCTATCCGTGTTGCCCAAAGGTAACCCTAAAATAGCCCTAATGTGTTGTTCGAATTGATTGGTATAACTGGCTTCGATGCTGTAGTGACCACTGTTATGGGGCCGAGGCGCCACTTCGTTGACCAATATGGAGTCATCTTCGGTCTGGAACATCTCAACGGCCAAAAGCCCAACTTGTTTGATGTTCTCTGAAACCTTTAATGCGGTCTCCCTGGCTTTTTTGGCTACTGCTTGATCGATACGCGCCGGGCAAATGACGTATTCCACCTGATTGGCCTCAGGGTGGAATTCCATTTCGACGACCGGGTAGGTCTTGATCGATCCATTGGCGCTGCGCGCCACGATGACGGCCAATTCGTTTTTAAAGGGGATTAGGGTTTCGGCAATGCATTCGACATTCGGCAAAGCATCAAGGTCCTCTGCCTTGCGTACAATTTTCACCCCTTGCCCATCGTACCCGAACTGGGCGCTTTTCCATACGAAAGGCAATTGTACCCCACCGTTGGCCAGGCTGTCTTTGATTTCAGAGGTATAGGCAAACCGCGTAAACGGGGCGGTGGGTATCTGATGATCCGTATAAAATAGTTTTTGGGTCGCTTTGTTCTGTATGATCCTTAAGGCCTTGGTCGGTGGGTAGACGGTCACCCCTTCGTTTTCCAACCGTTCCAAAGCGTCGGTATTGATATTTTCGATTTCTATGGTCACTACATCGCAGTCTTTCCCAAACCGGTATACCGTTTCGAAATCCAAAAGATCGCCCAAGACGAACTCATCACATGCCAATCGGCTAGGGGCTTCCGGAGAGGCGTCCATTACTTTGGTACGGATATCCCACTTCCTGGTCTCGTATAAGAGCATTTTTCCCAATTGCCCTCCACCTACGATTCCTAATTTAAATGATGACGAAAAATACTGCATGACGATGTTGTAATGCTAGCAAAAATACATCGAATTCACCAAAGGATAAAGGCATGCCGGCAAGGGCGCATTCAAAAAATGCTATCTTTGCGCTCCTGTGAAAATGAGACCTTTGATACGTTTACATGACAAATCCTTTAAACCGTTTCTCAGCGAAACGGAGATTTTGGCGGCGGTTCGGCGAATGGCTGATCAAATCGCAGGGGATTATGGCGACGAAACACCCATTTTCGTGGGGGTACTCAATGGCTCTTTCATGTTCGTTTCCGATTTTTTGAAAGCCTATGACCACCCTTGTGAGGTGACTTTCGTTAAGTTGAGCTCTTATCAGGGGTTGACCTCGACCGGTATTGTTGAGACCTTATTGGATGTTTCCGAAGATATCGAGGGCCGTAGCGTCATTATTTTGGAAGATATTATCGATACGGGAAGGACCCTGCAACAGTTGGTCCATCTTTTTTCGAATACCAACGTAAAGGAATTCAAGATCGCTTCCTTGTTCTACAAATCGGAGATTTACAATGGGGAATATTCGATCGATTATGTGGGAATCGAGATTCCCAACAGTTTTATTGTAGGATACGGACTCGATTATAACGAATTGGGTCGAAACCTAAGAGAAGTATACCAACTAAACCAAACAGCGATGATCAATCTGGTACTTTTTGGAAAACCCGGTGCGGGAAAAGGAACCCAAGCGGGATTTTTAAAAGAAAAATACAATCTAAAGCATATTTCGACCGGCGACGTTTTTCGATATAATATGAAGAACGATACCGAACTCGGGAAATTGGCCAAGTCCTACATCGATCGCGGTGACCTTGTTCCCGATGAGGTAACTATCGATATGTTGAAAGACGAGGTGGAAAAGAACCCGGAAGCCGCTGGGTTCATTTTTGATGGGTTTCCGCGTACCGAGGCACAAGCTTTGGCGTTGGATAATTTTTTGGAATCAAAGGATATGAAGGTCGACGCTACGATTGCCCTGGAAGCCGACGACAATGTGCTTGTCGCCCGATTGTTGGAAAGGGGCAAACAAAGTGGTCGTAGTGATGATCAAGATGAGGACAAGATCCGAAACCGTTTCGATGAGTACAACCAAAAGACGGCTCCTTTGAAGGCTTACTATGAGGCCCAAGGGAAATTCCATTCCGTCAACGGAATAGGTGGGATCGACGAGATTACCCAACGACTTAGCACCGTCATCGACGGTTTGTAAAACCGGTTCATCCCGGTTGACCGACAGGGTCATGCGGGATCCATTCTAGAAATCCTAAACAATGACCGAAGGTAATTTCGTAGACTACGTTAAGATACATGTTGCTTCGGGCAACGGTGGCAAGGGGTCTTCCCATTTGCACCGTGAGAAATATGTGGCCAAAGGCGGGCCTGATGGGGGAGATGGGGGCCGGGGTGGCCACATCATCGTCAAAGGCAACAACAACCTTTGGACTTTGGTTACGTTCAAATTCAAGAAGCACTTTAAGGCAGGCCATGGTGAACACGGTAGCAAGAACCGCAGTACTGGGGCCGACGGTAGCGATGTTTTTATCGAAGTGCCACTCGGCACCGTGATCCGCGATACTGAAACGAATGCCGTGCTTTTTGAGATTACCGAGCATGATCAAGAAGAAATCGTCGCCAAAGGCGGCATGGGGGGGCGCGGTAATTGGCATTTCAAATCGCCTACGAATCAGACTCCACGATACGCGCAACCCGGTACCGGGGGCGAAGAACGACAGCTTACCTTAGAGCTCAAGGTTTTGGCCGATGTGGGCTTGGTCGGTTTCCCAAATGCCGGTAAGTCGACCTTGTTATCGGTAATGACCTCGGCGAAACCGAAAATCGCCGATTACGAGTTTACCACCTTGAAACCCAATTTGGGTATCGTCGAACACCGTGACTTTCAAAGTTTCGTGATGGCCGATATTCCCGGAATCATCGAAGGTGCTGCCGAAGGCAAAGGTTTGGGGCACTATTTCTTGCGGCATATCGAACGGAATGCGACCTTACTTTTCTTGATACCGGCCGATAGCAACGATATTTCAAAGGAATATGAGATCTTGCTTGATGAACTGCGCAGATACAATCCGGAGCTGTTGGATAAAAAAAGATTGGTGGCCATCTCCAAATGCGACATGCTCGATGAGGAACTGATCGGTGAAATGGACGCCATGATCAAACCGGATTTCAAAGACGTATCCTATCTTTTTATTTCGTCGGTCGCACATCAAGGCGTACAGGAATTGAAAGACAAGCTTTGGCAGCTGTTGAACGAATAGTTCGGTGAATCGCCCATGGGCCATGGAATTCTTCGTAAATTTATGAGGAACCCCATGTTATGAGAACTTCCGCGATCCTTGTCTTGTTTCTTGTCCTCATCGGACTTTCCTGTGCTTCGGTCAAGGTCAGCTATGATTATGATCGCACCACCGACTTTGACAATTACAGTACGTATAACTACTTTATCGATATGGAAACGGGACTGAGTCAGTTGGATGAGAAACGGCTTTTACACCATCTCGATACGACCCTGGCCGGAAAAGGGTATTTGTTGGCCGAAGAACCTGATTTTTATATCAATATCCTGAGCAGCGAGTTTCGCAATACGGCCAGCAACAATGTCGGTGTCGGTGTTGGCGGAACCGGGCGCAATGTAGGGGGTGGTGTTTCGGTCGGTATCCCCCTTGGCAACTCAGGATGGCAACGTAGACTGCAGTTCGATTTCGTCGATGCCCAAAAAAACGCCTTGTTTTGGCAGGCGATCAGCGAAAGTGGGTATCGCGATAATGCCTCACCCAGTGTGCGTGAAGAAGCCCTTAGAAAGGTGGTATTCAAGGTATTCGCCAAATTCCCTCCCGAAAAATAAACCGCTTTTTCAATTTGGCGCCTTTCCATTACCGTTCGGTAAGCTCCCTTTACCGTTCGTCATAATTTAGTTTCCGTCACCCCATGCTTCCTATACTTTTGTGTTGTACAGAAGTGCTAATACAATCAAAAACAAAATGATAACGCTGGTAAAAATAATCGTAAGCTTGGTTTTGAGCATTTTACTCTAATTAGGAACCGAGTCCATCATCTAAAGTAAAAAAATGAAATTCAGTACCATCATCCAAAGAATAGCGCATATCGAAATTTTGAGTGCCCTGTTATGGGCATCCGTCATCCTCGTAGCGGGCTTTCTTTCGGTAGATCCAGCGATGATCTCCACTTTGATCACCGCAGCGGGATTGCATGTTGTCTTATTGTCCAACCATAAAAAATCAATCAAATGAAAACCATGGAAAACACCAAAAAAGTAGTATTCGCCATTGGCGCACTTTCCGTTTTGACGGGAATCGTCGAATTAGGGATGAAAGGGGCGACCCTTGACAACTTTTTCCCCTTGTACATCGGTCTGACCCTTATCGGATCGGTAGTATTCAATGGATCGAAACCGATCGAGAAAACCGTTTAACGAAAACATATACCATGAAAAGGAAAAACCTGCCCCTTTATACATCGATATGTGCCGGTTTGATCTTGATGCTAACGGCCACCCTGGTGTATCAAGGTAAAGCCGAAGCCCTACAACCGACCTTGTTATTATCGGCAGGCCTTCTCATGCTGGTACACGCGGTTCTGTTGAACCGGACACCGGCCTTTGTCAAGTGTGAAACCCCGGATCAGCACGGAAAAAAGCCGTTAAGTTGGTCGACCATTACCACTAAAAAAGGGTTTCTCAAGCTCATTGGGATTACCTTTGGGACCATTGTGGTCTTTTTCGGTCTTGGGTTTTTGATAGGTCGGCTCCTGTTTCATGTCATCAATTAATCAGATCCTTAATATCTTTGATACGTTAGCAATATTCGAATATGAACATTAGCGAGAAAGGCAGAAATCGACTCTTCTGGACGTTGCAATTCGCGGGATGGGGTTTTATCAACCTCATCTCGATTTTTTTTCTGAACAAGTTGAGTACGGCCTTTATGGTCTTCTCCATCGTTACGGGAATAGGTATCGGTATTCTAACGACCACATTGCTCCGATACTATTTGAAGCACAATGTTTTCTTCGAGGATTTCGGGCTAAAGGAATTGATAAAGATCGTGGTCAGTTCGTTAGTGGCCTCGATCATCTATGGTGGTCTGAATATCGGTTTCGGGGTGCTCTATGTCAAGTTTGGCCCTACCATAACGGAGGCGGAAAAAGGCATTTTAAAGGCCTTTGACAGCCCTTGGATCGTCGTCTTCAATTCGTTGTTCATCACCTCATGTTGGGTCATTACCTATTTGGTCATCAAACTCTTGATGAAGATCAATAAAGATCGTATCGAACGACTCGAATTGAATACCAATTTGAAGCAGGCCCAATTGAACACCCTGAAAGGGCAGATCAACCCACATTTCATGTTCAATAGCTTGAACAACATTCGAGGTTTGATGCTCGAAGACGTTGAAAAATCACGTGAGATGCTGACCAAACTTTCTGAAATGCTCCGCTACTCGTTGACCAAGAACAACGTGAATGCCATTGCGGTTTCAGAGGAGCTGGAAATGGTCGAGAATTACATCGCGCTTTCCAAGATACAGTTCGAAGACCGGTTGGAATATGTTGAAGAGGTCGACCCCGGTTGTCTGCAACTGCAAATCCCACCGATGATCATTCAATTGCTTATCGAAAATGCGGCCAAGCACGGCATTGCAACGCTAAAAAACGGTGGGAGGATTTTGTTGTCGATTCAAAGTGAAGCCTCGGTTTTGACGATAGTCGTCAAGAATACCGGTGTTTTGCAAATCGCAAAGAACAGTACCCAATTGGGATTAAAAAACATCAGACAGCGCTTACGATTGTTATACGGTGACCAAGCCCGTTTTGAATTGGGTGAAGATGCCGGAGAAGTGAAAGCTACCATCAAAATTCCATTGACATGAAAATACGGGCAGTTATCGTTGAAGATTCCCGGTTGGCCCGAAATGAGTTGAAAGAGCTGATCAAGACTTTCGACGAAATCGAGTTGGTCGGAGAGGCCGAGAATGTGGATATGGGTTTTGAGCTGCTGCAAAAAGAACTTCCGGATCTGTTGTTTTTGGATATCAATATGCCCGAGAAAGACGGGTTCGATCTACTCGAAATGCTCGATGAGGTCCCGATTACCGTATTTACAACGGCATTCGATGAATATGCTATCAAGTCATTCGAATACAACGCTTTGGATTACCTTTTAAAACCCATTAATGCCAAGCGTTTTGGTCTGGCCATTGAGAAAGTCAAGGTCCAGCTTGAGAAAACTTCGGATACGGACACCACCGCAACAAGATTGACCGGAAGTAGTCAGATCTTCATAAAAGATGGGGAACGTTGCTGGTTGGTCAAAATCGATGAAATCTCCCATTTTGAAATCGTTGGCAACTATACCCGGGTGTTTTTCGCCGAAGAGCGGCCCATGCTCTATAAATCATTGCAACAGATCGAGGAAAAGCTTCCTGAAGCCAACTTTTTCAGGACCAATCGACAGCAGATCGTCAATACGAATTTCATCAAAGAAGTGGTGCCATGGTTCAATGGCAAACTGAAGCTGGTCATGGGCAATGGGGAAGAAATCGAGGTCTCTAGACGACAGTCTTACCTTTTTAAAGATAAACTCAGTTTTTAGAAATCGCTTGATCGTTCTTTCATTGGATTACCGAACGACCTTAACGACATAGGTTGAAATGGCCTGGTTACCTGAGAAGATATGGAGGTCGTATTGCCCTCGCTTTTTGAAGGAATGCCGAAGGTGGATGGTATCACCATTGCGGTAGTGGATCGGGTCGATCTCTGTGGTTTTTCCATTTTTATTGATAACGAACCGCATCGGCCGGTCAGCCGGATTGTCAAGTTGTTCTATGGTGAACTCAAGGGGTTGGTCGACTTTGAGCGCGACGTCCATGGTGGCAGGGTAGGTTGGGTTTAATCGGTTTTTGAACGCCGATCGATAAATAATAGGTCCAGTGATAAACGTCTTGAAGGAGGGTGGCTCTTCGAGCAAGGTCCACCGTGGCTCGATCGGATAATGGTTCTTGATGAACAGTTTAGGGTCGGGCAAGAAATAGATGTCATTGAAATCGGGTTTGAAGGATATGGACTCCTTTTCAAACCGGATGCTTCCTGCCGACCAAGTAGCATCGCATAAATACCAGTTTCCCTCCAAATCAACGGCATTCCATGAATGGTTGGCAACACTTTGTTCATTCAAAGTGGTATGCGCGGTACGTCCGTAACCATCCACGATGCGGCAATCAAGCCCTGATAAAGATGAAAGTTCGCGAATCAGATAGGCATATCCGCTACAAGCGGTTTTTTTCTTCTTCAATAGGTTTTTGAACATGGTCGGCAAATACTTGCGGTTCCATTGTTCGAATGCCAAAGGCTTTTTCCTTAATTTTTGACGCCGGTGCTTTGTTTTGGTGAAGGCATCGTAATCGTTTGCGATGTTGGTGCTTACCCATGTGAAAATCGCCCTGAATTTTTCATGCTCGGTCGGTAGGTCTTTGGTCAGGCGAAATGCAAGTAGCGGTAGGTTGTCAAGTGACATCCCATGATGTATTGCGGCAATGCTATCGGCTTTATGGTAGGCAATGCCATTCTTTGCTTCCCATTGCCCAAATGCCGCAATACATGTAAGATACATTAGGATAAAGATCCGCATTATCTTCTGTTTTGGGGATGTTTTTTGATCGGGTCCGGCGTACTGCTATAGAGTCCTTCTACCATGACTTCACCCATTAAGAGGATATCGGCTTGATCGAATTGTACCGTAATCACCACCTTTTGGCCTGTCTCTTTCGTGACCTCATAAGACTTGGTGTCATAGCCCAAGAAACTGAAAAGCAAAGTGTCCCCTACTTTTAGGGGTTTTGGAAATTCGAACTTACCGTTGAAGTCCGTTGTTGTCCAAAGTTCACTATCCTTCAAGACTACATTGGCTCCGACCATCGGAATACCCTGGTCATCGAATACGGTTCCTGAGACTATGGATTCACCCACGGTCGCGGTAACTACGGCTTTATCAGTATCGATTGAGGTCGTGACCTCTTGTGCCTGCAAGTTTTGGGTAGCCAAAACGCCCAATAGTGAGAAACCGGCCAATCGCAGTCCATGTCTACGCTTGAGGGGATCGAATAGTTGACCGATCTTGAAACGACCGCACAAGGCATCTTTTCCGTGTTCCAGACGTTGCATCATCTCGTCTCTGCCCATTTGGGTAAAATCGATGACTTCCTTGCTGCAGCTTTGGCAGAAGCCCCCGGATCGGGTCGGTTCAAAACCTTCAAAATCTTCGGTGCACGGCGTTTTCAGTGTAATTTTTTTCATTGTTTCCATGGGATTCAAATTTTGATTAGAACCTGAAAGTACTTTAGGTGAACGTGTAGTCAAACCTAAAAATAGTGGTCGCGTACCTTGAACGAGTGACGCTGGGGTTTCATTGAGGTAAAAAAAAAGCCCCGTTTGGGGCTTTTGCGATTCAGGTCAAGCTTTCAGTATCTCGGCGTATCGATCCTTGTATCCGACCAAGGCAAGCACGTTCAAGACCAATAGGGCCAGGGCAGGTCCGATATTCGGAGGATCCAAGGTGGCATGGAATAGTACGGCGCAAACCGAAATACTCATCAAAACCACGGCCATTAAAGCGCCCCATTTGTTGAAAATCAACGCCAGGCCGGCCAAGGTCTCGACCACACCGACCATGGTCAAGTGCTGGCTTTTCGATAAAGCGGTGAAATACTCAAGAGGGTCACCGGTCAATTCAAAGGCGGGCAGGAACTGAAAAAACTTATTCAGTCCGAAGACCAAAACGAACAAGCCCAACAATATCCGTACGGCCATAAAAACTTTTGCATTCATAAGGAATATAATTAGTTAGTTATCAATTAAATGTAGCAAAAAATGCGAATTCCTTACGCTTTTGGGATTTTTTCTATAAAGACTTTAGGAGTCCGCCATCGATCGGAAGGTTGATACCGTTGATATAAGCGGCCTTGTCCGAAGCCAGAAAAGCGACTAAAAACCCATACTCTTCAGGATTCCCGATGCGGTTAGCAGGTACCTTTTTTTCCATTTCGGAGCGTACCTCAGCTTCTTCGATCCCCATTTTTTCAGCTTTCTTGGCATTCAGTGATGCCAGACGTTCGGTGTCGAAGTACCCGGTCAATATGTTGTTTACCGTAATCCCGTCCCGTGCGACATCGATCGCAAGGCTCTTTGCCCAAGTAACAACGGCAGCTCGTATGGTATTCGAAAGGGCCAAATAATTCAAGGGTTCCTTGACCGAAATCGAAGCGACATTAATGATTCGTCCCCAGTTCGACCGTTGCATTTCCTTCAGGGCCAGTTGCGTGGTATAGACCACCGATTTGAACAACTGATCGAATGCCTTTTGATAATCCTCGACCGATTTTTCAAGGGCACCTCCCGCTTCGGGGCCTTGGGTATTATTGACAAGGATATCGATATGGTTATTGGCGAAAAACCGCGCTAGAACCCTTTTATACCCTTCGAAATCGTTGAAATCGACCACAAGGTATCCATGTTGTTGTCTTTCATGGGTTGGTAAATCGGTGATAATCTCTTGCAGCAGTTTTTCACTTCTTGCCATAAGGGTAACCTGGGCACCACTTTCGGCCAATTGTTTGGCAATGGCCTTTCCGATACCCCGGCTGCTCCCACCGATCAAGGCACGTTTGTTTTTTAAGGAAACGATCATTTGTACGCTTCCCTTACCGGACTGAAAACGTCCATTAGTTTGCATGGGGTCAATGCTTTTCCGCCATGTGGGGTATCGGAAGGGATGACCACGACATCAGCTGCACGGTAAACCGAGGTTTTTCCGTCAAGGGTGAATTCGAATTCCCCTTCGACCACGTGCATGATCTGCTCGTGATGGTGTTGGTGTATGGGAACTTCAGCGTCTTTCTCGACAGTCCAAAAGACCCAACTTAGTTTTTCTCCATGGACCATTTTTCCGTGGTACCCTGGCATGATTTCTTTCGAAACCAAAGATGATAGGTTCATAGGCGCAAATTTCTGTATGAAGTTAAAAATATTCCTCAAGGCCAATGGCTATCTTTGATGCGAAATCCATTTCAATGAAAATCCATTTTATCGCAATCGGCGGTAGCGCCATGCACAACCTTGCTTTGGCCTTGGCCTATAAAGGGTATACGGTAACGGGAAGTGATGATATTATTTTTGAACCCTCCAAGGGAAGGTTAAAAGCCAAAGGCCTTTTGCCCGAAACCTTCGGTTGGTTTCCTGAAAAGATAACCGCCGACCTTGATGCCGTTATTTTGGGAATGCACGCCAAACCCGACAACCCTGAATTGGAGCGGGCCCAGGAGCTGGGAGTGAAGATCTTCTCCTATCCGGAATTCCTCTATGAACAATCGAAAGACAAAACAAGGGTCGTTATCGGCGGTAGCCATGGGAAGACCACGATTACTTCCATGATCTTACATGTATTGGATTACCACGATATATCAGTGGATTATATGGTTGGGGCCCAATTGGATGGGTTCGAACGTATGGTCCATTTGACCGAAACCAATGATTTCATCGTACTGGAAGGCGACGAGTATTTGAGTTCGCCCATAGACCGACGACCAAAATTCCATTTATACCAGGCGAATATCGCGCTCTTGAGCGGTATCGCATGGGATCATATCAATGTCTTTCCGACTTTTGAGAACTATGTGGCCCAATTTCAAACCTTTATCGATGGGATCGTCCGTGGTGGTAGTATTACCTATTTTTCGGAAGATCCAACGGTAGTCCAGGTGGTCGAGGCTACGGAGAACACCATTCGAAAGTTCCCCTATGCCGTTCCGGAATATGAAGTGATTGGAGGTGAAACCTATCTGCGGACCGAAGATGGTCCGTTACCCTTGCAGGTATTCGGTCGACATAATTTAGGTAATGTGATGGGGGCAAAATGGATCTGCCAGCAAATGGGCGTTGATGAAACGGATTTTTATGAGGCCATAGCAAGCTTCAAGGGTGCCAGTAAACGAATGGAGAAAATCGCAGAGAAATCGAATCGGGTAGCGTTTAAGGATTTTGCACATTCCCCGAGCAAAGTAGGGGCAACAACCGCGGCCTTGCGGGAGCAGTACCCTGAGCATCACTTGCTGGCCTGTCTCGAATTGCATACCTACAGCAGTTTGAACCATGACTTTCTCGAACAATATCGAAATGCCCTCGATAAGGCAGACGAAGCGGTCGTATTTTATTCGCCAGAGGCCGTCAAGATCAAACGGTTGGACGAGGTGTCACCAGATCGCATAAAGAGTGCTTTCAAGCGCGAAGATTTACTGGTGTTCACCGATCCGAAGGCCTTCGAAGCCTATTTGTTTGAAAAAGACTTCGCCAATACCGCCTTGCTTTTAATGAGTTCAGGAAATTACGGCGGACTTGATGTTGAGGCCTTACTCAGCAGATTTTAGGCAATTTTGTCAGTTCGGACATCTTAGGAACGGCTTTTGAAATCCATCAAACATGAAAAAGCATGGTACGATGAAACGTTCTGCTAAGCTCCTGCGCTTACTTTCAATGACGTTAATGGCGGTAATGATCGGTTTTTCAAATAGTATTTTGGAAGAAAACAGAAGCATCAACGATACTAGGGCCCGTATCGAGCAGCAGTTCGAACAGGCTGACGAAGAAGAATGAAGGCGTGTCGATCAAAGGCCGAATTGGCGCAGATGGTGGTCGAGATGTTTGTACTGCATTTGTCCCCATTGCTCTCGGGTAAAGGTGCCGAACAATGGATGGGGGTTCCATTCTTCCCGGTTTTTCACCCCATGGCATTCGTCGATCAACGCTTTTAGTTTTGGAAGCTCGACCATAAAATCCTTATCCTCTTTTGCTACCAATCCCGGCGCCGTCGGAAGGTTTTTGCGCCAAGGCTTGTCATTGTACATTGATTTTTTGAACAACCACCGTACCAACGGGTTGCCCTTTACCTTATGGGGTTCGTTCTTAATGGCCAGTTTTAAAGGAAACTGACAATGCCAAACCATTTGTGCGGCAGTCATTTTACCCCATTGCCGCGGAGAATCCGGTTGGAGCTGTTCTAGACGGGTCATGATCTCGCCATGGTGCCGGGTATCAAAAATTGACTTCATCCTTTCGTTTTTTTACAAATTAAGGAAAGCATGCCAAAGAAGTGGCAAAAACCATAAAAACGAATGGGGATACCGAAACAGCACCTGGCCATAAAGGATTGGGCCATTGATGACAAGCCTAGGGAAAAGCTTTTGGAAAAAGGAAGCTCCGTCCTTTCCGATGCCGAGATCATTGCCATCCTTATCGGCTCCGGAAACCGCTATGAAAGTGCCGTAGAACTCTCCAAACGCATTCTTTCAAGTGTCGATCATGATCTTGATAAATTAGGAAGGCTTTCGGTCGACCGCTTGTTGCACTTCAAAGGCATCGGTGAAGCCAAGGCCATTACCATAACCGCAGCCCTTGAATTAGGACGGAGAAAACGACTGGTTGGTGCATTCCGTTCGCTGAGGATCCATAAAAGTTCCGATGTATTCGAGTTGATGTATCCTGTAATCGGTGATTTGCCCCATGAAGAATTTTGGGTCCTATACCTCAACAATTCGAACAAGCTTTTGGCAAAAGATCTGATCAGTAAAGGGGGTATCACAGGAACACTGGTCGATGTGAGGTTGGTGTTAAAGCGAAGTCTTGAGCTAGGGGCCATAGGCCTCATATTGATCCACAACCATCCTTCCGGGTCATTACGGCCAAGTAATCAAGACAAGCAAGTGACCAAAAAAATGAAAAATGCCGCGAATATCATCGACATCAAAATATTGGATCATGTGATCTTGGCCGAAAAAAACTATTTCAGCTTTGCCGACGAAGGCATTCTTTGAGTAATTCACGGTTCTTATCGGCGGTGACGGGTTGGCGGTGATATTCGTACATTTGGGTTTTGAAGACTATGCTACTTGTCTACACCCATAAGATAACCAACAGGTTCAGTTATACGGCCAGGCATCTTTTTACACGGATTTTAGGGGTAGAAGTCGATTTTACGACAAAAGTCGAGGATTTTATAAAGCATAAGGGCCCCAAGATCACCTACACCAAAAAACCTTTACAGAATGAGTTTTTCATTCGGTCGAATGACCTGTTATTCGAACAAGGGATCAATGATATTGCCCTAAAAATGGGGAATTGGGACGGTCTGCCCTGTTTTTTCGAGGCAGGGGAGCGCAGCAATGTGCCCTTCGACATCTTTGCGGCGAGTTTTTATTTATTGAGTAGGTATGAAGAATACTTGCCCCATGTAAAAGATCATTTAGGACGATTTCCACCAGAGACAGGGCTTGCCCATCAAGAAGGGTTTTTGGAACGGCCATTGGTCGATCTTTGGTCGAAGAAACTGCTTATGTTGTTACAAGAACGTTTTCCTGATTTGATGTATCGACCAAAAACATATCGTTTTACGTCCATAATCAACGTAACCAGTTCGCATTCCTATGCACTCCGCGGTTTTTCAAGGGGTTTTGCGGGTTTTGTACATGATTTGGGCCGGTTTAAGTTACGAAGGTTGGCAAGAAGGGTGGCCGTTTGGTTCGATCCAAAAAAAGACCCCTTTGACAATTTTTCCGGTTTGATCGCTATACACAAGCGTTTCAAGATGAAAACGATGTTCTTCTTTCAATTTGCCGATTACTCTCGGCATGACAAGAATATTTCCATCCACAAGAACAAATTCCGCTTTTTGATCAAGTCCATAGCCGATTATAGTAGGGTGTCGTTGAGTGCGTCGATGGCCTCTTCCATGAACAATGCTATTTTGATCGAAGAGAAGGCGCGCTTGTCCCAGTTGATCAATCGGCCGGTGAACAGTTCAAGGATGCGGTACAACAAAGTCGTCTTGCCGGAAACCTACAGAAATCTAGTCGAGGCCGAGTTTACCGATGATTATTCCATGGGGTTCACCCATCGGATCGGCTATCGCGCCGGCACCAGCTCACCCTTCTATTTTTACGATATCAATCTTGAGGTACAACAACCGATCAAGATACATCCGTTTGCTTTTTGCGACCATGCCCTGGTCAACTGTACCACCAAAGATGAGGTTTTTGCCTTGACCGATCCTTTGTTCGATGAGGCCAAACAGGTCGGTAGTGATTTCGTCATGGTGTTCTCGAATCAATTGTTGGGCAGTAAGCATAAAATAAACTGGCTTGAATTGTATGAGGCTATGGTAAAGCGGTACTATGTTTAAAGAAAGGGTCACCGATGTCTTTTTCGATTTGGATCATACCCTTTGGGACTTCGAGCGAAATTCGGCCCTTACCTTTGGTAAAATATTCGCTGAAATCGGCATAGCGGTCGATTTAGAGGCATTCTTGCAACATTATGTACCCATAAACCATAGCTATTGGAAGTTGTTTCGTGAAAACAAGGTGACCAAGCAAACACTGCGTTTTGAGCGATTGCAGCGCTCTTTTCAGGCCTTGGGGGTGCAACTTCCCGATGCGGTCATCGATACCCTTTCAGATGCCTATATCGATACCCTTTCCTCGTTTAACCACGTTTTTCCGGGAGCCTATGAAATTTTGACCTATTTGAAACCGCATTATAAGTTGCATATCATAACCAATGGATTCGATCGGGTTCAGGATAAGAAGCTTAGAAATGCCGATCTCGATGCGTTTTTCTCCATTGTGGTCAACTCAGAAATGGCGGGAGTTAAAAAACCGGATCCGGGCATATTCGAAATGGCCTTGGCGAAAGCCGGGGCAAGTCCGGAAAAGTCATTGATGATCGGAGATAACCTTGAAGCCGATATCTTGGGTGCCATGAAGCTCGGAATGTATGGGCTCCACTTTAATTCAAACGATGAACCCGAGCATGGGTTTTGTCCGATTATTACCGATTTGGGCGAAATAAAATCATTTTTATGAAGTTATAGTAGGGTAACAGGACCACTTAGCTGTTCTACCTACAAACCTCAGAAGATGAACCGGACGATTTTCGGTATTGCGATAGTTTTTTTGTTTTTGGCCCTGGGCGCATGTGCCGATGAACAGAACTTCGATCAGGTTGATGATTTGGAAGTCATTCCCACCGCGGCGACCAGTATTTTTTATTTCGAATCGGATGAGAATACCATTAATCAGGCGCCAATAGGTGCATTTTATACCCAAACCTTCACTTTTGAAGCCTTCAATCAAGACTTCGTCGCCGACAACGTGTTGGACGGTACCATTACCTATCAGGTTGAGAATACCACGAGCAAGCAACTGGATATTTTGATCGAATTCTTGGATGCCGCGGGAAATGTGCTTGATACGGAGAATTTCATCATCCAACCGGAACCAACGGCCCTGATCGAGCGTCAAATCACCTATGGGCCCGGAGGAAGGAACCTTGATATCTTGATCAATACCACCGATATACGGGTGGTCGGAACCAACCTTGGTGACAACACCAGTCAATCTTCGGCCCCACAACCTCTAATCATTTTAAGATCCAGCGCAGTATTTAGGGTAAGACTACTATGAGAAAACTACTGACAATGGTTTTGGTCACATTGGTTTTCGGTGTGGGCGGACTCACTGCGCAAAATCGACAGCTACTGTACGATTTTTATGAGATCCCCCAATCCGCAATGCTGAATCCCGGAGTGAAGACGATACAGCAATGGCATGCAGGCCTGCCCTTACTTTCAGGCTTGACCTTCCAAGCCGGAACCAGCGGCATCACGGTAAACGACCTGTTCGCTGATGATGGCATCGACTTCACAACCAAATTACGCGACCGTGCGATCAATGGGTTGGGTCAAAACGATGAATTTGGAGCCAGCGGCACCATTGAGGTTTTCAGCGGAGGGTTTCGAACTGCGAATCGACCGAATGACTACTATTCTTTCGGAGTGTATGGGGAAGGGTTCATTTCACAATTTTGGCCCAAGGATATCGCCATATTGGCCTTCGAGGGCAATGCACCGAATATTAATAGAAGGTTCAGTCTGAACCATTTCGCAAACCAAGGGGAGGCGGTCAATGTGTTTCATTTCGGGCTGAACCGAAAGCTCAACCAAAAGTGGACCGTCGGGGTGAGGGCAAAGCTTTACTCCAGTGTATTCGAATTCCGATCGGCCAAGAACGATGGGTATTTCGTGACGACGGTCGGCGAGAACAATTTATTGCGCAATACCTTGGTGGCCGATGTACGTATGCGTACCTCAGGGGTCGATGAACTGCTTGATATTCTCACTGACGATTCCGCAGCAACCCGGGAGGAACTCTCCAAACTACTTATTCGTAAATCGCTCTTGGGCGGTAACCTAGGGTTGGGTATGGATTTCGGATTTACCCATGAGCTAAGCAGGCAGACCGTCATAACGGGCAGCGTCTTGGACCTCGGTTTCATCTATTACAATAAGAACGTAAAGAATTATACGTTGAACGGCGCCGCTTCCAATGAAGGTATTGAGATCATCCTACCTGAGGATCTGACCAATCTTACCAGTGATATTTGGCAAGAACTTGTCGATGAAATCGAAAGATTGGTGCCCTTTGAAACCGATGAAGATGCTTATTTGGCCATGAGACCGATCAAGTTATACGGTTCGATCCGACATAATTTCGGCCAAAAGGACCCCCGTAGTAATGATTGTGACTGTGACATCAAACCGAAGATAAACCTTGATCGGTTCGATTATATCAACAGCGTCGGGGCCCAATTGTTCATGATGCAGCGGCCTAGGGGCCCCCAATTGGCTTTGACGGCATTTTTCCAAAAACGTTTTGGTAATTTCCTAACCCTGAAAACAACATATACCGCCGATAAATACTCCTTGTCGAACATTGGTATGGGGATGAGTTGGCAGCTGGGAAAATTCAATTTCTACGCCATGGCCGACAATCTTTTAGGGTACACCAATATTCCCGATAGCCATTACGCATCTTTCCATTTAGGATTTAATATCATATCTTGGAACGGTAATTGATTACTAGCTCAGCATGAAGAAAATTGTATTTGTTTCGCTCCTTGTTTTCGGTTTAAGTTTCAATGGGTCGGCACAGCTGAACGGTTTCAAATACGTCATCGTTCCTAAAAAATTCAGTGCCTTTAAGAACATGAACGAATTTCAGACCAGTACCTTGATCAAGTTCTTGTTCGATAAAGCCGATTTCAATGTGGTCTATGATGACAATTTACCTGATGACCTCAAAGACGACCCTTGTCTCGGAGCCCTTCTTGATTTAGAAGACGAATCGAATTTGTTCGCAACAAAAACCAGACTTCTGGTTAGGGATTGTGAGGGGAAGTTCGTATTCGGCAGCGTCCAGGGAAAATCGAAACTTAAGGATTTCAAAAAGTCGTATCAAGAAGCGATAACCGAAGCTTTTGCATCGTTTAAGGGCATGGAGTACGCCTATGATCCCGAGTTGCGAAAGAAACGGAGCACCGAGGGGCGGAAAACCGAAGAAAAGTCCGAACCCGAATCGGAGACGGTCACGGTAAGTTTCAAAGACGACGTCAAAAACATTGATGAAGTTGAAGAACGCGATGTGAACGTGATGCCTGAAAGTACCGAAAACCAGACTCCAGCACCGATAACCACCGGATCAAAGGGCGATAAAGATATCTTATATGCCCAACCAGTGGCAGAGGGCTACCAATTGGTCGATAGTAGCCCGGCGGTAGTTTATGTACTACGAGCTACCTCTTCACCGGATATCTTTATGGTCACGAAGGATGGTAAAAACGGAATCGTTTACAAGAGCGGTGAAAAATGGTTCCTTGAGATGGACGGAAAAAGTAAAAAAGCGACGGAGCTTAAGATCAAATTCTAAAAATTGTACTTGTCTTTCCACCGCTGTTTTAGGAAGGCACGAATCGCATTCTCGCGTTGGCTGTTTCCTGGCTGGTAAAATTCCGTACCTGAAATTTCTTCGGGTAAGAACTCTGAGGCCACGAAATTTTTTTCATAATCATGCGCGTACGCATAACCATCACCATAACCCAATTCCTTCATGAGTTGGGTCGGTGCATTTCGTATGGCCAAGGGTACTGAAAGATCTCCGGTATCCTTAACGGTTTTTTGGGCTTTTTTGATCGCGACATAGCTTGCATTGCTTTTCGGTGAGCCAGCCAAATATGTGGCACATTGGCTCAAAATGATCCGGGCTTCAGGGTAGCCGATGGTGTTTACCGCTTGGAAGGTGGCATTGGCCAAAACCAGGGCCGTGGGGTTGGCGTTACCAATATCCTCCGAAGCGAGTATCAACATACGGCGGGCAATGAACTTCACGTCTTCGCCCCCTTCGATCATACGTGCCAACCAATAAACGGCTGCATTGGGGTCGCTGCCCCGTATCGATTTGATAAAGGCCGAAATGATGTCATAATGCTGTTCGCCGGTCTTGTCATAGAGTACCGTGTTCTTTTGGACCCGCTGCAATACCTTGTCATTGGTAATCTTAATGTCTTCCGAAGGTTCCGAATTGATCAACAATTCGAAAATATTCAATAGTTTTCTTCCATCACCCCCTGAAAGTCTGAATAAGGCTTCGGTTTCTTCGATCTTGATTTTTTTCGTTTTTAAAATGGGATCCGTCTTCACGGCCCGGTCAAGGAGCGACTGAAGATCCTCTTTGGAAAAAGGATTCAAAACGTAGACCTGGCATCTTGACAGCAGTGCCGGAATTACTTCAAAACTAGGGTTTTCAGTGGTCGCCCCGATTAGGGTGACCCAGCCTTTTTCTACGGCACCCAATAAAGAATCTTGTTGTGATTTGCTGAACCGATGGATTTCATCAATAAAAAGGATGGGGTTTTTCGCAGTGAACAAACCACCGCCTTTTTTTGCTTTTTCGATGACTTCGCGAACGTCTTTGACCCCACTGCTTATGGCACTCAAGGTATAAAAAGGACGTTCACTTTCTTCAGCGATAATATGGGCCAATGTCGTTTTTCCAGTACCTGGGGGACCCCAAAAAATCAACGATGGAATGACCCCTGAGGTAATTTGGTTCGTTAACGAGCCATCGGTGCCCACAAGATGCCCTTGGCTGACGTATTCGTCTAAGGATTTAGGTCGGATGCGTTCTGCTAAGGGTTCGTTCATAGGGTAAAAATACGGAAATAGCAGGATGACAATTTATCAGATTTTGCATTTCTGGTAAGTTAATTGCAATTTTAAAGGAATGACTGAAAAAGGGGATTTGCGGTTTTCGTTAGGCTTATTGATCGTTCCATTGTTCGCGGTATTGTCCATTTGGTTCGTTTTTTGGCTTGAGTTGATCACAGGATCGAATTTCAATACGCATGGTATTTATCCCCGTCGTTTGAACGGTCTACAGGGCATCGCATTCAGTCCGTTCATCCATGGTTCCGTCGAACACTTGTATAACAACACCATTCCATTAGCGGTTTTGACCACAGCCTTGGTCTATTTTTATAGGAGTAGTGCCTTCAAGGTCATCGTGTTCGGCTTGCTGCTTTCAGGGATTCTGACATGGGTGATCGGGAGACCGTCTTATCATATCGGGGCTAGCGGATTGATCTATGTTTTGGTCAGTTTCATTTTCTTTAAAGGAATTTTCGCAAAGCACTTTCGTTTGATCGCACTTTCATTGGGGATCGTCTTTTTGTACGGAAGCATGCTTTGGTATATTTTTCCTATCGAAGACGGGATTTCTTGGGAAGGACACCTGTCCGGATTTTTGACAGGGCTCTTTTTGGCCCGGTTCATCAAGGTCGATTTGCCAAAAAAGAGAACGTATCAATGGGAAAGGGATGATTACAATGAAGAGGAAGATGAGTTTTTAAGACATTTTGACAAAGACGGGAACTTTATCGAACGACCAGTTGATGATATCGAGATCGTATACCACTTCAAAAAAAAGGAACGAAAAGATGGCGACTAAGCCTGGCGTTGTCGAACGACTTCGTATAAAAAGGCCCCACAGGCCACTGAGACATTCAAGGAATCGATTTCACCGAGCATTGGCAATTTCGCTTTTTCGTCGACCAATTTCAATAGTTGATCGGAGACCCCTTTTCCTTCAGATCCCATTAATATCGCTGTGGGCTGGTTGAAATCGACATCGTAAAGCAGCTTGTCGGTCTTTTCGGTCGCCGCAATAATGCGGACACCTGAAGCATTGAGGTAGTATATGGCATCTTTTAGATGGTCTACTTTACTAATAGGGACATTGAAGACCCCTCCTGCCGATGTCTTTACCGTATCTTGATTGACCGGAGCCGAACCTGATTTTGGTACGATGACCGCATGTGCCCCGGTACATTCCGCCGTTCTAAGGATCGCCCCGAAATTCCTGACATCGGTGACTTGATCCAGCAACAATAGAAAGGGCACACCATCTTTCGCGAGCACCTCCTCGATAAGTGTCTCGAAATCCCTAAAGTTGATCGGTGCTATTTTCGCTACGGCCCCTTGATGGTTGTTTTGAGTGAACCTGTTCAATCGTTCAACGGGCACGTAGGAAACGCTCAGCCCTTGTTTTCTCGCCTTATGTTCAAGTTCGCGAAAAAGGGGGCCTGATAGTCCTTTTTGCAAAAAAAGCTTGTTTATGGGCTTTTCTGCACTTATTGCTTCAAGTACGGTTCGGATACCGTAAATCTGTTGTTCTTCTTTCATTCGGAAGGCAAAGGTAGCCTTTTGGAACAAATCGTTGCCTAAAAACCAGTTATAGGTTTTTTGATAAAAGAAATGCAGCCCGGATAAGGCTGCATTTCATAGTTGTTAAGACGGATGGGGTATCAGCTGTTCAGAAATTGAACTACCTTATGGATATCGCCCTCGTCACTCACTTTGATCCTGTTCTCTTTCAAAAACGACTTTAATTCACTTTGCTTGTCGCCTTCGACAAGGTTGAGTAGTTTTTTATTGCTGAGTTGCACCTCATCGATGCGGTTGCCGCCATCGACTTCGATATAGTACTCCGTGAATTTGGTAAATCGGGCCGGTGAAGCTTTGACGAACGTATTCGGTGCTTTCTTGGCTTCTTTGAACGTAATCTTAAGGCGTTTGTATAGTTTGTACTTGCCATCGCTCAAAAGCGTCAGATAGCCATTTTGGGTCTTTCCGTTACGATCTATAAAGGTCTTGAAGGCCATTCGCTTCCCATCGACGACAAGATTGATTTTCTTGTCACGACCCAGTGCGCGTATCGGCTCTTCTTCGACATTTTGCTGCTTGAGTTCGATTTCATCGTTATGGGCATTATACCTATAGAACATATCGCCTGCTTTTTCATCCCCATAATAGATTTGCGTCAACTTGAACTCATTCGCCATATAGGGCGAACCTTCGATGTTCTCATCGAGATAAGTTGCTTTGGCCTCTGAATCCTCTATCGATCCCATGGCATATTTGTAAAGGGCATCTGAAACCCCGCCATCGGCAGAATTCGCGTTATAACTGACTACTTGTCCTGAAGTTTGGGCGTTGCCGACGGCGACTATCGCCAGAGCGGCCAAAAAACTGCATACTTTTTTCATTTTGATTGATTTTATTTTTCTTTAAAATACGTTTTTTTTTTCGACAGCAGGGTAAAGGTTCATCGGGAGGCAAAAAAAAACGGCCTGAAAAGGCCGTTTTTAAACGTAGTACCACGCGGTATTAGCTGTTCAAATATTCAAGGACTTCATACACATCGTATTCGTCTTTGATTTTGATTTTGTTCTCTTTAAGGTATGCCTTCAGTTCCGCTTTTTTAGCATCCGGAATCAACTTGAGTAACTTTCTGTTGCTCAATTCCAATTGATCGATCCTATTGACACCTTCGATTTCCAAATAATATTCAGTGAACTTGGTAAATCGGGCCGGAATCGCAGGAATGAACGAATTTTGGGCTTTTTGACCTTCAGTGAATTTTACATCGGTTCGCTTGTACAAGCTATATTTACCATCCCTAAGTTGGGTCAAATACCCGTTTTGGGTGGTTCCTTTCTCATCGATAAACGTCTTGAAACTCATCGGTCTTCCGTTGATCTTGATGGAAATTTTCTTATCTCGGCCCAAAGCGCGAACCCCTTCGGACTCCAAATTGGTTTCCTTGATCTCGATTTCTTCGTTATAGGCATTGTAACGATAGAATAGGTTTCCTAGGTTCTCGTCACCATAGTAAAGTACGGTTGGCAAAAATACATCCGAAGTGTAAGGCGATCCTTGGAAATCATCGTTCTTGAAAGCTAATTTTTGATTCGCTTCCTGGATTGGCCCCAAGACCGCATTTAATTGCCCCGCAGAAGCGAAGTTCGCGCTTCCTGAAGAGCTGTAGTTTGCAATTTGGCCGGTCGCTTGTGCAGCTGCGATAAACGTACCTGCCACAAAAGCCAAAAGGGTAAAAAGGTTTTTCATTTTCAAGTGATTTTTGAGAATAGCAAATCTAACGAAATAAAGGTGTCATATAACGCGATTCGTGATAAAACTTTCATAAAAATCGTCATACGGTTCAGAGGCCAAGACTTTGTATTTCAGGGGCGTCCTTGTCATAATGGTACCCTCTCCAGAAGAAGCCGGATGTGGTATACCGCCAAACCAGTCCTCCATCGGGGTCGACTTCCCAAAATCCGAAGTCACCTTCGGTAATCAAACGATTGCCATTGGGCAATGCGACCGCACCGGATACCCTGCCCGAAAACAGATCGGTGTCTGTGAAACTCCATACGACTTCAGGCTCGTTGTCGGTATTGGCCAAAAGCGAAAACGTAGAGGGCATCTCGAGTTCGTAGACGGTCGATTGCGCCGCGTTGAAACCATTGGCGAAAATCAACATATTGCCAGCCGATTCACCAGTCAAAAGGTTGGGGTGATGGTTGCGATCGAACCTTCTTACCCCTTGATCGTTGTTATAGGCGGTCGGGTTGCCGAAGCGGTACAGAAGGTCTCCTCCTACACCAAAGTTCCCCCCAGTACCCGTTTGGGCTTCAGCAGTGCTGGTACTGTGGTCTATGACCCAAACCTCACTGTAAAAATTGGCGCTGATGTAAATCAGGTCGTTTTCCGCATCATAAGCCAAGCCGTTGGCATGACTGACATCACCGTCATCATTCGGAACTTCCAAATAATTGATGTCGATTCGGTTCGGATTGTCCGCTACGGATCCAAAATTCAGTTTGGTGTCGTCGAAGTCTTGGACCAAATGATCCCACATATGCCATTGCCAAACGATTTCATCCGTTGATGGGTCGATTTCGAAAACAGCATCGTAAATTACCTGAGTGCCGGCCGAAAAACCGATCTCGGTGGCTTCTTCCATTGATTTTCGTTCCCAAGTCAGAAAAAGGATGTTTCCGTTGGGCAACATCACGGCATCGTGGTGGGCGATGTGTTCCGAACTTGAATATTCGTACGACCACTCAACACCCCCATCTTTATCCAACAATGCAATGACCCCTCCGAAACCACCTAGGGTGATTTCTGGGCTTTCCGATTCCAGCATGGTCAACAATTGGCCGTTGGGTAGTAAGAACGCATCATTGCCCAAACGGCTGCCGTTCAAGTTCCATTCGAAAATCGTGGCGGCCTCTTTGTTCATTAGATACACCCGATTTGCCGAAGCATCGTTCACCAAAATAAACCCGTCATAAACCAAGTCGGCATTGAACACTTCCAAGCCTTCTACCGGAGGAGGGGCGTCGTCATCGCCGCCTGAGACATCGTCATCGGTCTGAACTACATCATCGGTAATGGATCCGTCATCGTTGTTACAGCCTATAAAAAAAATAAATAGCAAAAGGGCCGCGAAAGGGCCGAGTAATTTATGTGATAGTTTCATAGCAATGGTGTTTGGGTCGTAAGGCCCTGAACATCGGTGAAAAGATACGAAATCATTTCATTAACGCATGCAATTGAACCGGACCGTCATTTTGGGTTGCTATCAAATAAAGGTCATCGGTGCCGGTAATCAAATCGAGGTCTTTGATGTTTCCTTCAAGAAGCAAGCCCGATTCGGCCCAGGGTAGGGGAGTATACCCGTCTTTTCGGTTTGAAAGCAGGACCAGGCCTGAAAAAGCGTCCAACCTTGGGGTTTCGACTTCGGTTTCGTAGATATTGCCACCTACGATGAGGTCTTTGAAACCGTCCTTATCGATATCGAGTGAAATCAAATCCAGTATCGGGAACAATTGTGCCTCAAAAGGCAGGTAGTGTTTGCTAAAGGTCCCATCCCCATTGTTCAAAAGCAAAGAGGAACGGAACTCGGTAACCTCGCCCTCATACCCTGAATTCAACTTCTCACCATAGATGTCTACCAATTTGGCATTTGCGAATTCAGAATAGGTCTCGAATTTTTGTTGGATGAACGGCATTTGTTGTGAAGAACATTCGCGGCCCCGAACTGGAACGTATTCGCCATTGTATTGCTTGCTCAACACGATATCATTGGTTCCGTTTCCATCAAAATCATTGGCATATACCTTGAACGGTTTCTTTTGACTTGCCTTGAATTTGATGTTCAACCCTGCATTGCCCAATACATAGTCGGGTAGACCATCATTGTTGACATCGGTTTCGGTAATCCCGAACCACCAACCTTGGTTTTCCTCTCTGGCCACGAGATCGTTGTCACGGGTGAATCGTCCTTCCGAATTGGTGAAAAACCCAATACCATTCCATTCGCCAACAGCGATGAAGTCTGCCCAACCGTCGCCGTTGTAATCGGTTACAAGAATGTCATTGATGATGCCGAATCTTTCCAATTCAGGCGCCACCTCGGCGGTGACGTCGATCAGGGTGCCGTTTTCGTTTTTCCATAAGGTCGAGCTCGATGGGTTTGGATAATTTTGGGCGACGATTCGGTTTCCGACCAATAAATCCGGTTGGCCATCACGGTTAAAATCGATAACATCCACAGATCGACCGCTTTTCGGATTCCGTTGTAAGGCATCGATTTCCGCTTTCGAAAAATTCCCGATACCGTCGTTCAGATAGAGTCGATCGGCATATAAGGACGAATAATTGGCGAATTCGTTGCCACCACTTACCACGAAAAGGTCAAGATCGCCATCCCCATCGAAATCAAAAAACAGTCCTTGCATGTCTTCATAACTGCGATCGTTCTCAAAAGCCTTGGTCGATTTGGCCGTGAATTCGCCATTAGGCCGCTGCAAGTATAGCATACCGTATTGGCCGGAAGCACCACCGATGTACAGGTCTTCCAATTGATCGCCATTCACGTCCCCTTTGGTTACAAAAGGTCCTAGGGTAGATTGTTTGTAGGGCAGCAATACTTCCGTAGCGAAATCGTCATACGTATTTTCCTTATGCACGAAATCCAACCCGCTTTTCATGACATCGATTGGATTGAAATAGGTCGGGTGCGGACTTGTTTCTTGATTTTGGGCGAGGTCTCCATCCTCTTCATTGACTTCAAGAAGGGTGTTGGCTTTGATTTCGTAGAAACGTTGGATGGCCCCGCTCGGCCATTTGACGATAACGCTATCGACTTTATCGTGTGTTCCCAGTCCGAAATGGCTGATATCCTCGTGTGCCGAACGGTAACCACGAACCCGTCTTGATTCAACGAGTTGGGTTTCACCATTGTAGGAGATTGCAATTTGTGGGAAGGCCTCGGATAACTTGCCCTGGGCCTTTATTTTTAAATAATTACCACCACCGTTTTCCATGGTCATGTTGCGATACAGAAAACCCACATCGTCGATGTTGTTCACCACCAGATCCAAATCTCCATCGTTGTCGAGATCGCCCTGGGCGGCCCCATTGCTAAAAGAGAAGTCCGCTAATCCCCATGATTTCGCTTTTTCCGAAAAATCAAGCTTACCGCCGTTCTCATAAAGGATGTTTGGGAGCTTTTCGGAGGGCATGGATTCATAGAGCTGCTTTTTAACGGCCAAAGGCACCTGACCTTTATATTTTCTTTTGGCTTCGAAAACACTTCGTTGAAGGTCGTTATCGAGTGCATAACGCCGGTATCCGTTCGTGATATAGATGTCCTTGTCCGTGTCGTTGTCAAAATCCGACATCAAGACCGACCAACTCCAATCCGTATTGGCCATGGTCGTTGCCTGTGAAATGTTCGAGAATTTGGTATCGGCCGTTCGGAGTTGAAGGGAATTATACATGTATTGATGGTGAAAACCGGCATCATTGACCAAGTAATCAAAGCGATCGGTATTCATGGAGGCCATCAAGGTCTTTGAACGCACATGGTCGTTGGCGGCCATATCGAGGACGAAAATATCTTGTTGCCCGTCGTTGTTGATGTCGGCTACATCCATACCCATTCCGTAGAAAGAAATTTGCTTGGTATAGGTCTTGATTTCATCCGAAAACGTACCGTCATGGTTGTTTATGAAAAGGGCATCAGGTATGTAATAATCACTCGCGATATAAAAATCGAGCCAACCGTCGTTGTTGATATCGGCTACTGATAGGCCCAATCCGAAAATCGGGCGTTCAATTCCGGCTTCTTTGGTCACGTCGACAAAGCGACCGTTATCATTGCGGTACAAGTGTGAGCTGTTGAAATAGGTGCTTTCTTCATTTTCGGCGACCAAGCGATAAAGATTGATGGGGTCGACACCATAGAGTTCATTTTCGTTCATGACGAGGCAATCAAGGTCACCGTCACGATCGTAATCGAAGAATACCGATTGCGTGCTGATCCCCATGTCAGCTAAGCCGTAATCAGCAGCAGATTCTATAAAAGTATCATCTTGCTGGTTGATGAACAATAGATTTTTGCGTTGTAACCTGGGGTTTGGCCCTCCTTGCGAGACATAGATGTCCAACCAACCATCGGAGTTGATGTCAGCGAAGGTTACCCCATTTGACCATAGCTTACCTGCATTGATGTCCGCGGTCGGAGAAATGTCAACGAAGGTAAGGTTGCCCTGGTTGATGTAAAGCTTGTTGTCGACTTGATTGCCACAAAAAAAGATATCGGGCAAACCGTCGTTGTTCAAGTCGGCAATTCCAACGCCGGCTCCATTGTAGAAATAATCGTAGTTGAATAGATTGGCTAGGGAATTTACGTCTTCTTGAATTTGGTTTTTAAAGTCGATTCCGCTGTCTTCGGATGAAACCGATTGGAAGACCGGTGAAGGTTGTTCGGTCACATCATGTAGTTCCTGTTCAACAGCTTTTTTGCATCCGAAAAACGATACACTAACAAGAAGGGCTAAGGGAAGAAGAAAACGGACAAAACCAAGTTGCCGGCTATGACTATTTTTCAACGGACTCATGTATATCAAATACTGTAAATGCGGTTAAATGTACTAATTTGGAAAGATACCGATAGCTGAAGCAATGTTAAATCCCTTTTTAGGAATAGTCTTTAAAATAGTAAAGGCCTTACGCTTATATAAAGCGCATAAAAAAAGCCACCTTAATAGGTGGCTTTTCTATTCTGAAAAATTCGATTAGTCTTTGCAGAAATCGATAGCGATGCTTCCTGCCGGTGTACTGGCCGGAATATCCGCTACTGTATTGCCATTCGGTGTAATCAATTGGAACGACATTTCACCCCAGAAATCACCCCTGAAGTTGAAATCGGCAGCTTCGGTCAAACCGGCCGGAACGGTAAACGTTGCCGTACCTGCGCTTGCACCATCAGTACAATCGTAACCTGGATCTTCGTAAGGCGTACAAAGTCCGATTTCGAATACAGTGCCGTCACTTAGGGTAATAACCAGACCAGGACCGCCACCACCACTGGTAGTAGGTTGCCATCCATCTCCGTATGAATCCTGCATGTTCACGGTCCAAACCCCTGGTGTCGGGGGCTTCGGTGGGCAAACCACCGTAGCGGTGTACAAGAATGGAGAGCTGAAGAAGGAACCGGTCAAGGTACCCGAGTTGTCAGCGAACGAATAGCGGCTGCCATCGCTCAATACCAATTCAAAACGAATCGTGAACTGGTCGGAACCGTCAACGGTCGAATCTGAAATCGGAAGTGCCGCAACCAATTGCGGTAGCGTAATCATGTACATGAACCTAGGCAATCCGAACTCACCGGTGGTGAAGGTCGAAGCATCCAAAGTTTCAGCCAACACTTCATCCGCACTGAAATCAGTACCTCCGTCAGCGACTGAATTGTCACGGAACCCGACCCAGACCTCTACGGACTGGACCAAGGTGCCATCCTCTTGGTCTTGGACCTCGAGTTCGACGGCGAAATTGGAATCTGCACTACCGATCGGAATTTCATTGGATATCACGCTAACGGTTCTTAGAATGGCCCCTCGGGTCTCGGCATCAACAATGCTATCAAAAACGGTGTCACCGTCCTCACAGCCGACGAAGAGCATGGCCAAACCTAGTAGCGAGTAAAGAGTAATTTTTATTTTTTTCATCAGTAGTTTATTAATGATATTGTGGTAAACCGGCTATGAATACCGGACTTTAAGAAGACAACCATCCGATTTGGATGGTTGTCCTTAATATAGCTATGACTAGACTTTAGTCAGTGTTACCTCGGCATCTACGCCTCCACCACAATCATCGCTCTCATCATCCCTAAGGACGATATTGAAAACGCTATCATCGAATGGATCGTAAGTTCCTGGTGCAGCATCGATCGGTGGGCCCAAAGTGATACCACCAGAACATTGTAGCCCTGAAGCTTGTGAAGCTATCGGATTAACCGACTCACAAACCAAATCAAAGGCAAAAGCACGTGGTCCGTTGCCGATTCCGAAATCTGGAAGGTAAACGGCTTCAAATACCCGTTGGGTAGAAGTTTCACCAATGGCCAAGGTTACGGTAGTACCATCACCCCAGGTATTTGAACTGAAGATACCTGGAACCACTTGGTTCACCACATAGTCACCTACGAACTGCTCTGCACCTACCGGGCAAACCACGGTGGGTGTATACAAGAATGGAGAGCTGAAGAACGAACCGGTCAATGTACCGGAGTTATCAGCGAAGGAGAACCTACGCCCATCGTTCAATACCAATTCGAAGCGTACAGTGAACTGATCACCTCCGAAAAGGTCATCCTCACTTACACCTGTAAAGGAAAGCATTTCAACAAGGGTTACCGCAAACGACGTTCTTGGTAGTCCAAATTCACCAATAGTGAATTCGCTACTAGGAATGGTCGTGAACAAGCTTTCAGCAACATCCAAATCGGTGCCACCTTCCGCAACGGTATTATCCCTGTATCCAACGAAAACTTCAATGTTGTTTACGTTGTTTCCATTGGCTTGATCTTGTACCTCTACTTCGACAGAAAAACCAGCATCGGCAACACCGATAGGCAATTCGTTCGAAATAAGGTTAACCGTTCTTAGGATCGCACCCCGTTGCTCTGCATCGATGATGGTGTCGAAAACGGTATCACCGTCTTCACACGCCGTGAACATCAATACTGAAGCCAAGGAAGCGAAACCAAGAATATTTTTAATGATTCTTTTCATATCGCAATTATTTAGTTAGCAGGTGGGAAGGTCGGACTAGCCGGATTGTTATCCCAGAATACCTGCGTGGTCAAATCTGTTCTTTGATCCAAGTTCGGGTTGTTGATCACCTCGTTCTGTGGCAATAGGAACGTTCTTGGGAACGGTCCAGGGTTCAATTCCCAGTTCGGTAAAACCGTAGTAGGGAAACCAGTTTGACGGTAGTAGTTGAATGCATCGGTTCCTCCACCGAACAAAGTGGTGAAGTACTGCTCCGCATAGATGTTCTCCTTGTCATCACCTGTAGCGGCATCGAAAGCAGCTACGATTCCATCAACATAGGCAGTTACAGCCGCAGCATCAGGGGCGAAAGAAGTGTCAGCTCCTCCATCAAGGGCACCGAAAGTTTGAACTTTAGCGATAGACTTAGTAAGACCATCACGTAGGAAACCTGAACGGGCAGCATCACTTGCAGCCATCTGACCTCTCCAGAAGTCGATGTAAGAGGCAAGGATGATCGGCTCGATACCGGCTCCACCGCCACCAAGTCCAAGACCAACATTTCCAAAGCTGTTGTCGTCAAAGCGACCACCAGCAGGATATACCCCAACAGCAGCTCTCAAGAAGTTGTCGGGCGGCGTACCTTCATCGTTACCGTGAGATCTACCCCAGTACCCGTTAGGGACACTGCAGTACGTAAATCCACCATCTTGGTAGTGCTGTGGTGGAACGACCAATGAACAGGCCAAAGTCTCTTCGTTTGGCGGTTCGTCAGCACCAGGCGTAGTGGCACGCTGGCGGTAGAAGTAATAACGGATACGTGGATCATTGTTGTTCAACATCAATTCCATCAACCAGTTCGACTGATAAATGTTAGCACCTGAAGGGGTGTAATCAGCAGCGAAATCTGGATGTCTGTCATCAGGCTGCAACTCACTTGTTCCGTAAGTCAATTGGAAATCATCAGCGGAATCAGTGATGAAATTTCCACCTGAAATAACCCCGTTGAACGCGGCTACATCACCGGTGTTCTTGTAAGCCAATAGTCGAATCGAGTTGATCAATCGAACCCATTGTGCAGTATCACCACCGTAGAAGATATCGGCAGCACCCTGTGTAGCTGGTCCTGAAGACAATGCGCTAGAGGCTTCATCCAATAATCCCAATGCAGCAGTGTAAACAGCTTGCCCATCATCCAAAGTCGGAGCTGGGAACTCAGCTGGATTACCAGCTTGGCTGAAAGCCGCTTGGCCAAGGAAATCGACCAATTGGATCAATGAGTGAGCATAAAGCGTCTTGGCAACCCCGATGTGAAACGAATAATCCGTTTCAGAAGCGGCGTCGATGGCCTCCAAGTTTTGAAGGTTGGTCAAGATACCGATAGATACGAAATCACCGGCACCGTTACCACCTGAACTATAGGTTCTAGACCAAACACCGTTCAAGGTGTTACCTGGCAATTGGTTGAAGTAATCCCTTCCGAAGAAGTAATCGATTCGTGTCAATTCCGCAGCCCTGTCACTCAACGTTTGTTGGTTTGTTGCGTAGGCCAACTGAATCGAGTTCAATAACAGGTTAGGATCCGCCTGGTCGGCAGCAAGATCGTTAGGACTTACCCTTAAGTCCAATTCTGTCGTCTCACATGCGGTAAACAGGCCACCTGCTATGAAGACGATCGAAATATATTTAATAAAATTTCTCATAATTTCTATATCGTTAACAATTTTTATTAGAAAGTGGCTTTGATGCTGATACCATATCTTCTAGAGCTAGGCCCGTTGATGAAATCGAAGCCCCTACCGTTACCGATACCGACACCCTGTACGTTAGGGTCGAAGTTCGCCCCGTCAGGAGTGTTGTAGGCATCGTACCAAAGGTTGAAGCCCTGTGCGGTCAAGGTCAAGGAACCGAAAGGTGTCTTGTCCAAGAATTTCGATGGGAAAGTGTATCCCAAAGAAACCTCCTGTAGACGTACGACAGACGCATCGTAGATACGGGTCTCTGTCGGACCGAATAGCAAGTTGCTGAAGAAATAGGTCGAGTTGTTCAACTGGATGTTGTTCACCTCACCTGTGCTCTGACGTACCCCTGGAAGGACGTACGTGTTCAAACGATCTTCAGTTTCAACGATAAGACCCCTACCTAGAAGTACAGCAACGGTACTTGAAAGGATGTCACCACCTTTGACGTGGTTGATCTGGAAGTTCAAGTTCCAGTTCTTCCAACGTAGGTTGTTGATGAAGTTCATGGTGTAATCAGGAATCGCATCACCGATGATCGGCACGTTTCCGTCATTATCCTGCTCAGCAACTACAAAGCTACCACCATCATTGATCAAGAAGTTACCGGCTTCATCACGAGCGATAGCGGTACCTACGATAGTACCCAATGATTCGCCTTCGATGGCCGCGTTGGAACCTCTGAACAATCCACCACCAACTGCCAATGATCCAGCGTAAGCGATGAAATCCTGCTCTTGCTCTGTCACTGTTTCGTTGTTGGTAAAGAAGTTCACACGAGAGTTCCAGCTGAAGTTGTCACCTCTGAAGATGTCAACACCAAGATCAACCTCGATACCTTCGTTCTGGATCTCACCAATGTTACTTTGAGTAAAGCTAAATCCTGTTGAAGGAGGAAGTGGCTCAGTTACGATCAAGTCATTCGTCCTTCTGTCAAAGTAGGTGAAATCGATAGAAATCCTGTTCTTCCAAAGTTTCGATTCGAAACCGAATTCCAACTCTTCCAAAAGCTCAGGCTTAAGATCTGGATTCGCACGGAAGTTATCCACCTGGTTGGTCGTTAACGGACCGGTGAAAATCTGTGTGTTCTGCTCGATTACGTTAACCGTAGGATATCCAGTTGGGAAGGTAGCTGAAGTACCGTAAGAAGCACGAACTTTCAAGAAGTTCAATCCGTTCTCCGATTTCAAGCCGCTGAAGGCATTGGTCGGTAGGAACGACAAACTAGCTCCTGGATAGGTCTTACTGTTGTTCTCCGTAGTCAAGTTCGAAACCCAGTCAGTACGGGCCGATACGTTCAAGAAGAGGTAATCGTCATAGTCTAAGGTCGCTTGACCCAAAACACCTACGATGTTCCTTTTCTGAGAGAATTGGATCGGAGTCTGGTTTTCGAAGTTAAAGTGTCTCTTAACACCGAATACGATCTGACCGGTACTTGAAACCCCTGATTGATCGAAGAAATCCTGACGTGAAGTCGCACCAGCTGTAAATGAAAGACCTAGCTTTTCAGAAAGATCGTAGTTGGCGTTCAACGAAAGGAAGTGATCCCAGATCGTGTTGTTGTTATCGAATGTTTGTAGGAATCCGAAAATAGCAGAGTTGAATTCTACCCCACCTTTGTTCGAACCATTGATGTTACGCTCGTTGTAGAAATCAAGACCTGATCTCCAGTTCAAGGTCATGTTGTCGTTCAACTCGTAAGCCAATGATACGTTCCAGTTGAAACGATTGGTCAACTGACGGTTGGTGACGTTTTGCGCCGTCCAACGTGGGTTGATGATGTCGTTACCGTTACGGTAGTATACACTAGATCCATCTACTGGGTTTTCGAAAGGAAGCCCCAATAAATCGACACTACGAGGTGTAAAGAGAACATTACCATAAACTGAAAGACCGTCAGTACCGTTACCCCTACTCGATGCGATCGGAGGTGTGCGGTAGTCGGTACGGGCGTAGTTCATGGTACCGGTTACGGTGAACTTGTTCGATAGTTTCGAACGACCACCGATCGATACGTTGGTCCTGTTCAAGGAGTTGCCCGGGGTAAACCCGATATCGTTAAGGTAACCGACGTTGACGTTATAGTTGGTATTGCCATCGGTAGTGCTACCCGCGATGTTCACGGAAGTATTGGTCACATACCCTGGACGGAAGAACTCCTCTACGGAATCATAAGGCCTCCAATCGTAGCGAGCGCCTTGAAGCTCTGGGAAGGCGGCCCTGGTCGAAGCTACCGAAGTAGTCGAGTATGGGTGCTCCAAAGTACCGGCATCATCGATGGCCGATTGGTTGCCCCATCCGGCTACACCACCACGGTCGAAGCTTGGTCCCCAGTTACTGAAGAACCATCCGAACGACTGGTCGAAACCGTTACCGTACTGGTCTTGGTAATCTGGCAAGGAAGCGAACTCGTTGGTGAAGAACGACTGGCTGACCGTAATCTCGGTCTTCTTGGCGCCACTTGTAGCGGCACCGGCCTTGGTCGTAATCAAGATTACACCGTTCTTACCCTGTGTACCGTAAAGTGTCGCGGCGGCAAGACCTTTCAATACCTCCACACTGGCGATGTTGTTCGGGTCAAGGTCCAAGAAACGCGAACCTTGCGTAGCACCGTTTACGAAGTTGGTGGTGTTGTTGGTATCGTTACTGAACGGGATACCATCAACGATGAACAGTGCCTGGTTACTTCCACTAAAGGAACTAAGACCCCGAACCGTTACGTTGGTTGCGGAACCTGAGGCACCACCCGCAGAGGTGATCTGTACACCCGCTGCCTTACCGGAAAGAACCCTGGCGACATCACCCTCGGTTCTGTTTTCCAATTGTTCCGAGCTGACGGAGGTCACGGCGTACCCTAGGGCCTTCTTTTCCCTTTTGATACCCTGGGCGGTCACAACCACTTCCTCGAGTGCCTGTGCATCCTCCTCCATCTGCACGTTGACGGTAGTTCCGGCACCGACTGTCCTTCTGACATCCTTCTGACCAATGTAGGTGAAAAGGAGACTCTGACCTTCGCTGGCCGTAATCGAGTAATTACCATCAAAATCCGTTTGGGTACCGTTAGAGGTGCCCTCGACGACAATGTTGACCCCGGGTAATGGTAGACCGTCTGAATCGGTAACCGTACCTGAAATCGTCTTGTCTTGTGCAAAAGAAATGTGCACAACAAACGCCAATAATAGCGTTAAGATTCCATTTAGTTTTGTTCTCATTTTTAAATTATTTGAATTAGCTAACCGCTAAAATCATAATTTCATGTTAATAATCCAAACTAATTTCACTAAAATTTCACACTCCCGATAAATATTCACCATATCGCAAAACAGGGCGTATATATTAGGTGTACGTTAATATTTAGCCATTTTTTTGATGAATACGAATTGCACATTTAACATTAATAAGAACTCAGCTACAGCCTATCGTTTCGGTGTGGCGGAAAACGGTCAGTCGATAGGTGTCGGAATCAAAAGGCTTTTGGTAGCCATCTTGGTTTCCTTGCCTTTGTTATGTCTAGGTCAAGGAGAAGGTGGGGCGTTCACCCAATCACGTTTTGCCTTATTAAAGAGTGGTGACGGAGGTGGTCTAGGTAACAACCCCAATGCCCTGAATTGGTTCAATGACCTTCGTAACAAAACCGCGGTATTGGGATCCGAGCGCAAACTTGGACTTGATGATATTGAAGGGAGCGTCTATTTGAACGGCCAATTCATAATGGGGTCGGTATTCTATGGTAACGAGCTTTATGGCAAATACAAATTGCGTTATGATGCCTTTAATGACGAAGTCGAGTTGATACGAAATGCCGGTGGGGTGATCGAAGCGCTTCATAAGAGTGAGCCTATTTCCTGTGAGATCTCGAATGAGGTATTGGTTTACCGTCCATTTAAAAATCAAAAAGGCGAGATACAGCGGGGTTATCTTTTTAGGTTGATCAAGGAAGGGCGTTTCCAATTGTATCAGCGCAAAACCAAAATCTTCAAAGAAGGAAAGCAAGCCACAACCTCATTGCAGAATTCGTTTCCCCACAGGTTTGTCGATAAGGTGGGTTGGTATCTTTCCGTCGACGGGGGTGATCCAACATTTTTCCGTCCATCGAAAAAGGCCGTGTCCGCTTTTCTTTCCAAGTCCGAAGCGAAGTCGCTGGCCGCTTATGTCAATTCAAACAACCTTAGCTTTAAAGACCCTGATCACTTGGTGGTCATTTGTAACTATTTGAATGGGTTGGAGTAATCGCTTGTAGTGTAAGTCGGGTTTTCTTAGGGAATTGTTTCATGGATCCAAGGAGTCCTGGCCTTTCAAGTGGTGACTTTGACGGTGTCAGTAGGCCTTGTCTTGCGCTATTAGGTGATGAGAGAGTTATGCGCTAAAAAAATGTGCCTATATATATAAGGTATAGCCGTTCAAAGACAAACCGGATAAATACATCGCTTTTTTTCTTTTTCCATTTATAAAATTTAGGGGGTTTGGGGTTTTGATCAATAGGTCTGATGTTCAGGTTCAAACCCGAAAATCAGCCGTTCCTAAGATCGAGAATCAGGAGTTGACGATAAATTAATTTGAGGCTATTTGATTTATGGTCAAAAAATTATACATTTGCAGCCCTCAAAATGAGGGTTTTTTGATTTTTAACAAAGAAGTTAATGCCAACAATTTCACAATTAGTAAGAAAAGGAAGGGTCACGATTACCAAGAAGAGTAAATCGGCTGCTTTGGATTCTTGCCCCCAACGTAGGGGAGTTTGTACGCGTGTATACACCACGACACCGAAAAAACCGAATTCGGCTATGCGAAAAGTAGCTAGGGTCCGGTTGACGAACGGTAAAGAGGTCAACGCATACATCCCCGGAGAAGGGCACAACCTCCAAGAGCACTCGATAGTATTGGTAAGAGGTGGAAGGGTCAAGGATTTGCCAGGTGTTAGATACCACATCGTTCGTGGTGCTTTGGATACCGCCGGTGTTGCCGGTCGTACCCAAAGGAGGTCTAAGTACGGTGCAAAACGACCTAAGAAGTAATCAACTTTAAAAGGAAGCAATGAGAAAAAGACAGGCAAAGAAACGGCCGTTGTTGCCAGATCCACGATTTGGTGACCAATTGGTGACACGATTTGTCAACATGATGATGTGGGATGGTAAAAAATCCGTGGCGTTCAGGATCTTCTACGACGCCATCGACATTGTCGAAGAGAAAAAGACCGATGAGGAAAAGTCAGGTCTAGAACTTTGGAAGGATGCATTATCGAACGTAATGCCACACGTTGAAGTCCGTAGTAGACGGGTCGGTGGGGCAACGTTCCAGATTCCGATGCAAATCCGTCCAGACCGTAAGATCTCAACAGCCATGAAATGGTTGATCACTTTCGCAAGAAAGCGTAACGAGAAATCCATGGCCCAGAAATTGGCCGCTGAGATTTTAGCAGCGTCCAAGGAAGAAGGGGCAGCGGTCAAGAAAAGGGTCGATACCCACAAAATGGCGGAAGCAAACAAAGCATTCTCTCACTTTAGATTCTAAGTACCAAAATGGCAAGAGATTTAAAATACACTAGGAATATCGGTATCGCTGCACACATCGATGCCGGAAAGACCACTACCACGGAGCGGATTTTGTTCTACACCGGGGTAAGCCATAAGATCGGGGAGGTGCATGATGGTGCGGCTACTATGGACTGGATGGAGCAAGAGCAAGAGCGTGGGATTACTATTACCTCTGCCGCTACCACCTGTACTTGGCAGTTCCCGACCGAAAACGGGCAACCGACCGCCGATGCGAAAGGATACCACTTCAATATCATCGATACCCCCGGGCACGTTGACTTTACCGTAGAGGTAAACCGTTCATTGCGTGTTTTGGACGGATTGGTGTTCTTGTTCAGTGCTGTAGACGGGGTAGAGCCACAGTCGGAAACCAACTGGAGACTCGCCGATAACTATAAAGTTCCACGAATCGGGTTCGTCAACAAAATGGACCGTCAAGGGTCCAACTTCTTGAACGTGTGCAAACAGGTTCGCGAAATGTTGGGTTCGAACGCCGTACCGATCGTATTGCCGATCGGTGAGGAAGCCGATTTCAAAGGAATCGTCGATTTGGCCAAGAACAGGGCCATCGTATGGCATGATGAGAACTTCGGTTCGACCTTCGATGTCATCGACATTCCTGCAGAAATGCAAGACGAGGTAAAAGAATACCGTGCGGCTTTGATCGAAGCCGTTGCGGAATATGATGAGGAGTTGATGGAGAAATTCTTTGAAGACGAAGATTCCATCACTGAAGAGGAAGTACACGCCGCCCTTAGGGCAGCGGTTATGGATCGTGCCATCATCCCGATGGTCTGTGGATCTTCGTTCAAGAACAAAGGGGTGCAGTTCCTTTTGGATGCGGTTTGCCGTTACCTGCCATCTCCATTGGACAAGGACGATATCATCGGTACCGATCCGGATACCGGGGGTGAGATCACCAGAAAACCAGATCCAAAAGAGCCATTCTCTGCATTGGCCTTTAAGATCGCGACCGATCCATTCGTTGGCCGTTTGGCCTTCTTCCGTGCCTATTCGGGCCGCTTGGATGCCGGGTCGTACATTTTGAACAACCGTTCGGGCAAGAAAGAGCGTATTTCGCGGATCTACCAGATGCACTCGAACAAGCAGAACGCCATCGAATACATCGAAGCAGGTGATATCGGGGCCGCTGTTGGGTTCAAGGATATCAAGACCGGTGACACCATGTCTGCCGAGAAGCATCCGATCGTTTTGGAAAGTATGGATTTCCCCGATCCCGTAATCGGTATCGCGGTAGAGCCTAAGACCAAGGCGGATGTCGATAAATTGGGGATGTCTTTGGCCAAATTGGCCGAGGAGGATCCGACCTTCCAGGTTAAGACCGATGAGGCCTCAGGGCAGACGATCATTTCCGGAATGGGCGAGTTGCACTTGGATATCATCGTAGACCGATTGAAGCGTGAGTTCAAGGTAGAGGTCAACCAAGGGCAACCACAAGTAGAGTACAAAGAAGCACTTACGGCAAAAGCTGATCACAGGGAGGTTTACAAGAAGCAGACCGGTGGTCGTGGTAAGTTCGCCGATATCGTCTTCTCGATGGAGCCTGCCAGTGAAGAAACCAAAGCAGGTCTTGAGTTCGTCAATGAGATCAAGGGTGGTAACATTCCTAAGGAATACATCCCATCGGTCGAGAAAGGATTCAAGGAAGCCATGAAAAACGGGCCGTTGGCCGGTTTTGAGATGGACAGTATGAAAATTACCCTTAAGGACGGATCATTCCACCCTGTGGATTCCGACTCGCTTTCATTCGAGTTGGCCGCCAAATTGGGATACAAGGAAGCTGCCCGTGCCGCCCGTGCGGTATTGATGGAGCCTATCATGAAGCTTGAGGTGTTGACACCTGAAGAGAACATGGGTGATATCGTTGGCGATTTGAACCGTCGTCGTGGCCAAGTCAACAATATGGATGACAGGGCCGGATCGAAGGTGATCAAGGCAGAAGTGCCACTTTCGGAAATGTTCGGTTATGTGACCTCGCTCCGTACCTTGAGTTCGGGCCGTGCCACATCGACCATGGAGTTCTCGCACTACGCGGAGACCCCATCGAATATTGCCGAAGAGGTAATCAAAGCAACCAAAGGTGTAACCGCTTAATTTTCAGAAGATGAGTCAAAAAATTAGAATAAAATTGAAGTCTTACGACCACAATTTGGTAGACAAGTCTGCTGAAAAGATCGTAAAGACCGTGAAAACGACTGGGGCTGTGGTAACGGGGCCGATCCCATTGCCTACCCATAAAAAAATCTTTACGGTATTGCGTTCACCGCACGTGAACAAGAAATCGAGAGAGCAATTCCAACTGAGTTCGTACAAGCGATTGTTGGATATTTACAGTTCTTCTTCCAAAACAATTGACGCTTTAATGAAATTAGAGTTGCCAAGTGGTGTGGAAGTCGAAATAAAAGTGTAAATTTGCACGCCCTTTAAGAAACGAAGGGGTGACATGTCCTGAGCTGCGTGCGAAGGAAAAACGGGAAAAAGAATCAAATCTGGGTCACAGAATGCGTTCTTTGACCCAATTTTTTTGCCTCGGTTTCGGGGTTTAACAGAGAATAAAAACGTAATAATACAAGTATGTCTGGGTTAATAGGAAGAAAAATCGGCATGACCAGCATCTTCGACGAGAATGGAAAGAACATTCCATGTACCGTTATCGAAGCTGGGCCATGTGTGGTTACCCAAGTCAGAACCGAAGAGGTTGACGGGTACAATGCCCTTCAGCTCGGTTTCGATGACAAGGCAGAAAGACGTGCCAACAAGGCCGAAACAGGTCATTTCAAGAAGGCAGGTGCATCTCCTAAGAAGAAAGTCGTCGAATTCCGTGATTTTGAAGGTGAGTTTAAATTAGGGGACACCATCGGTGCCGACCTTTTCCAAGAAGGGGAGTTCGTCGATGTTGTAGGTACTTCTAAAGGAAAAGGATTCCAAGGTGTCGTAAAGCGACATGGTTTCGCGGGTGTAGGTCAAGCGACCCACGGTCAGCACAACCGATTGAGGGCTCCAGGTTCCATTGGTGCGGCCTCTTACCCTGCAAGGGTTTTCAAAGGAATGAAAATGGCCGGTAGAATGGGTGGTGAACGGGTAACCGTTCAAAACCTTCGCGTGCTCAAAGTCGTTCCTGAAAAGAACATCATTGTAGTGAAAGGTGCGGTGCCAGGCCACAAGAACGCTTATGTAACCGTAGAAAAGTAAGGTCATGAAGGTAGCGGTATTAGATATTAAAGGAAAGGAAACAGGTCGTAAAGTCGAGCTTTCGGACGCTGTTTTCGCTATAGAGCCGAACGAGCACGCCATCTATTTGGATGTGAAGCAGTATTTGGCCCACCAACGACAAGGAACGCACAAAGCGAAAGAGCGTGCCGAAATCGCGGGTAGTACACGAAAGATCAAGAAACAAAAAGGTACCGGAACCGCAAGGGCCGGTAGCATCAAGTCCCCTGTTTTTAGGGGCGGTGGTCGCATCTTCGGTCCAAGACCGAAAGACTACACCCAAAAGTTGAACAAGAACGTCAAGCGATTGGCCCGTAAATCGGCCTTGAGTTTAAAGTCACAGGAAAAGGAGCTTTTGATCGTTGAGGATTTCAACTTCGAAAGTCCAAAGACCAAAGACTTCAAAGCGGTCTTGAAATCGTTGGGTATCGAGAACAAAAAGACCTTGGTCGTTTTGGGGGGTTCCAATGAGAACGTGTACCTATCGGCCCGAAACCTTAAAGGTTCCGAAGTGGTTACCAATTCTGAGTTGAGCACATACAAGATCTTGAACGCCAAGAGCGTCGTTCTATTGGAAAGTGCCGTAGCGGGAATCGAATCGAACTTAAGTTAAGAAAAGGATCATGAGTGTATTGATAAAACCGATCATCACCGAGAAAATGACCGCTGATAGCGAGCTCTTCAACCGGTATGGTTTTTATGTTGACCCAGCTGCGAACAAATTGCAGATCAAAGAAGCCGTAGAGGCTACTTACGGGGTTTCGGTCGAAAAAGTCCGAACCATGAACTACGGTCCTTCACGAAGGACCCGCTATACCAAGACCGGTATCCAGCATGGGAAAACGAATATGAGAAAGAAGGCCATCGTAGATGTGGCCGAGGGTGATATTATTGATTTTTACAGTAATCTATAAAGACGATCATGTCAGTTAGAAAGTTAAAACCAATCACCCCTGGACAGCGTTTTAGAGTAGTAAACGGATTTGACGCGATTACTACTGATAAGCCGGAGAAGAGCTTGCTCGCTCCGTTAAAAAAGTCAGGGGGTAGAAACAGTCAAGGAAAGATGACCATGCGCCATAGAGGTGGGGGTCACAAAAGAAGGTACCGTATCATTGATTTCAAGCGTGACAAACAAGGTGTCGATGCTGAAGTGAAATCGATCCAGTACGATCCGAACCGAAGTGCGTTCATCGCCCTTTTGGAATACAAAGACGGTGAGAAGCGCTATGTGATCGCACAGAACGGTCTTCAGGTCGGGCAATCGGTCTCAGCAGGTTCGAATTCGGCCCCTGAAATCGGAAACGCACTTCCATTGAGCGAGATTCCGTTGGGTACGATCATCTCTTGCATCGAATTGCGACCTGGACAAGGAGCCGTTATGGCGCGTAGTGCAGGAACCTTCGCCCAATTGATGGCGAAAGACGGAAAGTTCGTTACCGTTAAGCTTCCTTCAGGGGAAACCCGTTTGATCTTGGCGAATTGCTTGGCCACCATCGGTGCCGTATCGAATTCAGATCACCAGTTGTTGGTTTCAGGTAAGGCTGGTCGCAGCAGATGGTTGGGTAGACGACCAAGAACACGTCCGGTAGTGATGAACCCTGTCGATCACCCAATGGGTGGTGGTGAAGGAAGGGCTTCCGGAGGTCACCCAAGGTCTAGAAACGGTATTCCGGCCAAAGGCTTCAGGACCCGTTCCAAAACCAAGGCAAGTAACAGATACATCATCGAACGTAGAAAGAAATAAAAGGATAAGTAAATGGCACGTTCATTAAAAAAAGGACCATACGTTCATCATAGTTTGGAAAAGAAAGTCCAACAAAATGTGGAGTCAGGAAAAAAATCCGTCATCAAGACCTGGTCAAGGGCCTCGATGATCACTCCCGATTTCGTTGGTCAGACCATCGCGGTGCACAACGGAAGACAATTCGTTCCCGTATATGTAACCGAGAACATGGTAGGTCATAAATTAGGAGAATTTTCACCCACACGTTCTTTTAGGGGACATGCCGGGGCAAAAAATAAAGGTAAAAAGTAAGCTATGGGAGTTCGAAAAAGACAGATGGCTGAAAGAATCAAGGCAGAGCGCAAGGAAACGGCCTTCGCTAAATTGAACAACTGCCCGACTTCACCACGAAAAATGCGGTTGGTAGCTGATTTGATCCGAGGTAAGCAAATCGAAATGGCGTTGGCCATTTTGAGGTTCAACCCAAAGGAGGCTTCCCGCAGGTTAGAGAAGCTTTTGCTTTCGGCAATCGCCAATTGGGAAGCAAAAAACGAGGATGGCAACATCGAAGAAGCCGATCTTTTCATCAAAGAGATCCGCGTTGACGGGGGAACCATGTTGAAAAGGTTGCGTCCGGCCCCACAGGGCCGTGCCCACAGGATTAGAAAACGTTCGAACCATGTCACCTTGGTTTTAGGTGCTAACAATAACACAGAAGCTAAAGCATAATATGGGACAGAAGACCAATCCGATAGGAAATCGCTTAGGAATCATCAGGGGATGGGAATCCAACTGGTACGGTGGAAACGACTATGGCGATAAATTGGCCGAGGATGACAAGATCAGAAAGTACATCCATGCGCGTTTAGCGAAAGCCAGTGTTTCAAGGGTCATCATCGAAAGGACCTTGAAGTTGATCACCATTACCATCACTACGGCCCGTCCGGGTATCATCATCGGTAAAGGTGGACAGGAAGTCGACAAGTTGAAAGAGGAGTTGAAAAAGATCACCAACAAGGAGGTCCAGATCAACATCCACGAGATAAAACGACCTGAGGTCGATGCCAATTTGGTAGCGGCCAGCGTTGCGAGACAGATCGAGAGTAGGATTTCTTACCGTCGTGCCATCAAAATGGCGATCGCGGCTGCGATCCGAATGAATGCCGAAGGTATCAAAATCCAAATCTCCGGACGATTGAACGGTGCTGAAATGGCGCGTTCCGAATCGTACAAGGAAGGTAGGATCCCATTGTCTACCTTCAGGGCAGACGTTGATTATGCCTTGGTCGAAGCACATACGACTTATGGTCGTTTGGGCATCAAGGTCTGGATCATGAAAGGTGAAGTATACGGCAAACGTGAGTTGTCACCACTTGTCGGCCTTTCAAAAGGACAAGGTAAATCGGGTAAGCAAGACGGCGGTAAAAGACAACGTCGTAGAAAGTAATTAGAAAAGCATAAAGTAAGATGTTACAGCCGAAAAGAACAAAGTTCCGTAAAGCCCAGAAAGGGCGGATGAAAGGAATCTCACAGCGAGGTCACCGGCTTTCAAATGGGATGTTCGGAATCAAGTCATTGGATTCGCATTTCATTACTGCAAGACAGATCGAAGCGGCGCGTATCGCTGCGACACGATATATGAAAAGGCAAGGTCAGCTTTGGATCAAGATTTTCCCGGACAAGCCCATTACCAAAAAACCTCTAGAGGTACGTATGGGTAAAGGTAAGGGGGCACCTGAATATTGGGTCGCCGTCGTCAAACCCGGAAGGATCATGTTCGAAGTAGCCGGTGTGCCCCACGATATTGCCAAAGAGGCATTGCGATTGGCCGCACAGAAGTTGCCTGTCAAAACGAAATTTGTTGTAGCCAGGGACTACGCTGGATAAACTGATACGAGATGAAACAAGCAGAAATTAAAGAACTATCGGTTGAAGAGCTTCAGCAGAAGTTGTCTGAACTCAAGAAAGAATACGCTGATTTGAAAATGGCACATTCAGTGACACCATTGGAAAATCCGATGCAGATAAAAAGAACAAGGAAGACGGTCGCACGATTGGCAACTGAGTTAACAAAAAGGGAATTACAATAACGGGTTCGGCCTTATGGAAGAAAACACAAGAAATCTAAGAAAAGAAAGGGTAGGCGTTGTTACCAGCAACAAGATGGAAAAGTCCATTGTTGTTTCTGAGGTAAAACGTGTCAAGCACCCGATGTACGGAAAATTCGTTTTGAAGACCAAAAAGTACGTTGCCCATGATGAAAAGAATGACTGCAACGAAGGCGATACCGTAAGAATCATGGAAACCCGACCATTGAGTAAGACAAAGTGCTGGAGGTTGGTCGAAATCCTAGAAAGAGCTAAATAATTATGTTACAGCAAGAATCTAGATTAAAGGTTGCGGACAATACCGGTGCTAAAGAAGTACTGACCATCCGTGTCCTTGGCGGAACAAAAAGGAGGTATGCCTCCGTAGGTGACAAGATCGTCGTTACGGTTAAGGAAGCTACCCCGAACGGAACCATTAAAAAAGGAGCGGTCTCTACCGCCGTTGTGGTTCGGACCAAGAAAGAAGTAAGAAGACCTGACGGTTCGTACATCAGGTTCGACGATAACGCATGTGTGCTTTTGAACCCAACGGGTGAGATGAGGGGTACGCGTGTATTCGGTCCGGTCGCCAGGGAATTGCGTGACCGACAGTTCATGAAAATCGTTTCATTGGCCCCTGAGGTGCTGTAAAGAGATAGTAAGATGGGAAAGTTGAAAATTAAAACAGGAGATACCGTAAGGGTGATTGCCGGAGACCACAAAGGTTCCGAGGGCAAGGTCATGAGTGTCGACTTCGGTAAGAACAAAGCCATAGTCGAAGGCACCAACATCGTGAAGAAACACGAAAAGCCAAGTGCCCAGAACCCACAAGGAGGTATCGTTGAGAAAGAAGCACCGATCCATGTATCGAACCTTTCATTGATCGACGCCAAATCAGGGGAAGCGACCCGAGTAGGTTACGAAATGAGGGATGGCAAAAAAGTAAGGGTTTCTAAAAAATCCGGAGAAATTATTTAGTCATGAGTTACATTCCAAGATTAAAGCAAGAATATAGAGAGCGTGTGGTCAAGGCCCTTTCCGAAGAGTTTGGCTACCAGAATGTGATGCAGGTACCGAAGTTGCAGAAAATCGTCGTTAGCCGAGGTGTCGGCGCGGCCGTGGCCGATAAAAAACTGATCGACCATGCCGTAGATGAATTGACGATGATCACCGGTCAGAAGGCCGTTTCAACGGTTTCGAAGAAAGACGTTGCCGCGTTCAAACTCAGAAAGGGAATGCCCATCGGGGCCAAAGTGACCTTGAGGGGTGAGCGTATGTATGAGTTTTTGGATCGATTGATCACCACGGCATTGCCAAGGGTGCGTGATTTCCAAGGAGTTCGGGCCACAGGTTTCGACGGTAGGGGTAACTACAACCTAGGGGTGACCGAACAGATCATCTTTCCTGAGATCAATATCGATAAGATCAACCGTATCAACGGTATGGATATCACCTTTGTCACCAGCGCCGCTACCGACAAAGAAGCAAAGTCATTGTTAACCGAACTAGGGGTACCCTTTAAAAAGAATTGATATGGCCAAAGAATCTATGAAAGCCCGCGAACGCAAAAGGGCAAAAACGGTAGCCAAATATGCAGCAAAGCGCAAGGCCCTAAAAGAGGCCGGTGATTATGAAGCACTCCAGAAGTTGCCGAAGAACGCTTCACCGGTACGCATGCGCAACCGATGCAAGTTGACAGGAAGACCGAGAGGGTACATGAGAAACTTCGGTATTTCAAGGGTGACCTTTAGGGAAATGGCCAACCAAGGATTGATCCCTGGTGTGAAAAAAGCAAGTTGGTAAACTAGAATAAAAGAAAGTAGAGAAGATGCTAACAGATCCAATATCAGATTATTTGACCAGAATCAGAAATGCCAGCAGGGCCGGTCACCGTGTGGTCGACATTCCTGCTTCGAACCTGAAAAGGGAGATGACCAAGATCCTTTTCGATCAGGGGTATATTTTGAGCTATAAGTTCGAAGATGATTCGGTACAGGGCAATATCAAGATTGCATTGAAGTACGATAAGTTTACCAAAGAACCCGTCATCAAGAAATTGCAGCGGGTCAGTAAGCCCGGGCTACGTAAGTATACCGGATCAGGAGAATTGCCAAGGGTGTTGAACGGATTGGGTATCGCCATCGTTTCAACCTCCCACGGGGTAATGACCAGCAAGCAGGCTAAAGCCGAAAATGTAGGTGGTGAAGTACTTTGCTACGTATATTAATCAATAAGAAAGAATAAGGAAATGTCAAGAATAGGTAATAATCCGATCGCGATTCCAGAAGGGGTGACCGTTGATATCAATGATGGTGTGGTCACCGTGAAGGGCAAATTGGGTGAACTTTCACAAGATTTCGCCGGTGTCGAGGTAAAATTGGAAGACGGTAACTTGGTCGTTGCCAGAAATTCAGAATCAAAAGACCACAAAGCCAAGCACGGGTTGTACCGCGCACTTTTCAGCAATATGGTCGATGGGGTTACCAAAGGATGGACCAAGGAGTTGGAATTGGTAGGTGTCGGTTACCGTGCGAGCAACCAAGGACAGAAATTGGATTTGGCCTTGGGCTTTTCACACAACATCGTGATGGATATCGCCCCTGAGGTCAAAATCGAGACCACTTCCGAAAAAGGAAAGAACCCGATCGTGAAATTGACATCACACGACAAACAATTGGTCGGTCAGGTCGCTGCTAAGATCAGGGCCTTCCGCAAGCCGGAACCTTACAAAGGGAAAGGGATCAGGTTCGTCGGGGAACAAATCAGAAGGAAAGCAGGTAAATCAGCTTAATAATAAAGTATTATGGGATTGTCCAAAACCGATAGAAGATTACGAATCCGAAGAAGAATACGAAAGGTATCCTTCGGTACTGCCGAAAGACCCCGTTTGTCGGTTTTTCGTAGCAATAAAGAAATTTATGCCCAATTGATCGATGATAACAACGGCAAGACATTGGCCGCTGCATCATCTCGTGACAAGGGCGTTGAAGTGAAAGGGACCAAAACCGAAGTCGCCACAGCGGTAGGTAAGGCCATCGCCGAGAAAGCGTTGAAAGCCGGTATCGAGACCGTAGCGTTCGATAGGGGAGGTAACCTGTATCACGGACGAGTTAAAGCATTGGCCGATGGTGCCAGGGAAGGCGGATTAAAATTCTAGATCAATATGTACCAGAAATACAAAAATGTAGAAATCGTTAAGCCAGGTGGTCTAGAGTTGAAAGACCGACTTGTCGGAGTACAACGGGTAACCAAGGTGACCAAAGGGGGTAGGGCCTTCGGATTTTCAGCCATCGTAGTCGTTGGTGACGAAAACGGAGTGGTCGGCCACGGATTGGGTAAGTCGAAAGAAGTCGCAACGGCCATCGCCAAAGCGATCGAAGACGCTAAAAAGAACTTGGTCCGTATCCCATTGAACAAAGGTACCTTGCCACACGAGCAGAAAGGCAAGTATGGAGGTGCAAGGGTGTTTATCAAGCCCGCTTCACAGGGTACCGGGGTTATCGCCGGTGGTGCCGTTCGCGCCGTCTTGGAAGCCGTTGGTATTCACGACGTTCTTTCAAAATCACAAGGTTCTTCGAACCCGCACAATGTGGTAAAGGCAACATTCGATGCCCTATTGCAGTTGCGCGACGCCGGAACCGTGGCAAAGCAACGTGGAGTTAGTTTGGAAAAAGTCTTTAAAGGATAAACTTGATGGCAAAGATTAAGGTAAAGCAATTGAAGAGTGCGATTAAAAGACCGCAAAACCAAAAGCGGACTTTGGAAGCATTGGGTTTGAGGAAGATCGGTCAGGTCGTAGAGCACGACGCGACTCCTAACATCCTTGGAATGATAAAAAAAGTTGAACACTTGGTTTCCACTGAGGAAGCTTAAACGAAGGCAAAGGAATGGACTTAAGTAATTTAAAACCAGCAGAAGGATCGGTAAACCGTGCCGGAAAACGCTTGGGAAGAGGCCAAGGTTCCGGAAAAGGAGGTACTGCCGCTCGTGGCCATAAAGGTGCGAAATCAAGATCTGGTTATTCAAAGAAAATCGGTTTTGAAGGGGGTCAAATGCCACTTCAACGACGTGTTCCGAAGTTCGGCTTCAAGAACATCAACCGCAAAGAATACCAAGGTATCAACCTAGACAAGCTACAGGCCTTGGTCGATAGCAAAGCCATCAAAGGTGAAGTGACCTTTGAGAACATGGTAGCGCTACGATTGGTCGGTAAGAACGAATTGGTGAAGATTTTGGGCGGAGGCGAATTGAAGGCCAAGCTCAAGGTTTCAGCCCATAAATTCAGTGCTTCGGCAAAAGCGGCCATCGAGGCTGCCGGTGGTGAGGCCATAAGTTTGTAAGCATACGATTATGAAGAAATTTATTGAGACCATATCGAATATCTGGAAAATCGAAGAGCTGAGAAGACGCATTTTGATCACGCTCAGCTTGCTCTTGGTGTACCGTTTCGGTGCCCAGGTGGTACTTCCAGGGATCGATACTTCTCAATTGGCTGAATTGAGCGCCAATGCCGGAGACGGTATTTTGGGTATTTTGAACGCATTTACGGGAGGGGCTTTTGCCAATGCTTCCGTATTCGCATTGGGGATCATGCCCTATATCTCAGCTTCAATCGTGGTGCAATTGATGAGCATCGCGATTCCGTATTTGCAGAAATTGGACAAGGAAGGCGAGAGCGGTCGTAAGACCAAAAACCAGATTACCCGTTGGTTGACCATCGCGATCTGTATCGTACAGGCCCCGGCCTATCTGTACGGATTGGAAGCGTTGGGTGTGCCATCATCAGCGTTCATTTTAGGAAAAGGACTCGATTTCATCGTTCCTTCCGTGATCATTTTGGTGACCGGTTGTGTCTTTGCCATGTGGTTGGGGGAGAAGATCACCGACAAAGGGATTGGAAACGGGATTTCGTTATTGATCATGATCGGGATCATCGCGACCATGCCACAATCGTTCGTTCAGGAGTTCATCTCACGAACCACCAACAATACCGGTGGGTTGATGTTCATGTTGATCGAATTGATCATTTGGTTCTTGGTCATCTTGGCCAGTGTGTTATTGGTCATGGCGATCCGTCAGATTCCCGTACAATACGCGCGAAGAAGTGCCTCTGGTGGGTATGAAAAGAACGTAATGGGTTCAAGACAGTATATTCCTTTGAAGCTGAACGCTTCAGGGGTTATGCCGATCATTTTCGCCCAGGCGATCATGTTCGCCCCGAGTTTGATCGGAAGGACCTTCAACAATACCGCTGTAGGTCAATGGATGGAAGTGCAGTTCGCCGATATCTTCGGTCTTGCGTACAACATCCTCTTTGGGGTCTTGATCATCATCTTTACCTACTTCTATACGGCCATCACCGTTCCTACGAACAAAATGGCCGATGATTTGAAACGAAGCGGAGGGTTTATCCCAGGTATCCGCCCAGGTAAGGAAACCGGCGATTATTTGGACAAGATCATGTCATTGATCACTTTTCCCGGATCGGTATTTTTGGCCTTGTTGGCCGTATTGCCGGCCGTAGTGGTCAAATTGATGGATGTCCAGGCCGGATGGGCACTATTTTACGGAGGAACGTCATTGCTGATCATGGTCGGTGTCGCCATCGATACCGTACAGCAGGTGAACTCCTACCTATTGAACAGACATTACGATGGTTTGATGAAAACCGGTAAAAATAGAAAAGTAGCATAAGTTATGGCGAAGCAACCGGCGATAGAACAAGATGGTACGATTATCGAAGCATTGTCGAACGCTATGTTTCGTGTTGAGCTGGAAAACGGCCATATCGTAACGGCTCATATTTCAGGAAAGATGCGTATGCACTACATCAAGCTTTTGCCCGGAGATAAGGTAAAGCTTGAGATGAGTCCATATGATTTGACTAAAGCAAGAATTACATATAGATATTAAGAGATAACGATGAAGGTAAGGGCATCAATTAAGAAAAGAAGTGCAGACTGCAAGATCGTTCGCCGAAAAGGCAGATTGTACGTGATCAACAAGAAGAATCCTAGATTTAAACAAAGACAAGGGTAATTATGGCAAGAATCGCAGGTGTAGACATTCCAAAACAGAAGCGTGGCGTAATTTCGCTCACCTATATCTACGGAATTGGAAAAAGCCGTGCCAAGGAGATCTTGGAGAAAGCTGGCGTAAGTGAAGAAACCAAGGTTTCTGATTGGAACGATGATGAGATCGGTAAGATCCGTGAGGCGGTATCCGCTTTCACCATCGAAGGGGAATTGCGCTCTGAAACCCAATTGAACATCAAGCGTTTGATGGACATCGGTTGTTACAGGGGTATCCGCCACCGTTCAGGTCTTCCGTTAAGGGGCCAACGTACCAAGAACAACTCACGTACAAGAAAAGGAAAACGTAAAACAGTTGCCAACAAGAAGAAGGCGACTAAATAATAGATAGGGTAGATGGCAAAGGCAGGTACTAAAACTACTAAGAAAAGAAAAGTAATCGTTGATTCTACGGGCGAGGCGCACATCGTGGCTTCGTTCAACAACATTATCATTTCCTTGACCAACAAGAAGGGCGATGTGATCTCATGGTCCTCAGCTGGTAAAATGGGATTCCGTGGTTCGAAAAAGAACACACCTTACGCCGCTCAAGTCGCTGCTGAGGATTGTTCCAAAGTAGCCCACGAAGCCGGTTTGCGCAAAGTCAAGGTGTATGTCAAAGGACCCGGTAACGGAAGGGAATCGGCAATCCGAACCATCCACAATGCTGGCATCGAGGTAACCGAGATCATCGACGTTACCCCACTACCGCACAACGGATGTAGACCCCCTAAAAGAAGAAGAGTTTAATTAATTCAATACGGTCCGCCCATGGCGGATCTTCACACAAAGGTGCACTGACGGTTATCGAAGGATCAGCCTTAATTCATAATCGCACCTTGTAAACAACTAGAAGATGGCAAGATATACAGGACCAAAAACAAAAATCGCCCGTAAATTCGGTGAAGCGATTTTCGGAGACGACAAGTCATTCGAGAAAAAAAGTTACCCTCCAGGTCAGCACGGGAACAACCGTCGACGTGGAAAGAAATCTGAGTACGCGATCCAATTGCAAGAAAAGCAGAAAGCGAAGTATACCTACGGTATTCTTGAGCGCCAGTTCCGTAACCTATTTACCGAGGCCAAGCGCCGTGAAGGGGTTACCGGTGAGGTATTGTTGCAATTGTGTGAGTCACGATTGGACAATGTCGTTTTCCGAATGGGTATCGCCCCATCGCGAAGGGGTGCACGCCAATTGGTATCGCACCGTCACATCACCGTCAACGGTAATGTGGTGAACATTCCTTCGTACTCTTTACGCGCCGGTGATGTCATCGGTGTCCGTGAAAAATCAAAATCCGTCCAAGCCATCAACGATTCGTTGGCCAACAACAGCAGTGTCTATGAGTGGATCACTTGGAACGGTGACAAAAAAGAAGGTACCTATGTATCGGTACCCGAAAGACTCCAGATTCCTGAGAATATCAAGGAGCAACTAATCGTCGAGTTATACTCTAAATAAACAATAAGGATCCTATTATGGCATTACTTAATTTTCAGAAGCCCGATAAAGTTATAATGATTGACTCAACAGATTTCGAAGGGAAATTTGAATTTCGCCCTTTGGAACCTGGTTATGGCTTGACTGTTGGCAATGCATTGCGAAGGGTATTACTTTCCTCATTGGAAGGATTCGCGATCACCTCGGTTCGAATCGATGGGGTTGACCATGAGTTTTCGGTCATTCCTGGCGTTGTTGAAGATGTTACCGAGATGATCTTGAACCTCAAGCAGGTTCGTTTCAAAAGACAGATCGATGACGTCGAAAGTGAGACGGTATCGGTTTCGGTTAGCGGTAAGGATCAATTGACCGCAGGTGATTTTCAAAAATTCATTTCAGGGTACCAAGTTTTGAACCCTGACCTGGTCATCTGTAATATGGATGCCAACGTGGCCATCAACCTTGAGATCATCATCGAGAAAGGACGTGGTTACGTTCCAGCCGAAGAGAACAAGAAATCGAATGCCCCATTGGGTAGCATCGCTGTCGACTCGGTATACACTCCGGTCAAAAACGTAAAGTACAGCATCGAGAACTTTAGGGTAGAGCAAAAGACCGATTACGAAAAATTGGTTTTCGAGATCGTTACCGACGGTTCCATCCATCCGAAAGATGCCTTGACCGAAGCTGCCAAGGTGTTGATCCACCACTTCATGTTGTTCTCTGACGAGCGCATCACTTTAGAGGCCGATGAGATCGCACAGACCGAAACTTATGACGAAGAATCATTGCACATGCGCCAACTGTTGAAGACCAAATTGGTCGATATGGATTTGTCTGTCCGTGCTTTGAATTGTTTGAAGGCCGCCGAAGTCGATACCTTGGGTGACCTTGTTTCGTTCAACAAGAACGATTTGATGAAATTCAGGAATTTCGGTAAAAAATCATTGACCGAGTTGGAAGAATTGGTGATCAACAAAGGATTGCAGTTCGGAATGGATTTGACCAAATACAAATTGGATAAAGATTAATCAATCATAATTTGCTCCCTCTTCATTAGGGGTATGGTAGCAAGATGGTAAGTATATAACAATGAGACACGGAAAGAAATTTAACCATTTAGGCCGGACCGCGGCACACAGAAAGGCAATGTTGGCCAATATGGCCTGTTCGTTGATCGAGCACAAAAGAATCAACACCACTGTGGCCAAGGCCAAGGCGTTGAAGCAGTTCGTAGAACCGTTGATCACCCGTTCGAAAGTCGACAATAACCAGACGACCGAGAAAGGGATGCACAACAGAAGGATCGTATTCAGTAGCCTTCGCAACAAGCATGCGATTACCGAGTTGTTCGGTACCGTTGCCGAAAAGGTAGGGGATCGCCCAGGAGGGTATACCCGTATCATCAAATTGGGGAACCGATTGGGGGATAACGCCGATATGGCCATGATCGAGTTGGTAGATTTCAATGAAACCTACAACGCGGGCAAACCGAAGAAGAAATCGACCCGAAGAAGTCGTCGTGGTGGTGCCAAGAAAGTTGAGGCTGCACCGGTCGCTGAAACAACAACTGATGATTCTGAAGAATAAGATGTTGATTATTAGTTAAAAATAGAAAAAAGGATACGCCGAAACGTATCCTTTTTTTATGTTCTTTTGTGAAATTTTATGCGCTAAATAGCGAAAATCGAGAATACCAAAAAAATCGTTGATGAAGTACAAAACAAGAAAAAAGGCATTGTTGTTATTGGAAGATGGTACCATCTTCTACGGAAAAGCTGTTGGGGATCATGAAGGAACCGCTTTTGGCGAAGTGTGTTTCAATACCGGTATGACCGGCTATCAAGAGATTTTCACCGACCCTTCCTATTTCGGGCAGTTGATGGTCATGACTAACGCCCATATCGGAAACTACGGTACGAACAATGATGAAATTGAATCGGATTCGGTCAAGATCGCCGGGCTGATCTGTAAGAACTTCAGCTACGAGTACTCACGGCCCAATGCCGATGCCAGCTTGTTGGAATTTTTGGAGACGAACGGGCTTTTCGCCATTTCGGATGTCGATACCAGGGCCTTGGTCGCCTACATCCGTGACAACGGCGCCATGAATGCCGTCATCTCTACCCGTATCGATGAAGTCGATGCCCTTAAGGCCGAACTCAAGGAGGTGCCCAGTATGGAAGGCTTGGAACTGGCGTCGAAAGTATCGACCAAAGAACCTTATTTCTACGGTGATGAAAAAGCCAAATTCAAGATATCGGCCCTTGATATCGGGATCAAAAAGAACATCCTCAGAAATTTGGCCAAGCGCGATGCGTATATCAAGGTCTTCCCATACGATGCTTCCAAAGAAGATATGGAGGCATGGAACCCTGACGGCTACTTTATTTCGAACGGCCCTGGGGATCCAGAACCCCTGACCGCGGCCATATCGACCACTAAAGAGATCTTGAAAGACAGCAAACCCCTATTCGGAATCTGCCTGGGCCACCAAGTATTGGCTTTGGCCAATGGGGTGTCGACCTTTAAAATGCACCATGGGCATCGGGGGATCAACCATCCGATATTGAACCTGATGACCGGTAAGGGCGAGATTACCTCCCAAAACCACGGTTTTGCCATTAACCGTGAAGAGACCGAGGCGAATCCCGACCTTGAGATCACCCATACCCATTTGAACGACCACACCGTGGCCGGGATCAAGATGAAATACAAGAACGTCTTTTCGGTACAGTACCATCCGGAAGCAAGTCCGGGGCCGCACGATGCCGATTACCTTTTCGATCAATTCTTTGAGGCGATAAAGGCCAGTAGCAACTAAAACGTTGTAGTTTATTTTTTGGTTATTTCATTGAATTTAGGGCGGTTATAAAGCAATATCCTTCTGCTACCTTTTGTATCTTCGTCGAATTAAATTTGAACAAAAAGCAAACACATCATGAGCATTATCATCAACATTCATGCAAGACAGATTTTAGATTCACGGGGTAACCCGACCGTTGAGGTCGACGTAGTCACCGAAAACGGTGTTATGGGACGCGCAGCGGTTCCTTCAGGGGCCTCTACAGGGGAGCATGAAGCCGTTGAGCTTCGTGATGGCGGTAGTTCGTTCATGGGCAAGGGTGTCGGTCAGGCGGTCAACAACGTAAATACCCTGATTGCTGAAGAGTTGGTCGGTACCTCGGTATTCGAACAAAACTATATCGACGCCGCTATGATCGCCCTTGACGGCACGCCGAATAAATCAAAATTGGGGGCCAATGCCATTTTAGGGGTTTCCTTGGCCGTGGCCAAAGCCGCTGCCGAAGAATTAGGGATGCCTTTATACCGCTACGTCGGTGGGGTCAGTGCCAATACGCTGCCGGTGCCGATGATGAACATCATCAATGGGGGGTCGCATTCGGACGCGCCGATCGCCTTCCAAGAATTCATGGTCATGCCGGTCAAGGCCAATGACTTTAGCCACGCCATGCAAATGGGCACCGAGATCTTCCACAACCTAAAGAAAGTACTCCATGACCGTGGTTTAAGTACCGCAGTAGGGGATGAAGGTGGTTTCGCCCCAACCTTGGATGGTACCGAAGATGCCTTGGATACCATTGGTTTGGCAGTGGAAAAAGCTGGATACAAGCTCGGTGACGATGTCATGATCGCGTTGGATTGTGCCTCAGCGGAGTTTTATGTCGACGGCAAATACGATTACACCAAGTTCGAAGGCGATAAAGGGGCCGTTCGCAGCTCGGAGGAACAAGCCCAATACCTTGCGGATCTTTGCGCCAAGTACCCGATCATCTCCATCGAAGATGGGATGGATGAAAATGATTGGGATGGATGGAAGCGATTGACCGAAAAGGTCGGTGAGAAGGTACAATTGGTCGGAGACGATCTTTTCGTCACCAATGTCGAACGTCTTTCTAGGGGAATCGAAAACGGCATTGCGAATTCCATTTTGATCAAGGTGAACCAAATCGGGACCTTGACCGAAACGATCGCAGCGGTCAATATGGCCAAGAACGCAGGTTACACTTCAGTCATGTCGCACCGGTCAGGAGAGACCGAAGACAACACCATAGCCGATTTGGCCGTAGCCTTGAATACCGGACAGATCAAAACCGGTTCGGCTTCTAGAAGCGACCGTATGGCGAAGTACAACCAACTGTTGCGTATCGAAGAAGAATTGGGCGAAGTGGCGTACTATCCTAAAGAAAACGCCTTCAAGGTGAAATGATAACCGAAAATTAGCAATAAGAAAGCCTTTCTTCCCCAAGAAAGGCTTTTTTTTGACGAACATTAGACCTAACTTAAGCCGACCTAGTTTCCTCAAGTACTATGAACAACTTTTTGTTTGCCGCCGCCGAGAACGATGCCATTCCGAATTGCAAAGCAGGGGGTATGGGCGATGTGGTACGTGACGTACCGAGACAGATTTCCGAACGGGGCGATAAGGTCCATGTGGTGGTGCCATCCTATGGAAGATTGCACCAAGACGGCCTGTTCAAGACCAAATTGAATTTCAATTTACGGGGCCAGATCTATGTGGCCGAGTTGTATGAGGTGCGTCCGAAGAAGGAGTTCCCGAATATCCATCATTACGTCATCCATCATCCTGAGATCGAGGCTGGGGGCATTGCCCATATCTACCACGACGATCCCGAAGAGCCGTTTTATACCGATGCGATCAAGTATATCATATTCTGTACCGCGGTGGCTGAAGCTATCAAGAAGGGCAGTTTCGGAAAGCTCGATGTGGCACACCTCCACGATTGGCATTCGAGCCTGTTGTTGTTCTTGCGGAAATTCCATGCCGATTACACCCACCTGAAAGAGATCCGTTTCGTCTATAGCATCCATAACCTGGCCATCCAAGGGATACGTCCCTTTACCGATAACTACTCCTCGGTACGCAATTGGTTCCCTGAAATCCCTTTCGATACCGACATATTGAAAGATTACCGGTATCAAGATTGTATCAACCTTATGGCGGTCGGTATCCGTTTGGCCGATGCGGTACATACGGTGTCACCCTCCTACAAAGAAGATGTGATGCAACCCAGTTCACCGCCCGAGTTCATCGGCGGGGAGGGGTTGGAAACCGACTTGCGTAATGCCGACAATGAAGGTCGATTGATCGGAATTTTGAACGGCTGCAATTACGCGAACATCAATGTCGAGGCCAAGGGGTTCATTTATCGCAACACGGTGAAGGCGCTGTTTCGTTGGTTGCAAGAAGAATCGAAGAAATACAAGGCCGATTTCTTGGCCCATACAGGCGAAAAGGTCATGGAATTGGTCGATAACCGCCCAAAGTTCATTGCGTCAAGTGTAGCCCGGTTGACCGAACAGAAATTCTATTTTTTCAAACGTTCTCCCGAAGCGTTCACGGCCATCCTCGAAAAATTGGAAAAAGTGGGTGGTATCTTCATGTTGTTGGGGACCGGCGCCCCTGAATACGAGGAATTGTTTCGCGATTTGAGCTATAAACACCGGAACTTCATATTTACCAACGGCCAGTCGGAAAGCCTAATCGATTCCATTTACTTGGAGTCGGACCTTTATTTCATGCCCAGTCTTTTCGAACCTTGTGGGATCAGTCAGATGTTGGCCATGCGAAACGGCAACCCCTGCTTGGTGCACCACACCGGCGGTCTCAAGGACACCGTGACCCATATGAAGACCGGCTTCGCCTTCGATGGGGCGACCTACGAAGAAAAGATAACGAACATGCTTTCTACCATGGATGCCGCTTTGGAGATTTTTGAAAATGACCCCACTACTTGGAAGAAAATCAAGGCCAACGCGAAACGCATGCGGTTTACCTGGAAAAAGTCAGTGGACGCCTATTACGATCAGCTGTATTTGTTGTAAGATTGATACGCTTTATCGACTATTGTTAAGAATACTCCAAAATGAGGGGGATTAATTGTTAATGCCTTGGCTTTTTCTTAAATTTAACATCTTTTCAAAACCACATTAAAATAGATACATGTCGAGTACCGCAACACTGGAATTTGAGGGTAAAAAATATGAATTTCCCGTTATTAAGGGATCTGAAAACGAGTTGGCCATAGACATCAAAACGATGCGGGGTGCCAGTGGAATGGTGACCATCGATCCCGGTTACAAGAACACCGGGTCTTGTGAGAGCGCCATTACGTTTTTGGACGGTGAAAAGGGTATTCTAAGATACCGCGGCTACTCCATCGAGGATTTGGCCGAAAAGGCTGATTTTTTGGAAGTAGCCTACCTTTTGATTTTCGGGGAACTTCCAAATCAAGAGCAACTCGAAAAATTCGATAGTGATATCAAAGCCGAATCGCATGTCGATGAGGAAATGAAAAAGATTTTGGACGGATTCCCGAAATCCGCCCATCCTATGGGGGTCCTCTCTTCATTGACCAGTGCGCTCGTCGCGTTCAACCCTACTTCGGTTGACGTTTCATCAGATGAAGCCATGTACAGTTCCATCGTGAGGATCATGGCGAAATTTCCCGTATTAGTCGCATGGACCATGCGCAAGAAAATGGGCCTTCCCCTGGATTATGGTGATGATAGTCTCGAATATGTAGAGAACATCCATAAGATGATGTTCAAGCGCCCGAACAAGGAATACGAAAAAAACAAGGTCATCATCGATGCTTTGGACAAGCTGTTGATCTTGCATGCCGACCATGAGCAGAATTGTTCGACTTCGACCGTCCGCATCGTTGGATCGTCTCACGCCGGGCTTTTCGCTTCGCTTTCAGCAGGGATCTCCGCTTTGTGGGGGCCACTTCACGGGGGAGCCAATCAAGCCGTGCTTGAAATGTTGGAAGCCATCCAAGAAGATGGGGGCGATACCAAGAAATATATGGGCAAGGCAAAAGATAAAAGTGATCCCTTCCGTTTGATGGGCTTCGGCCACCGGGTATACAAAAACTTCGATCCGCGGGCTAGGATCATTAAAAAAGCAGCTGATGAGGTATTGGGTGATCTCGGAATCGAAGATCCGATTTTGGGCATCGCCAAAGGTCTTGAACAAGAAGCCTTGGAAGACCAGTATTTCGTAGATCGTAAGCTATATCCAAACGTTGATTTCTACTCGGGCATCATCTACCGTGCCATGGGTATCCCAGTCGATATGTTCACGGTGATGTTCGCTTTGGGCCGTTTGCCCGGATGGATCGCCCAATGGCGCGAAATGCGATTAAGGGGAGAACCGATTGGACGTCCAAGACAGATTTATATCGGTGAGACCCATCGTGATTTCCCTGAATTGAAAGATCGTCAATAGTAACCGCATTGTACAACGGCGTCCATTTTCAAATGACGATTATGGACGTTTTTTAGTACCCAATTTTTCGTTCGATGTTAAAACTCCATGTAGTCGATGAAACCTCAAGGCTGAAAGCGGTGGTCTTAGGTACCGCCGAAAGTTGCGGTCCGACACCGACGGCCGAGGAAGCTTACGACCCGAAGTCTTTAGAGCATATTCTTGCAGGCACCTATCCTAAAGAAGAAGACATGGTGGCCGAAATGGAGGCTTTCGCCCAGGTCTTCAAAAAATACGGCGTAACGGTTTACCGTCCTTCGGTCATAGCGAACTGTAATCAGATTTTTTCGAGGGATATCGCCTTCGTTATAGAAGATAGACTCTTTCATTCCAATATCCTTCCAGATCGAGAAAAGGAATTCGATGCGATTCAGCACGTTCTCGAGCAGCTACCGGCCGATCAAATCGTTAGGCCTCCTGAAGAAGTTCATATAGAAGGTGGGGATGTCATGCCATGGCACGACTATATTTTCGTCGGCACCTATACCGCACCCGACTATCCGGATTATATCACCGCACGGACCAATAAGGCAGCCGTAGCCTTTTTACAGGAACAATTCCCGGATAAAACGGTCAAATCCTTTGAGTTGCGAAAATCGAATACCGATGCCAAGTCCAATGCCCTGCATTTGGATTGTTGTTTCCAACCCATTGGCACCGACAAGGCGATTTTACATAAAAACGGCTTTTTGGTCGAAGAAGAATACCAATGGCTCGTCGATTTTTTCGGACCGGCGAACGTCTTCGAAATCAGTGCTGATGAGATGTACAACATGTTCAGTAATGTATTTTCAATTGCGCCCGATGTGGTCGTATCAGAACGCGGGTTCACCCGCTTGAACGATTGGATGCGCGCGCAAGGGATTACCGTAGAGGAAATCCCGTACGCTGAAATTGCCAAACAAGAAGGTTTGCTGCGCTGCAGTACCCTTCCGTTGCTAAGAGAATAAGGAATACCCCATGCAAATAACCGATACTATTTTGATGATCCGTCCGGTGGCGTTTCGAATGAACGAGCAGACCGCGGTGAACAATTATTTTCAGGAGAATCCTGAACTGACCGCTAACGAGATCAATACCAAGGCCCAGAACGAATTCGATGGGTTTGTTGAAATCCTAAGGGACCATGGGGTCAAGGTCATCGTCATCGATGATACATTAGATCCCGACACCCCCGATTCCATTTTTCCGAATAACTGGATATCGTTCCATCGCAGTGGCACCGTTGTCGTCTATCCGATGTTCGCCGAGAATCGCAGAAAAGAACGGAGGGAAGATATTTTCGATGTACTGGAGGCCGAGGGTTTCAAGATCAAGAATGTTTTGGATTATACCGCGGCCGAAGCGGAAAATATTTTTTTGGAAGGTACCGGCAGTATTCTCAAAGACCGTGTCAACCAAAAGGCATACTGTGCCTTGTCGGAAAGGGCCCATGAATCCCTATTTATCGAGTTCTGTGAGGATTTCGATTGCTTTCCGGTAATTTTTACCGCCAATCAGACCGTAGAAGGCGAGCGCAAGGCCATTTACCATACCAATGTGATGATGGCCATGGCCGAATCCTTTGCCGTTATTTGCTTGGATGCCATTGATGACCGAAAGGAACGTGAGGGTGTCATCAAACACCTTAAAGAGGATGAAAAGGAAATCATCGCGATTTCTGAAGCGCAGATGCATGCCTTCGCAGGTAACATGCTTCAGGTCATTGGAGCCAATGATCAACGGTATATGGTTATGAGCACCCAGGCCTATAATAGCTTGAAACCGGAACAACTCACCGCGATCAAAAAACATTGTGAAATCATCCACAGTTCCTTGGATACCATTGAAACCTGTGGGGGTGGATCGGCACGTTGTATGATGGCCGAGGTGTTTTTACCCCGCTGATCCTATTCCTCAGCGACCGTAAACTCCCGAATGGTCTGATTGGGCTCCATAATGGTATAACCCTTCCAAAATTCCGGGTCATAACTGGGCATGTACGTAGCCTCGATCGACTTGTCGATTTTAGCCGCTTTATACTGTTCGGCATCGATCAAGGTATTTTCGTATACCACCAATTCCCATTTGTTCGTATTGGCCATGCGAAAATCGATATTCAATGAAAGTTCGTTCTGTTTGCGGCGTCCTTTGACGTTTTTGTTTTTCTCGATGACTTTCAAGGGCCGATCGAGACGGAACCAGCGACCAAAATTGAAGTCGGCGAATTTGATGGCATAGCGTCCATTTCCGAGCTTGGCGAACTGCATGCTGCCCTTGTACAAGGTTTCGCGATAGAAGATCCCCAACAATCGAAAATTGCGGAGGTTTTTCAAGTTTTCGAAATCAATTCGCATAACCGCAAAATCTTCGATGTTGATAAACAACCTTCCTTTGAAATCGGCCCCTCCCTTTGGTTCGAAATCCACCACATAAACCCCTGAATCATCGATTTCGGCATAACCTTTCAGTTCGAATCGGTATTTACGGGATTTATCGACCACATCCATTTTGGTGTCCTCTTCATAAAACACCTCGCCCAATAATTCCTTGAAGATCCATTTTTGGGAGTCTGCTAATCCAGAGGTGGTGTCCCGTTGTATCTCCTTTTCAACGATCTCTGCCTGTTCTTGGGTCGCTTCATCGGTTTCCATGTCTTCCAAAATCTCATCGACCTGGACTTTTTGACTGAAGATTCCCGATTTGATCTTCAAATAAGAATCGGGCTTGATGTTCTTTTTGAAAACGGTCTCCATGCGTTCACCGAGTTCTTCGAAAGAGCCAATGTCTTTTTTGTCATAAAGTTCGGCTGCCCTAAGCACGTTTACTTTATACTCGTTGTCGTTTTGGTAGAAATCCCCAAAGGTTTCGGTATAGTGGTGCGAGTTTTTTGGGATGGCACCGGCAATACTGTCGATCAAGGCTTTGTCTATTTCCTCAATAGTCGATTTCTCGAAACCGAAATCGACCTTTTGAATGTTCCCGAAAACCGATTGCCTTAGAAAATACCGTTGTTTTATCGGCTCATTATTAATGTTGCCAGGAAGTCGCTCCTTCATTTTGGTGACGATATCGTCGACTGAAAGTTCTTTGTCGAAAAGGTAGACCCCGCTCAATTCAATGGCCCTCGGACGTAATAAAACGATACTATCTTGCAATTGTTCAAGTGTAAACCCTTGCTTGGCATAACCCATACTGGAAATGTAAACCGAATCAAGCGCCGTCGGACTTGCGTCAAGTGAGAAGCTGAACCGTCCTTCCTCATTGGTAATCACCCCTTTGTTTTCACCATATTGAATGGTCGCATACGGTATCCCCTTTTTCGTTTTGGCATCAAGCAATTGACTGCTGAATTCTTGTGCTGCCAAGAAAAATGGGAAAAGACCCAAACATAAGGTGCATAGGTGACGGTAAATGTTTTGCATGTATTCTGATTTACTTATTTGTATTAGTGACGTTTTTTTTTGGTGAATGGTTGCTCGATAAGACGAATTATTGACGGTTTTGTTTCAACAGTCATGCCATGATCTAGGTTTCGGCGATGTTTTTGATCATTCCTCCGAAAATGAAATAATGAAAGGGGAGCACACTATACCAATAAAGTCTTCCTTTAAGTCCCCTTGGGCGAAAAGTAGCGGTTTGGTGTAAAACACCTTGTCTGTCGATCCTGAACTCTAGCCAGGCTTCACCTGGCAACCGCATTTCTGCGAAGAGAAGGAGTCGTTTGGCTTTTTTATCGGCCAGTAGTACCCGCCAAAAATCTAAGGAATCCCCTGCAAAAATCTTATCTGGGTGGGTACGCCCCCGACGAAGGCCCGGACCTCCGTTCAATTTGTCGAGTACCCCTCTTATTTTCCAAAGGAAACTACCGTAATACCATCCGGTTTCACCTCCGATTTTCCAAATGTTGTCCAGTGCGCGTTGTTCATCGGTCAAGCGGATTCTTTGTTTGTCTTTCAATACCCCATATCGCGGTACTTGGATGTAGCGCTCGAGGTTGTTGTTGAAATGTCCGCTGACCATGCTATCTTTCCAACTACTGATTACCGAATTCTGTGCGATTTTCTTGAAGGCCATTTGAATAGCTTCACGGTAAGAGTGGGGTTGTAAATCGAGCAATCGCTGCAGGCGGTCGTCTTCGGCTACGACTTCTATCTTCATGCTGTCGACCAAATTCAAGGCCAGTTTGTATGAAGTGGACGTTACGAAGTAGAGCCAGTAGGAAGATAGTTTGGGTGTCATCACCGGAACCGTGAAAATCCAGTTCTTGAAACCCCTTACTTCGGCATATTGTTGTAACATTTGTTTATAGGTCAAGACATCCGTGCCTGCGATATCGTAGGTTTCGTCAAAAGTGGCTTTATTGCCGATGACGCCCAACAGATAGTTAATGACATCGCGGATAGCAATGGGTTGGGATCGGGTCAATACCCACTTTGGGGTGACCATGACCGGAAGTTTTTCACAGAGATCCCTGATGATTTCGAAAGACGAACTCCCGGATCCGACAATGATCCCCGCTCGAAGGCTAGTCAAGGCAAAATCGCCCTTTGAAAGGATTTGCTCGACGTTTTTGCGCGACCAGAGGTGTTTTGAAAGATTCTTATCGTTAACGATGCCTCCCAAATAAACTACTTGCTTGATTTGGGTCCCATTCAAATGGGTGATGAAGTTTTGGGCAGCTTGGGCTTCCAGCGCATCGAAATCCTGGGTTGAGACGGTCATCAAATGGATTAAGAAAAAGGCGACTTCGATATCCTTTGGCAGGCTATCCGGTTTTGGGGGCTCCAAAAAGTCGATTTCTATGATGCTGACCTTTTTCTTCGTTTCCGGGTCAATGGACAGTCGTTTTTCATCACGTACCACACACACCACTTCGTGACCTTGATCTAAAAGTTTGGGCAGCAAACGCATCCCGATATACCCGTTGGCCCCTGTCAGTGCGATTTTCATGCTTTGCTGAGTTGGTGCATTTTATAAGTATACCATAGTGGAATGGTAATGATCAAGACGACCAAGGGTATGAAAAGCCATCCAATTCCCCAACCGTCATAGTCCATTGCCTTAATGATGACTTGAATGGATATTACCGTGAACAATAGGGCGACCCCGATGTTCAGCCATGCCATCATCCGAAACGACATGGCATATAATACCGGGGCATTTTGTTCGGTGACCTTGGTCGGATAGTTGTAGTTCCATGGAGGTACCTTTGTGGCGACCAATACCAAAATGGCATAGGTGAGCAAGTTGATCATCGGCAAAAACAAAAGAGTGGAACGACTCCCAAACCCGTCTGCTTCTCCATTGATATTGAAATGGATGGGCACGGTATCGGGTAATCGAACGTAGGCCGCCATCACAATAACGAAATTGGCGGCAACCAATACCCAACCAAAAAAACGTAGTTTACGATCGGTGGCCGTCGGTTTGATTTCTATTTTCGGTTGGTTTTTGAACATGGGTCATAAATCTTCGATAGCGGTCGGTGTGTTGTCGGCTTTGAGATCCAGCAACTTCTTGAAAAACTTTTGGATGGCTTTGGTGTCGGAACGCACTTTCACGAAATAGTGGTCTCGATAAACCGAGTAAACGGCCAAATCCCCTTTGTATATCGTGAGCTTGTAATAGGGGATGACCAGTGCATACGACTCCAGCAAGGAGCGGAACCCCAGTATGATGCCGTTCGGTCGAAGTTCGATATTGCAACAATCCGCGTTGTTATCGAGAATTAGCAGGTTCCTGATTTCGACACTTGCCTCGGTGATTTCAAGTTTAGGAGACCCCACACCGCCCATCTTCCACCGCTCTTTGAGGGTAAAAGGCCTGCCGACTTCGGCATCGATTTTTTGGGTAATCGCCTTGTCGGTATAGGAAACGTTCAGTAGCATGTTTAAAATTAATGAAATGCCACGGCTACATTCTTAAATCTACGCTAAAAGACTAAAAATACCGTAGTTTTGCAGCTTGAAAACCACTTTGAAATGGAGTTAAAACCCGTATTGGAAGCTAAGATCAAGGGCATCGCCCAAGAATTGTTCGAAGTCGCACTGCCCCATGTGGAGTTCCAGCCTACGCGGAAGGATTTCGAGGGGGACATTACGGTAGTGGTTTTTCCGATGTTACGCCACATCAAAGGAAATCCGGTGGCAATAGGAACCCGATTCGGGGAAGCCCTGGTCGCCGAATTGGATGCGATTGTGGCCTTTAACGTAGTGAAAGGGTTTTTGAACCTCGTTGTTTCCGATTCCTACTATATCGAATTCTTCAATGGAATCAGGGAAGATTCGGAATACGGTTATCAGACCCCGGGATCAAAACCGGCCATCATGGTCGAGTATTCATCGCCGAATACGAACAAGCCTTTGCATCTCGGTCATATTCGAAACAACTTGTTGGGCTACTCCGTGGCTGAGATTTTGAAAGCTGCGGGGCATAAGGTCTATAAGACGCAGATCATCAATGATCGCGGGATCCATATCTGTAAAAGCATGTTGGCTTGGCAACGTTTCGGAGACGGTGAGACCCCTTCGTCTACCGGTATGAAGGGCGACCATCTGGTCGGAAAGTATTATGTGGTCTTCGACCAAAAATACAAGGCGGAAATCGAGGCTATGACCGCAAAAGGCATCGACCCGAAAGAAGCCGGGAAAAAAGCGCCGATCCTATTGGAAGCCCAAGAAATGCTTCGAAAATGGGAAAGCGGCGACCCGGATACCGTTTCGCTATGGAAACAGATGAACGGATGGGTCTATGACGGCTTTGCCACGACCTATAAGAACCTTGGGGTCGATTTCGATACGCTCTACTACGAGAGCGACACCTATCTCTTAGGCCGTGATGTGGTTAAAAACGGTCTGGACAAAGGCGTGTTTTTTAAGAAAGCGGATGGCAGTGTATGGATCGACCTCACTGATGACGGCCTTGATGAGAAAATCGTATTGCGTTCGGATGGTACCGCCGTTTACATGACACAAGATATCGGTACGGCCATTCAACGGGTCACCGATTTCAGTGACATCAACGGCATGGTCTACACAGTAGGAAATGAGCAAGACTATCATTTTAAGGTCCTTTTCCTGATTTTGAAAAAGCTAGGGTATGCATGGGCCGAAAAGCTATACCATTTGAGCTACGGTATGGTCGATCTACCTTCGGGAAAGATGAAGAGTCGTGAAGGAACCGTGGTCGATGCTGACGATTTGATCGTTAATATGGAGCAAACCGCTGAGACGATATCACAAGAACTGGGAAAACTCGAAGGATATACGGAGAACGAAAAGCATCAACTTTATCGCACGATCGGTCTGGGTGCCTTGAAATATTATATCCTTAAAGTCGATCCTAAAAAACGGATTTTGTTCAATCCGGAGGAGTCGGTGGATTTTCAAGGAAATACGGGTCCCTTTATCCAATATACCTTTGCCCGGATCCAAAGTATATTGCGCAAGGCCGGGGCGTTGGCTTCGGAAGATGTCGACCTAAGCTTGGACTTGCATGTTAAGGAAAAGGAATTGTTGAAACAGATTCAGCAATTTCCAGAAAAAATCCTTGAAGCCGCTGACAGTCACAGTCCGGCATTGATCGCCAACTACACCTATGATTTGGTCAAAGAGTTCAATTCTTTCTACCAACAAGTTTCTATTTTAGGTGAAGAAGACGGTACGAAACGCATGTTCAGGATACTATTGGCCCAAAAGGTGGGTGAGGTCATCCGCTCGGCGTTTTTGGTGTTGGGTATCCATGTTCCTGAACGTATGTAATGGCCGGTCTCACGCCCACCGACATTTTTGCGTTCACCTGTCTATTTTGCATCGCGGCGTATTTGCTCTACATCGTTTACTATGCCATAGGGCTTTACGATTTCAATCCGCTCAAAAAAAAGATGCGGTTGACACCTTCCGATATAGCGTATGTAAAGACCCACGTGCCCGGTTTTAATGAACTTGGTCCGGAAGCTTCCGAGAAGTTCTTGGCCAGACTCACTTGGTTCGTGTTTAAAAAGCCGGTTGCATACAAAGGTCAAGTGGCCAACAAAAGAACCTTGAAGTTGCTTCTCGGAGCTGCCGCGATTTTCCTGAGCATGGGTATGCGACGGTTTAAGTACATTCGCTCCATCCGCCGCGTGATCATCTATCCGACCGCATATATCTCTGTTTTGAATAGAAGGCGTCATGTGGGGGAATACAATCCACGGTTACGGGCCATAGTATTTTCTGCGGATCGCTTACTGGCGGGATTCGAAGACGGTTCGGATAATATCAACTTAGCCATTCACGAATTCGCCCATGCGTTGTATTTCGAAACCAAAGGAAGACGGAACTGGGAGGCTAAGAGGTTTCAATGGGGATTTAGGAAACTGGAACGCTTTCATTCAGGACGGGAACTCCCCTTGGCTGAATTGGACCATTTGCGGGAGTATGCGAAGACGAACGTTTTTGAACTGTTCGCGGTTTTGGCCGAGCATTATTTCGAGAATCCTTCAGCGATGCAAACGAAGGCACCGACCTTATATAGCGTACTTCGTAAAATGCTTGGGTTTGAAGGTGCCTAAATGTAAAGCCCCGCGAATTGCGGGGCTTTACGTAACCAACTAAAAATAAACCTAAGACTTAGTCGTTGCCTTGAGATGCAACTGCGGCCGCATAAACGACCAAACCAAATCCTATTTTGTTAATGGCATCACCGATGTTGTAGATAACGTCCATAGCGAGACCACCAAACATGCCTTCGTACCATCCTGGTGTTCCGGCCATGTATCCGATAGGATAGATTGCCCAACCGACCAAAACGAACCAGCAAAGGGTCTTATGCGCCTTCAAAATGGAACCCCCTGCTTCTTGCGCCAATTTCTTGGCACCACCCAGCCAGATTTCATAGACGATGGCGAAATAAGCGACCCCTGAAATCAGACCCCAAATTTGGGCTTGGTCGCGATACACCGCTTCACCAAGGTATCCTGTGACCAACATGATCACGGAAAGGACGATCAAGCGCCACATCAACGATTTTTTGGCTCCGGCCACTTTCAAGATCAGGTAGAACTCAACGCACATCAGCGGTACGGTCAAGATCCAATCAACATACCTAAAGAAGGTCGGTGACTCTCCAACACCTGCCCAGTAATCGCGCATGTACCAGTAGTGTACTGCAGCGATGAAGGTAATCAAACCCGATACAAGGATGGAAGTTTTCCATTTCCTGTCGAAATTGTTCATCGATAGGAAGAAAAAGGCTGAAGCGGCCATCATGGCCATACAACCCACAAAAAAAGTGAAGCCCACGTAATCATCCGTGGCAATCTTCGAAACATCCGCCAATAAAGGCAAACCTAAGATTAAAGATTTCATATAAATAGAGTTAATTAATTTTGTTCAATGTAAATATAGATAAGTTAAACAGAATATCATAATATTTGTTTATTTATTTTATCATATCTTTAAACAGAATAAGTTTTTTTGCGAATATGAAAAATTGGATTATTGTAGCGACTTTCTTTAGCTTGTGGCTTAGTACCCAGTTCGATGTGCGCATTCAAGACTATCTTGCCTACGGCTTGATCCTGACCTTTGGGGTGCTTCATGGGGCCAATGACCTGGCCATAATTGGAAAATTAAGCGCTGAAAAACAAGGATATAGAAAGAAGTTGATGCGATACCTATTGGTGATTGCCCTGGTAACGGTGGTATTTCTCGTATCGAAACCTATGGCATTGCTGCTTTTTGTAGGATGTAGTGCTTATCATTTCGGTGAGCAGCATTATGGGCACGGTTTTAAGGTTTCATCCAATTGGAATCCCATACTGTACGTCAGTTACGGATTAGTGGTATTGTTTATGATATTTGTATTGCAGATAAACAAAGTTATATCTATAATCAACGAGGTAAGTGGATTTGCCATCCAAAGTCAGGAGTTGGTAACCGGGCTTTTTGTTTCGATTGGATGTTATATGCTAAGTCTGGGTCTCCTATATAAAAAGGGCGTGTTGGAAGTCAACTTGGTCAAAGAGGTATTTATGTTACTTGTTTTGGCCGTGGTGTTTTACCATGCGTCTTTGGCATGGGCGTTCTGCATTTATTTCATATTCTGGCACAGTTTGCCTTCGCTAATCGATCAGCTTGGGTATTTATATGGTGAAATTTCTTGGCGGAGTTTTCGTACCTATCTGCGCTCGTCGATACTCTATTGGTCGCTTTCCTTGGTGAGCATGGGACTGTTGTATGTTTTTTTGAAGGACGATTTGGATAGTTTTATCTCCCTTATCCTGTATTTGTTGGCTGCGATAACTTTTCCGCATGTTTTGGTCATGCGTAAATTGGAAACTTCTAAAAGCGCACCCTAAAACTGATGTTCGGGGTCAATCCCAGCGAAAAATTCTCGATCAGTTCAAGCTCGTCCATTTCATTGATTTGGTAATATCGGTTGAGGATGTTCCTGCGATCGGTGACGTTCAATACCGAGATACCTAAGGTAGCCTTGCCATTGTTTCCCAAATCGAATCCGTAGGTTGCCGAGGCATCCACGCGCAAGTACTCAGGTAACCTGCTGCTATTCGGTGCCTCATAATTGATCCGTGCCGGAAAAATGGTACGGTTCAGCGCAGCATCACCGGCCAGGGGTTCAGTGAATGGTTTGCCGGTTCTATAATTCAACCCGAGTCCGATTTTGAGCTTGCCGATATCATAAGTCGTAGCCACGGTTACGGTATGGCGTATATCAAGATTGTTGGGAAAGGTGCTGGGCACGATACTATCATAGGTGTAGTCGTTTTTATTATAGGTATAACTCAACCATGTGCTGTAGTTCTTTCCCTTTTGGTTGATCAAGAATTCAACCCCTTTGACTTCATAGCTCCCAAGTTCACCGTTGAATTGATTTTCACTTTGAAATCCCTGGGTCCGGGTACTGACCCCATCGACTTGCTTGTAAAAGGCCTCTAGCCCTAGATATAAAGCATTCTTTTCATAGTTCAGCCCAAAGGAGCCCTGCTTACTTTTGGTAATCGGTAACTGGTCTTCATCGGAAATCGTCCACCGTCGCTTTTCAATGCCCAAGAAATTCTGTTCCAAGTCAATGACCTGATTGGTCGATTGGCTTTTGAATTCACCTAAAATATTACCCCTGAGGTGTTTGGCCAACCTAAAATTCAAACTCAATCTGGGTTCCAACAAAAATTTTGTAAAGGTGCCGATGTTTTGGATCAGGTTCGCTCGTAGTCCGGCCTTTGCTATAAAACCTTTATCGTAGGATTGATAGCCCACTTCGGAATATGGGGCATGGATGCGCAAAACCCCTTTGACCTCACTTTGAAAATCAGGTTGGGTGACCAGGGTGAGGTTTTGTATGCCGGTCTCGATGAATTGGTACCCATTGCTCCAATACAACCGATCGGAAACGGTGTAGCGGGTATCCAATTTCAAGGCACTTTCCAATACCCGGTTGTTCTGTGTCAGTTCTTGGGCCGGATTGGCTGAAATACCCAAGGCTTCCAGATCATATCGAGTGACGTAAACGTTCAGGTTTGACGCGAAATCAGGGGTCCATTGACTTTGCAATTGAAGTCCGGCCGAAAGATTGGTCTGGTTGAGTTCACTCCTGGTGGTCTCATCGATATCGATTTGGGTTTCCCGGAAGTCGAGATCGTTGTCCATCCCTATAAAACTGAAACGCAATTTGTGGTCGTCATTGATGTTGTACAGTACCTTTCCGGTAAAATCATAAAAGAAGAAGTTCACCTCATTCTCAATGGCACGATCGACCAATTGGTTCTGTTGGTTGCTGATTTGGGAATCTTGAAAAACCCTTCGCGTAAAATTCTCATAAGTCGGAGTGTTCAAAAAGTCGGTGGTCGAGCGCCTTGCCGAGAACTGAAAAGCCAAATCTTCGCGAATCGGTATCTGGCCAAAAACATCGCCGCTGATGAAGTTGATGCCTGCACCTCCATGAAAATCGCCATCAATCGTGTTTTTGGTCTCCATACTGATCACACCGCTGACCCCGTCACCGAACTTGGGTGGGGTGCCGTTTTTGTATACGGTAACCTTATCGGTCAGATACGGATTGAAGGCCGAAATCAAACCGAAAAAATGCCCGGATTGGTACATTTTGATTCCGTTCCATAAAATGAGGTTTTGATCATTGGTGCCGCCCCTGATGTTGATGTCGGATACGGTTTCGTCGATACTCTTGATCCCTGGCAAGGCCTGAACGGTCTGCAACACATCGGGTTCTATGAGTCCGGGTAGGGTACCCAATTCCCCAGTGTTCAAACTGATGCTTCCATCTTCCTGCTTAACAATGCCCGAAGTCAAGAATTCGTAGACGATGACCTCTTCGAGTTTTTCGACATTCTGGGCTAAAAGCACGTTCGGACATCCGTTTTGGGAGAGCAGACGTTCGGCTTCGATGATTTTAGTAGCGTACCCCAAATAGCGTACCCGAAGTGCTGCTTTTCGAGGGATTTGGGATAGCCTAAAGGAACCGTCCATATCAGTGACGATGGCAATGTCACTCCCTAAAACCTCTACAGTGGCCGCAGGGATGTTGTTTTCGGCGAAGTTGTCGAGGACCCGCCCGCAAATATCGATCAATGTGCGTTGTACGAGGGCATAGTAGCGCTCGTTCAGTTTGTTGATCTTGATTTGGGTCTGACCTTCTATGGCTTGGATGAATCGGGCCAATCCATCAAAATCACCGACCTCCACCTCAAGGCCTTCAATGTCAGCATCGACATAAGAGAACTTGACGTCGAAACGACGTTCCAATTCAGACAAAACTACCGAAAGGGGTACGGCCTTGCCGACTTCCTGACTGAAAACACCCAGACTTGGCAAGAGGGTAAGACAGGAAAAAAGAAAAATTAAAAGGCTATGGTCGGTTCTCGGCATAGAAAAGCACGTTTTCTCCCTCCAAGGTATAACGAATTTGTGAAGGAGTACTTATACTTTCTAACGCTAAAGTTAAATCACTGTTACTGAAGGTGCCGGTAAAAAGCTGGTCGGTATCAACGTTTTCAACCTTGACCTTAACATCGAATTGACGTTCGAGTTCTTCAAAGACATAGTGTAACGGGATACTTTTGAACGAACTCTCATCATCCATCCATGAAGGGTTGACGGCGACGACCTGGTCTGAATGTCGTATCTCTCCTGCCACGGCGACAAAAGAACTTCCTGCGGGTAAGCGCTGCTCGGTACCGTTGAACGATACGCTTACCAATCCTTCATAACAGGTAACCTCGAAGAAACCATCGCGGTTCTCGACATTGAATTGGGTCCCTAACACGCTTACGGAACCTTGGGTGGTCGCTACCGTGAATTTCTTTCCTTTGGCGACTTTGAAAAACGCTTCCCCATCAAGGGTGATCCTCCGTTCGTTCTCCCAATTATCGGCACTGAACGATACTTTCGAATCGGCATTCAACAATACCTCCGATGCATCCGGCAATAACACTTGGGTGCGCTCGGCCAGCTGTGTCCTGTAGGTGTCGTCTAACGATTCCATATAAAAATAAGAACCGATCATCATAATGGCGATAACCGCCGCGATGCGTAAAAATTGTCTATAAGGTCGTAAAGGCACTACTTTAGGAGTGTCGGTCGAACGCTGTCCTTTCAATCGCTCCCATGCCTGGGTTTCGTCAAAATCAGGAGCCTCCAAGTTTTCGGAAGCCTTGCGGATCTTCGCATACGAAGCATACGCATCAGACTTCTTGAAGTCTGCCAGCTCTTCTTCGGAGAGTTCACCGTTGAGCCATTTTGCTAGGTAATTTTCTTGCATGATCCTATCATTTACGTATTTAAAACAACCATCGGATAAAAAACCCTACTTTTTTCCTAATAGGAATTCAAATGTCCCATGATATTAGATGCCATCGATTTGTTCCCTAAGGGTTTTCAAAGCCAAATGCATGCGCTTTTCAATGGCCTTCACACTTACTCCTTCCATTTCCGCGATTTCGGCATACTTCTTCCCATCGATGCGGTTCAATAAGAAGGTCGTGCGTTGGTTTTCCGGGAGGGCATCCAAAGCGTCATCCAATTTCTTTTGGAATTCCTTTTCTTCCAACACGTACTCGGGAGATTCGTTGGAAACGGAACTGGCATGTTTATCGGCGTGTTTCAGTCGGACCTTTTCGGCCTTGATTACATTCAAATAGGTGTTATTGGCGACGGTATATAAAAAGGACTTCGCTTTTTCAGGGGTCACCTTGGCACAATTTTCCCAAAGCTTTACAAATGCTTCTTGAACGGCGTCTTGCGCTTTTTCCTCATTACCGAACTTATAATATATGTAATTGAAGATCGTTTTTGAATTGGTCTTGAAGATCGTGCTGTACACTTCTTCTTCACAAACATCGGCCATGGAACATGCGCTTAGGTAGACCAAAGATATTTTAAAAAAATTAAGATTTCCAGTAGGGTATTTCCCAAATCGATTGTTTTAGGGTTGTACAACAACAAAAAAATCCAAATCGTTATGAAAAAGTTGATTAAAAACGTAGTGCTAGCGGGCTTGTTCGTTGCGGCACTTTCCTTTACTTCTTGCCAAGAAGAATTTGAAGAGATCAATGGGGGAACCGATGAGCAGGAGAATTTCGAGGCTGGTTCGAATACCGCCGAACTGATCATCAATACCACATCGAATGACGGCTCATTCGACAATATCGTCGATGGCGCCAGTTGTGTGGCGATCCAGTTTCCGTACACCGTAGATGTCGGAGGGATCCAAATTACCATTGATGCTCGTGAAGACCTGCATTTGATCGAAGAGATTTTCGATGAGTTCGATGACGACCTTGATGAGTTGGAAATCTTATTCCCGATTACCATTACGTTGGCCGATTTTACCGAAATCGTCATTGAGAACAAGGAACAACTGCGTGAACTTGCCGAACAATGTCTTGAAGGTGGGGGCGATGATGACATCGAATGTATTGATTTCGTTTATCCGTTGACCCTGTTCACTTTCGATATCAACGACCAACAGACCGGAACGGTAGAAGTAAATAGCGATAGGGAATTGCGTCACTTTTTCAATGGTCTTGAAGATGATCAAATCGTTAGTCTTGATTATCCGGTTACCTTGAAAAAATATGATGGTACTGAAATCGTTGTCAACAGTAATGCCGAATTGGCGGCTGCTTTGGAGCGTGCCAAGACCGAATGTGATGAAGACGACGATGATGATTTCAATGATGATGATTTTGATGAAGAGCGCTTCGATTTCTGTTTGACCGAATGTCCTTGGAAGATCGTTGAGGTCCGCAGGAATGCCATCGATCAAACCCCGCAATACGTAGGTTATGTTCTTGATTTCTTCGAGAATGGTGAAGTGAACGTAATCATCGAGGGTGATATGGTCGTTAGCGGTACTTGGTCAGTGACCTTTACCGATAGAGGGCCGTTGATGACCTTGGAAATCCCTGATTTGGTTGATTTCAATTTGGAGTGGTTGGTTTACGAAATCGGCGACCATACGATCAAACTGTACTCCGATGACGGAAACAAAATCATCTTGCGTCAGCTTTGTGACGATGATGAGAGCGGAACCGAACCCGATACCTTGAGGGAAATCCTAAAGGAATGTGAGTGGATCATCAAGCGCGTGAAACTTCAAGATGAGCCGATCCGCAGATTGCTAGGGTATGAATTCAAGTTCTTACCTGAAGGTGTTGCCACCTTGAGTAATGGCGATGTGGTTTCTGAAGGAACTTGGGAAATCGGTTATAATGAAGAACAAGTATTGGCTTTGCTGATCACTTTCGGAGATGAACCGGCAGTCAATTTCAACTGGCCTTTGCGCGAATTGAAAGACGATCGCTTGAAATTCGCCGTCGAGGAAATCGATTACGAATTGATCTTACAACGGGTTTGTGATGACAATAGTGACGATGGTGATGTGGTCGAGATTAGAAATATCATGATGGGCGGCGCATGGAATGTCGCCATGTTGGAAACGGTAACCAATGATGGAAGCACTGCCGTTGGTACCATGGAGTATACTGGTTACGATTTCTACTTCAACATGATGCACCAGGTCCAAGTTGACGAGAATGACAATCCGATCATTACCGGATTGTGGAGAGTGATACGCAACCATGACGGACATTTGGTCTTTTACCTCAATTTCGGTGACGATTCAGCACCCTTTGATGATTTGACCGAACCATGGTATGTCACTGAGGTTTCCGCAGACCGCATTGAATTGGTCTACGAAGATGAGAATATCCCTTCTAAGGTATTGGTCTTCGAAAGAAACAACGGATAAGCTTTTTTGCCCCAAGTTTTAGTTCAGGGACGGTGTTGTGGTAGACACCGTCCCTTTTTTTGTTCCCGTTCCGGTGCTTCCCAAGCGAACGGATGTTCGGTTTTTTCCTTCCTGGGCGATTGTAGGGGCGCATCCATCAGTATTTGCTAAATTTGTCCTTTCAAAATCCTACATCGCATGTTCGATAATTTAAGTGAGAAGTTAGATAAAGCGTTACACGTTTTAAAGGGACGTGGACAAATTACCGAAATCAATGTCGCCGAGACCCTCAAAGAGGTTCGCCGGGCCTTGCTCGATGCCGATGTCAATTTCAAGATCGCCAAGGAATTCACCAATAAGGTCAAAGAACAGGCCTTGGGTCAAAACGTATTGACGACCTTACAACCTGGCCAGTTAATGGTCAAGATCGTCAAAGACGAATTGACTTCGTTGATGGGAGGTGAAGCCGAAGGCATTGAACTTTCAGCCAACCCCGCTGTGGTTTTGATGTCTGGTTTGCAAGGTTCGGGTAAAACCACCTTTTCGGGCAAACTCGCCAATTACCTCAAAAAGAAGAAAACAAAGAAACCGCTTTTGGTGGCTTGTGATGTGTATCGTCCGGCTGCGATCGATCAGCTCCACATCGTGGGTGAGCAAATCGGGGTCGAAGTCTATTCGGATCGGGATAATAATGACCCCGTTGCCATTGCAAAAGCAGGTATCGCCCACGCCAAACAGCAAGGGTGTAATGTCGTCATTATCGATACCGCGGGTCGTTTGGCTGTCGATCAAGAAATGATGGATGAGATTTCAAACATCCATAAAGCGGTCAGCCCCCAAGAAACCTTGTTCGTGGTCGATTCGATGACCGGACAAGATGCGGTAAATACCGCAAAAGCTTTTAACGATATCTTGAACTTCGACGGGGTGATCTTGACGAAATTGGATGGTGATACCCGTGGTGGTGCGGCCATTTCGATCAAATCAGTGGTCGATAAACCCATTAAGTTCATCGGTACCGGTGAGAAAATGGAGGCTATCGACGTTTTCCATCCGGCTCGTATGGCCGATCGGATTTTGGGTATGGGAGACGTAGTTTCCTTGGTCGAACGTGCGCAAGAACAGTTCGATGAAGAACAAGCACGAAAGATCCAAAAGAAAATCGCCAAAAACCGCTTTGGCTTCGACGATTTCCTCAGTCAGATCCAGCAGATCAAAAAAATGGGGAATATGAAAGACCTCATGGGAATGATCCCGGGAATGGGCAAGGCCATTAAGGGATTGGATATCGATGACGATGCCTTCAAGCATATTGAGGCGATCATCCATTCGATGACACCCGATGAAAGGGCGAACCCCTCTAAACTCAATGCCAGTCGTAAAAAACGAATTGCCATGGGCAGTGGTCGTAGCATCCAAGATGTCAACCAGCTGTTAAAGCAATTCGACCAGATGAGCAAGATGATGAAGATGATGCAAGGGGGTCGAGGCAAACAAATGATGCAAATGATGCAAAACATGCGCTAATGGAAGTATTGGACGGAAAGAAAGTATCGAATCAAATCAAGGATGAAATCGCCCAAGAAGTCGCCCAGATGAAGGAGCGGGGAGAGAAAGTGCCCCATTTAGCGGCGGTTTTGGTCGGTAATGACGGTGCCAGCTTGACCTATGTAGGCAGCAAAGTACGCTCCTGTAAGAAAATTGGCTTCGAGTCCACTTTGATCCATTTACCGGAAGAAACCAGTGAGGAAACCTTGTTGGAACAGGTGCAAGCCTTGAACGCAGACCCAGAGATCGACGGGTATATCGTACAACTGCCTTTACCAAAACACATCGATGAAGAAAAGGTTTTGATGAGCGTTCACCCCGATAAGGATGTCGATGGATTTCACCCAACGAATTTCGGTAAGATGGCGCTCGATATGGAAACCTTCATTCCGGCCACCCCTTTCGGTATTATGGAATTATTGCGCCGGTACGAGGTGCCGACCGAAGGAAAACACACCGTGGTCATCGGAAGAAGCCATATCGTAGGTAGGCCGATCAGTATATTGATGAGCCAGAAGGGCAAGGCCGCCAATGCGACCGTAACCCTAACACATAGTAGGACCAAAGATCTAAAAAGCTTCACTAAAGAGGCGGATATCATTGTTTCGGCCTTGGGATCACCTGATTTCCTTAAAGCCGATATGGTAAAGGAAGGCGTTGTGATCATCGATGTGGGGATCACCCGGGTTCCTGATGCTTCAAAGGAAAAAGGGTATTACATCACCGGAGATGTTGATTTTGATGAGGTGGCACCCAAAGCATCGCATATTACCCCAGTACCAGGTGGTGTCGGCCCTATGACAATCGCCATGCTTTTGAAAAATACCTTGTTGGCCCGTAGTAGGCACAATGCCCGATAATCCTTCTTCGAAATCCCGCATATGGGGGATTTCACATTAAGTCCAAACCCTTAACTTTGAAGGAGTTGTCTCCCTTTATAGTTGTTGGATGTCAAGATTGAAAATTCGGATGCCGGGCAAGGTTTATTGTCGGTGTCTTCTCATGCTCACCCTGCTGCTGCAGGCCGGATGGTTATCGGCCCAAAGTTATGAGGTCACGCGGTATGCCGATGATAACGGGCTACCCTCCCGCATCGTTCTTGATGTTATCCAAGACTCGAAAGGATTTATTTGGGTCGGGGGTAACAATGGCCTGTATCGCTTCGACGGCCAACATTTCATTCCGTATCTGTCGGCCTTGAAAGATACCATCGGTTTACGGGATAATAAGATCAATACGCTCTTGGAAACATCGGATGGTAACCTTTATATCGGCACTCCAAAGGGTTTGCATGTGATGCGTTCCGGCACCATCAATTACATTCCCCTGAAGGCCCATGCGAATGACAGCGAGGAGTTCATCATCAATATATTTGAAGATCGGTCGAGCGGAATTTGGATTTCTACCTATGGCGGGATTTTTCAAATAGGTCATTCCGAACAACCGTTGCAATTGCTGCCAGACGAAAATTCAAAAGAGTCGGTGACCAAAGGAACGGTTTGGTCGATTACACAAGACGACCAAGGGGTGCTTTGGGCGGCAACCAACGATGGGCTATACAAAAATACCGTGGCCGCTGAGTTGGACTTCAAGAAGGCTGAGGTCATTTTGGATGTCGATTTGATCGGATACGACATCGGTTATTACAAAATACAGCAAATTAGGCCCGATCTTTTCATGATCGATACCAGTCATGGGTTGTTGAAAGGTACTATCAATGACGGCAAACTCTTGGTATCGAAGTTCAAAAATGCCGAAGGGGAGGTCACTGCCTTTGGGTATTCCATACAAAAGTCCATACAAGATGCGAAGGGTGATATCTGGTTGGCTACATGGAAAGCGTCGATTAAAAAGTTCAAACTGACCGATGATCGCTTGACCTCCCTTGACATCATCACCAAAAACGGATTTCAGGAACTTTCCGGAATCGACCACTCGGTTTTTGAAGACCGGCAAGGGAATATTTGGTTCGCCAATACCAATGGCCTTTATAAGTTCAGTGTCAACAAGACTGAAATCTCAAATTTCCCACCGTTTGATTGCTTGGTCGATTTTAAAGGGATCTATGCTATGGTCCTTGATCCATATGATCAAGTCTGGGTGACCACTCCTACAGCTTTGTATCGTTTTGATAAGAAAGATCTACTAGAGAACAATTGTCCTGGTGACTATTTAAAATTAGAAGTACCCGGAATGGAGCAGGTGCGAAATCTTTTCATCGACACCGAAAATCGATTGTGGCTAGGGTCTGATGGTGGTCTTTTCATAACCCAATTGAACGGCATGCAACACCCAGGTCCCTTCATTCGATATACTACGGCAGAAGGTTTACCCCATAACCACTGCTATGAGATACATCAAGAATCGGAAGATTCGTTTTGGATCGGAAACGATCATGGTTTGATACGAATGACACTCGAATCCGGAAACCTGAACAAGCCTTCCTTCGAAGTCTTGGCCGCTGATGAAAAAAGGGCCAATGGCTTGGTAAATTCCCAGGCTATGGAGATCGAAGAAGACACCAAAGGTGCACTTTGGGTAGGAACGTTCAGTGGTTTGAGTCGCATGCTGGATCCTAGCGGTACCGGTCGTTTTGCGAATTATAGCAGTAGCTTTGGCGAGCCGCTGGCCCTCAGTAACAATTCGATAAAAAAAGTATTGAAAGATAGTCGGGGCAACCTATGGGTAGCCACCCAACGCGGCCTTAATCTCTATCGGCCTGATTCCGACGATTTCCTGCAATTCGGTCACGATGAAGGACTACCCTCTGAATACGTACTTGGTTTAGCTGAAGACAGTAAAGAACAGCTTTGGATCGGAACGACCAATGGTGTATTGAAGGCGAAATTCGATGTTCCCGAACAACGACTTATTCCGTTAAACCACTACACCGTTCAAGACGGGTTGAAAGACAATATTCCTTATCGCAATGCGATGTTCATTGACAAGGGTGACAATGTGTTCATAGGAAGCAGGGACGGCATCAGTATGTTCTCAGGCTATGAACGGGCCAACCCCGATGAGCATGCCGTAGCGATTACCCTGACCGATGTTCAAGTCTTGCAAGATAAGAACGAAGGTTTCGTTTCCATATCGGAACGCCTCGACAACCATGAAATCAGCTTGTCTTACCTTTCTAATTCATTGAAAATCAATTATGTAATCCTGGATTTCACTAATCCGGACAACAACAAATACCGGCATAAACTACTGCCGGTCAATGAAAGTTGGATCGAAACCGGGACGAATTCCGAATTGTCGTATTACAACCTATCCCCGGGCGATTATGAATTCGTGCTCGACGCCAGCAATACGGGTGATCGGTGGACCGAGAACCCTATCCACCTCAAACTGACCATACGGCCGCCATTTTGGAAAAGTCGTTGGGCGTTTATACTCTATATCTTGTTGTTTGCCGCGCTGTTGCGTTTGTCCTACCTCATGCGGGTTAGAAAGAAAGAACATGAAATGCGACAAAAACTGCAGCTCGAACGAAAAATCGTCGAGGAACGTGAACTATTGCGACGCGAAAATGCAGCTGACTTCCATGATGAGTTGGGTTCGATGGTCACTAAGATCTCTATGTTCTTGACCATGGCCGAAAGACAATTCGAAAACCGGGAAGACCCCAGGCCGTTTTTAGAAAAAATAAGGACCAATGTCAAAGGGCTTTCCAATGGGTTTAGGGATTTACTTTGGGTGATAGACCCCCAGAAAGATAGTTTGGCGGATACGTTTCTTCGGTTGAAGGATTTTGGTGAGGATATGTTCGAAAAAGGACCGGTGGATTTCAGAACGACGAAGTTCGACCAAAAATTCGCATCGATTCGGTTAAACCCCAAAACAAAGAAACAGGTGATGATGATTTTCAAGGAAGCCATGACCAATTGTTTGAAATATGCCAAGGCCGATATGGTAACCTTCGATTTAAGGGTCGTTGGTGATAGTGTGCGCTTTGAATTGAAGGATAATGGCAAGGGCTTCGAATTGGAAGGCGTCGATAAGGGTAGGGGGCTCAATAACATGGAACGACGGGCTGCGAAAATCGGGGCAGGATTCACTATGATTTCAAATTCAGGCGGTACAACCGTCGTTTTAAGCAAAATACCCCATATGGTTGATGGCGGTTAGTAGCGAGTTGATTACCTTGTAATACAATGCAAACCAGCAATATACATATTGCAATTGTCGAAGACGACGACGAAATCAGACAAACCATGCAGTTGATCATCGACGGTACGCCTGGGTTTTTCTGCAAACAATCCTTCCCTGATGGTGAATCGGCCTTATCGACCTTATGCGAGGTGGATGTGGATATCGTTTTGATGGACATCAACCTACCCGGTAAATCAGGTATTGAGGTCACTCGGATCTTGAAGTCAAGAAAACCGAAACTCGATATCATTATGTTGACCGTTCAATCAGATGATGATTCCATATTTGAATCGCTTTGTGCCGGAGCTTCGGGGTATCTTTTAAAAGATACCAGCCCTGCCGACCTATTGGTCCATATAAGGGAAGTCCATGAAGGCGGTGCCCCAATGAGCGGTCAAATTGCCCGAAGGATCATCAATTCCTTTCGTATTATTGAAAACCCCCTTTCAACCCGAGAGACCGAAATATTGAAAATGCTAAGTAAGGGGATGAATTACAAAGAGATCGCAGAAGAAATTTTTCTTAGTCCCCACACCATTAAAACGCATATCAAGAACATCTACTCCAAGCTCCATGTCAACAATCGTGCAGAGGCCATTTACAAGGCCATAAAGCAGAAGTTGATTTAAAACTTCATTCCGACTTGAGAAATACCACGTATGGGTGATTGACGCAAAATGTTCTAAACCAGACATTTGGGTCGAATCAAAAATTTACAAACGATGGGAACACAAAGAATCTTACGAACGGCGGGCGCGGTGGCCATACTGTTCGTATTCGCAAATGTCAATGGTCAAAACGTTTTCAAACGTGTTAAAAAGAAGGTAGAGGATAAAGCCGTAGATATCGTCGATAATGAATTGAACGGCAACAAAAAGGAAGGGGAAAACCAAAAAAAGGAGGGCGATGGCGATACAATGACCTTGGGTAAAGCACAGGCGAATAAAATCGATCGCAATTTCATTGATCGGTCCAATTTGATCTTTTATGATGATTTCGATAAAGAACGGGTCGGTGAATTTCCCAAGAAATGGAAGCAAATCAGCGGCACGGTCGCCTGTGCGGGATTTTCAGTGAACAACAGCAACGAAGGGGTCGTTCAAATGGTATCGAACAAAAGCGCCATCAAACCGAACTTTGATACCGATGATTATTTAGGGGATTCGTTTAAAATCGAATTGGAACATTTCTTTTGGCAAAAAGGCAATGAAGCCTATATCATCGAATTATATGGATCGGCAAGTCCAAGACCTGCCTATTCTATCTATTTACGGAGTACCAATGTAGCTCCGGGTTCAGACAATGTGGTCTATATGGCCGGCAAACAATCCCCTGGTTGGTATACCTCCCAGATTTCCTTCAATCAAGGTAACCTTAAGGTAATCGTTAACGGGCAGCAATTGGTCAACAATCCAGATATCAAAATCCGTGAGCTAACCCATTTGGCCCTACGAACCCTTTCTCCTGGTTCTTCCAGTGGTGATGGATATACCAAGGCAAGGGTCAATCATTTCATGATTTCCAAAGGAGGTTTACCCCTTTATGATCGTATCGTAATGAGTGGCAGGGTGGTCGTGCGCGATATCTATTTTGATACGGACAAGTACGTATTAAAACCCCAGTCGAATGAGGCTTTGGATAAGATTGTAGCCATGCTTAAGGAGCATGAAGAAATGGAAGTGACCATTGAGGGGCATACCGATAGGAATGGCAGTGAGGCCTCCAACCTTATTTTATCAGAGAATAGAGCCAATGCCGTGCGTGATTATTTGGTACGGTCGGGGATCAAAAGGTCGCGGTTATCCACGGTGGGTTATGGCGAAGAAAAACCCATCGACCCCAACGACAATGAAAAAGCATGGGCCTTGAACCGTCGGGTCGAGTTTGTGTTGCGTTGATGGTTTTCTTTACTACTAAAGGAAGTTGGGAGGGGCGACCCTCCCTATCTTTATAGCATTAAAACATAGTAAATCATGAATTATCGTAAAACCATAACCATTGTCATCGCAATCGTCTTGTTCGCATTGGTGCCATGGGCATGTAAGGAAAAATCGACCAGTGAGCCCAAAGTCGAGGTCGAACAAAGTGATATTACAGATGCCGATACCGATTCCTTTGGATCCGAGTCGGTAGCGGATTGTGATGCGTTTTTAGAGCAGTACGAGGCTTGGTCGAAAGACTACATCGCGTTTTTAGGAAAATACAAGGACAACCCCATAAAGGCGGTTACTTCACCGGAATATTCTGAAATGATGTTGCAGGCGTCGTCTTGGTCTCAGGATTGGCTCGAACTTTCGGTATCCTGCGCCCAGAACAGCTCTTACAACGATCGGGTCAATGAAATTTCGGATAGGATGCAAAAAATGGCCGAAGAACTGGGATATTAGTCCTTTTTCGCGTCAAACTCCTGGCCATTGAGCAGCAGCTCATCTTCATCGGAAGGTGTCAACACGTCGAGGTCCTCGCCCTCGTCGTTGGTACAACTTCCAATGGCCATTCCCATAAATATCAAGGAAAGCAAGAGTAAAATAGTCTTCATTGTTCGGTAAAACTTGGGGTTCATACCTCAACTAACGTCAAATGCGGTATGAATAGTACCTTTTAAGCCGGGTTTTGGACGAAGTGCACCAGATAAGGACTTGATCGCCATGCTTTAACCCTATGGTATTCCTATAAGGCGTTTCGAATTTACGTATCTTCAAGAACCAATCCGAAATCATGAAAAACAGACTCTTACTTTTCGTTGTGGCCTTGGGCCTCATGGCTTGCAATTCGAAAACGAAAAATCCGCAGGTTACGATCTCTTTTGCCGATTCCCTTGATATGGAATCCCTCGATGGACGATTACTGCTCATGTTCGCTGATAATGACTTGAAGGAACCCAGGTTCCAGATCAATGCCGGGTTGAATGCCCAGCCAATATTCGGTAAGGATGTCAACGGCCTTCGGGCGGGTCAAGAAGTCCGATTCGATCGTACGGTCTTCGGATTTCCTTATGAAGGTTTAGATCGGTTGCCCCCAGGGGAATATTGGGTACAAGCCCTTCTACATACGTATGAAACCTTTAATTTGGCTACCGGTCATACGGTTCAATTGCCAATGGACAATGGCGAAGGACAACAGTGGAACCGTTCTCCAGGAAATCTGTATAGCACCCCGGTGAAGGTGACGATCGATGAAGAAGGCCCCCATGACCTCCATATCGTAATGGATCAAGTGATTCCGCCGATTCCGGAGCCTGAGGATACCGATTGGATCAAGCACATCAAGATCAAGTCGGAACGCCTGTCCGAATTTTATGGAAGGGACATGTACTTAGGAGCCCATGTATTGCTTCCTAAGGGTTTCGAATCCCACCCCGAAGCACAGTATCCGTTGATGATTTTCCATGGCCATTTTCCCAGCGATTTCGGTGGTTTTCGAACCGTACCCCCCGATGCCGATATGGAACCGGAATATTCGGCACGATTCAACGTAGAAGGCTATAATATCATCCAACAACAGGAAGCTTATGATTTTTATAGCCGCTGGAACGAACCGGATTTTCCACGCTTTTTGATCATCGAAATCCAACACCCCACACCTTACTATGACGATTCCTATGCCGTGAATTCAGCCAGCCAGGGTCCATATGGGGACGCCATTACATATGAATTGATGCCATATATTGAAAAAGAGTTCAGGGGTATTGGCGAAGGATGGGCCCGTTTTTTATATGGTGGATCGACCGGCGGATGGGAAGCCCTGGCCGTGCAGGTCAAGTATCCCGAAGCCTACAACGGATGCTTTGCCGCTTGTCCGGATCCCATTGATTTCAGGGCGTATTGTCTAACCAATATCTATGAAGACCGGAATGCCTATTACTACGACAGCGCCCACAAACGTATAGAGGTGCCCGCGCATCGCGATTACCTAGGCCAAGTACATACAACAATCAAAGAATACAACCATTTGGAACTTGTCTTGGGATCGAAATCGAGATCAGGACAACAATGGGATATTTGGGAAGCTACCTACTCGCCTCAAGGTGCCGATGGCTACCCCCAACGACTCTGGAACAAGATGAGCGGTGAAATCAACCCGGAAGTGGCTACCTATTGGAAAGAAAACTACGATCTCAAACACATTTTGGAACGTGATTGGGATGCATTGGGCCCTCAATTGAAAGGAAAAATCCATATCTATTGTGGTGATATGGACAATTACTATCTCAACAATGCGGTCTACCTTATGGAAGACTTTCTCGAAAGTACCACCGATCCGTATTATGAAGGTGAGGTCTTATATGGCGATCGGGCCGAACATTGTTGGAACGGTGATCCCGAGCTTCCGAACCATCTCAGCCGCTTGCGTTACAATAGCATGTACGTCCCAAAAATCATGGAACGAATCGCAAAATCAGCCCCGGCAGGGGCCGATTTGACCAGTTGGCGCTATCGATAAGAAAAACCCTAATCCCTTCATTTTCAATATACATCGGGAGCAAAACGTTCCAAGATGTAGCTTAAAAAGCGACCCAATACCTGTTTTGGGTCGACCGGCATCCCCGTTTTTGTGAAGTTTGATCCCATAAAATAAAAATCATGAAACAAGTATGCTGGTCATTATTGATGTTTGGTTTCCTGGGATGGGGACAGCAAGCATGGACCGATCGAAACAGGATCTATCCCGATAAATTGAAACAGCTCCCAGTAGCTTTAACCTTGTACCACACGCCCAACCCAGACCATCCGGAACCTTCCGACAGCGATGGCGTGGCCTATGAATGGGTGCACGAAACCTGTATCACTCCACTACGCTCCGATCTGCAAATCGTTGAAGTCGGCAGTTTCATTTGGACCAAGGCCAACGGCTGGATCCAAAATATGGAATTAGGAAAACGGGAATTCAAAAAAAGGTTCGGGGCTACGGCTTCTAAATTGATAAAAGGGAAAACGTATTGCTATCCGAAGAACACCCGACTGGGCAACGAATTGTTCGCCGGTGATGCCCTGTGGTATGTGCTGGCCGAAGACCAAGAAGGACAACGCTATAAAGGCGTGGGTATTATTGAAACGGAAGCCACATTGAAAATAGACGAACCATGAAGAAGCGCTATTGGATAACGGCACTTTGTTTGATGCTGACCTTGGTTTCAAAAGCACAATTCGAAGTAGTGGCCAAAAACAGTACGATACAATGGACCGGTTATGGAGCAATTGGCAACTACAGCCTCTCAGGGGATCTCATGATAAAAAGTGGTGCTTTTGAAACTTCAGAAGCTGGTGTGTTGAAACAAGGTTCGGTGGTTTTCGATATGAAAACCATTTCCCATGACAATAAGACCTTGGTCAAACACTTGAAGAGCGATGATTTTTTTGCGGTCAAACAATACCCAACGGCCCGTTTCGAAATAGATTCCGTAAATTCCCAAAACCTGATCGGGCGATTGACGATGCGGGGTATTACCAAGAACATCGAGGTTCCATATACTTTGGTGGGTGCTGGTGAAACGCTACTACTGAAGGGCAAGGTACTGGTCGACCGTACGGGTTTCGGCATTCGCTATAATTCATCAAGTTTTTTTAAGAACTTGGGGTCGAATGCCATAAAGAATGATTTCGAAGTGATCTTTGAATTGGAATTGACAGCGCGCTAACGGATGCAAATCGGCTTTGATTTTTTCGTGGTTTTTCTGGGGATGATCATTTCCTCCGGTATTTTTGCCGGTTCCCTGTTATTGATCAGTAAGACCAACGCCCTAGCCAATCGGTTTTTGGGATTGTTGGTCTTCGGATTCTCCTTATGGCTATGCGATTCTTTTTTTTCCTTGGCGGGGATCTATCGCCAGAATCCGAACTACTATTTTCTACCCATTTATTTTTCTTTGGGGTTCGGTCCGCTCATCTACTTTTATACCCGTTCGTTGGTCTTTGAAAGGCCGCCGTTTTCCCGTGTTGACCTGCTACATTTCGTTCCGGTATTCTTGCAGTTGCTTTTGTATTTGGTCTTACAAACGGGTGACTATGGCTTTCGAAGGTGGTTTTGGATGGAGGTCCACGAGCCCTATACGTACAACCTTGAGTTCAATCTCTCTTTGCTATCGTTGGTCATATATCTTTTCAAGTCGTATCGTTTGCTGGGCGGCTATCAAACCTGGATCAAAGACCAGTTTTCGGAAATTTCGAAAATCAACCTGGACTGGTTACGGAAGTTCTTTGTTGCGATGATCATTTTGAGCTTTTTCTGGTTTTTGGAAGCCTTTTTGCGCACCCTGTTCGATTACTTCCCGGATGCTATTTTTACGGCATTCCCGATGGGGATCCTGGTCTTGTTCCTCGCTGCCGGTGGCTTGCGGCAGCATCAGGTAGGCGGTACCTCAAAGATGGCCATAGATCCCGGAAGACCAATGACACCCCCCATCGATCAGCAGGTTTTGCAGTCGATAGTCGAAGCCATGGAAAAGCGCCGATATTTTCTAGATCCGGAGCTAAGCTTAAAGACCTTCTCGCAACAGGTCGGTCTGAATGACCGCGTGGTTTCGAATACCATAAATGGCGGATTGAAAATGCCCTTTATCGATTTTGTGAACAAGCATCGCATCGACACTTTTATGCAACTGTCGAAAACCGAAGAGGTCAATCGCTTGTCTTTGTTGGGGATGGCCCTCGAATCGGGGTTCAATTCGAAGTCGACTTTCAATCGGGTCTTCAAGAAAATGACCGGTGAGAGTCCATCACAACACCTGCGACGTCAAGCAGGTCAATCTAGGTAGCGAATAATTGGCCGATATCTTTGAAGGCCTTGAATTCCAGTGCATTTCCGGCGGGATCCAAAAAGAACATGGTCGCCTGCTCTCCAACTTCACCTTCGAAACGGACGTAGGGTTCGATCACAAACCCGACGCCTTTCGATTGCAACCGTTGGGCAAAACTTTCAAAGGTCTCCCAGGGCAATACGACCCCATAGTGGGGTACCGGCACGGCCTTGCCGTCGACAGCATTGGTATGCAGCGCTTCTTCTGATTTCGGTTTGTAATGGATGACCACTTGGTGGCCGAACAAATTGAAGTCGACCCAATGATCACTGCTACGGCCTTCGGAACATCCTAGGACCTCACGGTAAAAAATCCGGCATTCCTCCAGGTTGTGGACCGGTATGGCAACGTGGAACGGGGCTATTGTACTCATGCCCTAAAAATAAGCAATTTACCGCCTAGATGGCTTTCAAAGGTGCCGTCTCGTTCTGGGTCTTGAAACTGCCTTGTAAAAAAGAGACGATTTGATCATTGACTGCGGGTTGGTGCATCGAATGGCCGAGGCCTTTGGTCAAGACCAATTGGCTTCCTTTCCAATGTTCATGCACCTTTATAGATGCTCCTACAGGAACTTGCAGGTCGTCTTCATCGTGGAATAACAAGCCTTCTTTGGTGTTTTTCAACACGAAACGTGCACAAGAGAATTCGTTGAAATAAAACCCCAACCACTCCTTTAACCGTTTATTCATGGCTGCACGCACCCGGTCGTTGAAACCGAGTAAGGCTTGATAGTGTTCCATGAACTGCTCGAATTCACAGGGGGCACCCACAGTGACGATACGTTTTAGTGTCGATTCAGGGTCTAAAAAATGAGTGTAATGTATGGTCATGCCTCCCACCGAATGTGCCACGGCATGATCCGGTCGGTAGCGATCAAGGATCACACGGGTGACCTCGGCATATAGCGGAACATGGAGCCGTTTTCCACTAGAATATCCATGGCCTGGGGCATCAAAGGCATATATGGAAAAGTCGTGTTCCTGAAGTTTTTGAATGAGGTTGCGCCAGCGAAAAGTGTTGCTTTCCCAACCGTGCATCAATAGTATGGTTGGTCCGTTACCAGGCCAATGGTAGGTTTGGATCTCATGTCCGGCAGCCGAAATCCGCTCCAATTTCGCGGCGTCGAGATACGGGGCTTGTTTGGGTAGAATCCGTCCCTTGCGGATCGTACAAAAAACATCGAACGATTTCTTGGCGGCTCCTGTAGGGTCGATCAACACCCAGACGTTGAAGAGTTTACCATACGCCAATGGAAGATAGCGTGCTATGAATTTTTTCATTTTGGTAACTTTTAGTAACTTACTCTTTAATTGAAACTAAAAATACACCATTATTGGGTAACAAAAAAGAGGTGAATCGTTGAAAACCAAGTGCGCTTATGGAAACTGTTGTTGAAAATCAGAAACTTAGGACCGTAAAAAAGTTGGAAAAAATGTTTGGGCATATTGATTACAAGCATCCACCAGAACTGTGTCCGGTACGTGACGTCATGTCGGTCGCTTCCGATCAATGGAGCACCCTGATCTTACTTTGGTTGGGCTATTTCCCTGTATTGCGTTTCAACAAACTCAAAAAATACGTGTATGGCATATCGAACAAAGTGTTGAGCCAGCGCCTAAAGGTGCTTGAAGCCGATGGGTATATCCAACGTAAGGCTTATGCCGAAGTACCGATACGGGTCGAATACCGCCTGACCGAATTCGGACAGAGCTACGTGGAGCGTTTGTTGGAGCTCACCGAGTGGATGCAAAAGAACAGCCCCAAGGTTTTGGCCAATAGGGAGCGTTATGGTTTGGATTGAGGGGGATTGCGGTTCCAAATGTCCAAGAACATCTTCCATTGCCCATCTTCCTTTCGCCAAACGACTACGTACTTTCCTTTCCAACTATTGGTCGATCCGTCCGAAATTTTTGTTTTCCCCTCAAAATACCCATAGTCGTGGGCGTAGTTTCCGAAAAACTTAATGTATTCCGAAGTGATCTTATGATGGGTTACGGAGCCTCCGTTTTCCCGAGGCGTCCAATACAACTTGAGTTCCGCTCCACTTAAGATATCCCGGTTGTTGGGGAAGATTTTGGCGTCAGCGGTATACATGGCCATCATGCCTTCGACGTCTTTACTTAAGTAGGCTTTTGAAAAAGCGTCCGAGGCGGCCTGGATCGCTTCTTTTTCCGCGGCTATGTTTGTGGGGATCTTGCCATTGCTGCAATCGATCTTCCAGGTCGGGAAGACTACCGATTCCGTCTTGTCGACCCATTCACCTACCCACTTGAATCCGGTATCGGCGATATCGTAAAAACTCAATCGAAAATACCCTTCCATACCATTGGGAGCGGTCTGGTCGCGATACAATACGATTTTTCCATCAGCCCTCTTGGTTCCTTCCCAAGCGGGCAAGGTCGTACTCGGCGACCCTGAACTATAGTAATGCACGTACCATCGCGTACTGTCTGCGATAAACTGTCTGATGCTCCCCGAATGCCGACCGTCGGACTTCAAGGTTTCGTCTTGCACCCCCATACCGTTCATAATGTACTTGAAACGCCATTTCATTTTTTCTGGAGCGGCCCAGGTCTGATCGGGGTTTCGGGTCTCTGAAATACAATCGCATTCACCGATCATCGGTGCGAAATCCAAAAGTTCCTTTGGAGCTTCCGGATTGGGAAGTCCATAGGGGTGTTCGGAAGAAGGCTCATAGGGGTATTGGGCGAAAAGGCCAATGCTGCAAAGACAGCAGACCAAGGTGGTCATCTTATTCATTGGAGGTTGATTTTACCAAAAAATAAGGAAAGCGGACCGACCTAAGGTACTCCTTGGGAAGAAATTAACACGGCTTAGTCCCAGCCCACCATCAAAAATTTGATCTTGGCGGTTTCCGGTACCTGAACCGCTTCGATACGGCTGTTTGAATAGCGTAGATTCGCAGGTAATTGGTCTTTGTCAATGGTAAAATACAGTGGGCCGTTTTTTGGAAATACGACGATGCTATTGAAGGTGGTCACGATTTTTTTGATACCCAAGGTGGATTGTATGTCACCGAAAGTACTGCCCAAACCGATGCCGGATGCCGTTTGATAACGCTCGTCGTGGATTTGGATATTGCCAATGGTCAAGCTGCTATCTTGTTTTGGCGTAAGGGAAAGCAGCTTGTTGCCCCCTGTTTCGAATATCTGGATTTTCTTGGAAGCGATCAGTTTGGATGATGAGGTGTCGCGTACGATCGAATCGCCGACGAATAGCTGTGCTAATGCTTCGCTTGCCGAATTCGTTTGAAGCGGACCAACACTGGTTTCGGTAATCAAAAAAGTGGTGTCTTTTTCGGCACAGGCCGCAAGAAGTAGGAAGATGGCAAAAGCCATCGAAAATTTGGATTTTATCATGGATTAGGTTGTGTGTTAACGGATGACTTTCTTCAGGACCCCAAGTACCCCCCGGATAAAGGTGGCGCTGGTCAGAACCTTGACCACTGGATTCATTCGGGTGCTTCGGCTTCTACTCGAAGAGCGACTGCGGCTGCTGGCTTTTCTGGCAACTTCTTTCTCTGCCTCTTTTTCGGCCTTTTCGATTTTTTCGTTCAAAATTTCATACGCGCTCTCGCGATCGATGTCCTCGTTGTATTTTTTGACCAGTTTCGATTTACCGATGGCTGTTTTCAGTTCGGCGTCGGTCAAAACATCCATGCGGCTCATGGGCGCACGCAAAAGCGTAGCGGCTAAGGGGGTAGGCCGCCCTTTTTCATCCAAGGCCGAAATCAAAGCCTCGCCGATCCCTAAAGAGGTCAGCACCTCTTTGGTGTCATAAAATTCCGAATCGGGATAGTTCTCGGCGGTCAATTTAATGGCTTTGCGATCCTTGGCGGTGAACGCCCTTAGCGCATGCTGGACCTTTAGTCCCAATTGTGCTAGTACGGCGTCAGGCACATCGGTCGGGTTTTGGGTCACGAAATACAGTCCTATACCTTTGGAACGGATCAGTTTAACGATGCTCTCGATTTGATCGAGCAACGCTTTTGAAGCTTCTTTGAAGATCAAATGGGCTTCATCGATAAATAAAATCAACTCCGGACGGTCACTATCGCCCTGTTCTGGGAAGGTCGCATAGATTTCAGCCAATAAACTCAACATAAAGGTCGAGAACAGCTTGGGTCGGTCTTGGATGTCGGTCAATCGGATGATATTGATATAACCTCGGCCCTGGTCATCGATCCGGACCAAATCTTCCACATCGAATGATTTTTCGCCAAAAAACAGGTCGGCCCCTTGTTGTTCGAGTTCGATGATCTTTCGGAGGATGGTTCCCGTTGAACTGGTCGAAATCCTTCCGTATTCGGATTGAAATTCCTTTTTTCCTTCGCCGGTCGCGTATTGCAATACCTTTTTGAAGTCCTTCAAGTCGAGTAGGGGGAGTTTTTTATCATCGCAATACTTGAAAACAACGGCGACGATTCCTTCTTGCGTCACGGTCAAATCAAGGATCCGCGATAGCAAGGTCGGTCCGAATTCGGACACGGTGGCCCTCAGACGTACCCCATCTTGTTCGGAAAGGGTCAACATTTCGACCGGAAAACCCTTAGCTTCAAAAGGAAGGCCGATGGCCGCATGACGTTCATCGATTTTTGGATGACCGGGACTCGGCTGGGCAATACCACTCAAATCCCCTTTAAGGTCCATTAACAAGACTGGAATCCCCTTTTCGGATAAGTTCTCGGCAATGACTTGAAGGGTTTTCGTTTTTCCGGTACCTGTGGCCCCCGCGATCAAACCGTGTCTGTTCAAGGTCTTTAAAGGAACCTTGATGTACGCATTGGTCACTGCTTCCCCATCGAGCATCCCAGCACCCATGGTCAAAAATTCGCCTTTGGTGGCATACCCGGTTTCGATGTGTTCCATGAACCGTTCCTTGTCGCCCATACTACGTAGTTTGGGTTAAAAATAGGCAAATTCCCGAATCCGAAGTAACCGCCACCTATTGATTTCCGTTCATCTCTAGCGGTCGGTTCGATTGAATTGATGAACTTAGTGCTATAAAAACCCGAGTATGCAAACGAAACTTTCATTCCGATTTGTGGTGACCCTGATAACGCTGCTATGTTTGAGTAATTTATCCGCACAACAAGATTCCATTATTTTTCATGCCCCAGCAGATCCGGCTAGGGCCTCAGCACCCTTTAGCGAAGCCGTACAGGTTGGTAACCTCTTCTTTTTAGCCGGGCAGATCGGTATGGACCGCAGTGTCGGTAAATTGGCCGAAGGAGGTATCAAGGGGCAGACCGAACAGGCGATTCGTAACATTAAGGGCGTACTTGAACATCACGGCCTGAGTTTGGATCATGTGGTCAAGTGTACCGTTATCTTGGCCGACATTAACGATTTTAGGGCGTTCAATGAAGTCTATGTAAAGTACTTTCCCAAGAAACCGGCACGCACTACCTATGCAGCGGCGGGTCTGGCCGTAGGCGCCCAAATAGAAATCGACGTGATCGCTGTACAATGATCGATTCGATCGGTATTCGGATAATCTTCGAATCCGAACTATCTTTGCCGCATGGCAACGGAAGCAGTAATGGATTTGGTCGATAAAGGGTTGATGTTACCCTTAATGGAAGAGTTCTACACCATCCAAGGTGAGGGCTATCACAAAGGCACCGCCGCTTATTTTATCCGGGTCGGCGGTTGTGATGTGGGCTGCCATTGGTGTGATGTCAAGGAAAGTTGGAATGCCGAAAGCCATCCACCCACTGATATCGAACAGATCGTTTCCAATGCGGCCCGATATTCCGATACCATTGTTGTGACCGGAGGTGAACCCCTCACTTGGGATATGGGTCCTTTGACTTCGGGTTTAAAACAACAACGACTTCAGACCCATATCGAAACCTCAGGGGCCTATGCGTTGACCGGTACTTGGGACTGGATTTGCCTTTCACCCAAGAAGAACAAACTTCCTGTCGGTGACATCTACCAGAAAGCCCATGAACTCAAGGTCATCGTGTATAACAAACACGATCTGATCTTTGCCGAAGAACAGGCCGCTCAAGTTGGGGAAGACTGTATCTGTTATTTACAACCCGAATGGAGCGTTCGCGAAAAAGTCATTCCGATGATCGTCGACTATGTCATGCAGCACCCCAATTGGAAAGTTTCGTTGCAGACCCATAAATACCTGAACATCCCCTAATCCAAGAAATGGAGGTTGCCCGGTGTGTAGGGTGCTCCAGCACTTTTTAAGCGTTTTCTAAAAGCCTCGAATTTTTGGTTGACCAATACCTTGGTACGCTCATAGACCGGTGCGAATTCCTCTTTGGCTATGGCGAAGGTCTGGCGATGGGTCGCTGTCGGACTTCCGGTAGAGTTCGATTGTTCGTATAACAAATACCCGATCCGGCTGCCAATCGAAGGCGGGGTGCCACGATCAAGGCGGCTGGCGATGCGATCGCCGTTGATTTTTTTACGGATTTCGAAAATCTCCTTTTCCAACGCCTTCCAAGCTTTCAAAAGATCCCCATGTTCTTTTGGGGTCTGTTTTATCGCCGCTTTCATGTATTTCAGTTCGTTCGAAAGTTCGCCCAAGGTCGTCTGGACGCTTTCCACTTTTCCGGCCATTTCATTCACTTCTTGCTGGAAAAGGGCCAACGCTTCGCGATCTTCTGCCGGAAGTACGGTGTTGTTCAAGGCTACGACCTCAAAGCTAACCGGCCCACCGAGTGGCGTCTCGACTTGGTCTACTATTTTCGACATGCGAAGCGAATACCTACCGGGAGGTACTTTTGCTCCTTTGCTACCTCCACCAAAGGGATTATAAAACGGTGGTTTGCTGAAATCAATGGGCTCTTTTGAGGCATACCTAAGGTCCCAGTGCATCCGCTGTACTCCGGCTTTTGGGGTCGTAAATAGTTTTCGGACAAGGATGTCGTTGGCATCCGTAATGGTCAAGACCAATTGCGGGCCGGTTTCATTGGCCTCGGCCTCAAGGGTCTCATAAGAGGGATACGGATTGTCGCCCCCATCTTTTAACCGCTTATTTTCCGCTTCACGTCGCTGGTCTTTTTTGGTCTTGATTCCTTCTTTTAAGTGCCATGTCAAAATCGCCTCGGCCCCTAAGTTGTCACCGATGAAAAAGTTATCACCCATAAAGGCTTTATCGGGTAACCCAAGGGGATAGGCATCTTCGAACTGTAATGCATCACGGATCGGGAATAGTGTGGCCTGGTCTTCCATCGATGACGTGATATTCCTTAAGCTAGAATAGTCGTCCAAAACGTAGAACCCTCGGCCAAACGTGCCCAACACCAAATCGGTCTGATCTTCTTGGATTGCAATGTCACGCACGGCGATGGGGGGCAATCCACTTTTAAGCTGTTTCCACTCGTCCCCTTGGTTTGGTGAAAAGAACACCCCGAATTCGGTGCCGACGAATAACAGATCGGCATCGATATGGTCTTGCTCGAAGGCATAGGCCGATCCGCGTTCAGGCAGATTGTTCGCAATCGATTTCCAGCTTCGTCCTTTGTCGCTGCTTTTATAGACATAGGGTTTAAAATCCCCTTTTTTATGGTTGTTGAAACAAGCATACACCACATTTTCATCGTGCTTTGATGCAAATACAGCATTGACATAAGTGTCTTTCGGAACTCCGCTAAAGCCAGCCACTTTGCGCCAATTGGCACCACCGTCTTCGGTAATTTGGATCAAACCATCATCGGTTCCAACAAACAACAAATCCGGATTCAAAGGGGATTCCGAAAAAGAGACTATGGTACCGTAGGGTGATGTCGATTGGTTCTTCATAACGGCTTCGACACCCCAAACCCGGCCCATGACCGGAATGGTGTTTCGATCGATGTTTTGCGACAGGTCTTCACTGATCACCTGCCAGCTGTTTCCGTAATCATCACTTTTGAATAATTTGTTCGCGGCGAAATACAGCCGTCCCTGGGCATGGTGACTAACGGCCAATGGGGCGTCCCAGTTCCATCGATAGCTGTTTTCGCCTTTTCGTTCTTTGGGTTGGATGCCCTTTTCCTCACCGCTGCGTTTGTCATAGCGCACCAAATTGCCATATTGTGATTGGGCATAGACGATATCAGGATTATCGGGGTCGATCTGTGATTCGAATCCGTCACCGCCATGGGTGATGAACCAATCGAAATTATTGGGTCCGTTCGCACTGACCGTGCGCGAGGGTCCGCCCAGGCTGAAATTGTCTTGGGTACCCCCGTAAATGTTGTAAAACGGTTTGGCATTGTCAACGGCCACCTTATAAAATTGGGTGACTGGCAAATTGGGTTTGAACGTCCAGTGTTTGCCATTATCCCAGGATTCGTAGATGCCCCCATCATTGCCCGACAACAAGTGGGCCGTATTGTTCGGATTGATCCAAATCACATGGTTATCGATGTGTTTGAAGTCCTCCCCGACATAATCGAAGGTTTTACCACCATCATAGGTCACCCGCATCCAATTGTTCATGGCGAAGACCCGATTCGGATCGACGGGATCCGCAAAAATCTCTTGGTAGTAGTTTCCGCTAGTGGCATATCCTCCGCGTTTCTCCCACGAAGCACCGCGATTGGTAGATCGAAAAAAGCCGCCCTTGCCTTGTGCCGCTTCCACAATGGCATATAGATATTCGGGATCAGCCGGTGAAATCGCAAGGCCTATTCGCCCCAAAGTGGTTTTGGGCAGTCCTTTGTTGATTTTTTTCCAAGTGCTTCCACCATCCGTCGATTTGTGGATTCCCGAACCAGGTCCGCCACCGATATAGGTAAACACATGACGTCTTCGTTGAAAGGTCGAAGCATAGAGCACATCGGGGTTTCTTGGGTCCATGACCACATCGTTTACCCCGGTATGGGTATCGACCGTCAAAACGGCTTCCCAAGTAGACCCACCATCCACGGTTTTATAAAGCCCTCGTTCCCCACCAGCACTCCAAAGGGGGCCTATGGCGGCAACATAGACGATTTCAGGGTGTTCCGGATGTACGATGATCTTTCCGATATGTTCCGAAGTCTTGAGTCCTAAATGTTGCCAACTCTTTCCGCCGTCATCCGAACGGTATACACCGTCCCCGTATGAAACACTACGCTGGTTATTATTCTCACCCGTACCGACCCAAATGACGTTCGGATTGTTTGGGTCTAAGGTTACACAGCCAATGGAGTAACTTCCTTGACCATCGAAAATGGGTTGAAAGGTGTTCCCCGCATTCACCGTTTTCCATACCCCACCGGCCGAAGTGGCCACGTAATACTCGTTGAAGTTGTCGGGGTTGACGGCAATATCCGAAATGCGACCCGAGGTGAGGGCAGGACCCAAACTCCTGAATTTGAGACCGCTTAACCCGACTTCCGATAGGGGTGTGTCTTGGTCTTTGTCAGTTGGCTTTTTGTTGCGTTGGGCTTGACTGGTAAGCGTTGCTAAAATCAGTAAAAAAAGTAAGGGCTTTTTCATGGAAACAGGAATATTGATAGGCTGTAAGATAGCGAATATTCCTGTGCTCCTCCTTGGTCGCCGAATGAATTTACCTTCTCACGACCGGCCTAATTCTTGCAAAAGATATTGTAATTACCCATAGCTATCGCCCCCCGTTATTTTGCAAATCAAGAATACATTCTGGATCCAAATCTGGAACTACGGCCAGACCCCTTGCCGCATGCGATTCGAGGATGTTCATGATATGAAGGCCTGAAAGGGAGCAGGCGGATTGGATTTTCTGGGTGCCAAAGCCAATGGCTTGTCTTGACGATGGGGACCCGAACGTTAGTTCGGCCTGCATGAGGCAACCGTCGATCACACAATGGTTCAAGGCATTAGGGTCTTCGTGGTCATTGACCGGTACCGTACCCAAGTTGACCAAACCGAATAAATGGCCGAATTCGTGATTCAAGGTTGCGGTTTCAACATCGGCATCGGTAATGGTCAGACTTCGTCCGGCCAACGCTTGTACGGTTCGTTCGTAAATGACCATTGAGGTGTTGCGGTATACTGCACCTAGGGTGACTACACCTGAATCGAGATTGTCGCCCTCTGCCGAAGCGTCAGCGAAAAAGATATAGATCGCAATGGTGTTGCCATTGTTGTACGCTGTGCGGTTTTCAGTTTCAAGATTCGCGATTTCCTGTAGGGTGATTTCGGTACTACCCACACTTGGAATTTCAAGGAAATCGATATCGACCTGTTGTTTGAAGGTACGTTCCCGTAAGAAATTCTCGAAGTTCGTCATCGCCTCTGCCGTAGGACGAAAACCTTCCACAAAAGCGATTTCGACCTGAATCCGATCAAAGTTCGTATTGGAGAGGATGTCATTGGCCGAAGCGCCGGTCGCCAATAGGTTTTGGGAACGGTCTACCTGATCTGGGCCATCATCGACCGGATCCACATCATCGTTGCTGCTCGATCCAGAAGAACAAGCGGTAAGGCATATCAAAAACAGGGTGAACAGGAGGAAATTTATCTTTTTCATAGTTAGCAAACGTTTAATCGCGATGGTCTAGTATGGTTTTTCGGTCAATCTAGCTAAATAGTCGTAGTGTTCGCCTTCGCTTACAAGTTCGCAGTGCAAATCCACTTTTTGGCATGCTTCCGCCAAGGTATCGAAATCGACGTACAACCATGGAAACCAAGGACCACTTTCGTCATTATAGGTCATCTGGAATTCGACTTCCCCATAATAAGCCGGGCTTCCGGGTATCCAATATCCGCCATCGTCGTCTTGTTCGAACATGTAAATGATGTTACTTGAGTCCAACAAAATTTGACCATGGGGCCGCAACAATTTTCTAAAATGGTCCAAATAGACCGGCAATTTTTCCAATGTACCCACAATACCTATGCCATTCATGAGCAATAAAAGGGTATCAAAGGTGTTTTTTTCATATTCCAATACCTTACGGTGTTCCGTTCGTTCGATACCGCGTTGGCGACAACTTTCGATAGCACCCGCCGAACTGTCAAGTGCGGTCACTTCATGACCTTGTTCTTGAAGGTAAAGACTATGGCTTCCGGCGCCGCAGCCGATATCGAGAATGTGACCATGGCATTGATTAAGTGCCTTTTGCTCCAATTTTGGCATTTGCCCGTAGTTCCTGAACAAATAGGGCACTGGGATCTCATCTTCCTCATCCAAAGAAGAGCAAGTGGTGATTTTTCCGTCGGTTTTTCCGGCAAGATAGTCAAGCATCGCGGTTCCGAATATGTCGGGATGTGTTTGTTCCACCCCGCAAAAATGGGACTTTATTTTTAGTAAATGGTTTAAGCTTTTAAGTTTGTATTTATGAACGACCAGCTTCACGACCTTCCGGAACGTGCCCGGCAGAAAGCCCAAGAGAACAAGAAATTCTTCGCTAAATTGAAGAAACGCCCGCCCAAAAAATTAGACTATTTGATGGTCGAATTGCATGAGGCGGAGTTTGACCGTACCGATTGCCTTAGCTGTGCGAACTGCTGCAAGACGACGGGCCCCTTGTTCACGGATGCCGATATCGAGCGTATCGCAAAGCATTTTCGAATGAAACCCAAAGCTTTCATTGCCCAATACCTGCGGCTTGATGAAGATCGTGACTATGTGTTGCAAGAGGTGCCCTGTACCTTTCTGGGGGCTGACAACTATTGTTCCATTTACGAGGTACGGCCGAAGGCTTGTCGTGAATACCCCCATACCGATCGAAAGAAATTCCACCAAATTACCGATCTGACCCTAAAAAACCTTTCGATATGCCCAGCCGCATATAACATCGTCGAAGCGATGAAGCAGCGGTTGAAAAGTTGATGATTTCGTATTTTTGGGACTATGGAGCAACTTATTGATTACTTCGAACATATTCCCGCTTTGCACCGCAGTTTGATATTGGTGGGTGGGATCACGTTTTTTTGGATTCTGGAAGGGATCGTTCCCTTATTCAATGTCCGCTATCCGAAATGGCGTCATGCCATGCCGAATATCTTCTTTACGATAACAACGATTATCGTGAATTTTCCGCTGGCTTTTTTGCTGTTGCAAACTTCGGATTGGACGGTAACCAACGATTTCGGGATCATCAATTGGTTGCCCCAAATGCCGTTGTGGTTATATGTGCTTTTGGGAGTGTTGCTGCTCGATCTCATTGGGGCCTATACCGCCCATTTGGTCGAACACAAGGTAAAACCATTATGGATGGTGCATTTGGTACATCATACCGATCATAACGTCGATACGACCACTGCCAACAGACATCATCCGTTAGAAAGTATGATCCGCTATGCTTTTACTTTGATCGGGGTCTTTATAGTCGGTGCGCCCATCGGTATCATCATGCTATACCAAAGCCTTTCCGTTGTACTATCGCAATTCAACCATGCCAATATCAGCTTGCCCAAAAAAGTCGACAAAGCCCTAAGTTGGGTGATTGTGTCGCCTGACATGCACAAGGTACACCATCATTATGTGCTGCCGTACACGGATTCAAATTATGGGAATATCTTTTCAATTTGGGACCGTCTATTCGGAACCTATCAATATTTGGCACCCGAAAAAATAGTGTATGGGGTCGATACCTTTCCTGATGAAAAGGAAAATGCCAGTATCATGGGCCTTTTAAAGCAACCCTTCCACAAGTATCGAAAGCCTACGACCATGGCTACGGAAAGCGATGGTTAAGGCGCTGGACTCCCTTCATTCGTAAAGCAGATACTTGCTTCGAATTTTTTTGAAATCCTCTAGGTCTTGTTGCCAAGACGCCCTGATTTCTTTTTCTGGCATGCCCGACTCGATTTGTTGTTGTAAACGTGTGGTGCCCGCGTGTTTCGTGAACCCTTCTGTTTTGAAGACCTTCTCATGATCCGTACTGTGGGTGTAGGCCTCAATCAGCCAGGTTAAGGATACCGACTGCATTTTCGGATGCTTGGAAAGGTCTTTCCCAAAACAGGTATTCGCTTCTTCTTTGGGGTATTTCGCACCGAAATTCGGATGGGGTACATATCGGAAATCAAAATGGGTGCTGTCTAAAAAAGATGCCCCAAAGCGTTGGAATTGCCATTCGGTACCTCGACCGGCGTTGACGGCCGTTCCTTCGAACAATCCAAGGCTAGGATAGAGGTTGATCGCCTTGTCGTTGGGTAGGTTCGGTGAGGGTCGAACGGGTAGGGCGTATTCCATATCATGATCGTAATGAAGCAATGGAACGACCTTTAGGTCGACCGCTAGCCCTTTCGACAGCCAACCTTCACCATTGACCATGGCAGCATATTCACCGATGGTCATTCCATAGACCAGTGGAATGGGGTTCATGCCCAGAAAGGAACGGTGTTCCTTCTCCATAGTGGGGCCGTCGATATAGTGGCCATTCGGATTCGGGCGGTCCAGAACGATGACCGGTATCCCGATTTCGGCACAGGCCTCCATAACCAATTGCAGGGTCGCGATATAGGTATAAAACCGGACACCTACGTCTTGGATGTCGAAAACCACCACATCGATTTCGGTCAATTGTTCTTTGGTCGGTTTCCGATTTTTGCCATACAAGGAAATAATAGGCAGCCCCGTTGCGGTATCAACCCCGTCGCTGACTTTTTCACCAGCATCAGACTGGCCGCGAAAACCATGTTCAGGAGCAAAAACGGAAATAATATCCACCTCAAGGGAGAGTAAGGAATCGACGAGATGAATTTGGTGATCGTTTTTTGGGATTATGCTGGTCTGGTTCGCCACCACCGCCACCCGTTTCCCTTTCAGCCAGGGTAGGTAGACTTCGGTCCGTTCGGCACCGAGTAAGACCAGCTCATCCGTTTCGACCACTTTCGGCCTTGGGGTTTGTGCACAGGCCAATAAGATGCAGCTAAGCCATAAAACTGTACTTTTGAATTGAAAGAAAAAGGGCATCCGTTGAATTTAGAACTATTTATTGCCAAGCGCCTGATTACAGGGAAGGAACATAAAATTAGCATTTCCGCCCCGATAATTAAAATTGCCATTGCCGCCATCGCGATCGGAATCGTCATGATGCTCATAGCCATTGCAACCGGTGTCGGTTTACAACTAAAGATCCGGGAGAAGGTAGCGGCCTTTAATGGGCATGTTCAGATCTTCAATTATGACAACAATGCCTCTGAGGTTTCCTTGATACCGGTTTCCTTGAACCAGGATTTTTATCCGGAATTCACGAACATTTCAGGCATTGCACACGTTCAAGGGGTAGCGGTCAAAGGAGGGATCATTCGTACCGAAAAGACCTTCGAGGGCATTCTGGCCAAGGGGGTGGGCACCGATTTTAGATGGGATGCGTTCAATGAATTTCTGGTTGATGGGCGATTGCCCGATTTTACCGGGAATTTGAATGAGGAAGCCTTGATTTCGCGGATTTTGGCCAATCGGCTCGAATTGGCGGTAGGAGATGGGTTTTTTACGATTTTCCTGAAGGATGGCGACCCGTCTAAGACCCCGAACAATCGGAAGTTTACGGTAACCGGTATTTACGATAGTGGGTTTGAGGAACTGGATGCGAATTACCTTTTCGTCGATTTGCGCCATATTCAGCGCATGAACAAATGGGAAGTGGATGAAGTGGGCAATTTCGAGGTGTTCTTAGATGATTTTGACGAGCTCGAAACAAAAACGAATGAAATCTACGGCAAGACCCTATCCGACCTTGATACCCGGAACTTGAAGAACAAATACCTGAAGATTTTCGATTGGTTGGGCCTCTTCGATTTCAATATCGCTTTGATCATCGGGATCATGATCATTGTCGGCGGAATCAATATGATTACGGCCCTTTTGGTCTTGATTTTGGAACGGACCCCTATGATCGGTACCCTGAAAGCCTTGGGGTCATCGGATTGGACGATTCGAAAAGTCTTTTTGTACAATGCGGGTTATCTGATCTGTGTGGGCCTCTTTTGGGGCAATTTGATCGGATTGGGGCTTTTGGCGCTGCAGGAGCGCTTTCGTTTCCTGAAATTTCCCAACCCTGAAGAATATTATATCGACTACATTCCGGTGCATATCGAGCTATGGCATATATTGGCTTTGAACGTCGGGGTTCTGGTGCTCTGTCTTTTGATGCTGCTGGTTCCGTCTTATGCCATTTCGAAAATCTCACCGGTCAAGGCCATGAAATTTGAGTAGCGACTTCAGGGGTCGCTGCCGGGAATAAGCTTGTATTTTCTTTCCACTTCTGCTGCCATAAGGCTATTTTTGCAAGGTCTATGGAATACGCAAAAAACATACTCGAAACCATTGGGAATACCCCTTTGGTGAAACTAAATACCCTCACGGCCCAGCTACCCTGTTTGGTATTGGCCAAATACGAGACCTTCAACCCGGGCAACTCAGTCAAAGACCGTATGGCCCTGCAAATGATCGAAGATGCCGAGGCTGATGGTCGTTTGCAACCTGGGGGCACCATCATTGAGGGCACTTCGGGCAATACCGGAATGGGACTTGCCCTTGCGGCCATCGTGAAAGGGTATCGGATGATCTGTGTGATGAGTGATAAACAGTCTAAGGAGAAGATGGATATTCTAAGGGCGGTGGGTAGTGAAGTTCACGTATGCCCTACGGATGTTGCTCCTGAAGACCCCCAAAGTTACTATTCGACCGCACGACGCTTGGCTACTGAAATCCCGAATTCGTGGTATGTGAACCAATACGACAATCCGTCGAACGCCAAAGCCCATTATTTGAGTACGGGACCTGAAATTTGGGAACAGACCCAAGGAAAAATCACCCATTTCGTGGTCGGTGTAGGTACAGGAGGTACGATTTCAGGAGTGGGTAAATTTTTGAAGGAACAAAATCCCGAGGTCAAGGTCTGGGGTGTCGATACCTATGGTTCGGTCTTTAAAAAATACCATGAAACCGGAATTTTCGACGAGAATGAGATTTATCCCTATGTGACTGAAGGAATCGGGGAAGATATTTTACCTGAGAATGTCGATTTTGACATCATTGACGGATTTACCAAAGTAACCGATAAGGACGCCGCGGTCTACACCCAACGTTTGGCCAAGGAAGAAGGCATGTTTTTAGGGAACTCCGCCGGCGCCGCTATCAAAGGGGTGTTGCAACTCGAACAGCACTTTACCGAAGACGACGTCGTAGTTGTCCTTTTCCATGATCATGGCAGCCGATATGTAGGTAAAATGTTCAACGACGATTGGATGCGTGAGATGGGCTATATCGATTGACAAACCGCTTTTCGAAAGCATAACGAATAAACCGAACAGAAATGACCCGATTGCAGCTACAAAATCAAACGGTTACCATTGACCAAGGTGAATTGGTAGGCTATGTAGTGGCCGGACACCAGTTTATTCATCAAAAAGGCAGTCCTGGTTGGGGCAGTAGCGATACGGAAATGTTCCCGATCATCGGACCGGTCAATGAAGCGGGCTTTCAAGTACAGGTTCCTAAAGGGAGTGCGATTCAAGACCAACACGGTTTGTTGCGCCAATTCGGGTATACCTTGAAGGAAGCATCCGAAACTATGGCCGTGTTTACAAAATCCTACCGCGCGGGTACGCCGATAGCGAATTCGAAATATCCTGAAAAATCACCGAAGCAATGGATGGTTTGGCCCTATTCTTTTGAATTTGAAAAACACTTTCAGTTGACCACCAATGGATTGGAAATCACGTTTCTTATCAACGGTGAACGAGACATGCCTTTTATGCTTGGGTATCACCCCGCATTCAAATTGCATACCGATAGCCCTGTAATCCAGGCTGGGGAGCGACACATTACTTTGGATGAGGTATTGGCGGTCGGGAGCCGCGCCCTTGAGGTTTCCGATTGTTCGGAAATCACCTTGACCGATGGCGATCAACACCTGAAAGTGATCACCGAAGGGTTCGGCCACTTCATGTGTTGGACCGAGGTACCCAATATGGTCTGCATCGAACCCATTTCCTTTTATCCCTATGCGGTCCCGCAAAAACAACTTCATGAAGGCTTCGAATATCTAGCGGATGCCGTTCGATGTTCCGTTCGCATACAGCCGTATCGTTAAACAAAAATGTTAAGAAAATCACAATATTTTTAACATTTGAGCCGTTTTATTTCTTAAATTGGTAGTAATAATCGTACTAGTACGCAAGAATGTTTAAGGATTTTATTAAAAAGGTAGGCGTGATGAACTGCATTATGCTCCTTGTGGTGATATCCATCATAATTGTTTCAGAGACCCTTTTTCTCAGTGGGAAAAAGTTGGATGCTATTTTTATCGCATTTTGGGCGCCCACCATTTTGGGCTTTATGAATTATTTCAAACACAGAGAGTAATGGACTTTATATTGGTTTATTCCATAATCATAGCGGTGATCTTCATCGTGTGGTTCGTGTTTGTGGCCAAGATGTATAGGAAAATGCGTAAAAAGTCCTAGCTCACTCCCTTCAACCAGTTTTTGAATTCCTTTACCCGGTTTCGACTTACGATCAGATCGTTGCTCGATTTATGGGTGAGTTTGATCTTAAGGCGGTTGTTGAAGTAGTCTTCGATCGATTTCAAGAAGTTGATCGAGATGATCATTTTTCTGTTGATCCTAAAGAACTGACCGGGGTCAAGCATTTCTTCCAAGCGTTCTAGGGTAAAGTCGACGTGATGCTCGTTTTCCGATTCCTCGATCAAATACGTTTGCCCTTCTTCTGAGTAAAAACCCACCACTTGATCGATATGGATCAAGGTCAGTTTGTGGTTCTTTCGAACCAAGAAGCGCTTTTTGTAATTGGTGCCGATAAAGGAGGTCATCATTTTATCGATTCGAAGGAGGTAGTCTTCTTCTTCGACTTTTTGGAGCGAGCGGTATTTTTGGATCGCCTTCTCTATGTCAACCGGTTTGGCAGGTTTCAAGATGTAATCGATACTGTTGTATTTGAATGCCTGTACCGCATACATATCGAAAGTAGTACAGAAAATGATCGGTTTATCGACATCGACCGCATTTAGAATGTCGAAACAAGTTCCGTCGCCCAAATGGATATCCATGAAAATCAAATCGAAATCTACCTTTTGGGCAAAAAACGCCATGGCATCGGAAACCGAGTCTAGATTTTGTACGATATGATGGTCGACCCCGGTATCGCGGATCAATTTTTTCAAATATTCGCTAGAAATCGGCTCGTCTTCGACGATAACGATTCCCAGATTGTTTTCGTTTTTCATAGTTGGCTCCATTTACCGATAACATCACTGCTATCGTAATATGTCCTAAGACACCTTTTATTCGTACAGGTCACCTGTTCAACAGCGGTAGTTTCAAAATGAAATCCGAACTGTTGGTCTCGACTACGACTTCCCTATTGGTCAGCAAGGAATAGCGGTTCACGATATTCTTGAGTCCCAGACCCAAATGAGGTTCTCTGACCTCCCTTTTTTGCAGGTTGTTCTTGATGATCAAATAGTCGTTGGCCGTCGCAATGGCGATATTCAAGGGCTTTTTAATCGAAATGATATTGTGCTTGACCGCATTTTCGATACCCAATTGCATGGCCAAGGGTACGATTTTTTTCTTTCTTTCATTGGGAGCGATCTCGAAATCAACGGTCAAATTGGTCCCGAAGCGTTCAATGAGCAATTCGGTATAGGCATTGATGTAATTCAGTTCTTCCTTGAGCGTGACGAACTCCTTTTCGGACGATTCCAACACGCACTTATAGATATACGCTAGTTTATGTACGAATTCGATACCCTTATCCTTATCGGTATCGATAAGGTATACTAGGGTATTCAAGCTGTTGAAGAGGAAATGGGGACTGATCTGGTTTTGCAGACTGGCCAATTTGCTGGTCAGGTGTTCTTTTTTAAGCGTCTCTTCCTTGATTTTTGAATTTTTCAATTCGGTATACATATGGATGCCTTCGTATACCCCTATATCGAGCATGGTGATAATGCTTCCGGTAATCAATTCGATACTGATATGGGGCTCGGGATAACCGGGTACCATGATATTGAACAGCGGTCTGATGTAATACACGAACAATAAGGAGATACCTGCAAAAGGAATTAGGAAAAAAGGGATACGTACCCAACGTTTAACGCGATTGGAAGAACCGGGAAAACGTTTTACCAAAGCTAAGTACATGGCCCTCGTTACCAACCAAAGCACGGTTACGATCAATAAGAATTCGGACCATTTAAGGCAGTAGGTGAAAAAATCGGTCGTGAAAATGGAACCGGTATAGTATATCGCCATAGCACCGTGCGTGTTCAGTACGATACCGATGATGCAGATGATCCGGTCATCAAATCCGAGAATTTCCTTCGATGGGTTGAGCAACAACTTGATGCGTTTTTTGGTCCTTCTAAAACGAAAGTTAAGCAATTGAACTTAATCTTTTGTGTTTCAGGCCCCTTTTCAATGATGCGTGTATGATGCGCCGCGCTTCAATGGTGTTTTTTTGGGGGATGATATGGGCTTCCATGGCTTCGATCGAGTTGAGTTGCTCCGACTGGTCGATAAAGCCAAAACCACGGTAGGCCCCGTTTTGCACCAAAATCACCGCTTTTTCATGGGGATAACGTCCTTTTTCCTCAATGAACAGGTCTTCTTCACGCTGGTTTTTGAGGGTTTCGAGCGCCCGGTCGACCTTGCCATTATACGCGCCCGTGGTTTCGGTACCCTTGCAAATGCCTTCACAACATTGGGCCCTGTAGTGCGAACACGGACCTTGGGTCTGTTGCAAATGACAATATTTGGGACATAGGTTGTAGCGAGTACAGAGGTCTTCCAAAAACAATTGTGCTTCCGTACGGTTGGGAAAGGTCTCGATGGGATCCAAAACCGATTTGGCCGCTTCGATGGCCAGATGTTTGATTCCACCACGATCGGTGTAACTGAACAGCGCGTATTGTCGAATGGTCTTTTTTTGTGCCCTATTGAAAGGAGGGTAATGTTTTTTTATGGCCGCCGACTCCATAAGCAAGGCTACCAGTTCACTGCCTGACAATTCATGGTCGATGTCGGCCACCTCTTTGCAGAGTTTGATCTCGTGGTTGCTTTTGTGGTAAAAATGGCCAAGAACCCGTTTCTTCAAGTTGATGGCCTTGCCCACATAGATGATCTCGCCTTTGGCGTTCTTGAAATAGTACACGCCAGGTGCATTGGGCAAACCTGCTACTTTTTCACGGGACAACAATGGGGGTAGGGTGGCCTCTTGACTTCGGGCATTCAAGCTTTTTTCGATCAAGGCCTCAGCCTCCGGTTTCTGAAGAAGCATTTCGAACAGCCTTACCGTGGCTTCCGCATCACCCCGGGCACGGTGCCGATCACTGATGCCGATACCGAGACTGGAGCACAATTTGCCCAAGCTATAGGATTGCAGCCCCGGGATCAGTTTGCGCGAGAGCCGTACGGTGCACAATTTTTTACGGGAGAAGGTCTTGCCCAGTTGGCGGAATTCCTCTTTGATGACCCCATAATCAAAGTTCACGGCATGGGCGACGAAGGTGCAGTCTTTGGTTATCGCCTCGACCTTTTCGGCGATTTCGGCAAAGATCGGCGCATCACGTACCGTATCGTCATCGATGCCCGTCAACCGGGTGATGAAAAAAGGGATGGGGCATTCAGGGTTGACGAGGGAAGTGAACTCGTCGACGACCCGGTTTCCGTCATATTTGAAAACGGCGATTTCGGTGATTTTGTTCCCTTTGAGTCCGTTGCCGGTGGTCTCGATATCGATGATGGTGTAAAGCACACCGAAAATTACAAAAAAACCAAGCCCTTTAGGTTCATCGTTTTGACGCCTCCCCCAAGACATCGCCACGATTACTGATAAAGGGCGGGGAATGAAATTAGATTCGAATTCCGCTACTAACTAACTCAACACGGTGAAATTAGCTTAGGGGGTGGTAAGAAAATATCCCTACCAATAGGTATTTTGGAGGTTATCCCTAGTTTTTTTGCGGTTTTTCTGTAATGGCGAATGAAGATGAAAAAGTAATTTTCAATGCTTCAAGTCCCGAAAACTCTACTTAGCTGCTGCCTTTTTGGTAAAAATCCCTATGGGAGGGGATATCATTGATTAGGCTTTTAATTCACATTTGAAGAAACCAAATTCACTATAACAATGAAAAACTCAAAACAATTAAAAACAAATGCAAATTTTGAACCGCTTTATTTGAATCTTGATGTTACCAAAAAGGTTGATGCATATCAAATAATTTATGCTAGCCAACTTTATGGTACATTTTTCGCAATTGGGGCAAGATTCGAACTCAATGACGATTGTTCCGAAATTGAAGGAATCGAATTGACGCTGAACAATTATCGCGGGTTATATAATATCGGGATGCATTACAATACTGCAAATAACTGGGAAACGAAAGGGGATATTGGTGTTTTGAAATTACAATTGATGGCGTATAATGGCACCGATAATGATGATTTGGTAAAAAAATTGACAATGAACCTGAGTGAAAATATTCCTTTGTCCGATATCAAAGGCATATTTACCACAAGGGATTTGATTTCTTTTACCAAGGCAGACCCAATAGAGGACCATCTGGATGAACCGACATTTGATTCGGAATATTTCGAAAGAAACGGGAGATACATCAAAAGGAAGAAACGACTTGATAGTGTGCTGCCGGACGATCCCGATCAAATTGATTTGAAGAATGTTCCTGAGATTGCCGACCCTCAAGGAAATTGTATGAATACCTTAGCCATTTTGATTAAATAGTATTCAATTGAAACAACGGATTACTCGAATAGCAATTTTACTGGTATCCTTATGGGGTAATGTGTTTGATCTCGTTGCCGGTTCAGTGGATTTCTATTCGAGTGATCTTCAGCAGTATTTTTATCACTTAAAATCGTTCGACCTTGAAAAAGCAAGAGGAACGATAAATGAAGATTTGTCTCCTTTCAAATATGAATTGGCAGAATCCCTGTTGGACGTGTTGGCATATGATGGCTCCGATATAACAGTTGGGCAAAGTCAATTGGAATCGGTGGACGAACAAATTTTGTTTCACCTTCTCCAAGGCTATCACGCTTTCCAAAATAACGAAAACGCCTTACTCGCATATCAAAATTTTTCTGAGGCGATTACTTTGGCAGATGGCAAAAGAAAGATAGATGCCTTGAAATTTTCCTTGGTGAGTATGCTGAATTTGCTAAGAAAACAAAGCTTTTTTGGTGAAGAAAAGTTTTTGTTCTATTTGAACCGTTTTAGGGATATTGCGTCTGATGAAGATGACAAACGGATATGGTTGTTGTATGATATTGGTCTGAAATCCAATGAGGATGATGAGATGCAAAGTCAATTTCAAGGGTTTGAGAAGGTTTTACAATTGGATTCGCTATTTATGGATGTACCCGATGTTAGGCCGATCAAATCAAATTACTTATTTGAGACTGCCATTCAATTTAAGTTGGCAAAAAATTATGTGCAGGCCATGAAAAGATTGCATAAGGCATTTTATTATTCTAAGGATCAACCAACCAATAGGTATGTCATGGAAGCAGCTACATGGCATTTGTCAACCCTACACCTTTTACTGGGGAATAGGGATTCTGCTTTTGCGAAATGGCGTGAATCAAAACAATTGTCCAATAAATTGAGCAATCAATGGTACAATCAAAGACTGGCAGCATGGTTATATAATGACTCCAAAAAATATGATTCCGCCTACTATTACTTAAATCAATCCGTGAATACTGAATTTTTGATCGATGGCCGAGATGAACGTATTCAGTCAACTTTGTTGTCTATTGAAAACCAAACAGAAAAATTAAAGCAGGATAACCTAGAAAGCGAGAATCAAAGAAAAGCCAATCGCAATTGGTTGATTGCCGCAACCCTTGCCTTACTGCTGGGTTCAGGAATTGCCGTCCTCCTTCAAAAAAACAGCACCAAAAAGCGCCAATTGGCCGAGCAAGAGGCCCTACTCAAACAGCAACGGGTCGACAACCTCTTAAAGGAGCAGGAATTGATCAGCATCGACGCCATGATCGCCGGTCAAGAAAAAGAACGACAACGGGTGGCCGGTGAGTTGCATGATGATCTGGGCAGCCTCATGGCGACCATTAAATTGCATTTCGATAATGCCCAGGTCGATAAAAAAGATCCGGCCATGAAAAACGCCCAAAACCTCTTGGAAAAGGCCTATCAAAAAGTGCGCGGTATCGCCCATAGCAAGAATTCAGGGGTGATGAGCGATCAAGGGTTGCTGCCGGCCATCAAGAAAATGGCAAAGACCATTTCCGAAACCGACGCCCTAGAGGTCACGGTCGAAGATTTCGGTTTGGGGGAACGCATGGAGAATTCCTTGGAGCTCTCCATTTTTAGGATGATACAGGAGTTGGTGGCCAATGCCATCAAACATGCCGATGCCAGTAGCTTGAGCATCCAATTGACCCAGCACCAAGATAACCTGAACATCATTGTCGAAGACGATGGGAAAGGATTCGATCGATCACAAATGGGTAAGGCGTCATCCGGTATCGGGCTGGCCAACATCGAAAAACGCGTTGAACATTTGGAAGGCAATTTTACCATCGACAGCATAGCGGGTAAAGGCACTTCCATCTTAATCGATATCCCCGTATGATAACAATCGCCATAGCCGAAGACCACCAAGCCTTAATCGATGGGATGCTATCTTACGTGCGGTATGAAGACGATATTCAGGTATTGGGCCACGCCAATGATGGGGAAGCACTTTTGAAACTGGTGCGTTTGAAACAACCCAAAGTGGTGCTTTGCGACATCCGAATGCCTAAAATGGATGGTATCGAGGCGACCCGAGCCATATTAAAGGAGTTTCCCCATACCAAGGTCGTGGCCTTTACGATGTTCGACCAGACCGAGGCCGTACAGCAAATGCTCAAGGCAGGTGCCCAGGGGTATATTTTAAAGAACAGCAGCCTTGACATCGTGCTCGAGGCGATACGCACCGTGGCCAGGGGCAAAACGTATTACGACAAAAAAATCGTGTTGGAGCGATCCGATAAGAACAGTTCGAAAAGTGTGCTGTCGAAACGTGAACGTGAAATCTTGCAACACATCGCCAAGGGCCTTACCTCACATCAGATCGCCGATACCTTGTTTATCGGCAAGAGCACCGTTGACACCCATCGCAAGAACATGATCCGCAAATTGGGTTTGAGTGGTCCGGGGGAATTGTTGCGCTATGCGGTAGAGAAGAAATATGAGTTTTAACCATCAAATACGACCTGATGAATTTACAGCAGATTGAAAACCAAAGTTCGGCCTTTTTCGAAAAGGTGAACCACCTGGCGAAATTGGAACGATTGATCGCCATCTTGTTGATTTTCACCCCGTTGATCCTATTTCTTGGGGATATGGAACACCAAACGGAATTTCGTGATAGCATCAGCAATTATTTCTTCATGCAGGACAGCTACTGGTTCGGTAGCTTGCTTACCTTGGCCGCGGCCCTTTTCATTTACAACGGGGTCCAGCATATCAGTTATCAAAAGGATGTCGAATTGGCTTCGGTGGAAAATCGTTTCGGACGCGGGTATAACGTCATTTTCGGACTCGCGCTGTTTGGGGTTCTATTCTTTAACCACATCGATTACGTCTGGTTGCATTATTTCTTTGCCATTGCATTCTTTGGGGGCTGTGCCCTGGCCATGTTATTGACCAAGAAAACCGGATTAAAGCGGATCGGCGATGTATTGGGGTTATTGACCCTCGTGGTCTTGGGCGTCCATTTCCTATTGGAGTACTTCCTCATGAAAGGGGCCAATCCGTTTACCCTGTTGTGGGCCGAATGGGTCGGTCTGATCTTTATCGCGATTTACTTCGTGCTGGAGTCTTTCGAGCGGAATATCCGGGAAGTTCGGTATCAAGAACAAAAGCGCGCCGATAGGGGTGGGGGTGCCTCCCAGCCGTAAACCCAAGCGCTACTCCCCATAAGAGATACGCTCACGTATGCCACCACTGGCTCGATGGATGATCACATCGGACTTATACCGTTTGGCCAAGGTCTTCGCTTTGCGAATAGCGGTACTTTGCTTGCGGTGCTTGCTGGTGACCCGCTTGTTGCCTTCACGTCGAACCGCCCAACCGTCGTCATAAGGAACAACGTGTTGGTGCCACGTACGGCCTTTTTTACTGCGATTGGTGCTATCCAGAAAGACTTCTATAAGTTCGATAAGGGTGCGTAACCAAGACTTGCCTGTTGCCATGGAATGGGATTGATCGGTGGAAAGATACTAGGTTTCTTGGACTTCCCCGATAGCGGGGTTCAACTTGTCAGAAAAGCAAAAAAAAGCCACCCAAATTGGATGGCTTTCTGGGTATCGTGGAGCCGGAGGGATTAGAACCTATACTTTCAAATCCTAATTAATAAAGGATTTTAGCTTATTAAGAATTTATGCTCACCGAATAGGTGACTTTTCAGAAAAATTAATCAAAACTATAGGAAATCCGTAGTTTTTTTAAGGTTTTTGTGTAATTGTTTTTTTGTTTTTTTTGATAGCTTTCATCACTTATTCCCCTCCCCATATTATCAGGCTTATTAATACAAAAGGATTTATCCATTTATCGTCTAACTACGATTGCCTTGTGATTATTATAACCAAAACCAAGCTTAATGAAAAGAATCATATTTATTCCGTGCTTTTTGTTTTTGTTTTCTATCTCTAACCCTTTATTAGCGCAATTCCATGTAATGTTGGAGGTGCCGGAATTGAGGACTCCTGAGAAATTATTAGATAAAAACATTAAGGAAATTATAATAGTTGAGCAAGGCGATGAAAAATTTGAGACCATTAATTCTTCACAGGACGTTGCCAAAATTATTCAAATGCTTAGGGCCAACGAAAAAAATCTTACTTCTGAAGGTCAATTACTCTCAAAGTCCCTTGAATTTCATGAAAAATTTGATTTAGAATACGAGTTCTTACCTGCTATTCTGAATGAACCAGAAATCATTACTCAAGTTCAGAAATATAACGAAGAATTTAAGGTGACCAATGAAATTGTGCAATACTATATTTCAGAACATGCTATTAACGAATCTGCCTACGTGGACTTTCAAAACATGTTTTATGAATATCCATTTGAAGAGAATGTTTCTAGATATGAGTATGGAGGTATAAAATTACATATACCAAACCCCTTGATTTTATCGGATAATACAAGGATAGATCTCGAATTTAAGCGAACGACTTGTGATAATAGAAGAGCGAATCAACCTGTTGCCGATATATTAATTGAAACTTTAAGGGATTGTTTAAAACAAGCAAATGACAACCTTACAAGACTTGGCTTTGAAAGAATAAACAATATTACCATAACAAGCACAACTAATGGCCATTGTTCGCCAAAGCAAAGAAAGAGTAACCATCACAGTGGTACGGCTATTGATATATCAGCTATTAATGGCATAAGCATTAATTACACAGCAAAAAAGAACACTCGTCGGTATATTTTTGAACTTCAAAATGCTTTTAACCTTCACAAATATATTCGTGAATGTTATGGACCTTCATTTAATGACAAAACTGATTTTAAGACAAAGATTACTACTTCTATGGTCGATTCCTATTCGAGAATAATTAGACCTCATTACAACCACTTACACATTTCTGTAAGAAACGAATAGCTAAGAATAAACCTTTTGAGTTCCAGCAATTCAGGATTCTTTATGATAAAAATGGCCATTATTTCTGTAACCAATTTTAAACCAAACATTATGTTAACCAATAACTACAGAGCGTTTGCAATCATAATAATAAGCTGCTTTTCATTAAACTTGATTTGGGCGCAAAAGTCGGCTCCTGTTGCTGGTGACGCCGCTACTTTAATTGATTTGCTAAAAAAGGATTACACTACTTTAGATCCAGAAAATAGAGAACAAGATCTTAATAGAGATCGCGCAATTGTTATTTCTATTTTTAAGTCTTATTTGTCCAATACTTCAGTTATAGGTTCTTTGGCGGACCAAACAACTTTGTTAGATTCCATAATATCCGCTCAAACAGAGATTAAAACATTAGAAAATGAACTTAACAGTTTATTGCTAATAAACTCTAAAACATCTTCTTCCTCTTCAACTATTAAGAATAATAACAATAGAATAAACGATATATACCTTCAAATATCTAAACTTAAAAAGATTATCAGTCACAATAGTTATCTAATACATACTTCTGAATTAAATATTGTTGAAAACCAATATAAGGACAATGATTATTTAAAATATGTTCTTAAAGCTTTTAAGGACAAATATGAAAAACTTAACAAGGACCAAACTGACTTACTTGCGGAAATAAACTATCAATCTAGTATACAAAAATCTATTCCATTTTTCGGCGGTGATTTGGCTTTTGAAACCTTAATTGACGGACTAAGTAAGTTTCTTGCCAAACGAATTAAGGAAGAGTTGACCAATTATGTTATGGAAAATTTAAAGGAGCAACTCGAGAACCCCAAAGAAACAAGTTTATTAAATGAGCTTTTGGTACTCATGCCAAAAACGACGGATTATGTAAAACAGTTTAATGCAGATGAGATTTTAAACTTCACTAATGAATTTAAGCAGTACATAGAAAAAGATTTTAACAATTTGCTTGTTAATGCGGCTAACTTAAAATCAACACCACGTTTTAAAACATTAATAGATAATAATCCAGATTTAAACTTTGCATTTGAAGCACTTGAACTTATTCCAAGACTTTCAAAGGTAAAACGTCCGATAGACTATTTCGATATGCTAGAAAACAGTAAAACCTTAGCAACGTGGGATGATGAAAGTGCTAACGAACCAAGAAAATTTAACATAGTAAATTTTGTCAAACTGGCAACTATGTTAGCACATAGTATGATGGTTTTGGACAATAATGAATTAAGGTTCGCTTCCACTGACTTCATGTCTAATTATGGTTCCGAACCGGAGTTTATGCTTTTGTATCTGGGGTTTTTAAGTCAACAAAATTTGAAATATTATAACATAAAATTTCAAAACCAATCTAATACTGTAAAATCTATAGATTTTAAAGAGTTCATGACAAATGGTGTTACTCCAGATCAATTAATAAATGGAAATGCAGCAATTAAATCCATTCAAAGTTCGATAACCGCAATTACGAATAATGCTGAAAAACTATATCAGGAAGCTTTAGAAATAAAAAAAGCGAGCAAAGAAGATGGCAAGAAAGTCGATGCAGAAGTAGCTCATAATTTTGTATCTAGTTTTATTGCTCTTTTAGAAGAGGTGTTAAATTCTTCAGATAATTTTATAAGAATAGGTAAAAACAATGAATTAATAGATAGCTCATTAAGTCTTGATTTAAAAGATAAATTATTTCCTTTTATAAGTGTTGCAACAAGTGCTAACAATATTGTTTTAGATCTACATAAAAAAAGATATAGTAGTGCTTTGATTACCGCCATAGAAATACCCGCTAACTTTACAAACAAAGAGTTATCGGTAACAAAAATCTTAAGTTTAGAAAACACACTTAGTAACAGCCATGATATTAAACTTTTAAGGGAATTGTTAAACTTTAAAAAATCACCAAGTGAGAATGAAAGTTTAAAAAATTTACTTAGCAGTATTCATATATCATTATTAAGACAAGTTCAGAATCCAAATTTTATTTCAAAACGCGAGCTGAATAATATAATATCTGCAGTCGCAAGTATTAAAGCGTATGTAGAGGGCTCAAATCCAACTAAAAAACTTTTTAATGTCAAAATAAAAGCACTAACTAATGCTATTCAAAACTCTAATGCTTCTATCTTGGAATTGGCTGTGCCTAAAGAAAATTATAGGAACAAGATAGAGAGTATCATTAATAAAAAACCTGCCTTTTTAGGTTATAAAGCAACTATTTTGAAATACTATGATTCCTTTCATGAAGCAACCGTTAACAAAGTGCTTCTTGGAAAAGATGATAAGTATTTAGAGGTCAAGAATGACTTGGAAAGAAATTTAAGATCTTATTTACCTGAGTTGTTGGAAAATGTTTTCGTAATCAAAGATAGAAATGCTCTAAAAATTATTCACTTTGTTAATGACTTAGCTCTTTCAGAAAATGGCGAAGATGTTGAAAAAGCTTTAGATGCTTTCGCTTTACCAACAGGAAGTTATTCTGTCAAAAGAAAAGCGCGACAAAATGTTTCTGTTAATTCATACCCAGGCATATTAGGTGGTGTTGATTTTAGCAAGTTTAATAATGAAAAAGGCAGTTTTGGCCTTGGCTTTACAGCTCCTGTAGGCATATCTATTAATATTGCCTCGTGGGATGCATGGATACAAGGTTTACATTTATTTGTTCCAATTATAGATATTGCTGCTCCTGTTAGACTAAGGTTAGATGGAGAGAACGATACAAAGGCCCTACCTGAACTCAGTTTTAGAAATATTTTTACACCTGGGGTTTATCTAAGTTTTCCAATAAGAAAATCTCCGTTCGCATTTAATTTAGGAGCCCAATATGGTCCTCAATTGAGCTTTGAAGACAATGATAGTGATGGTAGTCCAATTGCCAATTTAAGTGAGGATTCATTTAGTATAAATCTTGGTTTCGTTATTGACATTCCATTATTCACTATCTACAATAAACCTAGAAAGAACTGATGTATTTCTTAAAAAAGAACATATGTTGCTTACTAACTTTTGGTATTTGTTTTTTACATGCCCAGGAAGGGAATGTTTTAAAAGATTCTATAAGTATTGAATTGCCATCAAACACATTGGATAAAGCAAAAGAGTTAATTGAAAAACAGTACAATGTCCAAGCCATAAAACGGAATATCTACGGGGAAATAGAATTGAACCAAAAGAATTATGATGCTGCCATAAATAAATTTATTCTAGAACAAGAGTTATTAAAAAAAGAAGATCAGGTTCAGGAATATAAGGAAGAGGATAAGTTTAGAATTCTTTTGGAAGAACGTATGATTTTTGATTTGAAAGAACAAAAGTCATTTTCTTCCCAAGACTTTAAAATCATTCAAGAAAAAAATCAATTTCAGGCGCAAGAAGTTTTTGTTGATGAACAAGAAGAACAGAAAACAGAGTCTAAAAGACCTACAATAGTTTTTAAGCCCAAAATTTTTGCAGACGAATTAGAAAAGGACAATCAGATAGATTCGTTATTCTTTGATGAATTTGAAGAGACTATTAATGTTGAGAGAAGGTTTAGAGGTCCTTCACAGTTTGATAGCAGATTGGAAATTGCAGACTTAAATCCAGAAAGGAATTTAGAGCTATTGATGTTAATTACTAGTAATTCGGTAGGAATGATTGTTGAAAAAGAAAAGCTTAATAAAATTTCCAGTGATTTTTATCAGATAGATATAGGCAATACATTACAATCACAGCTCAACCTTTGTGATAATGTGTCGTTTGGTACTCAGCCAAAAGTAGGGATAGGGTCTGCATTTGTCATAAATGATGATACTATGTTAACTGCAGCTCATGTCTTTCAGAGACCGATAGAAGAATACGTAGTTGTTTTTGGTTTTGAAATAAGTACAAAAGGGGGGGCAGTAAATCGAACCATTCATAAGTCGAATATTTTTTATCCTTCTCAGGACTATAAAAGAGTGAATGATTTAGATATAGTATTATTTAGAGTCTCCAAAATTATTAATAAACCCCGTCTGAGTTTAGGAGATTCAAGATCTCTGAAAGTCGGACATAAGATATATATGATAGGACACCCTTCGGGTTTGCCAAAAAAAATTGCTCTCAATGCCAGCATTTTGGATAATACACACCCGCAATACTTCTATACCAGTTTAGATGGTTTTCAAGGTAATTCCGGTTCACCCGTTTTGAATTTTAATACGAATCAAGTAATTGGAATATTGGTGTCCGGCGAAACAGATTATGTTTTTAATGGGAGTTGTTATACGGACAATATTTGTAGAGAACCTTATTGCAAAGGAGAAAAAGTAATACGAATAGAAAATATTTTAAAAGGCTTTTAGAGATTAAGTTCTTCAAAAAAAGAATATGAAAACAAAGCTCAAAATCTACATAGCACTTTTTTTTCTTTCTGTTAGCGGTTTGTCAGCTCAATATTTTGGCCCTAAAGTTTCCATTGATTCTTTGGTCAATTTCTCAAGACAGGATTCGCTACGTTTAAATGAGGAAATTGAGTTATTGGAAAACTTGGTACTGCAAAATCCAAATTTTTGGAATGATCTCAGACAGTGTGATTTCAAGTGCTCCAATCAATTGGTAATCAGAAAAAGGAGTGTCAACAAAAAGGGAACTTATCCTAAAAAAAATAAAAAACAAAGGTTTGTTAAGGACTATACCAACGATGAAATTTTTGATATGCTTTTTTTGGGTAATGATTTAATTGGTAATGCAAATGATAGTATTCTAAACCTAAACCTTAAACTGTATGAACGTGATACCAAATCAGATACTAAAGGAAGAACAAACGGATTCTATCAAATAATTAAATCTTACAGAAACAAAACCATTAACCAGGAAAAGGGGACTTATGCCGCTCATCTTTTACATGAGTACCTGCATTTGTTAGGTTTTGTTCATATTAGTCAAAGTGCTAAGAGGAATAAAAGAAAATGTAGAGGTTACGATGTCCCATATTCGATTGGGAAACTAGCTCAAAAGTATTTAAATCTTGAGGTTATTGGTGAAGAAGATTTGTGTGTTGATTAAAGACTTTTAGATGTTAATGATTCCTACTGACAGAAATAAATTGTAATACCGGATAACTAATTATTATGCTTCATTATAATCCTTCATATACAACATATCAAACGAACAATATGTAAAAGATGGACTTAAATCAAGATATTCTGCGGGTGCGCATTTGATTGATTTAGGTTTAAAAACAGTTGTAATTATCCATCATTAAATCTTAGAAACTATAAACTTTTATGGGAAAAGTTGAAGTTATAAAACTGTTCAACGAGTATATCGGTATAGCAGATGTTCAGAGTTGTATAGGACAAATAGAATCTTGTTTACGTCAAAATCAAGAAATTAAAGAAGAGAAGGAGAAGATAAAATCTTTTACAATTCTTGTAGAAAAAAAAATTCGCGAGTTCGATCCTCTCCTAATAGGCTATTTGACATTGTTTCTACAACGTGAAAAAGACATCCACATTACCATTAATTTTTCTAAAAATCCTAATTATAGAATCAAGGACGAAAATAGCTTCATATTCCAAATGCGACAATATCGGGTATATGCCTATATCAGCACGGGAGTCTATCCAGAACTGCAGTTTGCTGGTCAACCCGTTGGCTTGATATGGGGAGGGAAGTTCGTTAATAACACTTACGTTGCCTCTAGGAGCATTTTCCCACTTCTCTTTATATATAGCACAAGAGACAACGGGAGGGTTCTTGATTTTGAACTGCTCTTTACAAAAAGCTTGGAAGCACTTATTGATGGCCCTGACAATTTCAAAAAATTGGGAATAAAAAAGTTGAACGAATTGCCCACAGATGTCCCCTGGTATCGAAGTAACGAGAAAATGATGAAAGCGTACAATCGTAGCATTATTTCAAAAGTCAATCCTACGGACAGAAAAGCTTCAATGATTGGCTTAGCCAGGATGTATTTTAATTATGCCTTGGAAGAAGCAAAGATTGCACACCTTTACTTTAAGCGGGATTGGAATGACAAAAATTATAAAGCTAATTTGAAAGGCCTGCAAGCCGGGAACATAAAAAAATCAGAGGAGATAAAGGACTATTATGATAATATAAAAGGAGTTTTCGACGAGTTAGCCAAAAGTTCTATTCTACATCAGATTATTTATAGTACAGTTCTAAGCACTGTAATGTTGAAATCAAAAGGAGGCCGGGATGCGCTTACCAAAGACACAAAAAAAGACTATATAGATAAAATTATCGGTTTGTGGAAGTATACCACGGATGTTTGTGTTTGTTTAAAGGAGATGGCAAAAAACATTTCGGAGCATAGTACGAATGCCTCTGGAAATACGGCAAGACCCGGTGCACTGTCCATTAGGAGGTATAGTAAAGACGATTGGAAGCAACTTAGAAGCGCTGATAAGTTTTATGAGAATTACACATTAACATTCGGATCTGAGGTCAAGGGCATTCTGGAGGTCAACGCCTTCGATTTAGGTGAAATAGGAGTAATGAAGAAACTCATCACTGATACCCAGAGACTATATAAAAAGTACGAATCCAACTCTGTATTGAGAGCGCCTTTGCAGAAAGATCGAAATAGACTCGAACGAGGCGAAGTAAATTTGAAAGACTTGATAGATATGCGTTCTAACCATCTCAATTTTCAAGTCAAAAGGTCGATGGCCCATCTTGGTTTGTTGATTTTGTCAAAATTGGTTGAAGAAAATCAGGGTATGCTCTCTGTTGCTTCCTACGATCATAATGACTCAAAAGATAGAAGGACGGCCAGTACTGCCGCTACTGCGGACGATGTAGAATTTCCGATCAAAAAAGGAACTATTTTCAATATAAGCTTACCCATTAAGACAGGAGAAACTTTAAAGTCGGACTTACCAACAAGATTGAAAGTACCATCTGAAACCACGGCAATGGAAATTAAAGGGATTGAAGCTTTATTTAAATATAAAATAATTCAACCTGAAGAATTTGTAAAAGACTACAAAGCAGACCCCGATAAGATTTATGTTATTCGAATTTCCACAAAATTTCGCCAAGCCATTAGTGGGAGAGAGGATGAAGAGCTTTGGTTTAAAGAGATTCAAAACCAAATTGATTTATTGCCGGCACTAAAAATTTCAGGAAAATTTGTATTTCTCCTAAATTTTGAGGAATCAAAAGATTTGGATGAAAGCCATTTGTTTCGACTTTTGGGTAAAATGAGTCTTATCTATTCATCAGTTCCTCTAATAGTCTGCGGGCTTACAAATCAATTGTTTAGAAAGTTAATTAGGGTTAATGAGGTGTTTAACTCGGAAAAACCAAACAGCATATCATTTTGGAATGAAAATATGGCTACCCTGGTTTACAGTAGTACAAAAATAAATGAGGATACTTTTTACTTAATTGATGTGCTATGGGGAAAGGAAGAAAAAGACTTTATAGCCATCAATAAGATGGCCGATCAAGTATCTTTTAATTCTCTATTTCTTGGAAGTAACCCCGATTGGATACAAAGTAAAGATAAAGAATTACAGGAAAAGAGTTTAGAACGCCTAAATCCTGATAACCCACTTTTGTTTTACAACAAGAACCTACCACTTCCTTTTGACCTTATCCTTAAAGATGATGACGGGCGCACCTATTTTGAAAAAAACGCAACTGTGCTCCTTCAAAACCGCTTAAAAGCTTAGTAATGACTGTTCTAGAAGACAACATACAAAATATCCCAGGGTATAAGATTGAAGATTCTCATTTTAAAATTGGTTCCAAGATCCATGTGTCGCACTTTTATTACGCCAAGCGATTTTTTCAGAATGGCTTTTTCTCAAGTAGAATGGCATTTCTTCTTGCACAGGAGATTTGCGAGGCAATTGACGAAGACCTTTTAATTAGAATTAAGGAAAAAGGACTTACCATTCTTGGCTATGAAATGTATTCCGAAGTATTACTGAGTATGCTTAAAGGAATGCTCCGAAAGTTATGGGATTTGGATGAGGAAAAACTCAATCACAATTTATATGAAGATGCTCCTGAACTTCGGCTTATTAAAAAAGCCGAAATCCATCCCTATGTAATCATTGTTGTGCCAATTGCCACAACGTTTGGGACCGCACCAAAAATAGAGAATCAACTTAGAATTGAAGCCTCTGACAAATATGAAGTGCTGAGTCCTTTATTCAATGTTTTATACGTATCTGATGGCCCTATTGTGGATACAATGAGCGATTTGGAAAATAAGTTTGGCTGGGAAGAAAAAAGAACCAGTGCCAGACTTATAAGAATGAAGAGCATCTACGATTACGATGGTGAAGGTCGAAATCAAAAGTATCTTTTGTCCATACCATCTCAGTGGCATGATATCAAGAGTTGTAAGTTATGCTACCCTGGGGATAAAGAAGAACTTAGCTTAGAGAAACCCCTTTTTGATACTGATAAAACTAATGTGACACCAGCGGTGATTTTTGGATTCCCCAAGGGTAGAAAGTTTGATGAGGATGAAGTGGGAAGAATCTACGGGCTCTCGGAGGACATGATTTATTATGGCTACCATAAGCGCAATCATGCTCATTTTCTATCCTCAATTGATTCTGAGTATTTTCTTCAAGCTAATCAGAAAGAGGTGGGTAAATGGTTAGATGATTTAAAAGATCAGCTTGCCACGAATAAGGGCTATAAGGAAACAGATAAGGTAATTTTGATTTCTCCTAGTCACTATTCAAATGCAAAATTTATTGGAATGGTGAATGAGACACTTTTCAACGGATCGGGCAATATTTTGCATTATGACTCTACCAACGAGTACATCCAAAATTTTGATTTGATTTATGGAAAGGAAATCAAAGAAGCTCAATGGGTATTCTTTGTTGATGATTCACTCAAATCAGGAAGTGCTTTTTATAAAATTTTCAGGTTTATAGAGTCTGTAATGCCCAGAGGTACAACAAACTATCCGGTCAGTGGGGTAATTGTTCTATTAAATAAATCACAGCCCCATGTCTGGAACCATATAAATAACTTGTTACCCAAGGAATTTGACTTTGCAAAAGATTCAGGAACTAGAAAAACCATATTTTCTGGATTTGCCAACCTGCACTTTTACAATGCAATCAAAGATTATGAACATCCTCCAATTTTGCTAGAAAAGGAAAGGTACAAGGAGTTGCGGAAAAGTTCGAGCCTAGATGTTCTTAAAATACGTTTTGCTGAAAAAGTCAATAAAATTAGAGCGGTCGACCTGAGTAAGGAAGATAAGGAAAGAGATAAAAAAAAGAAGAAAAAACAACGGTTGTTGGTGATTGCATCACACAAAATTGTAGAATATTTTACAAGGGTGGATGAGCCACGTCTTACGGGATTTTATGATTTTATGAACCATCTCATTGAAAATCAAGAAAACCGGATTGAAGATTATCCCGTGCCATCTGAAATAGACAGTATAGAAGATGACTTTCCCAAATCCTTCCTCAAAGCCTTGACGCAGTTGCCATTTAATCAGTATAAGCCCCTTAGAGATGTGGTTTTTAGATGGACACTCGAATTACTTGATAATTCGATGGATGAAATAACAGCGACTTTGAGAAATAATGTACTCAGTTATGAACAGTTTGATACCCTGAGGTTCTTGATGCGAAGAGCCTGTTTGCTCAATTCCAATGCTTTAATATCTTCTAAATTTTTGAAGTTCGTGGCAAGATTGTATGGCACGCATGGTATTCCAGATATGGTGGCAATAACAGAGAACTTACTTGAGACCTTAGGGGAAGCGGAGAACCGGGAGAAGTTGGAAGAGATAAACACGCTTAAAACCTTCTTTATCTACTATGTTCTGCAAGTAAAAGAGCTTTTAAACAAAAATGAATATCGGAGTTTGGTGTTGGAAACCAACTTGAGTGAGATAAAGACCAGTAACAATCCATTTATTCAACAGCTCGTAAGGGTTTTGATAGAGGAAAATGTTTCCTTTATACAAGCCTATAAATATTTGGGACAGTTACAAAGCTGGAAAAGTGTTTGGAGAGAAGATAATGCAGATGATAATTATTATTCCAATGATAAGATTGAAAAAATACTGGATAGTGAAATTGTAAAGAACCATCCCCGATTCGTAGCATTAAATGAATACTTTCAAGTTACCAATCAAAAAACGATACCTAAAAATGAGACACTTAAAAATTTTTTATGGTTAGAGAATTTTTTCGAATATGAGCATAAAAAACCTCTTCAGCTCATAGAGAAAACGGAATATATTTTCTCCAAGTTCTTTGACATGTTCAAGGGGAACAATATTGATAAGATAGGTGCTTTTTTCGTGATTTTAAACAATAAAGAGCGCGGCTCTAATGACCTTTCACCATTGTCGGAAAAAAGTGAGCCATTTGTTGCATTTAACAAAGATTGTAATGGGTTTAAGGGAATTGACCTTTATAGCTTCAGGAAAGAGGGTAATCGGTTTTTAGACAGTTTTTTGTCAGGAAATCATTTTAGGAATCAAAATGATGAATTAAATAATGTTACTTACCGAAAAACAATTGCAGAACTGGAGCTGACCGATAAGGGATGGGAGAATTTATACAAAACACCATTTACCAAGGAAGATATTTTATTAGAAAAAAGTGAGCTCCCCGAAATAACAGGCGAGGATTTTAATCGCTTACTTTTAATTCAGATTGCCAAACCCAACAATCCAGAGGACGTTGCCCTAAGATCCCAAGGTTTATTGGGTTTTTATTATCGATTGGATGGTGAAGAGTTACTAAACCCATATTTAATACAGTATCTCCTTTTGCTTCGAAACTCCTTGAGCGCATTTATATCTAGGCATCACGAAAATGACGAATTCAGGGATTGGCAAATTGCAAGTATCAAACAGCGAACCTCGCTACTGACAGGACATGGCAGGGAGATGTTAATGCGCCTGGCACCAAGTAAACCGGAATTCAGGGGAATCATAGAAACTCTGCTACTGGTTCAGAGGTTTGTTATCGATAAAAAAGACGAAACCAAAATAGTAGATGGTAGCCAAAGTCAAGTTTCAAAGATTTTTGCCGAACACTTTGGTACTCGCTTGAATAAAGGTTCTCGGATTGATAAAACTTTTATCACAAAGGATTTGAAGAGAATGGCAAAATCGATTTATAAACTGGACAAGATTGAGAACAAGGAAAAAGTTAAGGTGCTAACGCCACAAAAGGATCTTGACAACCTAGATTTCAGATTTAATCGGAAAATATTAAAGATGATCTGCTTTGAACTTTTTTTAAACGCTAAAAAGAACCGCTGGATTTTTTTGAAGAATGGGAATGGGCAATGGTGCAAGGAAGAGGTATTCACTAAAAATAAGTTATGGATTGAAGCAAAACCAGTTGACCAAAATTTGAAATTGGTAATTCGGAATACCGGGCCCTGCTTTGATTTCAATGAGGAAAAATTAAATAATTGGCAAATAAAAGATTTTCAGAGCGCTTCGGGTATTGAACTGATAAAAGAACTATTAAAAGTGTTTAATTTAGGAAAGCTCCGATTTTTGAAGCCGGAGACCATGAACGATAATCATTTTGGAAAAATTTCGGTAGAACTAACCCTGTATCCGAATAAAGATAGAAGCCATTAAAATGACCGACGCCCAAAAAAATATTGATGGTAAAAGAGTTTTTGTTATAGAAAATCAGTACTACCATTTTAAGGAGATTTGGCAACGATTAAATGAAGAGGAATATGACATTTACCCTACTTGGAGTACTAATAGGAAACATGAAACATTTAAGGAGGTAATAGATTTGGTAAGGGTATATCTAAATCCGAGGTATATCAAAAGTATAAGGAAAAATGCTCTAGAGCAGTTAGAAACTACAATAAAAGATTTCAATCCTAACCTTTTTATCATTGATTACATACTTGTGGGCAATTATTATGGAGAGACCGGTTTGGATTTAGCATTAAAACTTAGAGAACTTGGGTTTCAACAACCAATTGTTTTTTTGAGCAATAGCGAAATGAAAAGTGCCAAAGTAATCGGAGATTATCCAAAAATTTCTGGTTCCAAAGATTGGATTTACAAAGGATTTGCTGGAAAAGTTGTACTTGAAAAAGAGTATTTTGAAAAGGAAATAATCCCAAGATTAAACGAGCTATTAAAGTTGGATGCTGCAAAGAGTGTTAATAGTGAAGTACCTGAATTAATTCAAAAGTTCGTTGGTGAATATGAGTTTTATTCTCAACTCTCAACAGAGTCACATACCGATGCCGCAAAGGGACTGAAGAGGTTAGGAATACTTATAGACTGGTTAAAAACCAATAAGGAAGAAGTTAAGAATGTAGATGATTTTAATGAGCTAATTGAAGTTTTAAATCGGGAAGGAATTACTTCCAATAAATTTATAAGACTATCCAATGAAAAACTTAATTAACCTAACCTCCAAAATTGGAAAGAAACTTAGTTGGATCCAAAACTTTTTATACGCCTTGTTTGGTACAGGTATAGTAGCATTAATTGGCCACATAAAAGATGGAACATTCACTGTTAATTTTGTTTTATTTTTTTTAAATACCATCTTTTTAATTTTGGGATTAATTTCTGTGACAAAGCTGATAGATAGGCATAGTTATTATTTAGCGGAGTTTCAAAAAAAGAGTAGTGTAAGCGGTGATTTCCGGGTTTTTTACGCTGAAAGACAAAATTTTTGGGATAAGATTTACCAGATATTGTTTTATATCTTTTTGTTGTTGTCTACAGCAATTTTCGCTATCACCCTTCTCAACGATTTGAAAAATCCAGATAAAGCTGAGGAGTTGAGTAAAGCTCTAAACAGGATTGAAAAGGATACGAAGTTATTATTGGATAAATCAGACGAAATAAAACTTCTGGTGAATGAAAAAGAGGGTTTGAATGATTCCATTTCTTCATTAATTGTTATCCTCAAAGAACAAAAATCTGTTATAGATTCCCTACAGAGGACAAAATAGCTGATTTTGTATAGTCCATTTTTTGTTTAATCTGGCGCTGAAAAGGATGATAAACTGATTGTGAAGGATGTATATAGACCAGAACCTAAATTTTAAATAGTATTATTTATTGGTGTTTCGGTATATTCGAAATTTGATACTCACCGAATAGGTCACTTTTGTTTGCAGATGGCAATTCTATCACTGAAACGTATTATTATGAACCTTCTGTTATGTTTTGAATACGCTGTTGTATAATTTCCATTCGTTCATCAGCTTGGTCGTAATATAAACTTCCTCGTATGGCGGTTAAGATAGTATTGTCATTTTTGAAGATTTTCAGTTTTTCCATCAAGAAGTCTTTTACTTCTTTTTCAGAGGCTAGAATCTGTTCGTCAATATCTGTGGTGTAATTGAATAAATAAACAATATCTTCCAAATCGTGACTGGCATACACATCTTTCATGCCCCTATCAAAAAAGGCTTCCATTTTGGTGGCTAAAAAATAGGGTAGTGGTAACACTTTGATGGTTACTTCATCCAAAATTGTGGAAATTGCTTTTTTAAAACCTTTAGCAAACCACAGGTTCGAAGGTGCCCAGCCCACGCTTTGAGTGGACATCACATCGACTTTTAAGTCTTCATATCTAAACCTGCAATTGACTGTGTCTTCTGCGTTTTGGGTAAATCCTTTTTCAATTAGCTTTTCTCGTAAGTCCTCTAATTCGGCAAAGGTGGCCACCTGAAAAGTGAGATCAAGATCTTTGGTAGGCCTAACATCTTCAGCAGCTGTGTCATCTATATAAAGGCTGACCATGGCCCCACCTACATAGACCACTTCTTTATTCAAATTTCCTAAAGCCAAGGCCACTTTTTTTGTGGCTGCTCTATTAATCAAAGTATTCTTTAACATATTTGTTTTTCCAAGAGTTCCAGTGCCAAGTTTTTTTCTCTTGCCCTCCCTACTCGTACTGCATCCATTAGAGCTAGTAACTCATATAGGTAATTATCCAGTATTACGGCTTTTGGTACTGTTGGATATAAAGGAGCAATAGTTTGGCCACGAGCTTTGCCTTTAGCATAAGGCCAAACATATTTTTCTTCGCTGACAATTTCTATATCCAAAGGCGGTGCACTATGGGCTGTTACCGTACCTCTTACTATGGCACCCGGATGTTGGGGGAATACTACTGCTAAGCCATATTTAATGAAATCAAAAAATAATTTTCGGTTCACTTCCCTACCCTTGTTCATAAGAAGCCCTGCGTATGTAGACCGGGATATTGAACTACTAATCTCTGACTGACTCATGTAAAGCATTTGAGACAACGACATCTGAGTGTATTCTGGGTCATTTATTGCAATTAGTTTTGTCAACACCACCAAATCCTGAGGTTTCATTTGTGGGATACTACTTTTCTTCATTATTATTGAATATCGCGATATGCAATAATAAAACATAAAACATTGTAAAACAAAATTATGAAAACAAATATCGCATATTGCGATACAAGATATTGAAAATTTTGATAATGCGCTTTACGCCAATTAGATTGCTTTTAGTGTAAAGCCCAAGATGAAAAGAACTGGACTTAACCCAAGTTTCGTTGAAATTGGGTTAAGTCCTACTGCCGTGCAGATAATCTACCTCACGAACCATTTTGAAGTTATCTGTTGGCATAACACAACATATGAAATGATAACAAAAAGATTTTTCATAGAATTTATGATTTCGTAAAATCTGGTTTGATTTGGTTGAATTTAATGGATTCAAAAAGCACGTAGTGTTTACATTTTTTGTCCTCTAGCGAGACCGGAAAGGTCAAACAAATAGCTGACGACAACCCTTCAATCAATATCTGATATAGAAGTGAAAAACAAAAAAAGCCACCGCAACGGTAGCTTTACCAGTGATGCCGGAGGGATTGTCTTGCGCCCGCCCATATACTCCAATGCTGCAAATAGACAGCCATTGTCTTTGCCTTTTCATTTTGCTCTAAACGTTGAGAAAGCCCAGTTTATCACCAAATAAAAAAGCCATCCATTTTGGATGGCTTTCTGGGTGTCGTGGAGCCGGAGGGATTCGAACCCTCGTCCAAACAAGCAATAACAATGCTTTCTACATGCTTAGTCCTGGTTTGGTTTTAGACATTCGACCGACCCAAGACGGCCTATCGAACGCTTAGCTTCTTTAGTTTAAAATCGCTAGCGAAGCCCTAACGATCCGGTGTTGACTTTTATGGTGCTCCAAAACGAATCGCCGTCAACAAGGGCTATTCAGGAACATTCAGCTTTCGCGCCTGGCGCGACTAGGCTAGGACTTACTATAATTCAGTCGATTAAGCAGCTAAAGCGTAGTTAGACTCGCCATTTAAAGGTGTGGGATATTGAATTAACGAGCATCAGTCCCATAGCTCGACATGCTTACACCGCCATTGGTCTCGCTGTCAAAACCGGTCGGCCCCAAATTTTTCAATGAACTTTTTCAGGGGGGTAAAGTTAATCAAATATCCGCCCTTGGCAGAAAAGTTTGTTTACCCCTTCCGATCCCCTTATTTTCGGCAAGAATTATACCATTATTTCATGAAGTTCGGAATCATAAGAGAACGGAAGAACCCTCCTGATAAACGCGTAGTGCTTTCCCCATCACTTTGCCAGACGGTCATGCAAAATCATCCTAGGGCACAAATTATCGTTGAACCTTCGCCCATTCGGGTTTTTTCCGACGATGAATATCGCGATGCAGGAATCGAGGTAGCGTCGAAAATGGAGGAATGTGATGTGCTGCTTGGTGTGAAGGAGGTACCTATCGATGCGTTGATTCCCAATAAGAAGTACTTTTTCTTTTCGCATACGATCAAAAAGCAGCCCTACAATCGCGATTTGCTTCGAGCCATTTTAGAGAAAAATATCGAACTCTATGACCACGAGGTCATTACCAACCCGAAAGGCCAACGATTGGTGGCTTTTGGCCGGTACGCCGGTATCGTCGGGGCATACAACGGCGTGCGGGCCTATGGTATGAAGTACGATACCTTTCAATTGCCCAAAGCCGAAACCTTGAAAGACCAACAGGCCTTGATCGATGCCTTGAACGGCATTCGATTGCCCGCAATCAAAGTCTTATTGACCGGTCGCGGTCGCGTGGGCAATGGCGCCCGTGAGATGATCGATGCCATGGGCATGAAGAGGGTGGGTGTAACCGACTTTCTAAACGAAACCTATGACGAGCCGGTGTATTGCCAAATCGATGCATCGGAATACAACAAGCGCAAAGACGGGGTACGTGGCAACAAGGCGGACTTTTTCGCCCGCCCTGAGGAATACCGTTCGAACTTCTTCCGTTTTGCCGAAGTGACCGATTTTTACATCGCAGGGCACTTTTACGGCGATGGTGCGCCGTATTTGTATACCCGGGAAGATGCCAAACATGCCGACTTCAACATCAAGGTCGTTGCCGATATCAGTTGTGACATCGATGGCCCGGTCGCGACTACGATTCGCCCCTCGACCATCGCGGATCCCATATATGGGTATGATCCGGAAACGGAAAAGGAAATCGATTTCAAGGCCCTGAACGCCGTAGCCGTTATGGCGGTCGACAACCTACCTGCCGAGTTACCACGTGATGCCAGTGATGGTTTTGGGGATGCCTTCGCCAAATATGTGATTCCGGCTTTCTTTAATCGGGATATGGACGGCATACTCGAGCGGGCCAAAATGACCGCCGATGGCCGATTGACCCAACCCTATGCCTACCTGCAAGACTATGTAGACGGCGAAGAATGAGGTTGTTCGTCCATTTTGTTTAAGCGGAAGCACTACATATTCATGAAATTGTATATATTGAAAGGCTTTTGTCCTTAAACAAAATGAAGTTTAACTGGAAGTTCCCTGGAAATCAAATGAGCGACGCGCTCAAAAAAGCCTGTATCGAGTTCGAATACGAACTCAGGCCCAAAATCACCAAATTCCTTATCGAACGGTTGGATTCCGAATCTTGTGAAGACCTGGGTTGCTTTTATTTTGATGTCGATCTCGATACCAAACATATTGGCATCGGGGCGAAGACCCCTGCCGCTTATGCCACTTTGATCCAAAGGGATTTTGATGCCGAATTCAACGGTACACTGAATTCCTCGGCCTACGCCTCCTAAAGTTTTTTCTACTGTACGCCTTTATTTTAAACGCCCTATAAGGGCATGGTCTACGATTAGCCTCCTTGTTTGACCCAATGTAAGGCGCGAACCACCAACCAGAGAAAAGTGCCGAAAGCCAGCGACAACATCCAAACCTTTGGGTGACCAAGCGCCGAGAGCGCATGGATCGCGACTTGCTTGGGTTTCAAAAGCGCATCCCAAGAATTGAATCTCAAGAATCGCCCTAAATACATGCCGTAACCGGTCAATAAACATATCGTAAACGTTAGGGCCCGCGCTACCTTTCCCCCGAAGCGGAGCCATAGGATGCCTTGCATATCGAGAATGGAAAGTGCTCCAAAGAAGAGTCCGGCGAGACCGAAAACGAAAACAGTAAAGAGATCAAACCATTTCCAATTCGAATGCGGGCTGTGCAGGTGTACCAAGTCGGTCATCAAATAAGGGGCATTGGGCAATAACAATAGCCAAATTATGAACAAAGGCATGCCAAAGCGTAATCTGCCATGCACCAGTCCGTTGCGCTTGATGATTTGACCCAGGGCATAGGGAAGCACGGCCAAAAAGAGGTTCCAGAGTAAAAAGGTATAGAACATGGTCGAAGTGATACAGACGCGCAAAAGGATGAGCACAACGGCGAAGGCCGTGAGCGCTAACAGTGGACCGTACCGATGGTATACAAAGTGCAAAAGTCGTTTCATGGTATGTATTAGAAAAGGCCCCATCCATCGAAAGATGGGGCCGGATCTTTTATGCGGTCAGGGGCCCTTTTTGGCCCGACCAGTCGATTTTTTTCGAGGTGAACATGATGATCGCCAAAATGACGAACAATCCGATGCTACCCACCAGAAGCGCATAATTTTCAAGCTGTATGATGACGAATATGAACCCATAAAGCGCGGTCATCGATCCGAAAATGAAAAGGGGGAATTTTCTGTTTTTCAATATGGTACGTGAATACAGACTGATGAGCAGCACCACCGAAATACCGGCGATCACATAGGCGATCAGGTAATTTTGGTGCTCCGAAATCGACAGTAGCAGGGTGTAGAACATCACCAAAGCCAGCCCGATCATCAAGTATTGGAAGGGGTGGATGTCTATTTTGCTGATGATTTGGATCATTAGGAACACGAACAGGGTCAAACCGATGATCATCAAGCCGTACTTGCTGGTTCGTTCCGTTTTTTGGTAATCGTCGATCGGTATGATCAGATCTGTGCCGAAGGCATATGAAGTGAGTTCGGGCAGCTCATCGAAAAACTGTTGCCCGTATTGCCGGTTGATCTCCAACACTTTCCAATCAGCCTTGAACCCGTCCGGACCGATACGTTTTGAACGGTCGTTGGGGAGGTAGTTACCCGTAAAACTTGGGGAATGCCAGTTCGAGGCCATCTGGGCCGTGGTTTCCTTACCGATCGGTACGAAACGCAAGCTTTCACTGCCGTTCACGCGCAAAGAGAGTGTGAAATCCATGGCCTTGCCTTCGGTTTTCGATAGCTGGTTGAGATACCCGCTTTCCAGCACACTGAGGTACTGCTTGTCGAATTTCGGTTTTAACGCCAAGGCTTGATTTCCGATAGCGATCTCTACCTCATCGTTGATGCCTTTGAGATTGGATGTTTTGAATTGCACAGTGGCCTTTTCCCAAAGAATGTCCTCAGCTGGGATTTCCTTACTGCTAAAATCAAAGGAAGAAAAACGGCCATCGATATCGATTTGGGAGGTAAAGACCACCGACTCGTAAATGCCACGTTCCAAAGGTTTGGTGTCGACGTCTGCCCTGATGCCCAGGGCATCCGGAAAGAAATAGGCCTCGTGCGGTATTTCCTCATAGGTCTTGATGTAGGTTTTGGTCTTGTCGTCAAAAGTGTGCTGTTCTTTATAGGTTTTATAAGGGATCTTGATGATGGGCCCGTAAAGCACCACCTCATTGCCCCACTTTTGATTGATTTCATGAATGACTTCGGCCTGGCGATGGCCACGTTCCCGAATGAGGTCTTTGACGAATCCCAAGGGAATCAACAGCACGATTAAAATAAACCCAACGACCAACATCCTTGCGGTGATCGATGTCCTGAACCAATTTCCGAATTTTTGTTTTTTAATGACTTCCATAATAATAGTTTAAAAGTACTTTGAAATACAAAGTAAAATGATAAAAAAATTTAACCTGATTTGATCAAGGCCTCCAGCGCCTCGATGTGTTTTTTGAACGCCGCTTTACCGATTTTGGTCGCTTTGTACTTGGTGTTGGGTTTGCGTCCGACGAAGGATTTTTCGATGACGATATAACTGGCGTTCTCGAGGGTCTTGGTATGGCTGGCAAGATTGCCGTCGGTCACTCCCAAGAGTTCCTTCAACCGATTGAAATCGACCGACTCATTGACCATCAGAATCGACATGATCCCCAATCGGATGCGATGGTCGAAAATTTTATTGATATTGTCTATGAGTCCCATTAACCCTTATTTCCTTCGCCAAAATAGATCAAACTTCCGTAAACGATGTGCAATATCCCAAAACCGATGACCCAAAACCAAAATCCATAGCCTGGTAAGGCGGCACAAAGCAATCCCAGAACGATTTCTGCCAGCCCCAGATACCGTACGTTACCGAGGGTGTATTTTGAAGCATTGACCAAGGCCATCCCATAAAAAATCAACATCAAGGAGGCGGTTAAGCCATAGTGCTGGCTTTTCAACTTGATCAAGATATAAATGCCCCCAGTAACCAAAGGAATCAAAAAATGGAACAACAAACGTCGCGTCGTGGCGCCCCAAACCTTTTCGTTGTTCTGCCGGGCCTTACGACGGGTCAAAATAAAAGCGGTCAAGGTGCTCAAAATAGCCACGGATAGCAATACGAAGACCGTCAACCTGAAATTCCAGCTGTCCAGCACCAAATACTCGCCCGTTTTGGGGAAAAGGAATACATAGGCGCCCCAGGCGCCGGCCAAGGCATAGATGCCGGCCAAAATCCCAGAAAGGCCACTCAATGACAAAAACCGCGAAGAACGGTTCATTAGTTCCTTGATTTCCGAGATATCGTCGATATACTTATTTGAGTCCATTTAAAAGTACTTTGAAATGCAAAGTAAATGAAAAATTTGATTGCCAGCTCGTTTTCATTGGATATTTTCGTGCTATGAATCCTGCAGAAACCTATATCATGCAATTGCCTGAAGCGTTGCGTGCGATCGTGTTACACGTAAAATCGACCATTGAAGCGGTCATTCCCGAAGTCAACATGAAGTACAAATGGGGCATTCCGTGTTTTTATGCGGGCAAACAACCGATCTGCTATGTCAACGTACCCAAAAACAAGGACTATGTCGATGTCGCTTTTTGGAATTCGGCCCACTTGACCAAACATATCGAATTGATGGTCTCCAAAGATCGGAAGGTGGTAAAATCGCTACGCTATAGCGCACTCGAAGCTATTGACGATACCGTTTTGGTCGATGTTCTCGAAGAAGCGTATGCCCTTCGGGCAAAAGGTTTTTACAAGCGTTGATTTGATCTCAAATCCTGCGAAATCGCAACAGCGTATTTTTTTGCAGGGAAACCGCCTGGGAATAGAGTTCTTTTAGAAGGGGGTAATGTTCCACTTCATGGTATACACGGTTAATCACCAAAAGATAGCGCACATTAACGGTTCCATTTCCCGCAGCACATTGGAATTCCAATGAACCACCATTGTTGGGCAAAACTATCTTCCGTCCTTCGGGTAATTCCTCTAAAGCGTAGTTCTCTGGTACTTTGAATGTCATGCCATACTCATACGTCCGGGCATAACCGAAGTCGACGGGAAAGCTTCTTTGTTGTTTGAGAAAAGGGTTTTTTTCAAAAAAGGGGACCAAAAAGGGGTTTAGATAAAGCTTGTCACCCGCGGTTTGGTTTTCTATAGTGAAGGAATACGATTGAACACTACGTTTGTCATTGCTTCGGTTGAGTTCAAAAACATAATTGTCAATACTGACGTCGGCACCCGAATTCGATTCCATGGCTTCTAGGTATTGCGATTCCTCCAAGGAAGCCAGATGACGGTATTTACCAATGGCCATATACCCTTCGTTGATTTCACGGAACTTACCTGAGACCGTTCCATTGGCTACATCGATTTCCGCATTCCCGCGTATCAATATCTTATTTTTTTTCTCCGCCTTGATATCGTACCAATAGCTATCTTCTTTAAAGTCCATCACCCGTCCATAATGGTTCAAACACCGGAAAGGGAGTATGCCAAAGGGCATTCGTTTATCCGTGGCGTCGAGTAAGTAGTCCTTACCATCGATGTTGACCTTGGCAATTACATAGTTGAAATCTGAGATAACCGGTTGGCTTTTTTTGGCCAGCCCATTCTTGCGAGTTGAAAGCAGCATCAAATTGGTCGAAATTCCGGCAGCTTTAAGCAGGTTGATCAATGAAATGTTGATCTCGCCGATGTTGCCGGTACCTTCATTAAAGGCCTGTTTGACCCTAATGTCTTTGTAGATGCCGAATTTGCCGTTCCAGGTAAAATGGTCTTTGACGAAGGCATAGATATTTTTGGCCTTGGTCAATGCATCCCCCTCGGTGAAAAGATGCTCTGGTAATTGTTTCGAAAAGAAGTAATTTTTGGCCAGTTGCCTACCGATATCCTTGTCTTTCTTGAACTCACGATCAACTGCATCCCATGACTTGGTATATTGTTTTTTTGTGCCATCATACCGGTAATGGGTAGCCAATTCGAATTCCAATCGAGCCATGTAGTTGGACGGGGCCAGCATGTAGGATTCGCTTTTGTCGAATGCGGGTACGTCTTTCATGGCATAGGTAATCACTTCGCAATCGACAACAGGATAACCGTACCCAACATTAAAGCATCGATTTTTTATTTCATTCACTTTGGTCGATAAAGGCAAGGAACCGAAAAGGCTTCGATTGTAGTAATAATTACCAGGAATCTCGGCGTTGAATTCGCTATATAACTTCGGAATTTCCGATTGGAAGTTCCATCCGTCAAGATTGAAAAAAAACGGGGATTTGATTTTATAGGTGTATTGTATGATCGCTCCTTCCTTTACGTTCGGTAAGGTGAACTTTTTGTACGACCAGTTCTCGTTCTCATCGGTGGTAAAAATTTCACTGGCCAAAAGTCCCGTTTTGGAAACGCCGTTATGCGTCATTCCCTTGATATCGTAGACTTTTTCAGTCCGATCTTCAGTGTGGTAATATGGTATGGAGACCGTAGCGTGTTCAAAACCTTGCTCGTTCAAAATTTTTAGTTCAACCTGATATTCTTTGATCAAATAGATATTTCGGTTGAACAGTTGGAATTTGAAATCCCCCTTTTCATAAAGTACCACGGCATTGGCTGTGGTATCTTTATCATAGCGTTCCATGTGGCGATGGTGCTCGTTAAGGAAACCGAATTTGAACTGTGAAAAGAGGGCCATTGGTACGAAGAATATGGCCAACGAGGTCAAAATAAACTTCATATTCAAGGTGCAAGATCAGCGATCACTTTTCGTATGGCGACCAAATCGGACAGCAGCTTTTCCAACAAACTTAGATCAAGCATATTCGCCCCATCACTTTTGGCATTGGCCGGATCAAAGTGCGTTTCCATGAACAGACCATCGACTCCGGCGGCGATTCCTGCCCGGGCCATGGTGCCGATCAAGGCGGGTCGACCTCCGGTCACCCCTGAAGTTTGATTTGGTTGCTGTAGGCTGTGGGTGACATCCAAGACGACTGGGGCAAACGCTTTCATGGTCGGTACCCCCCTAAAATCGACCACCATATCTTGGTAGCCGAACATGGTGCCCCTATCGGTTATCCACGCATGGTCATTGCCCGAGTCGGTGACTTTACGCACGGCATGTTGCATGCTTTCGGGACTCATGAACTGCCCTTTTTTCAAATTCACTAATTTACCGGTTTTGGCCGCGGCGACCACCAAATCGGTCTGCCGTACCAAAAAAGCCGGAATTTGCAACACGTCGACATATGCGGCGGCCATGGCGGCATCTTCCACCTGGTGGATATCGGTAATGGTGGGTACATCAAAGGTTTCCGAAACTTTCCTAAGGATCTTCAGGGCCTTTTCATCGCCGATACCGGTAAAGGAATCGATTCGGCTTCGGTTCGCTTTTTTGAAACTCCCCTTAAAGACGTAAGGGATGGCCAATTTGGTGGTGATCTCAACCACTTTTTCGGCGATTCGAAGGGCCATATCTTCCCCTTCAATCGCACAAGGGCCGGCCAGTAAGAAGAAATTGTCGCCGTCAGCGTGTTTTATTTTAGGTATCCCGGATAATGCCATGACTAAATTTTCGACAAAAATACTATTTTGAAATAGGATCGTTATAGATATACCCAAAGAACCTACGATGCATCGCCTTATACCCATTGCCTTTTTGCTGCATACCTTCTTGGCGTCGGCCCAATTCGGCAAGAATTGTGAATTGCGTCAATTCAAGATCAATGCGATCAGTCCGGGTTTTGAATACGAAATGGCCCTTGGGGTCAATTCAACCCTCGATTTCAGGGTGGCCCTAAAACCGTCTTTGGACCCTTTCACCGAGAACCCACTTGAGAATTATGAGCTGTTTCCGGCGATAACCGTACAAAACCGGTATTACTACAACTTTGGGAGCCGCGGGAGTCGCGGACACCAGATTTATGGCAATTCGGCCAATTATGTGGCCCCATCCGTCTCGATTTTGGAATCGGGCAGCCGTATCGTTGAAGGAGCCATGGCCGAGGGATTTTTCGCAACGGCAGGTTTGGTGACCGGCCTGCAGCGCAGTTACAATTCAGGCCTAAGTTTTTCTATTGACGTCGGGGCGGCTTATTTTCTAGGGTCCTTCGATGGTGGCATTTACCCAGTGGCCAATATCAGTCTCGGGTGGATCATCAGCGAAAAGCGCTGGTGTGTGGGCCGATAGTCTTTTCTGCTAAATTTTTGATAAAAGGACCCCTTAGCCAACGGGAAGGTGCTAGTTTTAGAAGAACAAACCTGACCAATGGGCCGTTACCTTTTTTTCGTATTCCCGCTATTTTTTTTAATGGGTACCCTATCGCAAGCGCAGTATATCCAAGAAAAGGGGGTGGGCATCATCAATTTGGAACGGCATCAACTGACCATTAACCTTTTAGGGCCTGGGTTGCGCTATGAATTGGGGCTGATCCGTAACGTCACTGTATCGACCAGTTTCACGCCCGGTCTGGCAAGCTATAACGAAGGCTATACCTTTGGGTATGCTTGGCACACCCGCATCCGGTACTATCACAATATCAAGACCCGATTGGATATCAACAAGAACATCGTCGGTAATTCGGCCGACTACGTGGCACCGGCGCGAAGCATTTTCTGGGGTCCGCTACAGTTGACCGACAATCTGGAGGGGCCTGATGATTTCGCAGTGGCCTTTTACGGAGGGGTCTATGGCATTCAACGCACCTACCGCAAGGGATTTAATTTCAATTTGGAACTGGGTTTCGGATACTATCGCGGTGATGGGGTGCCCAACGGGTACGGCCCACTATTCAATTTTACCTTCGGATGGGTGGCTACCAAGCGAAAAGTGCGGGACCTTTTCAAGAAATAAGCCCTAAGCCGTTATAACATGATTTTCTTTAAGGCATCCATATAGCCTCGACTCACTCGGACTACCTCACCGTTCAACAAGGTCACATCATAGCTTTTGCCATATTTGTTCAATTCTTTCACCTTATCCAAATTGATGATCGAAGAGCGGTGTACCCTTAGGAATTTTTTGGGGTCCAACTTTTCCTCTAAGGCCGAAATCCCAAAATTACTGAGGCATTGTTGGTCTCCGATATGCAGTTTTGAATAGTCTCCGAAGGCTTCCACCCATTCGATATCCTGCACCGATATGGTAATCAACTTCCGATTTTGTTGTACCAATACCCGCTCAGGGTAATCGGCTTTTTCCATGAGCAGGCTTTCGGTCAGATTGCCCAATTTTTCATGGGCGCCACCCAAACGTTGCACCGCTTGTTTGAACCGTTCCTTGGTGTAGGGTTTGAGCAAGTAATCGACGGCATGTACTTCAAAGGCCTTAAGCGCGAACTCATCATAGGCCGTTGAGAAGATGATATCCGGTATCTCTTCAAGGTAGGTCAATACCTCGAATCCGGTTTTACCGGGCATTTGAATGTCGAGAAATACCAAATCGGGTTTAAAACGATTGATTTCGGTAATGGCATCGACCCCGTTGTTCACTTCGGCGACGAGCACCAATTCCGGGTAGTCTTCCAAATATTCCTTGATCAAGATGCGACCCGCTTTCTCGTCATCGGCGATGAGTACTTTTTTCATAGGGTAAAACAAATTTTCAATCCTTGGGGATCGTTGTCCAAAATCTGCAGTTTGCTTTGATACATTTTTTGAAGGCGCAATTGGGTGTTGGTCAGACCGACACCTTTTCCGAGAAGTCCCTCCTTATCGTTAACGCCTTTCCCGGTATCGGCGATTTCGAATTTTAGCTTCCCGTTTTCCTTGAAAATGGAAATGGAGATCTTGCCCCCGTGCATGGAATTGGAAATGCCGTGTTTTACCGAATTTTCGACCAAAGGCTGCAGCAGCATGGGCGGGATTTTTTCCGATTTCAAGCTTTCGGCAACATCCACTTCGATTTCAAGTCGATCTTCAAAACGTGCTTTTTCAAGGTCGAGGTATTTTTGAACGAATTCAAGTTCCTCGGCCAGACTGACCACATCTTTCTTACTGGCCTTGAGTTGGTAGCGGAACAGATCGGCCAATGTGGCGATCAATTGTCTCGTTTGCTCTTGCTGGGGCGGTACGGAGGCGTTGATGGTATTGAAGACGTTGTATAGGAAATGGGGGTTGAGCTGGGCTTTGATGGCTGCGAGTTCGCTCTTTAAGGCCGCTTGCCGCAATTCCCCTTCGATGCGCAACTTTTGTTGGGCCATGCGATAATATTCATACGAATGGAAGATACCGAATTGAATGAGGTAGAACAGTCCGGGAATATACAGGTCCCAAACTTGGCCGGATCCCCGCAGGTGCACCCAGCCCATGGCCTCGCAAATGGTGTAGTAGCCTTCTTGGGCCAAAATGATGAAAATCGGTAATAAGAAGACATGCAAAAGGATGCGTTTGACCAAAGACCAGTGCTTCAATTTTTTGAATACCAACCACCAGATAGGTACGGTGAACAAGAAAAAAATCGAATATTGCAATCCACCCCCATCGATAATCGCTTTTAACCCCAGAAGCTGGGTGCGTCGTTCGGCGAAATCAGCCATACTATACCAGACGGTCAAGTGATAGAAGAAGGCCGAAACGGCATAGAACCCCAAGACCAAGAGCAGTTCCTTGACGGTGATTCCCCAAATGATTTTTTTGTCCATAGCGCATGACTTTAGTGAAAAATACGGCCAATTGCCACCATTCTAAAGCAATTCAAGTCGAAATGGCCTATAGATCGACGGATGGCCCTTCTCAAATCCATTACATTGCGAAACGGGCCTGTAGGTGTAACCATTTCATCGAATTCGAGTATATAAGAGGGATGGATACCCGGTACGATCCAGCGGCCTATAGGACCACTCATCGATAGCCGTTTTGAGGAGGTCATCCAAAATCGGAATTTCGGGTATCTATTAAAAACGAACATCATGAGAATCACAGCAGTCCTTTTCTTTTTATTCCTAGGCACCTTCGGTTTTGCACAAAGCATCACGGGTGAGTTGAAAACCGAATCCGGAGAAGCCATACCCTATGCGGCCATCACCTTGAACTCCCCCCTCGATTCAAGCCTAGTGAAGGCCACTATCAGTAGCGAAGAAGGTTTATTCGTATTAAAAGGGATGCCTTCAAGCGAATACCTATTGACGGTAAAGGCTTTGGGTTTTTCCGATTACCGAAAGAAAATCGAATTCTATGTCGAAAGTAATTTGGTATTGGGTGAATTGATCTTGACCTCCAATACCGAAAACCTGGAAGAGGTCACCGTAACGGCCGAAAAACCCATGGTACAGGTTTTGGCCGATAAAACGGTTTTCAATGTAGAGAATACGATCAATGCTACAGGTACCAGCGCTTTCGAATTGCTCCGCAAAGCCCCCGGGGTCATTGTTGACAACAATGGGGGTATTATCGTCGAAGGCAAGTCCGGTGTCCAAATTTTTATCGACGGAAAATTATCCGTCCTGCAAGGCGAAGACCTTACCAACTATCTCGAAAGCCTTCAGGCTACCGATGTCGAGGCCGTTGAGATCATTACCCAACCTTCATCAAAGTACGATGCGGCGGGCAATGCCGGAATCATCAACATCAAATTGAAAAAAGATAAAAGCCTAGGAACCAACGGCACCTTTACATCGGGCCTGACCGTTGGCGATTTCGGACGAAGCAATGCCAGCGTAAATTTCAATAACCGGGGCAAGAAGGGTAATTTCTACGGCACCTACAGCAATCGATTCGGGAAAAGTACCGGATTCATCAATTTATTGCGGACCCAATCCGAGACCCAGTTCGATGCGCGTACCTCGAGCATCTATGATCGAAACAGCAACAACGTCAAGCTAGGGTACGACTATTATGTCAACGAGAAACATACCATTGGGGCGATCGTCAACGGGAATTTCAACAACAGTTTTGCGTCGAACAATACGACCACCCCAATCCGTCCGGTCGCGGTTTCGGTATTGGACAGTATTTTGGTCGCCCAGAACGAGACCAACAACACCTCGTACAATATCAATGCGAACGTGAATTACCGCTATGCCGATACCTTGGGGTATTCGGTCAATGTCGATTTGGATTACGGACGCTATAATAGTGAACGCGATGCCTTTCAACCCAATACCTATTTGACGGGCGATGGGGACGCCGTTCTAAATGAGCGCATCACCTTTCAAGATACCCCGATCGATATCGATATCGCAACCATCAAATCCGACTATGAGCAGAATTTCCTTAAAGGGAAGTTGGGGCTGGGGTTCAAGGTCTCTTTGATCAATACCGACAACACCTTTGATTTTTTCAACCAAGAAAACGGGCAGAACATCCTTGACCCGACCCAAAGCAATCAATTCGAGTATCAGGAGAACATCAATGCCGCTTATGTGAACTTCAATCGCAAATGGGGCAAATGGAACTTGCAATTCGGGCTTCGGGTCGAAAATACCGATTCAGATGGGCAGCTCACCAGCCAACAACAGAATGACAACGAACGGGTGCAACGTAACTATACCGACTATTTTCCTTCTGGCGGTCTGACGTATCAGATGAACCGTAAAAACCAGTTTGCCTTGACGTACAGCCGACGGATCCAACGGCCCAATTACCAATCGCTCAACCCTTTTGAGTATAAACTTGACGAACTTTCGTTTAGCAAGGGGAATCCCTTTCTGCAGCCCCAGTATACCAACAACATCAAACTGTCACATACCTTCAACTACAGGTTGACCACTTCGATCAGTTACAGCTATGTTTCCGATTTTTTCGCCAGGGTTACGGTAGCCGAAGGGCAGAGTACCAACTTTTTGACCACCTTGAACGTGGCAGATCAAGAAGTGATCAATTTGGGTATTTCCTATCCTAAGAAAATTTACAATTGGTGGAACGTCTATTTCAGTCTTAATGCCTACATCAGTGACTTTAAGGCCACTAGTACGGAGTTTTTACCCATCCGCCAAGAAACCTTGAGCCTGTATGCCCAAAATACCTTCAACGTGACCAAGGGGCTGCGTATGGAAATATCGGGTTGGTATAGCTCCCCTTCGATTTGGGGCGGTACCTATCGCACCCAATCTTTAGGTTCTTTGAACCTGGCTTTCCAGCAAAAGTTCTTCGACGATCGATTTACCGGACGACTCTCGTTCAACGATATCCTGTACACGGTACCTTGGCGTGGAACTACCCAATTCGGTAATCTGTTTATTGATGGAAGTGGGGGTAGCGACAGCCGTCAGGTGGCCTTTTCGTTGACCTATGACTTCGGTCGCAATGAGATTAAAAAAGCGCGCAAGCGCAAAACCGGACTGGAAGACGAGAACAATCGAATCGGGAGTTAGTGTGGTCGGGTCGCTGATAAATACCACAATTCTGGCATGATCCTTGTTAGAATTTGTGGAAAAATCACTGACCATGAACGTAAAAACCATCGCCCTTTGCGCGATACTCCTAGCAGGGGTCGTTTCCGCCAATGCACAACAGACCGAAGACCATCAATTGACCGCGAATTTTTTGCTGCCCGGACTGATTTATGAAAAGGGGATTTCCGAAAATTCGACCTTGGCCGCTGAAGCGACCATTGGGTTCGCTTTGATCGACTGTTCGGGATGTGACGCCCAATTCGGTATATATCCGATCGGTAGGTTGCAATACCGACATTACTACAATTTTGACCGGCGTAATGATCGCGGCAAAAGGACCGCGGGAAATACCGGCAATTATATAGCCCCTACCTTCGCCGTTCAAGGAGGCGATGCCGTTATCGGCAACCTCGACTACGCTTCGAACCTTTTGGCCGGTGCTGGGGTGGTCTATGGCCTGCAACGAACCGCTCCACGTGGACTGCAGTTCCGGTTTGAAGTCGGCCCCGGTTATTTTTTCGACGAGTTCGATGAAGGTTTCAGCCTCTTTTTGGCGTTGAAATTGGGTTGGGTCGTTTCTAAAAGGAAAAAATAGGGCCTAAAAGGGAAATTACGCGTACCTTTGCAGCCTCAAAATCAGGCTCATGTCGAAAATCAAGAATATCGCGATCATTGCCCACGTCGACCACGGAAAAACCACCTTGGTCGATAAGATTATGTATCACTGTCGTTTGTTCCGTGAAAACGAGAATAAAGGCGACTTGATTCTCGACAATAACGACCTCGAACGCGAACGGGGCATTACCATTGTCTCAAAGAACGTTTCGGTACGCTACAAGGAAACCAAAATCAATATCATCGATACTCCGGGTCACGCCGATTTCGGGGGTGAGGTAGAACGGGTGTTGAACATGGCCGATGGTGTCTTGTTGTTGGTCGACGCTTTCGAAGGCCCTATGCCACAGACGCGTTTTGTTTTGCAAAAAGCCATCGATTTAGGCTTGAAACCCTGTGTCGTCATCAACAAGGTCGATAAAGAAAACTGTGATCCCGAAGCCGTTCATGAAAAAGTATTTGACTTGATGTTCGAATTGGGAGCCGAAGAATGGCAATTGGATTTCCCGACGGTCTATGGATCGGCCAAGCAAGGTTGGATGTCGGAAGACTGGCAACAGCCGACCGAGAACATCGCCCCATTGCTTGATATGGTCATTGACCATGTACCTGAGTTCAAAGCGGAAGAAGGATCTACCCAGATGTTGATCACCTCCTTGGATTTTTCATCCTTTACAGGACGGATCGCTATCGGGCGCTTGCAGCGAGGGACCCTAAAGTCAGGACAACAGGTGTCTTTGGTCAAACGTGACGGATCGGTTGCTAAAAGTAGGATCAAAGAACTGTTCACCTTCGAAGGATTGGGCCGCCAGAAAGTAGACGAGGTCACCGTTGGTGATATCTGTGCTATAGTAGGGATGGATGGGTTCGAAATCGGGGATACGATCGCAGACTTCGAAAATCCGGAGCAGCTGAAGACCATCGCCATCGATGAGCCGACCATGAGCATGCTCTTTACCATAAACGATAGTCCTTTTTTCGGGAAGGATGGAAAATTCGTCACTTCACGCCACATTAAGGAGCGTCTTGAAAAAGAATTGGAGAAAAACTTGGCCTTGCGCGTTGAGCCGACCGATAGCGCTGATAAATTCATGGTATTCGGACGGGGGGTATTGCACCTTTCGGTGTTGATCGAGACCATGCGTCGCGAAGGTTACGAATTACAGATCGGCCAACCCCAGGTGATCATCAAGGAAATCGACGGGGTTCAATGCGAACCGATCGAACAATTGACCATCGATCTTCCAGAGGAAGTTTCCGGAAAGGCTGTTGAAATGGTGTCCATTCGAAAAGGGGAAATGACCAGTATGGAAGCCAAAGGTGACCGTATGACCTGTGAATTCCTGATTCCTTCTCGCGGCATCATCGGACTGCGAAACCAATTGTTGACCGCCACTGCAGGTGAGGCCATCATGGCACACCGCTTTTTGGAATACCAACCCTTAAAGGGCGATATCGCCGGGCGGATCAACGGGTCTTTGGTGTCCATGGAAAATGGGACGGCTATTCCTTATTCGATCGACAAACTGCAAGAACGGGGTAAGTTTTTCATCGATCCAGGGGAAGATATTTACGAAGGTCAGGTCATCGGTGAAAACTCGCGCCAAGACGATATGACCGTGAACGTGACCAAGACCAAGAAATTGAGTAACGTGCGGGCAGCAGGTTCCGATGACAAAGCGAAGATCGTTCCTGCCATTAAATTCTCATTGGAAGAAGCTTTGGAGTACATCCAAAAAGATGAGTATGTCGAAGTCACGCCGAACCATTTGCGGTTGCGCAAGATCTACCTCAAGGAAGTCGATAGAAAGCGGAATAAAATCACTTAAGCTTTGCTGGTGAGCTGACCGTGGTGTTGCTCGCGCAAGCAGGCGATGGCTGCTCCGATAATACCGGCATGGTTCATCAACTCGGCTTTCACCACATCGGTCTCGATATCGATCAAGTGGCCGTACTGCGCCCATTTTTTTGAAATACCCCCACCTACGATGATGAGGTCCGGTGCGACCAAGATTTCAACATACTTCAAGAACTTGTTGAAACGCTTTGCCCATTTTTCATACGAAAGGTCTTCGCGTTCCTTGGCAGAAGAAGCCGCCCATTGTTCGATTTTATCGTATTTCTTATAGGGAATCTGACCCAACTCGAAATTCGGTAGCAATTGGCCGTTGTAAAACGCACCGCTACCCAGTCCGGTCCCCACGGTGATCATGACGACCAGGCCGTCCTTACCACGACCGACGCCATAATTCATGGAAGCATAGCCGGCTGCATCGGCATCGTTCAATACCGTGAACTCCTGGCCGGTCACCTCGGTGAACAGCTCATCGATATTGACACCTACCCAGCTTTCGTGCAGGTTGCCGGGAGAAATACAAACACCTTTCTTGACGATGGTCGGGAAACCACATCCGACAGGGCCCTTGTAGTCGAAATGATCGACGATTTGTTTGATAACCTGGGCCATATCATCCGGTTTGCGATCTGGAGGTGTCGGAATGCGGAATCGTTCGGTAAGCATCTCGCCGGTTTCGGCGTTGACCAATGCCCCTTTGATTCCTGATCCCCCAATATCTATCCCAAGTAGTTCCATAAACGGTCGTATTTGTGTTTTGGCAAAGAAACAAAATTCTTTTTGCGCTTGTCCATTGTAAAATGAACAATATCAACCAATTGTTAACGATTGGAATATGAACGAAAAAACCTACAATTTATTTTTGTTGTCCCGGGTCAGACGGCTTTTTGGATGACTTCGAACATTTTGTTGCCATCGCATTTGAGCGTTTTGTGGGGGTATTTCAGGATTAAGGCGTAGTCGTGTGTGGCCATGATGATGGTGCGCCCACTTTCATTGATTTCCTGCAGTACCTTCATGACTTCAACGCTGGTTTGCGGGTCGAGGTTTCCGGTCGGCTCATCCGCCAAAATGAGCTCGGGATCGTTCAATAGCGCCCTGGCAATGGCGATCCGTTGTTGTTCGCCCCCCGAAAGTTCATGGGGAAACTTAAATCCTTTGGTCTTCATTCCGACCTTATCAAGGACCTCCTCGATTTTACTGTCCATCTTGGCTGCATCGGTCCAACCAGTCGCTTTGAGGACAAACCGGAGGTTGTTGTTGATGTTTCGGTCTGAGAGCAACTTGAAATCCTGGAATACGATGCCTAGTTTTCGGCGTAGAAACGGGATTTCCTTTTCTTGGAGTGATTTCAGGTTGAAATCCACCACGGTGCCATACCCCTGTCTGAGGGCGAGGTCACCATAAAGGGTTTTCATAAAGCTGCTTTTACCGCTTCCGGTCTTACCGATAATGTAGACGAATTCGCCTTTTTTGACTTCCATGGTGACATGGTTGAGGATCAAGTTTTCGTTTTGGAAAACGGCTACATCTTGGAGTTTTACAATGATTTCGGCCAACTGATGGGTGCTATGGGTTCGTAACTTCGATTTTGGACTTCTTTACCCAAAAATACACAAGTTCATGCAGACCGATACCGCCAATGCCAAAAGCATTCGTGGAACCGAAATATACTTTGGCGCGAATTTTGACGTTATGGTATCATCAATCGAGAACCACGTAGAGCACTATGAATCGAAAGACCTTCGCCATTTTGGCCCTGATCTTCTTTGGCCTGGCACGAATCTCCGCACAGGAAACCCAAGTTTTTTTACACGACCAAAAGCAATATCAAGATGCGTTGACCCTGTATAACAATCAACAGTATCAAGCTTCACAAGCCCTATTCGATCGCATTAAGGAAACGACCACCGATGGCGAGATCGAAGCGAACGCCGCCTACTATTCAGCCAATGCGGCGATCCGTTTGAACCAACGCGGGGCGGATCAACGCATGGAAGCTTTTGTTGAACGGTATCCGACTTCAACCAAAAGGAATTCAGCCTTTTTAGACGTGGCCGATTATTACTTCGTTACCGGAAAATACCCCTACGCTTTGAAGTGGTATAAGAAGGTAGATCGCAGCTCCATGTCGCGAAAAGATGAGGAACGCTTTAATTTCAATAACGGATACGCACTTTACGCCTCCAAACGTCCCGGCGAGGCTGAACGTTATTTGAACAAAGTGACCAATTCGTCGACCTACGGGGCCCAAGCAAAATATTACCTGGGGTACATCGCTTATGAACAAGATGATTATGATGAGGCGAATGCCCGTTTTGATCGCATTGCGGATCCCACGGTCCTTGAAGAGAAATTATCGTACTATCAAGCCGACCTTAACTTCAAGTTGGGCAATTTTGAAAAGGCGATTGCCATGGCTGAAAAGCAATTACCCAAAGCGGATCGTCGCGAAGTTTCCGAATTGAATAAGATCATCGGAGAAAGTCATTTTAACTTGGAACGCTATGATGCCGCCATCCCGTATTTGAAAAAGTATCGTGGCAAGCGAGGCAAATGGAGCAATACCGATTTTTACCTGTTGGGATACAGTTATTACCAAACCGGTGATTTCGAAGCGGCCATTGGCCAATTCAACAAAATCATAGGCGGCACCAATGGTGTTGCCCAAAACGCCTATTACCACTTGGCCGAATGTTATTTGAAACTTGACAAGAAACCGGAAGCCTTGAACGCTTTTCGAAATGCTTCCGAAATGAACTTCAATGACGCCATAGAAAAGGATGCACTTTTGAACTATGCCCGACTGAGTTATGAGATCGGCAATCCCTATGAACCGGTTCCACAAGTCATGACCAGCTATTTGGAGCGGTATCCGAAAGACGAGCACCAAGAAGAGATCCAAGATCTTTTGGTCGACTCATTCATTACATCCAAGAATTTTGATGGAGCGATGAAGTTGTTGGAGGAGAATGCAGGCTATGCTACCCCTGAAACCTATCAAAAAGTGGCATTTTACAGTGGCATCGACCGGTTTGTAAATGCTGATTTCGAACTGGCTATCGACCGTTTTGAAAAGGCGATCCGAAAAAGTGGCGATCCGGCCATCAAGGCAAGGGCGATTTACTGGCAGGCCGAATCGGCCTACCGACTAAACCGTTTTGAAGAGGCCCTTTCGGGCTTTGAAACCTTTAAAGCCGATGCCAATGCGTCTCGTTTGGATGAAGCACGGGAACTCGATTACAATTTGGGTTATGCACGCTTCAAATTAAAAGACTACGATCGGGCGATAGCTTATTTTAACGCCGCTTCCACAGCAGGTGGTTTGGATGCCGAACGAAGGAACGACGCTTTGATGCGGTTGGGTGATGTGTATTTCGTGACCAGCAACTACAAGAATGCCATTTCAGCCTATGACAAAGCTTCAAAAATCAATGGCCCCGAACGGGATTATGCGACCTTCCAAAAGGCGATGTCGAACGGATTTTTAGGGAACAATAGTGCCAAAATCAGCGCCTTATCGAACTTCGTGGAGCGCTATCCCCGTTCGGCATTGCGTGACGACGCCCTTTACGAATTGGGCAACACCTACGTGAAGACCGGTGAAGCGACCCAAGGGTTACAGGTCTACGATCGCTTGATCGATCGGTTCCAACGAAGCAAATTCGCCCCACAGGCGATGCTGCGGCAAGGTTTGGTGCATTATAACGCCAATCGCAATGAAGCGGCCATTTCGAAATTGAAAGCTGTGGTCAGTTCGTATCCCAATTCCCCTGAGGCCCGTCAGGCCGTTGCTACGGCCAAATTGGTGTATGTCGATATGGGGCGGGTGGATGCCTACGCTGCCTGGGCCAAGGGCTTGGATTTCGTAGAGGTTTCCGATACCGAATTGGATGAGGCTAGTTTTGAAGCGGCCGATCGAAAAAATGCCGAGGGGCGCACCGAAGCGGCGATCAAAGGGTTTGAAGGGTATCTCAAACAATTCCCGAACGGCCTCCATGCCACCCAGGCCAATTTTACCTTGGCCCAATTGTATTTTTCGAAAGGGGAAAAAGACCGAGCGTTACCCTTTTACCAGACCGTAGCCGATAATGGGATCAATGAATACAGCGAACAGGCCTTGACCCGGGTTTGCGAAATATATGTGGGAAAACAGGATTATGCCAGTGCGATCACTTTTTTGGAACGCCTGGAAAGTACCGCGGAAATCGATCAGAACCGCACCTTCGCCCAATCGAATTTGATGAAAGGGTATTACGATCGCGAAGACTATACCCGAACCTTGGACTATGCCAAAAAAGTGCTGGCCGCGCCTAAGATCGACAATCGGATCAAAAGCGATGCGCAACTGATGATCGCGCGTTCGGCCATCGCATTGGGTGATGAGGCCTTGGCCGAAACGGCCTTTGGTGAAGTGAAGTCCATCGCCACCGGAGCCATAGCCGCCGAAGCATGGTATTACGATGCTTACTTCAAACAAAAGAACGGTGATTACGAAAGTTCGAACGTTTCGGTCCAAAAGTTGGCCAAGGACTTTTCGGCCTACAAAGAATGGGGTGGAAAAGGACTGGTTATCATGGCTAAGAATTTTTATGCCTTGGACGATGCTTTCCAAGCGACCTACATTTTGGAAAGCGTTATCGAGAACTTTGCCGAATATGACGATATCGTTGCACAGGCCAAAGGAGAACTAACCCTGATCAAACGCAAGGAAGCGGAAAGCAATTCATCAATCGACACCAATAAATAATAGCGAACACTGTTATGAAAAAAAGTTTTTTCACGGTCACTTGTACCTTTTTGAGCCTAATTGGGGGAATTCGGGCCCAGGAATCCGAAGATATAGGCACCGAAACGGTTACGGTGGTCAAGCCATATGCCCCAACCGTTTCGGATGCTTTTAAATTGAAATCGGTTCCACAATTGAACGATTCCATCGCTTTAAGTAAAAAGGCGGTCTCCTACACGATCAATTCCGTTCCCGTGGCTTCGACCTTTAGCCCGGCCAAAGCAAAAGCGGCCCGGGTCGAGAAAGTACCGCCACCCACCTTGTACAATTCCTATGCTTCGGTAGGTCTCGGAAATTTCAACAACGCCATGGTCGATTTCTATACCAGTCGGGAAATCGGGCGCGAAGAACATTTATTCGATGTCGGCCTCAGCCATCATTCGTCACGGGGTGATATCGATAGTACCCCGTTGGATGCGGATTTCTACAATACCGACCTCGATGTTTCGCTCTCGAAGAAAGACCGTGAAATGGATTGGGGCGTCAGTCTCGGATTGGACCATAGCCTTTACAATTGGTATGGATTGGAATCCGGTGCGTTTACCGATACCCAGGTGGCGGCCATCGATCCAAGTCAGAACTATTTCAATGCCCAATTGGAGGGCCGCCTTGAGTTAAAGGAGTCCTTTTTTAAACAAGGAAAAATAAAACTGCAACGGTTTTGGGATGGGTTGGATTCCGGTGAGAACCGGGCCGTACTTACTACGGCGTTTGAGGTGCCGTTGACAACCGAAACGATACAGGTCAAGACCAATATCGACTATTTGGGAGGAAGCTTTGGGAATTCCTCTTTGAATGCGACCACGAACACCACGGGGATCGACTATGGGCAGTTGATTTTGGGGGTCAATCCCGGTTTTGTAGTCCTTCGTGATGAGCTGACGCTGAACCTCGGGGCCAACTTCGTTTATGGTACCGATTTGGAACGGAGTAACGGGAGTTTTTTCATTTATCCGGCAGTCACGGCCTCCTATCGATTGAAGGGTGACGAAGTGATAGCGTATGGTGGTATCGAAGGTGATTTGCGTCAGAACAGTTACCATAGTCTGTTCCATACCAACAATTTCGTTTCCCCGACACTTGAACTGCAGCCTACGGATCAGCAATACGAAGGGTATCTCGGACTTAAAGGACAATTAGGCACCAACGTCGGATACAACATCAAAGGTTCGTACACCGCCGAAAATAGGAAACCACTCTTTCTGTTGAACCCGCAAAACCTTTTTAGGGGCGATGAGGGCTATGCTTATGGCAATTCATTCCAGGTATTCTATGACGACCTAAAGACCTTGGGCATCTTTGGTGAGATCAATGTAAACCTAAATAGGAATTTCACGCTTGGATTGAATGCGGAATACTTTAACTACAGCACCGAAACGGACAATCCTGCATGGAACCTGCCTGAGATCAAGGGATCTCTGTTTTTGGACTATCAAATCAACGCCCAATGGTATGCTGGGGCGAATTTGTTCTATATCGGAGAGCGTCAGGATCTGCAATCACAGGCGGTGCCCAACACACCGGCGAACTTGTTTCCTTCTACCATCGTGACCATCGATGGATTCTTTGATGCCAACGCCCATTTGGGATACCGTTTCAATGAGCAATTGTCTGTTTTTGCAAGGCTTTCGAACATCGCCAACAACAACTACGAGCGATGGTTCAATTTTAGGGTACAGGGCTTTCAAGCCTTGGCCGGTGTGGCCTACAAGTTTGATTTCTAAAGGCTCGATTTTGGCCTCACGCCCGAGGTTTGTTACATTAGGCCCGAATGAAACCGGTGCTGAACATCCTATTTTCGTTGATCGTCGGGGTAGTGGGAGCCCAAAACTTGGTGAAGAATCCCAGTTTTGAGGACTATAACGATTGCCCACAGACCTTAGGTGCTTTGCAAGATTTGGCCATACATTGGTCGATTCCCACGGAAGGCTCTACCGACTATTTCAACAGTTGTAGTACGGTCATGGGGGCGCCTGAAAATTTCAATGGGGTACAACAACCAAAGTTTGGCAACGCCTATGCCGGGCTCTACTTTTATGCTCCCGCCGATTACCGGGAATATGTGCAAGTCCGATTGACTCGAAAATTGGTCAAAGACCGGAAGTATGAGTTGTCGTTTTATATCAGTTTGGCCGAAGGGTCCGATTTTGCCGTCAAGGATTTCGGAACCGTTTTGAGTTATCGGCCAGTTGCGGTAGCGACTCGAAAGAACCTTTCTAGAAACAAGTTGTACGCCCAAAAAGGCAATAGGGTACACGCGTTCGAAATCAACCATCCCGAATTCCATGAGAACAAGACCGACTGGGTCAAAGTCACGGAGACCTTTACCGCCAAGGGTTTCGAAAATTATTTGATCATTGGAAACCTTCGTGACAACAAAGCGACTAGAACCGTTCAAACCCGGAGGAAAAAGTTGAAAAAGGGGGCGTACTATTATATCGACATGGTTCAATTGCACCAAGCGGGGGTATGGGGCGAGTCCTTGGAAGAAGCATATAGCGTTTCCAAAAACATCCATTTTGATTTTGATAGCTACCAATTGAGCAAGCGGAGTAATGAGGCCTTGAAACCGATTTATGAAACCCTGTTGGCCAAGCCTACTTATGTGGTCGAAATACATGGGCATACCGATGGCAAGGGCAAAGCCTCCTATAACCAAAGTCTCTCTGAGCAGCGGGCCCGTCATATTGCCACATTTTTGGTCGAGCAAGGAATTTCATCGGATCGTATCGCGATCTTCGGTCATGGTAGCCAAAAACCAGTGGCTGAAAATAATACGGAATCCGGAAGGGCTTCGAACCGAAGGGTAGAATTCGTATTTAAAAAGGGAACGGAATGAACTTACTGTTTCTTTGGCACCTGGGGTAAAGGTTTTTTGGGCCGATCCGTTGCATCGGTTTCGTGCAATACCTCGATCAATCCATCACCATATTCAAGAATGACATCACCGGCATTGCCCCCTTCGAGAACAAAATAAGTTTCGGGTTTGTATCCAGATGAAGCGATGTTGATTTTCCAATGGAAGTTTTTGGCACTGACCAATTCGAACATCCCCTCGAAGTCGGAATAAGTGACTTCCTTGGTTTGGTCGAGTTCTATGGTCGCCCGGTAAACCGGTAGGCCGAGTTCATCAACGATCCTTCCTGAAACCTTTTGCTGCGCCACAGTTGCCATGGGCACAACAACCAGTAAAAATACTGTGGTCAAGATGCGCATTCTAGTAAGATTTGGACTATTCTAACGAAAAAGGTTTCCGATTAGTATGTCGTTTTCAAACGGATGGTGTTAAAATAAGTGCGCTGAAGTACCATAAAACGTACAATAATCGATGAACTTCATCGTTTTTAAGCAGAGCGAGAACCATAAATCATTTCTAATGAATCGAATTGTTTCTCGCGTTGTATGCCTTGCTGTCTTGTCGACTTCCAGTCTTGTCTTCGGACAGAATCTGATCGTAAACCCAAGTTTTGAAGCGCACAAGGCCTGTCCAACCAACTTTGCCAGTGTCAATGCCATCTTAACGGATGTTTCACTTCCGACCGCCAGTTCGGGTGATTATTTCAATAGCTGTAGTGCGGAGGATTTCGGGGTACCCTTTAACTTCAAAGGCATTCAGGAAGCTTCGAGTGGAAATGGATATCTAGGGCTGTACTTTTACGCCTTGAATGATTATCGCGAGTATGCCCAATTGAATACCACCAAGACCCTAAGGGAGAAATACCCCTATAAATTGTCGTTCAAAGTGAGTTTGGCCGAAGCGTCGACCTTGGCACTTAAGCAGATGTCCATCGTAATGACCAATACCAAAGTACGCATGCCGAATAGTGCTACTTTGACTACTTCGAGAATGGATTTGGTCGAAGGACTTATGGTCCATGAAATACCGTTGAAGGCCGATCGATCGATGGCCGATAAAGACGGATGGATTACGTTGACCGCTGAGTTTGAGGCCAAAGGTTTTGAAAATCAGCTGCTCATCGGTAACTTCAACACCAACAACGACACCCAATTGTTGAGTAAAGGTTCAGCAGTGTTGTCTTCCGATTTCTCTTATTATTTCGTTGATGACCTCGCATTGGAGGAATTGCCTCGAATCAACTATGAAAAAGACAAGATCTATGTTTTGGAAAGTGATCCTTTTCAACCCAAAGGCTATGAATTGGATGCCAAAGCCATAGCTAGTGTCAAAAAGATCTTCAAATTCCTGAAAGAGAATGCCGAAGTGCAGATGAAAATTACCGGCCATTCCGATGATTCGGGTACGCCCGAGTACAACAAGTTCATCTCCTCGCTGCGTGCAAGGGCCGTTGCCATTTACCTTAAGAAGTTGGGTATCGATGACAATCGCTTGGTGTGGGAAGGCGTAGGTGATTCAAAACCTTTGCGAAATGGAAGGATCAAAGACCAATTGGCCAACCGAAGGGTCGAATTCGTCATGACCGAATTCGAAGATCAATAGGCAATGGTGTTCTCCGAACTTCCATCTTCTTGAAATACAATAATTTGCGATTTTAGACGTTCTTGGATTTAGGCTTTTGCCCAAACCAACATCAAAATTTTTATATGGCGTGTCCCAAACTAAAAATTTTGAGCACTATAGTATTTCTAAGCTTTCAAATGCCCTTGACCGCCCAGAACCTGATCAAGAACGGCAGTTTTGAAGAGACTTCGTATTGTCCGAACGCATTGAGTGAGTTGGCCAATACCGCATTGGGTATCAGTTCGCCTACCGCGGGTACTACCGATCTGTTTAGCAGGTGTGGAAAAGGCAAGGTCGCGGTTCCAAAAAACTTTAAGGGTAAACAAGATCCCCAAGACGGCGATTCCTATGCCGGGCTTTATCTGATGGCACCGAACGACTATCGGGAATATATCCAGTTCGAATTGTTGCAAACACTGGAGAAAGGAAGGTATTACGACTTTGAATTTTACCTCAACCTTGCCGAAACTTCCGAAGTGTACATCCAGCATCTCCAATTGTTATTGGTAGGAGGGCACGTGCAATGTGCCACGAGTAAGAACCTTTCTGCCGCCCGGGTAAGTCTTGAGGGGCTTGAAAAATTCAGCTTTATCAAATTACAACCCCGCGGCCTATTGAACGATCGATCGAATTGGGTGAAGGTCGTCGCAACCTTTAAGGCTGAGGGCTTTGAAAATCGACTGATCATCGGCAACTTTTCGAGCAATAAAGGGACGAAATTTTATCACTTGATGGGTGAAGTACCACGGCACAAACAATTTGCCTACTACTACGTCGATCATGCCCAATTGTATGGATCGGATCAGCAAGATTTCAAACTTGACCGGCCTTATGTACTCGAAGGGGTGAACTTCGCACTCGACGACCATAGGCTTGATGAATATTCGAAAAAGCAAATTCAAAAAGTGTATGCCCAATTACGCCAATTGCCGAATATCAAGGTGACCATTAATGGACATACCGATGATCAGGGTTCGAAAACCCACAATGATTTCCTCTCCTCACGCCGGGCAAGATCGGTCGCCAATTACCTCATTTCCCTCGGTTTTCCTGAAGAACGGATCATTTCAAAAGGGCATGGCGATACCCTGCCCTTGATCGAAAAAACCTCCGATAAGGCGCGTAGGGCGAATCGAAGGGTCGATTTTGTGATTACCGAGTTCGTGGATGAGTAATATGGAAGAACCCTTGCGTTTTCGTTATTTTTGGGAAAAGGCAAAAAAATGTTCAGAATATTCTTTGGGTTCCTGCTCCTCTCTTTAGCTGCTTGTTCAAGCAAACAACAGGCCGATTTGATCGTGGTCAATGCTAAAATTTACACTGTGGATTCCGAATTTTCAACGGCTTCGGCCTTAGCCGTCAAAGACGGATTGTTCATTGGAATCGACGATGACGCGGAAATCAAAAACGCCTTTGACGCTAAACGTGTGATCGATGCCCAAGGGCAGACCGTGGTGCCAGGTTTAATTGATGCCCATTGCCACTTTTACGGACTCGGTTTGACACAGCAAATCGTTGATTTGGTCGGTACGACGAGTTATCAAAACGTCTTGCAAAAGGTAAGCGAATTCCAGAACGAAAAACAGCTTGGTTTTATCGAAGGACGGGGCTGGGACCAAAATGATTGGGACATCAAAAAATTCCCGACCAAGCAGGCCCTTGATAGCCTCTTTCCGAAAACCCCGGTCGCGCTTGAACGTGTCGACGGCCATGCGTATTTGGTGAACCAGGCAGCCCTTGACCTGGCCGGGATCGACAGGGATACCCGAATCCAAGGAGGTGAGATCGTCAAGGATGCCAACGGTGACCTTACCGGTGTTTTGGTCGACAATCCGATGTGGTTGATCGATGCCGTCAAACCACAGCCGGATCTGGCCACCCAGATCAACGCACTCAAAGATGCCGAGACCATTTGTTTCGATTATGGGTTGACCACCGTTAATGACGCCGGACTGCACCAACCCACGATTGAATTGATCGATAGCTTGCAGCAAGCCGGTACGTTGCGTATGCGCATGTACGCCATGGTCAGTAATACTCCTGAAAATCTAGATCACTTTTTGGCCAAAGGCCCCTTGAAGACGGATCGATTGAACGTTCGTTCGATCAAAGTATACGCCGACGGGGCACTAGGTTCCCGTGGGGCGGCCTTGAGGACGCCTTACTCCGATAAAAAAGGGCATTTCGGTGCTTTGGTGACCCCCGCTGATGAAATCGAGGCTTTGGCTGGCCGTATCGCAGCCTCAGGGTATCAAATGAATACGCATGCCATAGGTGATTCAGCGAATATCGTCGTGCTACGGGCCTATAAAAAGGCTTTGGCCGATACTGCCGACAACCGATGGAAAATAGAGCATGCACAGGTGGTGACCGAATCCGATTTCGATTACTTCAGTGCAGGGATCATCCCTTCCGTACAACCGACCCATGCGACCAGCGATATGTATTGGGCCGAAAACCGTTTGGGCAAGGTGCGGATCAAGGGCGCCTACGCTTTTAAGACCCTTTTGGATAAGGCCGGACTCGTTGCCTTGGGTACTGATTTTCCGGTAGAACGGGTAAGTCCGTTCTTGACCTTTTATGCGGCCGTTGCCCGACAAGACCTAGATCGCTATCCGGAAGGTGGGTTTCAAATGAAAGATGCCCTCACACGGGAGGAAACCTTAAAAGGGATGACCATTTGGGCAGCCTATTCCAACTTCGAAGAGGAAGAGAAAGGGAGTATTGAAGTGGGTAAAATGGCTGATTTCGTATTTCTCAGTGATGATATCATGAACATGCCCGTTCATGACATTCCGGAACTACAGGCAGACAAGGTGTTTGTAGGGGGCGAACAGGTCAAATAAAAAAGCCCCGAAACCGGGGCTTATACTGTTTTGATCGTATGCTTCCTTACATGGTGATCGGAGTGGCTACACGGGTAGTACCCCATCCCATGACCAAGTGTGCACCACCATCGACCTCTTTGAAAGCGATGGAGAAGGCTTCAAGGCTATCACTATCGGTACTTGCAGTCGCGCTGACGCGTACGACATCGGCCCCTTGGTCGTATGAATAGGCACCCCATTGGTTGAGGTTGCTGTTCAAGATCACCGTCCATTCCCCATCACCGGGAATGGTAAATAAGGAGTACGTACCTGCCTTTACACTTTGTCCACCAAAATTGGCGTCTTTGTAAAAGGTGATTTCAGCACATTCATTGGCACCGGTTCGCCACACTTTGCCGTCAGGGGCAAGGTCTGATAGCGAACGGCCTTTGAGTTGCGGACGGCTATAGACGACCTTGACCGTTTTATCGGCCACGCGATAGCTGGTCGGGAATGATGCGATATCGGCTGGACTCTTGTCCAATCCACTGAATTTCTGGGCTTGGGTTTCTTGGGTGAAGACCAAAGCGAACATGAAGCATGTCAATACTAGGAGTTGTTTCATAACATTTGTTTTAGTTAACCCTCAAAACTACCTACTTAATCAATCTTTATTTGATAAAAATGAGTTAAAGTTTACAGGCTTTCATATTGTTTCCAGCATTGGGCATTCTTAGGTTGTTTTCTTATTTATAAGTAGTAAATGAAAAAAAAAAGTTTTTAATTGAAAGCATAATAGCATTTACTATTTAATATTTGAAATAATAAGAACAGATTTGTCCTATAATTTTAATGTTACCATTATGTGCGGAATCGTATGTGCGTTTGATTTAAAGGAAAGTAGTGAGGTGCTGCGCCCCCAATTGCTCGAAATGTCGAAAAAAGTACGACATCGAGGGCCCGATTGGAGTGGGATTTATGCGGATGGAAAGGCGATACTGGCCCATGAGCGATTGGCTATTGTCGACCCTGCATCAGGAAAGCAACCGTTGTTCAGTGCCGATGGCAAGTTGGTTTTGGCCGCCAATGGCGAAATATACAACCACCGTGAATTGCGGAAGCAGTTCGAAGGACGTTATGGGTTCAAGACCCAGTCGGATTGTGAAGTGATCTTGGCCCTATATCAGGAGAAAGGAGCTGATTTCGTTGACGAGCTCAATGGAATTTTCGGCTTTGCCATTTATGATTCCGAAAAGGATGACTATTTCATAGCACGTGATCATATGGGCATCATCCCACTGTATATCGGTTGGGATGCCAACGGTACTTTTTATGTGGCCTCCGAATTAAAGGCCCTTGAAGGTACCTGTACCAAAATAGAACTATTCCCTCCCGGGCATTACCTGCATAGTTCGACAGGGGAATTCGTACAATGGTACCAACGGGATTGGATGGATTACGAGGCTGTCAAAGAGAACGAAACCAGCATTCGCGAAGTAAGGGAAGCCCTTGAGGCCGCCGTACACCGCCAATTGATGTCGGATGTACCGTATGGCGTCTTGTTGTCAGGTGGATTGGATTCATCGGTCACCTCGGCCATTGCCAAGAAATATTCACAGAAACGCATTGAATCGGACGATACCAAGGAGGCTTGGTGGCCCCAATTGCATTCGTTTTCGGTCGGTCTCGAAGGCTCGCCCGATTTGGCCGCTGCCCGGCTGGTCGCCGATCATATCGGTACGGTGCACCACGAGATCAAGTTCACCATTCAGGAAGGGCTCGATGCGATACGTGATGTGATCCATAACCTCGAAACCTACGATATCACCACGATACGCGCTTCGACGCCAATGTATTTAATGGCCAGGGTCATCAAATCGATGGGCATCAAGATGGTCCTATCCGGTGAGGGGGCCGACGAATTGTTCGGGGGGTACCTGTATTTCCATAAAGCGCCGAGTCCGAAGGATTTTCATGAAGAAACCGTGCGCAAACTCGATAAGTTGCACATGTACGATTGTTTAAGGGCCAACAAATCATTGGCGGCCTGGGGTATTGAAGGAAGGGTTCCGTTTTTGGACAAGGAATTCATGGATGTCGCCATGCGCATCAACCCCAAAGACAAGATGATCAATGGGGAGCGTATGGAAAAGTGGGTGGTTCGCAAGGCCTTTGAGTCCTACCTGCCCGAGAGCGTCGCTTGGCGTCAAAAAGAGCAGTTTTCGGACGGGGTCGGATACAGCTGGATCGACACCTTGAAAGCATTGGTCGAGCAAGAGGTCAGCGATACCCAATTGAAGAACGCCAACTACAGGTTTCCGTTGCAGACCCCGACCTCCAAAGAAGAATATTATTACCGTTCGATTTTCGAATCGCATTTCCCATCCGATGCGGCCGCTTTGAGCGTCCCACAGGAACCGTCGGTCGCGTGCAGCACCAAGATCGCATTGGAGTGGGATGAAGCCTTCAAAAATATGAACGATCCATCAGGCAGGGCCGTGGCAAACGTGCACGAAGATGCCTATGTAAAGTAAACTTGTTTTCATTTTAGGTAGGAAAGCAGTTTTTTATTCATTTTAATTAGTCCAGAGGAGCACCGTGATCGCGGTGCTTCTTTTGTTGCTGTCGTTTTCTTCAAAAAAAGAGGGTGTTTTCCCGCGATCTCCAAGGCCGAAAACCCCCTATAATTTTCCACAGTCCTTTGTTAATAACTCAAGGGTGTGAAGACAGGGTTAGGCCTTAATTCCACTGGGTATTTCGTATATTTGTAAGATTTGAAATTTGCCAAAATAATTACTAGAAATATATGAGCGAGGAAGCCAAAAAAAACCAATATTCAGCCGATAGTATCCAGGCGCTGGAGGGGATGGAACACGTCCGCATGCGCCCATCGATGTATATTGGTGATGTGGGCACCAGGGGTCTTCACCACCTAGTGTACGAAGTCGTCGATAATTCCATTGACGAGGCCATGGGTGGGCATTGTGATACCATCGAGGTCACGATCAATGAAGACAATTCGATAACCACCAAAGACAACGGTCGGGGTATTCCGGTAGGCTTACATAAAAAAGAGGGGGTATCGGCCCTTGAGGTCGTCATGACCAAAATCGGTGCAGGGGGTAAATTCGATAAGGACTCCTACAAAGTATCCGGTGGTCTACACGGGGTCGGGGTTTCCTGTGTAAATGCCCTTTCAAGCCATTTGAAAGCCACCGTGCATCGTGAAGGTAAGGTTTGGGAGCAAGAGTACGAGCGCGGTAAGACCTTGTATCCGGTCAAAAGTACCGGTACGACCAAAGAAACCGGTACCATCGTCACCTTTATGCCCGATGATACCATTTTCACCCAAACCACCGAATACAGCTACGAGACCTTGGCCAATCGTATGCGGGAGCTCGCCTATTTGAACAAGGGGGTCACCATCACGATGACCGATCGCAGGAACAAGGATGAGAAAGGGAATTTCATTACGGAGACCTTCCATTCCGAAGAAGGTTTGAAAGAATTCATCCGTTTCTTGGATGAGACCCGGGAGCCCTTGATCCAAAGTGTGATCTCCATGGAAGGGGAGAAGAACGGCATTCCCGTTGAAGTGGCCATGATCTACAACAATGGGTTTTCCGAAAACCTCCATTCCTATGTCAACAATATCAATACCCATGAAGGGGGCACCCATTTATCGGGCTTCCGAAGGGGGTTGACCACGACTTTGAAGAAGTATGCCGACAATTCGGGCATGCTCGATAAATTGAAGTTCGAAATTTCGGGTGATGATTTCCGTGAAGGCCTGACCGCCATCGTTTCGGTCAAAGTGGCCGAACCCCAATTCGAAGGGCAGACCAAGACCAAATTGGGGAACCGTGAGGTGACCAGTGCGGTCAGTCAAGCCGTTTCCGAAATGTTGACCGATTATCTCGAAGAACATCCAGACGATGCCAAACAAATCGTCGAGAAAGTAAAACTGGCGGCCCAAGCACGCCATGCCGCGGCAAAAGCCCGCGAAATGGTTCAGCGAAAGAACCCCATGACCGGTGGGGGGCTACCTGGTAAATTATCCGATTGTGCGGATCAGGATCCCGAGAATTGCGAATTGTTCCTTGTGGAGGGAGATTCGGCGGGAGGAACCGCCAAAATGGGCCGTGATCGTAATTTTCAGGCCATCTTACCGCTTCGGGGCAAGATCTTGAACGTGGAGAAGGCCATGCAGCATAAAGTCTTCGAAAACGAAGAAATCAGGAATATGTATACCGCCCTCGGGGTCACCATCGGTACCGAAGAGGATAGCAAGGCCCTGAACCTTGAAAAATTGCGTTACCACAAGATCGTCATTATGTGTGATGCCGATGTCGATGGAAGCCATATCGAGACCTTGATCTTGACCTTTTTCTTCCGCTATATGCGCGAGTTGATCGAGAACGGTCATGTGTATATCGCTACGCCTCCCTTGTATTTGGTCAAGAAAGGTTCGAAGAAGCGCTATGCCTGGAACGATAAGGAACGCGATGAAATCGTCGAAAGCATGAAGGGTGGTGCAGGTATCCAGCGCTACAAAGGTCTGGGTGAGATGAACGCCGAACAACTTTGGGATACCACCATGAACCCAAAGTTCAGGACGCTGCGTCAGGTGACCATAGAAAATGCCACCGAGTCGGATCGGATTTTCTCCATGCTTATGGGAGATGAAGTACCGCCTAGACGTGAATTTATCGAGAAGAACGCGGTCTATGCCAACATAGATGCGTAGATAAGGCATTGATATCCATAGTTTCACAACAAAAATCCTGAGTCGCCCTCAGGATTTTTTAGTTTTAAGAAAAATTTGACATTATGCGAAGAATTCTTCTTTTATGCTTGTTGTGTTGCAGTGGTTTGGGCTTTTCCCAAAGCAACCTGAACGATCTTTTGGCTGCTGGCCTCAATGATGCCGAGCGCTATACCAATGCGTACCTGGCCCCGGTATCCGAAGCGGCCATCTACAGCATGTCGAACGGATGGTACAATTCCGCCGATGCCAAGCCCCTGGGAGGGTTCGAAATTTCCATAGTGGGGAATTTTACGGGTTTTAAGAATAAAGATGACAAGAAAGCCTTCACTTTGAATACGGCCGATTACGAAAACCTTCAATTTGTTGATGGGAGTACGTCGCGTCAAGTTTCGACCGCTTTGGGTGATATCGAGGGCGTCCGGGTTTTCGTTGCTGATGAGAATGGCCTATTCAGGGAAGAATTCGAACTGCCTTCCGGTTTGGCCTCTGAAAATTTCAATTTCGTTCCGTCAGGATACATTCAAGCCAGTGTGGGCCTGATCAAGGGCTTGGAGGTCAAGGCACGTTTCTTGCCAAAGATCAAATTCGATGACGATGCGCAAATCGGGCTCTTCGGGGCCGGGCTGCAATATGATTTTACCAAATTATTGCCTGCTGATAAATTGCTTCCCGTCGCCATATCCGCCGTAATCGGGTACACCAATTTGAACGGGGAGTACGATTTCACGAATACCGACATCATCGCTGGTGAAAACCAACGGATCGATGCGAACTATTCCACTTGGAATTTCAGTGCGGTCGTTTCGACCCGCAAAATCCCGGTCATTAACTTTTACGGGGGTATCGGGTATATTACGGGCAAGTCCGATATCGATATCCTGGGCACCTATGAAGTGACCTCAGGCCCGGTACAGGCGACCTATGTCGATCCGTTTTCAGTGGCTACCGACGTCAGTGGCGTAACGGCCAACATCGGTACCAAACTCAAGTTGGGCTTTTTCAGACTCAATATCGACTACAATATTGCCGAGTTCAGCACGCTGACCGCGGGGCTTAATTTCGGGTTCCGTTAGATAGACAACAACCTTAACCAACCAAAAAAGCCCGGTCTATGCCGGGCTTTTATTTTCATATAGTATTTCGAGAAGGCTATTCCCGGTAGGCGAAAACCTCACCGTTGGTATACTCCAACTGCTCGATTTTCTCTTGAGCGTTCAAAACGATACTGGCCGTTGGGATATCGGTTCCTTTGTAGGTGACCGTATACATCCCATCCGTTTCCGACCAACTAAAATCGGTGTAGAACGTAAGTTCGTTGTCAACATAACGCTGGTACCTGCCTAAAAAGGCATCGTTGAAGATCCATTCCTCGCGTTTGTTGGTGTCTTGGGCGGCAATCGCCGATTTGGCCCAAATGCCCAAGACGGGATCGTCATTTTCGGGAACTTGGGTACAATTACTGACAGCAATAAGGGTAATAATAGCCAAAAATGAAAAGAACTTTTTCATAAGTAGGTTATTAATTTGATTTGGGACTATGACAACGGAAAAAGCGAAGGGACTATTGCAATTATTCGACGTATGACACTGCCAAGGGTCGGAACTTCGTTGAAATCCCTGTTTTTTTAACATTTTATGGGAAATTCTTGCTGAAATCGAGAAAGAAGAAGGATGATTTGGTAAAGGATTGGGTCAAAAATTACCTATTTTTGAGGCCGCAAAAACACATAAAACTAAGTAGAATGAAAGTTACCGTAGTAGGAGCCGGAGCAGTAGGGGCAAGCTGTGCAGAATATATTGCCATTAAGGATTTCGCTTCTGAAGTCGTTTTGTTGGACATTAAGGAAGGCTATGCCGAAGGCAAGGCCATGGATTTGATGCAAACGGCCTCATTGAACGGTTTTGACACCAAAATCACCGGCACTACCAGTGACTATGCGAAGACCGCGGGAAGCGACATCGCCGTCATCACTTCCGGGATTCCAAGAAAGCCCGGCATGACCCGTGAGGAGTTGATCGGGATCAATGCGGGCATCGTCAAGTCGGTAGCCACCAGCTTATTGGAACATTCACCGAATACCATCATCATCGTGGTCAGTAACCCGATGGATACCATGACCTATTTGGTCCACAAATCAACCGATCTTCCGAAACACCGTATTATCGGTATGGGTGGTGCTTTGGACAGTGCCCGTTTCAAATACCGTTTGGCCGAAGCGTTAGGGGCGCCGATCTCTGACATCGATGGCATGGTCATCGGTGGTCACAGTGATAAAGGCATGGTGCCTTTGATCGGTCATGCCACCCGAAACAGCGTGAAAGTATCCGAATTCTTGGATGGCGATAAAATGGATTGGGTCGTTCAGGAGACCAAGGTGGGCGGTGCCACCTTGACCAAACTTTTAGGCACTAGTGCTTGGTATGCCCCAGGGGCAGCCGTTTCCGGATTGGTACAGGCCATCGCCTGCGATCAAAAGAAAATGTTCCCTTGTTCGACCTTTTTGGATGGGGAATACGGTTTGGACGATATCTGCATCGGCGTGCCCGTAATTTTAGGGAGAAACGGAATCGAAAAAGTCGTTGAAATCGAATTGAGTGACGCTGAGAAAGCCAAGATGCAAGAGAGTGCCGAAGGGGTGAAAAAGACCAACGGCCTATTGCAACTGTAAGCGCCAGGCGCTTTTGAAATCAAATGCCATTTTGATGTTTCGGTGGCGAATTTATGGGTGATCTGTCGTCCAAAGATTCGAAATCGGCCTCGAAATGGCGTTTTTTGTTGGGTCGTATGGCCGACAATTGGCGAAATTCTATTGGCAAATCCTATTTGAAATGATATATTTGCACGCTGTTTAAGAAAAATTCCAAAAATTTAGTAATCCATGCAAAATAAAGGACTTATAAAGCTTTTTGCACTGCTCTTCGGCTTGGTGAGTATTTATCAGCTTTCGTACACTTTTATCACAGGAAAGATCGAGGGTGATGCCGAAACCTATGCCGTTGGCCAAGTTTCCGAAGCGGAAGAGGACTATGTGTCGAAACGGGAAGCTTTAGAGGCATCCTATTTGGATTCCATCGGTGGCAACCCTGTATTGGGTTACACCAGCTACGATGATGCCAAGACCAAAGAATTGAACAAAGGGCTTGACTTGAAGGGAGGGATCAATGTGACCCTTCAGATTTCCGTTCGGGATATCCTTCAAGGACTCGCCAACAATACCAAAAACCCTGTTTTCAACAAGGCGCTCGATGATGCCGATGTGGCTTCAACGGATAGCGATGACACCTATCTAGAGTTGTTTTTCGATGCCTTCGACAACATCAAGGGGGACACCAAATTGGCCTCCCCGGATATCTTCGCGAACAAGGGCTTAAGCGATGCCATCAATTTTCAGATGACCGATGATGAGGTCAAACCCATCATCCGAAGAAAAATCGATGAATCCGTCGTTTCGGCTTTCGAGGTATTGCGGAAACGTATCGATGGTTTTGGGGTAACCCAACCGAACATCCAAAGGGAAGGCAATTCAGGTCGTATCGTCGTTGAACTACCTGGAGCACGCGATATCCAAAGGGCACGTGACCTCTTGTCAAGTACCGCCCAATTGGAATTCTGGGAGACCTATCCGCAGAGCAACCAAAGTCTTGGGCAATTCTTCGTTAGTGCGAATGAGCGCCTTCGTGCGATTCTAGAGCCTGTAGAAGAAGCCGAGGAACCGGCGCCGACTTCGGAAATCGATTCGTTGCTTTCCGATGTGGCACAAGATTCCTTGGACCTGGCCACGCAATCGAACCCCTTATTGGGCAAGCTGATTCCAGCATCCCCTGGCAGCAATGCCATTGCCCGTGTAGCGGTATCCGATATCGCCGAATTGGAATCGTATTTCGCCATGCCCGAAATCCGACGCTTATTACCGGCCGACATCCAGTTTACCAAATTCGCTTTCGAGAAACCTCCGAAAGATTCCGAAATCGCCGAATTGTACGCCCTAAAATCGAATAGGGACGGTACGCCACGGATCAGCGGTGATGTGGTTTCGGATGCACAAGATACTTTCGATCAATTCAATAAGCCCGCGGTCAGCATGACCATGAATACCAAGGGTGCCCGTGAATGGGAGAAATTGACCGGAGATGCTTTTAACAATCAAACCGGAATCGCGATCGTTCTTGACAATCGCGTCTATACGGCCCCTGGGGTTTCTTCAGGACCTATTTCAGGTGGGCGTTCCGAAATCACCGGGGCCTTCACTATAAATGAGACCAAGGATATCGCCAACGTATTGCGTGCTGGTAAGCTACCTGCATCTGCCGACATCATCGATTCTTTCGTAGTCGGACCTTCATTGGGGCAAGAAGCGATCGATAGCGGCTTTATGTCGTTTATGATCGCCATGGCGTTCGTGTTGTTGTGGATGATTTTTTACTACGGCAAAGCAGGGATTTTCGCCGACATCGCCTTGGTATTGAACATTGTATTGATTTTCGGTGTTTTGACCAGTTTGGGTGCGGTATTGACCTTGCCCGGTATCGCGGGTATCGTATTGACGATCGGTATGTCGGTCGATGCGAACGTACTGATTTTCGAGCGGATCAAAGAGGAATTGGCTCGAGGAAAGGGTAAGGCCCAAGCGGTTGCCGATGGTTTCAGCAATGCCTTGTCATCCATTCTCGATGCGAACATTACCACCGGATTGACCGCGATCATTCTTTTCGTTTTTGGATCCGGCCCGATCAAAGGGTTCGCGACTACCTTGATGATCGGTATCGTGACCTCCTTGTTTACCGCCATTTTCATCACCCGATTGTTGGTTGATTGGTATATCGCCAAAAAAGGGAGGGAGCTGCAGTTCTCGACCTCGATTACCAAGAACCTGTTTACCAACATGAACATCAACTTCTTGTCGAAAAGGAAAGTAGCCTACATCGTATCGGTTGTTTTGGTGGGTGTGGGAGCCTTCTCGCTCTTTACGAAAGGATTGCAGCCTGGAGTTGATTTTGTTGGGGGACGGAATTACCAAATCCGTTTCGAACAAGCGGTAAGTCCATCGGAAATCACTTCCGAGCTATTGCCGGCTTTAGGAAGCGCTAATGCGAAAACCTTCGGGGAAGCCAATCAGATCATCGTGACCACGAATTACAAGGTCGATGTTCAGGGCAATGAAGTTGATGATGAAATCATGGACATCTTGTTCAACACGCTTCAAAAATACTACCCGGACGGAACGACCTTCGATGATTTCAAACCAGGAGGTTCGAACGACGATATCGGGGTATTGAAATACCGTAAAGTCGGACCGACCATTGCGGATGACATCAAGAACAATGCCGTTTGGGCCATCTTCGGTTCCTTGGCGGTCGTCTTCCTATACATTTTATTGCGATTTAGAAGATGGCAATTCTCATTGGGTGCCGTTATCGCGGTATTCCACGACGTGATGATCGTTTTGGGGATCTTTTCTTTGACTACCGAGATCATGCCTTTCAACATGGAGATCGATCAAGCCTTTATTGCGGCGATCCTTACGGTAATTGGATATTCATTGAACGATACTGTGGTCGTGTTCGACCGCATCCGTGAGGTGGTGAACCTTAAGGGATGGAAAGATGGCGACCATATCAATGAGGCCTTGAACAGTACCTTAAGCCGTACATTGAATACGTCATTGACGACCTTGATCGTACTCTTGGCCATTTTCGTCTTTGGTGGTGAAAGCTTACGTGGCTTTATGTTCGCCATGATCATTGGGGTGTTGATCGGTACTTATTCATCGGTCTTCATAGCAACACCGATCATGTTCGACGCCTTGCGATCTAAGATCAAAGCTTCTTCCAAATAAGGAACTACATATAACCCATTAAAAAAGCCGCTTTAAAGCGGCTTTTTTGTTTCTATCAGGGATGCCCCTCCGGTTTAGGAAGCCTTTTGATTCAGATTTTGGGCGACATCCCGTATGACTTCCAATAAGTAGTCCGAGGTCTGTTCCGTTTTACGGTGGTTGATCAAGCAGGCGCGAATGGCATAGGTGCCCTTTAGATCCGTCCCCATAATAAAGACCCTGCCGTCTTTTTCGAGTGCGGGCATCAAGGCTTTATTGAATTGGGTAATGGCCTTTTCACCTTCCAGACCTTCGATATAGCGAAAGCAGGATACGGCCAACTTTGAATCGGCCACCAATTCGAAATCACTTGATTCGTTCACCTTGCGGTTTAAGTAATCGGTCAGGTCGATGTCTTTCTGTATCATCGCTTTGAGCCGCTCCATACCATAAGCCTTGATCGACATCCAAACTTTGAAGGCTTTGGCATTTCGCGACAGTTGGAAATAATGCTCGTTATATTCCAAGCGATTGCCATCATCGGCAAGCTCGGTATCGAGATAGGCTGCTTTTTTGAAGTAGGTGCGTTTGAGTTTGTCCCAGCTGCGCACCAAAGTGCAACCCCCTTCAAAGGGTTGGTACAGCCATTTATGGAAGTCGATCGCGATCGAATCGGCACGCCCCATGCCTTTGTATTCGGCCCGTAGTGAGTCGAGAATACCCGCCAAAGCACCGTAGGCGCCATCGATATGGTACCACAGCCCATATTTTTCCGAAAGGTCGGCCAAGGCATCCAGATCATCGATCGCCCCGGTATTCACCGTACCCGCGTTGCCTATGATACAAAATGGTTGTAAGCCGTTGGCCCTATCGAGTTGGATCTGCTTTTCAAGAATAGCAAGATCGATTTGGTAGCCTGCATTGGTCGGTATTTTTCTCAAATAGTCACTGCCTATCCCTAGGAGCTCGACACTTTTGTCGACACAGCTGTGCACTTCTTGGGAAGCATAAACGACGAATGGTTTTTGACCGAACAACCCGGTCTTGCGAATGCCTGAATTCTCGAAATGGATATTTCGGCCAACTGTCAAACCGGTGAGATTGGCCGCCGATCCCCCGCTGACCAAAACTCCGCCTGAATCTTGCGGAAACCCTAAAAGTTCGGCGGTCCATGCCACCACCCTTTTCTCAATTTCGTTCATGGCGGGTGCCAGGTGCCATTTGGTCTGGTTTTGATTGATGGTCGTGGCCAATTTCTCCGCTAAGATGGCTACTTGGTTGCCTCCTGACATGACATAGGCATACATGTGCGGGCCCAGGTTTCCCGTGGCCGTATCCAAAACCTTTTCTTCGACGAATTCCAAAAGTTCGGAGACGTCCATTCCTTTTTCGGGTAGTGGTTCCATGAACCACCCTTCCACTTCCGATTGGGAATGGTCATGATATCCCTTTTGCGAATCAAGGGTTTCGAATTGCCTTAGTACCATGGAATTGGTGTGGTTCAAAAGCGACTCAAAAGCTTCGTTTGAAAGATCTAAACTATCGTTCATTGGTAGCGAAAAATGTTTCGCTAAAGGTACGTGATTTTACCCATCGACCCTGATTCGGTCGGCACCAATTCCATTTGTTGTTTTGGAACAAGACCGGGCTCTTCGTGATGGGTAACGAACAGCACACAAGAATTGCTTTGATGGGCATACTGGTTGACCAATTCGACGAAAAAGGCCGCACTTCGGTCGTCAAGTCCGATGGTCGGTTCATCCAAAAGGAGCAAAGGGGGGTGTTTGATCATTGCCCTGGCGGTCATGAGCAATCGCTGTTGTCCCATACTCAAATTCTTGAATGGTTTGTTTGGGATAGCAAGCAGTTCGAGCCATGCCCGGGCCAATCGTTTAGCTTCATCGGAAGGACGGAGATAGAGGCCTACCGAATCATACAGACCCGAGATGAGCATATGCTCCGCATAGCTATAACCATTGAATCTTTGGATCATGGCCGGCGTGAAATATCCGAGCTGTTCCTTGATGTCCCAAACACTTTCGCCACTGCCTTTTCTTTTTCCAAAAAGCCGTAGGTCTTGACCATACCCTTTATGACTGTCGCCGGTGATCAATTGGATCAGGGTAGACTTACCACTTCCGTTGGGTCCTTTCAATTGCCAGAACTCACCTGCCCGTAGGCACCAATCGATACCATGGAGTACTTGTTTGTCATGGAAGGATACGTTCACACCCTTGAATTCGACTAAGGGATCGTGTTGCGGATGCCAGGGTTCAAGTGGTCTGGGAATATCCGTTATGACGTGGGGTACATCATTCACCCTTTGCGAATCGTGATGGGTTTTGAATTGCCCATCCGAATAGTGGTAATGTGCTCCTTGGAGGTCTAAAAATTCGTTGGTTCTTGTAGATAAATGGAAAAGGCTGCAATGGGCCGCGGTATGTTTCAAAAGTTCCTTGAGGGCTTTTTGGGAAGCGGTATCCAGATTTTCAAAGGGATTGACCAAGACAAGGTAATCGGGTGCCTGATCCATCAAATATCGCAACAAGGCCTTTTTTTGTTCCCCGCTGCTCATGCTCGCCAAGGACTGTTCGCTTTCCGGCATCAAAACCCGCTGCTCATGGCGTTCTTCTTTTTCAATGAAGCCTTTTAGTGTTGTGTGGGAAAAAAGAAAACCAAGGGCGTTGTCTGGCAAATCGAAGCCAAATCGATTCGGGTCTGCAAGCAATTGCCGTGCTAGGCCATTGGGGTCGGTTGCGGTGCGATAGCTGATTTTAATGTACATCGGGTTCATTGATGTACCCTAAAGATATGAACTGGATTGGCTTTGTAGGTAGTTTGTTTCTCGAGAAGCATGCCATTTTTCAAGGCTACTTTTCGCGAAGGGAGGTTGTCGATATGGATGATCGAAATCAACGAATCCGCTAAACGATGATCAAAGGCGAATTGTTTGCAGGCCCTTGCGGCTTCAAAAGCATAACCTTGTTTCCAGTAATTCGGTAAGACCGAATAGCCGATTTCCAATTCCTGTATGCCATCGACTTCTTGGATCAAAAGCCCGCAGAGGCCAATGAGCGTATTCGTGTTTTTGTGGATCAATGCGTTCATCCCACCCAATTGAAGTTCATACCGCTCGAAGATACGATCGAACTGTTGTTGGCAAGCGGTCTCAGGAGCTGGAGGAATCCCCTCCCAATATCGCGTGGATTCGGGATTTTGATAAAACGGAAGCCAGGCCGCAAAATCAGTGGGTTCGACCTTGCGATACCGTAGCCGTTCGCTTTCGTGCTCGTGGAGTAGGTAGTCGCTCATTGTTTTTGGGTTTCGGCCTACTGGCGCTTGAAAGAAACGCGGTCTCCGATGGCCAGTCCCAATTGGGAGCTCAGTCCGCCGTTGATTTCCAACACATATTTGATGGGCTCCACTGACGAAAGTCCGGCTTCGTTATACGGTTCGGTGTTTTCTTGCATACTCACGATGGTCATTCCTTCATTAATAAACAGGATATCCAACGGAAACTGGGTGTTCTTCATGTAGAAAGAATGCACGGCCACATCAGGAAAAATGAACAACATAGCTTCTACGTTCCGCATCGATTCGCGGTACATCAATCCGGTCTGTGTCTCATATTCCGACTCGGCGATTTCAATGGCGAAGGTCGTCCTTAGCGAATCCCCGGGCATTGCGAACACCTGAAGTTCCCCTTCTTTGGTAAAGGTGATCGCTTCGGTTTTCAAGGCCGATTTGGGTTCCGATTTACAGGCGCCGAAAAGGAATAGGATACCGAAAAAGGCTCCGATGGCTTTTGGGTTACGCATGGTTGGTATCGCTAGGTCTGAACATCAAATACAAGCCCAATAATACGAAGGGAATACTCAACCACTGACCGGTGCTAAAGGTGCCCCAAGTCTCTTCAAAACCGCCTTGGCTTTTCTTGTAATATTCCAATACGAAGCGTACCGTCCACATACTCACCATCCAGAATCCGAACAAAAACCCTGCTTTCGCTTTTTTGTTGGTGTTCTTATAAATGAAAAACATGGCGATAAAGATCAAAAAGTAACAGATGGCTTCATACAACTGTACCGGATGCCGGTACGGAATGGAATCGAGCACACTGGCGAAATCCGGATTGTTCTCAATGGCCTTATAGGCAGCACTAGCCGTTTTTTCCTTGGTCAATTGTAGGGCGCGATAGGCTGGCATATCATCGGAATCCCGAACGAATTTCACGGCAAAGGCAAAGGTTTTATCAACGATGTTGCCGTTGATCTCTGAGTTGAAAAAGTTTCCGACCCGAACAAGGCCGGCGCCCACCAAACTGGCCATGGTGACTCGGTCGAGCAACCAAAGAACGCCCATATCCTTATATTTTCTCGAGAACAGGAACAAACCGATGATACCCGCAATGGCGGCCCCATGGCTGGCCAAGCCCGTGAAGCCCGTGAACTCATAGCCGTTGATAAAGCCGAACAAACTGCCGTCATCGCTTTCCCGTATCGGCAAAAGAATCTCCAATAAATGGTTTTTGTAATAGGCCCAATCATAGAAAAACACATGGCCTAACCGTGCACCCAGCATGATCGAAACCACTCCGTAAACAAACAGCGAATCGAGCTTTTCGAGTGTTTTGTTCTCTTTTTTGAAGACCCACTTCATGACGTAAAAGCCGACCACAAAGGCCAAGATCCACATGAGGTTGTAATATTTGATCTGGAGGAATCCGATTTTAAATAGGGTATCGTCAGGATTCCATAGGATGGCGGAAAAAAACATGTATGCTATTTTGGGCTAAGATAAATAATAGAAGTAAGAACCCTTTGGATTTTGTAAGTAGATTTTGGTCGTATCCGGGTCAATGAAAGGGCGGTAATCCATGGATTAAGGAACAGGGTCATACCCCTTGCCACCCCATGGATGACAGCTTGAAATACGTTTGATGGCCAACCAGCCCCCTTTGAAAAGTCCGTGCTTGCGCAAGGCTTGAATGGTATAGGTCGAACAAGTAGGGGAGTAGCGGCAGGTAGCCGGGGTGTAGGGGGAAATAAGGTATTGATAGGCTTTGACCAAAAATATGAAGGGGGCAATGGCCCATTGCCTCCATTTAGTTGATGCTGTACGAGGTGCCTTCTTTTCCATCTTTAAGTTGTACGCCTAAGGCGTTCAATTCGTCCCTAATTTTATCAGAGGTGGCAAAGTCCTTATCCGCCCGGGCATTTTCGCGAAGATCGATGAGCAATTGCATCACACCGTCCAAAACATTTGAATCAGAGGCGGCTTCTTGCTGGTCTTCAAGCCCCAGTACCTCTACTACAAAGGCCTGCATGGCCTGTTGCAATAACAATAGGTCATCCGCGCTTATCGATGCTTTTCCTTCTTTGATCAAGTTGATTTGTTTGACAGCTTCGAACAATTGGGCAATCAATATCGGGGTATTGAAATCATCGTTCATGGCCTCATAGCATTTAGCTTTCCAAGCAGCGACGTCAAAATTGCCGGCCGAACCAGTTTTCAAACCGTCTAGGGTTTTGATGCCTTCCATAAGACGGTGGTACCCTTTTTCAGAGGCCAACAACGCATCGTTACTCAAATCGAGAATACTGGTGTAGTGGGCCTGCATCATGAAAAAGCGGACAACGGCAGGTGTAAATGCCTTGCTGAGTATGGTATTATCACCACTGAATATTTCGGATGGATAGATGTTATTATCGGTCGACTTCGACATCTTTTTCCCATTCAGGGTCAACATATTCGCATGCAGCCAATAATTCACCGGGGTCTTGCCATTGCAAGCCTCGGCTTGTGCGATTTCGCATTCGTGATGGGGGAACTTCAAATCCATACCCCCGCCGTGAATATCGAAATTCTCACCAAGGTATTTGGTGCTCATGGCCGTACATTCGAGATGCCACCCAGGAAAACCGTCGCCCCATGGTGATGGCCAGCGCATAATATGCTGCGGCTCCGCTTTTTTCCAGAGGGCAAAATCTTGGGGGTTCTTCTTTTCGTCTTGTGCGGCCAGCTCTCGCGTATTGGCGATCATGTCTTCGAGTTTCCTGCCGCTTAGCTTGCCGTAATCGTTTGACGCGTTGAACTTGACCACATCGAAATACACCGATCCATTGATTTCGTAGGCATAACCTTTATCCAAGATTTCCTTGATGATTTCGATCTGTTCGATGATATGGCCGGTAGCGGTAGGTTCGATACTGGGCGGCAAAAGGTTGAGCTTTTTGATGGTCTCATGAAAATCGACCGTATAACGTTGCACCACCTCCATGGGCTCGATTTGCTCCAATTTTGCTTTTTTGGCAATTTTATCCTCCCCATCATCAGCATCGTTTTCCAGGTGCCCGGCATCGGTAATGTTGCGAACATAACGCACCTTATAGCCCAAATGCTTCAAATACCTGAAGATCATATCGAACGACATAAAGGTGCGGCAGTTTCCGAGGTGCACGTTGCTGTAGACCGTTGGCCCACAGACATACATGCCGACATAGCCCTCCTCAATGGGTTTGAAAACTTCTTTTTTTCCGCTAAGTGAGTTGGAAACTTTTAAAACGTTGTTGGTGAACAAGTGCATTAAAATTCAGTATCGAGATTGATGTATTCCAAAAATTCCCTTCGTACCGCTTCCTCCTTGAATTTTCCACCGTATTCGGCGGTTACGGTACTGCTTTCGATATCACGTATCCCACGTGAATTGACACAAAGGTGTTTCGCATCGATAACGCAGGCCACATCTTCGGTACCTAGTACCGTTTGGAGCTCCTTGACGATCTGGATGTTCAATCGTTCCTGAACTTGCGGTCTTTTGGCGTAGTAATCAACGATCCGGTTCATTTTCGATAGGCCGACTACGGTACCGTTCGAGATATAGGCCACATGGGCCCTTCCTACGATGGGTAATAAATGGTGTTCACAGGTCGAATAAAGGGTGATGTTCTTTTCGACCAACATTTCGCCGTATTTGTACTTATTCTCGAAGGTCGAGGCTTTGGGTCGGCGATCGGGATGCAATCCCCCGAAAATCTCTTTCACGAACATTTTGGCGACCCGTTTAGGGGTCCCCATCAAACTATCGTCATCCAAATCCAGCCCTAAGGTGAGCATGATCTCTCGGACACTATCTTGTATTCTGGCGATTTTTTCATTGTCGTCCAATACAAAAGCATCTTCGCGCAAAGGCGTGTCGGATGAGGATCCGATATGGTCGTTTCCCCGCTCGTCGTACTGTTCTTCCAATGTTTCTTCGAATTTCATGGGTCGCTTGAATAAGGGCACAAAGATATACAATATGGCCTTATTAACATCTGAATTGGGGGCTTTGACAACATAAATTATTGTTAAGTAGGGCATCCACCTAATTTTATAAGTTACAAATCCATAGTCACTTATGTGCAAAACCGTGTTCGTTGTTTTCGTTGCGGCCTTTGTCGGCACTTTCGCCATGGCACAGGTTTCACCCGATTGCGTTTCGGCCATCCCGATCTGTGACAATACCCCCGTCAACGCCGGTACCGATGGCTACGGGGTCGATGATTTCAATGGTGCGTTTTCTTCGGGATGTTTGGAGCAGACGGCCACGGGTGCGATCGAATCGAATTCGGCCTGGTACCGATTTAGGACCGGTGCCTCCGGTCAATTGGGATTCAATATCGAACATCAAGACAATGAAGACTGGGATTTCGCCCTGTACTTGTCCGACGATTGCGATGACCTTGGTGAACCGGTACGCTGTAATTTCTTTGATAACCGCGATAGAAACTCCTATATCGGGGTCGGGGAAGATCCGACCGGGGCCAATTCGGTCCAGTACGAAGAATGGCTGATGGTCGAACCAGGGCAGGATTATTATTTGCTGATCAACAATTTTAGTAACATCAATTCAGGGTTTTCAATTCAATTCTCAGGCCAGATTTTCGTGACCAACCCCTACGACGCCTTGGATTGCTCGATAATCGATAACCTCCTTGGGCCACCGATCGCCGCTTGTGACGGCGATTTCGTGACGCTTGATGCAACTACCGAAGATGCCTTGGGGTATGCTTGGTTTGCAAATACCGGAAACGGATTCGAACCACTTCCTTCGGTTTCGCAAGCCACAATCGATGTGACTTCTGAGGCGGTTTACCGTGTACAAGTGAGCTTGCCCATGGGAACGACCTTGATCAGCGACGTTCAGGTATCCTTTACCCCAACACCGATAACCAACCCGATCGGCGATGTCACCAATTGCTATGAACTGAATGCTACTTTCGATCTTTCCGTTAAGGATGTTGAGGCTTTAGGTGCACAAAATGATGACGACTTTATGGTAAGTTACCATTTGACCTTGGCCGATGCCCAGAACGGATTGCTGCCGGTCGACAAGGATTTTCCGTTGTCATCGGGTTCCCAAACGATTTTTGTGCGAACGACATCAATGGCCAACCCGGATTGCTACGATGCCGGAGAACGATTTGAGATCCAGACGGTTTCAAGTCCGGTGATGGACTTTGAGACCGCCATCAGCATTTGTGATGATGGCAGTTCGGCGGTAATCGGCCCACAACAACAAGATCCGACTTTTACCTATGAATGGGATTCCGGTGAGACCACGCCTTCGATTACCGTAGATGAGGCAGGGAGTTATACCCTAACGGTAACGCACAGTGCCCATGGGGTCGAATGCAGCAGTCAACGCACTGTTGAGGTCTCCTATTCCTTGACCCCGGCCATCGCAAGGGTCAGGATCAACGACCTGCAATCGAACAATACGGTCACGATCGAGACCGACCAAGAAGGGGACTTCGAATACCGTCTTGATGAAGGTGTCTTTCAATCGGACAATACGTTTGAAGGGGTATTGCCCGGTACCCATCGGGTTACGGTACGTGACACCTTTGGTTGCGGGGAAGTGACCGATGAAATCGTCGTTGTCGGTTTTCTAAACCATTTTTCCCCCAATGGGGATGTAATGAACGAAAATTGGCATATCGAGGGACTCTCGTACCTACAGGATGCAGTGGTGACCATTTACGATAGGTATGGCCAACTGATTACCCAACTCACCGAATTCACTAGCGGTTGGGACGGTACCATGAACGGACAGCCCTTACCGGCAACCGATTATTGGTTCAAGATTTCATACGTCAACACGGACGGAAACCGGACTTATGCCAAATACCTTCAAAACCATTTTTCATTGCGACGCTAAAGTGCCTGGCGTGCATTTTATCGATTAATGGGCATATTTTTCCGATAAACGTATAATAAAGGTAGGGTTTCAAAAGTTATAGGTGTTATAACAAAGACAATTGCCCCAATAACCATGCGAACACTATTTTGCGCTTTCTGTTGTTTGTTCTTTACCTACTTTGCTACAAACGCCCAAAATTCCAATTCACCTGACTGTAGGACCGCCATACCGGTTTGTGCCGATGCTCCGATCATGGCATTCGCCGATGGCAATGGGGATATCGATGATTTCGATCCCGATGTGATCCGTCAGACCGGATGTTTGGAAAAAGGAAGTGTCTCTTCGGCCAATGTTGAGAACAACACCTCTTGGTTCGTGTTCCGTGCCGGAACCGATGGTCAAGTAGGTTTTGATATCCAGGCGCTACCGGCCACTGCTGGTGGACCAATAACCGCTGAGTGGGATTTTGCCTTGTATGGACCCGATTCCGATTGCGCGTCGATCAGTAACGGTACCGCCCAGCCCATCCGTTGTAACTACGAGGTCAACGATACCGACTATACCGGTATAGGGGTCAACCCTGAGAATGGCCAAGTGGGGGCACCCAACGTTACCGGAAGCCAGAATACCTATGATGAATATATCGATGTGATCGCAGGTGAGATCTATTACCTGTTGATCAACAACTTCAATACGAATTTTGACGGCAATCCGGAGCCCTTTATGCTCACTTTTACCGGAAACTCGGTGGATGCCGACCAAAATACCGCCTTGGATTGTACCCTTCGTGACGAGTTTTTGGGCTTGGATATCATCGCCTGTGAAGGCGATCCCGATATCGTGTTGAGTGCGCTGAATTCGCCTGCTGGTTCGGATATCGGAAGTATCGAATGGTCTGTGGATTACGATGACGATGGAACCATCGACGATATATTGACCGGATCTGGGCCATTTGGGGCCGAATTGGTAGTGGCCAGTCCGAATTCAGGACGGTACTTCGCTACGATCACAACGGCTTCAGGAACTCCCCCAACGGTACTGGACCCCGGCGGGATTTTGATTACCTTCTTCGGGATACCGGAACTGGATGAGGTTCGTATCATCGATGATTTCTTGAATAGCGACCAAACGGACCCCTACAATATCGAAATCGTCGCTTTGGGCGATGGGGATTATGAATATGCGATTAATGGTGGAGAGTTTCAAGACGATCCCGTCTTTTTGGATGTGCCTCCAGGAACCAATACCGTTATCATCAATGACAAGAACGGATGCGGTACCACCGAGCCCATTGAGTTCGTCGTTGTCGGATTTCCTAAGTTTTTTACCCCGAACGGCGACGGGATCCACGACAACTGGAATGTTTTGGGTATCGATCAATTGACCGACCCTGCCGTTTTCATCTTCGATCGTTTTGGTAAGTTGCTAAAGCAGTTGGATGAAACCGCCATAGGTTGGGATGGAACTTTCAATGGCCAAGACCTGCCTTCGTCGGATTATTGGTTCCGATTGGACTATTCCCGCGATGAAAGTGGGGTGGTCGTGGCCCGACAGGTACGACGGCATTTCTCCTTGGTACGCTAAAAAAAAAACCGGCGATCAGCCGGTCTCTTCTTTTTCTTTTCTACCTATTTCAGAACTTCAAGGTGTAGCTTAAACTCACATTGGTATTGGTGCGGTTTAGTTGTGCCGAATTCGTGACCCCAGAATCGAACAGCAATTCGTTGACATCCTGTTCAGTGCGGTTTACCGCCAAATCCAGACGGCTACCACCGAAATCGAAACCGATACCTCCTGAATAACCTTCAAGATCACCGATGGTACCCCCATCTTCGAACGGACTCTCCTCATAGCGGTATCCAGCGCGTAAGCTTACCCGATCGAAGCGGTATTCCCCACCGACACGATAGCTGTTTACCGCTCCCAATTGGTCGGCGATAGTTTGGTTCTCTAAGGTGAAACTGGGGTCTGTAGCAGGGCGCAATTCGGCTTGTGACATATCTTGGTAGCCATAATCAAAGCTTAGCAAGCCCTCTTTACCGAAAATCACGGCCACGCTGCCCGTCAATTTCGAAGGGGTCTTGATGCGATATTCATCGAAAAGGTTCACAATGTTGAAGTCTAGAAACCCGATATCATCATCGGCCAAATCGGTATTGATCCGTTGTGAGGTATCGTCGGTCAATTCATACCAGGTAGGAGACTGGTAACTCGCTCCGACACGCAGGTTGTCGTTCACTTTGGCAATGGCACCGAGGTTGAACGAAAAGCCGTTTCCTTCGGTATGCAAGAAGTTGTCGAAAGTGGTAAACTGTATTTCAGAGGTTGGGTCGTAGCCGCGCTCTTCGAACAAGGTCACGCGATCGTAAAAGACCGAGTGGAAGTTCAAAGACGCTCCGATATACAGGTTCTCTTGGTACTGTCCAGAGAAATTCATGGTGAATTTGCTGTTGTAGCCACTAGTACTCTGGATATAGGTTTGATCGACACTCGTATATTGGGCATTGCTGATGTAATCGGTATTGGTGTCGTCATTGGTCACCGGATCGATAACCCCACCGAAATAACCCAAGAAGGCTTGCTGGTCGGCAAACCCCTGTTGGGCACCGATCCGCAAATAGGCTTCTTCCAGAAACTCATTTTGCCCGATCAACAGATTGCCAAAGGGAACCCCTTGGGCAAAATTCAAAAAGTAATTGTCGATCCCTTGGGTAGAATTTCCTGAGGCAACGAATTCATTGTCGAAGTTCTCGGCCAGGTCATAATTGATGGCCAGGGCGATTTTCTTCCAAGGCGAGTTGTTCGATTTGAAAACGAAAACCCCTCCGGCCTGGTTCAACTCCAACGAATTCAGATCAGCGTTACGGGTACTGCTTCCATACAAGGCCTCGTTGTTCCGGTTGTAGTTCGAACCCGTGACCGTGAATTGGCTGTAATTGAATACTGCCGAACCCGCTGGGTTCACATTGATGGCCGACAGATCGCCCCCAAGGGCACCAAAAGCCCCGCCCATGGCTTGGAACCTTGCCGTTCCTTGTAGATCTTCCGTACTGTATCGAAGCACATCGTTGATGTTTTGGGCGCTTAGGCCCAGACATGACATGCCTATGATGAAAGCAAATACTTTTTTCATTTTCAAGAATTTATTCGGTAAATTAATTTGGATTTAGTTTCGTCTTCCTCCGCTGCTACGACCGCCACTGCGGGCTCCTGAAGATCGGCCTCCCGAGCTTCTGCCTGAACTCCTGAAGCTGCCTGAGCTTCTCGAACGACTGCCCGAACTTCTAAAGCTTCCACTGCTTCGTGAACTTCTTGACGGTGCGCTCCGATAGCTCCGTGAACTGTTGCTGCTACGAGAGCGGCTATACGAACTGGTTCGCGGCGCCGTGCGACCCGATGATTGGTAACTGCGGGTACTTCTTCCTGCTGATGAGCGGTAACCCGAGCTTCGATTCGCTGCGGATCCCCTGTTGTAGGAACTCCTTCCGGCCGCGCTGTTGTATGAACGTCCGCTACGCGAAGCTCCGTTATATCTCGGTATCGAACGTGTGCTGCGACTTTGTCGGTAATTGCGGTTTCTGGCAATGGCATCGGCACTGACCGAACGTCTTGCCGTCGAATTGCTTCGATAGCTTCGCGCACTGCGTGAGGTCGTACCCCTAGATATATTCGATCGACCGCTATTGGCCCGTGATCTGACCCGGGAATTCGTTGCGGTACGCCCATTGAGGTTCGATCGGCCGCGTAAGGCATTGCTGGCGATTGTTCCGTTTCTTCCGTAACCTCTACGTCCTCTGGTGAACCCGACATTTCGGTTGTAGTATCCGGCATAGCCTGCTCGACCGTAGCGTCCGCCCCAGCCCCAATAGCCGCCGGCATAACCCCAGCCTAAGCCGTAGCCACCCCAGCCCCATCGGTTCCAACGCCATGGGTTGTTCCAGCCCCAGCCGAAACCACCGCCCCAGCCCCAGCCGTTCCAGCCCCAACCATAGCCGTAGCCGCCCCAGCCCCAGCCGTTCCAACCCCAGCCATTCCAAAGCCAAGGATCGTTCCAGCCCCAGCCACCCCAGCCGCCCCAGCCAAAGCCTCCGTTGCCGTAGACATTGATGCTGACGCTGGTCGGGTTATCACCCCAACCCGGGTTGCCGGTATAGGTATTGTTGTCGGCGAAGTAATCGGTCTGTTCGCCCAAGATGCTATCGTTCTCGACGCCTCCGTAGTAATCGTCGACATCGGTAAAGATTTCAGAATCCAATATGTCACTGTATTCTTGTGCCTTTTGCCCAAAATATTCCCCATAGATATCGTCTTCGACCTGCTGCGTCCTGACGGCTTCGGCAGATCTTTTTTCAACACGTACTTCCCGTGTTCCGCTCGCATAGATGCCATCATCGTCATAATAGGAAGCCTGTTGGTAAGAACCACAGGAACCCATGAGGATCGCAATAAGGGCCAAGAAAGAAAAGGGGAGAAATTTTTGGCGGGGTAAAGTAAGGCTCATCTTCTAAAATTTATTGTTTGACAATGTAAAAAATAGTTAGTTTTACCGCACTATTTTGTCGAACAAGTCACAAGTTTTGTGCCAAACTGAATTTAATGGGTAAAAATTTAACAAGTAGGGCCGAAGATTATTCCAAATGGTACAATGAGTTGGTGATCAAGGCCGACTTGGCCGAAAACTCAGGGGTACGGGGCTGTATGGTCATCAAGCCTTACGGTTTTGCCATTTGGGAAAAGATGCAGGCAGGACTCGATAAGATGTTCAAGGATACCGGCCACCAAAATGCCTATTTCCCTTTGTTCATTCCCAAGTCGTACTTGAGTAAGGAGGCCAGCCATGTCGAAGGTTTTGCCAAAGAATGTGCGGTGGTCACCCATTACCGTTTGAAGAACGCGGAAGATGGCAGCGGTATCGTGGTCGATGAGTCGGCAAAACTGGAAGAAGAATTGATCGTTCGGCCGACGTCGGAGACCATCATTTGGGATACCTATCGAAAATGGATCCAGTCGTATCGAGACCTTCCCCTTCTACTGAACCAATGGGCCAATGTGGTGCGTTGGGAAATGCGGACACGCCTCTTTTTAAGAACAGCGGAGTTTTTATGGCAAGAAGGCCATACGGCACATGCGACGGAAAAAGAAGCCATCGAAGAAGCCGAAATGATCATGCACCTTTATGCTGATTTTGTTGAAAACCATATGGCGGTTCCGGTGATCAAGGGTACGAAAACCGAAAGTGAGCGTTTCGCCGGTGCGGTCGAAACGTATTGTATCGAAGCCTTGATGCAAGATGGGAAGGCCTTGCAAGCCGGTACCTCACACTTTTTAGGGCAGAATTTCGCCAAGGCCTTTGATGTAAAATTCGCTACCAAATCAGGTCAGCAAGAACATGTATGGGCCACATCATGGGGGGTATCTACCCGGTTGATGGGTGCCTTGATCATGACCCACAGCGATGATAACGGTCTGGTACTGCCACCGAAACTGGCCCCGATCCAAGTGGTCATCGTACCTATCTATAAGGGCATGGAGCAACTCGAAGCGATTTCGGAACGGGTCAAACCCCTAGTTGTCGAACTCCGTAAATTGGGCATATCGGTCAAATACGACGATCGCGATACCCATAAACCGGGCTTTAAGTTCAATGAGTATGAATTGAAAGGCGTTCCGGTCCGATTGGCCGTTGGGCAACGTGATTTGGCCAACGGAACCTTCGAGGTGGCCCGACGCGATACCTTGGAAAAACAGACCGTAGGAGCCGATGAGATCATCGACACGATAACCGGACTCTTGGAAGATATACAGCAAAACATCCATGACAAGGCCTTGACCTATCGTGATGCCCACATCACCAAGGTCGATAGCTATGAGGAATTCAAAGCACAGCTAGAAAAGAAAGGCGGATTTTTCGCGGCGCACTGGGATGGAACTACGGAAACCGAAGACAAGATTAAGGAAGAGACCAAGGCAACGATACGATGCATCCCCATCGATACGGACCAGGAAGCCGGAGCCTGCATGGTGACCGGAAAACCCTCACCTTATCGGGTTCTTTTCGCCAAAGCGTACTAAGGATTCCAAAAAATCAAAATAGCTATTGCAATACTTAAAAATAGTTGTATTTTTGCGTCCGCAATTATGCGACCTTATGGCCCGTTCGTCTAGGGGTTAGGACGCCAGGTTTTCATCCTGGTAACAGGGGTTCGATTCCCCTACGGGCTACAACGTATTGGAAGTTAATTTATTGACGGCCCGTTCGTCTAGGGGTTAGGACGCCAGGTTTTCATCCTGGTAACAGGGGTTCGATTCCCCTACGGGCTACTAACAAAGTAATTGAAATGGCAAATCATAAGTCAGCATTAAAGAGAATCAGAAGAAACGAGGCTGTTCGTCTACGTAACCGTTACCAACACAAAACGGTCCGTAACGCGATCAAGAAGCTTCGCAATGAAGAAGACAAGAAGGCAGCGGAAAAGCTTTTGCCTAGCGTTGTCGGAATGATCGATAAGTTGGCCAAGCGCAACATCATCCATTCGAACAAGGCTGCTAATTTGAAAAGCAAATTGATGAGCAAAGTGGCTGCTATGTAAGCTGATGATGCCCTAAAAAGATAAGGCCCTTCATATGAAGGGCCTTTTTTGTTTCTTCTTTATAGCAATTGCTTTTTTATTGACTGGCTTTCAAATTCCCGGCATTGCGATATCCGGCGTTGTCTTTATACCAGTCGTTGTATTGGGTGCCTCCCGAAGTGGCCCAGGTATTAAAGAAATTATAAGCCTGGTTGACGGGTACCCGTTCTTTCGGTACTTTAAAATCATGTACGATGTTGATGGCCCAAGGCAATCTCGAATCGGTTTGGTAGTTGCCATCGGGGTCTTGGTTAATGCCCTCGATATCGAGATTGTTTTCCCCAAGGGTGGTACGTAAGCGATTTGGCAGGTGGATTTCACGGCCACGATCCCTATTGACGATCAAGAAAGAGTTGAACGGCGCGATACCCAATTGAGCCACCGATAATGGTGTTGTAAACCGCACATCGACGCGACTGGGTACATTCAACATGGTCTCATTGTTATCGAACAAGATGACCACGGCCCGATCTTGGCCTTCTTCGACCCCATTGGCCGCCACATTGATATAGCCTTCGGTCAAAACCGTACCGGTCACCGATTCCACCTGGTTAGGGGCGATACTTTCGAATTCGATGCCAAAGGCATTGGTCAAGCCCGCACCATCGGAGGTTACTTCGAAGTGGATTTCCAACTGTACAGCTTCATTTTGGGCGTTCAAGATGGCCACGAAACGGTAGTTGATTGCCGTATCGTTAAAGTCGTAGTCCCCCATAAAGGGCCACAGGTCTTCAAAGGCGACCGTACCCCATCCGTACTTACTTGGGGTGAATTGCTCAAAGGCCTTTTCGGCATCCTCCGGGTATTCATCCTCACTGTCTTTAATACCATCCCCATCGGTATCGGGATCTTCGGCTTCTACGTCATTATAGGTGAAAGTGGTCAAATCGTTGATGGTTCGATTGAAATTGATACCTGAATCCGAATTGGGGCCGTAAATGTACTCCCATCCCCCGGTCACGGTATCCATAATGATCAAATCTGAACTTGAGCCGTTACTGGCCAACCACAGTTCACCATTGGAATCAAAGGTCATAGAGGTCGGGGTGAAGGGCAGGTTATCGGCACTGATCCGGGTGGCCTGATATACGTTGTTGTTGTCAAGGTCCAAACGGTACAAGCCCCCGAAACTACTCAAGAACAGGGTGCCGTCTTCGGCAAAGGCCAAATCGCCTCCGGCGGTCACGTCCAAGTTGTTGATATCCCATGTGGAAAGCACGGTGGCATTCGTTGGGTCGATGGTGTAGACTTTGGCTCCTGTTGAAAAATACAACAGGCCGTCTTCTTCACGAAAATCAAGACGAGGTCCACCCATGCCGACATTGCCTACGGTCGACCAGGAATCATTGATCATATCATAGCGCATCAGCGGATTGCCACTGTTCTTTCCAATGGAATACAGGAACATATTATCGTGGTCGATGGCAGCGGTGTAACTACCCAAAGGCATCGCGGCCAGATTCGTCAGGTTTCCATTCAACGGATTGACCGTAAACAATTGGCCCGAACCGTTGACACAGAAGAGCGAGTCGATTTTGATGGCTGAGTTTCTGGCATAAGAAAGTCGTCGTTGTGATTTGAAACGGGCCACTTCGGCTTGCCGTGCTTTGCCCGACATGTCGCTGTGGGTATAGGTAGCCGTTCCTCCAGCCATATCGATGATTTCGGAACTGAACACATTGCCTTCCTTTCGGCGCACGTACAGCTGTGTGTAGTACGAGGGTGTCGGTATGGTGTATACCAATTGGCCGCCGACCGGGCGCCCTGTAAAAAGGACTTGGTTCAATTCATCGGTATCGAATGAAAACTCGGTATCGGGTTCCCCCTCATCATTGGTCACGTTGCGCTCCGTAGGGTTGAATTGGGCGTTGTTATAGGCATAGACCGTATAAATCGCGTCCGGAGAAGCATCGTTGATCGTGATGGTCGTGTTCGTCGAAGTGGCGAATTCAAATCCTTCCGGAATTACCAAATTCACTATGGCCGACTCGTCAAAGTCATCTTCTTGGTCATCTTCCTCTTCTTGAACGGTGTCATCGACCACATCTTCGATGGTATCCTTGACACAGGCGTTCAACCCGATCAATACGACGAATAGGAACAGTGCTTTACAAACAAATTGGTGCTTTTTCATAGCTGTAGTTTTCCACAAAGTTGTGCGTACAACCTTGTTTTATAGGTTAATTATATATGGGACTCTATTAAGTATCGCTGAATTGCAGCATTGCTTCGATAAACCAACAATTCAGTAAAAACAACAACAAAAGAACGAATATTCTTACTTTATAATATATTTTACCGATGAACGGCAGGGTAATGTTGTGAAAATGGTCTGGGTTGTGGTGAAGTGGTGCGGACTTAGCGAAACGCGGCCCGTTTAGAAATGAAGAAGCCCAGGGTGAACGTACTATACATCACCGATATGACCCCCCAAAGCACCTGTCTTAGGTGGTAGTCCAAGAAAAAATCGACATTTAGGTATCCGTTTAGGATATAGAAAGGAAAGTAGAGGTTGAACAAAAAGAACCCTGCCCCAAAATAGACCATTAAGTTGTGTGAATTGGCGGCTCTACTGTATTTTGATAGTTCCGAAAAATGACACCCGATGACGATCACCATGGATATCGAACATAGAGTATCCGCATAGTACAGGTTTGAATGCAGGGGGTCTTGAAAAAAGAGGGATACCCCATAGGCCATTACCGTCATTGCCACCAGTCGTTTGAACCATGTAAGATGCTTCCGGTTTTTCAAAAGTTTGAAATACACCCAGAAAAGGTAGGCGTGGAAAATGATATGGTAAATATTGTAAATGATCACATTGTGCCAATGATAGGCCTCGTCTTCGAAGAACGAGAATTCTTCGAAATGCATGATGAAATAACCCAACAATTCATTGAAAAAAGTATAAGCGATAAAAATCGGGAACAAGCGCAAGGGGGTGTCGAAGAAACGTCGGTAAGTAACCATGGAGGCAATCAAAGCCAACGCGTAAAATCCTAAAAAGTACTGCCCCAAAATGATAAAATTAATGAAAGTTCCTTCTACTGCTCAACACAAAACCGATGCTGAACAATACGTACATAAGTACAATGAAAATTTTGTGTACGGTTCCTAAGTGAAGGATTTGATAAAGATCTTTGTTTAGAAAATTAAGTAAGAAGATGATGGGGAAAATGGAATAAAAACCGAACAACCCAATCGACACCCAGGTCATCAGATTGTACTTTTCGGTGCGCCATTGCCAATGGCTCCTTTTATCCAACCAATAAAATACGACACAGAGGGCCAAAACGAAGGATGCGAAACACAGGGCATAGAATAGGACCTTAACCAATGGATTGTAGATAAAGGCATTGACCAGGTAGAAAGCCAATGCCAATACCGACAAGATTTTGATCCATGATCTGTAGTTTTCGTTCTTCACTAGTTTCCAATAAACAAAGTAGAAAAAAGGAAAGAAAATCAAGGTGTATATGTTGTAAATCAGGTCATTGGCCGATTTGAATTTGGCAAAAAAGGCAAAATCGTCCGAAGTGCCGATGAGATACCCTAACAGTTCACTAAAAAAAGTATAGGCGATGATGATGGGAAAAAATCGCAAAACCGTATCGAAATATTTCCCGTAATACCGCACGGAGAACACCCAGGCAATCCCATAAACGATTAAAAAATAATTCCTTGATAAAAATTCAATCATGGATCAAGAGCGATTTTAAAAATCACCATTATTGGGAGGACAACAATGACCAAAATTCAAAACCAAACTCCCTCCGTTGTAGAGATTGGTGTTTAGGCTAGGAAACATAGAGGCCTCTGATTTAGGTTCGCTTTGACCATTGCCCTTTCCATGAAAATAAGTGGTCATCAATTGGGCCTGCCCTTCCTCATCGATGTAGATACCGCCGTATCCGGCCTTTGTTTGGGCCGCAGGTACGATGAATACGGTGTTATGCCGGTCATTTGCTCCGTCAACCTCACCATAATTCCCCAAATAAATGCGAAGGCTATCGATTTTTGCCCCACCTTTTTCCCCTTCTTGTTCTACATAGGCGATGTATTGTTTGACCACCTCCAAATCAAAGGAAACGAAACGGGTCGGTTCGAAGGCCTCGGCATCCGATTCTTGTTTGGTATTTTCGAAAGCTACGATGGCCTCGGTCCTTCGTTGCGAATAGTTGACGAACAAGGAGTCGGCCGCATCAAGATCGATGATTTCTTTTGGTCTTTCGATGGTTACGACTTGGGTAGAGGACGCTGCTTCGGATTCCGGTTTGGGTTGTTCTTGGCAAGCAAAAACCAGTAATGCGAGGCAAGCGCTGATAAATGGGATTCGGTTACTGTTTTTCATGATGTTTTCTTTAAATGAACTTCGATTTTTGGGGGATATCAGCTTAAAGATAGGGTTTTGTGGCAACACGATTAAAAAAAAACCCCAAGAGCGATGCCCTTGGGGTTTAAATCTATGCTTTGAGGGTTGTTGACTGACCTACTCGTTCATGGTCATCAAAAACTCTTCGTTATTTCGGGTCTGCTTCATACGTTGCTCCATGAACTCCATGGCTTCTACCGGGTTCATGTCGGCTAGGTATTTTCGCATGATCCACATCCGTTGAATGGTGGTCTCGTCCAACAAGAGGTCATCGCGTCGTGTCGATGAAGAGATCAAGTCAATGGCCGGGAAGATCCTACGGTTCGAAATTCGACGATCCAACTGCAGTTCCATATTACCGGTACCTTTGAATTCTTCGAAAATCACCTCGTCCATCTTAGAACCGGTTTCGGTCAAGGCCGTGGCGATGATCGATAAAGAGCCTCCGTTTTCGATTTTACGGGCCGCCCCGAAGAACCGTTTCGGTTTGTGCAAGGCGTTCGCATCGACCCCTCCTGATAATACTTTACCGGAAGCGGGTTGTACGGTGTTGTACGCTCGCGCCAAACGGGTGATCGAATCCAACAAGATAACCACATCATGACCGCATTCTACCAAGCGCTTGGCTTTTTCAATGACGATATTCGCTACCCGCACGTGCTCGGTCGCTTCTTTGTCAAAAGTTGAGGCCACGACTTCACCACGAACATTTCGTTGCATATCGGTCACCTCCTCCGGACGCTCATCGATCAAGAGAATGATCTGGTATACCTCGGGGTGGTTGGCCGCAATGGCATTCGCGATATCTTTCAACAACATGGTCTTACCCGTTTTGGGCTGGGCGACAATCATGCCCCGTTGGCCTTTACCAATAGGAGAGAACAAATCGATGATCCGGGTCGAGAGCGTGCTCTGGCGATCGGCCACATTGAATTTCTCTTTCGGGAAAAGGGGCGTCAAATGCTCAAAGGCCACACGGTCACGTACCACTTGGGGATCAAGACCGTTGATTTTGTTCACTTTGATCAGCGGGAAGTACTTTTCACCCTCCTTCGGGGGGCGGATGTTCCCAAGGACCGTATCTCCTGTCTTCAGGCCGAACAATCGGATCTGCGATTGGGACACGTAGATATCGTCAGGTGATGATAGGTAGTTGTAATCGGAAGAACGCAAGAACCCATAACCGTCTTGCATGATGTCGAGTACGCCTTCACTTTCGATGATGCTGTCGAACTCAAACTCAGGTTCTTTGTACCTGTTTTTAAGGTCTTTGTCAAAGTTGCTGTTCTTTTTGTCTTGGTTGTGGCGTTGGTTAGGGGTATTGTGCTTGCGGTTTTGATGTTTTTGTTGACCGTTTTGTTTGTGTTGGTCTTTTTTTTGACCCCCGTCTTTTTCTTTTTGTTGGGGGTTCGATTCCGCTTTCGGGGCGTGGCCCGTTTTCTTTTCAGGGGCCGGTGCCGCTTGACGCTCTTTTTGCGCCTTTGGTGCTTTGGGTGCCTTTGGTGCTTTGGGTGCTGCAGGAGCCGAAGAGATAACGGCCTTGGGGTTTGAAGCCTGAACATCCAAAATCTGATAGACCAAATCCAATTTTTTCATGGACTTGAATTTTGGGACGCTCAATTCTTTGGCAATCTCCTGCAATTCAGGAAGCTTCTTAGCTTTTAGATCTGAAATCTCAAACATTAAATAAGGGATACGTTAAACTTGAAAATCTTTGAAGTACGCTGTTATTTGGAATTACGGTGGGATGAACTCCCGGGGTAAGTGTCATGCTAATAACAGTACAATGATACAAATTATTTTTAAAGAAAGCAGCTTATTTGTCGAAAAGAGGCGTATTTTTGCTGCCCCTAGCGAGAAAAAGACAATGATTCAACGGATCCAATCGTTTTATTTGTTTTTGGTGCTGGTTTTGGCCGGTGTACTGCCTTTTTTCCTAAAGGTTTGGACCACCCCTGACGCAACTGCCGTGTATGCCGAAAGCCTCATGGTGGTATTGATCGCCTTTATGGTTTCGGCCGGGTTGGCGGTAATCAGTATCGCGCTGTATAAGAACAGGCAACATCAATTTGTTTTGAACAGGTTGAATATGATATTGAATCTTTTTTTACTAGGATTTTTCGTTTACCGGTCCCTAAACTTATCCGGAGAAACCGAAGTTTCTGAGAAGGGTATTGGGATGCTGATTCCTGTATTTTCTATCGTTTTTCTGGTTCTGGCCAACAGAGCCATCAAAAAGGATGAAGATCTTGTAAAATCTGTGGATCGTTTGCGTTGAACCTAACATCTTAGTAGTATTAGTGCGTAAAGCCCCGATGGAAACATCGGGGCTTTTACATTATAAATGGAAACGATCTCCGAATCGGGCTACTTGAAACCCCTTCTCCCTGACGGTCCGCGAGGCTTCGCTATTGGCGTCCAACAAGGGGTTGGTGTGGTTTAGGTGGATGAAATGGATCTTGGCCCGTTCTTCAGGCGATAGTTGTTCGAACAGGGCCATGCTTTCAATGACGAAAGGATGGGGAATCTCAGAGATATCACGATGGTTGATTTCTTCGCCATCGTAAAAGGTCGCGTCCAAAAACGCAAAATCGACCTTGGCGATTTCAGCGATGATCTGCTTGTCCCATTTGCCCCACTTATCGATATCAGGAATGAAAAGTGCCGTTTTGTTCGGGCCGCTGATCTTGAATCCGACCGTTTCGGAATATTCGTCACGATGGGGTACCAAAAAGGGGGTCACCTCCAGTCCCGGGCCAAGGGATACCGTTGTTTCGTTCCGCAATGGTCTAAGTGCGATATTGCCCAATTTCACCAGCTGGTCCCATGGGCCATTGTTCGTTAAAAAAGCCGCCATTTTGGGCATGGCATATACCGGGGCACCTTTAGCCCCTAGGGCTTCCCTCCCAAAATACATGAGGCCTGAATAATGGCCGATATGGGCATGGGTCAAAAATATGCCGTCAGGGACTTCATGGGGTACCGCACTTTTGGTGCGCAACATGCGCAGTTGTTCGGGTAGGTCGGGAGTCGCATCAAAGAGATAGGTTTTGCCCTGGGCGGAATTATAAAGGCCTAAAGACACCACTTTGCGCGTGGTATCGGGTGTTTCGAACAACGAACTGCAGCAGCTTTTTTCACACCCGACATGTGGACTGCCGGCATCCTGTACCGTGCCCAATACGATGATTGAAGCCCCGGTTTCCTGACCCCAAAGTGATAAACCCGACCAAAAAAAGGCCATTAGGGCCACCCTAAAAAAGATGTTGTTCGTGCGTTGCATTATCGTGTTCCGAGCTCTACGACCTCTAAATTATCTATTTTTTTCCCGTCTATGGTGAACCGAAGCATGGTACGTATGCGATGGAACCCTTGCTTGCCACAGGCCCCGGGGTTCATATGCAGCAGGTCAAGGGCCTTGTCGTTCATTACCTTAAGAATGTGCGAGTGTCCGCAGATGAAGAGTTGGGGCGGGTTGTTTTTGATTTCGGCGCGGGTCCGTCCGTTGTATTTTGGAGGGTACCCCCCGATATGGGTGATCCAAACATCAACGGATTCGCAAAAAAAGCGTTGGTGTTCCGGGAATTCCATTTGAACACGATGGTCATCGATGTTGCCATAGACCGCTTTTAGCGGTTTTCCCTCGGCCAAAATACGATCGGTGACCGAAAGATCCCCGATGTCGCCAGCATGCCAAACCTCATCGGCCAAGGCTACGTATTTGAGTATGGCGTTATCGATATGGCCATGGGTGTCGGAAAGCAAAAGGATTTTCGTCACTACGCTAAAAATTTCCTAAAATGTCTGGTTTCGCAAGGCGTTGTTGCGCTTTAAAGTATCTTTAGAAACTCAAAAATAGCTGATTCGCTTGAGATATTTCATCCAGCTTTCGTATTTCGGAAAAGCCTACCACGGCTGGCAAAACCAACCCAATGCCATTTCGGTGCAGCAGGTACTTGAAACGGCTCTTGGCACCTTGTTGCGTACCGAAATCGCCATCGTAGGGGCGGGTCGTACCGATGCCGGGGTGCACGCAAAGTGCATGTATGCCCATTTCGACCATAGTACCATAGCTGACCATGATCACTTGATCCATCGACTCAATGCCCTTTTGCCTGAGGATATCGCCGTACAAGCGCTTCGAAAAATGAACGAAGGGGCCCATGCCCGGTTCGATGCGGTTGAACGTACTTACGAATATTGGATCAGCCTGGGCAAAGATCCTTTCTTTACCGATCACGCCCATGTGATCCACCGCCCTTTGGATGTGGATGCGATGAATCAAGCGGCGGCATTGCTCCTGGAATATGACGATTTCGAGTGTTTTTCCAAATCGAATACCGATGTAAAGACCTTTATCTGTTCGGTACGTCACGCCGAATGGGAGTTTAAGAACGGACTTTTGGTATTCACCATCAAGGCCGATCGGTTTTTACGCAATATGGTCCGCGCCATCGTCGGTTCGCTCTTGGAAGTCGGATTGGGGAAAATCGAGGTCGAAGCCGTCCGATCGATCATTGAAAGCAAAGACCGTGGCCAAGCAGGGGCCTCCGTGCCCGCAAAAGGCTTATATTTAACAGACGTGCGATATCCAGAAACCATATTTGAATGAGTGAGGAAAAAGAAATAGGCAAAGCGTTTGACTTCAAGCTGTTCACACGGGTATTCCGCTACACCAAACCCTATCGAAAGATCTTTTGGTTGGTGGCTTTCGTTGCGATTTTTCTAGCCGCTTTTGCCGTGTTGACGCCCGTGTTGGTCCGTGAGATCATCAACAAAGCCTTGACCGAACGTGATCTCGATCTATTGACCGTCACCGTTTGGATCATGGCGGCGGTGCTTTTCGGTCAGGTGTTGTGTCAGTTGACCTTCAATTACTTCGCGAATTTGTTGGGTGAATCGGTCATTAAGGATTTACGCGTCAAGTTGTTCGAAAAAATGATGGCCTTCAAGATGACCTATTTCGACAATTCGTCCATTGGGGTCTTGGTGACCCGCGCCGTTGCCGATATGCAACGGATCGGTGAGATATTCAGCCAAGGGTTTTTCGTAATCGTTTCCGACCTTTTGAAAATGTTGGCCGGGGCTGGGGTGATGATCGTCATCAATTGGAAATTGGCCTTGATCGTTTTTGCCATCCTTCCGATTATTTTGATCGCCACCCGCTTGTTCCAACGCGCTATGAAAGTAGCCTTTGTCGAAGTGCGCACCCAAGTCGCTAATTTGAATTCCTTTGTACAGGAACGGATTGCGGGTATGAAAGTGGTGCAGCTATTCAATCGGGAAGCCATTGAAAAGGAAAAGTTCAGGGAAATCAACGAGAAACACCAGAACGCATGGCTCAAAACCGTTTGGTACAATTCGATTTTCTTCCCGATCGCTGAAATTTCCTATTCCATCGGAATCGGCTTGGTCGTGTATTTCGGGGTCATACAAAACATCAACGATGTCGGCTTGAACGATACCGGATCGATATTCGCTTTCTTTTTTCTGATGGATTTGTTGTTTCGTCCGCTTCGCCAAATCGCCGATAAATTCAATACGCTGCAAATGGGTATGGTGGCCGCAAACCGGGTCTTTACCATTTTGGATACGGATAGCCATATCCCCGATACCGGGTCATTGGAACAGGAAACGATCAAAGGGACCCTGGCTTTTGAAGAAGTTCATTTCAGTTATATCCCTGAAGAGCCGGTATTGCATGGAATTTCCTTCGAGGTCAATGCCGGTGAAACCGTGGCCATCGTTGGGGCGACGGGTGCGGGCAAGTCAACCATCATCAATTTGCTCAACCGTTTTTATGAGATCGATTCGGGCAACATCCGAATTGATGGAATCGATATCAAGGAATTTACCTTGCGATCCTTGCGCTCCCATATCGCGGTGGTTTTGCAAGACGTCTTTCTGTTTGCCGATACCATTGCGAACAACATCTCACTGCAAGAAAGTTCGGTAAGCGAATCGCGAATCGAAGAGGCCGCCAAGGAAATCGGGGTGCACGAATTCATCTCCAGTCTGCCCAATGGCTATCAATACAATGTAAAGGAACGGGGTACCATGCTGTCTAGCGGCCAACGACAACTCATCGCTTTTTTACGGGCCTATGTTAGCCAACCGAGTATTTTGGTGCTTGATGAAGCCACTTCATCGGTCGATACCTATTCAGAGCAGTTGATTCAACAGGCTACGGCCAAGATCACCGAAGGACGTACTTCGATCATCATCGCACATCGCTTGGCGACGATCAAAAAGGCGGATAAGATCATTGTCATGGACGCCGGTAAGATCGTGGAAGTGGGCAGCCATACCGAATTGTTGGCCAAGGACGGTTACTACAGTGACCTTTATGAGGCGCAATTCATGGCCGAAGAGGTGGCCTAGCAAGGTTTATTTCGGAGGTGCGAAATCCTGTAGGCTCAGGGCTCCTGTCAGTAAGCCCACAAGGATCAATACTATTCCGATAAGTACCATTACAAAGACCATAAGGAACAAATACCCCAAACCCCGGAAGAAGGTACTCATGAATCCGGTTTTATGGATCCTGCCGAACACATAGAATTGGTAGATGACCGAAACTACGATAAACAGCCAATTAAAAATATCGTATTTGACGTTGAAAAAACCGAATAAGGGTACCGACACCAAGAATTGGAAGAAAGAAACCTGCCCTGTAGTAAAGGCATTGGCCACCAAATGTTCCGTATAATTCAATTTTTTGATATCGATGAACAAGAGCCAGGTGATCAAGGCATAAATCGGTGTAATGAGATACGCCATAATGCCCTGATAATCAAAAACGAATTCCATGTTGGGGGTTTTCGCATCGCTCAAACTGTTTTCCAGTAAGTTGACATGGTATACGTTGCGCAAGAGAAAAAACAACAGTCCCGAAAGGGTAATCGCGATCGCGAAAAAACTGATCGGGTTCATGTATTTTTTTCGCGCCCCTTGGATATAGCTTTCAACGACCGCTTCTGGTTTCGTGATGAGGTGTCTGATGGTCTTGAAGAGGGTATTGTCCAAATTGAACACCTGAAACGTCAAGTCTTGCCAGACGTTTTTTAAGGTCAAACGGTTTCGTATGATCTTCGCCCCGCAGTTTGGGCAATAACTGAAATCGGATCGAAGGCTGCTGCCACAAGTCTTACATTCCATTAAGCAAGGTCTTTTTTAAGCATTTGGTTCAATTCTTCGAGGCTTTTGTACAAAACGAATTCCCCATTTTTGATGTAAGAGATCAGTCCGGTCTCTTCACTCACCACCAAACAGATCGCATCGGTCTTTTCAGTGATGCCGACGGCCGCGCGATGCCTGAGACCAAAACGGAGGGGTATGGTGCGTTCGTTAGAAACCGGTAAGATGACCCGTGTTGCCGTGATGTAATTGTCTTGAACGATGGCCGCCCCATCATGTAGGGGACTGTTTTTGTAAAAAATACTTTCGATGATCGGTTGGGTGATCTCAATGTTCATTTTGTCACCACTTGACTTAATGAAATCAAGGCTATTATTGCGTTCAATGACGATGATCGCCCCGGTTTTACTGATGCCCATTTTTTCACAGGCTGAAACGATGGCATCAATATCGGTATCGGTGGGCATCCCTTCTTGTCTCAAGAACTTGAAATGCTTGATGAAATTGCGTTTCGACGCGAAATTGGTCGATCCGATCATCAAGAGGAACTTACGGATTTCTTGCTGGAAAACGATGATCAAGGCGATCAGACCGATGTTCATAAAGCCTCCGACCACGCTGCTGATCATTTTCATTTGCAGCAATTCAGTAAGCTTCCAAAGGGCCCAGACCATGACGATACCTATGAAAATATTGATGGCCACGGTGCCTTTGACCAGTTTGTAAATGTAATAGAGCAATACGGCCACCAAAATGATATCGATGATATCGGTGATCTTGAATTCAAGAAAGTTGAGGAAATCCAAAGGCCGTGTTTTTGTAAAAGTAAAAAAAATAGGGTTAGTGTTCCGGATCATGTGGCGGAACCAGGCAGGCATGTAAACGAACACATTCCATGGCCTCTTTCACATCATGGGCCCTCAAAATGGAAGCCCCTTTGGTCAAAGCGATCATGTGTAGTGCCGTAGTACCGTTCAAGGCGTGTTCAGAAGCGATATCCAGCGTTTTGTATATCATCGATTTTCTGCTCAGACCGACCAATAGGGGGCGGCCCAAATGCTGGAACACATCAAAATGGTTCAAGAGTTGAAAATTTTGCGCTGTAGTCTTCGAAAAACCGAATCCAGGGTCGAGAATGACATCATTGATCTTCAAGGCCTCGATCTTGCGCAAACGTTCTGAAAAGTAGTGGATGATGTCCTGCTCAAGGTCTCCGTAATCCGTTTGTTGCTGCATGGTCTGGGGGGTACCGCGCATATGCATCATGATGTACGGCACCTGATGGGCGGCGATGGTCTCCAGCATGCCGGGATCAAGATGGCCGGCCGAAATATCATTGATCATCGCGGCTCCGGCCTCCAAGACGGCCTCGGCCACGGTACTTCTGAAGGTATCTATGGAGAGCAAGATTCCGGGAAATTCACGGTATAGTGCTTCCGTAATCGGCAAAACCCTTCGAAGTTCTTCCGCTATGGATACCTCTTGGGCATTTGGGCGTGAGCTGTATCCACCTACATCGATGAATGTCGCTCCTTCGTTCAACATGGTTTCTACTTGACGGAGCACATCCAAGGCATCTTTCAGCCTTCCCCCATCGTAAAAGGAATCCGGTGTAACGTTGACGATTCCCATGACTTTGGGTGTTGAAAGATCGATTAGAAGTCCGTTGCAGTTTATGGTCATAAAGCCGAGGTGCTTTGTTCGGTTTCGTTATCTTTGGCCCTGTGGCAAAAACCGACTATCGGTGTCGAAATTATAACAATTCAAGCAGTTTATGCAGCAAACCTCAAGCCAATATGATGCGGTCATCCATTCGTGTCGCGAGCTCTTCAAAAAGAAGACCATCGATTACGGTACGGCATGGCGGATATTAAGGTTGCCTTCTTTGACCGATCAGCTGTTCATCAAAGCACAGCGCATACGTGGTCTTCAGGAAAATGAAGTACATAAGGTCGATGAAGGAGAGCAATCCGAATTCATAGGGATCGTCAACTATGCGGTCATGGCTTTGGTCCAAATTGAATTGGGTATTGCCGAACAGGCCGATTTGTCTGCTGAGGAAGCTTTAAGGCACTATGATGCCAAGGTGTTGGAAACCAAAACCCTAATGCTCGACAAAAATCATGATTACGGCGAGGCATGGCGTGATATGCGTGTTAGCTCACTAACCGACTTGATTTTGCAGAAGTTGCTTCGCGTCAAACAGATCGAAGACAATGAAGGGGCAACCCTCGTGAGCGAAGGTATTGACGCCAACTACCAAGACATCATCAACTACGCCGTTTTTGCATTGATACATTTAAGTGAGGCCTAATGAAATACCTAGTCGCATTTTCAAGAGTCGTTGTGGGAGTCCTTTTCATCATCAGTGGACTCATCAAATTGAACGACCCGGTCGGTTTCTCCTTTAAACTTGAGGAATACTTTGGCCAAGGCGTTCTCGATCTTCCTTTTTTGATGCCGTTGGCATTGGCCATCGCCTTGGTGTTGGTGATCGTTGAAGTGCTGTTGGGCATCATGTTGTTGACCGGTTTCAAACCCAAGCTAACCGTTTGGAGCCTTTTGGGCATGATTGTCTTTTTCACCTTTCTGACCTGGTATTCGGCCTACTTCAACAAAGTGACCGATTGTGGGTGTTTTGGCGATGCGGTCAAGTTGACCCCCTGGGAATCTTTTACCAAAGACGTGATTTTACTTGTGTTGATCGTCATATTGGTATTAGGAATCAAACATATCAAACCGCTGTTTTCAGCAAAGGTGGGTTGGGTGCTTCACGGCATCGCTTTGATAGCCTGTGTGGCATTCGGCTATCATGTATTGAACCATTTGCCGGTTAAGGATTTCAGGCCTTATAAGATCGGGGCCAATATCGAGCAAGGTATGGTGGTGCCCGAAGACGCGCCAAAACCTATTTATGAATACGCATGGAAGTTCAATACTCCCGAAGGCGAAAAGGTCGTGGTGACCAACGGTGACTACCCAACGGTCGAGGGGGAGTTCGTCGGTGTGGAGACTGAAGAAATCCAAAAAGGCTATGAGCCACCGATACACGATTTTACCATAGAACAGGAAGGACAGGATTTTACGACCGAATTCATGGCCGAAGAACGCTTGGTTATGGTCATTGCCTATGACCTGGCAAAAAGCGATCTCGCCGCTTTCGAAACGGTCAAAACCCAAACCGATGCTGCCATCCGCAATGGATATAAGGTCATCGGCATGTCGGCCTCAAGTGCCGAGCTGGGTTCCGCCATTGTTGGGGAATACGACTTGAACTTCGAGTTTTATTTCACCGATGAGACGACCCTTAAGACTATCGTCCGTTCGAATCCGGCCATTTTGGTGGTAAACAAAGGGACGATCGCGCAGAAAGAACACTTCAATGATTTCGGATCTTTGAAATTCGAAACCCCTGAAAATGGGATATACTTTGACCTCGCCCTCAAAAAGCAATTGGACAGTATTTTGGAACTCGACCAAAAGTACCGGAAGAACCCATCGATGGACGATTGGGGTCTGCAAATGGAAATTGACAGCTCCAATATGGCCTTCATTGCCGATATCATGGCCCGATATGGGTATCCAGGAAAAAGTATGGTCGGGAAAAGGGCAGGGATTGCTGCTTGGTATGTCATCCAACATTCGAATCGCATTCCAGAGTACCTTGGGCTGATGGAGCAGGCCGCTGAAGCGGGAGAACTTCCGTATCGCTTGTACGCCATGATGTTGGATCGGTATTTGATGGGGCAGAACAAACCGCAACGTTATGGTACCCAAGGGTCGAGTTATTATATCGGCTCCCCGAAAGCGATCGACTTCATTTGGCCCATAGCGAATATGGATTCAGTGAACATCCTACGAGAGCAAGCCGGATTCGATGATGACGTCATTGCCAATGCGAAGCGGATCTTTGGTGAGGATTTCGAATTCAAGGCCTATACCATAGAAGAAATCAACCGATTGATACCAGAAACAAAAAACTAACAACAATACTATGAGAACCCAAATTGTCGCAGGAAATTGGAAAATGAACAAGAATCTTGCCCAAACCGAAGCCTTGCTTTCCGAATTGGCCGCCAAGCTGCCCGATACCGAGGCTGAGGTCATTGTGGCTCCCACTTTTGTCAATCTTTCGCAAAGTGTCAAAAGTCTGGAGGGTTCGGTAATACAAGTGGCTGCCCAAAACATGCATTTTGCCGAAAATGGCGCCTTTACCGGTGAAATTTCAGCGGATATGCTCCTAGATATCGGGGTAGATACGGTGATTTTGGGGCATTCCGAACGCCGTTCGCATTTTGGGGAAACCGATGCATTGCTCGCCCAAAAAGTACAAGCCGCCGTTGCGAAATCAATGAAGGTTATTTTCTGTTTCGGGGAAGAGTTGGAAGACCGACAATCAGGAAACCATTTCCAAATCGTCGAATCGCAATTGAAAAACGGCTTGTTCGATTTGGCCCCGGAGGCCTGGTCGCACATCGTTTTGGCTTACGAACCGGTATGGGCCATTGGTACGGGTGAAACCGCAAGTCCGGAACAAGCACAAGAAATGCATGCCTTTATCAGAAAGACCATTGCCGCTGGCGTTTCAACCGAAGTGGCCGAAAAAGTCACCATTTTATATGGCGGTTCGGTGAAACCGGGCAATGCGAAAGAGATATTCTCGAAACCCGATGTTGACGGCGGCTTGATCGGTGGTGCTTCTTTGAAGTGCGACGATTTCGTGGCCATCATCAGGGCCATTTGACCCCAACTTAAATCACTGAGCTGTTGGATTACCTTGAATTTCGATTTCAATTGGATCCCGTTGAACCGACTACGGGCATTGTTATAGCCCACTTGGCCGAGATCGGGTTCGAAAGTTTCGTAGAGAACGAAGAGGGCTTATTGGCTTATATCACGGAACCGCAATTCGATGTCGCCCGATTCGATGCCTTGCCCATATTTGAAAATTCCGGGTTCAAACTCCAGTGGAGCAGGAAAACCATCCAGCAACAAAATTGGAACGCCGAATGGGAGAAGCAATTCGAACCGATCCACGTCGGTGATTCGTGTACGGTCAGGGCCCCGTTTCATGGATCCTTCGGAAAGCGATTTGAAATCGTGATCATGCCCAAGATGAGTTTCGGCACCGGCCATCACGAAACCACCTTTATGATGTTGGCCCAAATGCTCGAAATCGATTTTTTAGGCAAACGCGTGCTTGATATGGGCACCGGAACCGGGGTTTTGGCGATTATGGCCGAAATGCGCGGCGCACAAACCGTCGACGCCATTGACATTGATGCTTGGAGCTATGAAAACGCCCTGGAAAATGTCGAGCGAAACGCTTGCAAGAAAATCAAGGTATATCAAGGGGATGCTTCGACCCTCTCGCAATCACGCTATGATATCATTCTGGCCAATATCAATAAAAACATCTTACTCCAAGACATACCCACCTATATCGAACACATGGAACGGCCAGGAATGCTATTGCTGAGCGGATTTTACGAAAACGATGTCGTAGACCTCAATTCCCTGTGCCAAAACCTGGGTGGGGAATTCCGAAAAAAAATGGAAAAGAACGATTGGGTAGCGGCAAAATATGTATTTTAGAAACGTATAGGAGCTGTACCATGGGTATTCAGGAAAAATATTCCGAAGAATTACTTGTCGAAGAGGAAGTCGTAAAGCAAAACGAAATCGTGCTCTTCAATGATGACGTGAACACCTTCGATCACGTCATCACCACACTGATCGATGTTTGTGAACATACCCCTGAACAGGCCGAACAATGCTCTTTGATCGTGCATTATAAGGGCAAGTGTACGGTAAAGACCGGGGAGTACGATGACTTGAAACCCCGTTGTACCCGGTTGTTGCAGGCAGGTTTGAGTGCCGAGATCGTATGATCGGAGGTCCTTTCTCCCTGAAGCGCCCTATGCCTTAAGATTTTGAACTCCGTATGTTGAAGTATTTCCCCCTGATTTTGCTTTTGCTAGCGCAGGTGACCGTAGCGCAGGAAATTCCACCTCTTCACAATTATGCCCCGTCCGAATACGGTGCCGAGAACCAAAATTGGGCCATCTCACAAGCCCCTGGCAAACTGATCTATGTCGCGAACAACAATGGGTTGCTCCAATATAATGGGGCCGAATGGGCCTTGTTTCCCTCACCGAATGAAACGATCATGCGATCGGTCATGGTTATCGGCTCGAAAATCTATACCGGTTGCTACATGGAGTTTGGGTATTGGGAAATGAATGGGGATGGCAATCTGGAGTATACGTCCCTTTCAAAAAACAGTAAAGAACAATTGTTGGAAGACGAGGAATTTTGGCACATTATCAATGCCGAAGGAAAGGTCCTTTTCCAATCCAAAAAACGCATCTATGTCTTTGATGAGGCCTCAGGAGCGCTAAGTTTCGTTCCTGCCGATAGTTCGCTACCACGAATCTTCGAAACGCAGCTCGGTATCGTCTTTCAAGTTGCCGGCCAAGGCCTGTTTCGGTTCGAGGGAGGGAGCAAGGTCTTGATTCATGAAGGGACTCCGCTCAAAGAAGATGAGATCATCAATGTATTCGACATAGCCGATGGTGTGTTGATCTTGACCCGTCATCAAGGATTTTTTACCCTGAAAGATGGCGATTTGCAACGATGGAACATACCTGCCGATTCCATCTTGGACCGCAATAGTATCTACAGCGGGATTCGGTTACGGAATTCCGATTTCGCGTTGGGTACCGTATCGGGAGGCTTTTTGATCCTTGACGGTGAAGGCCGGTTCAAGAACCGCATCGATCAAACCAAAGGATTGCGAAATAATACGGTGCTGTCGGTTTTCGAGGATATGGACTCCAAGGTTTGGTTAGGGTTGGATAATGGGATCGGCTACGTAGATCCCGGTTCGCATTTTAAGGTGTACAATGACAATAGTGGGGCGATCGGTAGTGTTTACGCCTCGGCAAAAGTTGGGGAATACCTTTATTTAGGGACTAATCAAGGCCTGTTCTATAAAAAACTGGATGAAGCTCCAAGGTTTCGATTGATTCCCGGTACCCAAGGTCAGGTATGGTCGCTTAACAACATCGATGGGACCCTTTTTTGTGGACACCATACAGGAACCTACACCATTTCAGCGGGTCGGGCGACCAAAATCGCCAACATTCCCGGTACGTGGAAAATTGGGACGATCCCCGATCGAAACGACCTTATTTTACAAGGAAATTACCAAGGCCTGTACATACTTGAATCTCAAGGGGGGCAATGGAAGGTCCGCAACAAAATCGAAGGATTCGATAATTCGGCCCGGTATTTCGAGGTTTTGGGCACGGTGGTATTCGTCAACCACGAGTACAAAGGGGTTTTTGAAATCAAGGTCGATGCCGATTTTAACGCTGCCCTTGATGTGAAAGTGGATTGGCTAGAGCCGGGTTTCAATTCGGGGATCGCGAGATTCGGCAATACACTGTATTATGCGCACCGACTGGGGATAATGAGGTACGATACCACTAGTGCCGGCTTCGTTCGTGATAGTGTATTAAGTACCGCCTATACCGAGGGCGATTACGTATCGGGAAAAATGGTGGTCGATGGCGAGAATGATAACCTGTGGGTGTTTTCACGGAACTATTTGAACCGGATCGCACCGGCCAAATTCAACGACGGTTTTATAATTGAAAAAATACCCTTGCATGAAAACGCCAGGGATGGGGTCATCGGCTATGAAAGCATCGCCCTTCTTGAAGGGAATACCTATCTCTTGGGTACCAGTTTCGGATACATTACGCTGGATCTCGATAAATTGGAAGAAAAGCAAGTAGAGGTACGTATCGGAGGAATCCGCCAGTTATCCAGGGAACAGTCGGCCGACCCGATGATCGATGTGGCACTCGATGAAGAAGGCAGCTTTGCCTTTGATAAGAACAATCTGAAAATTTCCTTTTATACCCCGAATTATAATAATTACGAACCGACCAAATACCAATATCGGCTTGAAGGATACTATTTGAATTGGAGCGACTGGTCTGAAGAGGCTTCGGCGACCTTCGAGAACCTACCACATGGGGAATATACCTTTGACGTCAGGGCTAAAATAGGGGACCAGGTTTCCGCAAATACGGCTTCCTATACCTTTACCATCAACAAGCCTTGGCAGTATTCGAACATGGCCATTTTAGGGTATGTGGTGCTTGGTATCCTGTTTTCATTCGCAGTGCATAGCTCATATCGCAAGTATTACCGAAGAAGGCAGCGCAAGTTGATTGAAATGAACGAGCGCAAAATGGAGTTGGCCAAAGCTCAAAATGAAAAGGAGATCATCAAGATCAAAAACGAACAACTGCGCAAAGAATTCCGTAGCAAAAGCAATGAACTTGCCGCCTCCACTTTGAGTATCATCCGCAAAAACGAATTACTGACCCAAGTGAAGAACGAATTGGTCTCCGGTGGCGAACGAAAAGACTTTACCAGACCCATCATCGATATTATAGATAAGAATCTAAACAAGAACGACGATTGGGAATTATTCAAGGAGGCGTTCAACAATGCCGATCGAAAGTTCTTGAAAAAGTTGAAAAAGTCACATCCGAACTTATCACCGAATGATATCCGATTATGTGCGTATCTCAGACTCAATTTGTCGTCTAAGGAAATCGCCCCTCTTTTGAACATTTCAGCGCGCAGTGTGGAGATAAAACGGTACCGCTTGCGAAAAAAAATGGATCTTTCGCACGATCACAACCTTGTCGACTACATTTTGAAGCTCTAAGAACTTAACACTTTTCCGAAAACACCTCAACATTACCACAACATGAGGTGAAACTGAGCCTTTCCATATTGAACATGCCAATTATAACTATCTGGCAATCAATCGTTTTGATGATTTGATAAAATTGACCGGTTTTTTTTGCCATGTATGTTTTTTGTTGAGGTGGATTTTAAGGAATTCCTAATTTTTTAAGATATGTTTAACCTTGATGGAAGTGCCGAAAGCCTTCTTCAACTGAATTCAAACTTTAACTGAACTATTATGAAAAGAATTTTACTGGGCGTATTGCTCTTGTTCTTCGCGACCGGTTTGCAAGCACAGGCCGACAAAGTCGCCGTCGTAGATGAAGGGCAAGGACCCAAGTTGGTCGTAAACGGTCAAGAGTTTATGATCAATGGTATGAACTGGGATTACATACCTATTGGTACCAATACGGTAAACGCCGGTTTCTGGAAAAAGTCAGACGATATCATCAAGGCAGGCCTTGATACGGAAATGTCGCTGCTCAAGAACATGAACGTGAATGTGATCCGACAGTACACCGGGGTGCCCGCTCGCTGGATCCGTTACATCTATGAGAATTACGGTATTTATACCATGCTCAATGATTCTTTCGGACGGTACGGGTTGACACTCGATGGAGTATGGACGCCGGTGACCGATTATAACGATCCGCGAACGCAAGAGTATTTGCTTTCGGAAGTGGAGGCCTTGGTCAAGGAGTATAAGAACACTCCCGGTTTATTGATGTACCTGTTGGGGAATGAAAACAACTACGGTTTGTTTTGGGCCGGTGCCGAAACGGAGGATTTTCCTGATGGCCAGGAAAAAATCGATGCCGTTGGCGAATTGCGGGGGCGTCCGATGTATCGCTTGATGAACGAGGCCACCAAAAGAATCAAGGCTTTGGATGATTCCCATCCTGTGGCCATCTGTAATGGTGACGTACTGTTCATCGATATCATCGCCGATGAGTGTAAAGATGTCGATATCTATGGAACCAACACCTACCGCGGGGTTTCTTTCGGTGATATGTTCGAAGTGGTCAAGGAGAAGCTGAACAAGCCTATCATGTTCACTGAATTCGGGGCTGATTCCTATAATGCCGTCAAAAATGCCGAAGACCAGAAAATGCAGGCCTATTATATGGTCAACAACTGGAAGGAAATTTATGAGAATGCCGCCGGAATGGGCAAAGCCAACAATTCGATCGGTGGATTCACTTTCCAGTTTTCAGATGGCTGGTGGAAAGCCGGTTTCGACAAACGTAAGGATGCCGATACCCAACAGACCGAAGCCACTTGGAACGGTGGGGGGTATACCTTGGACCTTGCCTATGAAGGTGCGAACAACATGAACGAAGAATGGTTCGGGATCTGTGCCAAAGGGCAGACCGATTCCCGAGGTTTATACCAGCTCTATCCTCGTGCTGCATACTACGCCTTGAAAGATGCCCACCAGTTGAATCCCTACACACAAGGGGTCGACCTTGATTTCATCTCCAATCATTTCAACAACATCAACTTGATGGCCGCCGAGCTTCAAGCACGAGGTGATAAGGCCGCTTTGAACGGAGAGCAAGGAAAACTACTACGAATCAGTAACCTTCAAGCGAAATTTGCCACCTTCAATACCGGAGGTAGTTTGATTACCACCCCTGATACCGCTGACCCCGACGATCCGAATACCTTTCCGAACCAACTCGGGTTCGATCATATGGAATCTTATTTCATCGGAATAGAAGGGAATCCGGCCTCGAACATGCGGGCCGAAGTGAATTTCAACGTTGTCGGTAACGTCGCACAGAACCCGATCAACGAGATTTTCTACGAGAACAATTCAAGGCCTTTGGAAGTCAACACCGACCAAGGCAATGTATTGGTCCAGGATGTCAACCGGATTCGGGTCTATCAAGCCGAGTTCGAATGGAGGGCAAAGGAGTTCGATATCAGAGGTTTTTATCGTACAGGCCACTACCACTGGGGGTATGAAGGCGATTTCTTCGGCTTTTACCCAGAGGCCAACTACGGCCCGAACCTCGACATTTATAATGGTGAGATCCTTGGGGCCGAAATCGACGGAAAAGGTCCGTTGAAAGGATTGAAAGTGGCTGTGGGGCCACAACTATGGTGGGGTGCGAACCCAACCATGCTTTTCAAGTATAAAAGACATTTCGGTAAGTTCGACATTACCGGTATCTACCACCGCGATTTCGAAACCGATGTCGTGTTGGATGAGAACGGAAGACGGGTTCTCGATATCAACCAAGTCCGTAGTGGTGTGATTCCACCATGGCCGACCGAAAGGGCCGCGTTGGTTATTGAAAGGGAATTCGGAAAATTCGGTGTGGAACTTGGAGGTATTTGGTCTGGAAGCCCCCTGAATGGGATTTCCTTCCAAGACGTTACCGGAACCCCGGGTAATTATACCGTATTCGAAGACCGCATCCAATCCAGTGATAACTGGGGGGGTAAAGCGAAGATCACCTATGAAGGTGGAAGGTTCAATTGGTACGGACAAACCGCTGCTATGGGACTTATCGCCAATGGTGGTGCCGATCAGACCTTGACCTTTACCGGATGGAGATTAAAGGACACCGGAAGCGGCAACGTGGTCAATGTCCTATCCGGATTCACTTACGCTACCGGAAAATTCCAGATCGCGCCGAACTTCATGTGGCAAAAGCCCATCGTGGATGCCATGCCACAAGATGTACAAGGTCCTGGGCGACTTCGTAACATCATCGATGATCCATTCGCCGTTAGGGCCAATAGGGAGACTACGGCAGGGGAGCTTTTGATTACGTATGATCCCACTCCGGGTACTTGGATGTACGAATGGGACAACGATCGTGCCGAAGACGCCAAGTTCGCGATGAACCTTGGTTTTGTCTACCGTCACTTGCCGACCACAATGGATGCGCATATCGGTTTCTTGGCCAATCGTACCTTTTTCGCATTCCCGACCTCAGCACCAGCCCAAGACTTATGGGAAGTGCATTCGAGAATGGTATCGAAGATCGGTCCTGATTTCGGCCTCATCGGTAACTTTTACTATGGAAACGGTCAGGGTAACGGGGATTCCGATCGCTTGATCAAGCGATTCGGAGGCGATATCCGAATGATCTATAAGAACTTCAAACTGCGGTACCAACAAAAGATCAATGATTGGGGGCCGTATGATTACCACCGTGACTTCAACTTGACCTTCCCGGTTCAGTTGATGTTGGATATTTCGACCACCTTGGGCAAACCGGATTGGTTCATTTTACCAAGTACCCAAATCGGGATCCGCGGAACGTGGAGGTCTTTGAACGAATTCTCACCAAGGTATTTGCCGAACGCTGCGGCTCCGTTCTCCAACGAGCCGACCATCAGTCCGGTCGGTTTCGATAACGGAAACGAGTGGGAGATCATGACATATGTACACATCAATATCGGGAAATAAAAAATTGCGTTATGAAGAATTATAATAATATCAGAGTATTAGCGGTCTTTTTCTTATCACTGGGGGTTTTGGTATTCTCAGCATGTGAACGGGACTTTTCAGATGATGTGGAATTCGCCACCTTCCCACCAAATGGGGATGTATTCTTGGACGCCTTCTCAGCAGGATTGGATTATTTCCCCTTCGTTGGAGCGGGAGCCGATCCCGAAGCCTTCAGCGTTGAAACCGATGAAGTCTTTTTAGGCGATGCCTCCATGCGTTTCGATGTACCGGCCTTTGGTAACGGTTTCGTTGGGGCGACTTTCAACACTACGGCCTTGCGCGACCTTTCCGGTTTCGATGCCCTGACCTTTTATGCCAAGGCGTCACAAGCGGCCAGTATTAATTCGATCGGTTTCGGGATCAATGAAGGGACCGGAAACCGTTACATTACAACGGTCAATGGACTGAACGTCAGTACCCGTTGGGAGAAATATGTGATTCCGATTCCGGAATCCACCAATTTGACTAGTGAATTGGGGTTGTTCTGGTTGGCTGAAGGGGCCTCTTTCGAGGGTGATGAAGGCGGTTATGTCCTGTTCTTCGATGAGGTACAATTCGAGAAATTGGGCAATGTCGCCCAAGCACAACCTTCCATTTTCAATGGTGAGGATCGCGTCGAGACCTCGTTTATCGGATCGAGCATTACGGTAACCGGATTGAGTCAGACGTTCAACTTGGCTTCAGGTGAAAACCAAACCGTTGAACCAGCGCCGGCATATTTTCAATTCAGTTCAAGTGATGAGAGCGTAGCGATCGTCAGTGAATTGGGCGTTGTTTCCATCGTAGGGGCGGGAACCGCCGAGATATCGGCACAATTGGCCGGTGTAAGGGCCCAAGGTTCCTTGACCATTGAATCACAAGGGGAGTTCGTCGCAGCTCCGGCACCGACTCGTGACCCAGCGAACGTCATCTCGATTTTCAGTGATAGTTATGCCAATGTTCCGGTGAACTTCTTCAACGGCTTTTTTGACGGCCAGTCTACCGAGGGTGGAGCCTTAACTATTGGTGATGGGATCAACATCCTACAATACACCAATTTGGATTTCGTAGCGACCGAATTTACCAACCCAACGGTCGATATTACCCAGATGACGCATATCCATGTCGATATCCAAGTGAGCGAATTGCTCCAAGGAGGTGATAACCTTGTTATTGAACTCGTTGATTTCGGAGGCAACCAAACCTTTGATTTCGGTGGTGATGACAGTGCTGGATCAGCTACGGTCAATGGATCGGATTTGGCTACCAATAGCTGGGTCGGTTTTGATATACCGATTGCCAGTTTTACGGGCCCGGCAACAGGTGGGGCCTTTAGTGGAGGTCCTAATGGAGCCAACCTGGCACAAATCGTATTTGTCTCCGGTTCCATTTCAGATATCCTTGTCGATAACATCTATTTCTACAGGGAATAAAAAATAATATGAACAAGAAAACGAAATTGAAGATGAACCGATTAGAAAATCAATTGAATAAAAAGCGCTTCTTCGCTTTCCGGAAGATCGCTCGAAATATCGCGGTTTTAGGGATGCTGTTATTGGTACCCATGGCCTGCGAGGAAGACGACCAACAAACGGTTGCGAATTTCACCACTTTGGTAATGCAAGATGAATTCGATACCGAAGGGGCACCCAACAGTTCGATCTGGACCTATGATATCGGTACCGGTGTCAACGGCTGGGGTAACAATGAATTGCAGTATTATACGGATCGAACCGAAAACGTCACCGTTGAAAACGGGGTGCTTTTGATCACAGCCCAAGAAGAAGACTTCGAGGGTTCTGCCTATACTTCGGCGCGTTTGTTGACCAAAGATCTTTTTGAACAACAGTATGGCCGTTTCGAAGCGCGGATCCGTTTGCCATTCGGCCAAGGAATTTGGCCGGCATTTTGGATGTTGGGTGCTGATATCGATGAGAATCCTTGGCCAGCGGCCGGTGAAATCGATATCATGGAATATCGGGGTCAAAACCCGACCGTATTGATCGGTAGTGTCCACGGACCAGGGTATAATGGAGGCAACGCCATTTCAAAGGAATACACCTTGGAAAACGACCGCTTCGACACCGGATTCCACATATTCGGAATCGAATGGGGACCTGATTTTGTCAACTTTTACGTCGACGATGTCCTGTACAACCAGATTACCCCTGAAGATGTGACCGGACCTTGGGTCTTTGACAAACCCTTCTTTATTCTAATGAACCTTGCCGTTGGGGGATCTTTCGTAGGGTCACCGAACAGCGAGACCCAGTTTCCCCAAACCATGATCGTAGACTACGTAAGGGTATATGAGAACGACAATGTAAACTGAAACTAACTAACTCCACGATACAATGAAATTTTTATTGAAAAAAACCAAGATTATAGGACTACTGGTCCTGTTGATTTCCTTTTTAGGATGTGAAGAAGACGATGAGGGCAATGTGTTGCCGGCCGTTGTTTCCGGCTTTACACAGACCATAGTCGAGAATACGGGAACCGTTCGGTTTTTGAACATTTCCGAAAATGCCGATTCGTTCGCCTGGGATTTCGGCGATGGAACCACCTCGACCGAGATCAGCCCGATCAAAATATTCGAGAACGGTACGTTTACGGTGACTTTGACCGCGTCCAACGTGGCCGGGGCGACCGATGTGTTCGAAGATCAAATCACGATCTCGATTCCAGAACAGGTGGCTTTACCGATTACCTTTGATAATGCACAGGTCAGTTATGATGCCACCATTTTCGGTGGTGCCGCCTTTGCGGTTGTGGCCAACCCAGCGCCTGGGGGGTCCAACAACGTCGAATCGCAAGTGGGTGAGATCACCAATAGCGGTGCAGCCTTTGAGGGTATTTTCTTTGACCTAGGTGCACCCCTTGATTTAAGCGAGGACAAAACGGTTCAAATGAACTTTTGGTCTGAAACCGCCGTCGATGTCTTGATGAAATTGGAAGCCGGTACCGGTGCCGATGTCGAGGTTTCGACTGCCCATGGAGGAACCGGATGGGAGTTGATCAGCTTTGACTTTACTTCCGATGCCAGCTTTGCCCGATTGACCTTGTTCGTCGATGGGCCTGGAACTACCGCTGGTACCTTCTATATCGATGATGTGGAACAAGTGGCTACCGCTGATCCCGGATTTGATGATGGTCTTTTGACCAACGGGGATTTTGAAAACGGTGGTGAAGGATGGATTGGAAACGGCCTTAACGTCGTGACCGAAAACGGCAACAGTTTCAACCAAGTGAATGTGGAAACCGCCGGGAATCCATTCGACGTCAATTTGAGCCAAGTCGTTGAGATCGTACAAGGAACCAATTATATCTTGACCTTTGACGCCTCTTCGGACGTAGCGCGTACCATGCTTGCAGGTATCGGATTGAACGAAGCACCTTTTACCAATGACAGCCAGTCGGTAAACCTGACTACCGAAACCCAGACCTTTAGCTTGCAGTTATCGGCTGCCGATTTCGGTGGTGCCAATAGCAGGATCCTATTCGATATGGGGGCTGAAACAGGTTTGGTGACCATCGACAATGTTTCGTTGGTCGTTGATGACAATACCGGAGGGTTCGATAGCGGACTATTGACCAACGGTGACTTCGAGAACGGAGCGGCACCTTGGATCCAAGGCGTCGATGACAACAATCCTGCCCCATTAGGGAGCGAAAATGGCAATACGTTCTATTCGGTCGATGTGATGGCAGCAGGCAACGCTTTCGATGTGAACTTGAGCCAGAAATTGGAGATCGTACAAGGGGAAACCTATACGCTGACCTTTGATGCATGGTCGAATGTTTCGCGTTCGGTCATCGCGGGTATCGGCTTGAGCGGTGGTGATTTTTCGAACACTACGGAAACCATAGCCATTACCACTGAAAGACAAACCTACACCGCGGTCTTGACCGCTGCAGGTTTCGGAGCCCCTGATGCCAGGGTACTCTTTGATTCAGGAGCGGAAATCGGGATTGTTAATATCGACAACGTTTCGTTGGTCTTGGGCAATACCGGGGGCGGTGATACCGTAGCACCGGTAATCACCCTGAATGGGGATGCCACGATCAACTTGACCGTCGGAGATACCTTTACCGATCCTGGAGCAACTGCTACCGATGATGTCGATGGTGACATTTCGGCCAATATCGTTGTTGGTGGTGACACCGTAGATACCGACACGGCGGGCACCTATACCATTACCTATGATGTGAGTGACGCAGCTGGCAACGCCGCTGCTCAGGTGACCCGTACGGTCAACGTCGAAGCTGCTTTTGACGATGGTCTCCTCACCAATGGTGATTTTGAAAACGGGGCCGCACCATGGATCCAAGGGGTCGATGACAACAGCCCGGCACCCGTGGTCACTGAAAATGGAAATTCCTTCTATTCGGTCAATATCACTAGCCCAGACCCAGGAGCACCTTTTGCGGTGAACTTGAGTCAAAAACTGGAGATCATTCCGAACGAAACCTATATGTTGACCTTCGATGCTTGGTCTGATACCAATAGAAGTATCATCGCCGGTATCGGTTTGAGCGGTGGCGATTTCTCGAACACTTCTGAAACCGTGAATATTACCGACACGAGAGCCACTTATATGTTGACCTTGACGGCCAATGGATTTGGTGATGCCACTTCAAGGGTACTCTTCGACGTGAATGGAGAGGCCGGTTTGGTCAATATCGATAATGTTTCCTTGGTCATTGATGGTGGTGGCGGATCCGGCGATACCGTAGCACCGGTAATTACCTTGAACGGTGATGCCACAGTCAATCTAACGGTCGGTGATAGTTTTACCGATCCAGGGGCAACGGCTACCGATGATGTCGACGGAGACATCTCGGCCAATATCGTCGTTGGTGGTGATATGGTGGATACCAATACCGCAGCTACGTATACGATTACCTATGACGTAAGTGACGCGGCTGGTAACGCTGCTGCACAGGTGACCCGTACGGTCATCGTTGAAGCTGCTTTTGATGACGGTCTGTTGACCAATGGTGATTTCGAAAACGGGGCGGCACCTTGGATCCAAGGGGTGGATGACAACAATCCGGCACCCGTGGTAACCGAAAATGGAAATTCCTTCTATTCGGTCAATATCACTAGTCCGGATCCAGGGGCACCTTTTGCGGTGAACTTGAGTCAAAAATTGGAGATCATCCCCAACGAAACCTATGTGTTGACCTTCGATGCTTGGTCTGATACGAATAGAGGTATCATCGCCGGAATCGGTTTGAGCGGCGGTGATTTCTCAAACAACTCCGAAACCGTAAACATCACGGCGACCCGTGCCACCTACATGTTGACCTTAACGGCCAACGGATTCGGTGATGCCACCTCAAGGGTACTCTTCGATGTGAACGGCGAAGCCGGTTTGGTCAATATCGATGACGTTTCATTGGTCATTGATAGTGGCGGCGGTTCTGGAGGAGGATCCGGAAGCAGCGGAATAGCAACGAACGGAGACTTTGAAACTGGTGATGATACAGGTTGGATGCTCTTCCAAAACGGAGGGACTGCAACCATTGACAACTCGCTCAGCAATGGCGGTATGTGGTCAGGTAGATTGACCGTAGGGGATACCGGCGGCAACCCAGCCTTCAAACAAGAACGTATCGGGGCCGGAACCGTTGCGGCAGGCGATACCGTGCAGATCCAATTCGATCATATCGGATCGATCATGCAGCCCGGAGCTGCGGTCAATGTGATCCTTTTCGGTGAAAGCCCAGGAGGGGTCACCTTTACCGAAGTATTGTCACCCGGACCGGTTCTTGGTGGATCTTGGACGACCTATACAGGCTCCTATACGATTCCAGGGGGTACCGATGTTTCAGACGGGGTTTCGATTTTGATCGAAACGGTTTGTGGTGCCGTTGCAGGTTGCAGCGTAACCATGAATATCGACAATGTCTCGGTGACCTTGAATCCATAAACCGAATAGTGGATCAAGATTTGATGACGGATTATTTGAATTAGGAAATATATCATGAGGTAGGCGATCGGCTGGGTTCGGTCTGGTCGTCTACTTTTTTTAGAACAGCTTGATTCGCCTTGAGCGGGTGGAGGGTACTTCTTCCTGATAATTCCCGAATCACAAAAAAAACTGGCCTTCGGGCCTTTAATGTCCAAATCAACTTACAATAAAGAACGACTTCATGGATTATGTCCAGATACAGAATGAAGGATATTTCAAAATAGCCGATAGCGACGCGTTAAGGCCATTTTTTATGAGCATTGTCAGTGATTCGAATCACTGGATGTTCATTTCAAGTAATGGCGGCTTGTCGGCAGGGAGAAAAAATGCCCAATACTCCCTATTTCCCTATTATACCGATGACAAGATCACCGAATCCAACGAGGTGACCGGTAGCAAGACCATTCTAAGGGTCAAAAAAGACGGTAACCCGCAGGTCTGGGAACCATTCTCAGACCGTAATAGGGATCGTTACCAAATCACCCGAAACCTTTATAAGAACATACACGGCAACAAGATCCTTTTCGAAGAACGGAATGAAGATCTAGGGTTGACCTTTAGATACCACTGGAATTCGAGTAATGAGTACGGCTTTGTCCGAAAATCCTGCTTGATCAACCATGAGACCAGCCCGGTAGAAGTGGCCGTTCTCGATGGTATCCAAAATATCGTACCCCATGGGGTCGGTAGTGATACCCAAAACCGGTCAAGTAACCTAGTAGATGCCTACAAACGAAGTGAACTCGAACCTAAGTCCGGACTCGGAATTTATGCGTTGAGTGCCATCATAGTCGATAAGGCCGAACCTAGTGAAGCCTTGAAAGCCAATGTGGTTTGGTCATTGGGCCTTCCTGAGGCATCGCATTTGCTTTCTTCGCTACAATTGGACCGGTTTCGTATCGATGGATCCCTTGATCCTGAAACGGATATCAAAGGGGAAAAAGGGGCGTATTTTCTGTATGATACCATAACCCTTCCCGCCAACCGGGAAAAAGAGTGGGTCATTGTAGCGAATGTCAACCAAAACCATTCCGCTATCGTGGCACTATGCAACGAATTGGCCAACCCCACTGCCTTGCGAATCAAATTGGCCGATGACATTGCCTTAGGTACCAAGCGATTGATCGAATTGAACGCGGCTTCTGACGCGATGCAGTGTACCGCCGATGATTTAAAGGATGCACGCCACTTTTCGAACACATTGTTCAACATCATGAGGGGTGGAATTTTTGATGATAACTATCGCATTGAACGTACCGACTTTTCAAAATATTTGGCCAAAGCGAATAAAAACGTCTACAAGGCCCATCGCGAGCGCATCGAGGGCCTGGCCGAAATCGTATCGTTACAAGAGATCAAGGCAATGGTAGAAGGCACTTCAGATGCCGATTTCGAACGATTATGTTTGGAATACCTGCCCTTGAAATTCAGTAGACGGCATGGAGATCCAAGCCGCCCATGGAATATTTTCTCGATCAACACCCATAGTGAGGTCGATGGGTCGAAGATCCTCGACTATGAAGGCAATTGGCGCGATATTTTTCAAAACTGGGAAGCCTTGGCCTACGCCTATCCTGAGTTTATCGACGCCATGATATTGAAATTCTTCAATGCCTCCACATTCGATGGCTATAACCCGTATCGGGTAACGAAGGATGGATTTGATTGGGAGATCATCGAACCCGATGACCCATGGTCGTACATCGGGTATTGGGGCGACCACCAGATCATCTATTCTTTGAAGTTCTTGGAATTCATCCAAGCACACTATCCCGAGCGCTTGGAAGCCTATTTCGAAAAGGATATTTTCGTCTACGCCAATGTGCCGTATAAGATCAAAGGATATGCCGATTTGCTGGCCAATCCGAAGGATACTATTGAGTTCGATTTGGAACTGGATGAGGCCATACGTGAAGAACGCGGGGTGATCGGTGCCGACGCGGCCCTGATCAAAAACCGCGATGGCGAACTGCATCATGTCAATTTCATCGAGAAAATGTTGGCTTCGGTGCTTTCCAAACTATCGAATTTCATTCCTGAAGGAGGTATTTGGATGAATACCCAACGGCCGGAATGGAACGATGCGAACAATGCCTTGGTGGGCAATGGGGTTTCGATGGTAACCTTGTATTATCTAAGACGTTATCTCAAGTTTTTCGATACCTTATTCGAAGGGGCCGAGACTAGGAAATTCCCGATTTCAAAAGAGTTGTTGGATTGTTTCCACGGTATCTTTTCCACTTTTCAATCTAGTGAAGCACTCTTGAAAGGGAGCTTTGATGATCATCAGCGACGCACCGTCCTTGATGGTTTGGGTGAAGCGGGTGATCGCTTCCGTACCAGTGTGTACAACAATGCCTTCTCAGGCAAAAAGCAGCAACTATCATCCGCGACCCTCAAAGAGTTCTTTGGATTGGCCCTCGGCTATATGGAACATGCCATAGAGGCCAATCTGCGATCCGATAAACTATACCATGCCTATAATCTGATGTCGGTCGAAGCGAACGGTGGGGTATCCATCGCGTACTTGAGTGAAATGTTGGAAGGGCAGGTTGCAGTGCTAAGTTCGGGGTATTTGAACGGGCGACAGGCGGTAGACGTTTTGGACGGCTTAAAGGCCAGTTCCCTTTTTAGGGAAGATCAATACAGCTATATCCTATATCCGAATAAGGAGTTGCCCAAGTTTTTGGATAAAAACACCATTCCATCGGAAAGCGCACGTAGCTCTACCTTGCTTAGCAAGTTGGTCCAAGAAGGTTATCGTCAGATCATCGAGGAAGACGCCAACGGCACCTATCATTTCAATGGGAATTTCAAGAACGCCAATGATGTTGAAGAAGCCCTTGATGCCCTCGAATTGGTCGTCAACGCAGACGCGAAGAAAGAGGTCCTTGATATTTTCGAAAACGTATTCGATCACAAGTCGTTTACGGGTCGTTCAGGTACCTTTTTCGGCTACGAAGGTTTAGGATCGATTTATTGGCATATGGTCTCCAAACTGTTGTTGGCCGTAAAAGAATGTTGCTTAAGCGCTATCGCACATGGGGAAAACGAAGAAATAGTAGGTAGATTGATCGCCCATTTCTATGAAATCAATGCCGGAATCGGTGTGCATAAGGCTCCAAGTTTGTACGGTGCCTTCCCTACGGATCCCTATTCACATACCCCATTCGGAAAAGGGGCACAACAACCTGGGATGACCGGTCAGGTCAAGGAAGACATTCTCAGTCGCTTCGGCGAGCTCGGTGTAGGGGTCGACCATGGGCAGATCAGCTTTGACCCACGCCTGTTACGGGCAACCGAATTCGTGGGTGAACCGAAACCCTTCCGCTATGTCGACGTTACCGGTGCGCATAAAGAAATGATACTCGAGCCTGGCACTTTGGGCTTTACTTATTGCCAAGTTCCCGTAATCTATGGGAAGGCGGATACACAAAAAATCGAGATCGTCCATAAGGATGCATCCAGAACCTTGATCGAAGGGAAGACTTTGAACAAAACGATCAGCCAACACCTTTTCGAAAGAAACGGTGAGATCGTGCAAGTCAACGTTTCGGTCAAAAATAGTCTGACATGAAAAAATCAAGTATTGTTGTAACAAGTTTAATCGTATTGATCACCAGTTTTGGTTGTAAGGAAATGAATACAGAAAAAGAATTGACAGCTGCTGAAATCTTAGGGAATCCTGCTTATCAGGCCATTTCATACGGAGGGTATCGCCATATCGATCATGATATCGAACCGACGATCGAGGAGTTAAAGGAAGATATGAAGATCATGGATGCCATGGGGATCAAATTGCTCCGTACCTACAAAGTACACCTGCCCCATGCGTCCAATGTATTGAAAGCTATTCGGGAATTGAAAGAGGCCGATCCCGATTTTGAAATGTATGTGATGTTGGGAGCCTGGATCGATTGTAAGAACGCATGGACGGGTTTGGAACCCGATCATAATGTGGAAAGCGAGCGCAACGCTGAAGAAATCGCGGAAGCGGTTCGCTTGGCCCAAGAATACCCGGATATCGTCAAGGTCATTGCCGTCGGTAACGAGGCCATGGTCAAATGGGCTGCCAGCTACTATGTGCAGCCAGGGGTCATCTTAAAATGGGTGAACCACCTGCAAGGACTTAAAGCCTCCGGCGAACTTTCGAAAGACCTATGGGTAACCAGTTCCGATAATTTCGCTTCATGGGGTGGCGGAGAAGCCGAATACCATGTAGAAGATCTGAACGCCTTGATCGCGGCGGTCGACTTTTTATCCGTGCACACCTATCCGATGCACGATACCCATTACAACCCCGATTTTTGGGGCAACCTTGAAGATGAGGCCGCCTTATCGGATGCAGGCAAGATCGAAGTCGCCATGGAACGGGCGCAAACCTATGCCCAGACCCAGTATGGCAATGTGGTCAACTACATGAAAAGCCTGGGTATCGATAAACCGGTACATATCGGTGAGACCGGCTGGGCAAGTTTTTCGAACGGTCATTACGGAAATGAAGGGTCACGGGCAACTGATGAGTACAAAGAAAGCTTGTTCTACCATGGTATGCGAAAATGGACCGATGCCGATAGCATTTCCTGTTTTTATTTCGAAGCCTTTAATGAACCCTGGAAAGATGCTGCGAACCAAGGGGGTTCCGAGAACCATTTCGGTCTGTTCACCGTTGACGGCAAGGCGAAATACGTGATTTGGGATTTGGTGGACGCCGGAACCTTTGAAGGCTTGTCGCGAGGTGGAAACGCCATTACGAAAACCTATGGAGGCGATAAGGATAGTTTGATGATCGAGGTCAAATTGCCGCCGATGAAAGAAGCATCAATGGCCAGTAATTAAGCTATGAAAAGCACGCTTTCATATGGAATTCTATATCTGATGGTCTTCATGTACAGTGCTAATGGTCAACAACCGGCTTCGTTGCAATTCGAAATTTTTGAGACTTCGGCCCAAGGCAACAAATTAACGGCACTGGAACCAAGTGCCTCGGCGCCAAGAGCGGTGAAGTTCGTCTTGAAACCTGATGAAGAATACCAGACCATTACCGGCTTTGGGGGGTCGTTTACCCAAGCATCGAGCCATTTGCTGAACCAATTGGGCGAAGCGAACCGCGAAAAGATCATTGCAGCATATTTCGGTGCGGACGGGGCTCGTTATTCCTTGACGCGAACCCATATGAATTCTTGCGATTTTTCAACACATCAATATTCCTACGCGCCTATTGCCGAAGATACCGCTTTGATACATTTTTCAATCGATGAAGACAAAAAAGCGGTCATCCCTTTTATAAAAAGTGCGATGCGGCATTCCCAAGAAGGTTTCAAAATCGTGGCTTCACCTTGGACGGCCCCACCTTGGATGAAAGATAACAACAATTGGAGAGGGGGCAAGTTACTGAAAGCGTATGAACCAAGTTGGGCGTTGTTCTTTGCAAAGTACATCGATGCTTACAAAAGTGAAGGAATCGATATCTGGGGCCTGACCGTCGAAAACGAACCACTCGGAAATGATAACAATTGGGAGAGTATGCATTTCTCACCAAAAGAGATGACCGATTTTGTCGAAACCCATTTAGGACCCACTTTGGAGAAACAAGGCAAAGCGGATATAAAAATTTTGGGTTACGATCAAAACCGTGAACATTTAGGGGAATGGGTAGACGAACTGTTTCGTTCGGAGGCCTCATCGAAATATTTCGACGGAACTGCCATCCATTGGTATGCCAGTACCTATGAGGTCTTTCCAGAGGCCTTGCAATACGCGCACCGAAAAGCACCGGACAAACATCTGATCCAATCGGAAGCATGTGTCGATGCCGAAGTGCCGAAATGGAAAGATGATGCTTGGTATTGGTCGAAAGAAGCCACGGATTGGGGGTGGGACTGGGCTCCTGAAAAGGACAAACCATTACACCCGAAATACGCCCCGACCTTTCGGTATGCCCGCGATATTATCGGCTGTTTGAACAATTGGGTCGATGGGTGGATCGATTGGAATATGGTCTTAGATCGTCAAGGAGGCCCCAATTGGTTCAAAAATTGGTGCGTGGCCCCTGTCATCGTTGATGTAGCGTTGGATGAAGTCTATGTCACGCCCCTTTATTATGTCATGGCACACTTCAGTCGCTACATTCGACCCGGTGCCAAACGCATCGGTTTCGAAATCGAAGACAGTAGCCTTCAGGTGACCGCTGCCAAGAACCCCAATGGCGAATTGGTCGCCGTGGTCTTCAATCCGGAAGCGGCCGAAAAAACCTTCGTCATTGCTGCAGGGACTGTCTCTGAAACAGTGACGATAAGCGCGAAAGCGATTCAAACGATTGTAATTAACTAACTAAATAACTAAGTATGGGTCAAGTAAAATCAATTTCAAAAGATAAGGTGCCTTTGGGGCAAAAAGCGGCCTTTGGGGCCGGACACTTGGTATTGAACTTGTATCCCGGTGCCTTGGGGTTCTTTATGTTCTTCTTACTCACCGCTTTTGGTATGGATCCGTTCCTTGCAGGTTTACTGGGGGGGTTGCCAAGATTTTTCGATGCGATAACCGATCCCATTATGGGTTTTATCTCCGACAATACCAGTTCGAAATGGGGAAGAAGACGGCCGTATATTTTGGTCGGAGGGATTATTAGTGCCATCACTTTTGTATTGCTTTGGCAACTCGATGAGAACAATTCAGCGGATTACAACTTTTGGTATTTTTTGATCATGTCAATGGTATTCTTGATCGGAAACACCATGTTCGCGACCCCGTTGGTCGGCTTGGGATATGAAATGACCTCCGATTATAACGAGCGGACCCGATTGATGGCATTTTCGCAGACGGTAGGCCTGTTGGCCTGGGTCATCGTACCTTGGTTTTGGGTTATTATCGCCGACCCGGATATCTTTAGTAATCAGGCAGAGGGGGTAAGAACCATGGCACTTTATGTTGGCGTTGCTTGTTTATTTCTCGGTTTATTACCTGCCATCTTTTGCAGGGGTATCGACTCAGCCAATATGGGCAATCGAAAGAAATTGACCTTGAAAACGGTATTTAGCAACCTTAAGGACCTGTTCAGTAGTATCAAAGAAGCGGTCAAAAACAAACCGTTCATGAAATTATGTGGAGCGACCTTTTTGGTGTTCAATGGATACCAGATAGTGGCTTCCTTCAGTTTTTTTATTTTCGTTTTTTACATCTTCAATGGAAGCTATGAAGCAACCGCCACTTGGCCGGCTTGGTTCAGTTCGATTGGGGCATTGGTCTCGGCCTTTTTGGTCATTCCGATTGTTTCCGTTATGGCGACCAAATGGGGCAAGAAAAAGGCGTTCATTATTTCAACAGCACTTTCGATAGTGGGTTACGCATTGAAATGGTGGGCTTTTACTCCCGATAACATTTGGCTTTCTTTCATCCCGATTCCTTTGATGTCATTTGGTTTGGGTAGCTTGTTCACTTTGATGATGAGTATGACGGCCGATGTTTGCGACCTCGATGAATTACACAACGGCATGCCAAGAAAAGAAGGTACCTTCGGGGCTTTGTACTGGTGGGTGGTTAAACTGGGTCAAGGCTTGGCGCTTGTTTTAGGTGGACTTGTACTTAAAGTAATCGGTTTTGATGGAAATGCGGCCACCCAGACCGCTGAAACCTTGACCAAATTGCGACTTGCGGATATTATCATTCCAGTGGTAACCGCCGGTTTGGCGATATGGGTTATGTGGAAATACAGCCTTTCCGAAGAACGTGCAAAAGATATCAAAGCCCAATTGGAAGAACGAAGGGGCGTGCTTTAAGAATCAATTAAATAGAGAAGTAGCTTAAAAAATCTAGCAAAATGTCGACAAAAATATTAGTCTTAACAATCGGGGTAGTGCTTTTACTGATCGCCATCATCGGCAATATTAAAAAAAGCTCGGGAAGTAGATTGCTCAATTCAAAAATCGTGGTTCCATTAGGGGTTATCGGGATCTTGATGATGATCTATGGAAGTTATTCGTCCGAATTGGTGAATTACAATACGCAAATGGAACAAGTTTCCATTGGGAACAAATTAAAGATCGATGGGGAAGTTGATCGAGTTAAGGTGGTTTCTCCCATTGACAAAGATTCCGTCGATTGTCGGATATTGACCATGGGCGTCTATCCTGATGGCCATCAAAAGGATATCTGGGTGGTTATCCGACCCACTGACGACAGGTATTATCCTCAATCCGATCATACCAATACGTCGTATAAGAGGGACGGTGAATGGCAAGTCGTCACCCGCTTCGGTGGAGAACAGGGAGAGGCCTATGACCTTATCATCTACGAAGCGGATGATGCCGCTTCGGAGTTTTTCAGTTCAACCATTTCAAAATGGAAAGAAGCTGATGATTACCCTGGCTTGCAGTTGGCAGAACTACCGCCTGGCTCAAAGGAACTTGACCGCATTGTGATCTACACCAAGAAGAATTGCCGAGGGGTGTTTTGAACCTATGGAGTTAGAAAGGAAGTACAAGTATAATCCCAATAAATTTTCATGAGGCAGACTACGCAAAAGGCAACAGTTCCACTTAATCAAAAAATCGCGTTCGGAATCGGAATGTTCGCGAACCAAATGTTTCCTGCGATTCTTTCGATATTTATGGTCGTATTGGTGCAGTCTTTGGGATTCAATGGCTGGCTATGGTCTCTACTTTACTTTTTCCCGAGGATTTTCGATGCGATTTCCGATCCCATAATGGGTTATGTTTCCGATAATACCAAATCGAAATGGGGAAGGCGCAAACAGTATGTTTTGATCGGAGGGATTTTGATGGGTGTTGCTTTTATAATGATGTGGCAGTTATACGCGGAAAATTCCCTTCAATACAATTTTTGGTACTTCTTTTTGTGGTCCATTATATTTTATTTGGGATTGACGCTGTTCAGTGTGCCCTATGTAGCAATGGGATATGAAATGAGCAATGACTTCCATGAGCGTACGAATATCATGGCCATTGCGCAATGGATTGGCCAGTGGGCTTGGGTAATAGCCCCATGGTTTTGGGTAATCATGGATGACAAGGATTGGTTCCCGTCTTCCGATGTCGCCGTGCGCGAATTGGCGGTTTGGGTCGCCATACCCTGTGCATTGTGCGCTACCGTTCCTGCGATATTCATCAAAAGCAAACCCACATTGGATGAAGATTATGAACCTCTCAATATGGCGAACATCGGAGGCAGTTTGAAGAAAATCGCCTATAGCTTTAAGGAGGCCTTCAAAATCAAGGAATTCAGAAAGTTGTGTGGGGCAACATTTTTGATATTCAACGCCTTCAATACGGTTGCAGCCCTGACCTATTTCGTCATTGTCTATAAGCTGTTCAATGGGGATGCTGGAGCGACCGGGATTTGGGTCGCTTTGTTCGGCTGTCTTGGGGCCTTGGGCACCACCTTTATCGTTATACCCACGGTTACTTGGATGTCTCGCAAAATGGGCAAGAAAAAAGCATTTATGCTATCTCAATCCATTTCTATAGTAGGCTACATCATGCTCTATTTCTTGTTCGTTCCAGGAAAGCCCTGGCTTTACATTGTTGCATTGCCCCTGTTCTCTTTTGGGATCGGGAGTTTGTTTACGATCATGATGTCGATGACGGCCGATGTAATCGATATTGATGAAATGAACACCGGAAAAAAACGCGAAGGTATTTTTGGGGCCATTTATTGGTGGATGGTTAAGGTCGGCTTTGCCATTGCCGGGGCCCTGAGTGGCATTATCATCGGTATCGTCGGGTTCAATCCTGATTTGGCTACCGTCGACCAGCAAGGGGCCGTTGATGGGTTACATGCCTTCTTTTGCTTCTTTCCCATGGCAGGCACCATCGTGGCCATGCTGATAATGCGTACCTATGGTATAGATGAAGAAAGGGCGAATGAAATAAGGGCCGAACTCCTTAAAAGAAAAACTGCGAATGCATAAATTTGACTTCGTCAATAAACACATTTGAATAATACTAAAAAATTGAACTACTGATATGTCATCATCAAGATCCGAGAAGTTTTTATCACTCGCATCCATAGATTATGCGGGAATGTCATCCCAAGAAATAAAGGATATGTGCCGCGAGGCTTTGGAAGCCGGCATGCACGGGCTTTGCTTTAGCCCTTATATGGAAAGCCAATCACCCGGCGATCAAATCAGCGATGAACAGATCCGAAGGAGGATGGAGATCATCAAACCCTACACCAAATGGATCCGTTCCTTTTCTTGCACTGATGGCAATGAGAACATTCCGAAGATCGCCAAAGAATATGGTATCAAGACCCTGGTAGGGGCATGGCTCGGTGACGATCCCGAGATCAATGAACGCGAAATGCAGGGACTGATCGAACTTGCCAATGCCGGTTACGTCGATATCGCCGCAGTCGGTAACGAAGTGATGTATCGTGGTGATTTGACCGAAGATGAGCTATTGGCGTTCATGCATCGGGCCAAAGAGGCCATTACCGATGTGCCGGTAGGCTATGTCGATGCCTATTACGAATTCAGGGAGCGCCCAAGGATCACTGAAGCTTGTGATGTCATTTTGGCGAATTGCTATCCGTTCTGGGAAGGCTGTGACCAAGATTATTCCTTGTTGTATATGAAAGACATGTTCCGACAGGCAGAACGTGCCGCAAAAGGTAAAAAAGTGATCATTTCCGAGACCGGTTGGCCTAGTCAGGGTACGAATTTGGAAGGGGCGTATCCTGGGTTGGAAAACTTCATGAAATATTTTATGAACACCCAAAAATGGTCCAAAGAGGAAGACATCGAGATTTTTTATTTCTCTTCCTTCGACGAATCCTGGAAAGTAGGGGCCGAAGGGGATGTCGGAGCTTATTGGGGACTTTGGGATCGAGATGAGAACCTTAAATTCTGAGCGAGGTTAAGCCGCAACTGTAGACAAATGTAGCATCGGCCCATTGATAACGACAACATAACACCAATTCCATATTCGGTTTGATGGATCCCTTATTTTTGGGGACGAACGAATCCGGGAACCGAAATCCTTATTTTAGAATGAGCGCGTTTTTTAAAGCCGAATTAAAAGACAAGTTTTTGAGATATGCCCTGGCCAGGGAAGACTACTTTGAATTGCAGTTGCTCTTTGACGAATTCTTGAAACCTAATTATTCGATTGAATTTGTTGGGGATTTGGTGGAGGAAATCGTTTCCTATGATCCGAACCTAGTCGATATCATGAGCGGCAATGGGCAAAGGATATTCATGCTGTCGGCCACCGGTTACACCCAGGGGTTTTTGGATGAAGGAGGCTTTCGGGCATTGTTCGTCAATGAAGAGGAGAAATGGGATACCTTCTTCCAACAGCTATCCGATGTCCGCCATCGCGATTCGGCTATGCAACCCGTCAACACCGCTTTCAAAAAACCTGCTGCAGCCAAAGAACGTCGTTTGCTTTGGATGTTGATCTCAGCGGTGATCTTCAGCTTTTCGTTCGCGGTCATTAGCTTATTGGTCCTTTTGATGCGCGATCGACCGGCGACCCAAAACGAATTGCACGCAGAGTCCCAATCCCTCCGTAAAGAGTTACAAGCACAAAAAGAAACAACGGAGGCTGAAATGCAGGAACTCGAAGCCCGCATCCAACGATTGGATTCCGCTCAAGTGGCCCAATGAGTTATTGGCGGCGGTACACAATGGAGTCGATGCCCGGCAATACTTCGCCTACGGTAATTACAAGATCATCACCTTCAAGTTGAAAACGGATGGTAGTCGTACCGGATAAGGTCAGGGTGGTCCCTGAAAAGCTCCAAGAACCACTTCGGGTGAACACATCGCTACAGCTGACATTGTAAAGATCATTCGTAATGGGGGATATCAATTGGGGCAAGACCTCACTGAGTTGATAGGTGAAATCCGGGGTCAGCGTCAGGGTTCCGGTCAGACAAGGTACTTCGGTCAAGAGGTTGGAACTGGTGTTTTGGTCGTCATTGACATCGATGGGTTCGCTGACATTGACTTCTGCCAGAGCCCAATTCCCAGCCAAGGCGGCTCCTTGATTGACTTCTTCTTGGCCTCCGCCATCATCGGAGGAGCAAGCGAATTGAACAAAGGCTACAAGCGAAAGAAGGACAGCGAATTTTAAGGTGCGCAGCATGGCATTTTTTTCTGAATTTACATATTAAGTTTAACTTCTCAAATCAAGTGTCGGGTATTTTCATATATTCGGCCTTGTAATCGGAATCGATAGCTATACCCAAAGCCTCATTGAAATGTTTCGTTAAATATTTCATAAATATGAAAGGCCGATGGCACGATAGCCACAAAGTATTGATTAATTGCATAGTTTTCACCTATGCTTATTAATTTTAAATAAAAATGACAGCAGATTTACTTGACAAAGCGACCGAGTTTGAAAATAGGACCTTGAGCCATATGTCAACAAGCGATCGTGTTGCGGCTTCTCGTGAAGCGAAACAGTTGATACTCGACATCAACGAAATATATAAGAAGACCAAGGATTCCAACTTGATGGATATCATGAAAAGACTTACTGAAAAGAAAAAGAAAATTGAAAAACGATTGAAGGGTACCCCTTTGGTCTAACGATACCTATGGTTGAAAAAAGCCCATCAATTTCAATTGATGGGCTTTTTTTTATGCTTTCGATTCAAGGGCACGGTATCCTTCAGGTTTCCAGTTCGCTAAGGAGGTTGTTCAAGTCAAGTCGTTTGGTATAGATGTCTATTCCACCATCTTCCGTTTTTGGCCAAGTATCCTGAGGCCGATCCCAGTATAGTTCCACCCCGTTTTCATCAGGGTCGTTCAAATAGAGCGCTTCTGAAACCCCGTGATCCGCTGCTCCGGTAAGTGCTTGACCATGGTCGAACAGCCGTTGCAAAATCGTCGCCAGATCTTTACGGGTAGGATACAGGATGGCCAAATGGAACAACCCGGTACTTTTTGGTGGGGGAGGGGAACCGTTCTTGCTTTGCCAGGTGTTCAAACCGATATGGTGGTGGTATCCTCCCGCTGAAATGAACGCGGCCTGATCCCCCATACGCGAAATCACTTCGAACCCTAAAAGGTCTTGGTAAAATTCCAAAGAACGTTGCAAATCGGATACTTTCAAATGCACATGGCCGATTTTGGTTTGCGGAGGGAGTTGGTAGGTACTCATGGTATTTCGAATTAGGGTCCGGATATGTTCTTAACGGGGAATAGGATAATGATGGTCTCCGAACAAGTATCGGTCAACCGGTTTATAGGACCGATACGAAGATAGGGTTTTGATATTTTGCGTTATGTCAAAGCCCTTTTTGGTCCGCGCTTCGATAGGCCATGTCGTTTCCTTATTTCATCAAAATGAACTGATGGGAGTTTTTGAGGATTTCGGGATCCATACCTAGATTCGCTTTTTGGAAGACCTCGAATTCTTCCCTGCTGTTCCATTGGGAAAGAAAGAGAATATCCGGATCGTATTCGTAGCCTGCCGGTGATTTGCCATCGACGAGAGTGATTTTGATGGTGCCGTTGGAATGTTCAAGACCAGTTTTCCAATCGGAAAGAAAGTTGTCAAAGGCCTGTTCAGAAACCTGCTTTTTCCAAATAGCGGTGGCAACGATCACCTTGTTGGGGTCGAGGCGTATGGAAAGGTCTTTTTGGATTTCATAGTAGGTCACGTTGAATACGGACCAAATTTCCTTTCGCAGCCCATGGAATTCAGGAACACGATCTTCGATTACGTCCAAAAATCCTTCGCGTTGCGCTAGGCTTGTCCAACTTCCGAAAACCACCCCTTTAGGTTCGAAGGAACCCTGCACGACCTCTTCAATAGTAAAACCAGGTAAAAAAGAATACCCCATTTCGACGGCTACCGGAAAGGCCTTTTCGCGATAGGTTTTAAAGGCCTCCTTACTGCCCTTCTTGGTGGTGACCATCAAGACATCGAATACCTGGCCTTTTTTGAGGTCATATTCGACAGGAGGTTTCTGACCGAAAGCGGTCCACATAGAAAATAGGGTGTACATAGCGATGGGAATTCGGATTGACGTACGCATAATTGTTGTTTTGGATTAGGATTTATAAAAAGCGATCTGCTTTGATATTGCTATTTCGTTTTCGCCGGGAACGCGATGTCAGTTTACCTCCCATTCGATAGGAGAGTCCAACATACAATTGCTGGGTATCCCTCAGGAATTTCCCCTCTTGGAATACGGTTCGGAAGGTTCGAAAGGCAAACCGACGACTCCCAAGGACATCGTTGAAATTCAAACTTAAGCTGCCCTTTCCTCCTGCGAAGCGGTATCGCAAACCCATATTGAAGTAGGTATTCGATTTCAATTCATACTGCAGGATCTCCTGAGGTCCACTATGGAATGCAAATAACGAAGCACTGAAGGAATCACTCAAACGAAAATTCTGGGTCCATTTGACGTTGACTAGACCGTTTCGCACTGATACCGGTTCTTCAGCAATAAGACCGCGTTGTTGTCGGGTATACAATTCGATGTTGAGAGAACTACGCCACCAACTCGTCAAGCTCGTGCTACCACCGAATTCAGCGCCAAAAGCTTGATTGTTGTCGAAATTGTCATAGCTCAGCCTCAATAAATTAGGGTCGTCTTGATCGAATATGCCGATACGGTTGATTTCATCCTGGATATACCGATAGAAGAGTCCCATGCTGAGAGATCCTTGGGTAAAGGCATACCGATAGTTCGCTTCTAGGGTATTGCTGAATTGGGGCAGTAGTTTCATGTTTCCTGTGGCCAAAATTTGAGGTGTCGTGGTCTGCCGTATGGGGTTGACCTGGTTGAACGACGGGCGTTCGATGCGTCGTCCAAAACTGATTTGATAGGAATGTGGACTATCTTGATGTCTTTGATATCCCAAGAACAAGGATGGAAAAACACTGATCAAGTTTTGGTTGAAACCCGCAGATGCGGAAAATTCTTGATCCAATTGTGCACGTACTTGATATTGTTCGAACCGCGAACCGATGTTCATTTGGAACGGACCTAAGGCTGTGGTTAACGTAAAGTAAGAACTGAGGATATCCCTATCGTAGATGAAGTTTGAGTTTTCCAAGGCGTCGAAGTTGGTTTCATAGCCATTTTCGATTCGGTTGATTCGACTTTCTCCACCTAATTCGAGCGAAGTATCTTTTCCTAGGGGTACACGGTAATCAATATTAAAGGTCCAAATGGATCGTGCGTCATCGATGAGCTCTTGGTACGAAGGAATCGTGGTATTCCCCGAAAAAATGAAATCATTGGCTTTATCGCTTTGGTATCGGTTGTAGTTGGTTTCGAGTTGGAGGTAATGACTTTCACCTTCGATAGCCCATTTGAAATCAGCATTGTAACTCTGGGTCAGATCGTCTCGAATCAAAAAATCGTCTAAACTGAAATCATTTTGAGGGGATGTCGTAAAGAAGACATCTTTTTGACCGTCGTATTCGGCATTTTGGAAGTTCTGTTGGGTCGCCAAAGAAAGGAAGGTTTTTTCGGAAGGACGGAAGTCAACTCCCAAACCCAAGAAATGGGACTCTCGGTTATTGTTGTTGCGCGTGAGTTGCTGAGAATCCAAATCGAACCGATTCACGTTCCCGTCCGTAATTTGATCTCCGAATCCATTGCTGTACTCAAAGGTAATGTTGGTTGTATTGGGGCGATAGGTAAGGGCGATGTTGCTGTTATAACGCTCGCGTTGTGCCAATATCGAATTGGCACCGAACACCAAACTCCATCCTTGCCGGGCATTCTTCTTAAGAACGATATTGATCATACCGTTGAGTCCATCCGGATTGTATTTTGCCGAAGGATTGGTGATCAGTTCGATCTTGTGAATGGTATTCGTTGGAATTTGCTGTAAGATTTCGGCCGGATTCTCCAGATTGCTCAATTTGCCATCGATCAAGATGCGCACATTCTCGCTGCCACGAAATGAAATGGTTCCGTCAGATCCGATGGTTACTGAAGGAAGGTTGTTCATCAATTCGATGGCGGTCGCCCCTTGGGCTGCGAGTTCTTCACCAATGGTCACCACCTTTCTGTCGAGCCGTTGTTCGATAGCCGGTTGAATGCCCCTGATCGTTACTCCTTCAAGACTTTCGACGGCTTCATAAAGCGATATGGGCGGTAGCATGACGTCCTTGTCCTTTAGGGTAATGGGTAGTTGCTGTGGGCCGAATCCGATAAATTCTACTTCCAAAACATACGCTCCCAAAGGTGCCGTTATTCGAAAGTTACCCTTGCCATCGGTTACGGTTCCTGTAAGCAACGAACCCGTCTCATCAGACAACACTACCGTAGCAAACGCCAAGGGCTGGCCATTTTGCCCATCTAAGACGGAACCGCTCAGGGAGGCGTTTTGCTGGGTATGTAGTGGTAAAGCGAAACATAGGGTCAAAAAGAGAAAAGTTAAGCGCATGGGTATGTCATTGATTTGCTCAAAACTAAAAACCCAGTCTGTTGATTATCCGTCTTGGAGACCAATGGGTGGATTCTGCATAACAAAAGGTCATTCTGGCACAAGAAACCTGAAAACGATGGTCATGTGACCGTTCGTACGCGAAAAGGGCTTCTTCGTCACCGCATTATCGGAATCTTCCGAATTAGGATTATCTTGGTGTAATGCTAGCGATTGCCTCAATTTCAAAGCGAATTACGAACCCTACCCGTGAGTTCTTGTTGCATGCGCTGTTTTGGGTTTGCGTTTTCGCTTTCTCTACGGCAAGTGCGAATTGGTATTATGCCGAACCCCGACAATTATTTGAGGTATATGGGTTCCGTGTTGCTTTACAAATGGGTGTGGCCTATACGACCATCGGACTTTTGGTGCCCCATTTTCTGAACAAAAAAAGGGTTCCACTCTTTTTTCTGACCATACTGCTCTCATTCGTCGTAGTGCATGCGCTCTGTACCCTTTTTCTGTTGGAGTATCTGATTCCAAACTACCCAACTTCGTATGAAGTGTATTTGAAAAGGTTTACGAGCTCGACGTTTCATGGTATTTTTTTCAATTTCAAGGAGTTCTTTTCCAAATCTTTGTACTATGCCTATCCGGGAGCTATCCTCATGGCCATTTTGTTTTATCGCGAACGCCAAGCTTTGCTACTGTTGTATGAGAAAAAACGGGAGGCCGAATTGAATGCACTAAAGAACCAGCTCAACCCGCATTTCCTTTTCAATACCTTGAACAGCCTCTACCTGCTGGCTTTGAAGAAATCCGATAAAACGGTGCGGGTCATTGAGAACCTCTCGCATATTCTTGACTATATGCTTTATCGTTGTGATACCAAATATGTGTCCTTAAAGGACGAATTGTTGCTGATCAATAAATACATTGAGTTGGAACAGATCCGCTATGGCAAGCGGGTAAGTATTTCATTCGACGAATCGGTGACAGGTGAAGAGCACATCGCTCCATTACTTTTATTGACCTTTGTTGAAAACGCTTTTAAGCACGGGGTGTCCGAGGCGATCGACAATGCAGAGATTACGATATCCGTTGTGAATCGGGACCGAAAATTGCATTTTGAATTGTGCAATTCCAAACCCAAGTCCAAACCGCAAGATGTCGATCGCAAGTCCTTGGGACTTACTAACATCAAACAACAATTGGAACTATTATACCCGAATAAGCACCAATTGAACATCGTCGAACGGGCCGATACGTATACCACAGAATTGGAACTGAGCTTATGACCTATACCTGTTTGATCGTTGATGATGAGCCTTTGGCCCAAGAGCTTATCCTGGAGTACGTGTCGAAAATTCCGGAACTACAGGTTTCGGCAACTTGTGACAATGCCCTTCAGGCCTCTTCTTTTTTAGCCAAAAACCAGGTGGATCTGCTTTTTCTGGATATCAACATGCCCGTACTCAAAGGGGTCGATTTTTTCAAGAACCTCGTTCATAAACCCCAGGTCATCTTCACTACGGCCCATCGCGATTATGCCGTGGAGGGTTTTGAGCTCAGTGCCTTGGATTATCTGTTGAAACCTATTGTGTTCGAACGATTTTTTATGGCGGTCCAGAAGTTCTTCGCCCATATGGACCGAAGTGGCCTGTCGAACGAAACCGCTGCTGCCCATGCCACGGTATATATCCGAAAAGGGCATAAAAAAATCAAGTTGGAAACGCAAAAGCTGATCTATATTGAAAGTTTCAAAGATTATATCGAGATCCACCAGCCTTCGAAAATGATTCGGGTCAAGCTCAATATAGGCGCCTTTGAAAAGGAATTGGGCCCTGACTTTCTGAGGATACATAGGTCGTACATCATCAACAAACACTATATTCAAGGGTATTCCAAAAACGAGGTGGAGCTGAATGGTATGGAATTGCCCATCGGTTCCAGTTATCGAGAACAGGTGCTGGGGTACTTAGACCGAACATTTTAATACGGCCCTTTCGCAATTCATTTGCCCGGGCTGATAAACAACCTAGTATGTCTTTGAACGAATGGCTGAAGTACTTCGCGATCATGGCTTTGGCGACTCTAGTGACCTTTTTTTTCCATGAAATGAGTCATTGGGTGGCCTATGAACTGCTGGGCTATCAAGCAGGGTTTACCTTGAACGGGGCTTCGGCAAAAGATCCCGATTTGGAATTGCCGACCATTCATCGGATGATCACAAGCGCTGCCGGTCCGGTGTTCACGATACTGCAGGCCGTCGGTTTTTACTTGCTTCTGAAGCAGTATCGCAGGGTTTGGCTCTACCCGTTTCTATTCTTGCCATTTATCATGCGATTAGGGGCAGGTTGGGCCAATCGATTTAAGCCCAATGACGAGGGTAGGATCAGTTTGGAGCTCGGCTTGAACGTGTATGCGATATCAGCTTTCGTGGTTGCCTTTCTACTGTATTTAGTGGTAAAGACCTCCCGACGAAATGGATACTCTTTGGTGTTCAACCTCTTGACGTTTTTGATTGCCGGGGTGCTTTTGTTCGGTTTGGTATTTTTGGATTCGAAATATAAATTACGGATCGTATAGTCACGGTCAAGGCCAACGAGTTTTGAATTGTATTGATCTTGGTCAATTTGTTAACTTTCCGGAACAACTCCTACACCACCACCGATGCTTGATTATCTGTTGTCCCATAATTTTATTTCCGCTGAAGAAGGGAACCGCATCATTCGTTATTTCGAAAGACTTGCAATAAAGAAAAAGCAATACCTATTGAAGCGGGATGAAATGGCCCGTCGAGTGTATTTTATCCAAAAGGGGTGTGTCCGTTCGTTTTTGACAGATTATCATGGCAAGGAGCAGACCTTTCTTTTCGGTACCGAGGGATATTGGATGGGCAATTTGCAAGGATTTTCGGAAGGTGCCCGATCGACCTATAATTACCAGGCTATTGAAGATTCGGTAGTGTTGGCGATCGATAAGGGTTCATGGGATGAACTGCTTCGTTCCGAACCTGTTTTTATGAGGTTTGTAAGTGACTTGTTCCGAAACGCCCTAATCGTACAAGAAAAGCGTATCGTTGAATTATTTACACTTTCTGCAGAAGAACGGTATGAAAGTCTCTTGAACGACAGAAGGGATATTTTAAACAGGGTGCCCTTAAAGTACATTGCAAGTTACATCGGCATTACCCCGGAGTTTTTCAGTTTGATGCGCAAACAACGGCTCAAGTAGTTTTCAGTTACAATTTCAAATACTACATCACGCGGCTTTCTTAACCTACCTTAAGTTTTTTACAAAGGCCGTTTCGGAATTTCGTCAAAAAGCCGATGATCGATAGCATACGGTGTTCAGGGTTGGATATGTTTTTGTCCGCCATAATTGCAGCATTGGTATTGGTTGGGGTCATCGAAAATAGAACACTCGAAATGAAAGAATCAATTCTCAATGAGCTGCCGAAACGTGATGGTGGTCGACCCTTGACAACGAATACCAATCCACATTCACAACTTGAACAACAACCGAAAGACCTTTCTTTTGTCAATGAACTGCGTGATTGGGCGTTTCAACTTGAATTTATCGAGCAAAGGCCTAGTGCGATATCCGTTCCAGGGGCCTTGGCCATGTGCATGGACGAAGACCGAAAGTGCACTGATTGCAATGCCTTTATGATCGGCACTGAGTTCGCCCATTTCCATCCCCATCCTGATTATAGTCTTCATTTAGGATTGTCGACCAAGGATGCCGAAATCACCATTGCAAAAGGTTGGGGCGAGTGGCATCCCTTGATTGAACAGGGATATTTACCACCGAACATCATTATGCTTTATGCACCACGTAATGAAGAGGAACTGGCTGCTGCCAAAATCATTCTGGGCCGCTCCTATGACTATGCGAAAGGAAAAATCAAATAATCAAAACAATCGTTTAACCATGAAAAAATACATCATTTGCATATTAGGCATTTTACTAAGCAACCTTATACAGGCCCAAAAATATCAAGGCTCGGCGAGTATTGAAATTGAAAACCGATCTTTGGAAGAACTCTATAAAGCCGCCTTGGAGGAGGGCGGGGAATTCGTTTTGCGTGCCGGTGGGGATAAGTCCGACCAGATCGATTACTACCTTGACATGTTCAAGGCTCGATTTCCTGATTTAAAGGTGATCCATAGCGTGGATGTAAGTATCAATCATGCCCCGCGTTATGACAATGCAAGAACGATCGGGGATCTTGAGAACATCCCCGATGTCATCCAATTCCAGACCTTACATCGCTTTACGTACTATACGGAACAAGGCTTCCTCGATACGTATAAACCTAAAAACTGGGATAAGGTCTTTCCGGATTATAAAGATCCCCATGGGCATTGGACCGGACTATATGGGGTGACCTTTTCCAATTTTGTCAACACTGGGATGGTTGGGGAGGATAACATCCCCCGTGATGCGCTGGATTATCTTGACCCTGCTTTGAAAGGGAAGGTGATATTGACCTATCCCCATGATGATGACGCCGTTCTATACCAATTCTGGAACCTCAAGGAAATGTATGGATGGCAGTACCTGTTGGATTTGGTGGCCAGTGAACCCGTTTGGGTGCGGGGTACGGCTATGCCTTATGTCGCCATCAATAAGGGTTGGTATGCCGCCAGTTTTACCACGTTTTGGGCTTTCGCACCCATGCCAGGTTCCGACACCCGTTTCGTATTGCCGAGCAAAGACTATTTTCTGACCTGGTTCCAGGCGGCCGGAATTCCCAAGGAAGCCCGACATAAGGCCGCGGCCAAACTCTACTTGAATTGGATGCTATCTGAGGAATTTCAAGGAAAGTGGTTGCAGTTTCCGGTCAGAAGGGATGTAAAGGCTCCCAATGGGTATCAAAGTGTGCACCACCACAACACTTCTCCTGCGGATTTTCATCGATGGTTATTGAAGCGCGATATCGTAGAACGGTTTAGGATGCAAATGTTGCATTTGATCGGACCGGTTCAAGGACCAACCCCTATTGCAATCGACTATACCATCAAACCGGAATGAAGGGTTGCCAAAGAATTGTATCATGATGTACCTCTCATGTCACCGGGTAAAATCGCCTACTTTTAGCTTGAAATGGCCGCAGCTAGAGTACCTCACTGCGTTCGGTTTTCCTGCCAGCCCCGTAGTCTAAATAAAAAGCGCTCCAAACCTACGGCTTGGTTCTTTTTCCGTTTTCACTCTGGCAATCGAGCAAGCTCGTTGCTACGCTCAAACGAAAAAAGCCCGCCTTGGGGCGAGCTTTTCATTCTTAAGTGACCGCGGCAGGATTACCTCACTGCGTTCGGTGTTCCTTAGCGCTACACGCTGAAAATCAAAAACCTCCAAAATCAAAAAAGCAAGCTTTATGATTTAGCTTGCTTTTCGATTTATTCGTGACCGCGGCAGGATTCAAACCTGCAACCTTCTGAGCCGTAATCAGATGCGCTATTCAGTTGCGCCACGCGGCCATGTTTTAAGGGCTGCAAATATATTTCTTTTTAAATTTATCACAAAACCCCTTATCCAATAATTTAATGGATTTAAACAGCTACGTGCGCGATGTGCCCGACTTTCCGAAACCGGGAGTGGTCTTTAAAGACATCACCCCCTTGTTGAAATCACCCCAAGCCTTGATGGCCGCCCTTGATGGCCTTTGCGATTTGGTGCCCAAAGGGGATGTCGATTTGGTGGTGGGCGTCGATAGCCGGGGTTTTATTTTCGCCCCGATGATGGCAAGCCGCCTGGGGGCTGGATTCATACCCGTACGAAAAAAAGGAAAATTACCACATACCACCTTGTCGCAATCCTACGATTTGGAATACGGTACCGATACCCTTGAAATCCACGCTGATGCGATTCGCAAGGGTGATAAGGTCTTGGTGCATGATGATGTGTTGGCGACCGGAGGCACGGCAAAAGCGGTCTGTGACCTTGTAGAACGCTCAGGCGGTATCATCGTGCAATGCAATTTTTTGATCGAACTCGATTTTCTTCAAGGGTCCCGTAAGCTAGGGGCGCTGCCCGTTGGGGCCTTGCTGCATTATTGAATCAGTCCAATGCCCGGGTGGTCACATAGTAGCGCCAGCCGATAATCGCCAATTGCCATTTCTTGGCCTTGGCGGGGTCGAGACGTCTTTTGGTGAAAGAGGGCAATAACAGCTTGTTGAGTTTCGCCAGGAATTTGAACATTAGCGTTTGATTTCATGCAAAATACAATAAAAAAGCCCAACATCATGTTGGGCTTTCGCTGTTCGATTTTGATTGTTTTCGGTTTCCCGATTTTGATTTGATGAATATAGCAACAGCCAACCGTTGGGCTGCACCAACGGTGAATTCCCATTCACCCCTATACCGGTTATAAGATAAAAGTAACCAGGGTTAACAGCAGGGTCAAAAGGAATTTTACCAAAGTGATCATTGTCTTGTTTTTTTTAGTGACTGTTCGTGATTTGATGATTGTTTTCGTAATTCTTGTTTGAATATAAAATGAGAATCGTCATACTTCCAAAGAATCATAGCGGAATTAATGAAATTGAATACGAAATAGTAAGTAAAAAAATGAAATATGTCACAATTATGATGTGACCTCCTTGCTCATTGTTTTAAATTGAAATAGCATAAAACATTTTACTTGTTCAACTGTTAGAATTGTAGGGGGTTTTTTGGCCTATTTTCGAAAACCAAGGGGGGAATTTGCTTAAAAATGGCCAAAATTGACGTTTTCGTTTCTTTTGGTGACAAAAAAACCGGCTGGTGTGGCCAACCGGTGTTTTGACTCAAAGCGACTGAATGGGGTCGCTATTAATTCTTTTTGGTGGTGATTTCGACCACACCGTTGGCTGCTTTTGCGCCATACTTTTTGTCCGCTGCTTCCCCTTTCAGCACATTGATGGTCGCGATTTTGCTCGGTGAGAGTTTCTTGACTTTCTTTGCCGAGGCTACCTTGCCATCGATGACGTATAAAGGACCTTCCTCGCCGTCGGTATCGACAAAGAAGAACCCACCATCGGAACTGATGACCTCGACATCCTTGTCATTATCGCTATCGCGCATAATGAAAACGTTTGAATCGCCCTTCTTTCCATCTTTATACCGTTTGACCTTAACGCTTTTATGCTTACTCTTCTTACCGTCTTTACTCAAGTGTATTTTGACTTCTTCATCGTCATCATCGGTGACAAAGACATTGTATCCGTATTCGTGTAGATCATCCTTATCCACTTCATCACCATCGACATAGATTTTATCTTCACCATCGACTTCCTTGATGATGATCTCTTTATGGCCGCTACCCCGACTGACCCAGACCCGGTCGTCATCCGTCGAAATTTTGGTGACGTTCTGATGGTAGGTGCCTTTGGATCCAATGGATACCCTATTGTTTTCACGATCGATATAAATGACCAAGGGCTGGATGCCGTTGTTGTCGGATGAATTATAGGAATTCTTGAACGATGCCCCGTTTTTACCGGTGCCGGAAACTTCGACGGCGATATCGATGATTTCCTTTGCCTCATTGTGAACCACCGTATAGGAGAAGTCAATGGCATCTTCGGCCAATTCCCGCTTCATTTTAAGAAGTTCGCTATCCGAGGTGTTTTTATTGATGATCAATTCGATCGATTTATAGGAATTCGCTACGGCATGGTCGTCATAGCGATACTCCTTGTCGGTGTTGAAGCCGACCAAAAAGAGCCCCAATAACGGAAGGATCAATAAGACTTTCAAACTGTTCGTTTTTTTCGATTGATTTTGATTTAACATGACGATTCGTTTTTTGATTAATGAATTATAAAATGAATTGGTCAAGGCGAGGGTGTCTTGCCCGACCGCTTGTCGCAACATTAGGTATTGATAGGTTTTCTTGTCGAAGGCCTTACAAGTCTCGGCATCCGCGATGAATTCGAGATTTTGCTTGATACTCGTCTTGTAGAGCCATACGACAGGGTTGAACCACAGCAGAATACAGCACAGTTCCAATAAGAGCACATCAAGGGAGTGGTACTGTTTGGCGTGTACCTCTTCATGGGCAATGACCGAATCGAGTTCTTCCGTCTCGAATTGTCGTGGATTGTAATAGATGTATTTGAAAAAGGAAAATGGGGCGATGGTTTTTTTCGTGCGTACGTGATAGAACGGAACGACACGCTCGATTTCAGACCGCGATGCCAATTGCCCGAGGGCCACCAGCTGGATGAGAAAACGGAGCAACAATACCGCCGCAACGGAACCGTAGAGCAGTCCGATCCAAAACCACCAATCGATAGGGGTCGGAGTGTCTAAAGCGGTTGCCGTCGGTATGAATTCCCCCGTGGCCAGGTTGGGTAGTGCGGGTATGATCACGGTTTGTTTGATTTTGTAAAAGGGGAGCAAGAGGCTGGTAAGTAAACCCAGGGCCAAGAACCAGCGGTTTTCAGTAAAAAGGGTCTCTTTTTTCAGAAAGAGCATATAGCTCCCATAGAATAGGAATAAAATGCCCGATGATTTAATGAGGTGTAGGATGATGTCTTGCATTACTTCCGGTTTTCGATGGTGGCGATGATTTCCTTTAATTCATCGACCGATATTTTTTCTTCCTTGGCGAAAAACGATACCAGGCTCTTGTACGAATTACCATAGTAATCGGCGATGGTGGCGTTGATATAGGTTTTTCGATAAGTTTCTTTGCTGACTTTCGGGAAGTAGCGATGGGTATTACCGAATACTTCATGTCCTACGAAGCCCTTTTCCTCAAGATTGCGAATGATGGTCGATAAGGTGTTATAATGTGGCTTTTGGTCGCCCATTTCGGTCATGACCTCTTTGACGAAGGCCTTTTCCAATTGCCATAGGATCTTCATGACGGCCTCTTCCTTATTCGTTAGTTTTTGCACGATATTCAATTTTGTCCGTCAAACATACTCTTGTTTTTTTAGTTGTACAACTATATTTATAGTTATTTAACTATTTTTTTAGTTTTTAATTTGGGGAAACGTGTCGTGGTGATGAATGATAGTTGGTCTATATTTGCCAAAAATGCCGCCTGTGTTGAACCTTCTTTTTATTTTGGCCGGCCTGGCCCTGCTTATCTTCGGGGGAAACTGGCTGTTAAAATCGGCCGTTGCGCTCTCGTTGCGGTTAGATATCCCCAAGATCGTTATCGGCATGACGGTGGTTTCTTTTGCAACTTCGGCTCCGGAGTTGATCGTGAGTGTCAAAGCCGCCCTTGATGGTTCTCCCGATTTGGCTTTGGGCAACGTGGTCGGTTCGAATATTGCGAACCTCGGCTTGGTTTTGGCCGTAACGGTGCTACTGGGAAGCATTGATGTGCGCAAAAGTTTTTATTCTACCGATTGGCCGGTGATGATGATGGCCTCCCTGTTATTTACGGTATTCATCTATTTCGATGGCGTATTGGTGCGTTACGAAGGTATCGCCATGGTCACCTTTTTGTTTTTGTTCTTGGTCTACCTCTTGCGATTTCAAAAAACGGCGGTCGTTGACGAAATGCCCGAAGACGATGAGGCGATGGCTTGGCACAAACTGGTTTTGCTATTGGGGATAGGTGGGGCGGCCCTTTGGGGTGGTTCCGAGTTGTTGATAGCAGGGGCCAAGAATATGGCCGGTGCCTTGGGGGTCAGTGAACGGGTCATCGGGATTACCGTCGTTTCCGTTGGTACCAGCATTCCGGAGTTAGCAGCTTCTATTATTGCGGTCTTAAAGAAGGAAAAAGCGATTTCGTTGGGCAACCTGATCGGTTCGAACATTTTCAACTTGTTGGCCGTGTTGGGCATCACCTCGATCATTACCCCGATTCCTGTAATTGATGAAGGGCTATTGACGAATGATATTTTTTGGATGCTAGGGATTTCCTTTTTGATCCTGCCCTTGGTTTTTATCCCGAAAGGATTGCGTTTGGGATGGCGCGATGGGCTTATCTTGATCGGCCTATACGTTGTTTTCGTATACACCACTATCAATTAAAAAAGCCATCCCGATGTGGGATGGCCCTTTCTTATAAGCAACAACTAATTTATAGTCTTATTAAGCGGATTTCACCGTTTTGATGATACGGGCAGCCACCTTGTATGGATCGGCGTTCGAAGCAGGTCTACGGTCTTCCAACCATCCTTTCCAACCACTTTCGACCGTGGCGATCGGAATTCGGATCGAGGCTCCACGATCGGATACCCCAAAGCTGAATTCATGGATCGATTGGGTTTCATGCAGACCGGTCAAACGTTGGTCGTTGAATTCCCCATAGACTTCGATATGCTCTTTGGTCACAGGACGGAAGGCTTCACAGATCTTATCATAGGTCTCTTTGTTGCCCGCGGTTCGCAAAGTGCTGTTCGAGAAGTTGGCGTGCATACCCGAACCGTTCCAATCCCCTTTGATCGGTTTCGGATGGTATTCGATGTAGAAACCGTACTCTTCGGTCAAACGATCCAAGAGGTAACGCGCGGCCCAAACTTGGTCTCCGGCATTCTTGGCACCTTTGGCGAATATTTGGAACTCCCACTGCCCACAGGCAACTTCTTGGTTGATCCCTTCAAAATTGATTCCGGCCTCAAGGCACATATCGGCATGGCGCTCGACCAAGTCCCTTCCGTGGGTGTTCTTTCCACCAACGGAGCAGTAGTACATTCCTTGTGGACCAGGATACCCTCCCATTGGGAAGCCCAAAGGCAATTGGGTCTCGGTATCCATGATGAAGTACTCTTGTTCAAAACCGAACCAGAAATCCCCATCCTCATCATCGATGGTCGCCCTTGAATTGGAGGCGTGTGGTGTGCCATCGGAGTTCAAAACCTCGGCAATGACCAAGAAACCGTTATGACGGGCAGGGTCTGGATAAATAGCGACGGGTTTCAACAAACAGTCGGATGAACCGCCCTCGGCCTGTTGGGTAGAACTACCATCAAACGACCAAATAGGACAATCTTCAAGCTTACCGCTAAAGTCTTTTTCAATTTTCGTTTTACTTCTCATATTGGCGGTAGGCTGATAGCCATCCAACCAGATGTATTCTAATTTTGATTTGCTCATAACACGTGGCTATTTTTTGGTTTAAACAAGTAGCAAAAGTATTGATTCAAACAAATAATTATATTTTTTTTGGGGGTAAAATTCAAAAAGTTATCCATAATTTCATTAACCCCCATGATTTTAGGGGTTCATTGAAAAAATTGTAATATTTGCGGTCAATTTTATTAAATTGTTAATAATTACCCCCATCCAAAAGAGACATCCATGCCAAAAATGAGATTTGACGCCTTGGCCGATAGCCACAAACGACGGGCCATTGAAATTGAGGAAATGGGCAAACGCTCCGATTTGTTCGCGAAATACGTCTTCAACGACGATAAAATGCTGCAGTTTTTGACCGATGAAGCTTATAAAAAGGTGAAAGCCGCTATTTTTTCAGGGAGCAAGATCGATCGCAAGATCGCCGATCAAGTGGCCGAAGGTATCAAAGCCTGGGCCCTTTCTATGGGGGCTACCCACTATACCCACTGGTTTCAGCCCTTGACAGGACAGACCGCTGAAAAACACGATGCTTTTTTCGACCTATTGGCCGATGGTCGTGCGATAGAAAAGTTCGGAGGTGGGCAGCTGGTGCAACAAGAACCCGATGCCTCCAGTTTTCCTAGTGGGGGCCTACGGAATACCTTTGAAGCACGCGGGTATACGGCATGGGATCCTACCTCACCGGCATTTATTTACAAAACCACGCTTTGTATACCGACCATCTTCGTTTCCTACACCGGAGAGGCCTTAGACAATAAAGCCCCCTTGCTTCGAGCGCTACATGCGGTAGATCAGGCGGCCACGGCCGTTGCCCAGTATTTCGATAAGAATGTGAGAAAGGTCAATGCGACCCTGGGCTGGGAACAAGAGTATTTTTTGGTCGATAAGGCCTTGGCACAATCACGCCCCGACATTTTGATGACCGGGCGTACTTTGATCGGTAATTCAGCAGCCAAGGGGCAGCAATTGGATGATCATTACTTCGGCGTCATCCCCAGTAGGGTGTTGAGCTTCATGAGCGAGCTGGAGCAAGTTTGTACCGGGTTGGGTATTCCGGTGAAGACACGGCATAATGAAGTCGCCCCGAACCAATTTGAATTGGCCCCGGTTTTCGAGGAAGCCAACCTATCGGTCGATCATAACCTTTTGTTGATGGATGTGATGGATGAGATAGCCGATGCCCATGGGTTCAAGGTATTGTTCCATGAAAAGCCCTTCGCCGGAATGAACGGATCGGGCAAACACAACAACTGGTCATTGGCCACCGATACCGGTACCAATTTATTGAGCCCCGGAACAACCCCCATGAAGAACCTCCAATTCTTGACCTTCTTCGTGAATACCATCAAAGCGGTCGATAGTTATGAGGAACTGCTACGTTCTTCGATCGCTTCGGCCAGTAACGACCATCGCCTCGGTGGGCATGAAGCGCCTCCGGCGATCATATCGATTTTCATCGGCAATCAACTGGGCGATGTACTTGATGAATTGGAGGGGGTATCCAAAGGAAAGCTGTCGCCCCAAGAGAAAACCGAACTCAAATTGAACGTCGTAGGGAAAATCCCTGAGATCCTTTTAGACAATACCGACCGCAACCGTACCTCACCATTTGCCTTTACCGGCAACAAATTCGAGATCCGCGGGGTCGGGGCAAAGATGAACTGCGCCAAACCCATGACGGTTTTAAATACGATCGTGGCCCAACAATTGACGGATTTTAAAAAGGAGGTCGACGCCTTGATCGACAAAAAGAAATTGAAAAAGGATGAGGCGGTCTTCAATGTACTTCGAGAGTATATCAAAACCTCGAAACGGATCCGTTTCGATGGTGATGGCTACAGTTTCGAATGGCAGGAAGAAGCCAGAAGAAGAAAACTGAGCAACAACAAATCGACCCCCGAGGCCCTTCAGGTACTGACTTCGAAAGAAAGCATCGCCTTGTTCAAGAGCATGGCGGTGATGAGCGAAGTCGAACTCTCGGCCCATCAAGAAGTTGAATTGGACAATTATGTTTTCCATTTGCAGATCGAAGGGCGCATTTTAGGCGAACTGGTCTACAACCACATCCTACCTTCAGCGGTCAAGTACCAGAACCTGTTGCTGCAGAACGTGACCGGCCTTAAAGAGGTCTATGGGGCCGCACACAAGACGATGACCGAACCTCAATTGAATATCCTGGAACAAATCGGGGAGCATTTGGTGGCCATCAAAAAGTTGACCGATAGCATGATCGAAACCAAGGAACGGGCCGAGAATATGGCGACCATTGCGAAAAAGGCCCAAGCCTATTGCAACAATGTCAAGCCCTTTTTCGATAAGATTCGCGAACATGCCGATGGCCTTGAACGGGTGGTGGCCGACGACCTCTGGCCGTTGACGAAATACCGTGAGCTATTGTTCGTAAAATAGGGGAATAGGTTGTGCTTTTTTGGGTGGATGCTTACTTTTGGGAATGCAATTGACCCTTCAAGACCTCGAGGCTGCTAAACGGCGCATCGACCCGTTTATCAACAAGACCCCGATATTCACTTCATCATTGCTCAACGACTGGTTGGGCCATGAGATTTTCTTTAAATGTGAGAATTTTCAGAAAATAGGGGCCTTTAAGGCGCGAGGGGGTGTCAATACCGTAGCTTGGCTTCAAGAAACTGGTCAGACCCCACAACATATCGTGGCCAATAGTTCGGGCAACCATGCCCAGGCCGTAGCCTTTGCCGGGAAACAATTCGGCATCCCGACGACGATTTTCATGCCCGAATATTCCTCCCAAGTAAAGATCCAAGCGACCCGGTCTTATGGTGCCGAAGTGGTGTTGAGTAAAGACCGTGACATTACGGATGCCTTGGTCCGTGAGGCCGCCGAAAAAGACGGAACGTATTGGATACCGCCCTTCAATCATGAACAGGTCATTTGCGGTCAGGGAACCGCGGCCTTGGAAGCCTTGGGTGAACTGCAGCATATCGATGCCGTTTTTACACCTTGTGGTGGTGGTGGACTTACTTCAGGCACCTTGATCGCAACCAGGGCCTTGAATCCGAAGGCTGAAATGATCGGGGTCGAGCCCTTGAATGCCAACGATGTGGCCGAATCCTTGCGTACCGGAACCATACAGCGACTGCCGGGTGTGCCCGATACCTTGGCCGATGGTGCGATGACCATGGCCACCGGTGAAATAACCTTTGAATACCTCAAGCAATTGGATGGGTTTTACGAAATCGAGGAAACCTACCTTTTGTATTGGACGCAATGGTTGACCCATTTGTTGAAATGCCGCATCGAACCGACCTGTGCCATGCCCATGGAAGCCATACGCCGGTGGTTGAAACCCAAGACATCGAAACAGCGGGTGTTGATGATCATTTCCGGGGGAAATGTGGATCAGCCGACCACCCAAAAGATCTGGGCGAAGGACTTCCTGAACGACCGGCCCTCACTTTAACTCGGGATTTCCCGGATCTTCATGTTGCGGAACCATACCTCGAAATACCAATTCTGTAGGGCTATTTTCCCTTTGGTGGCCTGTCCGTAGGCCGGGAACCTCGAAAACCCGTTGGCATCGACCTTGGCCTTCCATGAGGCACTTGAAAAGTCTTCGGTAGCGGTCAGTTTTCCGTTCAGGTAAAACTCGATCTTTCCTTGCCGTTGCACGATCCGTGAGTGGTTCCATTGTCCTGCCGGATTGGCCTCTACCGTATTCAGCTGTTCCGAAAACCCATAAAGGCAACCGGGTCGTTTTACCCCGACATCGGTGTCCATATGCGAAGGTTCCAGCAATTGGTATTCCGGGCCGGTCTGGTAGGCCGTGGCGTACTCCGGTGCTTCCTGTACATTGATGAAAATACCGCTATTGCCCCGGGTGGCGATTTTCCAATCAAAGGCCAGTTCGTAATCTTCGAAATCTTGATCTGTCACCAAATCCCCATGAACTCGGTTTTCATCAGTGGCATTGCAGAATAGCATGCCGTCACGTACCTCCCAAGCGGCATGGGCCGTAGAATCGGCCTTGTTGTACAAATGCCAGCCATCAAGGGTCTCCCCATCGAACAACAACTGCCAGCCTTGTTCTTTTTCGATGGCGAACAACTGGTTGTGTGCCTTGTTGGCTTCGGCCAATTTCTTGGTTTGCCAACGGGTTTCGGTTTCTTTTCCTTGCTCTTTACAGGAAGCAAGGGTCATGAAAACCAAAAGGAAGATGGAGGTTCTGTACATTTTTTGATGGAATTGGAATTCGATTTAAAGGTATTAAATTTCCAAAACGCAAAAAGCAATTTCCTATTTTTGCGCAAAATCGGACTATGGCCTCAGCAACGAGTAAACGGTATGCCCAACGAGGGGTTTCGGCAGCAAAGGAAGATGTGCACAATGCGATCAAAAACATCGATAAGGGCCTTTTCCCCAAAGCGTTTTGCAAGATCGTGCCCGATTACCTGACAGGGAGCGATGCCCATTGCCTGGTCATGCATGCCGATGGGGCCGGCACCAAGTCGTCCTTGGCGTATATGTATTGGAAGGAAACCGGTGATCTTTCGGTTTGGAAAGGCATTGCCCAAGACGCTTTGATCATGAACATCGATGATCTTATCTGTGTCGGAGCCACCGATGACATCTTGTTGTCGTCGACTATTGGCAGAAATAAAAACCGCGTTCCCGGCGAAGTCATCTCCGCGATCATCAATGGTACCGAAGAATTGATTTCCGACTTGAAACGACACGGGGTCACTATCCATTCAACCGGAGGGGAGACGGCCGATGTAGGCGATTTGGTCCGAACGATCATCGTCGATTCGACCGTGACGGCCCGAATGAAGCGTGAAGACGTTATCGATAACGCGAACATCCAAGCTGGCGATGTGATCGTCGGTTTGGCCTCTTATGGCCAGGCCAGTTATGAATCCGAATACAACGGAGGTATGGGGAGCAACGGCCTGACCTCGGCACGCCATGATGTGTTTTCAAAATATTTGGCCACGACCTATCCGGAAAGCTTCGATGCCGAGGTTCCTGAAGATTTGGTCTATTCGGGTCAAAAGCGATTGACCGATACGGTTCAAGATGCGCCGCTCGATGCCGGCCGCCTGGTATTATCACCGACGCGTACCTATGCCCCGATCGTTAAAAAAATCCTTTCGAAATATTCCGCCGATACCATCCATGGTATGGTGCATTGCAGTGGAGGCGCCCAAACGAAAATCCTGCATTTCGTCGACGATGTGCATGTCATCAAAGACAACCTACTGCCCGTACCACCCCTGTTCCGCTTGATCCAAGAGCAATCCGGAACCGATTGGAAGGAAATGTACCAGGTCTTCAATTGTGGCCATCGATTGGAGCTTTATGTGGATCCAAAGAGCGCCGACGACTTGATCACTATTTCCAAATCCTTTGGGGTCGATGCCCAGGTCATCGGTAGGGTGGAAGCCCATGCTGCGAAAAAATTGACGATCCGTAGCGAGTTCGGCACTTTCGAATATCAATAACCGCCTGCTTCGAAACTCTACCGCTGTTGGTATCTTTACTGGGGTTTCCATACGAAAATCCCATTGTTAGCGTTTAAAGGTAAACCCCAAATGAAAACGCTATGGAAAGAAAACAATTCCTAAAAAGTCTTGGAGCCGGAGCCGCTTTCGCGGTCACCTTCCCTTGTTTACATGGATGTTCGACCGATAGTGAGGAACTGGAGACCTTTCCGATTCCCGAAGGTGTCGATTTCACTGTGGATTTAACTTCAGCCGAAGCTGCCCCCCTTGCCGAAAACGGTGGGTTCATCCGAACGAATTTCGTCGTCATTGCCAGAAACTTACAGGGTGAGTTGGTCGCTGCCAGTCAGATTTGCAGTCACCAGCAGACCGAAGAGGTTCGTTTTACTACCGAAGAAGGAGGTATTTTCCTTTGTTCGACCCACGGATCGCGCTTCGATCAAAACGGAACCCCGATAAACACCATTACCAGCAACCCTTTGAAGATCTTCAATGTGGAGCAAAATGGTGACATCCTTCGCATTTTTGAATAATCTACCATGCGAAGAGGGGCCCTTTTACTTTTCGGATTGCTTTGTGCTGCACAGGTATTGACCGCACAAGAATGGACCAGCAGCTATGAAGAAGCCTTGCAACAGGCCGAGACCCAAGACAAGCCATTGATTTTGGTCTTCTCGGGCTCTGATTGGTGTGCCCCGTGCAAACGGTTGGAACGTGAGGTTTGGCAGTCGGACACCTTCAAGCAATATGCCCAAGACCATTATGTGTTGTACAAGGCCGATTTTCCCCGAAAAAAGAAAAACCAGTTACCTTTAGAAACGCGCAATGCCAACAAGTCCCTGATCGAACGATTCAATACGAAAGGGTTCTTTCCTTTGGTCGTGGTCATGGATGGTGGTGAAAACGTCTTGGGGAAGACAGGCTATCAGCGCATGAAACCCGACAAATACATCAAATTGTTGAATTCGTATACGAATCGGTGAAAAGAGCGGTCTTTCTTTGTTGTCTCGTCCTCGCTGGTCTGTGTCACGCACAGCAGCGGTTGGTGACGGTCAAGAAGACCCTCAAACTCATGGGTACGCGTTTCGAATTGACCGTGGTGGCCTCTTCAGAGGAAATCGGGTACATCAATATTGATGAAGCCGTTGCCGAAATCACGCGTATCGAACGGATGATCTCCTCTTGGGATCCCGATTCCGAAACTGCGAGAATCAACGAAAATGCGGGCATCCGTCCGGTGAAGGTGAGTCCGGAACTTTTTCAGTTGATCGAAAGGGCAAAAAATATCTCAGAGATTACCGGCGGTGCTTTTGACATCAGTTATGCTTCTATGGACCGACTTTGGAAATTCGATGGCAGTATGACCCAAATGCCCAGTGAAGATGCCATTAAGGCCAATATTGCCAATATAGGATACGAAGCCATTGAACTCGATCCCGATGCCATGACCGTTTTTTTGCGGCGCAAAGGAATGAAAATCGGGTTTGGTGCTATCGGAAAAGGCTATGCCGCCGATAAGACCAAAGAGCTGCTCGTTTCCAAAGGGGTGCCCGGTGGGATCATCAACGCTTCAGGCGATTTAACGACCTGGGGTACCAAGGCGACAGGAGAGAAATGGATGGTCGGCATCGCGAACCCTATGGGCAAGAATCGGGTGTTCAGTTGGTTGCCGGTGGTCGAATCGTCAGTGGCCACCTCGGGCAATTACGAAAAATTCATCGAATTCGATGGCAAAAGGTACTCACACATAATCGATCCCCGCAGCGGCTATCCGACACGGGGTATCCGTAGTGTGTCCTTGTTTTCAAAAAGCGCGGAACTTTGCGACGCATTGGCTACGGCGGTTTTCATTATGGGCAAGGACAGTGGCATCCATTTGATCAATCAGATCGAAGGTACCGAAGTCGTGGTCGTCGACAGCAACAATAAAATCCATAAGAGTTCAGGTATCGTATTCGATACCTCAAAATAGACCGGTATGAAAAGAATAATCCCAATAGTGCTTTTACTCGCAATGGCCTCCTCCTGCGTCGCGGTTCGTGAATATGACAAGGTGTATCTCAATGATGCCGAAATGAAGCTCAGCTTGAAGGGAATGGAGCGTTTCGAGACCACCTTTCAAATTTACCGCGAGGGTGCTTCAGGGGCGAATGGTGGTAAGACGGGTGGTGGTTGTGGATGCAATTAAAAAAGATAAGTGATCCAACGCTTGACCATATTATTTGTGATTTTGCCCCTGTTGATACAGGGGCAACAGACCAATACGTCTTATCAAAAAAGGGTTTTGGAACAGGGTGAACTCGATGTGTTGTTCAGCTACTACAGTCAAGATGGCCAGAACGCAGCGGTCAGCGGTGGTGAAGGTACTGAGGAGTTGACCGATGCCACTTCGACCATTGTTCTTCGAATGCCTTGGGGCCAAGACGGAATATTGACCGTTGATGCCGGGGTGTCGGCCTATACCTCAGCCTCGTCAAGCAATGTCGACCCTTTTGATGGGGGTGGCACGGCCAATCCGTTCGACGCCTCCTCAGGGGCTTCGCGAAAAGACCTGTTGGCGTATTTCAATCCCGGGTATAGCCACAGTTCCAAAGACCGCAACGAAATCGTTGGGGTAAATGCTTATGTCTCGGCGGAATACGATTATTTTTCCATTGGTTTCGGTGGCAGCTATGCCCGTTTGTTCAATGAAAAGAACACGGAGCTGTCGGTGAGTGCCCAAGCTTATTTCGATTCCTGGAATGCACAATACCCCATTGAACTCAGAAACGGGTTTAATACCGGTGTGGTGGGCTACGACCCCGACTTTACGCGATTCGCCGATCTGGGGAGGAACAGTTACTCGTTGGGATTCGTGTTTTCACAAATCCTGACCAAACGTATGCAAGCTTCCTTATCGCTCGATTTGGTTGTTCAGAATGGCTTATTGAGCACCCCGTTTCAACGGGTGTATTTCGGTGATGTAGCTGACTTTTTCCTAGAGGACTTCCAACTTGCCGATGACGTGGAACGCCTGCCCGACAGTCGTTTTAAGATACCCTTGGGGGGGCGTTTGAACTACTACCTCAATGATGCGGTCGTGCTTCGATCTTTTTATCGTTTTTATTATGACGATTGGGGCATTGTTTCCCATACTTTGAATATGGAACTCCCTTTGAAGCTCAGCGATAGTTTTACCCTCTATCCCAGTTATCGGTACTACACCCAGACAGCTGCCGATTATTTCTATGAAAAGGAAGCCGCCTTATCAAGTTTCGAATTTTACACCTCCGATTTCGATCTTTCGAACTATTCGGCCAATCAGTTCGGTTTTGGATTGCAATACCGCGATATCTTCACTCGGACCAAGCTGTTGTTGTTCGGTCTTAAGGCTATCGATCTGCGCTATGCCTATTACCGCCGAAGCAATGGCCTTGATGCATCCATCATTACCCTAGGCACCTCCTTCGTGATCGATTAAGACTGTTCGCGTCCACCTAAATTATCGTAAATTCGCTGCATATACGACGATTGAGATATGCTTGACAAACTGAATATCATTAAGCAGCGATTTGACGAAGTTGCCGACCTGATTATCCAACCCGATATCATTGCGGATCAAAAAAAATACGTAAAGCTCAACAAGGAATACAAAGATCTTAAAACCCTTGTCGACAAACGGGACACCTACATCCAACTGACCGATAACCTGAAAGAGGCCGAAGAGATCATCGCCGATGGCAGCGATCCCGAAATGGTCGAAATGGCAAAAATGCAGCTTGATGAATCGAAAGAGGCCTTACCGGCCTTGGAAGAGGAAATCAAATTCCTATTGATCCCCAAAGATCCGGAAGATGAGAAAGACGTGGTCATGGAAATCCGAGCCGGAACGGGTGGTGATGAGGCCAGTATCTTTGCCGGCGATTTATATCGTATGTATGCGAAATATTGTGAAGGAAAGGGCTGGAAAACTAATATCATCGACCTGAACGAAGGAACGGCAGGCGGGTATAAGGAAATCCATTTCGAGGTCAGTGGTGAGGACGTGTACGGAACCCTAAAGTTCGAGGCAGGGGTGCATCGGGTACAGCGGGTACCCCAAACCGAGACCCAAGGTCGGGTGCATACCAGTGCGGCCACGGTGATGGTCATTCCCGAAGCGGAGGATTTTGACGTGCAGATCGACCCTAAAGAGGTGCGGATCGATTATTTCTGTTCCTCTGGTCCAGGGGGGCAATCGGTGAACACTACCTATTCGGCGGTACGCTTGACGCACTTGCCCACAGGATTGGTCGCCCAATGCCAAGATCAAAAGTCGCAGCATAAGAACAAAGAAAAAGCCTTCAAGGTCTTGCGTTCCCGCTTGTACGACCTCGAGTTGGCCAAAAAGCAGGAAGAAGATGCCGCCAAGCGGAATTCACAGGTGAGTAGCGGTGACCGATCGGCCAAGATACGGACCTACAACTACCCTCAAGGGCGGGTGACCGACCACCGTATCGGCTTGACGCTCTATGACCTTCAGAACATCATCAATGGTGATATCCAAAAGGTGATCGATGAGCTGATGTTGGTCGAGAATACCGAAAAATTGCGTGAAGCCTCTGAAATTTTTTAATACATGACGAACGACGAATTGGTAGGCCACATTAAAAGGAAACGATCCTTTTTGTGCGTAGGATTGGATACCGACCTTGAAAAAGTACCGCCACACCTATTGGATACCGAAGATCCGATTTTTACCTTCAACAAGGCCATCATTGACGCTACCCAAGCCTATTGTGTGGCTTACAAACCCAATATCGCATTTTATGAGGCCTATGGTTTGGAGGGATGGAAGTCCTTGGAGCGCACTATGGCGTATTTGAATGAAAACTACCCGGATCAGTTTACGATCGCCGATGCCAAACGCGGAGATATCGGCAACACCTCGTTACGTTATGCCAAGGCTTTTTTCGAAACCCTCGATTTCGATTCCATAACCATCGCACCTTACATGGGCAAAGATTCGGTCGAACCTTTTCTGACCTACACGGACAAGCACGCCATTCTTTTGGCTTTGACATCCAATCAAGGGGCATTTGATTTTCAAATGGAAGCGGGTAGTGGCGCGGAACTCTATAAAAAAGTACTTCGGGTTTCGACCGCCTATGCAGGGGCCGAACGCTTGATGTATGTCGTTGGGGCTACCAAAGCGGACTATTTACGTGAAGTGCGCAAAATCGTACCGGAACACTTTCTTCTGGTGCCAGGTGTCGGAGCCCAAGGCGGGAGTCTCGAAGAAGTTTGCCACAATGGGATGAACGACCAAGTTGGCTTGCTGGTCAATTCCTCTAGGGGAATTATCTATGCTTCAAATGGAACGGATTTTGCCGAAGCAGCGGCAACTAAGGCCAAAGCCTTACAAAATGCCATGGCAAAGGAAATGGATGCGTATTTCGGTGCTTAGACCAAGCCTTCCAAAGTCGTTTTGATGCTTTTCGCCTTTGATTCGAAGAATTCGCCTAAACGTTTATCGATGTTTCCCATCTGTGAGGCTTTTTCCAAGAAATCCTGATAGCGATACTCTAAAATGGCCACGGCATGTGCCCCGCTCGTAATCGGGGTAACCGCACCTACCTTGCAATATTGATTTTCCATGATAACTAAGATTTGTTACACTAAAAATACGTCCAAAAACAGCTTCTGGATGTAAGAAGTCGTTGTATACTCTTAAAAATCAGTTGATTCGACCTTTTTTAACGTAGATTTGGCAAAAAGGCCCAACCGGTAACGGTTTGCTGGCTTTTTTTTAACGTACTTTTATTAAAAATATTCTCTTGCTCCATTACACCAAATACGTTCATGAATCTTCGACCGAATGGGTCACCTTTGTGCATGGGGCAGGGGGTAGTTCGACCATCTGGTTCAAGCAGCTGCGCGATTTTAAAAAGCACTTCAATATCCTGTTACTCGATTTAAGGGGGCATGGCAATTCAAAACCGAATATCAAAGATGCCTTCAATGATCGTTATACCTTCGACTCAATTACGGGCGATATCGTTGAGGTGATCGATCATGAAGGGATCGAAGCCTCCCATTTTATAGGAATCTCCTTAGGAACCATCCTGATTCGCAATCTGGCCGAAAAGCATCCGCAAAAAGTCAAAAGTATGATCATGGGCGGGGCGATCATGAAGCTCAATTTCAGATCCCAGGTACTGATGCGTTTGGGGAATGTCTTTAAAAGTATCGTTCCCTATTTGTGGCTGTATAAGTTTTTCGCCTTTGTCATCATGCCCAATAGGAACCACAAAGAATCGCGATCACTTTTCGTACGCGAAGCCAAGAAACTGTATCAAAAAGAGTTTTTGCGATGGTTTCGATTGACTTCTGAGATCAATCCGCTGTTGCGGTTCTTTCGACAGGTCGACATCAAGATCCCGACCTTGTACGTGATGGGCGAGGAAGACTATCTCTTTTTACCGACCATCAAAAAAATCGTCAAGGCACATTCCAATTCTGAACTACATGTCATTGCAAATTGTGGGCATGTGGTGAACGTCGAACGCCCGATGGTCTTTAACGAAGAGGTCATTGGCTATCTGCAGCGGTTGCCCTAAACCCAGCAAGTTTTATTGAAAACGGCCCTAGGGTATTGATGACTAATTCAAATGATTCCTAAAAATGAGACGTAATTTTTTAGTGAAGGACACTAGGACCGTTTTACGCAATAAAATCAATCCTTAACAAGGTAAGTTAAGGCGCCTTAAATCAGGGTATTGCCTATAAACCCTTACTTCATCACCGATGAATGGTTACCGGACTTCTTTTGAATACTGGTTTTCGATACTTGATCGGATGAACTGGGTTGGGGTCAGGTTGGTGTCTTTTTTAAATGCCTTGTTGAAGGTGACCTTATTATTGAACCCCACCTCATACGCGATATCGATGATATTAAGGTGCTTTTGGTTCTTGGTCATGAGCATTTGCTTCGCTTCTTTGATTCGATAACTGTTGACCAATTCATGGAAATTCGCATCGAAATGCTCATTGATGATTTGGGAGGCGTTGTGACGTGTGGTGTTCAATTTGGAGGCGACCATCTCAAGGGTCAAATCGTTGCGACGATAGAGTTTGTCTTCGGCAAAAAGGCGGATCAAGGTCTGTTTCAATTCTTGTGAGAGGCCGTCGGTCAAACCCGATTTGACGTATTTCGGGAACAGGCGGTTGGTGTACTTGTAAATACCACTGAATACATCAGGTTGCAAATTGGCCACATAACCGACATAGAGCACCATGATGGCCATTGCGATGGTGGGCACGTGGTAAAGGAAACCCGAAACGATACTGTTGGTGATCAAGACCCCATAAAAACAATAGGTAACCACATAGAGCACATGGATGTGATAGATGTTCTTTTGCCAGATCAGGTTCTTGCTCTGCAACAGCTTTTTTGATTTGGAGCGTTGATAGACCTTGTGGATGTAGACAGCATAGATCGCCAATGAGAGGGCTTTAAGGATGACCAATAACAACAACTTGCTCGAATCTTGCGGACTAACCCCTTGTTGAATGCGATCGAGCATCAAGACGACCTTGTCGGATGCGGTCATCCAGTAGACCGACGGGATCATGTAAATCAGCAGCCCCAGGGTTGGAAGCAGGTGCAGTAGGTCTTGCCGCCGAAACCCGTATTTTTCGGTGATCCTTCTAAAATAAAAATACAGTAATGGCCCATAGAGGAAGGAAGACCAGGTCGATATCAAATAGGCATGTGGGAATTCGAATAGGTAATTCGAATTGTTGATGCTGATATTGAGGATAAAGAGCGAATGGATGAAAATGAAACCGGAGATCAACCAACGTGCCGTCTTATCGATTTTCTTATTGCTGACCACCGAACCGACGACGTAGAATCCGATCAAGGCCACGAAAAAATACAACAAGGCCCAGACCGTAAGTTTCGGAACCACACGATTCGAAATACGTTCGAACGGTGCTGAGGCCCGTATGGGGTCGAAGCCTTCATGGGATAGGAACGAAGGATCGAAATCGACTTTCAGGAATTCGTTGATATAGGTAGAAGCCTCCTCAGGGTGTGCAATGGCCGCTTCGCTTAATGCGAGTTTCTTTAAGATCTTGGTTTTACCGGTTCCCGCGTTTTCGAGATTTTTTTGGTAGAGGTCGATAGCCTTTTCATAGCGGTGTACGTTGTAGTAATAATCCGCCCAATCCAAAGAGTCTTGGAAAACCAGGTTATATGGAGACAAAGCAGTACCCGCATGCCCTTCCTTCCCAAAAAGCAGGAAACCTTGGAGCACGGCCAAGCCCAGGACAACACAATGGCGGAATTGTCTCATTTTTGATTGATGAATTAGTACTGTTAACAAGTTATAAAATCGACCCGCCGAAAATGTTAACGAAACCTTAAAAACAGTTAATCCCGATAAGAACTTACCTCCGTTTAGCCAAAATAACAGCAAAATTTCAAGGGGTATGGATCGAAATCGAATGTTGGGGAATGCAAAAGGCCGGTGACTAACCGGCCTTTTTAAACTAACTAACTCAAAAAAATGCTAACTCAGATAACTTGTACAAAATTCAATTATAACGATTTACTTGATGTTAAAATAACTTTAGCAATAGGTTATAATTGCCTTGTTCTGATAGGATTATAACGCCCATTGCAAGGGAATATTGCAAGGGGGAAAATTAAATTTTCGTTAATCCTGTAGCGCGAAGACACGTTGCAATAAGGTGGTGGTCCTTGAGCTTACCTTTGACCGTATCGCATTCTCTTCGATTTCGACCATGGTATAGACCCCATCGAGTGCTTCAAGGGTGACATATTCCGTCAAATTGGGGTCAACGGTCTTGGTAAAGGGTATTTTGTTGTACTCACTGATCAAGGACGCCCAAATCTTATCGGCCCCCACTTTTTTGAAGGAGGAATCGATAATGGGTTTGAACTTGTCGTACAAGAGGGTCTCCGTACTTTGCTGTAGGTAGTTGGTGGCCGCCCCATCACCCCCCAACAAGATCTGCCTGGCGTCTTGAAAGGAAATGTTGCGAATGGCATTTCCGAATATCGGAATGGCTTCACCTACCGCATCTTCGGCGGCCCTGTTCATTACTTTCAACCCTTCATCGGCCAGTTTACCCAAACCGACTTTGCGCAGGGCATTATCCACTTTCTTCAACTCCTCGGGCAACAGTATCTTGACCAATTCATTTTTGAAAAAACCGTCTTCCAGCGCCAGTTTACCGACCTGTTTCTCAATACCCATTTGAAGGGCTTCTTTTAGTCCGGAAGCGATCTCAGCATTGCCTATCGAGCCTTGGGGCAATTGATTGACGACTTGTTGCAATTCGTTGCAGGCCACGAATAGAAAGGCCAAGGCGATAATGGAAATTTTTCTCATGGAAAGTGTTTTAAAGCATTATGTAAAAATAACGGTCTTGTTATTGTATACCATCGTTTTCCGCTCGATGTGCAGCTTAACCGCACGGGCCAAGACGATTTTCTCAAGATCCCTTCCTTTCCCAATAAAATCCCCGATACTATGGGTATGGGAAACAGCGGTGACATCTTGTTCTATAATTGGACCCTCATCAAGCGCTTCGGTCACATAATGGCTGGTGGCGCCGATGATCTTCACCCCTCTCTTATACGCGGCATGATAGGGCTTGGCCCCGGCGAAGGCCGGGAGAAACGAATGGTGGATGTTGATGATCCTATTGGTAAACCGGTCGATAACGTTTTTTCCCACGATTTGCATGTATCGGGCCAAGACGATGAAATCGATTTGGTGGCCAAGCAACAACTCCAGTTGCGCGGCCTCACCTTCGTCTTTGATCTCGCGGGTGTATGGGATATGGTGAAACGGTATTTCGAATTGCTCCGCCACATAGCGCAGATCGTCATGGTTGCTGATGATGAACGGAATGGTTACTTCGAGCTCCCCCGAGCGATAGCGGCTTAATAGATCATAAAGACAGTGATTGTACTTGGATACGAACAGCGCCATTCTTGGTTTGGCACCCCCGATGAACACCTGCCAATGCATGGCAAACGTACCAGCGATCGCGGATTGGAAATCGCTTTCTAACGCTTCCAGGTCGACTGCCTTGGCAAACTCCGCTTCAAGGCGCATAAAAAACACCCCGGCATCTTTGTCGACATGTTGATCGAGATACACCACATTTCCGCCATTGATATGGATGAAATTGGTTACGGCACTGATAATACCGACATCGTCATTGCAATGGATAAGGAAGGTCGTTTTCAAATCAATAGGATTTAGCCCATAAAATTATTCTTTTCTGAAAAAGGGGACCGCTTATCGATATTATTTTGTAAAATTCTAACTATAACCGATATTTTATTGCATTTTTCGTAAATTGCAGTCCCAATTTGGGCCTTATTTTGACAATGGAACAAATCAAAGCGTACGTACCGAAAAACAAAATACGCATCGTCACCGCCGCATCCTTGTTCGATGGGCATGATGCAGCGATCAATATCATGCGGAGGATCATTCAATCCACCGGGGTCGAAGTGATCCATCTCGGACATGACCGAAGTGTGGCCGAAGTAGTCGATTGTGCGATACAGGAAGACGCGAATGCCATAGCCATGACATCATATCAAGGCGGACATAACGAGTATTTCAAATACATGTACGACCTGCTCCAAGAAAAGGGTGCCGGTCATATTAAGATATTCGGTGGCGGAGGCGGGGTTATTTTGCCGGAAGAGATCAAGGCTTTGATGGACTACGGTATCGAACGGATCTATTCCCCTGACGATGGTCGTGAGATGGGCCTGCAAGGCATGATCAATGATTTGGTTGAAAAGAGCGATCGTCCTGTTCCACCCTTACCCGAGGCAACGTCCAACGCGTTACAAGAACAACTGCACAACAAGGAGGTCGGTGCCATTTCCCGTTTGATTTCCTTGGCCGAGAATAGGCCCTATGAATTCCATATGCATTTTGATACGCTCAAAGGCGAACGTTCGGTTCCCGTATTGGGGATTACCGGAACTGGTGGTGCGGGAAAATCCAGTTTGGTCGATGAGCTGATCCGAAGGTTTTTGAACGAACACCCTGACAAACATATCGGTGTGGTTTCGGTAGACCCTTCGAAGCGAAAGACCGGGGGGGCGTTATTGGGTGATCGTATCCGTATGAACGCCATACACCATCCGAGGGTGTATATGCGCTCCTTGGCCACACGGCAATCGAACTTGGCGCTTTCAAAATATGTAAAGGAAGCCGTTGAGGTATTAAAAGCGGCATCGTTCGATTTGATCATTTTGGAAACCTCGGGCATCGGACAGTCCGATACCGAGATTTTGGAGCACAGTGATGTTTCGCTATACGTGATGACCCCTGAATTCGGGGCGGCCACCCAATTGGAGAAGATCGATATGTTGGATTTCGCCGATTTGGTCGCCATCAATAAATTCGACAAACGGGGCGCCCTTGATGCCTTGCGCGATGTCAAGAAGCAATATGTACGAAACCACGGATTGTGGGAAGCTAAGGACCACGAGCTTCCCGTATTCGGTACCATAGCCTCACAGTTCAATGATGGCGGGATGAACCGTTTGTACCGTGCCATTATGGAACAGCTGACGGCACAAGCTTCGAATGGGTTCGAAGCTCCCGAGGCCAAAGGCGATGAAGTTTCTGAAAAGCTGTTCGTGATTCCACCAGCGAGGGTCCGTTACCTCTCCGAAATCGCCGAATCGAATCGGGATTATGATCTTAAGGCCAGAACGCAACGCCAGGTAGCCCAGCGCTTATATGGCGTCTATATGACCTTGATATCGCTGGTCGGGATCGAACCGGATTCGGATTCCGCCCATGCTGTTTTATTGGCTACGGGGGTAGATGCCCAAGCCCTTCGCGAAAAGGCCCAGGGTGAACAGACTGAATTTCTTGAACTGTTGTTGACCCAATTCGAGACCATTAAAAAAGACCTGGATCCCTATCATTGGGATGAAATCCTCAATTGGCAACAGCAAGTTAAGCGCTATGGGGATCCCGTTTATTCCTTTAAGGTCAGGGATAAGGAAATCAAGATAGAGACCACCACCGAATCGCTTTCGCATTTGAGGATCCCGAAAATCGCCCTGCCGAAGTACCGGGCTTGGGGAGATCTCTTGGGGTGGATGCTGCAAGAAAACCTCCCAGGACAATTTCCGTACACTGCTGGAATCTATCCATTCAAACGCACAGGCGAGGATCCTACGCGTATGTTCGCAGGTGAAGGTGGCCCCGAACGCACCAACCGTCGCTTTCATTACGTAAGTCTTGGCATGCCGGCAAAACGGCTTTCGACCGCTTTCGATTCGGTGACCTTGTATGGCCACGATCCAGGGCATCGCCCCGACATCTATGGAAAAATCGGAAATGCAGGGGTCTCGATATGTTGTTTGGATGATGCCAAAAAACTGTATTCAGGTTTCGATTTAAGCGATCCCATGACCTCGGTCAGTATGACGATCAATGGCCCGGCACCGATGCTACTCGGGTTTTTTATGAACGCCGCTATCGATCAAAATTGTGAAAAGTATATTTCAGAGAACGGCTTGACTGATGAAATCGATCGAAAGATCGAGGCGATTTTCAAAAAGAAAGGCATTGCGCGACCTCGATACAACGGCGCCTTGCCCGAAGGTAATGACGGTTTGGGCTTGATGCTATTAGGGGTGACCGGTGATCAGGTATTGCCCCAAGACGTCTACGATACCATTAAGGCCAATACCCTGGCCCAGGTCAGGGGAACGGTACAGGCCGATATCCTTAAAGAAGACCAAGCGCAGAATACCTGCATCTTCTCTACGGAGTTCGCCTTACGATTGATGGGTGATGTGCAAGAGTATTTCATCTCCCAGAACGTGCGCAACTTTTATTCGGTCTCCATTTCAGGATACCATATCGCCGAAGCAGGGGCGAATCCGATATCGCAATTGGCGTTCACCTTGTCGAACGGGTTCACCTATGTCGAGTATTACTTGAGTCGGGGTATGGACATCGATAAATTCGGACCGAACCTGTCGTTCTTCTTTTCGAACGGTATCGATCCAGAATATGCGGTTATCGGTCGCGTGGCACGCCGTATCTGGGCCAAGGCCATGAAAATGAAATACGGGGCAGGTGCGCGGGCGCAAATGCTCAAGTACCACATCCAGACCTCAGGAAGGAGCCTTCATGCCCAAGAAATCGACTTTAACGATATCCGAACGACCTTACAGGCCCTTTACGCTATTTACGACAATTGCAATTCCTTGCATACCAACGCCTACGATGAAGCGATAACCACGCCGACCGAAGAGTCGGTTCGTCGGGCAATGGCCATACAGTTGATCATCAATCGTGAACTCGGTTTGGCCAAGAATGAAAATCCGCTACAGGGTTCCTTTATTATTGAAGAATTGACCGACTTGGTCGAAGAGGCCGTTTTGATGGAATTCGATCGGATTACCGAACGCGGTGGGGTATTGGGGGCTATGGAAACCATGTACCAACGATCGAAGATCCAAGAAGAAAGCCTGCATTACGAAACCTTAAAGCATAACGGCGCCTACCCGATCATCGGGGTCAATACTTTTTTGAGCTCGAAGGGGTCGCCGACTATTTTACCCGCCGAGGTCATCAGGGCCACCGAGGAAGAAAAAATGCTTCAGATCCAGACAGTCACCGATTTGAACGAGGGAAACCGATCGGTTTCCGATCAATTGCTTCGATCCTTGCAGGATACCGCCGTAGCCAACGGGAATCTTTTCGAAACCTTAATGGAAGTCACCAAATATTGTTCATTGGGGCAAATCACCAAGGCGCTCTTCGAAGTCGGTGGGCAATACCGAAGGAATATGTAGACAGGGTAGGGCTTCTACTCTAGAAAAGAGGATCGCCACTGTTTGAAATACGTTCGGAAAGAGTAAATCTCCTTGCGCAAAAGTCCGACATATTCGCGTTCGCGGATGCCGTCTTTTTCCAAGCCATTACAATACGAAAGGATATTTTTGGTGATGGTATTCACAAAGGCAACATGGTGACGTAGGGTGCGGATCGAATCGGAAGTTTGCACCTTCCGCAAGGTTGCAGGAAGCAACAGGGCATCGGTGGCAATGGAATTGGCGATGTCATCGCGTAATGCGGCCGTGCGTTTGCGCTTGAACACATCGTTCTGTTTCGAAAAATAGCTCGCCACTGCCTGGCTCAGGTCACAAAGGGCCTGGGACTTTTGGTGTATGGACGGCGCATTGGGATTCAACATCTTTATCCTAGCAATTAAGTAGACATAAAATTACATAAGAAATAAGGTATTTTACTTAATATATTTAGGCTTAAATTAAAAAATACCTTTAAATTTAAAAAAATATAAGAAATTGCTATGGAATTTAAAGTTGATGATATCAATATGCAGATTCTTGGGCTTTTGCAGCAAAATGCCCGCGCCACCTTTTCCGATATCGGTCGTGAAATCGGACTGACCTCACCTGCCGTGGCCGAGCGCATCAAGAAGATGGAAGATGTGGGGATCATCCAAAAATACCGTACCGAGGTCTCCCATGCCGCGTTGGGTTTCCAACTTAGGGCCATGATCACCCTTAGGGCCTTCGTAGGCAAACTCAAACCGTTCCTGAACAGTGTCGGGACCTTTGAGGAGGTGGTCAATTGCTACCGCATCACCGGTAATGAAAATATCATCATGGAGGTCGTACTTCGGGATCAATTCCATTTAGAACGCTTTATCGACCGGCTGATCGCTTACGGTGAAACACGCACCCACATCGTGCTTTCGAATGTCATTTCGAATGCGACCCTACCAAATACGATGGAAAAATGACAATGATTAGGCTAGATTTTGTTTTTGGCCGGATTTTTGATGTAATTGCAATATGGTAAAAAAATATCTTGTAGTCTGCTTCTTCATTGTAGCTAGCCAGCCATTCTTCGCGCAAGATATCAACCTCAGAAAGGGGACGATCATTGATTCCGTTCCCATATCCGAAACTTCAAAAGAAAGTTTTTCCTTGTTCTTGCCAACGAAATTCGAGCCGAATAAGAACTGGCCGATTTTGTTCCTTTTCGATATGTATGGCCAAAACAGGCGGACTATGTCGATGTTCCTACAAGCAGCCGAAAATCGCGGTTTCATCTTGGCCTCCCCAAACCAGGTGCACGATTCCGTTTCCCTTTCCAATAATGTGCTGATCGCCCAACGAACCATAGAAAAAGCTACGGGTCTCCTACCTGTCAATAGCAGTCGGATATACACGGGAGGACATCAAGGGGGTGGCCGGTTCGCCAACCTTTTGCCCATATTGATCAAGAATATCGAAGGGGTGCTTTCGATCAACGCTTCTTTGGCCAATACCGAATTGCTCACCGGTAAGGTGCGCTTTCAACATGTGGTTTTGGTCGACCCGTCGAATTATACCTATCCTGATGTATTGCAAGATGCCAAGATATTGAACAAGCTGCGCATCCCGAATTTCATTTTGGATTTCAAGGGTTCGGGAGGATGGCCCGGACATGCCGACCTGGAGAAAGCCCTATGGTATTTCGATTTGGCCGCAGTCAAGAAACAATCCGTCCAAATAGACAAGACAGAGATCGAAGCCCAGTACAAGGCCGAAATGGACTTGGTCCGTTCCTTAAGGGATTCGGGCAACTATCTGATGGCAGAACAAGAAACCATGGCGATGATCAAGGCCTATCGCCTCCTTGTCGATACCGATAGTTTGCGAGAGCACCAAAAGCTACTTAAAAAGGAGCGGGGCTATCGCAGTGCCAAACGAAATGAAAATGCGGCCTTCTTCAAGGAATCTTTGCTACGCGAAGATTATGTGTATTATTTGGAAGAAGACCTGTTGACCTACAACTTCAATAATTTGGGATGGTGGAGCTATCAAATGCAACAGATCAAGGGATTCAAGAAAGGGGATACCCAGGCAGAGCGCCGTATGGGTGAACGTCTTGATGGTTTTGTCAATGCCCTGGTCGACGACAATATCGATGTTGTCAAATCCGATAAATCAGTAAACGAAGAGGCGCTGGTGCTGCTTTTGATGCTGAAGACGATTACCGAACCCGGTGAGATGGATCACTACCTCAAGGTCGTTTCCTTGGCTGCTAAAAACGAAGACTATGGTACGGCACTTTTTTATTTGGAAGAAGCGTTGAAAAACGGATTCACCGATGCCGAAAAGCTATACCGTCTAGAACATACCGCCTTGTTCCGGATCACGCCCGAATTCAATACCCTGGTGACCAAGTACCTGAAAGACGCCAGATACAACCTCAAGGACGAATAACCTCATGGGCGACCTGATCAAGGTCCCAATCAATGACCAGACCCTTGGCCAGGGATCTTGCGATTTCCTTTCCGTACAATACCTCTGCGAGATAGAGTGCCGCTTCGAAGCTTTTGGCCCCACCGGCCGAAGTAATGTATTTGCCGTCGTGTACGAACAGCAGACTGTCGCGCACTTGCAATTGCGGAAACCTTTCTTTATAGGTTTCGATGTCACTAGGAAAGGTAGTCGATACCGAACCGTCTAAGAGTCCTGCTTGGGCCAATACAAAAGCCCCATCACAATGGGAGGTGACGTAAAGGGCCTCGCGATCAACCTGTTTCACGAAATCGATCATCACCGTATCTTTCAAATCGGAATCTAAATGATGTTCGGCACTGGGAACGACCAAGATGTCGATTCGCGGAAGCTCGTCTTGGGTGTAATCGAAATCCGGTAGGATCCGGATTCCTTCGAAACTCGTAATGGGATCTAAGGTATTGGCAACGGTGAAGGTATTCATTGCCTTGATACCCTCACGGAATTGGGTGTGCTGAAAAATATCAAAGGGGGCCGTGAACTCGGTGTTGTACACCCCGTCCATGATCAAAAAGGCGACATTGTACCGTCCTGACGGCAGTGCTGTGGGTGTCGGGGATTTTTCCGTGTCCGGAGGGGTAGGCTTACATCCAGTTAGACATAAAACAATACAAAAGGCCAAGGCTTTTTTCATGGAAATCGGTTTTGAACGACCAAAGTACGATGAACCAACTGAACCAATACGCTTTTGGTCGTATTTTTGAGCATGCGGAAAAAGCTTCTCTTTTTGGTCGTGGTTTTGATTTTGGGATGCAAACAGCCCAAACGCTATCATGAAGCGGTCGTTGAACCCCAAGGTGTTCCTGAAAAAATCAAGGCGATTTTACAGCATCGAAAAGACCTGAATGCCGAGTTTTCCGATCCTGAAGCATCCCCGCTGCCCGATCGATACCGCAAGGATTTCATAGGGCTCGATTTCTTTGAACCGGATACCACTTATGTGGTCGAGGCGCGGTTCGAACGTACCCCTGATGCCCAACCTTTTTTCTTGGCGACCAATACCGACCGCAAGACCGAGGAAGTGGTCTTTGGTGTCGCCTATTTCGAGTTGAACGGGGCATCCCATCAATTGGAGGTATACCGCAGTTTGGATTTGATCGGGGAGGAGGGTTATGAAGACTACCTTTTTCTTCCCTTTGCCGATGACACCAATGGGGAAAGTACTTATGGCGGTGGGCGCTATATCGATTTGACCATTCCCGAAGGGGAGGTTTTGGTCATTGATTTCAACTTGGCGTACAATCCGTATTGCGTTTACAATAAAAAATACTCCTGCCCCTTAGTGCCAAGGCAAAATTATTTGAAAACTAAGGTGAAGGCAGGAGTAAAGGACTTTAAAAAATAGCAAATCCCCCAACGTAAATCAGGGGATCCGCCATTTGAGTCAGCATTAAAGTGGTTTCTTTAATCGAAAGAGTATACCGCCGCCACCAAGAAGGAGGCAAGACTTGATGTTGGATCCAAATCGTTGTCGATAAAGGCATCTTCCGAAGCACTATCCAATCGGATTTCCGGAATGATCGTCAAATCACCTACCGTTGCGTTTCCGGTCAAGGTCAAGGCCAAGACGCTGGCATCCCCATCGGCATCGACGGCACCGATGGCACCGAATGAATCGGTTTCGGTGAAGTACTCAGCACGCAGTCCGATCGTAAAGTTTTCCGAAGTTTTGTATTGTGGGTACAATGCGGCACCGGCAAAGCTTCCGCCATCGTCCTCAAGGCTAAAGTAGGCTGCGTTGATTCCCAAAAAGAAGTCGTCCGAAAGATCGAACCCACCCGTGTAGTCGATTTCGAATCCACCCTGGCTATACAAAAGGTTCAAGAATTGACCCGAATACCCCAATTGGGCCCCAACGGCATAGTCACCGGTTGGGTTGAACTCGGTGATGTCGGTCGGGTTCATCACGGCCAACATGGCACTCCACTCGTTACCCAGGTCAAAATCCGCTTTCAAGCCGGTATGGCTGAAGGGTCCGTAAGAGAACAAGTAGCTGGTACTGTAGTTGAAATTTCCAGCAGGGGAGATGACCTCGTATCCTAAGAAAGTGTTGAAATTCCCCAAGGTCAAGGTCACCGATTCACTGACGTTCCAATAAGCATACAGCTGGTTGATGATGTCACCGGTCGCCGAGTAAAGTGGTGAGGCGAAAATCGCATCGGTTCCCCTTGGGCCGAAAACAAGATCGGCAACGAAACCTACTTTCTCACCTTCATAACTGGCGATGACGTTGGCCATACCCAAAGAAAATCCGGGTAGGTTGGCAAAGGAAGAGCCAGGGGCAATGGCATCCTCATCGTTCGGGGCGGTCAAGTTCGCACGGTAGTAGACATCTACGGTACCGCTGATATCGAATTTGCTTTTTTCTTCTTCCTCTTCTTGGGCCATCAATGGTGCGGCCATCAAAGCAAGGGCGAAAATTCCTAAATTTTTTATGTACTTTGTATTGATAATCGTTTTCATATTTCAAAAGGTTATGACCCCTATCCAAAGGGTGTCGTTTATTGATTAATTGAATGTTTAAAAGTGGAAAAGGTTATTTAACGGAGCGTTCTGCCAAACGCTCCGTTTCCTTTATATGGATTTTAGTGTTGGTTCATCCTGAAATCGGCATAGGCATCCATACCGTGTTCGTGTAGATCGAGCCCTTCCAATTCTTCCTTTTCCGAAACGCGGAGTCCGGAAACTTTTTTAATGGTGAACAGGATGATGAACGCCGTGAGCGAACAAAACGCTGCAGCGGCCCCTACACCTGCCAATTGGATCAAGAATTGGTCAAAGCTTGCCATGGCTCCGAAGATCCCGACGGCCAATGTTCCCCAGATACCACAGATCAAGTGAACGGCAACGGCACCTACAGGGTCATCAAGTTTCAATTTATCGATCAAGGCCACACCCAATACGATGATGACCCCAGCCAGTAAACCGATGATGACGGCTTCGTTCGGTGACATTTGATCGGCACCTGCGGTGATTCCGACTAGGCCTCCCAATATACCATTCAAGAACATGGTCAAGTCGTAATTTTTATACATCAAGGTCGACGTCAAGAATGCGGCAACACCTCCGGCAGCGGCTGCCAATGAAGTGGTGACCAAGACCAAAGAGGTCAGTTCCGGATCGGCCGAAAGCACGGAGCCGCCATTAAATCCGAACCATCCCAACCAAAGGATCAGTACCCCTGCCGCGGTCAGTGGTAGGTTGTGACCGGGAATCGCCTTGGGTTTTCCATCCTCACCGAATTTACCGATACGGGCACCCAAAAGGTAGATGGCGATCAATGCCCCCCATCCTCCAACGGAGTGTACCAATGTCGAACCTGCGAAGTCGTAGAATCCAAGACCATCTAACCATCCGCCACCCCATTTCCAGGCGCCGACGATTGGATAGACCAATCCGACATAAACGATGGTGAAGATCATGAACCCTCCCAATTTGATACGTTCCGCAACGGCACCCGATACGATCGTGGCCGCTGTAGCGGCGAACATCCCTTGAAATAGGAAATCCGTCCACCAAGTGTATCCGCCGTCGGCATAGTCAGGGGTCATGCCCCCTTCAGGCGCGGCGATACCGAATCCGGCGAATTTCAAGAACCCACCGTCCCCATCTTCAAAGCCTGGGTACATGAGGTTGAATCCGCCAATGTAGTAGAGCAAAAGACCTACACATATAATGAATACATTCTTGAACAGAATGTTGACTGTATTTTTCTGTCTGGTCAACCCGATCTCCAAAAAGGAAAATCCGAGGTGCATGAAGAACACCAAACCGGTGCACACCATCATCCAAACATTGTTCGCTGTAAATAATCCTGCTTCCATATTTCTATTCTTAAGTTGGTTGGTTTTTAGTTAATTGCGTCTGAACCGCTTTCTTTGGTGCGAATACGATAGGTTTCCTGTACATCGGAAACGAAGATCTTTCCGTCACCGACATTTCCTGTGGCCGCAGACCCTAGAAGGGTTTCTATGGTCTTATCCAAAAAACTATCGGATACCACAATGACCAAATACCTTCTTTGGATATCGGTCGTACTGTACGAAATGCCACGGTAAACGTGCCCTTGTTTCTCATTGCCAACTCCGGTCACATCCCAGTAACTGAAGAAGTTGACCTCAATTTCGTGAAGTGCTTTTTTCACTTCATCGAATTTTGATTTTCGAATGATTGCCTCGACTTTTTTCATAATTGAATTTGTTAGTTAACGGCCAAATATATATCAATTTGAAGTTGAGGGTATCAGAAAAAATAGGGTGGATCGTCATTTTTATCAGTTTAAAAAAAATACCCCCTATTGTTTAGGGGGTATTATTATTTTGTTAAATAAAAATGAAGAATTCTCAATGTTCAACAATAAAACGAGAATTTACATTGTTGATTTTATAACAATTAACACATTTTAAGAAAAATAATGCAACAATTTATGGAAAAGCCAATCAAGACAGCATTTTGGCCAGCCATAGGCCTAAGGCCACACAGGCAATACCGACAATGATGCTGGCCCCAAGATAAAGGGCAAGTTGTACGAACTGTCCTGATTGTAAGAGGGAATGTTTTTCGAAAGCGAAGGCAGAAAAAGTAGTGAAGCCGCCGCAGAATCCCGTAGCCAAAAGTAGTGATTGGTCATTCGAAAGTACCTGTTGTTTGATACTTAGCCCCAAAATGACACCGATAAGCAAACTGCCTAGGATATTGGAAGCGAAGGTACCTAAGAAAAAATTTTGGATTAGGGGGTTGAAAGCCTTGGTCAGGTAGAATCGCAGTACGCTTCCTGCGCCACCACCTAAAAAAACGAGCAAAGCCTGTTTCATACCTTAAAGGTACGTACTAAACGGCTTTTTTGTACTCCGTATTCGAATATTCCTGGGGGAACAGCTGTGGAATCGTCGGGTCGGAGATTTTCCTGTTTGATTTTTTCATCTTTTCAGATGCTCCGTTAACGCTAAAAATCAGCAACATAGCGTTGAGAACAAGCAAAGAGATGAAAATGGTTAAGAGTGTTGTCATTGTTTATTTACTGTCCGCTACAAAAGTACGTCTTTTCCTATATTACGCGAACGAATGTTGCTAAATGCCGGATTTTTGTGGTGTAAGTAAATAATCTGTTAATTTTTGAGAAAGTATTTAATTCCGAAGAGGAATATTAAGAAAACCATAAAGATGAGTAACACCCAAGTCGCTCCCCGGTAATTGGCCAGATGTAGTTTCTTATCCTTGCGATATTGTAAGAAGATCACAATGGTGAAGGTGATAATGAAAAGTGCCGCAAAAATCAATTGTCCGGTGGATAACATCTTGGATTTCCTATTTTTATGCAAAGCTAAAGTAATTGTCATTTTAATGGAAAATAAATTGAAGGCGGTCGAGCTGTTCCACAATGCGTTCGGCCTAGGCGTAAACCAAACCCCTGTTGCGGATCTCGGTAAGGAAAAGAACACCTTGCGATTCAATCTTATGGATGAGGAGAACAAGGAATATTTCGAAGCTGCCAGTACCGGGGATCTGGTCGAAGTCGCTGACGCCTTGGGCGATATGCTCTATATTCTATGCGGTACCATACTCGAGCATGGCATGCAATATAAAATCGAAGAGGTTTTCGAAGAGATCCAACGCAGTAACATGAGCAAATTAGGGGGCGACGGCAAACCGATTTACCGTGAAGATGGCAAAGTCCTGAAAGGACCCAACTATTTCAAACCGGATATCGCCACGATCTTGGGGCAATGATCCACAACGATTTGGACTAGTCGACCTTGAATCGCCAACCGTATTTGTCTTCGACACGGTTGTATTGGATGTCCGTAATCCGTTGTTTTAAGAAACTGGCATATGAATTTTCGAGTTCAGGCAATTCATAGTCCGTTCCCTGATACCCAAATGCGGCGATCGGTGAGACCACTGCAGCGGTTCCTGCCCCGAAAAGTTCTTTCAAGCTACCGTTGTTCGCAGCCGCTACGATTTCACTTACACTGATTTTTCGGACTTCGGTGGTGATGCCTTCATCTTCGGCGATTTGCAAAATGCTTTTTCGGGTAATACCATCCAAAATCCTGTCATTGGTAGGGGCGGTGATCAGGGTGTCCCCGATACGTACGAAAATGTTCATGGCACCGGCCTCCTCAATGTATTCATGGGCATTATCGTCGGTCCAAATGACCTGGTGATAGCCTTTTTCAACGGCGAGCTGTGTCGGGTAAAACTGCCCGGCATAATTTCCACCGGCCTTGGCGTATCCGACGCCGCCATTGGCAGAACGCGAATATTTTTGTTCGATAAGTACTTTGACTTTCCCTGAAAAATAGGCGCCTGACGGGGCACAGGCGATGATGAACTTATAGGCATCGGCAGGTGACGCGTGGAACCCGTTTCCGGATGCCAATATGAACGGACGGATGTACAATGAGCTCCCAGGGGTGTTGGGTATCCAGTCGTTTTCCAACTTCAATAGCGCGACCAGACCATCCATAAAGTACGATTCCGGCAGTTCCGGGATCGCCAAGCGTTTGGCCGAGATGTTGAGCCGTTTTTGGTTGTCGAGTGGCCTGAATAACCATGCTTGGCCGTCGGCATCCTTGTAGGCCTTCATCCCTTCGAAAATCGACTGTCCGTAGTGAAAGATCTTTGCCGAAGGCTCCAGTACCAAAGGTTGATAAGGGACGATCTTGGGGCGTTCCCATTGGCCGTTTTTGTAATCACAAACAAGCATGTGGTCGGTGAATACGCTGCCGAAAGCCAGGTTGTCAAAATCGACCTCCTTGATTTTCGTATTTTCCGATCGCTCGATAACGATGTCTTTCACTTGTACTTCCATATCGTTAAATTTCGAAATAAAAGTAGCTAATTCCCCAGAGTTTTGCTCGATTTGTTAATTTTAAATCCATGTTACTGTTAACGAAAATCCCTTTTTTTGGTACTATGAAAACTTTTAACATTTTAGTTGCCATATTCGCAAGTTTGCTGGCCACCTCGGCCATGGCGCAATCAAGCTCCGACAGCAATGAAACCGCTGAATTCGGAACCGTATTCGAACGTGACGCCACAGCGGCAAATGGGCATTTGGCCTATGCCGATATCAAAGGCGGGACCCGCCTATCCACACAGCTGACAGGTACGGTCACTTCGGTATGTCAGGCGAAAGGGTGTTGGATGGAGGTAGCCCTGCCCAATGGGGAAACCGTGATGGTCAAGTTCAAGGATTATGGGTTTTTCGTTCCGACCGATTCCGCAGGAAAGGAAGTGCTCGTCAACGGTATGGCCTTCGTAGAGGAAATGGATGTCGAAGAACAACGGCATTACGCTAGTGATGCAGGCGCTTCCAAGGCCGATATCGCCAAGATAACCACCCCAAAACGCACCTTGCGTTTCGAAGCGAGTGGGGTGCAGATCCAACAACGACCTTGAAGCGAAAAATCGTCAAGACGGCCGACGGTTCGCATACCATCCACCTTGAGGATTGGGACGAACACTACCATTCAAAGCACGGGGCGATACAAGAGGCCTATCACGTTTTTATCAAGAACGGATTGGATCATTGCCAACAAAAGTCGCTTTCCATTCTAGAAATGGGCTTTGGTACCGGACTCAACACCTTCATTACCTACCTCGAAGCGCAAAAGCGCGGTTTGACCATCGATTATGTGGGCATCGAGGCCTTTCCGGTGCGACATGCCGAAATCAAGGTGCTGAACTACGTCGCACAATTACAGGCAGAGGCACATGCGGCTGATTTTGAGTTGATCCACGAAGCAACCTGGGGGCGCAAAGAGGCCATCCGACCCGATTTTGAACTCACCAAGCGAAAACAGCTCTTCGATGAGCTGGCTGACCGTGATTTGTTTAACCTGATCTATTTCGATGCCTTCGGGCCTCGGGTGCAACCCGAGTTGTGGACCGAAAAGCAATTCCAAAAAATGCATACAGCCTTGAAATCAGGTGGTGTATTGGTTACCTATTCCGCCAAGGGCAGTGTCAGACGGGCGATGCAAGCGGTCGGATTTACGGTTGAACGACTGCCCGGACCTCCGGGGAAACGCGAGATGTTGCGGGCAACTAAGTAGGGAATTACGGACCTCCTTTTCGAATATTTTACAACTACGTACCATAGCTGATCTTATTAAGGTTGAACAATTGTGTTAAACCTTTTTTAAGCTCTCTTTATCAGTATTTTAAAGCCGTATTTTTGTTTAAAATTGGAAGTATGCGGGTGTTGGTTACCGGTGCCACTGGTTTAGTGGGTAAGGCGTTGGTCAAAGAATTGCATCGAATGGACATTGCGGTCAGTTACCTGACCACCAATCGAGACAAACTGGAAGATGGGGCGAACTACCAAGGGTTCTATTGGAATCCGAAGGAAGGCCAGATCGATACGGCTTGTTTCGAAGGGGTAGGAGCGGTCATTAATTTGGCCGGGGCTACGATTTCGAAGCGATGGAGCGACAGCTACAAAAAAACGGTGCTTGAAAGTAGGATCGACAGCATCAATACCTTGCACAAAGGGATGGTCGAATTTGGGCCCGATGCGATACAGCAGCTCATCTCCGCTTCGGCAATCGGTAGGTATCCCTATTCTTTGACCGAACTCTACGAAGAAGATGAAAAGGCCGTTGACGATAGCTTTCTCGGTGAAGTCGTCGCTCAATGGGAAGAAGCTTTGGATATCTTCAAACCCTTAAACTGTACCGTAGCCAAAATCAGGATCGGCATCGTTCTGTCAACCGATGGGGGTGCTTTACCGCAGATGATCGCCCCGATAAAAATGGGTATGGGGGCTGCTTTCGGCTCGGGACTACAATGGCAATCTTGGATACACATCGATGATTTGGCCAAACTCTTCACCTTCGTGCTAACCGAAAAATTGAAAGGGGTCTACAATGCCGTTGCCCCAAATCCGGTCACGAACAAAAAGTTGACCCGGCAGCTTGCCAAAACCTTACGAATGCCACTGTTCTTACCAAACATCCCAAAATTCGTCATGTCGGCCACCCTTGGTGAAATGGCCTACTTGTTGTTCGCTAGTCAGCGCGTGAGCAGCAAACGTATCGAAAAGAAAGGATTTGTCTTCAGCTACCCGAATATCGATATGGCCGTAGCCCAACTATTAAAACCTGATGCGGTCAGCCCCGAACCAAATTCTTCGGCTACTGCCCAAAAGAAATACGCTTAAACGAATCCGTCTCCTAAGCCGTTCTTGACCGTAAGGCGTACATTTTCAACAAATATTAATGACATTTTGACATTTTTGTGCAATTGGCAGTACTTTTGCCTGCTTTAGAGCGAAACAAATTAGGAAACGACAATGAGCAAAAAGAGTAAGGTTCAAGACCCGGAGGCTGAAACGATTCAAGATGGTGAGGTGATCGATGAAACCCCAGAACAAGGGATTGCCGGTGATACGGCCATCGAAGAACCCGAAATATCGGAAGAAGAGCGTTTAACTGAGGAATTAGCCAAGGAGAAGGACAAGTTCTTGCGTTTGTTCGCTGAATTTGAAAATTTCAAAAAGCGGACTTCGAAAGAACGGATCGAGATGTTCAAAACCGCCGGTCAGGAGGTCATTCAATCCCTTTTGCCGATTCTGGATGATTTCGATCGCGCGTTAAAGGAAATTTCCAAGGCCGAAGACAACGAACTGTTCAAAGGAGTCGGCTTGATCAATAATAAGTTGCGGGAAACCCTCAAAAGCAAAGGCTTGGAAGAGGTTGAGGTAGCCCAAGGCGATACGTTCGATGCCGAGGTGCACGATGCCATCACCCAAATTCCCGCTCCTGACAAGAAATTGAAAGGAAAGATCATCGATGTGGTCGAAAAAGGATTCAAACTCGGAGATAAGATCATCAGACACCCTAAAGTGGTGGTCGGTAACTGATAGCGGATATGAAAGAGGATTACTACGACATATTAGGACTTTCGAAAGGCGCGTCTGCTGCTGAGATCAAAAAGGCGTATCGCAAGAAGGCCATTGAGTTCCATCCCGATAAGAACCCTGGCGATGCCAAGGCCGAGGAGATGTTCAAGAAGGCGGCCGAAGCCTATGAGGTGTTGAGTGACCCCGATAAAAAAGCCAAATACGATCAGTTCGGTCATGCGGCTTTCGAAGGAGGTGGTTTCGGTGGAGGCGGGATGAACATGGATGATATTTTCAGCCAATTCGGCGATATCTTCGGAAGTGCCTTCGGGGGCGGTTTCGGTGGTTTCGGCGGCTTCGGGGGTCAGCGAAGGGTGAAAGGCAGCAACCTTCGGATCCGTGTAAAGCTGAACCTCGAGGAAGTGGCCAACGGCGTTGAGAAAAAAGTCAAGGTACGGCGTAAAGTCCAAGCCGAAGGCGTGACCTACGCTACCTGTCCGACGTGTAACGGTACCGGTCAAGTCACCAAGATCACCAATACCATTTTAGGCCGTATGCAAACTGCGGCCACCTGTACCACCTGTGGCGGTGCGGGCAAGGTCATTGAAAACCGGCCCAAAGATGCCGATGCACAAGGACTCAAGCTTGTTGAAGAAACGGTATCCATCAAAATACCTTCCGGTGTTGAAGAAGGGATGCAATTGAAAGTATCGGGCAAAGGAAACGGAGCACCCGGTGACGGCATTCCCGGAGATCTCTTAGTCGCCATTGAGACCTTGGAGCATGAAACGTTGAAGCGCGAAGGCGATAACCTGCATTATGACCTATACATCAGTCTTTCCGAAGCCGTTTTGGGCAGTTCGCGTGAAATCGACACCGTCGGTGGGAAAGTCAGGATCAAATTGGAAGCCGGCATCCAATCCGGAAAGATCCTGCGATTACGCGGTAAAGGCATTTCCAGTTTGAACGGTTATGGCAGTGGGGATCTGTTGGTACATGTCAATGTTTGGACCCCAAAGGAATTGAGCCGTGAGCAAAAGGAATTTTTCGAGCGCATGCGAAACGATGATAATTTTGCCCCGCGACCCGAAAAATCGGATAAATCATTTTTTGAAAAAGTGAAGGACATGTTTTCGTGAATCGGCCCGATAATAAGGCCGAAACCGCGAAAATGTGAAGGTTAAACAAAATATCCCGTTTGTTTAAGGAAAAAACGTATATTTGACTTTGATACTGTCTGACAGTATCTAATTTTCTTTTTCATAGCAATTTTTTTCCCATCCTTGACGCAAGTCGGGGGTGGGTTTTGTCTTTTAGGGCAAACCCCAATGAAGAAGGGCATTTTGAGATTGTTATCTTTGCAAAAATTTGTTGAATGGACCACATTCTTGTTGCTGAAAATGTTTCCAAACATTTTGGAGACCATGCTGCCCTGAGCAACATTAGCCTTGAAATCCCCGAAAACTGCATCTACGGTCTGTTAGGCCCTAACGGGGCAGGAAAAACCACCCTTATCCGTATCATCAACCAGATTACCTTTCCCGATCATGGAAAGTTGTACTTCAATGGCAGGCCATTGGCCCCTGAGGATGTCTACGCGATAGGATACCTGCCTGAAGAAAGGGGATTGTACAAAAGCATGAAGGTTGGGGAACAGGCGTTGTATCTGGCCCAATTGAAAGGGCTTTCACGTTTTGAAGCCAAACGTCGCCTAAAATACTGGTTCGACAAGTTCGAGATCGGGGATTGGTGGAACAAGAAGATCCAAGAGCTATCCAAAGGGATGGCCCAAAAAATCCAATTCATCGTAACCATTTTACATGAACCCAAACTGCTTATTTTCGATGAACCTTTTAGTGGGTTCGATCCCATCAACGCCAACAGGATCAAAGACGAGATCCTTGAACTGAAGGAGAAAGGCACTTCGATCATTTTTTCAACCCACCGCATGGAGTCCGTCGAGGAACTTTGTGAATACATCGCCTTGATCCATCAGTCCAAAAAGCTGTTGGAAGGCAAACTTTCCAAAATAAAGAAGGAGTACAAAAACAATATTTTTCAAATCGGGGTAAACGTCAATGGCAATTCGGAACAGTTGCTTCAGGGGCTGAATTCGAACTTCCAAGTGTTGACTTCCTCCTACGACGAAGAAGAACACCAACTCGACTTTTCAGTACGATTGCAATCGGAAGGAACTGGTGAATTGCTTGGCTATTTGGCCGAAAGATCCAACATCAACCACTTTGAGGAGACCGTACCATCGGCCAATGATATTTTTATTCAAACCGTGCAATCGAAGCAGTCATGAGCAAATTGAAGTTGATCATTCGAAGGGAGTATTTGGCCAAGGTGCGTAACCGTTCTTTTGTCATTATGACCTTTCTCAGTCCGATTCTCATGGTGGTCATGATCATTCTGATCGCCTACCTGACCAAGATGAACGACAATGAAAGCCATGTCGTTGCCATCCATAATGAAAGCGGGTATTTCGGAAGGGCCTTCAATCCGTCCGAATCGATTTCCTTCTTGGATCTGGAAGGCATGTCATTGCAGGAGGCCAAAGATTCCACCTTGGCCATGGGGTACTATGGATTGCTGTATATACCCGAAGGTGAAGATCTCGAGACCGTAGCCGAGCATAGTATTTTTTATTCGGAAGACAGTCCGGCCAGCGAGGTGTTGAACAGACTCGAACGGGTGTTCCAGAATAATTTACGGGCCTCCCGGCTACAAAATTTGGGGGTGTCGAATGACGACTTTACCAATATCGAACGCGGGTATGCCATCAAAACGACCACTTTTGATGGTGAAAAGACCCTGAAGGACCTCAATATCATCAGGGCCATGGTCGGAGGGGCTTTCGGGTACCTCATCATGATGTTCATTATCATCTATGGGGGCTTTGTAATGCGCAGTGTCATTGAAGAAAAGACGACGCGGATCATCGAGGTCATCATCTCTTCGGTCAAACCTTTTCAGCTCATGTTGGGCAAGATCATCGGAACCTCTTTGGCCGGTATTACCCAATTCAGTATCTGGATCGTATCGGCTTTGATTTTGTTGGTTTTGGCGTTGATGTTCTTTGGTATCGATCCAGCCATCTTGGTCGACCGATCAGACATCAGGGCAATGACCGCTGGAGCGGCGAAGGATCTATCGCCCGAGACTTTTGAGCAGATCAAATCGATCGGGCGGGAAGTATTGCGTATTCCGTGGGTGACCCTGATCAGTTCGTTTTTGGTCTATTTTATCCTAGGGTATTTGATTTACAGTTCGATCTATGCGGCCATCGGGGCTGCCGTAGACAACGAAACCGACACCCAGCAGTTCATATTCCCCATCATCTTACCTTTGATATTGGCGATTTATGTTGGGTTTTTCTCCGTGTTCAACAATCCACATGGTCCGATTGCGGTCGGCTTTTCATTGTTTCCCTTGACATCACCGATCGTGATGTTGATGCGACTGCCCGGGGGTATCGGTGAAGGCGGTGTTCCATTTTGGCAACTGGCGACCAGTATCCTCCTATTGATCACCACTTTTTTGGGTATCGTTTGGCTTGCGGCCAAGATCTACCGGGTCGGTATTTTGACCTATGGCAAAAAACCCAGTTATCGCGAATTGGCAAAATGGCTTAAATATTGAGGCATGGTTCAGCAAGATGGTAGTGAATTGAAAGACATCATTGAAGAAGACGTATGGGGCTCCATCAAGGAGTTTTTGAATTGGGGCCTGCACTTAGGAGAGGGTGAGCATTCGATCCATGTGACCATCGGTCTTTTGCTTTTGGTAGGGGCCGCGTTCTTCGCGACCAGTGTCGTTATGAAGCTGTTGCGCAACCTCTTGACCCGAAAAATGCAGCTCGAAGACCGTCAGAAGTTCTTTAGCATATTCAAGTTCATCAAATACGTGGTCTACCTTATCGTGATTTTGGCGACCATGAGTGCGGCCGGTATCAATGTTACGGTGATCCTTACGGCTTCGGCCGCCTTGTTCGTCGGTTTGGGATTGGCCCTACAGGAGTTGTTCCAAGACATCATCGCCGGTATACTGATCATGATCGATAAGTCACTGAGTGTCGGTGATATCGTAGAGGTCGACGGGAAAGTAGGCAAGGTATTCGAGATCAAGCTCAGAACGACCCGGGCGATTACACGTGATGACAAAGTGCTGGTCATTCCGAACCACAAGTTTATCAGCGATGTGATTTTCAATTACACCCAAAACCATCGCATTACCAGGGAACAGGTTCGCGTAGGCGTCGCCTATGGGAGTGACACTGCCATGGTTACTGAGTTGCTTTTGGAATTGGCAGGTGAGCACAACGGTATTCTCAAAAACCCGAAGCCCTTCGTCCTTTTTGAGGATTTCGGTGATTCGGCGCTACTGTTCTCCTTGAATTTTTTCTTGAAAGACAGTTTCAACGATCCCCGGATTAAAAGCGATCTTCGCTACCGTATCGATACTAAATTCAAGGAACACGACGTTACCATTCCGTTCCCACAGCGTGAAGTGCACCTTTTTCAACGGCCGCCTTCGAATAAAAACGATTAGACCCTATGTTTCGACTATCCGTTTCCTCTTTTTGCTTGTTGGTGATTTTACTCACCCTTGCATCGGGCCATGCCCAGAGTACGGATATCCTTCGTGTGGAGTATCTGCGGATCCCTGAAAACGATACTGGGATCGAGACTTCGCGCTATCGCTTTGCCTTGAACCTGCCGATCAAGGTGGGATGGGACAAATACCTGGTCGCCGGAGCTGAGTACAACCGTTTGGATGTCGGGTTCTCGCAAACCCTGCCTTTTGATTCCAGTGAATTGAACCGCTTGCATATCGTCGACCTTAATGTGGGCTATATCACCAAATGGAATGACAATTGGAGGCTCATCGGTATCATTACCCCGAGATTCGCATCCAATTTCACCGATGGGGTGGTTACCGAAGATTTTTTCTTCAATGCCACGGCCACCTTTTTGAAAGAGAAAAGTGATGTGCCCAAGCCCTTCCGGATCGTATTGGGACTTTCCTACAATAGTACCACGGGTTTACCGGTACCGCTGCCCTTGGTCAGTTATTACAAAAGGTTCCATCCGAAATGGTCGTACACGATCGGTATCCCGAGGTCGAACTTCAAATTCCATCCCACCGATAAACATACCTTTCAATTCCTTTTGGCCCTTGATGGATATTTTATCAATATCCAGAACGATGTCTTGCTTCCCGATAACCAGTTGGGTTCGAAGATTTCGCTATCCGCTTTGGTCGGTTCGTTGGGTTATCAATACAACTTCACCAAAAGGACCTCTTTTTACGCCATGGTCGGTCGATCGATCGAACAGACCGGCAATTTAAGGGATAACAAACGTCGTGAGGTTTTGCTATTGAATGATGAAGCAAATGTTTACATTAGGACTGGATTTAAAATTTCAATTTTTTAACACATAAACGGGGATGTCAAGAATTTTGGTTATCGAAGATGAGGCCGCCATACGCCGGGTGCTCGTCAAAATATTGAGTGAGGAAAGCGACACCTATGAGGTTTTCGAAGCGGAAGACGGATTAAAGGGGCTGGAGACCATCAAAAAGGAAGATTTCGATTTGGTATTGTGTGATATCAAAATGCCTAAAATGGACGGGGTCGAAGTACTGGAAGCGTCGCGCAAGATCAAACCGGAAATCCCGTTTATCATGATTTCGGGCCACGGCGATCTTGATACCGCTGTCAATACCATGCGCCTTGGTGCCTTCGACTACATTTCGAAACCGCCGGATCTGAACCGCTTGTTGACCACGGTTCGCAATGCGTTGGATCGAAAGGAATTGGTCGTCGAGAACAAGATTCTGAAAAAGAAGGTCAGCAAGAACTATGAAATGATCGGTGAAAGTGAAGCGCTGGAAGTGATCAAGGATATGATCGAAAAGGTCGCCCCTACCGACGCCAGGGTATTGATTACGGGGTCGAACGGTACGGGTAAGGAATTGGTCGCCCATTGGATCCATCAGAAAAGCCAACGGTCGGCGGCACCTTTTATCGAGGTGAACTGCGCCGCCATCCCTTCCGAATTGATCGAAAGTGAATTGTTCGGTCATGTCAAAGGGGCCTTTACATCAGCGGTCAAAGATCGGGCCGGTAAATTCGAAGCCGCCAACAAAGGGACCATTTTTTTGGATGAGATCGGTGATATGAGCCTGTCTGCCCAAGCCAAAGTATTGCGGGCTTTACAAGAAAACAAGATATCCCGGGTCGGTACCGATAAAGACATCAAAGTCGATGTTCGGGTTGTGGCAGCGACCAATAAGGATTTGAAAAAGGAAATCGCCGATGGCAAGTTCAGGGAAGACCTCTACCATCGCTTGGCGGTGATACTCATCAAGGTACCGGCCTTGAACGACCGCAGGAACGACATTCCGTTATTGATCGCCCACTTTGCCGAGAAAATCGCCCATGAACAGGGTACGGCGGCGAAGGCGTTTTCAAAAAAGGCGGTCGAGCAGCTACAGGGCTATGATTGGACCGGAAATATCAGGGAATTGCGCAATGTGGTCGAACGCCGCATTATTTTGGGAGGCAAAGAGGTCACCGAGAAGGACGTGGCCCTTTTTGCGAGTAAGTGATTACTTGGTCTTACAGGTATTCAGTTCCAAAAGCCCTTCGTAGGCGATTTTCTTGATTTCACTATGATAATACCGTTGGGCTTCCGATAAAGTCTCCTTGGCCAATTCAGCATCTGACTTGGTCACGATCTTGCTGATGAAGTTGAAGGCATCTTCACAATCGACATAGGCCACAACTTGATCCAATGAAGTTTGGAAGCGTTCAAGACTGTCCTCGATTTTCAAGCGGGCCTTATCGCTTTCAGGAACGATGATGCCCCCTTGTTCACTGATGGTCCCTTTGGTGTTCATGACCAAAAGTTCATCGCTATACGCACTGCGGTTTATTTTTTCGAAAGCATCGAGTTCGGCCCGGCTTATTTTCGAACTGTTCATGGCAATGGTCAGAAATGCCTTAGCGTCTGCCAAGGTATTCGCTTTCACGGCCTCCTTTAGGTTTTCTTCGGCTATGGTGAAACTGCGCATGGCCTCTTCACAGGCGCAATCCTCAAAATTCTCTTTGGTCTTCGAGACCGACTTCAAGGCCTTGAAGCCATGGTATTTTGCCATTTGTAAGGTAGTAGCACCGAGGGCGAGGCCGGTCTGTTCGACGACGAGCCCCGTATTTTGATTGGCGAACTTACAAGCGTTGTAATTTCCAAAGGATGAGAAGAGCAGCAAACAGAGCGCACCTTTGGCCATAGCAACGTACAGTATGCGTTTTAAGTAGGTCATTTTTGGGTCAATTCGGTCTTTTAAAGGTACGATAGGGGGCGCTTTGTAGTCAAATTCCTTCGCCGAATGGCGCATTTTGCTCCATGAAATGAAAAAAAGTGGATTCCGATCGACGAAATGCACCACCTTCGATTTCGCGGATATACCAAGTATTTACGTATTTTCAGGCTATGGATACCATAGAAAACAGCACTTACCAGGCCACCGGATCGATTTCGTTATCTGAACGAGCGACATATTCGGATCTCGGGGCCTCAGAAAAAGAACTTAAAAAAGAACTCGAATCGCTACGTGAGGATCTCGGCAAATTCCAAGATACCCTTTATGCCCATGGGAAATACGGGGTGTTGGTCTGTTTGCAAGGGATGGATACCGCAGGAAAAGACAGCCTGATCCGCGAGGTGTTTAAGGATTTCAATGTACGCGGTGTGGTCGTGCATAGTTTCAAGGTGCCCAGTTCCAAAGAGCGCAGCCATGATTATATCTGGCGTCATTACATCGCCCTGCCCGAACGCGGCAAGTTCTCCGTATTCAACCGCACCCACTATGAAAACGTCTTGGTGACCAAAGTGCACCCGAGCTATATCTTAGGGGAGAACATCCCGGGTATCGACAGTGTCGCCGATATCGATGCTGAATTTTGGGAGAAGCGCTACCGACAGATCAACGATTTTGAACGGCATATCGCCGAAAACGGCACCCTGGTCTTCAAGTTTTTCCTGCACCTTTCAAAAGAAGAACAACGCCAGCGGTTGTTGCGTCGGCTGCGACTTAAGGAAAAGAATTGGAAATTCTCGCCCGGCGATTTGAAAGAGCGCAAATTATGGGACCAATACCAAGAGTGCTACGAAGAAGCCATCAATAAGACTTCCAAAGCCCATGCCCCTTGGTTCGTGATTCCGGCTGACAATAAAAAAGCGGCCCGGGTTATCGTCGCAAGCATTCTGTTGCAAGCGTTAAAAAAATACAAAGATGTGGTAGAACCCGAGCTCGATGATGAAATAAAGGCTAATTTAGAAAGCTTTAGAAACGAACTCGAAAAAGAACACGAATGAGATCACTCCTCCTCATGACCCTGTTATTGGTCGCTCCATTGACCGTTGCACAAACCGAAGATGAGCAACAGTTGAAAGCCATTTTCGATATGTCGTTGACCGACGGCAAGGCCTACGATTGGTTGAACTATTTATCGAACCAAATCGGCGGCCGACTTTCCGGATCGGTACAAGCGGCACAGGCCGTTGATTATACGCGGACCCAACTGGAGATGTTGGGTCTCGATCGCGTCTGGTTACAACCGGTTATGGTGCCCAAATGGGTGCGGGGTACCCCTGAATTCGCGTATATCGAAACGGCGCCTGGAATTACGACCAACGTGCCGATCTGTGCCTTAGGGGGGTCGGTGGCGACACCTGACGGGGGCTTGAAGGCCCAGGTGATCGAAGTGAATGGGGTCGAGGAACTCGAAGCCCTAGGCCGTGAAAAAATAGAAGGGAAGATCGTCTTTTATAACCGCCCGATGGACCCGACCCTGATCAGTACCTTCCAATCCTATTCCGGATGCGTCGATCAGCGGTATTCCGGGGCCGCCGAAGCGGGCAAATACGGGGCGGCCGGGGTGATCGTACGAAGTGTGAACCTCCGCTTGGACGATTATCCGCATACCGGTTCGATGAGCTATGGCGACACCCCTGTTTCCGATCGTATCCCGGCGGCGGCAATCAGCACCAAAGGGGCGGAGTTGCTCAGTACGACCTTGAAACTTTCACCCGAGATCAAGTTTTTTTTCCGACAGAACTGCAAGCAGTTTCCTGATGTCGAGTCCTACAACGTAATCGGTGAAATTCGCGGTAGCGAATTCCCAAACGAAATCATGGTCGTCGGCGGTCATCTCGATTCTTGGGACCTCGGTGACGGATCTCATGACGATGGGGCCGGCGTCGTACAGAGCATGGATGTGTTGCGACTGATCAAAGCCAGTGGCTACACCCCTAAGCGAACCATACGGGTGGTGTTGTTCATGAATGAGGAAAACGGGCTACGCGGTGGCAATAAATACGCTGAAGTGGCCAAGCAAAAGAACGAAGACCATGTCTTCGCCCTTGAAAGTGATGCCGGAGGGTTTACCCCAAGGGGATTCTCCTTCGATTGTGACGATGCCAATTACGAAAGGATCCGCTCGTGGATTCCCCTGTTCGAACCATATTTGATCCATCTGTTCGTCAAAGGGGGAAGTGGGGCCGATATCGGACCGCTGAAAGATGAAAATTTGGTTTTGGCCGGTCTTCGACCGGATTCGCAGCGATATTTCGACCACCATCATGCTGAGAACGACACTTTTGAGCATGTCAATAGAAGGGAATTGGAATTGGGGGCGGCCACCATGGCCAGCTTGGTGTACCTTGTCGATAAATACGGTACCGTGCGACCGAATAAGGTGAAGGGTTAGTCCTCCTTCCCGCTTGCTTTTTCCCGTGCCTGAAACAAACGGATCGCTTCGAGGTAGTTTTTCGCGCCGGTTTCCGTTTGATCGATGATGAATCCGTCCAATTCCGGATGGTGCGCGTCCATCCAATCCAAAAACGCCTTACGGTTCCGGCTAAAAACGACATCGTCGAATTGCAGGTAAGTGACAATGGCCACACTACGGATTTTTCCGTCCTTGAAATCCAAACGCTCTTTGGTGATGCTGGGACCTTCGAGTAAAAAATCAAGTCGGGTATCCGTCTTCTTGATTTCGGCAACAACGGTTTGGTCCGCTATGGCAAGGGAAAGGATTTCATAATTGGGGTCAAAAGCGGCATCCCATCGTAGGAAGACCTCAAAACCCGCTTTGGAGTATTCCATGACATACTCCCCTTCTTTCGAGATGATACTGTCTCCGATCAGGCGATCCAAGGCCTGGTAATCGTGTTCGTTTAGGGTTTGGTAGTAGGCACGGGCCTGTTGCAAGCGTTGCTGCTTCACATCTTGATGGCATGAAGTGATTCCCCCCCAAATAAAAAGGAGGCAAACTACGATAGAAATGGATCGGTTATAACGCATGGCTTTTCAAAAATACAGGCAATTTATAAAACAGGGTCAGCCGACGGGTATGTCACTTGTAAAAAGCAGTAATTCGTCCTTTTCGACCGGATGCAGAACGGTTCCGTTAGGATGGAGTCCCAATTTGGTCAATACTTGTTTGGAACCGTGGTTGGTGGCCGTGGTAATCGCCAGGATTGTTGTAAAACCAAGTTGTTCCCGACCATAGGCCATCATAGATCGGCCTGCTTCGGTGGTATAGCCCTGTCCTTCGAATTCGGGTGAGATGGCGAAACCGATATCAGGATGCTCCAAATAATCGCGTTGTAAAAAACCACAGAGTCCGATAGGCGTCTGGCCGGTCTTTTCGATCATAAGGTAGAGACCGAATCCCAAGTCGGTATAGGAAGCGATCAGCTGATTGTCGATATAGGCCTTGGCGTCCGATAAGGTGCGAATACCGCGGTCGCCTATGTATTCCAACCAGTTGGCACTGTTCAGTAGCTCAAAGATAAAGTCGGTATCGGCGGCGACGGCTTCCCGAATATACAGTCGCGGTGTTTCTAATTTCCAATCTTGGCCCATCATAAGGTCTTCACGATTTTACACGGGCTACCCACGGCCAAAACATTGCTGGGGAGGTCTTTCGTCACGACACTTCCGGCACCGATGGTCACATTATCACCAATAGTAACCCCGGGGCAGATCACCGAATTTCCACCTACCCATACGTTGTCACCCAAGACCACAGGACGTGCCGAGGTCACATAGTGGGTGCGATCAGCGGTCTGTACGATGCGTTCTTCGGCCTTCAACGGGTGGTTGGCCGTGTAAATCTGTACATATGGTGCCAGAAGACCGTTTTTTCCTATGGAAATGGTATGGTTGTCCAAGAGCATGCAATTGACGTTGATGAAGGTATTGTCACCGATGCTAATGTTCGATCCGTAATCACAAAAGAAAGGGGTTTCGATCCAAACACCGTTTCCTTGATGGGCGAACAGATCGTTGAACAAGGCATGTCGTTCCTCAATGGCCGTCGATTCAAGTTGGTTCAATTGCTTGAGAAGGGCGCGTGCCCGATGGTACTGATCAAGCAACTCGGGATCCCTTGAATCGTAAGGGAGGCCTGAAAGCATTTTTTCCTTTTCGGTCATAACATCGGTGTTTCGGTCGCACGAACGGCTTCCGTAACGATAAGATACGACACCTGGTCGAAATGGCATGTAAAAATGGAAACATCCGGTGTAGCACCCCTTAATTGAAAACCCGATCGCCCCAATATCGAAAGGAGGGATCCATAGCGGTGATATGCTAAGAAACACCTACCTTTGCGGCCTTAAATCAGTATATTATGCAAGAGGGTATTTACGCGAAATTCAATACCACCAAAGGGGAAATCTTGGTCAAATTGACCCATGACAAGACACCGGGAACGGTCGGCAATTTCGTCTCCTTGGCCGAAGGGAATATGGAGAACGATGCCAAGCCGCAAGGCAAGCCGTATTATGACGGTTTGAAGTTCCATCGTGTCATCCCCGATTTCATGATCCAGGGCGGATGCCCGCAAGGAACGGGTACCGGAAGCCCGGGATACCAATTCGATGACGAGTTCCACGATGATTTGGTGCACGATGCCCCTGGGGTACTGTCGATGGCCAATGCGGGACCGGGTACCAATGGAAGCCAATTTTTCATCACCCATGTACCCACACCATGGTTGGATGGCAAGCATACCGTTTTCGGTCATGTTGCCGCAGGCCAAGAAGTCGTCGACGCGATCGCCCAAGGCGATGGTATCGAAAGCCTTGAGATCGTTCGGGTAGGTGACGCTGCGGAACAGTGGAATGCCATCGAGGCTTTTCGGGTTTTCGAAGGGGCACGTGAAAAGCGCATCGCCGAACAAAAGGCCAAGGCCGAAGCGGAACTTGATAAGGTAGCAGCCGGATTCGACAAGACCGAATCGGGCCTACGCTATAAAATGATCAACAAAGGGTCTGGTGCCCAAGCCGAGAAGGGCAAGACCGTTTCGGTACATTACGAAGGCAGCCTTACGAACGGACAAGTATTCGATTCGTCTTTCAAAAGAAACCAACCCATAGATTTTACCTTGGGTATCGGTCAGGTCATTGCCGGATGGGATGAAGGTATCGGGTTGTTGAAAGTAGGGGATAAGGCGCGTTTCGTCATTCCCTCGCATTTGGGCTATGGTAGTCGTGGTGCCGGAGGTGTGATTCCACCGGATGCGACCTTGGTTTTCGACGTTGAACTTATGGACGTCAAATAAGGACGGCTATCCGTATACAATCGAAAAGCTCCTCTCGTAGGGGCTTTTTTATTTAGCCCTATTGACGCTGGTCAGCAACAAAGCCAGGTTCAGCACCAACAGGAATAGTAAAATGGAAAAAAATGTATTCATCGGTTATGGTCATTTCGCGTGTTCAGCGCTTTTCTGTATAACAAACCAACGGATGAAAACCCTACTTTAGTATACTGTTAAAGTTACAACAGCGGGTATTCGAGGTCTAGGTTTGCTTTAGGTCGTTATTCGTAAGACCCCGAAAACGCAAAAAAGTTGCCGAAACCGATCAATAGTTATCAACAAAAAAACCCTGATGTGAAATCAGGGTTTTTCTATGCTGGAAAAGCGAACTTATAAGACGCGTACGTTCACGGCGTTCATTCCTTTTTTTCCTTGCTGCAATTCGAATTCAACAACATCACCTTCACGAATCTCATCAATCAAGCCGGAAAAATGGACAAAGTGATCTGTGTTTGAACCATCTTCAGTGATAAATCCATATCCTTTGGAATCATTGAAGAATTTTACTGTTCCTTTACTCATGTTATATTTTTATGTGAAGCGCGAAAGTACTCGTAATTCGTGTGTCTTTGGATGTTTTTTCATCTTATTTTTGAATTAACTTGAATTTGGATAGTATTTAAACACCATTTTTATGACTCCTGAACAACTTGAACAGCTTCGATACCCCATTGGTAAATTTGAAGTTCCCACCTCCATTTCAGACGTGCAACTGCAAGAATGGATCACCATCTTAGAACACTTGCCCGAACGCTTCGAGGCCATGGTCACTTCACTCAGTGAAGACCAGTTGGAAACACCCTACCGCCCTGGAGGCTGGACGGTACGGCAGGTCATCCACCACGTTTCCGATAGCCACCATCATAGCTATATCCGCTTCAAATGGGGCTTGACCGAAGACAATCCCACCATCAAACCTTATTTGGAAAAAGAATGGGCCAAGCTCTTCGATACCCGAACGGCACCCATTGCCCTCTCGTTGGCCCATCTAAAGGCGGTTCATGCGAAATTGGTGTATTTGTTGAAAGGCCTCTCTCGGGAAGATCTCGAGCGTAAGTTTACCCATCCTGAGGGCAATGAAGAAACTACCTTAGCGGTGAATGTCGGCCGCTATGCCTGGCATGGCGGTCATCATTTTGCGCATATTGCCAACTTGATCGAGCGGGAGGGCTGGTGATCATAGGGGCTTGCCCATGACCCACATGGCTTTTTCCACCTCCAAAATACCGTGCAGCCTGACTTCCGACTCGGCAAGGATCTTGAAGCCATTTTTTTGATAAAAACCCAGCGCGGGCCCTTTCTGCATACACAGCAACCAAAGGTAGGTCCGCTTATGTTTTTGGGCGAACTGGGTCACGAAGGCCAAAGCGTCAGATCCAATACCCCGACCGGCAAACGCCTTGACGAGGTAGATCTTATTGAGTAACACATTGGATTTGGGCAAGGCGAAGCGTGCCCCGGCATCCAAGGTGAGTTTTAAGATGCCTACGGCTTGCCCATCAGCGCGGATGATGAACAGTGATTGTCGGGCGTCCTTTAATGCCTTGAGCACCGGGGCTTCGGTCAGGTTTTCTTCGAAAAAGGCCGAGGCATCGCCCTGGTTCCAAAGATGGAGGTAATGGTCGTTGTACGCCTGAAGCCCGACCTTGAGGTAGGTCGGTAGGTTCGAAAGGGTCAAGGGGTGGTAAGCAATTTCCATGCACTTAGGCCTTTTCCCCACCCTGTGGTCCGTAGAAGAAGACCCAGGTGGCAAAGTCCGCACTGAATTCGATGAAACGATGTTCCCTTCCAGCCGGAACGAACAAAAAATCCCCGGTCTTGAAGGTGACGGTCTCCGTTCCATTTTGAAAATGTCCCGATCCCGAGATGATCACATAAATCTCATCACGATCATGGGGTTGTTGCAGGTCGGCCCCTTCGGGACGATAGACTTCGACCGAAAGGGATCCGTGTTCGAATAAGTTCAAAAAGGGGCTATCGACCTGGTTCAAGGCCTGTAGTGCTTTTTCGGAATCTAGTTTCATGGGTGTTTTTTTCGGCCTAGGCCGTTTTCCATTTGATGTTGCAACCGATGCTAGGCTTTTGATCGACTGTTTGGTCTTTGCCGTCAAGCAAGGCATCCATGGCCTCGCGAAGGTCGTCACCGCTTAAAGGGATGCCATTTCCAGGTCGCGAATCGTCCAATTGCCCGCGGTATACCAAAGCATCTTGGGCATCGAATAGGTAGAAATCGGGGGTGCAGGCAGCATCATAGGCCTTGGCCGTTTCTTGGCTTTCGTCATAGAGGTAAGGAAAGGTATAGCCTTCCATCTGTGCCGTTTTGGTCATTAAGTGCGGTGCATCTTGGGGGTAATTCTCCACATCATTGCTCGAAATCGCGATAAAACCGATCCCTTTTTCCTGATACTGTCGCCCTAACTCGGCCAATTGCGGATTGACATGTACCACAAAGGGACAATGATTGCAAATGAACATGATCACCGTGCCTTTCCGTCCTTTCATTTCCGAGAGTCCCAGGGTCTGGCCACTAACAGTGTCGAATAGCGAAAAATCAGGGGCTTTGGTGCCCAAGGGAAGCATGTTGCTAGGTGTACGTGCCATGGGTTTCGATTTAAGCTTTAAAATTAGGGCAAAATATTCAAAATGGGGTTGGGGAGTGCATCCGAAAAAGAAAAGCTATCTTGAGGCTCAAAGCCTCGTTTTTGGATTCCGTCATCGATACTGTCCATATCAATTTCGATACCCAGTCGCTTTGGGTGCTCAATGTAGCCCTTGCCTTGGTGATGTACGGTATTGCGCTGGAAATCGATCTATCCGATTTCAAGGCCTTGTCCAAAAAACCGAAATTGGTCTTGACCGGGGTCTTTAGCCAGTTCGTGGCCCTACCGGCCGTTACCTTCGCCCTGGTTTGGATGGTCGAACCCCAAGCCAGTATGGCCATGGGAATGTTCATGGTCGCCGCCTGCCCAGGAGGCAACGTTTCCAATTTCTTTACCCATTTGGCCAAGGGCAATACCGCTTTATCGGTCACCTTGACCGCGATCGCTACCTTGTTGGCCGTGGTCATGACGCCCTTTAACCTGGGCTTTTGGGGAAGTCTCTATCCCCCTTCTGCCGAAATTTTACAACAGGTTTCCATTGCCCCGGCCGAAATGATCCGATTGGTGGCCTTATTGCTTGGCGTACCCTTGGTATTGGGAATGGTAGTCAACCGCTATCGACCACGCTTGGCCGCCCGCATGGCGAAGGGTTTCAAGATCGGTTCGCTGCTGTTCTTTATCGCCCTGGTTTTTTTGGCCTTGCACAAGAACCGCGACATTTTCCTTGACTATGTCTTCTACGTCTTTTGGTTGGTGTTGTTGCACAACCTGGTGGCCTTTTTGACAGGCTTTTCCTTGGCAAAGTTCATGGGCTTTAGCAAGGATAATGTGCGCTGCATCACCATGGAGACCGGGATTCAAAACTCCGGTTTGGGCCTATTGCTGATCTTTACCTTTTTCGATGGTTTGGGGGGAATGGCCCTCTTGACCGCATTTTGGGGGATATGGCATTTGGTCTCCGGGATGGTTTTGGGCAGTTTTTGGGGCTACCGCCCCCTTGAAAACAAAGAACTGGTCTGATGCGCTTGGGGTATGCTTTCGTCAAATTATGGGTACGGACCGGACTGTTTTGTTATTACCGACGCGTTCGGATCCATGGCCATGAACAAGTCCCCAAAGACCGCGCCCTCCTCTTTTTGTCGAACCACCAGAATGCCCTGATGGATGTGTTGCTTTTGGCCACGAGTTGTGGTCGTGACCCCTGGTTTCTGGCCCGGGCCGATATCTTTCAAAATGCCTTTGGCAGCCTATTCAAAAGCCTCCATATGATCCCGATCTATCGTATTCGGGACGGAAAACAGAACCTGGCCAAGAACAATGCGATTTTCGATCAATGCGGGGCGCTATTGAAAAAAGGGGAAGCGATTTTGATCTTCCCAGAAGCCAACCACAGTTTAAATCGCCGGATACGTCCCTTGAGCAAAGGCTTTACCCGCATCGCTTTCAACGCCCTGGAAACCGACGCCGACCTCGACATCGTTTTGGTACCGGTAGGGCAGAATTACCGTCATCCGACCCAAGTGGGCGATAGCGCCGCCCTGCATTTCGGAACACCGATCGCCGTACCCAATACCCCGGAGCCGAAATCGGCCAAAGTCCTCACGGAACGCGCAACACAAGCTTTGCGAGAATTAACGGTTCATATTCCTGAGGAACGGGATTATGAGGCCGCCTTGGCGCAAATCGAAACCCAAGGATGGGATGTGCTGCAGCCTCAGCAAGTGAACGCTGCCTTAGCAAAGAACGGGACCGCCCAACGGGCCAAGAAAACGGATTCTTCACCATCCCCAAAGCCCGCCAAGTGGCTCTTTGATTTGATCAATCTGCCTTGGGTGCTGCTTTGGCGGTTGCTGGTACGACCCTTGGTCCCTGAACCGGAATTCAAGGCTACCTTTCGTTTTGTTTTTGCGCTATTGGCCTATCCGATCGGTTATGGGGCCGCTTTATTGCTCCTTTCGCAGAGCTATTCGCTTGAACTGGGCCTAATCGTCCTAGCCGGCCATGTTTCGGCCAACCTGTTTTTGGTCAAAGTGGTCGGACTTACATGATCTGACCAAAGAATATCGCATTCATCAACAGCTTGTTGGTACCATACCAAAAGGCCCTGAAATTGGTGTTGTCGGTAAACAAGATCACCCGGCCCTTGCCCATACGTTTCACCTTAAACGGTACGCTGTTTTTGATCAGTTCGGCATTCTCTTCCGAGATGTAGCCGCTCTGTAGCGGATCGTTGGTGTATTGTATCGGGTTGTTGAAACTGTCCTTCTCGGGTTTCAAGTAGATGTTCGTATTCCGGAACAGCGAAATACGGTCGTTCTTATAGCCGTAATTGATGGGATGCGAACGGTCTTGTTTCGCCTCGAAGATCGCCCCTCCGGTCACTTGTGCCCCGAAGTAATCGCTGCGTTGGTCAAAACGTACGTTTTTGGCCTTCATGCTGTCTTTTTTCATTTCGAGTTTCAAGAACTCGTTCTTTTTGAACCAATTGGCCACATTGCGGTAGCCGATGACCGTGCCGCCGTCGCGAACCCAGGCCTTGATTTTATCGGCCCCTTTTTTGTTGAGCATGTTGCTGCCCCATCCGCTGGGGAGGATCAGGTCGGTATAGCGATCCAAGTCGACCGACGCGAAAGATCGGGTGTCGAGCTTGGTGATCTTCATGTCATAGCGGGTATCGAACAAATGCCAGATTTCACCCGCATCGTAAGAGCGCACGCCGTCGCCGACCAAAATGGCCACTTTTTGTTTTTTGATCGGATCGAAATCATTGCTTCCCAAATCGATACCCTTGGTCAATCCCGTTCCAACGGCAGTGATGGTGATGTTGTTTGCTTCAGCCAAGCCCGTTAGGAGTTTGTGGATCTGGTCGGCATTCCATTTTTGGTTTTGAACGGGTACCATGATCGTACCGTAATCATAGGATTTGCCTTCCAAGCTAAAAGGCGATTTGGCCACTTTGGCCCGAAGGCCTTTGTTGACGATGGCATTCAACACCTTGGGGGTGTAATAGCCATGCCATTCGAACAAATAGGCATAGTTGCTCTTTCCGGAAACACTGCCTTTCAAGGGTTGGAAATCGCTGATCACATCACCGGCCTGCTGCAATCCGGTCAATTCGGCATGGTCCAAATTGAAGGATAGTGGAAAGGTCCAAGCCGAAACGTCGTAGAACAAGCTATCGCTAAAGCTGGTTCGGCGCTCGAACATGGCTTTGATCAGGCGTGGGTTTTTCTGGGCAAGGGGCACCACATAGGCCGCACCTTTTTTATAGGCCTTGCCACTAATGGTCGCATCGTTGCGTAATTCGTGGAACTGGATTTGGTGCCGGTTCAAGATCTCGGCCAAATGCCAGGCCCGTGATGGGTCCTTGGCATCCCCAAACACATAGCCTTTCAGGCGGCTACGGCCTTGTTCGTTGGCGATGTCTTGGTAGTAGCTACGTTGGTAATCCAAGATCTTGGTGCGCATGTTCTGGGCCGCCTCGATGGTCGAAAGGGCCGTAGTGAACTGGTTGCGGATGGTAAACGGAAAGGTCAATAGCCCGTTCTCACTTTCTTGAACGTGCCCTCTGGAGCTCCCTTGTTCAAAGAGGATACCGATACTTCCGTTGACGTCAGGAAAGGTGGATCCCTTGCCGTAATAGTAGTCGTCGTAATTCTCTTCGGAATAATAAAGCGAGCCGATCTTGTCCAGGGCCTTGGCATGGTAGGTACCGATTTCGGCGGTCAGCTGTTGGTTGATGGCCGGAGTCAAGGGGTTGACCCGTGACGGTTCACCAGGTTGAAAGAAAAAGGTCGAATTCGTACCCATTTCGTGGTGATCGGTCAGAATGTTGGGCATCCATCTGTGAAAGGTCCTGATACGTGCACGGCTCTCTGGCAATTGTACCGGCAACCAATCCCGGTTCATATCGAACCAATAGTGGTTGGTACGGCCGCCGGGCCATACCTCACGGTATTCGCGATCGTTGGGATCCGGATTCAGATTCATGCTGCGGTTGGTGTTGGCCCAATAGGCGAACCGCTGCAAGCCATCAGGATTCATACAGGGATCCAACAAAACGACCAGCTTATCCAATTGGGCCTCGATTTCAGGACCTTGGGCCGCTGCCAAATAATAGGCATAAGCGACTGCGGCATTGGCCCCACTTGATTCGTTGCCGTGAATGGAAAACCCTTGGTAGACCACAATGGGCATATCTTCCGTATTCAAAGATCCACTGCCGGTTTCGGTCAAGGCCACATGATCCGTACGGATCTTTTCGATATTCGCATGGTTGGCCGGTGTGGTGATCGTCAATAGGGGTAGCGGGCGTCCTTCAAAGGTGGTGCCTCGCATTTTGATACTGATCCGGTCGCTGGCCGCGGCCAAAGTCTGCATGTAGAAGACCAATTTATCATGCGACACATGCCATTCGCCGACCTCATGGCCGATCACCGATGCCGGCGTCGGAATGGCCGGATCATAGTTGGTATTCGAAGGTAAATAATAGTCGAGTGAGAGTTGATCTTGGGCATGTAATGTCATGCAAAACATCCCGCAGAGCAGGCCGAGGAGCGTTCTTTTCATTTTGAGTTCGGATTAGTCGCTCCTAAAATAAAAAACGACCGGCGTTAGCGGTCGTTCTTAGGGTTTTTTTTAACATATTTCAGATGTCGTCGAAACTGACATCGGTGAAGCTTCCGGAAGCGGTGCCGTTTTCACTAGGCGATTCCTCTTCCTTTTTAAAATCTTTTTGGTGGCGTTCCGAAATCACTTCGAGCCCTTTCTCATCGATGATATAGTCCATCATTTCTTCCATGATGTCCTTAAAGGCGCCGAAGTCCTCTTTGTAGAGATAAATCTTGTGTTTCTTATAATGGAACGACCCATCGTCATGGGTGAACTTCTTGCTTTCGGTTATGGTCAAATAGTAGTCCCCGGCCTTGGTGCTTCTAACATCAAAAAAGTAGGTTCTTCTTCCGGCCCGTAAAACTTTGGAGTAAATCTCCTCTTGGTCCATTAAATCTTTATCGCCCATGGTAAGTGTTCAAAGGGGGTTTGTTACTTAATTCTACCAAAAATGTAAAAAAAAAGCTAACCTACCAACTTTTTCGTTTATTCTTTCCCGGAGAGCTGATCGTGGTATAATTGGCGGTAATACCCCTCTGAATTCAGCAGTTCTTCGTGGGTTCCCTGCTGTATGATCTTGCCGTTTTCCAAGATTAGGATCTTGTCGGCATTGATCGCCGAAGAGACCCTATGACTAACGATTAAGGTCGTTTTTTCAGCCGAGGCCTGCTTCAGGTTTTTGAGGATTTCTTCTTCGGTCTCGGTGTCAACGGCCGACAGGCAGTCGTCGAATAAGTAGATGTGCGGGTCTTTCAACAAGGCCCTGGCAATGGAGACCCGTTGCTTTTGCCCCCCGCTCAAGGTGATACCCCGCTCACCGAGAATGGTGTCGTATTGTTTGGCAAAGCCGATGATGTTGTCGTGTACCACCGCCTTTTTGGCAACGGCCTCGACTTCGGCCTTGGTGGCCTCTTCCTTGCCGAAACGGATGTTGTTCTCAATGGTGTCTGAAAACAGGAAGGCGTCTTGGGGTACGGCACCGATCGAACTGCGCAGGCTGTTCAGGTTCAGTTCTTGGATCGGACGGTCATCGATTTGGATTTCACCGGCCGATACATCGTACAATCGGGCCACGAGATCCAAGATGGTCGACTTGCCCGAACCGGTCTTACCGAGAATGGTTACCGTTTCACCGGATTCGATCGTGAACGACACATCGTTCAGGGCTTCGATATTGGTGTCTTCATAGGTGAAGCTCACATTGCGGAAGGCGATCTTGCCCTTGATCGGGGTCAACGCCTCGATTTCGTTTTTGATGCTGGGTTGTTCGTGTAAGAATTCGTTGATCCGTTTTTGGGAGGCTTCCGCCCGTTGCACGATCGACGTCAACCATCCGACAACGGCTACGGGCCAGGTCAGCATATTGACATAGAGGATGAATTCCGCAATGATACCCAAGCTGATTTCCCCATTGATGTATTGCTTCCCTCCAATATAAATCACGAAAATATTACTCACACCGATCAATAAGATCATCAGCGGAAAGAACCAGGCATTGACTTTGGCCAAGTCCATACTGGTGTCTTTGCCCTCGACCGCCAAATCGGCCAGGTCTTGATTGATCTTGGGTTCCAGGGTATAGGCTTTGATGACCGAAACCCCGGAAAAGGATTCTTGGGTAAAAGTCGACAGCGTCGATAAAAACTCCTGGACCCTGGTGCTGCGTTTGTGGATGATGCGACTGATCTGGTAGATCAAGTACGACAAGATCGGTAGTGGGATCAGGGTGTAAAAGGCGATGGTCGGTGCCTTGATGAACATCAGCGGAATCAAGCAGACGAACAGTGTCAGGGTTTGGATGCCGTACATGATGACCGGTCCGCCATACATGCGCACTTGGGTGACGTCTTCACTGATGCGGTTCATGAGATCCCCGATCCGGTTGCGCTTGTAGAAATTCAAGTTCAGGAATTGGTAGTGGTCGAACACTTCATTCTTGAGATCGTATTCGATATAACGTGAGACGTTGATGATGGTCTGCCGCATCAAAAAGGTGAACAAGCCCGACAAGAGGGCCGCCCCGATGATGATCAGGATGTACTCGAACAGTCTGGCCTGCACCGTACCGGCCGTAATGCTATCGGCCATATAGGCATTGATCGTATCGACCGACTTGCTGACGTAAGAGGGCATGACCAAAGAGAAGACCCTGGCGATGATGGTGATCACAATGCCCAACAGCAGTTTGAGCCAATATTTCTTGAAGTATTTATTGAGGTGGCGTAGTTCTTTCATAAAGGGCCGGCGGCGGTCTTGGTGGCCAAAGATAGCGGATAAGAAATGAAAGAAATGTTATAAAACTGATAAGAAATTTGAATCCATAGGTGGGATGGAAATATAAGTTTACTTTTGCCGATGTGAAACATAACCACCTCACCAAAAGTTCTTTTACATGCTCACACGAAGGCATATCCGAGTTAAAGTAATGCAATGCATTTACGCATTGATACAGTCGAAAGACGATTCTTTGGAAAAACAGGAAAAGTTCTTGAAAGTCAGTATCGAGAACATGTACACGCTCTATTTGCTGTCGTTGAGCCTGTTCATCGAACTTCATAAACTTGCCGAGAAGCATGTTTCGCACGCGGCCAAAAAATACCTGGCCGATACCACACAACGCTATCCGAACAATAAAAAATTCATCGAAAACCGCCTGTTGGTCCAATTGGTGGCCGATGAGGAGCTGAAAAAAGCCCTGGCCAAACGCAAGTTGGAAAACTGGTACCTGAACGAACAATACGTCAAGAACATCTATGACGATATCGTCGGCAGTGATCGGTACGAACAGTACATGATGTCAGAGGAGGCTTCCTATGCCCAGGATCGCGACTTCATCGTCACCGTGTTCAAGAATATCATCGCCCCCAATGAAAAGATCTATGAGTACTACGAAGACGATAAACTGACCTGGGTCGATGATTTTCCGATCGTAAACACCTTTTTGGTCAAGCGGTTCAAAAAGGCATCGGAGTCCAACAACCCCGGTTTCTTTTTACCCCGACTCCTGAAAGACGAACAGGATATGGTCTTCGCGAAGGACTTGCTGGTCAAGACCTTGTTGAACAACGACAGCTGGGAAAAGGAAATCCAGGCCAAAACCCCGAACTGGGATAAGGACCGCATTGCCGAAATCGACCACATCCTGTTGAAAATGGGCATTTGCGAACTGTTGAATTTCCCATCCATTCCCGAAAAAGTGACCATTAACGAATACCTTGAGATCGCCAAGGAATATTCGACCCCTAAAAGCAGCATCTTCATCAATGGGATCCTTGACAAACTGGTCAAGGAATACAAGACCACCGGGAAAATGCAGAAAATAGGACGCGGCTTGCTTTAAATAGGAATTCGCTATTTTTGTCTGGAATAAAAAAATCAAAAAATGAAAAAAGCATTTTTAGGCCTGTTTGTGTTGGCCTTGGCGGTATCGACCGTGTCGTGTAAGGAAAAAGCGAGTAAGAAGGTCGTTGCCGATAATGTGGAGACCGCTTCGGAACGTGATGAGGTCGCCAAAAACCTACCGATCATGTCGTTTGAGAAGTCGGAGCACGATTTCGGCCCCATCGAACAAGGAACCCCTCAGGAAACCGTCTTTACATTCACCAATACCGGAAACGCGCCCTTGATCATCACCGATGCCAAGAGCAGCTGTGGATGTACCGTACCGGATTACCCAAAGAACACTCCGATCGCCCCAGGTGAAAGCGGTGAACTTTTGGTCAAATTCAACGGATCCGGGCAAAATCAGGTGACCAAGACGATCACTGTTACTGCCAATACCGAAAAAGGTTCCGAACTATTACGAATCAAAGCTTTCGTCAACCCTAAGGGTGCCGCTCCTGTCGGACCGGTGAAAAGCTAAATCACATTTATGGAAGGATTAGGACAGTTTTTTCCACTGATCTTGATTTTCGTGGTGGCGTATTTCTTTATGATCCGCCCCCAGATCAAACGTCAGAAGGATGAAAAGAAATTTGCCGAGGCCCTAAAGAAAGGGGACAAGATCATCACCAAAAGCGGCTTGTACGGTAAGGTGGTCGATTTGAACGACAAAGACAATTCGTGTGTCATCGAAACCATGGCCGGTCGCTTGAAGTTCGACCGTTCGGCCATTTCGATGGAGATGAGCACCAAATTGAACGCCCCGGCTAAAAAATAAACAACCTCTAGTTGTTGGAAAAAGCACCTTAAAGGTGCTTTTTTTTTGCGCTGATCTGAAATCGCTATCTTCAAGCAAATTCATTGGATATGGCGACACGAAGACGTTTTTTAAAGGAAGGATTCCGTTATGCGGCCGGTTTGGGTGCCGCTACCCTATTTCCGATCGAGGCCTTGGCGAGCATCCGCCAAAGGGTGGGTCCGAACGACCGCATCCAAGTCGGGGTCATCGGCTGTCGGGGCATGGGCTTTACGGACTTGATCTCCATGCTGAAACTATCCGAAACCGAGGTCGTCGCCCTTTGTGATGTGGATGAAAGCGTCTTGGCCTCCCGCACTGCGGATTTGGAGACCGCGGGCCTCAAAAAACCACAGTGGTATACCGATTACCGCAAATTGCTCGATAGCAAGGATGTCGATGTGGTCATCATTGGCACCCCGGATCACTGGCACTGCCTGCAACTGGCCGATGCCCTGATGGCCGGAAAGGACGTCTATTGTGAAAAACCCATTGCCAATTCCATCGCCGAAAGTGAAGCCATGCTGAGCCTGGTACAACAAAGCGATCGGGTGGTGCAGATTGGGCAATGGCAACGCAGCCAGCCCCATTTTGTGGATGCGATCAATTATGTGCATTCCGGAAAACTAGGGCAGATCCGCCTTGCCAAAGCCTGGGCCTATCAGGGGTGGATGGACTCCATCCCGCTACAACCCGACGCAGCCGTTCCCGATGGGGTCGATTATGCGATGTGGCTGGGTCCGGCCCCTATGCGGGCCTTCAATGCCAACCGCTTTCATTTCAGTTTCCGCTGGTTCTGGGATTACGCAGGGGGACTCATGACCGACTGGGGGGTGCATTTGATGGATTATGCGCTTTACGGCATGCAGGCCGCTCGACCGAAATCGGTCATGGCCTTGGGCGGTAAATTCGCCTATCCCGATGATGCCCAAGAGACTCCCGATACGTTACAGACGGTCTATGAATACGATAACTTCTCCATCCTATGGGAACATGCCACCGGCATCGACGGGGGCAATTACGGCCGGGATCACGGCATCGCCTTTATCGGGAACAACGGCACCCTCATCCTAGATCGCGGGGGATGGGAAGTACGGCCTGAAGACGAGCGCCAGGGCTGGGACAAAAACCTCGGCCCCAAAATCGAGGCGGTGCCCCTACAGACCAACCAAGGCAACGGACTCGATTTGCATACGGCCAATTTTATCGAGGTGGTGAAATCACGGGAGATCGAACATCTCAAGGCCCCGATCGAAGTGGGTTATGATGCCGCCATGGTGTGCCATATGGGCAACCTGGCCTTTAAAACGGGTACGCGCATTTATTGGAACGAAGAAACCCATCGATTTGACAATGCCCAGGCCAACAGCTTGATGGTGCCGGAATACCACAATGGTTGGAAGCTGCCGAAGGTGTGATCAGCAGTTGCGATAAGCATCGTTGAGCCCGATGCCGTCTTCGATCATGGGAAGGATCTTTTCCATGCGCCGCGCCTTGGTCTTATCCTGTTTGGCGGTAGCGATGTATTCACAGTATTCCTTTTGCTTGTAGGGACTTAGGCCTTCGAAATTCGCTTTCAAAGCAGGGTATTTCGCCAAAGCTTCCGCTAACAATGCTGGGAGCTCCACCTCGGCCACCTTGCTTCGGGCCGGTTTGATTGTTTTGCCCAGTTTTTGGTTTTCAATGGCCTCTTGCATATAGTGTAGCACCCCTTGTTCGTCAATGGCTTGTGGGGTTTCGAATTTCCAATGCCGCATGGCCTTGGTCTTGCCTTCTTGGGCATTTTCCAAAACCCCTTTGGGGTCGCTCAAAAAGACGCCGTTAAAAAACCACACCCCGAAATGCGATTTGAAGCGGCAGATGCCGAAGACATTTTTGTTATAGATGGTGTAGACCGGAAAATTCCATTTGAACGATTCTTCGGCCTCGGTTTTCAAGGCGATGTCGCGCAATACGGTCAGGGCTTCTTGAAAGGGGTCGGGTTTGCCGTAATAGGCCTCGATTTTTTCGGCGGTGTCCATCGCTTAGAATTTTGCAGCAGTAAGTTCGGAAATTTTTGCGATCACCGCCACGGCTTTCTGCATGCTTTGTAACGGCACGTATTCGTACTTGCCATGAAAGTTATGACCACCAGCGAAGATGTTGGGGCAGGGGAGGCCCATAAAACTGAGTTGGGAGCCATCGGTACCCCCACGGATCGGTTTGATAATGGGTTCGATGCCCAATTGCAGCATGGCTTCTTCGGCGATTTCAACGATGTGGTAGACGGGTTCCACCATTTCACGCATGTTGCGGTACTGCTCGCTGATCTCAAAGCTCACCGCATCGGCGTGTTTTGCATTGATCTTGCGGGCGATATCACCGATCAGGGCCTTTCGGGCCTCGAAATGCTGGGCGTCATGATCCCTTATGATAAGTTGTAATTCGGCCTCTTCGATACCGCCCTGGCATTCGTACACGTGGAAAAAGCCTTCGCGGTCTTCCGTGGTCTCCGGGATTTCCCGTTTGGGGAGCAGGCTGATGAACTCGTTCATCAATAAGGTCGCATTGACCATTTTGTCTTTGGCATAGCCGGGATGCACGCTCTTGCCCGCGAACCGGACTTTGGCGCCAGCGGCATTGAAATTTTCGTATTCGAGTTCCCCAATCTGGCTGCCGTCCATGGTATAGGCCCATTGGGCCCCGAATTTGGCGACATCGAATTTGTGAGCCCCGCGACCGATTTCCTCATCGGGGGTAAAAGCGATGCGGATCTTGCCATGGGGAATTTCAGGATGGTCCTTCAAAAACTCCATGGCCGTGATGATCTCGGCTACGCCGGCCTTGTCATCGGCACCCAAAAGGGTGGTGCCGTCGGTGGTGATCAAGGTCTGCCCTTCGTACTGCTTGAGGTCTTCGAAATAATCGGGTGACAGCACAATATTCTTGGCTTTGTTCAAGACGATGTCGCCCCCATCGTAGTTTTCAATGATCTGGGGTTTGACGTTAGTGCCCGTAAAATCAGGGGTGGTATCGTAATGGGAGATGAAGCCGATGACGGGTACCTCTTTGTCGATATTACTGGGCAGGGTGGCCATAATGTAGCCGTTGCCGTCGATGGCGACCTCCTGCATGCCGATCTGGTGCAGTTCCATAACCAGTTTTTTGGCCAGGTCCAGTTGTTTTTTAGTGCTTGGGGTAGTGGTCGATTTGGGATCGCTCTGGGTGTCAATGGCGACATATTCCAGAAAACGGGGTAGCAGTTTTTCCATAAAAAGTGGTTTTCATCAAAAATAATGCTTATTCGGTCGGATATTTTAATCAAATGGACCAAGTTCGGTTACCTTTCCCCGATTAACCTAACCAACCGCTTTTGACTCGAAAACTACTCTTTTTCATTCTATTGGCCGTTTCCGGACTTTGTCGGGCACAAGACCTGTGTTCGCTCGGGATCGGTGGGCCCGATCATGAGATCATCGCCGAGGTGTTCCAACTCAGCCAAGATCAGGTGAAGACGATGCGTAATCTAGGGGCCGAACTGAAGTTCCGCAACGAGATTTTCGAACTGCGGGCCGAACGCTTATTGAAGAACCACGCCCAGAGCTCGCCTGAAGACCTGCTCAAGATGTCGTACGATTACCGCGACCTGCTCGATAGCATGCGCAACAATTCGGTACGGATCGACAAGCGGATGCTGGCCGTCTTTAATCAAGATCAATACAACCTCTATATCCAACTCTGCAACCAGGCGTATCGCAGTCCGATTTTCGCCCTGCGGTCAGTTGACGAAAAATAAGAAAATATGGTTTCCCCTGTCAGAAGAGTTACTACTTTTGCACAAAATTGCCCCCATGTATAAATATGTTCTCCGCCCTTTATTGTTCGTATTGGACGCGGAAACGGCCCACCACTTTTCGTTTCATTCCATTCGTTTGTTGGCCCGTTTGGGTTTTCGCGGACTGTTCCGAAAATTGTTCACCATAGAAGATGAACGCTTGCACCGTAGGGTGTTCGGGATCGACTTTAAGAATCCCGTCGGTCTAGCCGCCGGTTTCGACAAGGATGCCAAGCTCTATAACGAACTCTCCGACTTTGGCTACGGCTTTATCGAGATCGGGACCTTGACGCCCAAACCCCAACCCGGGAATTCGAAAAAACGCCTATTCCGCCTTATCGAAGACGAGGCCATCATCAACCGCATGGGCTTTAACAACCAAGGGGTATTCGATGCGGTCGAGCGCTTGAAGAAAAAGCACAACGTCATCATCGGGGGGAATATCGGCAAGAACAAGGTCACCAAAAACAAAGATGCGGTCAAAGACTACCTGATCTGCTTTGATGCCCTCTTCGATCATGTCGACTATTTCGTGGTCAACGTCAGCTCGCCCAATACACCGGGATTACGCGAACTGCAGGATAAAAAGCCCTTGACCGAGATTCTCAAGAAATTGAAGCGTGAAAACAGCAAATACGCCAAAAAGGCCGGGGTAAAGGAAAAACCCATACTGTTGAAGATCGCGCCCGACCTAAGCAATGCGCAGTTGTTGGATATCATCAGCATCGTCACCGCTTCCAAGATCGATGGGGTCATCGCGACCAACACCACCGTCGAGCGCAAAAAACTGAAGGCCCACCTGACCCTGGCAGAAGAGAAAGGTGGTCTCAGTGGCAAGCCTTTAACGAATCGCAGTACCGAGGTCATCCGCTTTTTGGCCGAACAGAGCAATAAAGCCTTCCCGATTATCGGGGTGGGGGGCATCCATTCCGCCGAAGACGCCCTCGAAAAACTGGAGGCCGGGGCCGACCTGATCCAACTCTATACCGGTTTTATCTACGAAGGGCCCGGTTTGCCCAAAAAAATCAATAAGGCTATCTTGGAGAAGGAAAACTAAGCCGACTCCCATGAAAGCATTCGTTTTATTCGCTTTGTGCTGCACCTTCTGCAGCTGGGGCCAAGATGCCGAACCCCAGACCGATTTTACCCGCATGTACCTGCCCGTATGGCAGGAAGCCCGCCGGCATTGCCTCGAGGTGGCCGAAGCCATGCCCGAGGAAGACTACGGTTTTCGACCCACGGAGGTCAGCAAGACCTTTGCCGAGCAGCTGGTGCATATCGGCTATACCATCGAACTCTTGACCCAGCGCTATGTGGAAGGGATGACCGTCGTGCCTAACGCCCCGGATGCGTCGACCATGACCAAAGCCGAAATCATCGCCCTCTTAGAACGTGGTTTCGCCTATACCGAAAACGTCATCCGTACCGTGGATGAAGACCAATTGAACGAACGCTGTGTGATGTACCATAGTGGGAATACGGTGAGTCGGGCCTTTGCCCTCTTTTACGTGCAAGACCATTTGACCAACCACCGGGCCAAAGCCAATCTGTATCTTCGAATGAAGGGCATCGACCCGCCGGCCTATACCTGGTAAGTTTTTGTATTTTACCCCCAGAAACCCACACTTTGGACTACGGCATCCTCCTTGCTTTTATTTCCGCGACCGCCCTTTTGGCGCTCTCCCCGGGGCCCGATAATATCTTCGTGCTCACCCTGAGCATGGCCAACGGTAAGAAATACGGCCTGGCCGTGGTGGCGGGACTCATGACGGGTTGCCTGGTGCATACCACCCTCTTGGCCTTCGGGGTGTCCGAGATCATCAAGCGCAGTGAATCGCTCTTTTTCGCCATCAAACTTTTTGGGGCGGCCTACTTGCTCTATTTGGCGGTACTCGTCTATCGCGAAGGTTCGGGCATCGAACTCAACGAAGGGGAACAGCCCCAATTAAAGCTGTGGGCACTCTTTAAAAAAGGCTTTTGGATGAACGTACTCAACCCCAAGGTCACTATTTTCTTTTTGGCCTTTTTTCCCGCCTTTCTCTTTAGCGACACCCTCAACCCGGTGCTGCAATTCTATACGCTGGGGCTGTTGTTCATCACGGTTTCCTCTTTGATTTTCGGCAGCATCGCCCTGATGGCCGGCAGCATTTCGACCTATATCGCCCAAACTCCGGGCGTTGCCCGCTTTTTCAAATGGCTGCAGATCGTGGTCTTTGTGGGTATTGCCGTCTATTTGGTCTTTGGCTGAACTAGTCTTCGTATTTTTAGGGCATGGGCCAAGTAAAACTGATCGAATGTCCCCGTGACGCCATGCAGGGTATCAAAACGATGATCCCCACGGAAGAGAAGGTGCGCTACATCCAATCGCTATTGGGTTGTGGCTTCGATACCATCGATTTCGGCAGTTTCGTATCGCCCAAAGCCATCCCCCAGATGGTGGATACCGCCGAGGTTTTGGCACAGCTCGACCTCTCGCGCACCCAGAGCAAGTTGTTGGCCATTGTCGCCAATGTGCGCGGCGCCCAGGATGCCAGCACCCATGCCGAAATCGATTATTTGGGCTTTCCCTTTTCGATTTCGGAGAACTTCCAGATGCGGAACACCCACAAGACCATCGCCGAATCGGTAGACACGCTACAAGCGATCTTGGACATCGCCCACGGCAGTGGCAAGCAGGTGGTCACCTATATCTCCATGGGCTTTGGTAACCCTTATGGGGATCCATGGAATGTCGAGATCGTGGGGGAGTGGACGGAAAAACTGGCGGCTATGGGGGTCAAGATCCTATCGCTGTCGGATACCATCGGCAGCTCGACACCGCAGGTGATCGACTACCTTTTCGCCAACCTGATCCCCAAATACCCCGAGATCGAATTCGGGGCGCATTTGCATACGACCCCCCAAAAATGGCACGAAAAGGTCGCTGCGGCCTATGAGGCCGGCTGCCGCCGCTTTGACGGGGCCGTACAAGGCTTTGGGGGCTGCCCCATGGCCAAGGACGAACTGACCGGGAACATGCCCACCGAAAAAATGCTCTCCTATTTTACCGAACAAAAGGCCGATACCGGCGTCAATGCCATGGTCTTTGAAGCGGCCTACAACAAGGCCACGGAACTATTTTCAGTCTATCATTAATTCAAGGTCGCTGAACGGAGTCGAAGCGCCGGGGGGGGAAAAGGGCCAAGGGCAAAGGAATTTCCGATTGCTATTCCTCAACGCTTTCGACATCGTCGACTTCCCCAACGGGGATTTTCGACCCCATTCCTTTATCGATGATCGATTGTATGGTAGTGGGTACCGTCAGTCCGGTGGTAAAAGCCAACCAGCCCTGGATGTTATAGCCCGATGAGATATAAATGTACGCCAAGAGTGCCCCTCCGATCGGCCAGAAGAAGAAAAACAACCAATACAGGCCGTCTTTGGCTACCCGATCGGCTTTTGGGATTTTAGACTCTTGATATAGGTTCATCATGTTCAACATAAATCCGCCGATTCCTGCTTGAACAAGGGGTTCGATAGGCAATTCCATAGTTAGTGTATTTTATTGGTTAAGGCGTTCAGGACTTTCAATCCGAAAGAACTTTCCCGGTCATACTTTTTACGCAATGCGAAAAGTGCTTTTCCATAGCGATTGGCTTTTTTTGCTTTAATGATCAGATCGGAATGAAACAGGAAATCATAAACCTGGTCGATCGAGATGTCCGTTTCTTTTGATATTCCCCGTGCTGTCCGCCATTTGTATTTTGACTCCAGCATGGCTTTGACGATTTTTTCTTTGATTTCTTTGCTATCCATTGCTTTTCATTTAAGAGCAGCATGATGAGTTGCTGCATTGTTATTCGTTGCGTTTTGCCAAGCCGTGTAGGTTGTATTTGGGGCAGGGGTCCATCTCTTTGGATCGGGTCGTTCGTGCTCCTCCAATATATTTTATCCCATGTTCAAACCGAAACGGAAAACCTCAAAATTTGTATGGTTTTCCTCTAAAAATCAGCGCGTTAAAAAAACAATTCTTACGAACGCCTATTTTGGATCTTTGTCGGTTGTTTGCCGGTCATTAACGTCTTTGTTCTCCCCATCGTTTCCATTGTTGTTATCAAGGTCCAATTGTTCCACGTCTTTTAATTCGATGGAAAGCTTTTTCAGATTGTCATTTTCTATGAGGGTCAGTAGGATATACGAATGGATCCATTTCTTGTTCAGCATGGTGAAAACGAAAAACAACAACACCAACTTGCCCCAAAAGGTGATCAAGAATACGATGGCCTTGAACATGGAAGCGGTCCCTTCCCCCAATTCGATCAAATTAAAAAGGGCATAAAGCGGTTGTACGACGATGTACAAAGGCAAACCGATCGTAATGCCGTAATAGTAAAAGTTGCGTTCGAAGTTCTTTTTGGAATGTTGAAAATAGTACTCCATGGCGATGAACCGACTGAACAACAAAGCCATGGCAACGCCATTGTAAATACCGCCCAGCAGCCGTATGATGGTCGACGATTTCTCTAGGTTCAAATTGGGAATGCCGGTGATGATGATCGCAATGCTCAATATGGAAATCCCGATTGCCAAGGCCATCGGTAAAACACGTTTGATAAAGGTCTTGTTGTCCTTTTCAAGGGTGACGCTGAACAACACGAAAAAGGCCGTGAACAAAAAGGTGGCACTGAACAGATTGGTGGCGTTGGTCAATACCTCTATCGAAAGGAACTTCGCGGCATCCAATTCACTTTCCCCTTGGGTGCCGAACAACTGGAGGATGGAGTTGTTTTGGTTTAACGCGCCTTTGAAACTGTTGTAATCCAGCGAAACGTCCATAAAAAATTGGAGGCAGTAAAAACCGATCAAGATGATGACGAACCAACGGATCGCTTCTGTCAATTGCTCGATAAGCCTATTGGTCCGTTCTAATTTTTCAGAGAGATAGGTGCCGGTGATCTTGAATTTCGAACAGATTTTGACGATCTCGTTGGTATGGATGTTCAGTTTGCTTTCCTTGATAAAGATCAACGCAAGCCCCAACACCAATAGGTTAAGGCAGTCGGTGAGCAGGTTGACGTCGATCTTCTTGAAACCGGAGGCTTCGATGGTTTTGAGAATCACCGCCAAGGAGGAAATAATGCCCACCACAATGGCCAAAAACTCATCATTTTTTCGAAGAAACCTTTTAATCCTATCTATAAAGCCCATAATGTTAGTTGTCTTTTTGATCATGGTAGCGAAGGGAACTTCCTTAGGGATCGCCCGTGTTGGATGGTTTCGATTTCCTCGCAGCTTCTAGGTCGTCGCCTTACCCCCATAACTTGGTCCGAAGGTGGCCTATTCCAAGGTGTGGCGCAATACCCATTGATAGGGATACTTCACAAAGGATTTCGGGGTAGTGGGTATGAAGGGTTTAAGGCTAAGGGCAAAGGGTACACCCTGTTGAAAGCAAATTGTGATGGATGCACCCTTCAAATATTAGCGCTATCGCGAGAATAAAGGCCCCTGAGCCTAGTCGAAGCGATGATGGGGAAAAGGGGGAAGGGAAAAGGGTAAAGGGTGGTGCCTTTTTGAGCTTAGATGTGTTGGAAGTACCCGTCGGAGACGAGCGCTAGTTGGGGAGTCTTGCTGGTTTGCAACCTTTGTTAAATCTTATTAAGCTCTATTAGTAGTTTTTCAATAATCGGCTTGGTATACGCCTCGACTGGGTCGATGTCTTGGGGGTCGGTTGGCCGCTGGTATTCTCCAGCATCGAACGCCTCATAGCAATTCCATGCAATTTTACCAAAGCCGAAATTCTGCACATAATGAGTATTAGTAACCCAAAAGGAATATAGATTATTCATGATGATATCTCCATCCTCATAGTTTATTTTTCCATGCCAATAGTTTATGGCGGTTTGCAAGGACAAGGTTTCAACTAATTCGGATGGAAAATCGACAGGGTAGCCCAATATTTTGCCTACCTCGGTTCCGCTAGCCGTTTCTTTTGCCAATTGACTTAATAACTCTGTCATTTCAATGTGCTGAGATGGATGTTGAATGGTTCACTTCTCTGAGGAATGCGAGCTATCGAGGATCATTTTAATATTTTTCGAATGGATTCCGAATCCACTTTCAATGCCTGTAATATATATTCGGCATAGCCCTTATTCGACTTTTTATATGTATTGAATAGGTCAAATAGGCCCGTCGCGAATAGTCTTTCGTTTACCGTCATGCTTTGTAGGCCTACCACATCTTCAATTCCCGCTCTGACGCTGCCTTGTAAGTCAAACCACTCCAATTGTCCTTCAATACGTTTAATGATTTCGGAATCACTGTCGTTGTAAATGTCCCTTAAAGCACGAAATGGGTTTTTCGGGTCAGTGGACTTTTGGAATTCATTTATTCTGAGATTGAAAATCGCCTGTCCAAACCTTTGATCGGGATGATCCTCCAAAAACTGCGTTATTTTCCCAATGATGGATTGATGTTCCTTTTTCATTTAATCAACAGGGTTTTCAACTTGACTAATTTCACGTAATACGCTCGCAAGTCGGTCAAAGTCAACAAAAGTTGCGACACCCTCACGTTCGGTAAGTAACTTCTTTAATTCGTTTACATCGTCCTGTAAATCGCCTTGGTCTATTTCAGAAGCCGAAAACCAGTCCTCTGGTTTGTCGAAGGTATCCCATTTTTCAGTGGGAATCAATCGATAGATGGTGGTATTTAATTCCAACTCGGTTTCTTTCCCGTATTCCGTTTCCAGCTTTTGGATTATATTTTCGAATACTGATTTCAGTTCTGAAACTTTTATTTTATTCATTTTGAGTAGTGTGAGAAATGGCTCTACCCTGAGCCTTGTTGAAGCACCCGTTGGAGACGAGTGCTAGCGGGGGAAATTCGTATCGCAATGCGCTATTCACCATGTTAGCTACTGACGTTAAATACTAAATTCCTTTTTAATAATGTCTTGTCCAACTTTGCCCAAATGGAATGTTCCATTATCGTAATTAGCTTGGAGCAACTTACTTCTCATCAATATATTTAATGTCTCTACAATTGTGCCCCTATCAAACCCGTTATCCAGCAGCTCCTTTTCAGTGAAATTCTTTTTATCACAAATGTCTCTCAATAGCTCTATTTCAGTTCTACTCGCACTTTTAACAAGAGTATCAATTGTCGGTGAGATAAATTCCATATAATCTTTTTCATCATCAAAGCCTTGCAAAGTCCATTTCTTATCTTCATCATTTTCGATTTCCTTCAATCTTTTTAAATCGATGATTGAATCATTTGTCAGACTTTCTTTGATCTCTTCCCAATTGTTCAGTGTTTGATACCTATATTTCTTTAAACGTTCAGTTGATATTGTGTATTTATGGTCTTCTGGAAGAGGGAATACTATATTAGCTTCTGAAATGAAATTTTTTAAATGTGAATACCAGCTATTCAATCCAGATATTGAATTTTCTGCCAGTTTGTTTTTTATTTCCAGGTAGTAAAGTTCTGACAAATCTTTTAGTTTAGAAATTACAGATAAGATTCTTCTTGTTTCCCCAAAGGTTAAGGATAGGTTCTGACAAGAACTAACTTCAAAAGCTATTCTATCATTCACAAAAACGAAAATCTCGAGAGTAATTTGGTTTTTTGGAGTCTCGGCAATAATTTGTTTTTCATCATCGATTTTTCTATTAAGAATTGTCTTAAGTAATCTTTCAGCAAAAACAAGAAGAATCGTTACAAGAGCGATAATAAAAACATACATCAAAATATTATTGATTACAATGAATGTTTTAGTATCATCAATTTCCTTAAAAATATCAAGTGATAAAATAGCTTGATAGAGTAAATATAAAATGACGATTGCAAGTGCTCCTAAAGAGATAGGTTTTCTTATTCCATCTAGTGATTTAATAATTTTCGGTATTTCCATAATTTAATTCGGTTGTTGCTAACGGTTTGGCTGAGCGCAGCGGCCCGAAGGGCGTTGCGTATAGGTGTTTTGTGTGCTTTTATTTAATCCAAATTGATAAATCCATAGTCTCTCCAGTTCTTCTTCTATAGTTGGCGTGGGCAATTGCAATTCCCACACTTGAAAGTTCAAATTGGTTAAATGGACTTTCCTTCCAAACTGTAAATATCTTGTCCATTCTTCCGTCAATTTCAAGGAGCTTATCCTTTACCTCTTGATTTGACATAGTTGATTTATCAAAAAATATCTTGATTTTATTCTGTAGTTCTTGTGGTATTCCTTTTTCTGTAATTCTCACTTCAAGTGTGTTTTTGTCAAACACACCGAATTGAAGTTTTGTAGCATCATGTAAACAAGGGATAAGCAGGTCTTGAAAAGCTGAAGAATCTTCAAATTCAGCGTCAAGCTCCTCCTTAGTAAATCCCTTCGCAAAAAATCCTTGGTATGTTTTACGAGTTCTTTGCTCTAAATTTCCATAATTACCAGTTCGGATGTTTCCACACCTTAAATATTCTAGATAATTGTAATGCTCATGATCTTGTAGTAGATTATCAACAAAGGGTAAAACATGAGTCACATAGTATCCTTTCAACTCCTCATAATTTCTAACATTCATTCTCCTTGTTCTAATCAATAGAAATAGCAGGGTTAAAGTATCAAGTTGGGCGATAGTCAATTTTGGAGCAATATGAAGAGATTCGTCCAAGACAATTTGTAGCATGTTTCGTTCTGAGACTTCAGCTCTATCAACTATGATGTCAACAAGTAAGTCTCCCAGTTCCTTATCTCCACTTTTGGCATATTCTTTTTGTGCAGTAAACAAAGCATCTTGCATAGCTGGTTGAGCAAATTCTTCCAGTGAGTTCGGATTCTTTGCTTCTAATTTACCAAGGATCTTTTCAGATATTTCTTCTGCTCTTTCTGTCGCAATTTGGGCTGCTTCGTCCTTTAAACTTAAAAAGTTTGACTTGAAAATATCTGTTGCAATGTCTTTAACATCTTGGTAAGACAAACCAATATGCACATTTACGTTTTCTGCTTGAACGTTAGATGATCCATCTCCACCTTCTTGAGTCTTATTCTTATCGTTAATCATGTTTTGTGATATTTATATCACCTTTCGATTGATAGTTTTTTGAGTTCTTACCTCCTTTTTGCTTCATGATGGTTGTTTCACCAGACTTGTTAATGCTTGAAATTTGAGCAATGAGGGCTCCTACTAATCCAATAGATGTAACCAATGGTTCCCAGCTACTGTCTACCATTAGCCATATTAGCGCTCCAATAAGTCCTGCGATATTTAATATGATTAAAGTCTTTTTCATTTTGTTCTAATTGCACACAACAATTGAATAATATCATTGATTATTTATCCATTTTGTGCGTTCGGCTTTATTGGTACTATGGCCATCTCCATCGAAAGCTGACCGGTTCAAGTATTATTACTGTATCAAGATACCCAGCCCATTTTTCAATTCGTTACGAAAAACCGTAAAAGATCTAGGGTTTTCCTTTAAAAATCAGGCTCTTAACGAAGATTTTCTTACGAAATGGGCTAAAGGACCGATACGGGCGTCAACGCCATGGTCTTTGAAGCGGCATATAACAAGGCTACGGAACTGTTTTCAGTTTATCACTAACGGCCCCTGAGCGGAGTCGAAGGGCCTGACGGAGTCGAAGGGCCGTTGGGGGAAAGGGTGAAGGGCGAAGGCTAAGGGGTTCTGCCTTTTACAACTTAATGGGCTGGAAGCCGCCGTCGAAGACGAGCGCTAGCAAGGGATGGTTTCTATGTTTCAAGTTAAAGCATTGCAATTGTAAAATTTAGCGGATGTTGTTGCCGTTATTTTTCAGTTTCTTTTTGTTTTGTAGATTCCTCAATTGCTTTTTCATCAACACTTTCTTTTTCTTCAGTTGCTGATGATGCTTTAGTCTTACCTTTCCTATATTCTTGACTTGGCCAAATTTTATCCAATTCTACTTCAATAAGTTCATTCAATTGTAAACAACATTCATAAGATTGCAGGAAGTATTGAACCGTGACGGGTAAAAATGCATCGGTATTTATTCTAGCCATGACACCAGATTTCGCTCGGTATATTTCATTGGCTATTCCATTATTGTGAATATGAATATCCCTTGTGGCTTTTAGTTCGATATACTTATGAAAAATTGGATTTTCCAATAAGTTGACACCGACATATGTATTAAATTCATCAGCGTAATCTTTTGGTGATTTATAAGCGATATCATTCAAGATATTATCAACTATATACAATTTGATTTCCTCTAGCGAGGTTGCATTAAGCGCTTTTTCAACATCAATTTTTCTTTTGTTAGGTATTTTACTCGGATATTCTATCAATATTTTTCGCAAAATATCATTTAAGAGAGTTTCCATTAAAGTGACCAATTTTAAGATACCATCAATTGGTAACTTATCTAAAGCTAATAACTGATATCGTTCAATTAATTCTTGTTTAGTATAATCACGAGTACGGTTAATTAAAGTATTGTCAGGTCGAAGTCCAATAGGATAAGTAATTGGTATTGTTTCTGATTCGTCACTATTTATGGATTCAATAAACTTTTCGTACGAAATATATGTTAATTGAGCCATTTCTCCTTGAAGAAATAAAACGCCCCTTGTATCATTAATCATTTCGTTTAATCTATCTCCAAATGGTTTTTCCATTGTTTATTTAAATTGTATACAACGGTTTCAAGCTAAGCGGTCGTTTCAATACCGCTTAGGTTTTGTTAGGTGTATTTTATTTTAAGGTAAATGGCTTAATTTCTCTTTGTTCTGTTATGGGTGTTGAAGAGGCAACATCACTAAATACATATTGTTTGGCATCAGTCAACTTTGAAATTAACTCCATGAAATTCTTGTTCTCATCCTTTTTTAGGCTTACAATATGTCGACTAGAAAATTCAATTGGTGCTATTTTCTCAATTAATGCAGTATTCACGTCCTCAAAAGAAGCAAATATGTACTTTGATGGATTCTTTTTAATATCCTTGATAATATAACTGTATTCTTTACCAACGCCTCCTTCAAAATTTTCAGCCTTCTTTTTATATGTTTCAGATAGTAAGACAATAACCTTGTCCCTTTTCAATATTCCTTCATGCATAAGTTGATTGAAATCTGTAGCAGATTCCTCTTGCATTAATTTTACGTCCATGTCTGCCATGAATCCTTTTTGACGCAGGAAGTTGGTAAATGAGATGACCTTTTCTTTATATTCTTCACTTTCCCAACTGTACGAAACGAATACGCTCGTCGCTTTTGTCGGTTGTTCCTCGGATTCCTTAGATAATTTCATTGTTACAATCTTCTTATTTGATTTGGTTTCTATTGTCTGAAATTCAGGGTTTTCTGATATACACTTATATATCGAGGCTTTAGGATAGTCAAAATCTTTATTTAATTTATTCGCTATAATACTTAAGTGAATCTGAGTTAAATTGTTCTCATTAAACATATTTAATGCAGCCTTCTTTATCTGATCTTTCACCATGTTATCCCTTTGACTCCGACTGCTCTTTTTCTTCTTGGTTATTTTCTCTTTATAAAGGTCTTTCCAATCTGAAAGAATGAACTTATTGTTATCTAATTGTATGAAGCGCTTATTATAAAGACAGGCATCTATAGACTTCGCGGGAATAAAAGGTCTGTCCTTTCGTATATGGTCAATTATTTTTTGTCTAAATAAAGGTTCATTGAAATGATTCAAGACATTTGTAATTAAATCAAAGATCGAGAGATTTTCTTCTCCCCATTCTGTTAAAGTCCAAACTCCAGTCCTACCGAGAGGGGTGAATTTATCAACAGAATTCATTTGGTTATTTAAACTTAATTTGGTAATTCTTTTCCTTGGCGTATTTACAAGCGCATGATTTATTTCTTTCAAAATTTCGGTCAGTTTCATTTTGCTTCCATTGTTAAACAGAATTCTATACGCCATATCTGTAGCTGCTGAAAGTTTATGAAACTTTATCTGAAAATACTTCTTTCCGTGGCTATCAAATGATTCTACTTCATCTATAGTATTTGCAGCTAAAATAATTTGATCACCTTTAATTTTGGATTGCTTACTCCTGATACCAATAATTAGATCATCATCCTCAATAGGAATAATGTTTGATTCTATCTCGATGTAAACATTATAAGCAATATCTATGAATTCGTTGACATCAATATTCTCATCACAAACTAGAAATGTGTTCTCAGACAAATAATGAGTTATAGGACGGCGAATAGTGAAACCATATACATCAAATATTAAATTGAAATATCCTTCATTTTCTTCATAGCTAGTTTCGTATTTGTGCAGAATGATGCTTTTTAGTTCGGTAAGCGAAAGCACTTTTTTCAATCGTAATTCTTGAACAAATTCGTCTACTTGATCTTTTCTATATTCATAAATGTCTTTTTGTTCATCTGATTCTAATAAACTCTTAATTGTTTTTAATGCATCTGATCGTCTAGTACGAACTGATTGGCCTGAAATATCCTTCAGAAGGGAAATCTCTTTTACGGATCTGGTTTTGCCATCCAGTCCGTAGTAAAGCTTAAGTACAGCTATTTGCAATCTATCTCTGTTAGCTTGCGCTTCAGTTTTATCAATGTCTAATGAAACTACTTGACAGTACTTTTTAATAAAATGGATAAAGTTTTCAATCATATTTTATTATTACACCTAACAATAATATAAGATCATTGATCATATTTGCATGTTTTACGTGCCGCTTTATCGCTGATAGGGCCATCTTTTTGAGGAATTAACTGATGAAAGCACTTGCCCTCCCAAGATACCGACCCCAATTTTGAAACCATTACGAAAAGCCTCAAAAATTCTAGGGTTTTCCTCTAAAAATCAGGGTATTAACGAAGGTTTTCTTACGAAATGGGCCAAACGGTGGTGGAGGGCCTAATTGCCGCTTCTTAACGCGCTCAAAAAAACCGGAGGCTCTCGCCCCCGGTCGCTAACAAACTCAAACTTAAAATGGGAAGGCTGGCGTCCTTCCGAATTGTTTATTCCGCCAAATTCGTATCCCCGGCATTGGGGTTGTACACATAGTTGAAGGTATAGACCCGTGACTCGTCCACAAAAGCATCCGGTTGGGCCGGGGCATCCCTATAATAACTCAAGACCTCCACCTTGGCATAGTGGCCGTCGTGGGTGCGGATGACCAAGATGCGTCCTGGGATGGGACTGATCGTGAAAGTCGCCGGGTTGTAATTGTACCAGCCGTTGTCGCTTCCGGTGGGGATGGCAAAGGCCGCATCGGCATCCTCGGCAAAATCCAAGCCGACTGCCGATACCACATCGGCAAAGGTGCCGGTGGCGATCGACGCCCCTCCGTTTCCGTTACGCTCGGGTTCATCGGCCGTGCCGGTCACCGCTCCGCCGTTGATGGCGATCGTCGTACCCCGAAAGGCGATGTCCCATTCCGTAGCGCTATCCGTCACCGCTCCGGTCGCAAAGCTGAACTTGGCGAAGGGTCCGCCCACTGGCTGTCCTTGTCCTCCCGTTTGTGGGGCTTCAAGGTTTTCCATAGTCGCGCTTTGCAATGCCGCCAACACGGTAAAGCTGGTCGGCGTGGTTTTCGTAAAACCGTTTGCGGCGATGCTGACGGTGCCTGAACTGGCTCCCGCCGGTACGCTGGTCACGATTTGGGTAGCGCTGATACTGCTGATGGTCGCGGCCACTCCGCCGAAGGTCAAATCGACGGCCTCGGCATCGGTAGGGAAATCGGTGCCCGTAATGGTGATCTCGGTACCGACAGTACCCGATTCGGGACTGATCGCCGTCACCGTGAACTCGACGGCCACAGGACCTTCGTCATCGTCGCTACAGGCAACGAAGCCGAGGAATAGAAATAAAAGACTGCATAATTTAAGGGTAGTTTTCATAGTGTTCGTATGTTAAAAATTAAAAGTAAATCGTGCGAAAAGTTGCCGCCCCGGGTTGATCAACTGCTCGTTGTCTTGGGTCGCCAGGGGGTTGGAGCCTTTGAAATCCAAAAGGTTGTTGGCCCCTAACTGTAGCTGGTAGTGTTCATAAAAAGTCTTGCCCAAGCTGAGGTTCACCAGGGCATAGCCAGAGACAAAGGCATTGTCGAAATCGTCCAAAAGGTCGTTACCATTGCGGTCGGTAAGGCCGAAGCGGCTGCGATAGACCACCCGCAGGTTGGCGTTGGCCTTCCATTCGGGCAGCTCATAAAATAGCTTGGCGTTCAAGGTGTGGCGCGAACGGTTCTCCAAACCGAAGTAGTCGCTGCGCTCCAGACGGATGGTTTCCAAGGTCTCCGGGTCCCGCCCGAACACCTCGCCATTCGCGATGGCATCCTCCTTGTCCTTGTCGAAGGCGTACAGCAATTGGTAGCCGGTCGATAGGGTCAGGCCTGTAATCAACTTGTAATTCAGGTCGACTTCCACCCCCTGGGTGTAGACGCTTTCGCGGTTGATATAACCGAAAACGTTCTGCCCGTTGGTTTTGGCCGCCAAAATACGGGTGTCGATCAGGTTGGTGAAATCGTTGCGGAACAGGTTGACCGAGGCACGCAAGCGGCCTTGGGTATAGCCGAACCCAAGGTTGTAGCCCACCGAACTTTCGGCATCCAAAGGATCGCCCAGGGCGTTGACGTCCACCGCCAGGTTGGCGATTTCGTTGGCGGCCTGCAGCCGTTCGATGCCCGCCCGTTCGACTTCCTTCCCAAAAACCGAATACCCACCCCCGGCCGCATTGGTGAAATCCAAATACAATTGTCGAAAATCGGGGGCCTTGAAGCCACTCCCTACCGAACCCTTAACATGCCAGTTCGCATTGAAGTCATAACGGGCCGATAGTTTGGGGCTCAATTGGGCGTTGTATTCGCTGTGGTGGTCGAAGCGCGCCCCCACAATGAGGTTCAGCCGCTTCAGGGGTTTGAAATCGTATTGGGCAAAGAGGTATTGGGAGTTGAAGCGCACCTGTTCCGCAAAGAGGGAACGGTCTAAGCTTTCGAAATTCACCCCGCCGCCCAAGGTCAGCGTATGCTGTTCTTGAAAACGATGGTTGTAGCGGATTTCGGGCCGAAACAAACGCTGGTCGAAGTCGTTGTCGAGTAGGATGTCGTTATCGATCGGGTCGATGGTCTGCTCGTTGGTCACATAATTGGTGTAATAGAATTCATAGGCCCAGTCCGTTTTTTCGGAAGGACGGTAATCAAAGCGCAGATGGGCATTGCCGTCGCGCTCTTCACTGGTGCCGGAAGGGATGTCGAAATCCTGCAAAAAGTAGCGGCCCGAGGCAAAGAGGCGCAGTTTTGGGGAGAGCTCGGCGAACAGGCGACCGTTCACCGTGTAGTTGAAAAAGGGGTTTACCGTCTGCCCTTCCGAACCGGGGTTCAGATCGAAGCCGTCGGTGCTCAGACGATCTACAAAGACCGAATAGCCCAAAGCCCCCTGACGTTGGTTAAGACTGATGGTGGTGTTTTGGTTGTTGAAACTCCCGGCCCGGTGGGCCACTTGTCCGCTCAAGGCTTCGCTTTTCGGCTTTTCGGTAATAATGTTGATCACCCCGCCCAAGGCTTCGGAGCCGAAAAGGCTGGAGGAAGGCCCTTTGACCACCTCGATCTGTTTGATGTTGCCGATGGCGAAACGGCTTAGGTCGAGATTGCCACTGCTGCGCCCCACCACGGGCACCCCATCAATAAGGACCAGCACATAGTCGGAGGCGATCCCTTGGATCTGTACGCCCTCACCTCCGCCGATCGTCACGTCGGGGGTCATGACGATGCCCGTTTGCTCGTTTAAAATCTCGTTCAGCCGGGTGACACCCGACCGTTGGAGCTGTTTCTGGGCGATGAGGGTCACGGGTAGGGGGAGGGACGACAACTGCCGTAGCGTGCGGGTGGCGGTGACCACCACTTCTTCGAGTTCTTGTTGTTGAAAGGAGCCTTCTTCGGTGCCTGTCGATTGGGCGACTGTTAAAATTGCCCAATTGGTGCATAAAAACCACACCAAAATATTTTTATTTAGACTCATTCCACGTAAATTTGGAGCAAATATAGATTCTTATTTAAAATCAGTCTAAATAAAATTAAACTATTTTCCAGTTTTAACAGAACTACTAAAACGTACCACCACTATGAAAAGAAAATCCCTTTACTTCGCCCTGCTTATATTCGGTGTGCTATCCCTATCAGCCCAAGAAAAACGGGAGCAAGACAAGGCCGCCATCAAAGCCATGTGCGGCTGTTTCGAAGTCACCTTCAACTTCGCGGAGACCTTTAACTATAGCCAAGACTCGCTGTACAAACCCTCAAAGACCAAGGTCGATAAGGGCTTGGAATGGGCCCAATTGGTCACCGATGCCGATGATAAGGTGGTCATCCAACACCTTCTACAGGTCGGGGATCCCGCGAATCCGTATATCGTCAAACACTGGCGTCAAGATTGGCTGTTCGAGAACACCGCACTATATCAATACAACGGGGACAACGAATGGACCTTTAGCGGAAAATCCCCCGAAGCTGTAGCCGGGCAGTGGACCCAAAAAGTATATCAGGTCGATGACAGTCCACGCTACGAGGGATCGGCGACTTGGGTACACGTCGATGGCAAAAGCTATTGGGAAAACACCACCCCGGCCCCCTTACCACGTCGCGAGTATACCACCCGCGCCGATTACAACATCACCATGCGGGGCAATCGCCATGAGGTGACCGATTACGGTTGGGTGCACGATCAGGACAACAGCAAGGTCTTGCGTAAAGAAGGGGAAGCCGATTTGGTATTGGCCAAGGAGAAAGGGTATAACACCTATGTCAAGGTCGACGATGCCCGTTGCCAGGCCGCTGCCGATTGGTGGACGAAGCATTACGACAAATGGGCCACTGTACGTTCGAAATGGGACGAAGTCTACGGCCGAAATACCGATTTGCAGCTGAAAGAAAAGGTGGATAACAAGGTCTTGTACAAGCATCTTTTTAATGAGGAATTGGTCGAAAAGTCCGCCATCGATGCGGTCATCGAATCCTTTGTGATCCCTGCAACCGATGAAGCCTCCAAAAGCAAGTAAGATGAAGCCGTATAACCTATTGTTCGGACTGCTTTGGTTGAGCTTGTCCGTCACCGCCCAAGAAAACGTCTTTCTACAACGCAGCTTCTGGAAAGCCAAGCCTAGCATAGCAGCCGTCGATGCCGCAATTGCGGAGGGGAATGACCCCACCGCCTTGAACCGTGCTATGTTCGACGGGGTCTGCTATGCCTTGATCGAAAGGGCCGACAACCCGACGATCCTCCATATGATGGAGCAAAAAGGCAATGCCGTTGACAAACTGACCCACGACGGGCGTACTTATATCTTTTGGGCCGCCTACCGCAATAACCTTGAGATCATGCAGTGGTTGGTCGACCGAGGCGCAAAAGCCGATATCAATGATGCCCATGGCAATTCCGTCTTGAATTTCGCCTTGGGTACCGGACAGACCGATGCCCGACTCTTCGATTTCCTTTTGGAGCATGGGGCCGATATCAAATCCACCACACGCAGTGGCGCCAATGCGCTGCTGTTGGTCGCCTCTTACGCCAAGGATCTGACCCCTATCAACTACTTCAAAGACAAAGGCTTGTCTTTTGAAAGTGTCGATACCGACCAAAACGGCCTCTTCGCCTATGCGGCCAAAGGAGGGAATCTTGATGTCCTGAAGGCGCTTGCGGCCCAAGGCGTACCCACCACAATCACCAATGCCAAGCAAGAGAATGCCTTGTTCATGGCGGCTCGCGGTACCCGGGGACATCAGAACGGTAAGGCCGTTTTTACGTATTTGGAGGGATTGGGATTGGCCGCAGCTACAATCAATACCGATGGTCAGAACCTGATCCACTTAATCGCGGCCAACAATACGGACCTTTCCTTGTATGAGCATTTGACGGATGCGGGATTGGATGCCAACCTGCAAGATGGATCTGGGCAAACCCCTTTGATGAATGCCGCACGATCGAATAGCAAAGCCGTAGTCGCCTTCTTGAACACCTATATCGAGGATGTCAATGTACGGAACGAAAAAGGCCAATCGGCCCTGACCTTGGCCGTACAACGAAACCAACCGGAAGTGGTCGCTTACCTGCTGGAGCAGGGGGCCGACGCCTCGGTGGTCGATGCCAAAGGCAATTCGCTGGCTTATTACCTGCTCCCGAATTTCAGGGCAACGGATGCTGCGGATTTCGAGGCCAAATTGACGCTTTTGATCCAAGCCGGGCTTCGTTTGGACACGGCCCAGCATGATGGCAATACCTTGTTGCATTTGGCAGCCAAAAACAATAACCTGGCCTTGTTGAAACGCCTGGCCGATGCCGGAATCGCCATCGATCAAAAGAACGACGAAGGCAATACGGCCTTACATTTGGCCGCCATGTCGACCGCCGATACCAAGATTTTAAAATACCTGATCGCCCAAGGGGCCGACCTTTCGGTCAAGACCGATTTTGAAGAATCGGTGTTCGATCTGGCCAGTGAAAACGAATTGTTACAATCCCAGCAGGAAGCCTTGGACTTCCTAAAACGTTAAGTACATGAAAAACCTTTGGAGAACCTTACTAGTAGTTGCAGTTGTAGGCCTCTATGCCTTTCGGCCCGCCGACACCGCCAACTACAAATGCTTGATCCAATTGACGAATTATGAAGGAGAAGGGGCCTATGTGGTGGTCTCGATCTTGGATGCCGAAGGCGCCTACCTTGAAACCCTTTATGTGCAGGGCGAAGACAGCGAATGGTACCGTGATATTACGGAATGGTGGAAAAACCTCTACGGCATCCGCCGCCCTGATTTGGACGCGATCGTAGGGGAAACGGTCGCCGGGGGGCAACGAAAACTCACCGTATTGCAGATTCCGGTCGATAAGATCGATTCGGGACATACGTTGCGTTTTGAATCGGCCGTCGAAGATCAGGAATACTATGCCGACGACCTGGAGTTCGCGTTGACCACCGAAAACCTAAAATCGAAGCAAGAAGGCAAGGGATTTATACGGTATATTCGTATCATGCCCCAATAAGCAGCGTATGACCCTATCCATTTGGCGGTATACCCATATGACATTGGCCCTGGTTTCAGGGCTTTTTTTGGTTTTGGCAGCGCTAACGGGAGCCATACTGGCTTTTGAACCCATACAGACGGCCGTCAAACCCTACCAGCCTGTTGCACTAGGGTCCGTTACCTTGGCCGAGACCATGACGGTGATGGCCGGGGAATACGATGAGGTCTTGACCCTGACCCTGGATGCAGACGGCTTTGTCTTGGCCGATGTGGTCACCAAGGAAGGCACTAGTGAAACCGTCTATGTGAATCCCCGTACCGGGGCGACCTTAGGCCGGCCGACGCCACAGCATCCCATCTTTCAATTTACCACCAACCTGCACCGCTCCCTGTTTTTGAAAAAGATTGGCCGTTTTACGGTAGGTCTGGTGTCCTTTTTACTGTGCCTGCTCGCCGTAACCGGATTGCTCTTGCTGGTGAAGCGACAAGGAGGCTGGGTCAAACTGTTCTCCAAAGTCCAGAAGGATTATTTCGAGCTGCGGTATCATGTTGTTTTCGGTCGCTGGCTCTTACTACCCATCATTGTGGTCGCCGCCACCGGAGTTTACTTGTCGGCAGAGAAATTCGGCTTGATTCCCCCGACCCGGATCGTACACGAAGTAGCCCTTTCCGATGCGGATTTCGACCCGATCGATGCGGCCCAATTGCCGATTTTCAAAACAACGACTTGGGATGAGGTACGTTCCTTGACCTATCCCTTTTCGGAGTTCCCGGAAGACTATTTTGAATTGGCCCTGCGGGGGAAGGAAATGGCCATACATCAATACACCGGTGACATCCTGAGCGAACAACCTTATCCATTCGCCTTTCTGGCGAACCGCTGGAGCCTCGTGCTGCATACCGGCCAGGGGTCCATCGCTTGGTCGTTGGTGCTCTTTTTGGTCAGTCTGGGCATCCTCTTCTTTGTGTATTCCGGTTATGTGATGTGGCGCAAGCGTATTCGGAATACGAAGACTGCTAGTGTGCTGGTGGATCCCGATGCCTGTACCCATATCATCTTGGTGGGGTCCGAAACGGGTACCACCTACGGTTTCGCCCAAGCCTTGGAAGCGGCGCTGACCCAAGCTGGAAAATCGGTCCTGGTCGCCGAGATCAATGCCTATAGGACCTATAAAAATGCGGAGCAGCTGCTGTTTTTAACGGCCACCTATGGGGAAGGGGAGGCCCCGACCAACGCCCGGCATATCGAAGCGCTTTTAGGGGCGGTACAACAAGAAAGGCAAATGGGCTACAGCGTGGTCGCCTTTGGTTCGCTGACTTACCCAAGTTATTGCCAATTCGGGGTGGATTTGGAGGGATGGTTGGCCCAGCAAACCGAACTGCATCCGACCCTACCGGTATACAAAATCAACAACCAATCCTATGAGGCTTTTCAAGACTGGGCCAAAGCCTGGGGGCAGCAAACCGGGACGGTGCTCGACCTTCCATCCCTCAAGAAAAAGCGAAAGCTGGTCAAGGCACGGGACTTTGAGGTACTCGAACGTTCTGCCTTAAATGTGGATGACACCTACCTGCTCCGCTTGCAACCCGGCCGGAAGATGAAGTTCCGATCCGGGGATCTTTGGGAAATCGTGCCAGAAGACGGGCAAGCCCGTTGGTACAGCATCGCGAAATACCAAGACAGCGTATTACTAAGCATCAAGAAGCACGAATTCGGGGCCTGTTCCAACCAATTGCTCGCCCTGGAAGCCGGGCAGACGGTTCGCGGTGGCATCAAACGCAACTACGACTTTCATGTACCTGATTTCGCACCGGAAGTGGTCTGTATCGCCAACGGTACGGGAATCGCGCCTTTTTTAGGGGTGTTGGATGAGAACACCAAAGGCATCCCCATCGACCTGTATTGGGGCGGCCGTACCCAAGCTTCCGCAGCGCTTTACCGTCCGTATTTGGACGAAGCCCAAGCCCAGAGCAAATTACAACGTTACCATCAAGCCCTGTCTCAAGAAGGCGATCGTCTTTATGTTCAAGAAGTAATGGGACGGAATGCCAAGGAAATCGCCTCCCAATTGGAAGCAGGTGCGGTTTTTATGATCTGTGGTTCCCTGGCCATGCAAAATGCGGTCTTGGAGGTCTTGGGAAGCATTAGTCAAAAGCACTTGGGCAAACCCCTTAGCGACTTCGATCACCAAGAGCAGTTGAAAATGGACTGTTACTAACAGGGACTCCTAAAACATCCTAAAGCACATATTGTCAAATAGTTAAAATGAATGAGGTTCAAAGAGCCGTTGGGTGGAAGTGTTAAATATTAAAGATTAATTAAAATAAGTCTAAATAAAATTTGCCATCCCGATGGGGGAGAATATATTTGTGGGCCAATACTATTTAAAACTAATCTAAATAAAATTTAACATGAAAAAATACCTATTTCCCCTCCTATGTATCACACTTTTTTGGGCCTGTTCCGATGATGACGACGCAATGGATGACGACATGCAAGCCATGGCCACCTGCGATGATGGCATCCAAAACGGTGATGAGGAAGGCGTCGATTGTGGGGGTACTGCCTGTACACCCTGTGCAGCGGCCATAGACAATCCCGCGACCTTCGTCTTTACCCGTGACGGGGAAAGTTCGGTGAGCTTCAGTGGGCAAACTACCCGTATTTTGATGTCGGAAGAGATCATTGACAAAATGAAGGATGAAACCACGACCGCAGCGGTGTTGAACGCCATGTTCGCACACGTGGAAGGAGCCATGGATTTCTCCGATCCCGATTTGAACGCTTCCGATAAGAGTGTTCGCGGAAAAACAGCCGCTTCTTTTGACTTTTTCTCCGGTAATGCCACTGACCAAGCCTTGATCCGTGCCGATTTCGAAGGCTGGATCCAGACCCAGGTCGATGAGGTTTTCCCACGTTGGAACGAAGCCGCATCCGCCGGTGTAGCCGGACAGATAGCCGACGGTTCTTCGACCCGTTATATCGATGCCCGGGGCTTGGAAATGAACCAATTGTTCAACAAATCCTTAATCGGTGCCCTTATGGTAGACCAGATGTTGAACAACTATACCAGTGCGAATGTTTTGGACCAGTTCGAGGAGGCCAATGACGCCGGCACCTTGGTCGATGGTAAAAACTATACCGATATGGAGCACGATTGGGACGAAGCCTATGGGTATGCCTTCGGCACCGCCCAAGATTTGGCCGATCCAAGACCGACCATCGGTGATGACGATAGCTTTTTGAACAAATACATCGGTAGGGTAGAAGGCGATGACGATTTCGCCGGAATTACCGATGCTATCTTCCAAGCTTTTAAGTTGGGCCGTGCCGCAATCGTTGCGAAAGACTATAGCGTGCGTAACGAACAGGCAAACCTCCTCCGCGAACTGGTTTCTACCGTAATCGGAGTGCGTGCGGTCTACTACCTACAACAAGGAAAGAACGCCTTGGATCAACCCAGTCCTGATTTCGGTGGTGGTTTCCATGACCTTTCAGAAGGCTATGGCTTTATTTACAGCCTACAATTCACCCGCCAACCGAATTCGGATGCGCCTTACTTTACCAAGGCCGAGGTCGATGCGTTCTTGGTCGATTTGTTGGATGACGGGGCTAACGGTCTGTGGGATGTCACCCCCGCTACCTTGGATGCGATTTCGGCAGCCATTGCCGAGCGTTTCGATTTCACCGTCGAACAAGCCGGAAGCTAATCAGGTTGACCTTTTAGACATGCTTGGATAAGATTTGAAAAAGAGATGGATTCGTGCCCGCATAGATCCATCTCTTTCCTTATATTTGGCACCTTTACTTAGAATAAATAAAAATAGCTGCATGAAATTGAAATGGTACACCTTGGCACTGATCGTTCCCCTAGTGGTTTGGGCCTGTAGTTCCGACAATGGTTCGGAGGAACCCAATACCGATGATGATATCAGCATCAGCGATGATGATGGTATGGTCAGTGATGATGACGGCACTTCGGTCAGTTTCGATCGTGGGGCCCTATTGACCAATTGGGCCGACAACATCATCGTACCGGCTTACAATGCCTTTTTGATCGATCAGCAAGCTTTTCAGGCGGCTTTCACCAATTTTCAAGACGACCCCAGTACGGTGACCCTTTCTGCCCTTCGCGAGGCCTGGTTGACCGCCTATAAGGCTTGGCAACGGGTTTCCTTGTATGAAATCGGCCCGGCCGAAGACGATGGCCTACGTTTGAATATCAATACCTACCCCTCCGATATCACCTTGATCGAGGATCATATCGCTAGCGGTTCTTACGATCTTGCCTTGCCATCCAATCGCGACACCAAAGGGTTCCCGGCCCTCGATTACCTGATCAATGGCTTGGGCGATGACGATGCCCAGATCGTTGCGGTCTTTGCCGATGCCGGCACAGGGCAAGCGTATTTCGATTATGCCCAAGACTTGTTGGATGATATCGAACAACAGGTCACCACGGTACGTGATGCATGGACCAGTGGGTATCGCGACACCTTCGTCCAAAACGATGGGGCCTCGGCCACCGCTTCCGTAGATCGTTTTGTCAACGATTTCATCTTTTACTATGAAAAATTCCTCCGTGCCGGTAAAATGGGGATTCCATTGGGTGTCTTTAGTGGTACGACCGCTCCGAATACTATCGAAGCCCTGTACCGTCCTGGGGTGAGCAATGAGCTCTTTTTAGTCGGATTGCAGGCCGTTCAAGATTTCTTCAACGGCAAACACTTCGGAAGCGAACAGATGGGTGAGGGATTGGCGAGCTACCTACAGGATTTGAATACGGTCAAAGATGGGGTCGCACTCGATGCCTTGATCAACGATCAGTTCGATACCGCCCGTACCATGGTCGAGACCCTGAACAGTTTTTCAGACGAAATCGCGAACAACAATCCGCCCACCGATATGTTGTTGGCCTATGATGAGGTGCAACGTGCCGTTCCCTTGCTCAAAGTCGATATGGTTTCGGCCATGAGCATTGCGATCGATTTTGTAGATGCCGACGGCGATTAAATGGGCAATCGGTTCAAGACATATTTGGATCACGAAGTTGAGGCCGCCCCTTTGGCGGTCTTTCGCATTTTTTTCGGTCTGATGATGTTGCTTAGCATCCTTCGGTTTTGGGCCTATGGGTGGATCGAAAAACTATATCTCGAGCCCGGGTTCCATTTTTCATATTACGGTTTTGAATGGGTCAAGCCTTTGGGTGGTTTCACCTATATGATATTTGCCCTCTGTGCGCTCTCGGCCATTGGTATCGCCCTTGGGTTTCGATATCGTTGGTCGGTCTTCATTTTCTTTCTCAGCTTTACCTATATCGAGCTGATGGACAAGACCACTTACTTAAACCATTACTATTTCATCAGCATCCTGGCTTTTTTGTTGTTGTTTTTGCCGGCTGGCGGCTATTTTTCGGTGGATGCCATTCGCAATCCCAAAAAGGCCTTTCAGCGCGTGCCAAGATGGACGATCGATGCTTTGAAATTACTCTTGTGTATTGTGTATTTCTACGCGGGATTGGCCAAGCTGAACTCCGATTGGTTGCTCAACGCCATGCCTTTAAAGATTTGGTTGCCCTCGAAATTCGATATCCCGGTAATCGGTGGACTGCTGGGGAAGGAATGGGTCCATTATGCTTTTAGCTGGGGAGGTGCCCTTTACGATCTGGCCATCCCGTTTTTATTGTGGTTCAAGCCGACCCGCTGGCTCGCATTTGTTTTGGTCGTCGTATTTCACGTTTTGACCCGGGTGTTGTTTCCGATCGGGATGTTCCCTTATATCATGATCGTTTCTGCCCTGATCTTCTTCGATTCCGGATTCCATCATAAAATACTACGGGCCATCTCGACTGTTTTGGGAATATCTAAAAAACGTTTCGAGGGGGAGGCGTGCTGGCGATCCAAGACCGTGAATCGCGGCATCGTCATGGCGTTCTTTTTGATACAATTGCTTTTGCCGTGGCGGTATCTCGCCTATCCAGGAGAGCTGTTCTGGACCGAAGAAGGATATCGCTTTAGCTGGCGGGTCATGTTGATGGAAAAGTCGGGCTACGCCCAATTCAAAATCGTTGATAAAGCGAGTGGCCGGTGGTTCTATGTCGACAATTCCGATTTCCTGACGGCCTTCCAAGAAAAACAAATGGCTTTTCAACCTGATTTTATCTTGGAATACGCCCACTACCTACATCGGCATTTTACTGAATCGGGGCATGGTGACCTTGCTATTTTCGTTGAAAGTTATGTCAGCTTGAACGGGCGTCTGGGCACCACCTTCATTGACCCCGAAGTCGACCTGATGACCCAAAAAGAATCGTTTTACCCTAAAACCTGGATACGTCCTTTCGAAGATGAGATTACTGGCCTGTAAGCTGCTGTTTTTTTTCGCAACCCTATGTTGTATGGGGCAAAATCGAATCACCGGTTCGGTGAGCGATGCCCAAGGGACCCCGATCGCGGGGGCTGAAGTTTACCTGAAGGAACTCCAACTGTTGACCGTTTCCGATGCCAAGGGCGGGTTTGTATTCGAATCGGTAGCAGGAGGTAAATTTACCTTGGTGGTCTACGCCTATGAATTTCAGGTCTACGAGCAGGAACTCACCTTCGATCGCGCTTTGGAAGTAACGATCCAATTATTACCTATTGCCGAAACGGCACTTTCAGAAGTCGTACTGACCCAAGAACGGGAAAAAGTATTCGCCCTACAAAAGTTGAAAGCGGTCGAGGGCACTGCGATTTATGCGGGCAAGAAAAGTGAAGTGGTGTTGCTCGACAATATCACCGGGAATCTGGCCGCGAACAATCCCCGTCAAATCTATAACCAGGTCGTAGGCCTCAATATTTTCGACTACGGCGATGGTGGGTTGCAGCTCAATATCGGGGGTAGGGGCCTGGACCCCAACCGCACGGCCAATTTTACCACCCGTCAGAACGGCTATGACATCAGCGCCGATGCCTTAGGGTATCCGGAAAGCTATTATACACCACCGGCCGAAGCTTTGGATCAGATCCAGGTAGTGCGTGGGGCGGCTTCGTTACAGTACGGCCCCCAATTCGGAGGCTTGGTGAATTTTAAATTTAAAAAACCCCATCCCACGAAGAAAATCGAATGGATATCGCGACAAACGGTGGGTTCCTTTGATTTGAAGACCAGTTTTAATAGCCTGTCGGGTACCGTGGGCAAACTGGGGTATTACACCTACTTCAATTATAAGGAAGGCAACGGCTTCCGACCGAATTCCAATTTCAACAGTCGCAATTATTTTGCCCATATCGACTACCGATTGAGTGACAAGACCTCATTGGCCTTTGAAGCCACCTTGCTCAACTACTTGGCCCAACAGCCCGGCGGATTGACCGACGCCCAGTTTATCGAGGACCCCGAATTCAGCAATCGGGAGCGCAATTGGTTCAATGTGGATTGGAAGTTGTTCTCCCTTCGTTTGGATCATCGTTTTTCGGCCGCAACGGATTTCAGTTTGAATCTGTTTACCTTGGATGCCGCACGTAAGGCGTTAGGGTTCCGGACGAATCGCGTTTCACAGCCCGACGATCCCAACGAAGCCCGAGAATTGTTGGTCGACGAGTTTTCAAATTGGGGAGCCGAAGCCCGGCTCTTGACGCGCTACACGATTCAAGAACGCCCTGCAGTGTTGCTCCTCGGGAGCAAATACTATCAGACGGCCAATGAACAACGACAAGGTCCTGGATCAGCTGCCGCGAATCCTGATTTCAGTTTCGCGACGGACGATTTCCCCAATTATGAACGCCAATCCCAATTTGAATTCCCGAATCGTAACCTTGCCCTATTCGGGGAGAATATCTTTACGTTCTCCGATAAGTTGACCATCACCCCCGGATTCCGTTTCGAGTATATCAAAACGGAAAGTGCTGGGAGTTTTCAAAACATCGTTTTGGATCTGGCTGGCAACCCACTGCTGAACGAAGCGGTTGAAGACAACCGCACTTTTGAGCGGAATTTTTTGCTTTTAGGGCTTGGGGCATCCTATAAACCCTCACCTGCTTTGGAAGTCTATGCCAATTTCTCGCAGAACTACCGTTCGGTGACCTTCAGTGATATCCGTGTGGTGAATCCTTCTTTCCAGATCGATCCGAATATTTCCGATGAAGATGGGTTTACCGCCGATTTGGGGATTCGCGGTCGGTACCGACAATTGTTCAGCTATGATGTGAGTGCGTTCGGTTTGTTGTACGATAACCGTTTGGGCGAGATCTTGGCCAATGAGACCCAGATCAATGCGGCCGGGGAGGAAGTGGAGACGGGTAGGGTGATACGCTTCCGTGGGAACATCGGTACCGCCTTTATCTACGGATTGGAAACCTTTGCCGATTTCAATATCAAAGAAGCCCTATTACCCGGTTTGGACGACTTCAAGCTGAACTTATTTTTGAATTCAGCGTTCACCCGATCCGAGTATACCGAATCGGCAAGGAACAATGTGGAAGGGAATCAGGTGGAGTTCATCCCTGATCTCAACTTGAAAGCCGGTTTGGGCTTTGGCTATGGCAACTTTTTGGGGAGCCTGCAATACACCTATTTGTCGGAGCAGTTCACGGATGCTACCAATGCGCCCCAAGACGTCAACGACAACCAGCGTGGTATCGAAGGAGCCATACCGGCCTATGATATCCTAGACCTATCGTTGTCCTATACCTATAAGAAATTCAAATTGGAAGCAGGGGTCAATAACCTATTGGACAATTCGTATTTCACCCGAAGGGCGACCGGTTATCCAGGCCCCGGAATCATTCCCGCCGAACCCCGCACCTTTTACACCACCTTACAGTTCAAATTATAAGGGAAAGAAAGCGGCCGAATCCTAAAGGCCGCTTTCCAAATCCAATAATTCCTGAAAACACTTTGGGAATTAGTTTGCCGTAAATCGGTAGGCAATGTCTTTGCTATGCAATAGCGGCATGGTGTTGACCTCCAAATGTAGGAGATTTTTCAATTCCTGTACTTCCTCACGGGTCATCAGGATCAAAAAATGTTTGTTGCCGACCCCGATGGGGATTTTTCGCCGGTGCATGGAACGGGCCATTTCCGACTCCCATTTGACCACATCGATCGCGTCGATATAATTCCGGAAAACGTCCAGTTCCCATTCGTAGAATTCAAAGCAGAGGTTGTTATAGACCAATTGGAACAGCTTTGAATGATCACAATAGGTGAAGATGCCGTTCGCGTTTTGATTGAGTACCCGTTGTCCGTTGCACATAGTGTTCTGTTTTGAGGGAATAAAATTATTTAAAATCAGTCTAAATAAAAATTATTTGGCTTAAATTTTCGATAAAAACGAGCCCCTTCCGCATTGCATGAAAATGTGGTATATTTGCACGCAATTAATCCGTAATTGCATGGAATCCCACCGAAACAAGATTGTTGGCGAAGGCCTTACTTACGACGATGTATTGTTGGTACCCGCCTATTCACAGGTTTTGCCGCGTGAAGTCTCCATTAAGACCAAGTTCACGCGAAATATCGAAATCAACGTGCCCATCGTTTCCGCCGCCATGGATACGGTGACCGAATCCCAAATGGCCATTGCCATGGCCCGTGAAGGGGGTATCGGGGTCTTGCACAAGAACATGACCATCGAACAGCAGGCGAATAAGGTACGCAAGGTAAAAAGGGCCGAAAGCGGCATGATCTTGGATCCGGTGACCCTGCCTTTGAGTGCGATCGTACGCGATGCCAAGGCCAGCATGAAGGAACACAGCATTGGGGGAATCCCGATTGTGGAAGACGACGGCAAATTGGTCGGGATCGTGACCAACCGAGATTTGAGGTTCGAAAAGAACAACGAACGGCCCATCACCGAGGTGATGACCACCAAAGACCTGGTTACTGCCGGAGAAGGCACGACCTTATCGGAAGCCGAGGTCATCCTCCAAGAAAACAAAATCGAAAAATTGCCGGTAGTCGACGCCAACTATACCTTAGTCGGCCTGATTACCTTCCGTGATATCACCAAGCTCACCCAAAAACCGATCGCCAATAAAGACCAATACGGGCGCTTGCGCGTAGCGGCGGCCATCGGGGTGACCCCAGACGGGGTCGAGCGTGCGGGGGCCTTGGTACATGCCGGGGTCGATGCCATCGTCATCGATACCGCCCACGGACATTCGCAAGGGGTGGTCAAAATGTTGAAGGCCGTTAAGAAAGAATATCCAGAGCTCGACGTGATCGTCGGCAATATTGCCACGGCCGATGCCGCCAAGTATTTGGTGGAAGCCGGGGCCGACGCCGTCAAGGTTGGGATCGGTCCAGGGTCGATCTGTACCACACGGGTCGTAGCCGGGGTCGGTTTCCCACAGTTTTCCGCCGTGTTGGAAGTGGCCAACGCCATCAAAGGCAGCGGGGTACCCGTCATCGCCGATGGTGGGGTACGCTATACGGGTGACATTCCGAAAGCCATTGCGGCCGGTGCCGATACGGTCATGTTAGGTTCCCTACTGGCCGGTACCAAGGAATCCCCTGGGGAAACCATTATTTACGAAGGCAGGAAGTTCAAAAGTTATCGTGGTATGGGCTCGGTCGAGGCCATGAAGGAAGGAAGTAAGGACCGCTATTTCCAAGATGTGGAAGACGACATCAAGAAGTTGGTGCCCGAAGGAATCGTAGGTCGGGTGCCGTACAAAGGCGACTTGTACGAAAGCATGCACCAGTTCATCGGAGGCCTACGCGCAGGGATGGGCTATTGCGGCGCCAAGGATGTGAAGACCTTACAAGAGACCGGACAGTTCGTCAAGGTCACCTTCAGCGGTATCAAAGAGAGCCATCCGCATGATGTGACCATCACCAAAGAAAGCCCGAACTACAGCCGTTAATTCCCGTTCCCATTCCTAAATCGGAATTGGCTATCTTCGAACCTCACTGAAACCAGCGCCTGTGTTCGAAAACCCGATTTATGTCTTAGCCGTACTCTGCCTCATGGTGGTCCTTTCGCTACGTGCCGCCAAAACGAAATGGGGCGGCAAATTGGGGTCGGCCTTATTGGTCATCGTCTTTACGGCGGTTTTGGCCAACTTAGGTTTGGTGCCAACCGCCTCGAACAGTATTCCGCTCTATTCGGGCATATTCGAATACCTTGCCCCGATATCCATCTTTTACCTCTTATTGGGGGCGAACCTTGGCGCCATCAAAAAGGCAGGCATACCTATGATCTCCTTGTTTTTGATCGGGTCGTTATCCTTGGGTATCGGTATTCTCATCGCCTGGTTCGTCGTCGCTCCGGAGACCGTCTTGGGCGAACAGGCCAAGATCATCGCGGGCATGCTGACGGGATCCTATACCGGGGGTAGTGTCAATTTCAATGCGGTCGCCCTGGCCTTTGATTTTCAGGAGCAGGGCACCCTCTATGCGGGTACCATTGCCGTGGACAATGTGATCACCACCATATGGTTGATCGTCACCTTGGCCATTCCCGTCTTGATGCGTCCTTTATGGACAGACCGTACCATTGGCATACAGAGCGATAGTGCTCCCGAGGGCACCGAAAGCCCGCTCGATATCCTATCCCTCGGCTGGTTGTTGGTCATCGGTCTTACTGCCTTATGGGCCTCTGAATTGCTGAGTGAATTCGTACCCAAAATCCCCTCCATCCTGACCATTTCGACCTTGGGCATCGTCTTGGCCCAATTCCGATTCGTGCAGCGACTGGGCGGAAGCCATATCCTAGGGCTCTTTCTAGTCTATATCTTTTTAGCGGTTATTGGGGCGTATTGTGAGATCAGTGCCGTGATTTCCTTGAAAGACGTCGGATTGACGCTACTCCTGTTCGCCACAGTGGCGGTGTTGATCCACGGACTGTTGACCATTCTATTGGGTGGCTTGGCTTTTCGCGATTGGGATATGGTCGCCATTGCCAGTCAGGCGAATATCGGCGGAGGCACATCGGCTATCGCCCTGGCCGAGACCTTTAAGCGAAACGAGCTGATCCTACCCGCAATCTTGGTGGGAACCTTAGGGAATGCCCTGGGCACCTACCTCGGGTTTTTAATGGTCGCCCTCTTGTAAGCAACCCTTGGGTAAATCCGTATCTAAAAAGAAAGCCTACCGATGAAACGAATCCTATATTTTGCTGCTTGTTGTGGCCTATTCTGGGCCTGTTCCGAAGACGATCGTGTGATTGAAGATGCCTCCGGTTTGGTGGGCAGTTGGGTCTTGTTCGAACAATTGGCCGATCCCGGTGATGGCAGTGGGGTATTCCGCCCCGTAGTCAGTTCAAAACGGGTGACCTTCGCCGAGGACGGTACTTATGAGGCCAATGGTTCCCTTTGTAATATGGATACCCAAGTTGGGGGTACGGTCAGTGGTAGCTATCAAATCGCGAACGACACCCTTACCCAATTTTCAATCGATAATTTTCTAACACCGACGGATTGTTTCAGCGATGAATTGAAGGTCTTCATCACGGTGGAGGATGACAATCTCATCCTTTCTTACCTCTGTATCGAACCTTGTCAACAGAAGTACCGAAAATTGTAAAGGAAATTACTTGCCGACGCCCGAATAGGTCTTCCAGTCCTGATCTTTGTAGATATCCTCACCGAAGTAGCGGGCGATCTGTAAAAACGGCTCCACTTTTTGGTAACCTGGGACCGGGGAAAGCATTTTAAGATTTTCGTCCAAGAACACTACGGTCGGGTAGCTCATACGGCCTTGGAGTAGGGCAGCGGCCAATTCGTGGTACCCACGCCTTCCTGAAGGAACATATTTAAAGGTGCGGCCGTCATAATCGATGGCTTCCTTGCCTTCAGCGTCGAACTTGACCATATAGAAGTTCTCCTTCATATAAGCGGCCACTTCCGGATTTTGAAAGGTGTCCTTATCCATTTTCTTGCACCAGCCACACCAATCCGTATACACATCGACGAACACCTTTTTGGTGTTGCCCTCATTCTGGGTCAAGGCTACGGCATCCTCCCAAGAGATCCACTCCACCTTTTGGGCGCTTAAAGAAACCGTTATCATCAGGAAACATACAAGTAGGAACTGCTTCATCATTCACATTTTTTGGGTCATTGGTCTTCCGACACTATCAAAACTAACGAAAATTATGCCAAAAAAGTATCAGCTAAAGGCTTGTACGACCAAGATCAGTCCCCCGAGCAATAAACAAAGGGGCGAATAGTAGCGGGTGTCCAATCGTGCGAATTTCGATTGGCGGTGTTTTTTGGTGAAACCGACATAGCGAAAATCACCAAAAGCACGCAAGAGGAACACCAGCCCGATAAAGGTGGGCAGTTGGTGGAACCAACTGGCGGTAATCAGCACCAAGGCCTTATTGATAATAGCAAAAGTGAAGCACAATAAAACAAGACCAACGGCTACAGAAGCCAAGCGACCGGGTGAAAGTACCTTGCCTGTTTTCGGATCGGTGGGTACCACGGCGGATATATCCATAATACCGAACATCCCCCAATAAAAGTGTAGTCCGGCGAGAAAGGCCAGTACCATGCTAACGAAGATGGTCAGTACGTCGATCATATCATTGGGCCACCGCCTTGGGTTTGGCCGGTTCGAAAAGGGCCGCGTTGTCGACCTGATTGTTCAAGATATCATCAAAGGTCTCGCGCTTGCGGATGAGATGCCCTTTATTACCGTACCACAGTACCTCGGCCGGGCGGTATCTTGAATTGTAATTGCTGGCCATCGTAAAACAATAGGCCCCAGCGTTTTTGAAGGCCAGGATATCGCCTTCCGAAATTTCATTGATCCTGCGGTTGTTGCCGAAAGTGTCGGTCTCACAGATGTACCCTACTACCGAATAATAGCGCTCGCGGCCATCAGGATTCGAAATGTTGCTGATCTGGTGTTGCGCCCCATAGAGCATCGGCCGGATGAGGTGGTTAAAGCCCGAATCGACACTGGCGAAAACCGTCGAGGTAGTTTGTTTGACCACATTGACCTTGGCCAAAAAGTAACCAGCTTCACTGACAAGGAATTTTCCGGGCTCGAAAGCCAGGGTCAACTCCCGCCCGTACTCGGAACAGAATTCGTTGAAGCGCTTGCTGAGCTTCTTGCCGAGTTCTTCGATATTGGTTTGGATATCGCCTTCCTTATAGGGCACTTTAAAACCACTTCCGAAATCGATGAACTCCAGGTCTTTGAAGTTCTTGGCCGTTTCGAAGAGGATCTCGGAGGCATAGAGGAAGACGTCGATGTCAAGGATGTCACTGCCCGTGTGCATATGGATGCCGTTGACGTTCATTTGGGTCAACTCTACGATACGCAGCAAATGCGGAATTTGATGGATGCTAATACCGAACTTCGAATCGATATGGCCGACCGAAATGTTCGAATTTCCCCCTGCCATTACATGCGGATTGATCCGGATACAGACCGGGGTTTTCGGATGTCGGCTGCCGAACTGCTCCAATACGGAAAGGTTGTCGATATTGATCTGAACCCCCAAGGCGGCGGCTTCTTCGATTTCTTCCAAGGAAACCCCGTTGGGGGTGTAAATGATGGATTCCGGTTTGAAACCGGCCATAAGACCCAATTTAACCTCTTGTATGGAAACGGTATCAAGTCCGCTGCCCAGGCTGTTCATCAGTCGTAAAATACTGATGTTCGATAGGGCTTTGGCGGCATAGTTCAATCGTAAAGTGCCTACCCCGTCGAAAGCCTTGGTCAAGCGCGTGTATTGGGCAGCTATTTTTTCAGCGTCGTAAACATAGACCGGGGCGCCGTATTCGTCGGCTATAGCTAGTAGATCGGAAGCTAACATAATTCCATTTTTAAACAAATCTAGCACACACCGGGGTCAGTGGCAAATAATACGAGTTGGATATAAAAAAATACAACATTTTGTTATAAAAATAACAACTAGGGATTTTGGGAGTTCGGGGACCAGTGTGTATTTTTAGGCAAATTCCCGCTATGAAACTCCCCTTATTTCCATTGCAATCCGTCTTTTACCCCGGTGAGACCGTCCCCTTGCATATTTTCGAGGAACGCTACCGGCAACTGATCCAAGACTGCCGAGACGAGGCCATTACCTTTGGCATCCCGGTATATATCAATAAAAAAATCGAGTTTGGGGTCGAGGTGCAATTGGTCGAAGTGGTCAATACCTATGAAGGGGGCGAAATGGATGTGGTCTGCGTGGCCCGTCAGGTGTTTCGGGTGCTGAGTTTCGAAAACACCTTGGAGGGCAAACTCTATGCCGGGGGTATCGTAGAATTCCTGGAATCGGACAACGATGCCGATCCCCGACTGAGGGAACAAGTTTTGGGGAAGATCAAAACCCTGTACGAGCTGATGTCCGTTGAATTGCCCGAAATACCCACGGAAAAATTCAACAGCTATGCCTTTGCGCATAAAATGGGCCTCTCCTTCGACCAAGAATACCAATTGTTGCAATTGACCAACGAAACCGCCCGACTGATGTTCATCCGCGATCATTTGGAATCGACCATCACGGTTTTGGAGCAGATCAATACGACCAAGGCCGTCATTGAAATGAACGGCCATTTCAAGAATTTCGATCCGCTGGATTTTGAGGATTTCAAAGTCGACTGAGGTCTTTAAGCGCCTTGTGCCGAATATTCCATTTTTATTATTGAATCTAGGTTCGGTTTCCTATTTTTGTGGCCTAAGAAATACGCACAGATATGAACCTTCATGAATACCAGGGCAAGGAGATTTTAGCAAGTTTCGGTGTCCGGATACAACGGGGAATCGTGGCCCACAATGCCAAGGAAGCGGTAGATGCCGCCAAGCAATTGACCCAAGAAACAGGAACCGGATGGCACGTCATCAAAGCACAGGTGCACGCCGGTGGTCGTGGTAAAGGGGGCGGGGTCAAGCTTGCCAAGAACCTCAAAGAGGTCGAGGAGTTGGCCGGTAGCATCATCGGGATGAACCTGATCACGCCGCAGACTTCCGCTGAAGGGAAAAAAGTACACCAGGTCTTGATCGCCGAGGATGTCTATTATCCAGGTGATAGCGAGACCAATGAATTTTATATGTCGGTATTGCTCAATCGCGCCACCGGTAGAAACATGATCATGTATTCGACCGAAGGGGGTATGGATATCGAAGAGGTGGCCGAAAAGACCCCGCATTTGATCTTTACCGAAGAAATCGATCCCGCAACCGGCTTGCTACCGTTCCAGGCACGTAAAGTGGCTTTCAATTTGGGCCTTTCGGGTGCCGCGTTCAAAGAAATGGTGAAGTTCGTTTCTTCCCTATACAAAGCGTACGAGCAAAGTGACGCCAGTCTTTTCGAGATCAACCCGGTCTTGAAGACTTCGGATGACAAGATCATGGCCGTTGATGCCAAGGTCTCGATCGATGACAACGCCTTGTACCGAAGAAAGACCTATGCCGAAATGCGCGATCTACGGGAAGAAAATCCGATTGAGGTGGAAGCCCGTGCCGTGGGGTTGAATTATGTGGATTTGGATGGAAATGTAGGTTGTATGGTCAACGGGGCCGGATTGGCCATGGCGACTATGGACTTGATCAAGATGGCCGGTGGTGAGCCTGCCAACTTCTTGGATGTCGGGGGTACCGCCGATGCCAAGCGTGTTGAGGAAGCCTTCCGGATCATCCTTAAAGATCCCAACGTCAAAGCGATATTGATCAACATCTTCGGCGGAATCGTACGTTGCGATCGTGTGGCCCAAGGGGTCGTCGATGCCTATAAGAATATGGGCGATTCGATCAAAGTGCCGATCATCGTGCGTTTGCAAGGAACCAATGCCGAATTGGCCAAGGAAATCATCGACTCTTCAGGATTGGCGGTACACTCCGCAGTCCAATTCCAAGAAGCGGCCGATAAGGTCAAAGAGGTCCTTGCCTAAAAAGGATCCTCACAATACAAAGAAAGCGGCCTTAGAAGGGCCGCTTTTTTTTTGCGGTTTCTGAAATTCTGTTAAGACTGGGGGATAAACTCCCAAAAATTGGTTAAACCGGTATCCCAACCGTAACAAAATACCTGGCCCGCATGTCTTGTTGATATATTCATCAATTCATCAATTTAATCAAAACAGTTATGAGAAAAGTACGATTGGTTTTAGGGGCTGTGGCCCTATTGTTTACGGCGACGACTTTCGCCGCTACCAGTGAAGCGACCGCCAACCCAAAAGGCGACATTTCAAAACAGATCCAAGCCATCTTGGCCGACAATGCCCTCGACGTGGAAAAAGACGATGCCACGGCCCGCGTCTTGTTCAAGGTCAATGCAGAAGGCAAGATCGAGGTGGTTAAGGTGTTATCGAACCGAAAGGACCTGACCTGGTTCTTGAACCGCAAACTCGACAACAAGAAGATCGAAGTGGCCGATGAGGCCATCGGAGAGACCTTTGTCGTCAACGTAAGGGTGACGTCATAGGTTTATGGGGTTGATCGGAAAAGCAACGTTTTTATAACGTTGCTTTTTTTTTGGATACCCAAACCATTTTTGATGCTCAAGCAATACAGGCCATCACCACAGGAAGTTCCTCTTAGATCGCTAAGGTTTTCAAGGCCTGCCCATGACAGGTTCAAACGGGGACATTGGCCTAAAATGGAAGGCTTTTGTAACCCTAAGGTTAGGCATATTAAAAAGGGATTAAATCGAAGTCCAAGTCTTTTTTCCCGCTTGATCGGGACGTAATTTTGAAGCGGCAATTGAAAATACCGGATTGATTAAAATACTGTTAAAATTATAATTTCCTGTAACATTCTGAATTTTCGGGCGTCTTTATAGCATATTCATCAAATTTATCAATCTCAAAAAACGAAATCATCATGAGAAAAATCAGTGTAATCTGTGCTGTCGCACTAATGGCCTTCGGAACGGCAACCGCCAACGTTCAACCAGAGGAAACCACGAAAAAATTATCTACCCAAATCCACAAGATGTTGGAGACCAATTCCTTCGACATCGTTGACGATTTGACTGCCAACGTCCGCTTTACCATTAACAAGGAAGGCGAGATCGTTGTGCTATCCGTTGATACGGACGACCAAGACCTCGAAGGGTTCGTAAAAGGTCGTTTGAACTACCAAAAAGTCGATATCACCGCTTTTAAGGAGGGTAAAATGTACACGGTTCCCGTGAGAATTGCTGCATAAGACATTGTAGTTATTTGAATTAGCCGAAAAATCCTGAAGTCATTCAGGATTTTTTTGTGCCCGATCGGCACTATTTGCCTGTATAAAACTGCCATTGTGACGTGTTTTTGAATATCAAATACGCCATAATGGCATTTTTTGGTCTTGGTACGGCTTTTGTCTTTAAGCAAGTGAAGCTAAAATTTAAAAACAACAGTCATGAGTTTAGTTAAAAGAAACAATGTTATCGTACCTAGTATATTCAACGAATTCTTACGCCCTGATTGGTTCGGTGGTTTGGATTCTTATGCCAATAGCGTACCTGCAGTGAACGTAAAGCATAGCGATACCGGATTCACTTTGGAATTGGCCTTGCCCGGTTTCAAAAAAGAGGATGTGAACATCGAGGTCGATAAGAACGTATTGACGGTTTCTTCGGAAATCGAGACCAAGGAAGAAAACACGGAAGGTGGATACGCCCGAAGGGAGTTCCGCACCGCAGCATTCAAAAGGGCCTTTACTTTGCCAAAGAGCGTAGATGAAGCCCAAATCAAAGCCAATTTCGAAGATGGGATCCTTCGGTTGGAGTTGCCCAAAAAAGAAGCGGCTTTGCCTAAACCGAAACGTTTGATCGAAATCGGATAAGGAAAAATACTGGTGATTGGATTCAGCGAATCCAAATCACAGTGGTTGGTTTGTTTAGTTGGTTAGTTGGAAAAGTCCTGTCGTTCGGCAGGGCTTTTCTTATTCTTGCTCTTGCAGCATTTTGATTTCGTCGCGCAATTTGGCCGCTTCCATAAAATTCAACTCCTTGGCTGCCTTTTCCATGGCCTTTCGTTTTTGCACGATCAGTTTCGCGCGTTGTGCGGGGGTAAGGTATTCCAGATCCGGTTCGGCTGCCCTGATTTCCTCCTTTTGGAAATGGTAGGTTGAGACCGAATTCTTGGCCAAGGCGTTGTCAAGGCTCTTGTTCAAGGCCTTGGGTTCGATGTTGTGTTCTTTGTTGTAGGCCATTTGTTTGCCCCTTCGGTAGTTGGTCTCATCAATGGTCTTCTGCATGCTTTCGGTAATGGTATCGGCATACATCAAGGCCTTTCCGTTAAGGTGACGCGCCGCGCGGCCCACCGTCTGAGTCAAAGAACGGTTGCTGCGTAAAAATCCCTCCTTGTCCGCATCGAGAATGGCGACCAAGGAGACTTCGGGTAAATCCAATCCTTCACGCAGCAGGTTGACCCCCACCAAAACGTCGAAGAGGCCCTTGCGCAGGTCTTGCATGATCTCGACACGCTCCAGCGTATCCACATCACTATGGATGTAGCGACAGCGCACATCGATACGGGTCAAATATTTGGTCAATTCCTCGGCCATACGTTTGGTCAAGGTGGTCACTAGGGTACGTTCGTCCAATTCGACCCGCTTTTGGATCTCCTCGATCAAATCATCGATTTGGTTCAAACTCGGACGCACCTCGATGATGGGATCCAATAAACCGGTAGGTCGAATGACCTGTTCGACATAGATGCCCTCACTGAGCTGCAATTCATAGTCCGCCGGGGTGGCACTCACATAAAGGACCTGGTTCTGCAGGGCTTCGAACTCTTCGAACTTCAAAGGGCGGTTGTCCAAAGCGGCGGGGAGTCGGAAACCGTAGTCCACCAGATTCTCCTTTCGAGAGCGGTCCCCACCGTACATGGCATGTACTTGGGGTATGGTGACATGGCTTTCGTCAATGACCATCAAATAGTCGTTCGGAAAGTAATCCAGCAAACAGAACGGACGGGTGCCGGGTTGCCGACCATCCAAATAGCGCGAATAGTTTTCAATGCCCGAACAGTACCCCAGTTCCCTGATCATTTCCAAATCGAAATTCGTACGCTCCTCCAAGCGTTTCGCTTCCAGCGGTTTGGCGATATCCTTGAAATAGTCCACCTGGGCGACCAAATCGTCTTGGATCAGCTTGATGGCATTTTGTAGCACGTCGGGCGAGGTCACGAACATATTGGCCGGGTAAATGTTAAGGTTGTCGTAGATTTCGATGACCTTGTTGTTGAAGGGGTCCAAGGCTTCGATTTCCTCGATCTCATCCCCAAAAAAATGGATCCGGAACGCATGGTCGGCATAACCGGGAAACACATCCACTACATCCCCCTTGACCCTGAAATTGCCATTTCGGAAATCGGCCGTGGTCCGTGAATACAGGCTTTGTACCAGCTGATGTAAAAACTTGGTGCGTGAAATGACCTGATCTCGATGGATCGAAATCACGTTCTTCTGGAACTCCACCGGGTTTCCGATGCCATAAAGGCAAGAAACCGAGGCTACGACCAGCACGTCACGGCGTCCTGACAATAGCGATGAGGTCGCGCTCAATCGTAGTTTTTCGATGTCCTCGTTGATGGAGAGGTCTTTCTCGATATAGGTACCACTAGTCGGAATATAGGCTTCCGGTTGGTAGTAGTCATAATAGCTGACGAAATATTCAATCGCGTTTTCCGGAAAGAATTGTTTGAACTCCGAATACAATTGGGCCGCCAAGGTCTTGTTATGTGCCAAAACCAAGGTAGGTCGTTGTACTTCGGCGATGACGTTGGCAACGGTGAAGGTCTTCCCCGAACCCGTGACTCCCAAAAGGGTCTGATGGGGTTCCCGCTGCTCGATACCTTCCGCCAATTTTTGAATGGCCTGGGGTTGATCACCGGTTGGCTTGAATTCCGAAACGACTTTGAATTTCATGCTTTAAAAATACGAAAGCATGGGCGTTTTATGTGATAAAACCGGTCAACGTTTTAGGGCGAAATGCCCTTGGATCTCACGATTCCTTTCATCAATGGCCTTGAACCAATAATCGCCTGATGGCATATCACTGCCCCCGTAGGTGCCATCCCATCCGAGGGAGTTTTGGCTGATCTCTTTCAGGAGTTTGCCATAGCGGTCGAAAATACGGATGCTCTGCAAGACGATCGCCTCCGTATTCGGGGGCTGTATGAATTGCCAAAAGTCGTTGATGCTGTCCCCATTGGGGGTAAAGAACTTCGGAAAGCCTTCCACACTCAGATCTTGCACGAAGCCTTCTTCCACGATGCCACATCCGTTTTTGTCGCGCACATAGAAGGTGTGTGAACCTGGAGTCACGTTTTCGAACACATTGCTGTCTTGATAAGGGCCGTCACGGTTGTCGATGGCATATTCGTAATCGCCGTTACCGGTGGCTTCCACGGTTATGCGCAAGCCCATGGCATCGCCTACAGCCAAGAGATTGGTGATCGTGGCGATTTCGGACGAGACCACTTCAAAGGTTTTGGTGGTAGGGCACTCAATGATATCACCGAATTGATCGACCAAGGTATAGGCTTCATAGCGATAGGTGCCGTTTTCGGTCAGCGCCACTTCACTCGTTTCCGAAAGCAAGGTCTCATTACCGAATTGATCGACCTCGAACCATCGAAACCCATCGGCCACGTCGGTGGTGGTCACGATGAAGGGTGCCTCGTTCTCACAAAAGGACAAGGTGTCGGGAAAATCGATTTCCGGATTCAGGGTTACGAACTCCCCGGTATCCACGTCCAAAAACGGTCCGCAACCCAGTAATGTCGAAAAACTCTGTTCGTTACAACTCAGGGCGTCACCGGCATCGTTGAAAGGAACGATGGTGATAAAGAAGGTGAGGTTGGGTTGAAAGTCCAGAACGAAGGTCGAGGTGGTGGTAAAGCTTGCGTTATCGAGTACATCATTGCCTCCGGGTGTGGTACCTATGGTAACCCGATACCCTGTGGCCCCGGGAACCGGGAGCCATTCGATCAATGGGGTCAGCGGTACGTTGGAGGCTCCGTTCAGCGGACTGACCAAGGTGGTACAGCCTGGCAAGGCCGCGATTTCTCCGGTCATGAAACTGATTTCCTGACAGGGCATTGCGGCCCCATTTTCATTTCGCGGTATGATGGTGGCGTAAATCTGTTGGTTCGGGGGTAAATCGCCCGGAGGATTGAAATTCAAGGTGTTGCCTACATTGGTAGGGGGTAGGATATCCGTACCACCAGGGGTAGTACCCAAGGATAGGATATATTCCGTAGCCGTCGGGGCGTAAGACCATGAAAAATTAGTGAACACGCTGACATCGGTGCTACCGTCGATCGGGTTGTTGAAAGTGGTACAGCCCGGAGCCGTGGTCACATCTTCCGTTCGGAAGGACTGGCTGGGGCATATGATATCCTCACTACCTTGGAATAGGAAATCGAGGATGATGGTCACAAAAATCTCCGTGTTTTCCGGAAGGCCCAAAGGGGGATTGAAAATCGTGGCGTTACCGACGGATCGTTCCAAAATCTCAGCGCCTCCGTCCGTTGTTCCGATACGGATACGGTACCCGGGTATACCATCGACCGCCTCCCAAATAATAGGGGTGTCGACAGGGACGTTGGTCGCCCCCGCCAAAGGGGTGATCAAGTCAGGACATTCCTGCGCTATTCCCGCTAACGAATAGGCCAGGCAAAGAAGTTGGAGCAATTTTTTCATCATACAGCATCAGCGAACACTGTAAGATACTATAAATCACGCTTTTTTAATAATGCGTAGGACAAATAGATGAAAATGGCCGTCCAACCGAGCACAATAAGGATTTCGTACCAGTGTACATGGTAATCCAGCTCGATTTTTTCCCCGATTTGGTTGGCCACGTTTTGCACTGCTGAAAGCCGTGTAAAGGGCTCTTTGATGAGGTTGAACATCGAATTCAACGGAAAGAAACCCATGACGGCATCCGTACCCTCCGAGTCAAAGACCTTCCAACGCAACATACCCCGAACAAAGCCCTCGAAAATCTGCCAAAGGATCAAAAAGCCCAAGGCGAAGGCGGAGCGCTTCACGAAAATGCCCAAGAAAAGGCAGAAGGAAAAGAAGCCCACCAATTTAACGAAGAAGCCGACCAAAAACTCCAAATCCGAAAAAATGATCGAGAATTCGTTGTAATCGGAATAGATCAAGCCTAAGATCATACTGACGACGAAAACGAAGATGGTCGAGATCCCTGCAAAGGAAATCACAGTGAGAAACTTCGAAAGGATGAATTCCTTTTTCGATAAACCATCGATCAGGTTCTGCTTGATGGTCTTATTGCTGTATTCATTGGCCATCATCGAAACGATTACTATGGCCAGGAACAGTTTGAAGAAGGCGGTAATGAAGGTGTTGAAATGCCAGATGTAAGGGAAATTGAAAATACCCTGTTCGGCCAAATGGAATTTTACCGGTCCGATGTCGAACTTGATTGCCGCGATCAGCGCGATCGAGGTCAACAAGACGAAATAGGAGATGATCAGCACCTTGCTGGCCCTATTGTTCCAAAGTTTGATGAATTCTATATGGAGTAAGCGTATCATGCGTTTCTTGATTAGTTGTTGTTGGTTAAGGCCAGGAATTGTTCTTCGAGACTTTCTTTTCGTTTTACCAAATGCGATAAGACGATGCCTTTGTCGAAGAGCATTTTGTTCAATTCCTCCGCATTCATTTCCTCCTTCAAATAAGCCGTCAAAGTGCCGTTTTCAGTTTCGATCTTGCCGAAACTGGCATTTTTTTCAAGTAAGCTCCGCAGCTCTTCCATGGCAGTGGTCTTGAGTTCAAAGAAGCCATGGCTTGCCAACATACCGTCGACCGGCCCCGAATAGAGTTTGACCCCTTTGCGTAGGATGACCACGTGCGAACAGACTTTTTCGACTTCGTCGAGCAGGTGTGAGGCCAATAGGATGGTCGTACCTTGACCGGCGATTTTCTTGATGATCTCACGGATCTGGTGGATCCCTGCGGGATCCAGGCCGTTGGTCGGTTCGTCCAAAATCAAGATTTCGGGATCGTTCAGCAGGGCCGAAGCGATGGCGAGGCGTTGCTTCATTCCTAACGAATAGGTCTTGAATTTGCTGTCCTTGCGTTCCCAAAGCCCGACGAGCTCCAGTTTCTCTTGGATCTTGTCATCGGAAACCTCCTTGATCTTGCAGACCAATTTCAGGTTTTGTACGGCGGTCATGTACGGATAAAAGTTCGGCCGCTCGATGATGGCGCCTACCTTTTTCAAGGCCTCATGGGTCGAGGTCGTTCCGTCGAACCATGAAAAGTCGCCCGAAGTACGGTTGACGACGTTCAAAATAATGCCCAGGGTGGTTGATTTACCACTACCGTTCGGTCCGAGGATGCCATAGACGTTTCCTTTTTCTATGGTGAAGGAAAGGTCGCTTACGGCGGTCAGATAGCCAAACTTCTTGGTGAGGTGGTTCACCGTTAGTATCGTGTCCAATGGTGGTTGTTTTTTTAGGTGTTTGTAGTAACTTGACGAAGAATCGTGTTTTTTGTTACATAAATGAGCTAGAATGTCGGAAGAAAAATTAATGTCGAAAAAAAAGCCGGCCTATCCGGTGATCCCCGAGTTGGATGCCTATCTCGCGAAATACAACCGCAAAATCGAGATACCGATATTTTATGAAGACCTGTTGCGTTTCGCCGGTTCTATCGCCGTTGAGGATGATGAAGGTAATGACACCCTTTGGGTGCGCGTCTATTATTCGGAATTCGACCGGGAGGAAATCGATAAGAGCTTGAAAAAAGTGTATTCGATCTTGCATTCGGATGGGGGCAACCGCATCTTGGAATTCTTGAATATCGATGCGGTCGATTACTGCACCTTCGGCAATTCGAAGCCGTTTCGCATCAAAGTGCGGAACATCCTAAACGACAATTACACTTATTTCTATGTCAAGAAGACCGACGCTTCACGGGTCTACGGACTTGAACTGGAGCACATGCTTTCGCCTTATAACCTGAACTTTTTGGTACATCAAGACACCTTGATCGAAGAGCATATCGCGGGTATACCTGGGGATGTTTTCATCAAGGATTTCCTGCCGACCCTTTCGATGCGCGAAAAGGCACAGTTGGCCAAGGAATTCGTAAAATTCAATGAACGCTGTATGATCCGCTTACTTGGCGATATGCGCTCGTACAATTATGTGATCGTACCCGTTCATGATTTCGATCATGTGGTGTATAAGATCCGGGCTATCGATTTCGATCAGCAATGTTTTGAAGGGAAGCTGAAGGTCTACCGCCCCCAATTTTTCAAGGAAAACTTCAAGATGGTCGAATTGGTGCGCCATCGGTTGCAGAAGAGTTCGGTCGACCAATACAAGATCGAAGAGCGTTCGATCGTGGCCAAACGGATCTTGAGCTCGGGGGATCGCATCCGCCAATTGGAAAAAATCGTGGAGCAAGACAGCATTTCGCTACCCGATAATATCGAACGGCTCAAAGGGGAGATCTATGACCTGACCTTGGATGCCAACTTCAAGAAAAGCAAGAAAATGGGCCAAGTGTTGGCTTTGGCTTTGGATTTCGTCAAACGGAACTACCAAGACATGAGCATGCAGGATATCATCGCCGGAAGCCGCTAGTCTAGCTTTTCTGCTCTTTATTGAAATACACCAGGTAATAGTACATCTGTCGCTCCTCATCCCATCCTTTTTCAACGAACTTACCCGCTGAATCCGGATTGATGAAGTCCATTTTGATTTGGATGTTGGTGTCGAGACTGATGACGTTTTTCATCTTTTTTCGAGCGACTGAAACCGCCTTGTTCGCGATATCGAAGTTCGAAACGTCCTCGATGCTGTACTTAGGGCCTTTTTCAACCTTATAGTGCTTGAACTCGGGGATCAGTTCCGGGTTTTCGATCACCTCGTTCAAGAAGTTGGTCTCTTCAAAGGCATCGTTCTTCGCGAAATGGTTTACGGCCCGGTTCATGAACAATACTTCTTGTTGTTTGTCTTCTGCGGGCAGCACCACATCCTTGGCGAAGCCTTGGCAAAACTTCAAGTAGTTCTTGGTGTAGAAGTTCTCATCGGTCAAGGCTTGTAATCCAAGAAAATCCTCAAGCCAGTATTTGGCATCGTAACGGTTGCTGTCGACCGAGAGTACTTTATACCCCCCTTCTTTGTGGGTGTTGAACACCAAGCAGCCTTTATCGAGTTTATTGATATTGACCCCTTGTCGGATATCGATCTCAAGATGCCCCGGGGCTTGCTTGAATTCAAGGAAATCGTGCTTCAGCTCGCTTTTGAAAATGCCCAAGGCCTCTACTTTTTCATTGTCGAGCAAAATACCCGATATCGCAGCCACGTATATCTCCCCGTTTTTAATATGCGGATGGTTCGATTGATCGTGCAAGTGCTTGGCGATTTGGGTGGAAAGCGCATGGAAATCTTCGGATCCGGTGAATGCCGCATCGGTCAATTTGTAGATTTCATTGAACTCCACTTCGACCTCATGGTTGAAGTGATAGTAATTTTCCTCTTTTTCGCGAAAGGGTTTGAAAAAGTATTCTTTGAGAATAGCGGAAAGTTCATCGTTCATGCGCACCTTTTCCTGTGAGAGGAAAATCGGTTCGTTACGGTGTCTGTTGCCCACCCGGTGTAGGGACAGGTTTTCGATTTGGGCGTTGTAAAGATTGAGCATAGTTCGTTTCGCTGGGTTGGATTAGCGCTTATATCGTTGGTTGGATCAATTCCAATTTTCATCAAAATCCAGGTCGTCGTAGCTTTCGAGGCTATCGTCGATATCAAGCCCTGGTTCGGATTCGAAGGTTTTTTCCGGCGGTTCATCGGGGAGTTCCCCGAATGTGAAGAGCAGGTTGGGGTAGGAGCGGCCGTCTTCTTTTTCGACGATATCGGCCAACTCTACGAAAAAGGTCCACATCTTAAAGAAATCATAGACATAGATCATTTTCGGATGTTGTTCGGTCAATACCTGATCCAAGGTCGTTTCGGCCATCAATCGGATGTCAGACCCGTTTTCACTCATATCGAATAGTGCGATTTCCTCGTCTTGGTTCCATTCGTCATCACAGGTATAAAACGATGCCATTTCGCTACCCATAAAGCCAAAGGCTTGGGTAATGGCATTGTGAAAATCCTCTAAGGTATTGGTTTCCTCAATCTCGATATCCCTAAAAATATCCTCTTCCGCATCAAGAATAATCCTGATCTTATAAATCATCCGTCAAAAATTAGGTGGGTGTAAAGTTACGAAGATTTCGTAGCAACGGACAAATCGCGGTACTCCAATATGAGATAGTATTGCACCCCGAAGAGGATGCTTGCGAGCACCAAATGCAAGGGTTGGCTCCCAAACGGGAAATCAACGTAGTACATCAAGATGCCCGTAGCGATTTCGAGCCCTAGCAACAGCATGACCGCGTTCATTTTTTTGAAAGGAAGCGCATAGCGTCTTACATGAACGAACAGGTAGAGGTTCAATAGCAAGACCAAGATCGAGAAAGTCCGATGCACATAGAAGGTCATGGTGGGTGCGGCCAACCAGTCCGATTTTGAGGCCTCACCCAAGGTTTTTATTTGGAGGTCGATAAATTCACGCACCTGGGTGCCAAGTACGATCTGCACCAAACTGAGGACTAGCGCAATCACCAAAACCAATCCGAACCATCGTGAAGGCGGGCGTTCCGTTTCTAAAACCTTGGGCGCACTGCGCTTGATGACGATCAATAGTAGTGCTACGATGACCAAGGCCATGAGCATGTGCAAGGTAATCTTATAGGGTGCCAAAACAGAATAGACGACCGTGGCCCCCAACCAAGCTTGAAAGCCCATACCGATGACGACCAAACAGGAAAGCAGCACACGCAAGCGGTCTGTTTTCAAGAACCGGAACGAAAATAAGGCCAAGGCCAAGGTCGCTAAGCCCGCCAACGCCCCGAGCAAACGGTTGATGTATTCCACCCAGGTATGCCATACGTTAAAGGTGGCGTAATCATGTTTGGTATAGGCCTCCCAGTTTTGGGGGTCGAAACTTGTTCCTGTGGTAAAATCTTCTTTGGCGACCTTCAGGGCTTGTTCGACGATGATGACCTGCCCTTTTTCGAAGGCTCGCCCAGCTTGCCATTGCAGTGTGGCTTCTTCTGTCGGGGGAATGTAGTAGCCAAAACACTTGGGCCAATCTGGACAGCCCATACCACTGCCCGTCATGCGCACTACCGCCCCGGCAACAATGACCAAATAGACCAATACCAAAGTGATTTTCGCCAATTTGTGGAAGTTGTGAATCATGCGTCTTGTCGTTTAAGTCCGATTTCCTGGCCTTTATCAAGCATGTATCGATAAGCGGCTTCACGCTCGTTGGGGATTTCGCCCGATAAAATCGCCTCCTTGATGGCCTCTTTGATGATCCCGATTTCGCGGGAGGGTTTCAGTTGAAAGGCTTGCATGATTTCCTCGCCGCTCACTGGTGGTTGGAAATTCCGAATGCGATCACGTTCTTCCACTTCGACGATTTTTTGTCGAACGATCTTGAAATTGTGCAGGTATCTGCGCTGTTTCTTAGGGTTTTTGGTGGTAATATCAGCTTCACAGAGGGTCATCAGATCATCGACATGATCGCCGGCATCGAACACCAAACGGCGTACGGCCGAATCGGTGACATGATCTTGCGATAGGATAACCGGCCGAGAACTCATCAAGACCATTTTCTGGACGAATTTCATTTTTTCGTTCAAGGGCATGCGGAGCCTTTTGAATACCTTATAGACCATTTTGGAACCAACGAACTCGTGGGCATGGAAGGTCCATCCTATTTTTTTATCAAATCGTTTGGTCGGCGCCTTGCCGATATCGTGAAGCAGGGCGGCCCAGCGCAACCAGAGGTCGTCGGTGGTCCGTGATATGTTGTCGACCACCTCAAGGGTATGCCAGAAGTTGTCTTTATGGCGTTGGCCCTCGACTTCTTCGATACCTTGTAAGGCCAGGAGTTCGGGTAGGATGAAGGCCATCAACCCGGTTTGGTGTAACAATTTCAAGCCTACTGAGGGTTTATCGGCCATCATGATCTTGTTGAACTCATCGATGATGCGTTCTTTGGATACGATCTTCAGGCGATCTTTGTTTTTGGAAATGGCTTGAAGGGATCCCAATTCGATCTCAAAGCCCAGTTGTGTCGCAAAGCGGATGGCTCGCATCATACGGAGCGGATCATCGGAAAAGGTGATGTTCGGTTCCAAAGGGGTACGTATGGTTTTATCGGCCAAATCCGATACCCCTTCAAACGGGTCCAATAGCTGTCCGAAATCGGCGCTGTTCAACGATATGGCTAGGGCGTTGATGGTAAAATCACGGCGTTTTTGGTCATCTTCCAAACTGCCGTCTTCCACAAAGGGCTTGCGGCTGTCACGGTTGTAACTTTCCTTACGAGCCCCAACGAATTCCACTTCATACGAGGCCGTTTTGATCATCGCCGTACCGAAGTTTTTAAAAACGGTAACATCGGGTTTGCCAGGCAGTAGCGCGGCCACTTTTCGGGCCAGTTGGATGCCGCTTCCGACCACGACGATGTCGATATCCTTTTTCACCGCCCTTTGTAGTAAATGATCCCGTACGAAACCACCAATGACATAACAGTCCACTTGAAGTGTGGCCGCCGCCTCGCGAATCATTGAAAAAACCGGGATGTCAACCGCCTTACTGTAGTCTTCCTGCAACATGTTATTCTCGAATCACCCGAACCGTACCGTCATTGCCCAACTTGATGATCGATGAAGGGGCGGTACGCACGGTTTCACGGTGCAAATTTACCACATAGTCGACACCTCCTAAAATTTTAGGGGAGATACTCGCATATTGTGGTGGGGTAGGTTCGCCCGAGATATTGGCGGAGGTCGAAACGATCGGCCTACCGAACCTGCGGATCAAGTATTGGCAAAAGCGATCGCTAGCGACGCGGATGGCCAAAGAATCATCGGCAGCGATCAAATTCGGAGCCACGTTTTTCGGTCGGTCATAAATAATAGTGGTCGGTTTGGTACTAAGATCCATAATGTCATAAGCCGGTTCAGGAACTTCATGCACGTGGCGTTCCAACATGGCTTGATGGGCAACCAAACAGATCAGGGCCTTCGAATCTTCCCGATTTTTCAAAGCGTAGACTTTGCGAACGGCTTCCGCATTGGTAGCATCGCATCCGATACCCCAAACGGTATCGGTCGGATAGACGATAAGCCCACCGGTTTCAAGAATGGGAAGACAGGCATTGATTTCATCTAAGACTTCCTGTGGAATCGATTTGGCCATAAGTATTGGGTGCATCTTGGTTTCGCGATTTCAAAAGTAGGTGTAAAACTTCAGCTTGGCAATGGCCGTTTTGATTTGCATTTCGTAGCTTGCTCCGTCGAACACATTCGCATTACAGCACCGCATGAAATTGTCCGAAATCCCCGTATCGTTTTACCATCAGGCACGTTTGGCCCTAAAAAAGCCTTCCCAGCTACAGGGCAAGGGCAAGCCCAGGCTTCCGGTCATCGTTTCGTTGACCTCGATCCCATCGCGCTTGCATGCCTTGTCAACCACGGTTCGAAGCTTGCTGTGCCAAGATGCCCTGCCTGAAAAAATCGTACTTTGGTTACACCATGATCTTGAAGAAACCCTTCCACGATCTTTGGCTTCGTTGCAAGGCGATATTTTCGAGATCCGGTATTCGCCCTATACCTTTTCACACCGCAAATTGATCCATAGCCTTGACGCGTTTCCGGATCGTATCATTATCACCTGTGATGACGATTTGATTTACCATCCGTCGGCCTTGAAGATGACCTATGAGCAGCACCTGAAGCATCCTGACTGTGTCATCGGAAACCGTTGTCGTGAAATTTCGTACGATGCCGAAGGTGCGGTGCGTTCTTATCTGCAATGGCCGTTCGTCAAGGAAGCCAAAGTGGATCCGTGGTTGTTGATGCCCGTCGGGGCCTTTTTGGTGCTATACCCTCCCGGAATCTTGGACGAGGAGGCCAAAAACGTGGACCTCTTTACCGAGATCGCCCCAAAGAGCGATGACCTATGGTTCAAGACCTGTGCCCTGCTCAAAGGGAAGCGGTCGATGGCATCGACCAATCCCCCACCGGAGCCCATCCCCGTATGGGGTACCCAAAAAGTGGCCTTAAAGCATGTCAACAATAAAATGGACTTCAACCGCAACCAATGGGAAGCCATCAGCAAACACTTCGGCTTCAAACTGCCCAGAACCGAAGCCAAGGGGCCAATTCGGCGTTAGCCTTTCGCAATCTTATTTTTTGACCAACGATTTGACCTGACTTTCCTATTTTTGCCCAATGGACCAATCGCAACACGAACTCCCCAAAATATCGGTCATCGTAAGTACGTACAATGCCGAAGACTGGCTTGAAAAAGTACTATGGGGTTTCCATTGCCAGTTGTTCAAAAATTTTGAGGTCATTGTGGCCGATGATGGTTCGGGGCCGGCGACCAAGGAATTGATCGATACCATGGCTGCTAAGGTCGGCTATCGCTTGATCCATGTTTGGCAAGAAGACGACGGGTTCCAGAAATCGCGTATTTTGAACAAAGCGATCATGGCCTGTAATGCGGAGTACATCGTTATGACCGATGGGGACTGCATACCGCGCGAAGATTTTGTCGAAGTGCATTATATCAATAAAGCCAAAGGGTATTTCATTTCAGGCGGTTACTATATGTTGCCCATGAACGTTTCGAAACAAATTACCCTTGCCGATATCGAAGCGCAGAATTGCTTTGATATCCATTGGTTGAAAGAAAAGGGCATCCCAAAAACCTTTAAGAACAACAAGTTGACCGCTAAAGGCTTCATTTCTTTCGTGCTGAATACCTTTACACCGACCAATGCCAGTTGGAACGGTCACAATTCTTCCGGATGGAAAAAGGATATCCTAAACGTCAACGGTTTCGATGAGCGCATGCAATATGGGGGGCAGGATAGGGAATTGGGCGAGCGGTTGTTCAATTTCGGTCTGAAATCGAAGCAACTGCGTTACAGTGCCGTCTGTGTGCATTTGGATCACAAGCGTGGCTACAAAACCCCGGAATCAATTGCGAAAAATCGAGCCATTCGAAAGGAAACGAGAACGGCCAAACACGTTTGGACGCATTACGGCATTACCAAATAGTAAGCCAGTTCGTTTTTCTTCTCCAAGCGTTTGAGTTCACGATACCGTTCGTACACCCCTAGGGCGTTCAAATAACTGATCGTCAATCCTTTTTTGCCATCGAGAAAGCCTAAACGGAGTATGAAGTGGTTGAAAAACTTCCAGCTTGGTCTGAGGTACATGAACAAATAGTTGAACCGCTTTTCCTTGTAAAAAGCCTCTTTGGCCTTCAATTGCCCGTAGCGAAGCATTTTGCCCTTATAATCTTCGTAATCTTTATAGCAATAGTGCGTCAAGCGTTCTTTTAGTATACAGGAGTTGCCATCGACTTCCAAGGTTTCGTGAACGATCTTACGATCGGTGAACTTAGCTTTGCTCTTTCGGAACAGGCGATGGTTTTTATCGGTCTGCCAACCGCTGTAATTCAACCGTTCATTTTGGAACATGAAGGCCCGATAGAACCAATACGCTTCGCAGGCATTGGGATCGTTCACCGTTTCAGCGATTTCTTCACGCAGGGCATCACCGACCACTTCATCGGCATCTACGAACAAGATCCAATCATGGCTCGCCTGCTTGAGGGCGTATGATTTTTGCGCTGTGAAATTCTTAAACGGGTGCTGGATTACCTTGACATTGGGTTGGGCCAGCAAATATTCGTAGGTGCCATCGGTGCTGTATGAATCGACAACGATCAATTCATCAGCAAAGGAAATCGACTCGATGCACTTTTCGATATAACCAATTTCGTTGTAGGTAATAACAAGCGCGGTAATATTTGGTTTTGGGGCTTTCAGAATCTTTATTTTTTGGTTATTGTGGCTTAAAGCTTACAAAGCTATAACAAAAATATTCTCAAAAAATTATCCAGCAATGTAAAAATCCAACAATTTATACAGCGACATCATGGGTACGTAGTGCGTTATTCAGGGATGTTTTTTTGTCCGTACTTTCTTTCCTTTTCCCAATAATAAGCGCACAAGGTACTTGATAATTCCCTGCTGGAAATTCTTTGGTGTAACTCCCTGGTATAACAACCGAACGGGCCGGAACCCTACCTTTCAAGGTCACGGGTTCGTCACCAGTGACGTCGATGATCTTCGTTGAGGCCGTCAAAACAACGTTGGCGCCCAATACTGCTTCTTGACCAACGTGTACCCCTTCGACCACGATACAGCGCGAACCGATAAAGGCATTGTCTTCGATGATCACCGGAGCTGCCTGTAAGGGTTCTAACACCCCGCCAATACCTACACCGCCACTAAGGTGTACGTTTTTACCGATTTGGGCACAGCTACCTACCGTAGCCCAAGTATCGACCATGGTCCCTTCATCGACATAGGCCCCGATATTGACATAACTGGGCATCAAAATAGTTCCTTTAGAGATATAGGCCCCGTGTCGGGCAACCGCATGCGGTACAACGCGGATCCCTTTTTCTTGATACCCGCTTTTCAAAGGAATCTTGTCATGGTATTCGAAGATTCCCACTTCATGTACTTCCATTTGTTGGATAGGAAAGTAAAGCACCACTCCTTTTTTGACCCACTCATTGATTTGCCATCCGTCTGAAGCGGGTTCGGCACAACGCAGTGTACCCGCATCGACCAAGGCGATGAGTTCGCGAATGGCCGCTTGTGTTTCAGCTTCCTTAAGCAATTCCCTATCCTCCCAAGCAGCTTCTATTTGCCGTCGCAATGCATCCATGTGGTAAATTTTCGGCAAATATAACCCCTAGTCCCTAATATTCGTTCCAATTTTAAAGGCATAACATTTTTAGGTTTATTTTTGCCAAAATTTCGCATTGGGAATAATTCTGGCATTGGATTTCGGTACGGTGAGAACCGGACTTGCGGTCACTGATGAACTTCAATTGATCGCTTCCGGATTACGTACCGTGGCCACCACCGAATTGATGGATTTCCTGAAGGAATACCTGGCCGAGAACGCAGTCGAGACCTTAGTAATCGGAGAACCGAAGCGCATGGATGGTTCACCTTCCGAGGTCGAATCGGAAATCGTAAAGTTCATTGTTAAGTTGAAGGAATATTTTCCAGAGTTGCCCGTTGTCAGGCAAGACGAACGTTTTACATCGAAAATGGCGGCGCGGAGCTTAGTCGATTCCCGTGTGAAAAAGAAACAAAGACAGAACAAGGCTTTGCTCGATGAGGTGAGCGCCACCCTGATCCTACAAGCCTACCTAGAAAGAAGATAAGTTATGGTATTACCCATTATCGCCTACGGTGATCCCGTGTTGCGAAAGGTTGCGAAGGACATTCCGGAAGATCATCCGAAGTTGGACGAATTGATCGCCAATATGTTCGACACCATGTACAATGCCTCAGGGGTCGGATTGGCAGGACCCCAAGTCGGATTGGCGCTGCGTATTTTCGTTGTCGATGCTTCCCCTTTTGCCGAGGATGAAGATCTCGACGCCGCCGAAAGGAAGCAATTGGGCGATTTCAAAAAAGTGTTCATCAACCCTACCATCGATTCGGAAGAAGGCAGTGAATGGCCTTTCAATGAAGGGTGTTTGAGTATTCCGGATATCAGGGAAGACGTAAGTAGAAAACCTGATATTACGATAACCTACCAAGACGAGCATTTGAATACACATACCGAATCGTATTCGGGATTGGCCGCCAGGATCATCCAACACGAATACGATCATATCGAAGGGATCCTCTTTACCGACAAGTTATCGACCCTAAAAAAACGCTTGCTGAAAAATCGTTTGGAAAAGATCTCGAAAGGGAAAATCAATGTGGATTACAAAATGCGTTTCCCGAATCTTAAAAAAGGGCGTTAATGCCACAATTGAACCGATAATAGCATATTTTTGCGCGAGCAAATCAAATCGAACATGGCACTTGATAAAATTTTATCCATAGGGGGAAAGCCCGGACTTTATAAGTTGTTGACACAGACACGCACCGGCTTTGTGGGCGAATCGTTGCTCGACGGCAAACGCATTTCCGTCGGTTTGCGGAACAACGTTAGCGTGTTGTCCGAAATCGCCATCTATACCCTTGAAGAAGAAGTGCCGTTGCGGGAAGTTTTCCAAAAGATCAAAAACAAGGAAAACGGCAACAAAACCTCCATCGGACACAAAGAGGATAAGCTCAAACTCGAAGAGTACTTTTTCGAAGTCCTTCCCAACTATGATGAAGACCGGGTGTATGCCAGTGATATCAAAAAGATCATTCAATGGTACAACATCCTTCACGATCATAAGATCACTGATTTCTCCGAGAGCGCTGCTAGTACGGAGGAGGAATAAACCCCATAGAATCGGTCTGAAATCGGACCTTACATCCCATTCCCATCTTTTAATTCAGGCGACGTTTCCTTTTGCCAATCGATCAGCTTTGACGGATAATAGTTGACGTCCATACGCTCCAGAAAAGGGGCTTGGCGAGCCAATCGATCCTTATAGTCGGTCCAATCGCGATTGGCCTCGATCGACCAACTGAGCTCCGAATAGCCGATGACCCTCGGAAAGGCCAGATATTCCAATTCCGATACGGTACTGATGGTTTCGGACCACAAGGGGGCTTCGACCCCTAGGATGTGTTCTTTGGGTATGCCGCTATAGGTTTCCGGGGTCCAAACATAGGCCGTATCTACGGGAATATAGGCCGCCCAATGTAGACCGTGTTTGGAAAAGGTATCGTATTGCATATCGAGATAGGCCTTCTTCGCAGGGGAGAGGATGACCTGCATGCCTTTTTCAACCGCCGTCTTGGCGTTTTCCTCACTATGCCAAAATTGGGAGACCGATGAGGATCCAATATTCGCATTGGCCACCTCATCCCATCCGATCATCCGCTTGCCATGGGCATTGACGATTTTTTCGACCCGCTCTACGAAATAGCGGTAGTCGTTCTTCTTGGTCACGTGGCTCTCATCGCCCCCGATATGGAAATACGGTCCGGGGGTCAAGGCCGATATTTCCCTGACCACGTCATCGATGAAACTGTACACCGTATCTTTTCGGGTATCGAAAGTACTGAAACCGACATGGGTACCTTCATATAGTTTCGGGGTTTTACCATTGCCATTTAGGAAAGGATAGGAAACCGAAGCCGCATTGGTATGCCCGGGCATATCGACTTCAGGAATCACCATCATGTGGTGTTTTTCGGCAAAGGCCACGATTTCAGCATACTCTTCTTGGGTATAGTACCCACCTGATTCACCACCTACTTCCGTACTACCACCAACCGTGGTCAACTTGGGCCATGATTTGATCTCGATGCGCCATCCTTGATCGTCGGTCAGGTGTAAGTGCAAGACATTGATTTTGTAATAGGCCAGCAGTTCGATGTACTTTTTGACGTCCTCTACTGAAAAGAAATGGCGGGCCACATCCAACATGGCACCTCGGAAACCGAAATTCGGACTGTCGTATACCTTGCCGGTCGGTACGGGCCAAATGGCCTGTTCGTTCAGACTGTCGTTGGCCTGCTCTGGAATCAACTGTCGTAGCGTCTGTATACCCCGAAAGGCGGCTTCACTGTTGGCAGCGCTCAAAATGACCGAATCTTTGGTAATATAGAGTTCATAGGCTTCATCACCCCGTTGGGCGATGCTGTCGGATTGGTTGATGAAAATCACGCGATCGACCACACTGCCTTCCGTATCATTGACCGTGAGCCGCAACCCGGTCTTCGCATTGATCTTTTCGGAGAGAAAAGTGCCCACCGCCTCCATATCGGTCTGTGAAGGAGTGGTGTAAATGGCGGTGTATTGGTCAAGGGCAAAGGCCGAATGGGTAGGTACTACTTTCAAGGGCATCGGAATCATCGCTGCTTTCGACAAATCGGTCTCAGGAAGATTGAGCACTTTTTTTTCCGGGCTACAGGAAAAAATCGAGATTGCGAAAACAGAGACCAATAGTGCGTTGGGTATAGTCGATCGGAACATAAGGTTGTTTTTTAATTGCGGTTTCCTAAGGTTGTTACACAAAGTTAACCGTTCACTTTCCAAAACTTGAATAGCATTTTGTCAATAGTCGATCTTATATTTTCACGACTATTCCACGTAGGTTTTGATGGTCTCATACCAGATATCGTAGCCCGTTCCGTTCATGTGGAGGCCGTCTGAAACGAAGAGGTCCTTGCGAACTTTGCGTCCGTTGAGCATGGGGTGCCAGACATCGACAAAGGCCACCTTGTCCTCCATTTGGGCATATTTGGCGAACCGTTTGTTCAGCCTTCGGTATTTGCCCCGCAATTTCCATCGCGATAAACTGGGCTTGGCCGAAATGAGGACAACGGCCACATCAGGGAGTCGTTGCCTTAAGTTAGCAACGATCTGGGCCGTGGTCTCCAAGATCTTTTTCGGTCGTTTTTTGGCATTGATATCATTATCGCCTTCATAAATGAAGACTTGTTTCGGTTTGTAACGTAGGACCAAGTCGTCCAAATGGACCAATAGGTCACTGGCTTGGGACCCCCCGAATCCTGAATTCAATACTTGGGTATCCGGAAACCGTTCTTGGAGGTCTTTCCAAAAACGGATACTGGAGCTGCCTGCGAATACCACGGTTTCCTGCGAACTGTTCCAAAGGGAATCGTTTCGTTTGACGATGGCTTTTACTTCTTGGTCGAAAGAATTCTTTTCTTGGGCTTGTAGACCGAAACCGATCAGCAAGACGATCAGGCTTAACCGTAGGCGCATATCCATTGATTTTAGCTGAAAAATACGAAGAAAGTACGGCATCACCGATACGATTTCAATTCGGTGTTGTAAGGCACGTACAGCGGGTGTCTCGGATTTCCCTTTTTAGTAAACCCGAGTACCTTGGCATCCGGGATGCGTTCAAAGAACCAGCGGTCTTTTCCCTGTTGTCGTACCATGGGGTGGTTGCCCCAGGCAAAAACCGTGGTTTCGCAAACTGCCAAAATGCTCGGTAACAGATCGGGGTCTTCGATTTTTGACACCGAAGCTTCCAAATTCTTGGGGTCTGTCGCAATATGCGGAAAACAGTTCATCAAAAAGCAGCCCCCGAAACCTAGTTGTTTCGATAGCCCCATGATGCGTTTCGTGGTCGGGTCATCGCTACGGTCATCGGCAACGGAAGGATTCAAGCCGATGAACAATACCTTGGGCAAGTCTTCATCCCATTGGCGCCACAGCAAGAAACGATAACGCTTGCATGCACTGAAAAGGGCTCCTTTTGGGCCATACCTTTCCAAGTTACGGACTAACGGCTATTAATTTTTCACTGATCGCCCAATCGTAAAAACGTTCGATCCAACGGTCGGATGGAAGTCCTTGGGTCCGCATTCCGAATCCGTGCCCTCCTTTGGCATACATCTGTAGGGCGACACTTCGCTGTGCGGTGAACATCGAGGTGTAGAGTTCGACCGATCCCTTGGCAAGCCCAAGGGGGTCGTCGCTGGCACAAACGATGAACATCGGAGGGGTATCCGGCTTTGGTGGCTGCACGGCTTGGGCATCGGTCCATGGATAGACCGGCACCAGAAAACCAGGTCGGTTCGAGGCGTCGTATCCGTAGCCGACTCCCATGGTCACGGCGCCACCGGCCGAAAAGCCCATAAAGCCGATTTTTTCGGGGTCGATTCCATAAGCAGTTGCATGTTCCTTCAGGTAAGCAATGGCATTCAAACCATCGGTAACCGAATAGGGGAGTACTTGGGCCACTTTATCGAACATCCCTTTGGGGTCAACCATCGATTCTTTGGAGATTTCGGCCACACCATCGTCACCTGTCGGTACCAGTCGGTATTTCAAGACCACTCCCGTTACCCCTTTTTTTGCAAGCCATTGGGCCACCTGTCTTCCTTCACTCATGATACTTTGGGCATACAAACCACCACCGGGTGCGATGACTACGGCCGTACCCGTATTGGCACCCTCTGGGCGATAAATTTCCATGGTCGGTCGGGAGACATTGGTCACCACTTCGGTCTGCCATATTTGTGAAAAGTATTGCTTTTCATCCCCTGTCCAAGTGACGTTCGAATCGTCCGTTTTCGGGAGTTTGATCACTTCTTGGGCTGATGTAGTGCCCACTGCGGTCAATGATAAGATTGCGATTAGGAATGATCGGATCGGATGGTTCATGATTTTTGTTTTGAATGATGGATTCGTTTAGCTAAAGGTAAACTATTTCATAGCGGAAGCGGTTGATAAGTGTTGGTTTCTTTTTTGCGAATTCGGAGGCAAACATCGATGGGCTTTGTAGTTTTGGGGCTCAATAATTTGTCATGAACACTAGGGAAAACCAATTGGCCGCTTTCGATCGGTTGCTGACCATAATGGACGAGCTACGGGAACAATGCCCATGGGACCGTAAGCAGACCATGGAAAGCCTCCGCCACTTGACCATTGAAGAGACCTATGAATTGGGTGATGCGATCCTCGACAACGATTTGAACGAGGTAAAAAAAGAATTGGGGGATTTGTTGTTGCATATCGTGTTTTACGCAAAGATCGGGTCGGAAAGCGGTGATTTCGATATTGCCGATGTGGCCCATGGCATTGCCGAAAAATTGATCCATCGACACCCGCATATCTATGGGGATGTCGACGTTGCCGATGAAGCAGAAGTCAAGCGCAATTGGGAAGCCATTAAATTGAAGGAAGGCAAGAAAAGTGTCCTTGAGGGGGTTCCTAACAGTTTGCCTGCCTTGGTGAAGGCCAATCGCATCCAAGAAAAGGTAGCCGGAGTCGGTTTCGATTGGGAACGGCCCGAACAGGTCTTCGAGAAGTTGAAAGAAGAACTGGGCGAATTGCAGGAAGAAGTCAAAAAGGCCGATACCGAAGCCATAACTTCCGAATTCGGCGACGTCCTTTTTTCGATGGTCAATTACGCGCGCTTTCTCGGGGTCAACCCTGAAAACGCCTTAGAGCGAACGAATAAGAAGTTTATCGGAAGGTTCCAATATTTGGAACAAAAAGCCAAAACCTTGGGCAAATCCCTCAGCGACATGACCCTTGCAGAAATGGATGTCTTTTGGGAAGAGGCCAAGCAATCGGGGCACCGCTAAACCTAGAAAACTATAAACAGGACGGTAATTCCTATGTCGTTAAACGCATACACCAAAGAATTCGCATACAACCTGAAATTGGCCTATCCGGTCATTTTGGGGATGCTTGGCCACACCTTTGTCGCCTTTGCCGATAACATTATGGTCGGTCAGTTGGGCACGGCAGAACTGGCGGCGGTTTCTTTGGGAAACAGTTTTGTCTTCATTGCCATGTCGTTGGGAATTGGATTTTCAACCGCGATTACCCCTTTGGTCGCGGAGGCTGATGGGGCGGGAAATCCGAAGGGAGCGAAAAGCGCCCTCAAACACGGGTTGGTCTTGTGTACTTTCTTAGGCTTGGGCCTTTTCGGAATCATTCTCTTGTGTACCCCGCTAATGTATGAAATGGATCAACCTGAGGAGGTGGTCACCTTGGCTATGCCCTATCTGAAATTGGTCGCTTTTTCTTTGGTTCCCCTGATTGTTTTCCAAGCCTTTAAACAGTTTTCTGAAGGTTTATCACAGACCAAGTATCCCATGTACGCCACCATTTTGGCCAACGTGGTCAATATCGCCCTGAACTATCTGTTGATTTTCGGATCGTTCGGTTTCCCGAAAATGGGCATTGTCGGGGCGGCGATCGGCACCCTGGTTTCCCGTTGTATCATGGTGGGCTTTATTTGGTATTTGCTGAAACGCCGAAAACAGTTCAAGAACTACGTTTCAGGATTTGATTTCAAACGCATCGAGCGCAAGGTCATGAACAAGATCGTTAGTTTGGGTTTTCCATCCGCCATGCAGATGTTCTTTGAGGTGGCTTTGTTCACCGCTGCGATATGGTTGAGCGGTGTCTTGGGCAAAAACGCCCAGGCGGCAAATCAAATCGCCTTGAATTTAAGTAGCATGACCTTCATGGTCGGCATGGGATTGAGCGTTGCGGCCATGGTGCGGGTCGGAAATCAAAAAGGCCTAGGTAATCTCACGGAGCTCAATCGAATCGCACGTTCCGTATTTTTCTTGACCCTGCTCATCGAAATCGTGTTCGCCCTGCTGTTTTTATGGGGGAGGGATTGGCTACCGACGATCTATCTCGACGTTGATGATCTCACAGAGCAAAAAGACAATACCGAAGTGATCTTGCTGGCGGCCAAATTGTTGTTGGTTGCGGCCTTTTTCCAAATTTCAGACGGAATACAAGTTGTGGTCCTAGGGGCTTTAAGGGGCTTGCAAGATGTCAAGATCCCTACGGTGATCACATTCATCGCTTATTGGTTGATCGGGTTTCCTGCTTCTTTTTATTTGGGACTATACACCCCGTATAAAAGTACGGGTATTTGGATCGGTCTCCTGCTCGGTCTGACGGCATCGGCGGCAATGTTGTATCTTCGGTTCAATTATTTGACGAAACGACTGATTTTGAAATACCGCTAATGGAATTACCAAAATTTCTGCTCGGTGACAACACCGATTTCCCAAATGGGATTTACGTAGTACACACTGAATTTCCGAGGTTTATCATCAACCTTGAAAATGATGAGGTCGAGTGGTTCGAAGAATTTTCGCAAGAAGATCAGGCCGAACTCGAAACGGAAGCCGGTAGTTTGATCGAAGCTGCCATCGCTTTCTATGATCGCGAAGTTTCACGTTATGATGACTGATCATGTTGGAAGGCCTTATTCAAGCTGACGAGCGGTTGTTTTTGTATTTGAACGGCCTTGGTACCCCGGATTGGGATGCATTTTGGATGTTCTTGACCACCTCTAAGAATTCCATCCCACTTTACTTGGTCTTGGTAATCCTGTGTTACCGTCAATTTGGTATCAAGGGCTTACTCATGATTACGGTCGCCACTGCTTTGATGGTGACCTGTACCGATCAATTGTCTAATTTTTTTAAATACGGCCTGCGCCGATTGCGACCCTGCCATGACCCTGACATTGCCTCCCAAATGCGATTGGTCAAGAGCTATTGTGGTGGTCAGTACGCCTATTTCTCCGCCCATGCCGCCAATGCATTTGTGGTCGCCTCCTTTTTCTCTAGGTTATTCTTAAACCGACTACGTTGGCTATGGCCCATACTGTTGTTATGGGCGATACTCGTAGCGTACAGCCGTATCTATATCGGGGTGCATTTTCCTTTGGACGTGCTTACCGGGGGGTTGGTCGGCACTTTTTTCGGATGGGTGTTTTTCAAGTTATATATCTTTGCACGTAACAAGATTGGGGGATGATTTCTACCGCGAGGTATTGGTTCTTATTGGCATTGATCGTCTTGGTGTATATCGCCGGAATGTTCGCGACGCTTTTTGAAAACGATTCCGCCCAATTTGCGGTCATGGCCATGAGGATGGTTCAAGAGAACGACTTTCTTCAGCTGTTCAAAGGTCCGGAAGAATATCTTGACAAGCCCCATATGCACTATTGGCTAGCCGCCTTATCATTCAAAGTTTTCGGCATACATGACTGGGCCTATCGCATACCGGGCATTTTGGCGACCCTATTGGCCGGGTATAGCTGCTATGGATTGGGCAAGTTGCTGTACAATGCGGATATCGGGAAATTCGCCGCCTTGATTTTCTTGACCGCCCAAACGATTGTCTTGGGGGCGATCGATGTACGCACCGATGCCGTTTTGACGGGCTTTACCATTTTCGCCATCTGGCAATTGGTGGCCTATATCGAAAAAAATCGCTTGTATCATATCGTTTTAGGGGCGTTCGGAGCCGGAATGGCTTTTTCGACCAAAGGGCAGATCGCCTTATTGGTCATCGGGATCTGTCTTTTTTGCCACCTCCTATATACCCGAAAATGGCACGCTTTTCTCAGTTGGAAAGTACTTGTCGCTCTGATGGTTTTCGCACTGACCATCAGTCCGATGCTATATGCGTATTACCACCAATTCGATTTGCATCCTGAAAAGGTCATTCGGGGTAAGAGTGGGCGCAGCGGGATTTTCTTTATTTTCTGGGAACAGAGTTTCGAACGATTGAGCGGTGAAGGCGTAGGTAAGAACAGCAGTGATTATTTTTTCTTTTTCCACACCTTCCTATGGGTCTTTTTACCGTGGACGGTTCTGGCCCTATTGGGGTACTGGTGGCGGGTGAAGACCTTTGTCAAAATGAGGTTTCAATACAACCCGAAATATGAATTCCTCACCTTGGGGGGGATAACCTTGATCTTTTTCATTATCAGTTTTGCGCAGTTCAAGTTGCCGCATTACATGAATATCATGATGCCGTTGTACGCGATTTTGACGGCCTCTTATGTGCACAGTCTATACCGGTTCACCAAGAACAAGGAAATTAAGTTCTTACTGGGCGTACAGTATTTCATATTGGCACTGGTTTTTATTTTCTCCCTATTGGTCACGTTTTACGTTTTTAAATTCGAGCAAACCTACAAGTACGTCATTCTGATCGTTTTGCTAGCGATCATCGTGTATTTCTGCTTGAAACGTGAGGCCTATTATATGCGGATCATTACCCTTTCGGTCTACAGTTCGCTACTGCTCAATTTTGTTTTGAACGCCCATTTCTATCCGCGATTACTTGGCTATCAGGGAGGTTCGACCATGGCCCAAAAAGTCAAGGAAACGGGTATCCCCGTAAATGCGATCTATAAGTTTTCCGAGAAACACACTTGGGCCCTTGATTTTTATAATAGGGCGCCTGTAAAGATCATTGATTTCGAATCGGTCGAAGGACGTAAGGATGTTTGGTTGTATGTAAGTGATGGGGAATTGGAACGTCTCAAGGCTTCGGGTATTGATTGGGATCAACAATTGACCGTGGATCAATTCAGGATTACCCGATTGCAATTCAAGTTTTTAGATCCAACGACCCGACACCGAAAGTTGAACAAGGTCCACTTGGTACACGTCTATTAGGTTTTGGTCGCCTTCAAAACCGGCTTTTTGAAGTGAAAAAAACCGCCCGCCAAAGAGACCAAGGCAGTAAGCAAGAAAAAGACGAAACTAATGCCAATGGCCGCGTTCGCATCAAGTCCCAACCATTCGGCCCCATACAAGAAGGTAAGTTCGCGACTCCCCACACCCCCGATGGTCAATGGAATTACCGAAACTATCGACGACACCAAGAATACCAACAAATAAATCGTGTACCCGGTCTCAATGCCAAGGGCGTACATGATGCATAAGGTGGTGAGCAGTTGTAAGGCCTGTAAGACAGCGGAGTACCCGAGGGTCCCCCAAAAGACGTCAAGGGTATACGGAAAGAAGCGCTTTGAAACCCACCAAAAAACCCCGACTGAAACAGGAATGGCCAAAACGAGGAAGGGGCGGACCGTACTGAAAAAAGGGGCATCGATACCCAACCCTAACAAGCAAGCGAAGCTAAATATCAGCAACATCCCGTTCAAGCGATCCAAGAGTAAGACCGCGATCAGTTTTTTGGTTTCAGAACCAAATCGTTTGTGTATGGCATATCCTTTATAGGCGTCACCTCCGATGCCCCCCGGTAAGAACAAGTTGTAGAACATGCCCAAGCCGTACAGCTTCAGGTTGCTGCTTTCCGTAATATGGACGCCTATCGATTTGAAATAGCGGTTCAGACGAAGTGAATTCAAGATTTTGGAGCCTATGAACAAGAGTAGGGCAACCACCATCCAGGAAGGTTCCGCTGTCTTGACGACTTGGGCAACATCACCGAATTCGATTTTGGTAAAGATGAAGTAGAGCAAGGCGATGCTCACCACAAACTTAAGGGTGGTCGACAGGAGTTTACGCTGTTTTTCCGTCACCGATGCTCACTTTTTTTATTCGGTAGGGGCGTTTTGATTGTGATTCGTAATAGGTGCGGATCAAGAGTTCCATCACGATGCCGATCGTAAACAGCTGTATGCCACCAAGTATGAACATCATGCCGAAAATCAACAGCGGTCGGGTACCGATATCTTGGCCGAAACCGAATTTCACCACCAATAAATAGAGTTCGATACAAACACCTAAAATAATCAACAGCACCCCAAAAATCCCAAAGAGGTGTATGGGTCTTTGAAAGTACTTTCGAATGAACAACAGCAACATCATATCGGCGACGACTTTAAAGACCCTTTCAAGCCCATATTTCGACTGCCCGGCATGGCGTGCGTGGTGTTTGACCGGTACCTGCTTGATTTGGGCACCTTCCAAATGTGCCAAGAGGGTTATGAACCGGTGCATTTCGCCGTAAAGGTTCAATCCTTTGGCAATGTCTTTGGTAAATACCTTTAGGGCGCAACCGTTGTCTTTGATGTTCAGTTTGGTGACCCGACGTACCAGGAAATTCGCAATTTTGGATGGAATTTTCTTAACCAACGAATCCTGGCGTTTTTGACGGATTCCGGTAATCAGGTCGTACTCCCCATCAATCGCATATTCGAGCATTTGTGGGATGTCAGACGGGTCATTTTGCAAGTCGCCGTCCATGGTAATGATGTACTCCCCGGTCGCGTAGTCGATACCGGCGGCCAAGGCAAGGCTCTGACCGTAGTTCTTTTTCAATTCTATGAGATGCACCAACTGGTCATCCATGGCCTTGACGACCTTGCGGGTTCCGTCTTTTGAAAAATCATCGACATAGATGATCTGGTAGTTGTACCCTTGAAGGCTCTCATGTATTTTTTCGGTCAAAAGGACCACATTGTCCTCTTCATTATAAAGGGGAACAACGATGGAAAGGAAAGCGTCGGTAATACGGGCCATGTATTGGTTTTGATCGCGGCAAATTTAACGTATTTAATTAGAACATATCGAGGAGGGCCAACAGTTTCTGGGCTGCGGCAAAAGGCGTAGTCTCATTTTCATTGATTTCACCCTCAAGTTGTTCGATGCGTTCCGCAATGACGGGATCGGCATAAAATCTGCGATGCAGTTGGTTCTCGATCGCTCTTCTGAACCATTGTTGTTTTTGTGTATTGCGATGCGTTTCAAAATGACCGTTGCCTTTGGTTAAGGCCAAAAAATCACCGATCAGTGCCCAAATCGAGTCCATACCCGTATGTTCGATCGCCGAACAGCGGCTGACTTTAGGAATCCAACCACTTTCTTTCGGTGGATAAAGATGGAGGGCGTTCGTGAACTCGCGAATCGCCGATTCAACGAGTTTGCGATTGTCGCCATCATCCTTGTTGATGATCACGGCGTCGGCCATTTCAATGATCCCGCGTTTGATACCTTGGAGTCCATCTCCCGCACCTGCTAATTTCAACAACAAGAAAAAATCGACCATGCCATGAACCTCGGTCTCACTCTGACCAACACCGACCGTCTCGACCAAAATCACATCAAAGCCAGCGGCCTCGCACAATACGATGGTTTCCCTAGTCTTACGCGATACCCCACCAAGGGCATCGTTGGCCGGTGAGGGCCTTATAAAGGCATTGGGGTGTTTGGCGAGTTGCTCCATGCGGGTTTTGTCACCCAGAATACTTCCTTTGCTGATGCTGCTGCTGGGGTCGACGGCCAAAACGGCGATTTTTTTTCCCAATCCGGCCAAATAAAGGCCAAAGGATTCGATAAAGGTGCTTTTGCCCACACCGGGGACTCCGGTAATTCCGATACGAATGCTATTCGATCCTTGTTTCGCACAGGAGGTTACAAGGGCTTCGGCCTTATCGGCATCGCTCGTCTGGGTACTTTCGATCAAGGTAATCGCCCGAGCCAAGGCAGTACGGTCACCATTGTGTATTCCATCGACTAAGGAGCTAGTCGATACGGAATGTGATCGCAGGGACCTGATTTTTTCGATCCGTTGCTTTTCTATGGATTTCGATTTTGCCAATTCGCCGTGTTGTGTGCTAACGAAGGTATGAAGAATTGAATAAGGACTGAGTATGCGGGGTATTGCATTTTATTTAAGTATCTTAAAATCTGTGTATTAGAAAGACAAAACGAGAAAACTTAACTTTTGTACACAAAAAAAAACGGCAATTTTGCCACATCAGTTTTTTTGAATCGTCTTTTTACCAAACAACACGAACACGACCAAAAACCGACCATGTCACAAACGGAACTGGTAGCACGATGCAAGGCCAATGATCGAAAAGCGCAAATGCAGCTTTACCGTGACTATTGTGATGGAATGTTATGTGTCGCGATGCGGTTTATGAAAAGTTCCGACGACGCCCAAGATGTGGTACAAGAGGCGTTTATCAAAGCCTTTCAACGTATTGGTCAGTTCAAAGGGGAAGTAAGTTTCGGGGCATGGTTAAAACGTATCGTTGTCAACGGCTGCATCGATTTTTTGAAATCGAAGCACCAACGCACGGTTGCCCTAGATGAAGGATACATGCATATGGCCGATGACGGGAATTGGGAAGTGGAAGAATCGATCAGCATGGCCGAGATCAAGCAAAGCATCGATCAGCTTTCGGAAAAGTACCGGTATGTGGTGCAGTTGTTTTTAGTGGAAGGATATGATCATGCGGAAATATCCGGGATTTTGAACATATCCGAGACGGCATCACGCACCCGATTGTTGCGTGGAAAAGGACAGTTACAAGAATTATTAAAAGCATTGCAGTATGGCACGGGATCTTAAAAAGCTCTTTGAGGAAGAACGGAAACGGCAATCCTATACCATGGACGAAGGTCATGAGGATCGATTTTTGGCCAAATTGGAAGAAGCCCTTCCAAAACGAAACCGTCCTCGTTTTTATGGGTTGCGTATCGCTGCCTCCATTGCGGTATTCGTTGCGATCGGCTCCTACTTCTTATTGACGGATAGTAATCCAACTGTTGACCCGAAGACCACGGTGGTCGAGAACAGTGAACAGCCTGCATCGACCATTTCGTTGGGTGACTTATCACCAGAACTCAAACAGGTTGAAAACTATTACGTGGCCAATATCAATTTGGAATTGGCCGATTTGGAGGTTTCCGAGGCGAACAAAGGCATCGTTGACGGGTATATGGAGCAGCTCGAGCAACTCGACCTTGAATACCAGAACCTGACCCAAGAACTGAATGAGTATGGGCCGAATGATCAGACCATTGGTGCCTTGATCAAAAACCTGCAGTTGCGATTGCAGCTGTTGCAAAAATTAAAATCAAAGTTAAATCAATTAAAATCATCAAAAAATGAACAGCAAACCACAGACGTTGTATAGTCTGGCACTGGCCCTCATGGTCTCCATAGGGCTGGGTGCACAGACCAAATCAAAGACGTACAAAGAGACCTTCAACGTCGGTGATGATGCCGTGTTGGAAATCAATACGAGCCACGCCGATGTCGAATTCGAGACTTGGGACAAGAACCAAGTAGAGATTATCGCAACCGTTACCCTTGAAGGTGCGAGCGAAGAAGAAATAGAACGCTATTTCAAGAAAAAACCGATAAAGATGGTCGGTAACAGTGAATCGATCGAAATACGGACCAATTCACAAAGTTCTTGGGACTTTGCCTTGGCCGGTTCCGACTTCAACTTCCATTTCGAGGATAACGTGATGGATTTGGAGCCGCTGTTCGAGAACCTTTACATTCCGGAATTGCCCGAAATCGCAGTACTGCCCGATTTACCACCGATGCCCCCCATTCCATTCAAGAGTTTTGATTATAGTGCCTATAAGGAGGACGGTGACGCTTACTTGAAAAAATGGACCGAAGAATTCAAAGAAGGCTTCGATGAGGAATACAAGGAACGCTACGAGGAATGGGGTAAACGTGTCGAAGAGAAAGCCAAAGCTTGGGAAGAACGGAATGCCGAGCGTCTTGAAAGAATGGAGAAACGCAATGAAGAACGCGCCGAAGCCATGGAAAAACGCCGTGAGGAAATCGAAAAGCGTCGTGAAGAAGCCCGCGAACGCCGCGAAGAAGCCCGTGAAAGGGCCCGTGAAGAACGGAGTATTTTCTTTTCAAGGGATGATGACGAACCGAGTATCTTTTACTTCTCTACCGACGGGGAAGACAAAAAGTACAAGGTAAAAAAGACGATCAAAGTCAAAATGCCGAAATCGACCCGTTTGAAGATGAACGTCAGACATGGTGAGGTCAAACTGGCGGCCACGACCACCGATATCAATGCAAGCTTGCGCTACGCAAGCTTGCTTGCTTCGACGATCGAAGGCAGAAAAACCGATATCCGTGCTTCGTATTCGCCGGTCATTGTACAAAAATGGAATTACGGTCGCTTGAAGACCGATTATTCCGATCGGGTGACCTTAAAGGAAGTGAACGACCTTCGGTTGAATTCTGTTTCTTCGGATGTGATTATCGATCGTTTGATCCATAGCGCCCGGGTAACCAGTAAATTGGGGGCGTTGAAAATCAAATCGGTAGCGCCTGGGTTCCAGGATGTCGATATCAATGTCCAAAATGGTGAAGTGCATTGCAAAATCCCGCAAACCCCGTTTACGGTTTATGTGAATGAAACATCCTCTAATTTCGATTATCCCTCTAAATTGGTTTTGGAAACCTCCGATAACTTCAATAATAACATCCACCAAGGCTATCACCTAAGTGGTGACGCTTCCAAATCGATCAACATCAATTCGAAGTACAGTCAAGTGGTACTTGTTGAAAAACAACCGTAGCCAACCGATGGCAAGCTGCCATTCCTTCCAACTAATCCATCAGTGGGCGTCCTCTTTCAAATACGAGGGGAAATTTTGTTTGAACCGATTCAACCTCGGAATCGATACCGCCCTGATATAGGAATTGTTCGGATTCTTCCTTTCAAAATCCTGATGGTACTCTTCAGCATCGTAAAACGTATCGAATGCCACGACTTGGGTCACGATGGGCCTGTCATAGGTGTTTTCAGATTCCAATAAAGCGATGTAATCGGTAATGATCTTTTGCTCTTCGGCATTTTTGTAGAAAGCGATGGAGCGATATTGGGCTCCTCGATCCGGCCCTTGTCGATTCAATGAGGTCGGGTCATGGGAACCAAAGAACACCTGCACCAATTTTTGAAATCCGATGACCTTGGGGTCATAGTACACTTTAACGGCTTCGGCATGACCGGTACGCCCATACGCTACTTGTTCATAGGTTGGGTTTTTCTCTTTGCCCCCTGAATACCCCGATATTACCTCTTTGACACCTTTAACGCTTTCGAACACCGCCTCTACACACCAGAAACACCCACTGGCGAAATAGGCTGTTTCGTAATTCTGGAGGGATTCTAAGCTAGGTTTCTCGATGAGCTCACCGGAAACGGTTGCGGCGACCTTCGAATTTGATTTGGTGTTCGTTTGACAGCCCGTTACGCTTAGCAGCATAGTCATGGCCAAAAAAGTCTTCATCATGTTGTAATGTTTATAGCTTAGTAGCAAAAGCGGGCTTTGGTTTACGGGGGATAGGTTAAAAAATGTTAACTTCTTCGAGCTTTTGAATATAGCAAAGTAGCATATTCCAATTGATTATTCCATAATGGCACCCGATTTTCGTCAAGAACACGCCTTTTTGCAGCAACTAGACACTAAGGACCTCTTTGGAGATGCCTTCACCAACGACGATTATTGTTCGCTGGACCTTTCCATTGACAACAAGGTCCTTGGGGCTTTCGATATCTCCGATCCCGAAGACTGTCAACGGTACATCGATTCGGAGTTACAAGCCAAAGGCGCCCGTATCGCTTATGGGGGATACCTCGAACGTCGTAACCTTTACAAGCATTCCGATCAATTTCAAACGGGTAAGGAACGCAACATCCACCTGGGGGTCGATTTTTGGACGAATGCGGGCACCGAAGTATTCGTACCCTATGCCGGTAAAGTGCATAGCTTTAAAAACAACGCCCGAACCGGAGACTACGGACCGACCATCATCTTAATTCACGAGTTTCAAGGGAAATCGTTCCATACCCTATACGGACATCTGTCTGAAACGTCGCTCGAATCGCTGACCATCGGACAACATTTCGAAGCAGGAACCCTTTTGGCCACATTGGGTACCCCGGACATCAATGTGAATTATGCCCCCCACCTTCATTTTCAGTTGATCCTCGATATGGGGCAATACCATGGGGATTACCCCGGGGTAAGTGCTTCGGAAACCCTTGATTTCTATCGAAAAAACTGCCCAAATCCCGATTTATTCCTCAGGCGGCTTTAGCGGATGATCGATGAAATGCACCTGGTATCGGTGTGTTGTTCATCGGATCAGAAACCGTTATCGATGCTTTTTTACACTTTATCCGAAATTGGGTTTTTTACCGAAAAATTATTGTCGCACAGCGAGTTATATGGGCGCTAGCATGGGTCTGGAGATACCTTTACAATGTAAAAAGAACCCAAGCCATGAAAGCAGTTTTGACCCTTATCGCCCTAGTCTTCTTCGCAACTACAGCTGTTGCACAAGACCCTTCCAAAGAAGTTAAAGTGGAGGTAACCGTTCAACCGATCGAAATGCAGGTTGAGATCGAAACCCAAAACCAATCGAACGAAGTCGCTCGACTTTACATGTTCAAAAACTCAAGGGTTAAAAAAGCATTGGCGTTCAAAACCAAAAGAAACAAATCAAAACTAGCCTAATCCCATGATCGAATCTATCTTAGTCCCGGTTGCTTTAATCGGTAGTTCTGTTTTTCTTTTTGCATCGCTACTCGTTTCTTTACGTCCCGTAGCAATCGTTTCGCGTCGAAAATAATACCGTCTTTGATGGTATAGCTTACACCACCAACACGCACCACTTCGTTATCCTCCGTTAATTTTATGGCCCCTGTGCCATAAAGTACTTTCAAGTTTTTCAACGGATTCTCCGATACGATGACGAAATCGGCCAATTTACCCACGGCTACCGTACCGATTTTATCGGCCTGACCCAACGCCTCGGCTCCATTAAGGGTTGCCGAACGGATCACCTCTAAAGGATGGAACCCGGCCTCACGCAATAGTTCCATTTCCCTGATATACGCAAAACCATACAATTGGAAGATGAAGCCCGAGTCGGAACCCGTGGTCACACGCCCCCCTCGGTTTTTATATTCGTTGACAAAGGTCATCCAAAGTCGGTAGTTTTCTTTCCAGGCGACTTCTTGTTCGGTACCCCAATCATGCCAATACGAACCATGGCTGATCTTGCTGGGTTGATAGAACTCCCACAACGAGGGTAAGGTATAGTCTTCATGCCATTCGGCCCTTCTTGCCCGATGCAGATCGCGACTGGCTTCGTAGATGTTAAAGGTCGGATCCAAGGTGAAATCCAGCGCAAGCAATTCGTCCATGACCTTGTTCCAATGATCCGAATACGGTTTGGCCGCTTGTTTCCATAGTTTGCCCGCTTCTTCAAAGCGGTGTTGTTCGTTTTGGTAGTTGTAGTCAAGCGGATAGTCTTGAACCGTGCGATCATCGAACAGTGCTTCCGGCAAGCCGTACCAATGCTCCATAGTGGTGAGCCCGGCACGAGCGGAATTTAACACGTTCCAACGCGCAACATCGATCTGGGCATGGTGGCAGGCAGACCGCAAACCCAATTTTTTGTTTTCATCAAGAGCGGCAGCCATGATTTCGGGTGGTGCACCGAAGAACTTGATTCCATCGGCACCGCGAGCGGCATTGGCCCTGACCCATTTACGGGCTTGTTCGGGGGAACTGATCGGGGAACCGTTCAACGGATTGAATCCTTTGGTCATTTGTCCGAAGCCGGTGTACGCGAATATTCTTGGGGCAATGATCTCGTTGGCCGCACTCCGCTTTTTCAAATCAAGGGTCCATTCGACCCCCCGACCACTGGGTTCGCGAACCGTGGTGATGCCGTGGGCCATCCATAGTTTGAATACATAATCGTAATCGGCCCCTTGTGAGATGCCACCTATATGGCCGTGCATGTCGATGAAACCCGGCAGGAGGTACATACCGCTGCAGTCCAATTCCTTTCCGCCGGGGCGGAGTTGTGGCCGTTTCGATTCATCGATCTCCACACCGGGATAACCGACGACTTTCACTTGGACGATGGTATTGCCTTCGACAACCACATCGACCGGGCCTCTTGGAGGGGCTCCATTGCCATTGATCAAGGTCACCCCACGGATGATCAATTGCTGAAAAGGTCCCTCGCTCATGGGATCTTGGTCTTGGGCGTGCAAGGTGCTTGCCAGACCGATACAACAGATAAATGCAAGTAGTTTTTTCATAATTCGTTTATTCTGGAACCCTGATTTTATCACCAAGAAAAATAGCATTAAGGAAAAGTCGGTTCGTGCCGTACCATGATCCCCTGAAATTGGGATTGTCGGCAAATAAAACGACCGTTCCCCCACCGGATTTAGCAACGATCAACGAAGCTGATGGCTTCGCAAAACGCTCCATATTGTTCTTGGTGATGAAGCCATCGATAAGTGGACGCTTGGTGTATTTGGCAACGGTTGCATAGGGATTTTTACTTGGTGCCAGCCAGATACTGTTGTTTTTGTAGACCGGAATTTGGGTGTCTTGGTACCCGAAGGCCAAGGGATGGGTACGATCCAAATCAACTTTTAAAATGATACCCCCCACTTCTTCACGCCCGATGATCTCAGGGGCATCGACATAGGGAAGGCGTTTGCCCGCGCTCAAGGTATCGCTCGCATCTTCAGTGAGCTTTTCCTTGACCAATTCTTTTTCAATGGCCCATTTCGATGCGGATCCGATAGTGATCAAGGTTTTACCGGAGCCGAGCCAATCTTTGATTTTCTCCGCTAGCTTCGGTTGGCCGTTGTAATTGCCCGAAACCATCACTAAGGTATTGTATTTTCCTAGGTCGATTCGATTCAGGTTCCGCATAGGCAGTTTGCTGATCGGCATGTGTACCCTGGTATCCAACAAATGCCAAACTTCACCCGCTTCGTAAGAGCGTACCCCGTCACCGATCAATAGGGCGGCTTTCGGTGTCCGGGTCGGGCTGACATACCGACTCCCCAAATCGATTCCCTCACTATTATAACCTGTTGCAGCTGCATAAAGGGGTATTTTGAACTTCCGCTGTGCTTTTTGAACCAATTCGTAGACCGCATCGGCAGCTTTTTTTTGTAAGGAAACCGGTACTACCAAGGCTCCGTAATTGAACCGACGTTTTCCTTGATCGGTATTCGCCGTAAAGGGCTTGAACGCAGAAGAAACGACTAATCCGTTCTGTTGAAGGTAATTTAAGGCCGCTACTGCGTTGTAATCGTCATAATCGATGATATAGGCATATTCAGATCGAGGTACGGTAGCCAGGGGGAAGAGGCCTTCTAGCGTGGTTACTTCCTCTCCTGGGTTCCATTTACTCAAAGGGCGGTATTTCATATTATAGAAATTGGCCACCGACCATGCCGAGGCATCGTAATAGACGCTGTCTCGGTACTCGGAATAGGTTTCGAACATCGTCTGTACCATACGGTACTGGGGTTGCAGGGTAGGAACGGTGAATTCGTTACCCGATCGATACACCTTGATTTTATGAAGCAATAACTTGTCGATAAAGGCCTTGACCCGATTCGGGTCGTTGGTATCCTTGAAGGCATATCCTTTGATTTTGCTCCTACCTGCATTGGTCAAGGCACTATTGAAAAAGTCCTTTTGATACTTACGCAAAAACGCCTTGTTCTCGACGGCTGCCTTTACGGTGGCTATAGTCGAGACGTATTGGTTTCGTATCGTAAAGGGGAAGGTGATTTCACCAAAGGCCGTTTTCTGTTTGTGCCCGCGTGAGCTTGCCTGTTCGAACAATAGGCCTAAACCACCCTGCAAATCAGGATACGAAGACCCATAACCGGGGTAGGTACCGTCAAAAACCTCTTTACTGAAATAAAACGATCCTATACTGTCCAATGCCTCAGCGAAGTATTCGCCGAACAGGTTGTTCAAATCCACATAATTCTCCTTGGGCATGATCGGATCTAAGGAACCGTTATCTTTCATCGGTTCGAAAAAGTACGAGCTGTTGGTTCCCATTTCGTGGAAATCGGTCACCACGTTCGGGTACCATTCGTGGTACCAATTCAATTTGCCGCGACTTTCAGGATGGATGCCTAGTAACCAATCCCGGTTGAGGTCGAACCAATAGTGGTTCGTACGCCCCCTAGGCCAATACTCGTTGTGTTCGGCATCTTGCGGATCTGCGACTAGAGGGTTTCCTTGGTACATATTCGCATATTGGGTATGTCGATCTCGACCGTCGGGATTTATGGCCGGGTCGATGAACAACACGGCATTCTCCAAATAGTTCCGGATTTCGGAATGATTGGAAGCAGCGAAGGTATAGGCCGCCAAAAGGGCGGCTTCACCTCCTGAAGGCTCGTTTCCATGCACGTTATATCCCAAATTCACGAAAATCGGTGGTGGATCTTCACTCGAAACCTTCCTTGCTGGATCCGTATAGGCCAAATGCGCTGCCTTGATCGATTCGAGTTTGGCCAGGTTTTCAGGGGTACTTACGGTCAGCATGACCAATTTACGCCCTTCATAAGTGCGTCCGTATTCATAGATGGAAGCCCGGTCCGAGGTTTCGGCCAATTTCGTCAAATAGGCCACCATCAGATCGTGCCGGGTGTGGTGTTCCCCGATACCATACCCTAAAAAGGCCTCGGGGCTTGGTACGTTTTCGTCAAATGGGTGGAATTTCTTTAGGAAATAGTCCTGTGCGCTTACGGTAGTACCCAAAAAGAGCACTGCCACGAGTAGTTTTTTTACCATGTGAAGTGAGTTAGTCCGTTTTAAAGATATGAAATCTTGGGGGTCAATCGACCGAATTGAATTCCTCGATGACCTCCTCGAAGGTAATTTGATAATAGGTCCCTTTTTTGGAGGCGTCCCTGACGATATTACCCCGTAATTGCCGTGCCAGGTTGTGGATCAGTTTTAAACCGAGGGATTTCGTTTTGGATGGGTCGACGTCTTCCGGAAAACCGATGCCGTTATCCCCGAGATACATTTCATACGTACCGGCCCCCTTTTTTGAAAGGCTGATTTCGATCTCTCCGGAAGCATCATCCGGAATTCCGTATTTCAAGCCATTGGTAATGGTCTCATTGATGATCAATCCTAAAGGGATGACAGTATCGATCCCCAATTTGAAATCACCGATATCCAATTTGGTGCTGATGTTGTTTTCATTGCCCTTGATCGAGCGCACCAGATATTCGCAAAGTTCCTCTACATAAGGGCGAAGTTCGATTTTGGAGGTGTAATCATCCCGCTTGTATAGCATTTCATGGACCATGGCCATGGAAACGACCCGATTCTGACTGCTTTTGATGATGTTGCTGATTTTCTTATCGGCAATCGAACGGGATTGAAGGCTCAACAAACTAGAGACGGTCTGAAGGTTGTTCTTGACCCGGTGGTGTACTTCTTTAAGCAAGGTTTCCTTTTCTTCCAATTTTTGTTCGAGTTGGGCCGTCTTATCGACACCGGCAGGCTGGCCGCGAAGCCTCCAAGTGTTCATTGCGAACAAAACGGCAAGGGCGAAAAAGATAATTGCGACGACCGAATTGGCTTCCGAAGCATAGTAGATGGCCAAGGCCAAGGTGGCCAGGGCGGCAAGAAGATTGACCGTAGCAAGGATTCTATGCGGATTTCCCGAGGGTTTATCGTTGGTCAGATCTCTCATGTACTTTTTTGGTTATGCTACCGCAAACGGTTTTCGAATGACCATTTGCGAAGATTTGGGGGTGTAATCTTGTTGTAAAGCTAAATATGTTTTTGGTATTAACAAAAACGACGGTTAAATAATAACCGTCGTTTTGGATAAGGTAGGGGGGTGCCTATCAATTCTCAATGAGGACCCATTCCCCTTTGTCGATGAGCGGTTCCGCTTGTTTGTACTTGACCGTTTTGCTCTCACCGGACATGACGTTCTTGATGGTCACGCGTTCGTTCCTTCCGATTTTCGGTCGTTCACGGGTAATGGTTTCAGTAACCTGTGGTCGTTGCCTTTGGGTTTGGCCCGCGGCGCGGTTCTGGGCAGCGAGCTCGTCGCTGTTCGGAATCTCTTCCTTCGACATCTTCAGGTTTTCCTTAGGACGTCTCACCGATTTGGCTTCTTGGATCTGCCCGTTGTTTTGTGCGGGCAATTCCCCTTTGAACAAAAAGGAAATGACCTCTTTGTTGACCTTTTCGATCATGCTCTTGAAGAGTTCAAAAGCCTCGAATTTATAAATCAATAAGGGGTCTTTTTGTTCGTGCACGGCCAGCTGTACCGACTGTTTGAGCTCGTCCATCTTGCGAAGGTGTGTTTTCCAGGAATCGTCTATGATGGCAAGGCTGATATTTTTCTCGAAATCATTGACCAGTTGTTTGCCATTACTTTCATAGGCTTCTTTTAGATTGGTCACGACGTTCAAGGTCTTGATCCCATCGGTGAAGGGTACTACGATCCTCTCGAATTTATTCGTCGGGTCTTCGTACACGTTCTTGATCACTGGGAAGGCCATATCTGCGTTGCGTACTACCTTTTCCAAATAATGGTCATAAGCTACCTTGTACACCTTACCCGTTAGCTCTTGTACCCCCAAACTGCCGAATTCTTCCTCACTTACCGGGGAAGTGATCGAAAAATACTTGATCAATTCGAATTCAAAGTTCTTGAAATCGTCTGCCGCCTTATTGGTATCAGAAATGACCTCACAGGTATCGTAGATCATGTTCGCGATATCGACCTTGAGACGTTCACCTTGAAGGGCGTGGCGCCTCCTTTTGTATACCACCTCACGTTGGGCGTTCATCACATCGTCATACTCCAACAGACGTTTCCGGATACCGAAATTGTTTTCCTCTACTTTTTTCTGCGCGCGTTCGATCGATTTGGTCATCATGGAATGTTGGATGACCTCGCCGTCTTCCAACCCCATCCGGTCCATTAATTTGGCCACCCGATCCGATCCGAAAAGGCGCATTAGATTGTCTTCCAAGGAAACGTAAAATTGCGAACTACCCACATCCCCTTGTCTTCCTGAACGTCCGCGCAGCTGTCGGTCGACCCGTCTTGAGTCGTGTCGCTCGGTTCCGACGATGGCAAGACCCCCGGCCGATTTCACTTCGTCCGTCAATTTGATATCGGTACCCCGACCAGCCATATTGGTGGCGATGGTGACCACCCCTGGATTTCCGGCTTCGGCAACGACATCGGCTTCCTTTTTATGGAGTTTCGCGTTCAACACGTTGTGGTTTACTTTGCGCACACTCAGTAGTTTCGAAAGCAATTCGGAAATTTCTACCGAGGTGGTACCGATCAAGACCGGTCTGCCGTTTTGTGACAACTGGGTGACCTCATCGATGATGGCATTGTATTTTTCACGCTTGGTCTTATAGATCAAGTCATGGCGGTCATCACGGGCGATTGGCCTATTGGTCGGAATTTCGACCACGTCGAGTTTATAGATTTCCCAAAACTCCCCGGCCTCGGTCACGGCGGTTCCCGTCATGCCGGCCAGCTTGTTGTACATTCTGAAGTAATTCTGAAGGGTTACGGTGGCGAAGGTCTGGGTCAAGGCTTCGATCTTGACGTTTTCCTTGGCCTCGATGGCCTGGTGTAAACCATCTGAATAGCGTCTGCCGTCCATAATACGGCCGGTTTGCTCATCAACGATCATCACCTTGTTTTCGATAACGACGTATTCGACATCTTTTTCGAATAGGGTGTAAGCCTTCAACAATTGGCTCATGGTATGGATCCGCTCGCTTTTTACTGCGAAATCCTTAAACAGAACTTCCTTGAGTTCGGCTTCTTTTTCGATTTCCAGCCCCTGGTCTTCGATTTTGGCGATTTCACTACCGATATCGGGCATGATGAAGAAGTCTTTGTTCTCGTCGCCTGAAATGTATTCGACCCCTTTATCGGTCAATTCGATTTGGTTGTTCTTTTCATCGATCGTGAATAAAAGATCTTCATCGACCTTGGGCATTTCACGATTGTTGTCTTGCATATAGAAGTTCTCGGTCTTCTGTAGCAATTGTTTGACCCCTTCTTCACTCAAGAACTTGATGAGCGCTTTGTTTTTAGGTAAACCGCGATGCACCCGGAGTAGTAGGAACCCGCCTTCTTTGGTATCTCCTTCCTTGATCAGCTTTTTGGCTTCGGCCAAAACCCCGGTCAGGTGCTGCCGTTGTTTTTGTACGATATCGGAAACCTTGGGTTTCAATTCATTGAATTCATGGCGGTCTCCTTCGGGAACCGGTCCGGAGATGATCAGTGGTGTTCGCGCGTCATCGATCAATACCGAGTCGACCTCATCGACGATAGCGTAATGATGGGGGCGTTGCACCAAATCTCCTGGCGTATGGGCCATATTGTCACGGAGGTAATCGAATCCGAATTCATTGTTCGTACCATAGGTGATATCGGCGTTATAAGCGGCCCGACGGGCATCCGAATTGGGTCGGTGGTGGTCGATACAATCGACCGAAAGTCCGTGGAATTGGAACAACGGGGCCATCCAGGCGCTATCACGTTTGGCCAAATAGTCGTTAACGGTCACCAAATGGGCGCCTTTGCCCGAAAGGGCGTTAAGGTAGAGTGGGAGGGTGGCAACCAGTGTCTTTCCTTCACCGGTTTGCATTTCGGCGATTTTTCCTTGATGCAGGGCGATACCACCGATCAACTGCACATCGTAGTGCACCATGTCCCAAGTCACTTCCTTGCCCGCGGCATCCCAAGAGTTCTTCCATACGGCCTGATCACCTTCCAAAACCACATAATCCGCGGTACCGGAGAGGGAGCGATCGAATTCGGTCGCTTTGACTTCAAGGGTCTCATTGTTCGCAAAACGCTTCGCGGTCTCCTTGACCACGGCGAAGGCCTCGGGCAGGATATCGTTCAATGCTTTTTCGGAGATCCGATAGGCTTCTTCTTCCAATTTGTCGATCTCGGAATAGATTTCCTCATTGCGGTCGATATCGGTAGAAACGGCTACTTCTTCTTTTAATTGGGTGATCTTATCGTCAAAAGTCTTTCGGTCGGCTTCGATCTTGGCCTTGAACCCTACGGTTTTCTGACGTAGTTCGTCGTGGCTCAATGAAGCCAGTGCACTTTCAAAACCCTTTATTTTTTTGACCAAAGGTTGTAATGCCTTGACATCTTTTTCAGACTTGTCCCCTACAAATACCTTCAGTACGGAGTTTATGATGCTCATTGGTGATTTTTTGTATTGCGCAGCAAAAGCCGTTCCAATGGCAAAACTGCCCTGAAAATGGCTGATAGGCTGCCAAAATTACATAAAAAAAAGCCTCAAATGAGACTTTTTAACGGTGTTTTGGAGTATGTTTTCAGTACTCGTCCTCGTTCCAGAGATAATCTTCCTCTGTGGGATAATCAGGCCAGATTTCTTCAATGGACTCGTAAATTTCACCACCTTCCTCTTCCATGGATTGTAAATTTTCAACAACTTCCAATGGGGCTCCGGTACGGATGGCATAATCTATCAATTCGTCTTTGGTGGCTGGCCACGGCGCATCGCTCAAATAGGAGGCTAATTCTAATGTCCAGTACATAGTAACGGTTCGATTTTTAAAATTTTTGCAAAAATAATTTTTAAAGCCAATTCGCCAAGCAAATCAGGATTTATTTGAATATTATTTATGATTCTTTAACCTGTAACGGTGAAAATTGGGATTTATTCCTCTTTCTTCTCCGGAATCCACTTGACTTCATCGGCTTTCAAGTCCTTTGACAACTTCCGTGCCAAGACGAAAAGATAGTCCGATAAGCGGTTGATATAGGTGAGTACATTGGCGGGTACGGGTTCGTTTTGATGCAATAATGAGATCATGCGTTCGGCCCTCCGGCAAACGGTTCGCGCCATATGACAGTATGACACGGTAGTATGGCCACCAGGTAAGATGAAATGGGTCATTGGTGGAAGTGCCTCGTTCATTCGGTCGATTTCCTGTTCGAGCAAGGTAATATCGGTCGTTTCGATGCGCTGTATCTTCAGTCGATGGTCCTTTTGGGGTTCGGTAGCCAAAATCGCCCCTAAGATGAACAGTTTATGCTGGATTTCGATAAGGATCTGCTTGGACCCCTCGTCGATTTCTTGATCCCTGACCAAACCGAGAAGCGCGTTCAACTCGTCTATGGTACCATAGCTTTCGATCCGGATATGGTGCTTGTTGACCCGACTTCCTGTAAAAAGGGAGGTGGTTCCTTGGTCACCGGTTTTGGTATAAATTTTCATCTATGGCTACGATTCGTGTTCTTACATTGTAAATAAGCGGCCTTACCAGGGCTAGTCGTCATGCCGGCGTTTGCCCTCCATGAACTTCCTTCCTTTTCTTTTTTTCGTACCTCTTTTGTTACTGAAAAGAATAAAGAAATAGATTAAGGCAAGGCCAATGACGATGTAATAGATCAGATTGTCCATGGGCGTGGTATTGCGCTTAAAAGTACTTTATTATATCCTAATCCTAAAATGTTGTTTGGGCTGTTCCCTGCGATAAAACAAGAGGCCGCAATGGAATAGGTCTATGCTGACCGTGAATTGGGGAGCAGTGATCAACGCATTCCAAAAGGTCCTGCTTTCTGCGGAATTTTGGAGGTTGTCAATGAAGATCCAACTGTCATTGTGAAATCCGTCGAGCTGAAGCAGTGCATCGAAACGCGCCCTGTCCAACACCCCAACATAACAACAATCGAAAGGATCTTGATCGAATGTGATGTCTGGATAATGCACGGCAAGGTGTCGTTTCACGCCATCACCTTCCCAGAGCAGCATCCTTTTCGTTGCGAAATGGCCGATACTTTTCAATAGGGCGTCGAAACTCTTGGCGCTATCGCGTTTTTTGCGTGCATAGAGCCCCTGGGTCATATAGGCGAAGACGAATGGGGAATGTATCCCATGTTCGTTGGTCGATCGTAATAGAAACCGCAAATACCGTAACCATTTCATGACTTAGCCTTCAAGTATGGCCGATAGTTCGAACCAGCGTTCGGTCTTGGTATCAATAGCCGCGACCACTTCGCCCAATTCGATGGAAAGGCGATTGATGGCTTCCCCATCCATATCGGCTTCCGCAAAGCGATCTTGTAGTTCGAGTTTCTTGGCTTCCAATTTCTGAATCTCTTTTTCCAATCCCTTGTATTCCTTTTGTTCCAGATAGGTCAAGGTCGGTTTGTCACTTTTGGGTTTCCAGTGTTTACCGGTTGCCCCGCCTTTTTCCTTGTCAAGGGATGGACTTGCCGGTCGGCTCTGTTCATAGGCCCTGTAATCGGAATAATTGCCGGGAAAATCAGCGACCACCCCATTGCCTTCGAAAACGAATAGGTGATCGACGATCCGATCCATGAAAAAACGATCATGGGATACCACAATCAAACAGCCCGGAAAATCCAACAGAAATTCCTCCAAAACGTTAAGGGTCACGATATCGAGATCATTGGTGGGCTCATCCAAAATCAAAAAATTGGGATTCTGGATCAAGACCGTACATAGGTAGAGACGTTTTCGCTCGCCACCACTGAGCTTTTCAACGAAATCATACTGTTTTTTTCGGTCAAAGAGGAAACGTTCGAGAAGCTGTTGTGCCGAAATCTGCTTCCCTTTCTTAAGCGGGATGTAGTCGCCGAACTCGCGAATGACCTCTATTACTTTCTGACCTTGCTTGATGGGAATGCCCTTTTGTGTATAATAACCGAAACGGATCGTATCACCGATTACGATTTTTCCGGAATCCAAGGCCTCACGACCAGTGAGCAAGTTCAAGAAAGACGATTTCCCACTACCGTTCTTACCGATGATACCGACGCGTTCCCCTTTGGTGAAGCTATAATCGAATTTGTCCAAGATCACGGTCTCGCCGAATCGTTTGACTACTTTGTGCATTTCTACGATCTTGCTTCCCAAGCGTTCCATATCCAGTTCGAGTTGGACTTGATGGTCGTTACGACGTTGGTGGGCCTTGGCTTTGATGACCTTAAAGTCATCGATGCGTGATTTTGATTTGGTGGTTCGGGCCTTCGGTTGCCGGCGCATCCATTCCAATTCCTTTTTGAACAATAACTTGTTCTTATGCTGCTCGGTGGCTTCACGTTGCAAGCGGGCATCCCTTTTTTCGAGATAGTAGCTGTAATTGCCTTTGTAGGCATATAGGGTCTGCCCATCGAGTTCAAGGATCTCATTACACACCCTTTCCAAGAAATACCGGTCGTGGGTTACCATGAACAAGGTCAATTTTTCCTTTTTGAAAAAGTCTTCGAGCCATTCGATCATCTCAAGATCCAAATGGTTGGTGGGCTCATCAAGGATGAGCAACTGTGGTTTATTGATCAACGCATTGGCCAATGCCAACCGTTTTCGCTGCCCCCCGGATAAGGTCGCGACCTTTTGCTGGAGGTCTTCAAGTTTCAACCGGAACAGGATTTGTTTGTATTGGGTCTCGAAATCCCAGGCCTGGTAGCGATCCATAGCTTCCATGGCGTGTTCCAGGGCCTCCCCACCGATTCCGCTATTGATGCTATTTTCATAGGTCGCTATCACTTCCAATATGGTGTTTCCCGAGGTATGGATCGTTTCTTCAACGGTCAACCGGGGATCGAGATCGGGTTCTTGGGCCAAAAAGGAGATACGGAGCCCCTTTCGGGTCGTGATTTTTCCGGTATCAGGCGGGTCGATGCCTGCCAACATATTTAGAATTGAGGTCTTACCGCTGCCGTTTTTCGCGATAAGGGCTATTTTTTGATCTTTGTTGATGCCGAATGAAAGATCGGCAAAGAGCGTTAACTCCCCGAAAGACTTCGATATGTGTTCAGCGGTCAATAAATTCATAACGCACTAAGATACGCGCTTTAGCAGGAAGAGGTAACGGGTGGCGAGTGCGAGCATCAAAAAAACGTTGAGATAGGACTGCAATTGGAATTGGAACATCCAAATCAACAAGCTAAGCAACATGCCTCCTAAAACCACATAGAGATAGGTCGGTAACCATTTCGGATAGCTGTCTTTCTTGGCAAGATGGAAAGCGACCACTGCATTCAAAGGAAAGAGCCAGAGGAAGTTCATATTGGTATGGGTAACCACATGATCGGTCGCGAGCCAGAGCATCAAGATCAATATCCCCGCCAGACCTGAAATGAAAAACAACGAAAAGTCAAGCCATCGATTTCTGCCCTCATGTTTCCAATCGAGTATGGTAATCGCGACCACGAAGCAAAGTAGAAAGGCGAACCAAAATAAGGGACGTGTCATAAAACTCCCGCCTTGTTCGGGTTCCGGATAGTCCAGCACATTGCGTTCGCGTTTGACCAAGTCTTTGCCTTTTAGGGTGGTATTGTTCATCTGGTCTTTGGCATAATACGGCAAGAACATATGATCTAAAGCCGAGGCTTTTTTATCGGTGATGGCCCCGAATGCGAGTTCGATCCCAAAGCTGTCCCAACTGTTCATGGGCAAATATTGGCGAACCAATTGTCTGAAAGATACTTCATCGTTGAGATGCGAGGCATTGAATTGTATGGCGTCGCCGAACTGTGCTTTCAAGATATCGGCCACAATGCTCGAGCAGTTATTGAACAAGGGGTCGTAAAGGTATTCGCGGTTTTCGGGTCGGTAATTTTGCTCGAAAAAGGCGAACAACTGTTGGGTCTGCACACCATCCAAATCCAAGAGCTGCTCATGTACCCAGCGTTTCTCAAGTTCGTAAACGAATAAAAACCGTTCAAAACTGCTTCTTGAAAGGGAATAGATCAGCTTGCCTTTCGCAAAGTTGAGGTGGAAGTTCGGTTTGTCGAAATCGAAAGTTCCATAATTATAGACCACATCGATACCGTTGACCGTATCCTGAACCCGGAAAGCCGTATGGCCGAATGTGGAATAAATTTCAGTACCGACCCCACAGGTCAGCACACTGATCTGGGCCGAATCCGATAATTGGGGTGCTTGGGCAATCAAAAAGCCACTAGAGAATAGAAAGATGAGGCAAAGCCGTTTCAATTTTTCCATGGGTAAGCTAACAACGACAAATATCAATATTATTCTGGTTTCGCACTGATAACCGACTTTCAAAACTTGAATTTTAGCTTATTTTTACGAAAACCCCATGTGATGAAACGACATATTCCGAATTTCATTACCCTCTTGAACTTGTTCAGTGGTTGTATTGCCGTCGTTTTTGCGGTCTTCAATCGATTGGAGCTGGCGGCATTGTTCGTTTTGATCGGTATATTTTTCGATTTCTTTGATGGTCTCGCGGCGCGTATGTTGAAAGTCAGTAGTCCATTAGGGGTGCAGCTCGATTCTTTGGCTGATATGGTGACCAGTGGTCTGGTACCCGGAATCGTCATGTTCCAGCTGTTGCATATGTCTGGGAGCGATGGGGCAGGTACCCCGATGGTAACCTCTTTTGTTTCAGACCACATGCTATGGCAAAGCGGTGCCTTCAGGCCAGTGGCTTTTTTTGGTTTCATCATCACCATGGCCTCGGCCTACCGGTTGGCCAAATTCAATATCGACGAGAATCAGACCAGTTCTTTCATCGGGCTTCCCACGCCGGCCAATACGCTATTGATCCTTTCATTGCCCATGATCTTATACTACCAAAATACGGAGCTATTGGGGCAGGTCATTTTAAATCAATGGTTTTTGTTGGGGATGACCTTCTTGAGCGCCTACCTGATGAATTCGAAGATTGAACTGTTCGCCTTTAAATTAAAGGACGCTTCTTTTAAAAAGAATGGGATAAAATACCTCTTTTTGATAGGGGCTGTGGTGCTCTTGTTTACCCTGCGGTTTTTGGCCGTACCCTTCATCATTTTGGGCTATATTTTGGCCTCGATACTGGAGCGCAACTTGCAAAAGACTTAGAAGTCGAGTTTCTTTTTTCGAAGTTCGAAATTCTGACCAAGGTAAACTTGGCGCACCATCTCGTCTTTTGCCAAATCTTCAGGAATACCGGCTTTTAAAATCCCCCCTTCGAACATAAGATAGGAACGTTCGGTAATTGCCAAAGTCTCCTGAACGTTATGGTCGGTTATCAATATGCCGATGTTCTTGTCCTTGAGTTGGGCGACGATCCGTTGAATGTCTTCGACGGCTACCGGGTCTACCCCGGCGAAAGGTTCATCCAACAAAATGAACTTTGGGTCGGTGGCCAAGGCCCTAGCGATTTCGGTTCGCCGTCGCTCACCACCCGATAACAGATCACCTCGGTTCTTTCGGATGTGGCCCAATCCGAATTCATCGATCAATGATTCCATTTTCATGTGCTGCTCTTTCTTGCTTAGACTGGTGGTCTGCAAAACGCTCAAAATGTTTTTTTCGATACTGAGTTTTCGGAAAACGGACGCTTCCTGGGCCAGATAGCCAATACCGTTTTGGGCTCTTTTGTACATCGGAAAGGTGGTGATGTCCATATCGTCCAAAAAAATCTGCCCTCCATTGGGTTTCACCAAACCCACGATCATGTAGAACGAAGTCGTCTTTCCGGCCCCGTTTGGCCCCAAGAGTCCAACGATTTCCCCTTGGTTGACTTCCAACGAGATTCCTTTGACCACTTTTCGACCCCGATAGGCCTTCATGATATTTTCAGCACGTAACTTCATAGGTGTTGCCAAAACTAAACATATTCAAGTTCAGGCAAAGTACTTTGTGATTTTTTTAGCGCGTCGGTTCGGGCATGTTTTCGAGTTCTTCCCAGTATTCATAGGCCTTTCGCAAATGTGGAATGACAATGGTTCCGCCGATCAGGGTAGCGATACCCAGGGTTTCGACGACCTCTTCTTTATTGGCGCCTTGCTTTTTGGCACTTTCAAGATGGTATTTCACACAGTCATCACAGCGCATGACCGCCGAGGCAACCAGCCCAAGGAGCTCTTTGGTTTTCACATCAAGCGCCCCTGGCATAAAGGCATTGGTGTCCAAATTGAAGATCCGCTTGATCAATTTGTTGTTATCAGCTAAGATCTTTTCATTCATTTTTGCCCGGTAGGCATTGAATTCTTCGACTTTATTTGGCATTTTTTCGTGCATTTTCGCGTTTGGCCTCTCGTTTCAAGACCAATTTCGATATATAGATACTGATTTGGTACAAGACCAATACCGGCACCGCAACCACGATTTGACTGGCTACATCGGGTGGCGTAATGACCGCCGATAAGATCAAGACGATGACCAAAGCGATCTTTCGGTATTTTTTCAGGATGGCCGGGGTTACCAGACCGATTTTGGTCAAAAAGTAAATGATGATCGGTAATTCGAACATGATGCCACAGGCGATGACCGAAGCCCGTACCGTGGCGACATACGACCCAAGATCGATCTCATTCGTTACCTCTTGGCTTACTTGGTAGGTGCCGAGGAAATTGATCGATAAGGGGGCGACCACATAATACCCGAAAGCAACCCCAAGAAAGAACAGCGTAGAGGCCACGATGATAAACCCGCGGGAATATTTACGTTCCTTAGCATGCAGCCCCGGACTGATAAAACGCCATAGTTCCCATAAAACGTAAGGAAAGGCCAGAATGAAACCTGCCCAGATAGAGGTCCAAATATGGGCCGAGAACTGACCGGCCATCAGTCTGCTCTGAATGGTGAAGGGCAACGAATCGCCACAGAATTCGGAATCGATACCGAAAATCGTCGCGATATTACAAAAGAAGCGATAGGTAGGAAAACTCAGGTTTTTCGGACCGAATAGAATGGTGTCGAAAATGAACCCTTTCATGGCGAAGGCCACACAGGCTACGATGACCACTGCAAGAACCGAACGGATCAGGTGCCATCGCAATTCTTCGAGATGGTCTAAAAAGGACATTTCATTGGGGTCTATAGCTGCTTTGGCCATTAGGTAATTCCTTCGTTTATAAGATTATGGATATGGACGACGCCCACATAGGTGTCACCGTTGACCACCAATAATTGGGAAATACCGTTTTTTCGGAGGATTTCAAGGGCCTTGATGGCCAATAGTCCGGAAGAGACGGTCTTGGGTTCGGCCGACATGATGTCCTTGGCGGTGAGTTGACCGATGTTGTCGTGTTTGTTGAGCATTCTACGGATGTCGCCGTCGGTAACCACGCCGATGATCTTGCCATCTTCGACCACCGCGGTGACCCCGAGCATTTTTTCGGAAATTTCCACGATCACTTCCTTGACTTTCGAATCCGATTGTACGGCCGGCACTTGATTGTTGGCGGCAATGTCTGCCACCCTGAGGTATAAGCGTTTGCCCAAGGCCCCACCTGGATGGAACTTGGCAAAATCATCACTACTGAAACCCCGCAGTTCGAGCAAGCTAATGGCCAAGGCATCGCCCATCACCATTTGTGCCGTAGTACTGGTTGTGGGTGCCAGGTTGTTCGGGCATGCCTCTTTGGCTACATAGGTGTTCAAAGCGAAATCGGACTGGTTCGCCAAGACCGAGTCCATGTTTCCGGTGATCCCAATGAGTTTGTTGCCCCCTCTTTTGATGAGGGGAATCAGCATTTTGATTTCTTCCGTATTGCCACTTTTGGAGATGCAAATAACCACATCGTCCTTTTGTACGGTGCCGAGATCGCCATGTATCGCATCGGCAGCGTGCATAAAGATCGCAGGCGTACCTGTAGAATTGAAGGTGGCGACGATTTTGGAAGCGATCAAAGCACTCTTGCCCACTCCGGATACCACGACACGACCATCAGACTCCAAAATGCTTTTGACCGCATTTTCAAAGGATACATCGAGTTGTGAAATCAAGTTTTGGATAGCTTCGCCCTCGTTTTGGATGGTCCGTCGAGCACTATCAAGAATCGCAGTTTTGGCCTTCAAAGCAATAATCGGATTATGGGTTGTAAACCTCAAAGATTGTCTTATCTTTAAGAATACAAAATTAAACAAACTAATACGATTTATGTTAGTTTTGATAAAAGGGGCATTTTAATCCTACCGTAAGCCTTGAATCCCTTTAGCAGGTAAATGATGTTCTTTTTATTCGATTTTAATGGATGCCAAAGATGGGTTCGAGTTTGACAGATTTGCAGGAAGCGCTTAAGAAATACTTTGGTTTTTCGCAATTCAAGGGGCTACAGGAAGACGTAATCAAAAACATACTTGCCGGAAAGGATACTTTCGTCATCATGCCGACAGGTGGTGGCAAATCCTTGTGCTATCAACTTCCCGCCGTCATGCAAGCCGGTACTGCAATCGTGGTGTCACCCTTGATCGCGTTGATGAAGAACCAAGTGGATGCCATGCGTGGGGTATCTTCCGAACATGGCATCGCCCATGTCTTGAATTCCTCATTGACGAAAACGGAGGTCAAGCAGGTGATGGAAGATATCACCAACGGGGTGACCAAGTTGTTGTATGTCGCACCTGAATCATTGACTAAAGAAGATTATATCGATTTCTTGCAAACGGTCAAGCTTTCGTTCGTCGCTGTCGATGAGGCACACTGCATATCGGAGTGGGGCCATGATTTCAGGCCCGAATACCGTAATCTGAGAACGATCATCGGTCGTTTGGGAGAGGCCATACCTATCATTGGTTTGACGGCCACGGCGACCCCGAAAGTACAGGAAGACATTATCAAGAACCTGGGTATGGTCGATGCGAAAGTGTTCAAGGCCTCGTTCAACCGTCCTAACCTGTTTTATGAAGTACGGCCCAAAACCAAGAACATCGACGCCGATATCATCCGTTTTGTAAAACAAAACCAGGGGAAATCAGGTATCGTTTATTGCCTAAGTAGAAAACGGGTAGAAGAGTTGGCCCAAGTGCTTCAGGTGAATGGGATCAGTGCGGTTCCGTACCATGCCGGATTCGATGCCAAGACCCGTTCAAAGTACCAAGACATGTTCTTAATGGAAGATGTCGATGTCGTGGTGGCCACCATCGCCTTCGGAATGGGGATCGACAAACCTGACGTGCGCTTTGTCATCCACCACGATATTCCAAAAAGTATCGAGAGTTATTATCAAGAAACCGGCAGGGCCGGCCGTGATGGGGGTGAGGGCCATTGCTTGGCTTATTACGCTTACAAAGACGTTGAGAAGCTTGAAAAATTCATGTCGGGAAAACCGGTAGCCGAACAAGAAGTAGGTAATGCCCTGCTTCAAGAAATCGTGGCTTATGCCGAAACCTCAATGTCTCGACGCAAGTTCATTCTGCACTATTTCGGTGAGGAATTCGATGCCGTCAATGGGGAAGGGGCCGATATGGACGATAACGCCAGAAACCCTAAGCCCAAGGAAGAGGCTAAAGAAAGCATCGTCAAGTTGTTGCAGGTGGTTAAAGGAACACTCGAAAAATTCAAGACCCGAGAGATCGTAAAGGCGCTGGTCGGTAAGACCAACGCGTTGATCTCTTCGCACAAGACCGACGAGAAACCGTTTTTCGGAATCGGAAAGGACCATGAAGAACCGTATTGGATGGCCTTGACACGCCAAGCGTTAGTAGCCGGCCTTTTGCGCAAGGAAATCGAACAATACGGGGTATTACACCTCACCGAAAACGGGCAACGGTTTTTAGAGGCCCCGACTTCCTTCATGATGACCAAAGACCATGTGTATAGTGAAGAAAACAACAATGCCTTGGTCACCGCGGCAAAATCGAGCGGTGGTGCCGCCGATGCCAAATTGTTGCGATTGTTGAAAGATCTCAGGAAACAGGAGGCGAAAAAGAACGATGTTCCGCCCTTTGTGGTGTTCCAAGATCCATCTTTGGATGATATGGCCCTCAAATATCCGATAAGTAACGAAGAGCTACTCAACATTCATGGGGTCGGTGAGGGCAAAGCCAAGAAGTATGGCGGGCCCTTCATTGCATTGGTCAAAAAATACGTGGCCGAAAACGACGTGGTGCGACCTGATGATTTGGTCGTGAAAAGTACGGGTGCGAATTCAGGCCTTAAATTGTATATCATCCAAAACGTCGATCGCAAATTACCTTTGGATGATATCGCAGCGGCCAAGGGCCTTGAAATCGGGCAGTTGATCAAAGAAATGGAGCAAATCGTTTTCAGCGGTACGAAATTGAATTTGACCTATTGGGTCGATGAGGTGCTTGATGAAGATCAGCAAGAAGAAATCAATGATTACTTTCTGGAGGCCGAATCCGATTCCATATCGGAAGCCATGGAAGAATTCGAAGGCGAATACGAAGAAGAGGAATTGCGGATCTATCGCTTGAAGTTTATGAGCGAAGTCGCGAACTAAGTAAAAAAAAGGCCCCGAAACGGGGCCTTTTTCAATAGGTGTCGTTCCATTCCCCCGCCGTAATCATGGCGAAGATGAATCCAAAATATAAGATGAACAGCACGAGCATGATTATCGAAAGGCCCAATCCGATATACGAAAGGATCTTTCCGGTCTTTACCGAGCTGAAATCACTGTATGCACCTGGATTTTGCTGATACATCAGTTCGGCTGATTTGGCCTTCATCAATCCAACGATACTGAATATCGCCGCAAAGGGGCCGCAACAAGCGATCGATCCGACAATGGACAAAATCCCCATGACCAACACCGTGCTGGCTCCTGGTAAAGGTTGCTGTGACATATTTTTATTGGTATTGTTCCATCAATTCCCTCAATTTCTCCGGGTCTTGAAGTGTATCCCATCCAAAATAATTGATTGCCCATATCACATAGACCAACCAAATGAGGTTGAGGATGATTCCGATAATCGCCAAGACCCTACCGGTTTTGACATTGCCGTAGCCCGTATAAAGTTCCGGCTGTTCTTGATAGAGTTTGGTCGCTTTGTTGGCCAGTACGACCGCAATGATCCCGAAGATCAAACCGAGTACCCCATAACAGCAACAGGTTACTATCGATACGATACCGAAGACCAAGATGAGCGTTGAATTGGGTAATTTCTGTTGTTCCATGTGTTTGTGTTTAGTGGAAAATATGAGACATTTTATGAATGTAACTGATCATGATAGTGGCGACAACCAAAATCAAGAGTGCGACTTTGATTTGAAAAGCGTACTTGAATTTGACAAACAGGTTGACGACCAAGAACGAAAGCAACAAGAAGATGGGGTAAATTCCCGGGTACATTTGAAAGGCTGCCGCGAATTCCCCTTGTAAGACCAATTTGGCCGCGCGCTGAATGCCACAACCCGGGCATTCGATACCGAATAGCCGCTTGTTCAAACAAGGCAGCATATACTCTTCGGCCGTAAGCAACAACGTAAAAAATACCGGTTTCACAAGTTCTTGATTGGTGTGCTCAAAATACTATTATTTTTGGAATGTAACAGGTATTGCCCAAAGTTTTGCGAAGATTCGAAATCGGTGATAAGGTCGAAGTGGTTGACGAGCCCATTGCGGGAACCGTCGAAAAGATCGAGGGTCCGACGGTGACCATCACCACTTCGGATGGGTTCTCTTTGGCATTTGAAGACCGACAATTGGTGAAGGTTGCCGGCACCCTCAGGGTCACCGACTACGACATTGCCCAAGGCAAGGTCGGAAAGGAATCCATAAAGCGTAAGAAGGACCCCGCTGTGAAAAAGAAAGCGCGAAATGCCCCTAAAATGGTGGTCGATCTTCATATCCATCAACTTACGGATAAGAGTAGGGGAATGTCGAATTTCGATATGTTGAACCTACAATTGGACACAGCGAAAAGACAGCTTGAATTCGCGATACGGAAACGTATTCAAAAAGTGGTTTTCATACACGGTGTCGGCGAAGGGGTCTTAAAGGAAGAACTAAGGTACCTCTTTGGACGGTACGCGCAAGTGAAGTTTTACGACGCCGATTTTAGCAAATACGGCTTAGGGGCAACGGAAGTCTATATCTTTCAAAATGCTTAATTGGCGGTGGTGGTCACCGTTCCGAATTCACTAATGGTCAAATCGGTTATGCGTTCTCCTTGGTCATTGACCAAGGTTATGTTCTGAAGTTGTATGGTATGCTCGAAAGCACCGGTCTCGTTCGCTACAGTGGTTATTAAGACTTCACCGTCTTCCGCCTCGATTTCTTCCGTGACTACGGGTGTCACCGGTGGAATATCGTCACAGAAGTAATTGCTGGTCACCGTTTCGGAAAAAATGCGATAGGTCACTTGTGATTGCCCAGGTACCGAACTGCTGATCGACTCGGTGGTGGCCTCATTGCTGAGTAATCCACTTTGAAGATTGAGGATCAGCGCTTGGTCGGCATTGATCTTGAAGAAAAGAACGGTAGTCGTATCGACGGTCCCGCATTGCTGTATCGAGACGCTGTCGAAATCGATGGTCTCAATTTGAAGGTCACCGTCACTGCATGAAAACATGGTCACCAAAGCCAACAAACCCAATAATTTTTTCATGGTTTCAAATTTAAGTGAAATCGAAGGTAATGCCCTTCCGAAAGGCTTCGAATTTTAATTAAATTAACTTATTTCCGCTATTTTAGCCGAACGAAAAGTTGAATTTAAGTTATGCAAAAGGTCTATCTCGACAATGCCGCTACCACTCAAGTCAGAGAGGGTGTGATCGCCAAGATGCAAGAGGCACTTTCCGAATTTTACGGGAACCCTTCGTCGACCCATAGTTTCGGACGCACGGCCAAAACGGCCATTGAAAAAGCGCGAAAGACCATTGCTAAGGAACTGAATGCGCATCCGTCCGAAATTATCTTTACTTCGGGAGGTACGGAAGCCGATAACATGATCTTACGTTGCGCTGTGCGCGATTTGGGTGTACAGACCATCATTACCTCCAAAATCGAACACCATGCCGTCTTACATACCGCTGAAGAATTGGCGGCCGAGTATGGCATCGGTTTGGAATTCGTCGATTTGGATGCCGATGGCAACCCGGATCTTGCGCATCTCCAAAATTTATTGGAAACCGACGGAACCAAAAAATTGGTCAGTTTGATGCATGTCAACAACGAAATCGGCAATTTGATCGATATCTCGACCATCGGGGAACTTTGCCGTGCGAACGATGCACTTTTCCATTCGGATACCGTGCAATCGGTCGGTCATTTTCGATGGGATGTCGGGGCTGTGCCGATCGACTTTTTAACGGCGGCGGCCCACAAGTTCCACGGTCCCAAAGGTGTCGGTTTCGCTTTCGTCCGAAAAAACTCGGGCTTGAAGCCCTTGATCGTCGGTGGATCTCAAGAACGTGGGTTTAGGGCCGGAACCGAACCTTTTCACAATATCGTGGGTTTGGAACAGGCCTTTATCGAAGCTTATGAGCATCTCGAGGAGGAACAAGCTTATGTAACCGGTTTGAAAACCTACTTTATCAATGCGTTGCAAAAAGCCATACCGGGGGTGCTGTACAACGGCCTGTCAGGTGATGTGAAACGCAGCACGTACACCTTGGTCAACGTTCGCTTGCCTTTCGATAAGCAAAAGTCGTTGATGTTGCTTTTCCATCTTGATTTAAAGGGCATCGCCTGTTCTAAAGGGAGCGCTTGCCAGTCGGGTAGTGCCAAAGGATCCCATGTGCTTAACGAATTGCTATCGGATAGTGAATCGGATTGCCCTTCGCTACGGTTTTCTTTTTCGAAATACAATACCGAGGCCGAGATCGATTATGTCATTGGGGTTTTGAAAGACTTCGCGGAAAGTTAATTCCTCTTTTTCCTTCGTTTTTTCTCTTTGTCGTACGGAAACTTCCGGGATGCCAATTTCATCATCTTATCGATGAGGTCCGTCGTGTTCTTGCCGGTTTTCTTGGTGATTTCTTTCTCGTATTTCCAAAGTAGTTTTCCTGTGGCCCCATCACTGATCTTGATACCGATACGCCCATAATTCGCGTCACCACTGAAATAATCGAACAAACTAAAGTCGGTAGGGACCCCTTCAGACAGCAGGATGTTGAGATTCAGATTGCCACTGATGATACCATCGACACCCAAAATTTCAGAAAGCTGTTTGATGGTATAGACATCGATGTTCTTATAACTGATGCCATTTTGGGCCAATAAGGCATTGGTATCTTCTACATTCTGGAATTCGACGTTGAATTTCTTACGTCTTTTCCTTCTTGAAAAGTAGGTTTCCAATGCATTTTGAACCGCCTTCCCTTCGCGTTCGGCCAAAGCATCCCGCTCTTCCTTTTCAAGGCTGCCATCCAAATCGAGTCGGGCCAGAAAGGGGATGATGGCCAAGGTCTCATGATCGGCACTCAGTTCGTCGAACCGTTTACTTTCATAGATGTTCTTTTGTGCGGCGACGGTACTGACGAACAGGAAGCAAAAAGCGACTAGGAATATGTTATGGTACTTCTTAAATGCGTACACTGAGTTTGAGATTTAAGATGCGGGAGGTCAAAAAATTCGGCACGGCAAATTGTTGTTGGGTGTCCACATCCCGAACCCATGTATTGGTGATCGAGTTTTGGTTGTTGAACATGTTGAAAATTTCAAACCCCAGGGTGAATTCTTTGAATTGTTGCAGCCAGTGCCCCTCCTGCCGTTGTGTTTTACCGTCGACAAAAATATATGAAATTCCTAAATCGGCACGGCGATAGTCTCTTAATCTATTCTGAAAATCATAAGGATCGGCGTTATTCGGGGATCCACCCGGCAAGCCGGTGTTGTAGACCAGGTTCAAATACAGTTTCAGATTCGGTATGGAGGGCATGTGATCCTGAAAGAGTAGGCCCAGTTTGAAGCGTTGATCCGTTGGCCTTGAGATAAAGCCCCGTCCATCGATGTTCTCTTCCGTTCTTAGGTATCCGATGCTTACCCACGATTCTTCACCCGGCACGAAGGCCCCGTTCAGTCGAAAATCAACCCCGTATGCGAAGGCTTCCGCATTGTTTGCTGCCGCGTAGCGTACCCGTACGTCTTCGATGGTATAAGGGTTCACGTCGCTCAGTTTTTTATAATACGCCTCACCGACCAAAGTAAAAGGACGCTGCCCTAAGGTAAAACTGTATTCATTGCCCAAGACCAAGTGCAGTGATTTCTGGGCCCCGACTTCCGGGTTGATGATGCCTTGGCGATTTCGCAATTCCCTGTAAAAGGCAGGTTGTTGGTAACTACCGACGGCAAATCGAAAGAGCATATCGCGTTTCCAATCGGGTTTAATACCGAACTGTGCCCTCGGACTGAACAAGAATTGCCGGTTTCGATCGCCCTCACGCGGGTCGACTGTCCATGATTGGCCGCGGACCCCAAGGTTGTAATAAATGTCGGTCGTTCCCCATTGTGTCTGTTTGCTGAGTTGCGCGAAAGCCGAAAACCGATCGGTGACCACGAAATTCGTGGCCCTTGCCGCTTCGAACGGTACGATATCGGCTTCGAAAGGCTCTTGGGGTTGGTTGTTGACGAAGGGTGGTTCGGCAGGTCGTATAAAGAAACCTGCTGAATCGATGAATTCCGCTTCGCGCAATTGGTCCCTGAAATCTTCACGGGTGTACCGCAAGCCCCATTCGTATAGATGCTCACCTTGTTTAAGGGAGCCTTTATGGGTGAGCGAAAAAATCAGTGCATCCAATTGGTTCCTCGCCCTGTTGATTTGTGAACCGATACCCCTGGTATTGGTTGCTTCACCAAGATTTTCATTGCCCAAATCCGTCACTACATCACCCAATTCGTAGGTGGCGATGATATCTGAGAATTCTTCTTCAGTGGCATGGTAAATGGACGAGGAAAAGTTCAATTGCAGGTTTTCAGTCGGACTGTAATCGGCTTTGAGGGCACCGAACTCGGTCTGATACGTATTGTTTTCAGTTCCTTCATAGAATACCAGTAGGGCGCGGGGATCCAGAAGGGTGCCAAAATTCGTTTGCCTATTTACAGGGGTGTTTTCATAATCGTTTATGGCAAAGTACCCCAGAAACCCGAGACTGAACCGATCGGAAACCCGATAAGTCATATAACTTTGGATATCCGTGAAGGAAGGGTTGACCGTTGTTTCGGTCTGTTGACTATTGATCAATAGTGAATTGTCTCGGTATCTAAAACCGGTAATCGCGGTAAAGGAGTTGTTCTTCGAGACGGCTTCGACCGTACCGCCGACCCCTAAAAGACTGGCATCCATTTGAATTGAAAATGAGGAAGGGGTCTTGTACGAGATATCAAGTACCGAAGACAGCTTATCGCCATATTTTGATTGGAAACCCCCTGCCGAAAACCTCAAATTTTCGATCATATTCGAGTTGATGAAGCTAAACCCTTCCTGTTGGGCCGAGCGTACTAGAAAAGGGCGATATACTTCGATGCCGTTGACATAGACCAGGTTTTCGTCGAAATTACCCCCACGTACATTGTATTGCGTGCTCAGTTCGTTGTTGAAGGAAACACCGGGTAATAGTTTTAAAACGTTCGCCACTCCTTGGTTGGCCCCGGGTATGTTTCTTGCCAATTGTGGCGAAATCGTTGTGATTCCCGACACACTTTTTGCCCCGGTAGCGAGGATTTCCACCCCGTCGATCTGCACCACGTCCGTCTTCATGACCGGATTGAATTCAAAAGTCTCGTTACTTCGTAAAATCAAGTTTTCGAGAACGACATCGGCATGTCCGATATGGGAGAACCGGATGGTCACGGCGATATCGGCATCGACCTCCAATACATAATTGCCGTTGGTATCGCTTACGGCGCCAGATCCGGCATATGAAATGTTGACGTTTTCTAGGGGGCGGTTGCCTTCTTCGAAAACCGTACCGGTCAAGGTGGCTGTTTGGGCCACTACACCCAGTCCAACAAAAAAAATCCCGATGCTGAGGATTCTTTTGCAGCCTGACAAAATGCTATTTTCTGAAAAATACCTGTTCAAGTGAACTACTATTGCCTACATTATCGGTAACGGTGATTTGCAACAGACATTGGGTCTGGTCGGCGATTTTATCATCGAAATTGTAGGTGATGGTCTTTGTTTTGGGCTCGTATTCCATTAAAATCCATTCACCGTTGAGGGTGGCTTCATAGGTGTCGATACCACTTAGGTCATCGCTGATCCGCAAACTAAGATAGCTATAGTTGTTCAGCCACTGCCGATCCTTGAAGTTTTTGGGTTGGATTTTCGGTGCTATGGTGTCTTGGGCGATGGTATACCGACCCAAGGTCCGGGTCCGGGTCAATAGGGCGTTGTCGCGGCGGTATGTTTTCGCATAGGATGGGTTGCCTTTTTCGTCAAGATGGGCGATAAAGCTTTTGCTTTTCTCGGATGCATCCAAATGCGAGGCATCGAATTGGATCGTAAAATTCCGATGCGCGGCCACCGTTTTATCATGGATCTTGATGGTGTCCGTACCCTTTTCCAGGTCGATATGGAAATCTTGGTAAAAGGTGCTGATCGGAAAGTAGACCTTGGCCGCTTCCAAATCGAAACTGTTCGGTTTTGTCGCTTCCAAGAAGTATGCGGTCTTTTTGGATTTCGAAGGCACTTTGATCGGTTCGCTTTTGCCGTGAACGGGAATGTTGACCTTCACCTTATTGCCTTCGATGTCGGCAATATCCAATTCAACCTGGTAGTCGTATCCTTCCAGAACCTTGATTTTACCGTCGAGGTACAACGATTTGTAAATCCCCAATTTGTTCGCATCTTCTTTAAAGCACTTTTGGATGCGTTGTCTGAATTTCCCGTAATGCGCATAGTCGATCAGGGTATTGATGTACCGGGTCTCACCAAAGGAGAAGGTTTCGAAATCATAAGCCGATACCACCTTTCCGTTGACCTTTTGTGTCACCGAATACACCCCGTTCTTGTTCGCTGCCATGTCTTGCCGATCAAAGGCATTGAACCCGAAACCGATTGTGCCCGAAGCGGTTACCGGATCGGCCAAGAAGGACCCATCGGCCTGTTTGGTAAAATTCAATTGTATTTTCGAAGCACTTTGGTTGACATGCGCATCTGCCGACAGGGGGTAGCCGTAAAGCCCGACCAAAGAGGGGTCGGTCGCATCCCGTACCTCATACCCGTAGAGCAGCGGATTGGTCGGCATTTCCGTGACGCTGTTACGGATCTCGAAATGCAAATGTGGCCCGAAGGAGCCCCCGGTGTTGCCCGTATAGGCGACCACTTCGTCTTTGTTGACCGCTAGGGCACCGTACTCGGGAAAAAGCTCTATTTCATATGATTTTTTACGGTATTGTTCTTTCTTGATGTAAGCCTCGATTTCGGGACTGAATTTTTTCAAATGGGCATAGACTGAAGTAAAGCCATTGGGATGGGCCACATAGAGTGCTTTGCCATAGCCCCATAAAGACACTTTGATACGTGTGACGGTGCCGTTGGCGATTGCATAGACAGGCAGTCCCTGTCGTCGTTGGGTCTTGATGTCGATACCGGAATGGAAGTGGTTCGATCGCAGTTCACCAAAGGTGCCGGATAAGATCAGGGGAATATCTAAAGGGGAACGGAATTGATCCTGTGGATACTTTTCTTGACCGAAGAGGTTCATTGCCAAAAAGAGCACGGTCACAAAAGGGAATAGGCGCATTTACACAATCGTTTTCCCTACGAAAGTAACCAATACGGGCGACATAGACCCCCAAGTTGGAGGAGGCTTTCGAACAGCTTGCCCGCTTTCGATTAAATGATAAAATTATTGGATGGTTACCTAAGGATGGTTAACTTTGTGAGACACGCATTGCAATTTGCATATGGGCGAACTTGTTGAAATCGTTGACTCTTTGGAAAACAAGATTAGCAAGCTTCTGCATAAACTGGAATTGCTCAATCAAGCAAATGCCAAGTTGAAGGAAGAACTTCGATCTATCCAAGAAAAACAGGAAACTACCAAGAGCGCCATGGTCGATTGGGAAGAAAAATACAACTCCCTGAGATTGGCGAATTCAATGCTCGGCAGTAATACGAATAAAACTGAGGCAAAGCTCAAAATAAATGCACTGATACGCGAATTGGACCTGTGTATAGCCCAATTGGCCGAATAGTGCCGAACAACACTTATGGAGGAAAAGCTCAAAATCAAGCTTTCCATTGCCGACAGGGTTTACCCCCTGACCATTGATCCACGGCAAGAGGAAGGGTTGAGGAAAGCGGCAAAGAACATTGAGAACCTGGCGAAGAAATTCGAACAGAACTATGCCGTGAGGGACAAGCAGGATGTATTGGCGATGTGCGCCTTACAGTTCGCTTCGAAAATTGAGCAAGGAGGGATCAACGAATCGGAAGATCTGAAGACATCCCTAGAACGATTGAAAGCGTTGCAAGAGCTGGTCGACGGCAAACTTGGATCAGAATAAGTTCTTTAAAAAACATTGTTACTGCCCACATTGGTAATTAATTTTTGGCAAACTCAACACTATTAGATTTAAAAAGGGTGAGTTGAAGTTGTGAAAGCGGGCCCTACTCGTATAGGGATTTTTGAGCAGCTTGTTAGCCCTAAACCTGTTATTAGGAGTTTGTACAGGACTTCACCGATGTGGGCTTTTTTTATAACCAAACATTGCAGAATGGATAACACAGTTATACTCATCATAGCCGGTGTCGCAGGCCTTCTCATAGGTTTCGTCATCGCGAAACTGCTCGAAAAGGGCAAGGCGACCAAAACGCTTTCAAACGCCAAACGTGAAGCTTCGGGGATCATTAAAGAAGCGAAGAAAGAAGGCGAGATCATCAAAAAAGATAAAATTTTCCAAGCCAAGGAAAAGTTCCTTGAACTCAAGGCCGAACACGAAAAAGTCATTATCAACAAAGACAAGAAAATCGCGGAGGCCGAGAAACGGACCCGCGACAAGGAATCGCAGATCAGTGGTGAGTTATCGAAGAACAAGCGGTTGAACGAACGTCTTGAGAACCAAATCAAAGAGGTAGAACATAAGAGCGAAATCCTTAGTAAGAAACAATCAGAGGTCGAAAAACTACACAAAAGCCAAGTGCAGCAATTGGAGGTGATTTCCGGACTTTCGGCAGAAGATGCGAAGAGCCAACTGCTGGAGTCTTTAAAGGAAACCGCAAAGACCGATGCGATGGCCTATCTGCAAAATACCCTGGAGGAAGCGAAATTGACCGCGCAACAAGAAGCCAAGAAAATCGTCATTAATACGATACAACGAATCGGAACCGAAGAAGCCGTTGAGAACTGCGTGTCGGTTTTTAACTTGGAATCTGACGATGTCAAAGGACGGATCATTGGGCGCGAAGGAAGGAACATTCGGGCCATAGAGGCCGCAACAGGGGTCGAGATCATTGTTGACGATACGCCGGAGGCGATCATCCTTTCATGTTTCGATTCAGTGCGTCGAGAGGTGGCACGTCTTTCACTGCACCGTTTGGTCACCGATGGACGCATTCACCCAGCACGCATCGAGGAAATCGTAAAGAAGACCGAAAAACAGATCAACGAGGAAATCGTTGAAATCGGAAAACGCACCGTTATCGATTTAGGTATCCATGGATTACACCCAGAGCTGATCAAGGCCGTGGGCCGCATGAAATACCGTTCCTCCTATGGGCAAAACCTGTTGCAGCATTCACGTGAAGTCGCCAAACTCTGTGGTGTAATGGCTGCGGAATTGGGATTGAATCCCAAGCTGGCCAAACGTGCGGGATTGCTACATGATATCGGCAAGGTGCCGAACAATGAAGTGGAGGTGGAGACCCCACACGCCATTCTTGGTATGCAATGGGCCCAAAAATATGGGGAAAAGAAAGAGGTGTGCAACGCCATTGGCGCCCACCACGATGAAATCGAAATGAGCAACCTGATCTCGCCTATCGTTCAGGTATGTGATGCCATAAGTGGCGCGCGGCCGGGTGCCCGACGACAAGTCCTTGATTCGTACATCCAGCGTTTGAAAGACTTGGAGGATATCGCCTTTGGTTTCAATGGGGTGCAAAAAGCCTATGCCATCCAGGCAGGACGCGAACTACGGGTCATAGTAGAAAGCGAAAAGGTCAGTGATGATAAAGCGGCCGAACTGTCTTTTGAAATTTCACAGAAAATCCAGACCGATATGACCTATCCGGGTCAGGTCAAGGTAACCGTCATTCGGGAGACCCGATCGGTGAATGTGGCGAAATAATAAGGTTTAGGTCACGAACGGTTCGAATAAGAGCTTGGCTTATTCCTCTTCTTCACCGGCTGGGGTTTCGTCGTCAGTGGTCTCGCCTTTGGCGCGTTTGTTTTCTAGGATATTCAGGTTCTTGAGTTTCGCTTTCCAGGTATCTAGGGCATCTCTATGGCGTTTGATGTTCTGCACCACTTCTTTGACCAATGGATTGTCTTCGGAAGCATTCGAAAAGAATTGAAGGTTGTTTTCCAACTGGCGGATTTCGGTATTGCTCTCCTCGATTTTGCGACGAATGAACGTGCGTTCGTTTCGGATGGCCCGCTCATCATCGGAATTGGCCAATTGTTTGATCTTATCCCCATATCGGAGCAGCTCCGATTCTTGTTGGTTGACACCCAGTTTTTTGAACAACGCATCAATGATCTTATTGAACTTACCATTGATATGCCGTTTTCCGTAAGGAATACGCCCCAGTCCTTTCCATTCTTCGATAAACCCTTTTATGGCCTTTAAATCGGCATCCTTCTTACCTGATAGTTGAAAGTCGCGAAGACGATCGAGGCAATCGTTTTTGAGTTTTAAGTTCGCTAACTCCACCTTCTGGCTGGCGTTTCGTTCAGCGTGCAATTTATCAAAGTAATGATTGCAGGCTTCTTTGAACTCTTTCCAGATCTTATCGGAGTACTTACGGGGTACGTGACCTATTTTTTTCCACTCACTTTGTATCCTTTTCATTTCAGGTGTAGCGGTGTCATGGTCTTCGCTATCCTTCAATGATAAGGCCTTGGCCAGTAACCCTCTTTTCTTTTCGAGATTATCGAGCTGTTCCTTCTTGAGTTTCTTGTAAAAGTCGTTTTTGCCCCGGTTGAAACGCCGAACCGATTCTTTGAAGGCCGACCAGGTTTCCTCATTGACTTTTTGGGGTACCCGACCCGCTTTGAAGAAGGATTCCCTTAGGGCTTCGATTTCCTTGATTTGTTGTTGCAGCCCCCTATGGTTGTCAGCGATCGCTTCGGCCACCGAATGGATTTGACCGATGATTTCTTCTTTCTTTTCCAGGTTTTTGGTGTAGTCGGCCTCTAACTGTGCAAAGTGTTCTTGCCGACGGGCATGCATTGCCTTAGTGGCATTGCTAAATCGTTCCCAAATGGGTTCACGGTCTGCTTTAGCTACGGGTCCGATATCTTCCTTCCAGACCTTGTGCAAGATCTGCAATTCCCGAAATGCTTTTCCCAGATCGGTTTCCTGCTGTAGTGCTTCCGCTTTTTCAACAAGCTTGACCTTTTCTTCAAGGTTGTGTTTGAAGTCTAGATCCCGAAGTTCGCGATTCAGATGCAGGAAATCGTAGAATATCTCTATATGATGATGGTAGGTGCGCCAAACATCGTTGTAGTTGTTTCTTGGTACCGCACCTGCATTGCGCCAACGTTCTTGGATTTCCTTGAAGTTCTTGTAGGTGGTATTGATGTCTTCTTCGACGTTGACCAGGCCTTTCAATTCTTCAATGAGTTCCAAGCGTTTTTGAAGGTTGTCCTTTAGTTCCTTTTCAAGGTTTTTATGATAATGGTTCCTTTTTTCACGATACTCTTTGAAAACCTCGTTGAATTGTCTTTTGGTGACCGAATTGTAGCGAAAGTCGATTTCATTCCCTCCGTTGGCCACATACTCTTCTTTTTTGTGCTCGATGAACTCTTGGAACTTTAAATCGAACTCATGTTTGATACTACCTACATGCTTGGTGATGGCCTGTACCTTCTCATTTTTTACCAAGCGCTGCAGTTCACCGACCAGGTTTTCCATGGACATGGAATGGTAATCGAGAATGGGGATGTGATGGCGCTTTTCGTTTTCGGAATCCTCGGCATCCTCCGCATTTTCCTGCTCGATTTCAGCAATGACTTCCGCTTCGGAAGTTTCGGCTTGCCCTTCGGGTTTTTCCACGGCAGCTTCAGGTTCGGTGGAGTCTACTTCCGATCCGGATGCTTCGCTCTCCGGAGCTTCAAGCGTCACCTCCGCTTTGGGAGTGGTTTCGATACCGTCTTTTTGATCTTCCGCAGTCTCCTGCAGTTTGTGTTCTTTTTCGTCCATCACGAACGGATATTTGTTTTTGATTGAGGGCTTGCTATCGTAAGTTACTAACTCTAGCGGCCAATGACAAAAATACGGCTTGTTTCTTTAGTAGGAGGGGCAATCGTGACTAAATGGGGAATGGCTTTACCGATTCCAGATTTCCCATGCCGCTTCGGCTTGGAGTTCCAACATTTCAAGGCCGTTTTTGATTCGGGCCCCATAGCCTTGTCCATGCTGCAAAAATGCGGTACGTTCCGGATTGTAGATCAAGTCGTACAACAAATGCATTTTGGATAATGCTTGATACGGTAGCTTGGGTTTTGCTTCGATATCGGGGTAGGTGCCCAAGGGGGTGCAATTGATGATCAGTTGATGGGATTCCATAGTTTGGGTATCCAGGTCTTCATAGGACAATTGACCCGCGACGGGACTTCTTGAAACAAAACGCGTCCCTATGCCCAGTTCCTCCAACACAAAAGCTATGGCCTTACTGGCTCCTCCGGTACCCAAAATCAACGCTCGTCGATCCCCGGCTACCAATAAGGGTTCTAAAGAGCGCCGGAACCCGATGCAATCGGTATTGAACCCCATGGTCTTGCCCTCGACTAAGCGAATGGTGTTCACGGCACCTATGGAAGCTGCGGTTTCGTCAACAGCATCCAAATAGGGGATGATTTCTTGTTTATAGGGTATGGTTACGTTCAGACCACCGAGGTCAGGTCGCTGGAGCAACGCATTGACTTCGGAAAGGTCTGGCAAATCGAAGTTTTCATAGCGGAACCCGCTAAGTCCTTCCCGTTCGAATTTTTCTGAGAAATAATTCCGCGAAAAAGAATATCCGATATTCTTACCGATCAGACCGAAGTGCTTGTTTCGCCCTTTTGTTTTTGCCATACCAATCGAGACTCAATAGGATAAAGATGCCAAAAATAATGAAGAATATGGCACCCCAAGTCTCCATATCCATAACATCCGGCCAATACCGTCTGTAATTGGCAATGATGAGGTCGCCGTTCGAATCGGACAACCTATTGCCCGATGCGTCCATTTTGAAAATCGTCTTTTTCCAGGGCCAGACCACCCCCAGCGAGCCTGAAATAAATCCGATGATCACGGCAGTGGTAATCGACCGATAATGCTTTAAGACATATCCCAAAACATGGGATAGGGTGACGAGGCCCGCAGTAGACCCCAGGGTAAAGACCGTCAAAATCTTTAACATTCGCATACGTTCGGGATCCCCGAAAAAACTGAGATCGCCTTGGGTCAATTGCCGAAACGAATCATATAAGGCGTTGACCGAATCGACCAACAAAAGCACATAATTACCCACTAAGATCAGGATGAACGAACCGGAAAGACCGGGTAGGGTCATTCCTGAAACGCTGATCATACCGCAGAAAAAAATAAATACGAGGTTGTCGTTTTCTTTTGCCGGACTCAGAAAACTCAACGATATTCCGATGATGAGGCCAATGATGCCCGCGGTAATCGTCTTCTTGTTCCATGGGCGAAAGTCTTTGGCAATGTAATAGATCGATCCCAAGATCATTCCGAAAAAACCGGCCCAAACGTAGAGTTCTTTTTTCTCCAAGAAAAAATCGAGTAGTCTCGAAATACTGAAATAACTGATCAGCATACCGAAAATCAATAAGAGTAGAAAACGGCCGTTGCAATACCGGTAAAAACTCTTGAACCTACCATTGATCAACAATCGAAAAGCCTTGCCGTTCAGTTTTTGCAAGGAGTAGATGAACTCTTCATAAAAGCCACCGACAAAGGCAACAATGCCCCCGGAGACCCCAGGCACCTTGTTGGCGGCACCCATGAACAGGCCTTTGATGACCAAATATACCTTGTCCCAAAAAGTCCTTGATGTATGCATTGTTCCCGAGCTAGGTTACTTCTTCGAAGCGACCCTTTCGAGAATAAAAATAAGTGAAAATCCTAGTACGGCGAGTGCCGAGGCCCATAGTATTTGGGGATCGCCATCAAACTGTGTCGGCCAAATGTTCTTTTCCTCCACTGGAATCACCTTGTCATCGAATATTTTGCTACGCAAAACCTCCTTCCACGGCCATATTTTCGCTAAAGATCCGATGATAAACCCGGTCAATAAAGCCAAGGTGAGGTCTTTGAATTTTTTGAACATCCATTTCAACAACCTGGCAAAGCTCAACAAACCAAAAACCGCGCCGAGTACTACGGTGATCACCAAGACCACGTCTCGTTCGTGGACGCCGTCCAAGATGGTCTTGTACGAACCCAGAAGTACCAAGATGAACGCCCCGGAAATACCAGGAAGGATCATCGCACATACCGCCAAAGCCCCCGAAAGGAACAAAAAAGGGAGTCCGGCGACATTTTCATTGACCGGTAAGGTGGTGATGATATAAGCGACGGTAGCCCCGCCCAACAGAAACAGGACATTGGTCAGCGACCATTTTCCGATTTGTTTTCCAATCAAAAATACGCTGGCCAAGACCAATCCGAAGAAAAAGGACCATAAAAGCACGGGTTGGTTCTCCAACAACCAACTCAGGAATTTGGCCAATGAGAAGACACTTAGCAAAATCCCTGAAAAAAGGGCCAGTAGGAAATTGCCGTTCAAAGCTTCCCAAAATGATTTGAACCCCTCGTTTTTCAGTGTTTTGAACAAACTGGGTTTGATGTTGTTGATCGAAGTGATCAATTCCTCATAAATCCCGGAAATGAAAGCGATGGTTCCTCCGGATACCCCGGGAACCACGTCAGCGGCACCCATGGCCATGCCTTTGAGCCCGATGATCACGTAATCGATCAGTTTTCTGGATGTCATTGCGAATGTTTAGGGTTTTTTCAAATCAATCGGAAGCCTGCTTGCTTTCCAAAAACATGTCCTTGACCCATTTCACTTGGGTGAATTCTGGGAACAGCTCCTCAAAGAGAACTGTATTTTCCGTATTTAATTGTAAGGCAATACTTAATTTCTCTTTGGCGGCCGCTATTTTGTCCAGTTTAAGATATGCTGCGGCAAGTTGCATATGGAGCATCGCGTTTTCAGGATAGAACTCCACGCCTTGCAGCAAGACTTGGGTGGCCGAGGGAAAATCTTGAAGTTGCATCAAGACCATGGCCCACTCCCTCCACGTGTCCAATTCATAATTCCCAAGGTCGACCGTTTGCTTGAAGGCGAAATCGGCTTCGTCGAAATTGGCCAAGGCTACGTAGATTTGGGCACTCTTTTTCCAATATTGGGCATTTTCCCCATCGATGTTCACTGCCTTGTTGATGTACCGCAAGGCTTTGTTGTAGTCCTTTTTTCGATAATAAAATTCGGTAATAGCGAGCCAACCTTTGTCTAAAAGTGGGTCTTCATGAACCGTTTGGTAGTAATAATATTTGGCCATTTCATCATTGCCCAATCGCTCATGGCACCTGCCGATCCTGAGATAGGCATGTGAGGTCGGGTCATCAAGGGTAATGGTGGTCTCATAACTCTCGATGGCTTCATTGTAGCGCCCTAGTTTTTCAAGCACCCTGCCTTTTTCGAAGTACGCCCCCAAAAACGTATCGTCTGAAATAATCGCGAAGTCAAAGGCCGTCAACGCTTCTTTTTGCATGTCTTTGGCCATGTACATTTTACCCAATTGGTGCCAAGCTACCTCGCAGTACGGATTGCGTTCCAAGTATTCGTTGAGATAGTGAATGGCCCCATCAAAGTCCTCTAAGAATTCGAAACAATACACGACGTTGTAGAGCGAAGAATAATCCCTATCGTCGATGGATACACACTTCATAAAGCTTTGTTTGGCAGCTTCGTAGTCGTCCATGAACAAATATTCCATTCCCAATAGCGAATAGATATCAAAATTTTCATCGGCGACCTCGATTGCCGAGAGCAACATGTTCACCGCTCCTTGATGGTCGTCTTGCTTAGAGAGGATGTTGGCCCGTTGTATGAAGATTTCCTCATTTCTCGAATCGATGGTCTGCAGATCGTCAAGGATCCTTCCGGCTTTTTCGAATTGGTCTTCGAATACCAATACCTCGACCCGTAACAACTTCAATTCAACGGAATTCGGGTGTTGCTGCAACCCGATTTCAATGGCTTTCTTTCCTAAAGAAACCTTGCCCAAATTGAGATAGTAGTGAATGATATCCTCAAAATCCTCAGAATCAAAGAAATAGACATCATCTGTCTTTAACATCGATTCGAATTTAAGGATGGATTTATCAGGATTTCCGTTAGGTTCCAACGCCATAGAAAGGAGTTTGTTTAATCTATGGACTTAAAATTAGCGGTTTACCCGCCTGTTTTTCGTCCGTAATTTGGGTATGTTATCAACAAATTAGTTAACAGCTTGGCCGGGGTAGCCATCCAATATCGTCAAGATCTGTCGGCATCCTTTTTCGATTTCATCCATCGAAATGGTCAAGGGTGGTGAGATCCGAACGGCCCTGCTTTCGAACAACAACCAAAACAAGATCAGCTGTTCTCGGGCAGCACCTAAGACCAGGAAATCGGCAATTTCCGGGGCTTCGAAAAGGAGTGCCAGCATGAGGCCTTTTCCCCGTATTTCCTTAATCAAAGGATGTACCAAAAGCGATCGGAAGTACTTTTCTTTTATCAAGGTTTCCGGAATGAGTTGGCTTTCAGTCAATTCGCTCAAGGTTGCCAAGCTAGCTGCCGCTATGACAGGATTTCCGCCAAATGTGGTGATATGTCCTAATTTCGGTCGCTCTTGCAGTTGGGCCATGTGTTCGTGCGAGGCTACAAAGGCACCCACCGGAAGGCCTGAGGCCATTCCCTTTCCGATAACAAGGATGTCGGGCACACACTCGTAATCCTCAAAAGCGAATAAGGAGCCGCAACGGCCGAATCCGGGTTGGATCTCATCCAGTATCAATAATGCACCTACCGCATCACAACGTTTTCTGACGGCTTTGAGGTAGCCGGGTTCCGGAAGGATAAAACCTGCACCGCCTTGAATGGTCTCCAAAATGACCCCGGCCGTTTTCTCTGTGATCATCGCCAATCCATCGAAGTCATTGAAGGTCAAGAATCGCACATCGGGGATTAGGGGTCTAAAGGCCCGTTTGCGCTCTTCATAACCCATCACACTAAGACTGCCCATGGTATTGCCGTGATAGGCCTTATCGGCTGCGATGAGTTCACTACGACCTGTTACGCGTCGCGCCAATTTCAAGGCACCCTCGATAGCTTCGGTTCCTGAATTCACCAAATACGTGGTCTGCAGGTTTTCAGGCAACTGGGCTGCCAATTTTTTGGCAAAGGCTACTGCCGGACCTTGAACGTATTCCCCATACACCATGACGTGCAAATAGCGCTCAGTCTGTTCTTGGATCGCCTTCACCACCCTAGGATGTCGATGGCCCAAAGCACAGGCGGATACGCCCGCTACAAAGTCTAAATGGGCATTTCCTTCGGTGTCGTATACGTAGGATCCCTCGGCTTTTGAGATTTCAAGTCCGAGTGGATGGGCACTTGTCTGTGCTTGGTATTTGAGGAAATCTTCTTTCACCTCGATATCGGTTCTATTTTGCCAGGCTATCTTTTAGTTGACCTCAAGGATCCAAAGGTCTTTGTCATAGCGCCCGTTAAATTGGCTGTTCACCATTTTCGCAGCTTGTTCAAAGGTATCGAAGCGTTGCAAATAGGCATAGTAATACCCGTTTACTTTTCGCTGAAAGTAGGAAGGTTCGAACCCTTGGGAGCGTAAGGATATCAAAAACGGCCTAAGGTTCGATTCTTCGCCGAATACATTGGCGATGACATAATGCCCAACTTCCAGGCCTTTGGTTTTCTTCACCTTTTCATACCTTCCCGAATAGGGGTGTGAAGCCGGAAGGTCGTCGGCTTCACTCAGCTGTGGCGCCGGTTTAGGCGCTGGTTTCAGCATGGGCTTGACCGGTTTCGGTGGGTTGAACAGGCTGTCATTGAATATGAGCGGTTCTTCGATGCCTTTGATCTTTACCAATTGGATATTGTTGTCATCAGCGTCGAAAATATCATCTTTGGTCATCAGACGTTCATCACCCCGCCAAATGAAGCCTTTTAGACGTTGTACTTGCTCTGCCCAGTCTTCTTCTGGAAAAATGTCGCCATCAGGGTCTATGAAAAAGGTAATCTCATCGATATCGCTGTTCTCCATGATCAACCGGATTTTGCTGCAGGTCGTCTTGTCGACCCCTACGAACTCATCGTCATCGTTATACATGTAATAAATGACTTCGGTATTCTTGACCAGATCGATCACTTTCAGCTCGTTTTCTTCGAACTTTCCGAACATGTCGATGCCCTTGGCTTGATTATAGCCCCGGTTGCCGATGGTATCCAAAGAAACGATGAAGGCGTTGTTGATGACTTTAAGGGAATCGAGCTTATCGGTCTCTACATCCGAAATCAGGTGGATACTATCTCCGGTCATTTGATTGTCGATGTTCCAAAGGATCGGGTCTTTGATCAGTTGGGTGATACCGGTATTTTGCGCCGAGTGGATCGAATCGCATTTACCACTCAAGTCTTTTTTGAAAAATTTGGCATTGCGGAAGGCCCTTAATATACGCTCTTCCGGTTTGCCCGTGACCATCAAGGTATCCCCATGGATGTATAATGAATCTTGCTGAACCAGACTTACCGCCACGGCCCTCTTGGTAGCGAAAACCGAATCTTTTTCTTTGAAAACCTCGGCATAATGGGCTCGAATGACCCCATCGTTGATCGTATCGGTGACCGTGATGTTATTCGTGGCCGACGCGAAGGAGGTCGCTTTGTCGAAATACACACTATCCCCTTCGATAATCCGGTTGCTATAGTTGATCTTGGTGTTCTTGATCCCGTACCCCTGTTCGATTCGGGTATCATAGAACCCACGTTCACAATAGATTTTGTAGTCTTCGCCCGTAATGGTCGATGGCCCGTACATAAAGGCTTCCTTAGAAACCCGGTAGTAGTCGAGTTGCTTTGAATCGATTTGGTATTCCGGGTTGTCGATATGTACGTTGTTCAAGAATTGTACTTTCTTCAGCTCCATAAAATAGGTGCCGATGATGCTGGTCAAGGTGTTCGCCGAATCGACGACCTTACCGCCGGAATTGTAATACGAATATTGCTTTTCACGATCGAAGTACAGCGTATCGGTGGTCAGGGTCATCTGCCCATCGGTGAGGTCGACTTTTTCGAAGGCACGGGCTAAACGGGTGTCACCGTCATAATCGAGTTTACCGCTGTTCATCTCGATCGAATCGCCTTGTTGCAATCGCACGTTGCCAATCGCCTGCAATCTGTTTTCTTGGGAGTAGAAAATGGCGATATCACACCATAGGTCGGCCCCTTGATGTTCGAACTGCACCTGCCGTTCATCATCTTTGCTGAAAATGGATGCCCCGGGATACTTCGCTTCGTCTTTGGTGAAATTCGCCCCATAGACGATGTTGATCTGACGTTCTTGTGGTGATTGCTCTTGGGCCTGGGCCATAAAAAAGCAGCATCCGACCAAAAAAGGAAAAGCCTTTCTCAAGAAATTGGAAATTTTTGCCAAAAGTAGGGCTTTTGCATCAAGTTCATCGTGCTATTTGCAAAGCTTTGGGAGAATCATCCAGCTCCCTGCATTCACTCAACGGATGCTGATGGTGATTCGAAGAATCGTTTCCAATCCGATTCAGCGGCCAAATACGCAAAGGAGTAGGGGTTGCCTTCGTTCAAGAGTCTTTTGAAGTAAGTTTTAGCCGCTACCGTGTCTTTTTGTTCGTAAAGTTGCCAATTGCCCAATCCGTAAAGGAATACATCGTCAGAAGAAGATCCATCACCCCTGATGGTGATTTGGTCCATACCAATGACCTCTTTGTAAAAGAGGCAAATCGTATGGTAATTGGTGTTTTCGATGATATCAAGGTCCTTATGGATCGGGGCTAGTATTTCAGCGGCGTCCTGCGATCGCCCTATTCGCTTTAGGATCATATACATCCAATGTCCGCCCGATACGAGGTTATCATCGAATTTATTGGTCTCGCTTCGTTTTGAAAAGACCGAAAGGGCTTTTTCGTAGTTCCCTTGCAGGTAATGTGCCAGACCAAGATGATACCAAATATTGCCTTTCAAGCTGCTGATCGGGATGTTCTGTGCATTTGGGAGCCCATCGGGTTCTACCTGGTCGGATTTGCCCTCCATCAACAAGGCTGCCTTTTCAAAATCGCTGACCGCCTTATCATACTGTCGTGTAGAAAGATACCGATGGCCGCGATGCCGATATAAGCGTGCATCTTCTGGGAATTTGGAGATGCCCTCGGTATAAATGGCAATGGCTTTATTGAAATGCTTGAGATAGGCACAACGCCTGCCGTACCAGATGAGGTTTTCTACGGATTCCGGTGCACTTTCATAGTCCAGCTTTGCAGTTTCGTACTTATCCAAAGCTTTGCTCGGGAGCGCCCTTTCGGTAAATAACGTATCCCCTAATAGGGTTATGGCCTCGATTTGCCTCGTTTCGGAGACGCTGTCGAAAACGAGTTTGGGTTTGCCCTGTTGCATGCAGCCCGCCATCAGGCAAGCCATTCCGATCCAGAACCGTTTCATAAAGGATAAAATGGGTTGGTGTTCAGAAAGTTACAAAAATTCTATAACTCCTTAGCGATGGATGGTCTGGGTACGATCAGGACCTACGGATACGATTTTTATCGGTACATCAAGCTGGGTCTCCAAAAAGGCGATGTATTGGTTCAGCGTCTCTGGAAGTTCATCGGCCTTGGTCATTTTAGTCAAGTCTTTTGCCCAACCTGGTAGTTCCTCATAAATTGGTTTGACGTTGTCGCTTTCGATATTATAGGGGAGGTGTTCGATGCGTTCGCCTTTGTATTCATAAGCAGTACAGACCTTGATGGTTTCGAATCCGCTGAGTACATCGGCCTTCATCATCATCAGTTCGGTGACCCCGTTGATTTGCACGGCGTATTTCAAGGCGACTAGATCCAGCCAACCACAACGTCTGGGTCGACCGGTCGTGGCACCGAATTCATTGCCGACCCTACCCATAGTAGCTCCGTCTTCATCAAAGAGTTCTGTCGGAAAAGGACCGCTGCCCACACGGGTGGTATAGGCTTTGAAAATTCCCAAGACGTTTCCGATGCGACCGGGGGCAACCCCCAAACCGGTGCAGGCACCCGCGGCCGTAGTGTTTGATGAGGTCACATAGGGGTAGGTTCCGAAATCGATATCCAATAACGAGCCTTGGGCCCCTTCGGCCAAAATCTTCTTTTTTTCGGCCATGGCGTTGAACATGTAATTTTCACTGTCGATGAATTGCAACTGTCGAAGCGCTTCGATCCCTTCACAGAATTCGGCTTCGAGCTCGGCCAGGTCGTAATCGATCTGCACGTTGTAATAATCGATCATGGCCTCATGCTTGTCGGCAAGGGCCCGGTATTTCTCTTTCCAATTGTCGAATTCAAGGTCACCGACGCGCATTCCGTTCCGGCCTGTCTTATCCATATAGGTAGGGCCGATCCCTTTTAAGGTCGAGCCGATCTTGGCCTTGCCTTTGGCGGTTTCCGAAGCGGCATCCAAAAGACGGTGCGTCGGCAATATGAGGTGGGCTTTTCTTGAAATAACCAGTCTTGACGCGATATTGATATTGAACTTGGCCAAGTTGTCCAACTCTTTTTTGAAGATGACCGGATCGATGACGACCCCGTTACCGACCACGTTCATGGCGTTCTTATGGAAGATTCCTGACGGAATGGTATGCAATACGTGTTTGATACCATCGAACTCTAAGGTATGACCGGCGTTCGGACCGCCTTGAAAACGGGCGATGATGTCATAGTCTTTGGTTAAGACATCGACGATTTTTCCCTTTCCCTCGTCGCCCCATTGGAGCCCAAGCAATAAATCTACCATTGAAAATTGTGGTTAGTCGGTTACTTTTTCTTCCTTGTTCCTGGTTCCGTAAAAGTATAAAGAATGATTGTTGATCTGGATGTCGAAAACTTCCTCGATCGTTTTTTTGATCGATTGGATCCGTGGGTCACAGAATTCGACGACTTCCCCGGTATCGGTCAGGATCACATGATCGTGCTGCCTATCGAAGTACGACTTTTCATATTGGGCCTGGTTTTTACCGAACTGGTGTTTACGGACCAGCTTGCAATCCAGCAATAACTCAATAGTATTGTATAAAGTTGCACGGCTTACACGATAGTTTTTTGTTTTCATTTTGATGTACAGGGATTCGACATCGAAATGATCGTCACTTTCATAGATTTCTTGAAGGATGGCATAGCGCTCAGGGGTCTTTCGGTGCCCATTTTCTTCAAGAAAATTGGTGAAGACGTTTTTGACGATTTCTTGGTTTTTGTTGTTGCCCATGGGAAGCTTCGCTATTAACCGTACAAAGGTACGTCTAAAAATCAAATTCGACTCACTTTATCGATACCGCCGATCTGTTTCAAGTTGTTGATCAGTTTTTTGAGAATGGAGTTGTTTTTTACGACCAAGGTGATCCTTCCGGTAAAGGTGCCGCCCTCCGCGCTAAAATTCAGGTTGCGCATATTGACGTGCATGTTGTCCGAAATCACATTGGTGATTTCGTTGACCAGGCCGAGATTGTCAATACCGGTAATCAGGATGTCCGCCGTGAAGTCTTCTTGTGAAGAATCGATCCATTTGGCCGAAATGATGCGGTACGCGTAATTCGATTGTAACGAAATCGCGTTCGGACAGGATTTGGCGTGTACTTTGATTCCGTCGTTGACACTGACGAACCCAAAGACTTCGTCTCCCGGAATGGGGTTACAGCATTGCGAAAGCTTATAGCTCAATTTCTCTTCTTCGTTGCCAAAAACCAGCATATCGTAATTGGCCGTGATCTCATCTTTGTTGATGTCTTCCGGCGTCGGGTTACGACGGATCCGGTTTTTGAAGAAATTGATAAAGGCGTTGTTGTAGGAAGCGGCGAATTCCTTGATGTGTTGATTGTCAATAACCCCGTTACCCACCCTGAAAAACAAGTCTAAGCTGGTCTTCAACTTGAAGAAATTCACCATTTTGTTGACGACATCCTCGTTGAGGTTGATTTTCTGGGACTTGAGTTTCCGGCGTAAAATTTCCTTGCCATCTTCGGCGATTTCCCTTTTTTCTTCGCGTAACGACGATTTGATTTTAGCACGTGCCCTTGCGGTCATTGCATAAGAAAGCCAGTTTTGGTTGGGCTTGGCAGATTCCGAAGTGATGACTTCTACCTGATCCCCGCTGTGCAGGGTGGTGTTCAAAGGAACCAATTTGCCGTTCACCTTGGCACCCCTGGTCTTCATACCCACTTCAGTGTGGATGTGAAAGGCAAAGTCCAAGGGGGTCGCTCCTTTGGGCAATGACTTAAGCTCCCCTTTCGGGGTGAAGACGAAGATCTCTTTGGAGTAAAGGTTCAGCTTGAATTCCTCCACGAAATCGACGGCATTGCCATTGGCACTTTCTAGGGCTTCCTGCAGCCTGTTCAGCCATACTTCGATACCCTGCTCCTTTTGTTCGCCGTGTTTGTATTTGAAGTGTGCGGCATAGCCTTTTTCAGCGATTTCATGCATGCGCTCACTGCGGATCTGTACTTCGACCCATTTGCCCTCGGGGCCCATTACGGTGATGTGTAAGGCTTCATAGCCGGTCGACTTTGGAGAGGTGATCCAATCGCGTAGGCGCACCGGGTTGGGGGTAAAGTGATCGGTTACTATGGAATAGATCTTCCAAGCGAGAAACTTTTCGTTTTTACGATCCGATTTGTAAATGATCCTTATCGCGAATTTGTCGTAGACCTCATCGAATCGGATGTTTTGGGCCACCATTTTACGTCGTATCGAGAAGATGGACTTCATTCGCCCTTTGATGGAGTAGTTCAAGCCTTCTTTATCCAGGGAGTCACGGATAACGTTGGTGAAGTCCTTGATATAGGTTTGTTGTTCTTCTTCGGTTTCCTCGATTTTTCCCAAAATGTCGTTGTAGACCTCCGGTTCGGTATACTTCAAACTGAGGTCTTCGAGTTGGGTCTTGATGTTGTATAGGCCGATCCTATGGGCGAGGGGGGCATAGATGTACAAGGTCTCCGAAGCGATTTTCACTTGCTTGTACTCCGGCATCGCATCCATGGTCAACATATTGTGGTAGCGGTCGGCGATTTTGATGATGATCACCCGCACGTCATCGTGCAGGGTAAGCAACATTTTCCTGAAATTTTCAGCTTGTTGGCTGATATTCTTGTCTTTTTTCAGGTGTGCGATCTTGGTCAGGCCATCAACAATGCGGGCAACGGTCTCCCCGAACATGCGCTCGATATCATCTAGGGTATAAGGCGTGTCCTCTACCACATCATGCAATAGGGCCGAGGCTATCGAAACGGCATCGAGTCCGATTTCAGAAGCCACGATCTTGGCCACGGCTATCGGATGGAAGATATAGGCTTCCCCTGATTTACGCCGTTGGTCTTTATGGGCGTCAACGGCAATATCGAAAGCCGAACGGATCAATTTCTTATCCGCCGGCGAAAGGGTCTGATAGCTAATGCGAAGCAATTCCTTGTATTGCTTGGCTATTTCTTTGTTCTCTTTTGCAATGGCCGCCTCCGTCATAGAATACTAAAGTTAATGCAATCTTTACTATGGATAGCAAAAATTATGCCTTTAGATTTCGAATCCGCTCGATTAGTGGGGGATGGGAATAGTGCATGAACACATAGGCCGGATGCGGGGTAAGGTTACTCAAACTGCGCTGCGAAAGCTTTTTTAAGGAAGTGATCAGCGGTTGTGCGGCATAGGTCGTTTTGGCATAATCGTCAGCTTCGAATTCGAAACGACGCGACAGCATGTTCATCAATAAGCCTGTTAAGGTCGAAATCGGACTGTACAGCAACACAAAGCCGATAAGTCCGGCATGAAAACTGGGTTGGTCCACACCGATGGCCATGGACATCTGCGGTGAATTCACGAAAACGGACAGAATGAACAAGGTGATCCCCGTCGAGAGGATCGATGCCAATAGATTATACTGAATGTGTTTGCGTTTGTAATGGCCTACTTCATGGGCGAGTACCGCAACGATTTCCTCTTCATCAAGTTCGGCGATCAAGGTATCGAAAAGAGTCACTTGCTTTTGCCGTCCGAACCCCGAAAAATAGGCATTGGCCTTGGTCGATCGTTTTGAACCGTCGATGACGAAAATGTGTTTAAGTTCGAAACCTACCTTTTGGGCGTAGTTCTCGATGGCCGATTTCAATTGCCCCGGTTCCAAAGGGGTCTGCTTGTTGAATAGGGGTACGATCAATTTGGAGTAGAACAGGTTCATAAAAAGCATGAGTGCGATGAACATGCCCCAGGCATATAGCCAAAAGTTCGAACCGGTGAATTCCAAAAACCAAATAAAGGCGGCTAAAATACCGGAACCCAAGAGGCTGGCCAGTAGCCATCCTTTCAAGATGTCAGTGATGAAAATCTTGGGAGTGACCTTATTGAAACCGAACCGTTCCTCGATTACGAAAGTTTGGTACCATGAAAACGGAATGGCGATCAAACTGCTGGTAAAGGCAATGGCACCAAAGAACAAAATCCCCATGGCTATGGGATCTTCAGTGAATTTCCTCACCAAGGTATCTAGCCATCCGAATCCCCCAAAGACCAGAAACCCGATCGTCAAGAGGAATGAAAACCCGTCATTGAAGAGGCCAAAACGGTAATTTCGGAGCTTGTATTCCTGCGATCGGCTATATTCAGTGGCATCGAAAACATCATCCAACTCGTTGGGAACCGCTGCTTTGAAACGTTTTGAATTGAGATAATCCAACAGCAGGTCAAGGGCGAATTGCACTACTAGAATAACGAGTATGGCATAAAAAAGGGTCGTACTGTCCATAGCTTATGATCCGCGCTGGCGTTCTGCCTCAAAGATAAGTATTGCCGCCGATACCGAAACGTTCAAGGAATCGATCACCCCTTTCATAGGAATGATGATGTTTTGGTCCGCATGTTGCAACCATTCGGCACTGAGGCCGGTCGCCTCGGTACCTACGACTAGGGCCGATGCCGTTTTGAAATCACAATCGGTATAAGGTTCGGAAGCCGTTAAGGCCGCACAGAAAATGCGTATTTGTTTTCGTTTTAGGAAATCGATGATTTGGTTGGTCTGTCCTATGGCGGTCGGTACGGTAAATAGACAACCGACACTGGATCGAACGATGTTCGGATTGTAAAGGTCGGTTTTCGGATTTGCAATGATCACGGCATCCAAATCGGCCGCGTCCGCGGTACGTAGTAGGGCACCGATATTTCCCGGTTTCTCAGGGGCTTCGGCCACTAGGATCAGCGGATTTTCCCGTTTGAATTCCAAGTCATCCAAACCGTGTGCTTTCATCTTCGCGATGGCGAGAACCCCCTCGGTACCTTCACGATGGGCCAACTTTTCATAGACCGATTTTGATAGATGTATGCTTTCATAGGGTTCCAACTGTGGTAAGCCTGCATTATCACCCATGATCTCAGGGCATGACAAGACCGTTTCGATGGTATACCCACCTTGAACGGCCAGTTCCATTTCTCTGACCCCTTCGATGACAAAACGGCCCAAACGCCGCCGTTCCTTCGATTTGGCCTTCAAGGCCAACACTTCCTTGACCAAAGGATTTTGTGGACTACTGATGAATTTAACCGTTGCCATGGGCTAAAAGTACTTATTCTTGTAAATAATACCCATGAGTTGCGACCTAGGGTTCAAACAACATTTATGAGAACTTTATTAATACTGACCACATTGCTGTTCGCCCTCGGCTGCAAGCAGCAGGCCGCGACCAAAGCCGAGGCCGCTGAAAACGAAAGTGCCGAACAGACCGAAAAAGCGACCCAATTGCCCGAAGCCTTGACCGCTATCATCGACGCCCATGGCGGCATGAAAGCTTGGAAAAACATGCGTACCATGCGCTTCACCATTCCGAAAGAAAACAACCCCGAGGTCCATACCATTGATCTTTGGTCCCGTAAAGATCGCATCGATACCCCTGACTATGCGATGGGTTTCGACGGATCGCAACCCTGGGTTTTGGAAAAGGAAAAAGCCTATGGGGGCAATGCTGAGTTTTACCATAACCTCATGTTTTATTTTTATGCCATGCCCTTTGTACTATCCGATTCGGGCATCGTGTATGGGGAGACCCCCGATTTGGTTTTCGAGGGCAGGTCCTATCCCGGAATCGGAATCGCATATGGCGAAGGGGTGGGTACCAGTCCTAAAGACGAGTATTTCGTGCATTATGATCCCGATACCAAACAAATGGCTTGGTTGGGATATACCGTAACCTATCGCAGCGGTGAAAAATCGGACAATGTCAAATGGATCCGCTACGATGATTGGGAGGCCGTTGACGGACTGTTATTGCCTGCTTCGATCTCGTGGTTCGAGTATGAGGGGCGAACCCTCAAAGCGCCGCGAAGTACGGTTCCGTTTACCGAGGCCAGTGTAACCGAAACGGCCCTGTCCGCTTCGGAATATGCCAAACCCGAGGGAGGTACCTATTTTGTGAAGCCTGCTGAATAAAGAAATATGAAAAAGGCAGGGAAAACCCCTGCCTTTTTTTTACCGTCCTTGGTCATATTTGCCTTGATAGCGTTTCCATAGTTCGGTCTGATGGGTTTCGAGTGAGACTTCGCGCCCGTCGATATAGGCATGATGCAACTGATTGCCTATCATATCCAAAGCATCCCCTTGCGAAATGAACAAGGTGGCACTTTTACCGACTTCCAAAGTGCCGTATTCGTCAGAAATCCCTAAAATTTTAGCGTTATTGCCGGTGATGAGCTGAAGTGCCGTCTCCTTTTCGAGTCCTTGAGCTACGACCTGACCGGCATAAAACGGTAAGTTCCTGGTTTGGAAATTACTGGCGGTCGCGTTTTGCAATCCTACCAAAATTCCCTGATCGACCAATAGTTTAGGGAGCTTAAAGGTGAAGTCATAGTCGTCGTCCTCAAAGAACGGCAAACTGTGGGTGAATCGCACCAATACGGGAACCTCATGCTTTTTCAAAAAATCGGTCACTTTGTGGGCATGGTAGCCCCCGACGATAACCATATGCCCAACCCCGGCGTTTTTGGCCGCGGTTACCGCATCGATGATCTCGCGTTCGGCATGGGCATAGATGTAGAGCCTTTTCGAACCGTCGAATAGGCCTTGAACCGCTTCAAAGGCCTGATTGGTGGCTTCCTCGGTCGATTTTCCATAAGCTAGGGCATTGGCCATGAAATCGTGGACTTCGTCCACTTGTTTCTGGTAATTCTTATTGGGTTGGAACCCTCTTGGTTCACCCAACCACCAACGCCCCCTTCGAAAGGCATTGGGCCAATTGAGATGTACACCGTCATCAACCTTAATGGCGGCATCCTCCCAGTTCCAGGCATCGAATTGAACGATGGACGAAGTCCCTGATATGCGACCACCTTTCGGGGTGATCTGCCCGATCAACACCCCATTGGGACGCATGCTTTCTACCACTTTCGATTCGGCATTGTAAGCGATCAGACTACGCACATGTGGAATGATCTCCCCGATTTCATCTTGGTCGTTACTGGCCCTTACGGCATTGACCTCGACCAACCCCAATGACTTGCCAGGGGCAATGAAGCCTGGGTAAACATGCATGCCCGTACCATCGATTCGCCGTCCTTGGCGGGCGATGCGTGCGTTGGCACTTCCAACGAAAGTGAGCTTTCCGTCGGCGAACATGATCAAAGCGTTTTCAATGACCTCGCCATTGCCCAAGTGGGCGGTGGCCCCTTCGATGGTTATGGCTTCTTTTTGAACCGGACCTGGGGTTTGTTGGGCTTCCAACATCCAACCGAATCCTAAACATATGATTATAATGAGTTTTTTCATGTTCGTTGGTTAAAGGGTTTCACATTCGAATCTCGCTTTCTTCGATTGTACGGGGGGCCTGGTTTTACCGCCATTGGCTTTTTCCCGCAACATCATGTTGGTCAGTGCCGTTCGTTCTTCTTGGATTGCTTTGCGCTGTTGCCGGTCTTTTTCCAAATCGAAATATACCCGACCTTCGATGAGGGTTTTTTCAGCTTTTGAATAGACCGACATCGGATGCCCTGTCCATAAGACCACATCGGCATCTTTACCTACGGTAATGCTACCGACCCGATCGTCGATATGGAGTAATTTCGCCGGGTTGAGCGTCACTGTTTTCCAAGCTTCGATTTCCGACATGCCTCCATATTTGATGGTTTTGGCTGCTTCTTGGTTCAGGCGTCTCGACATTTCGGCATCATCACTATTGATCGCTACGACCACACCTTGGCTGGCCATGATAGCGGCATTATAAGGAATAGCATCGTTCACCTCATATTTATAAGCCCACCAATCGCTGAAGGTTGACCCACCTACACCGTGTTCAGCCATTTTATCGGCTACCTTATATCCTTCTAGAATATGGGTGAAGGTATTGATCCTAAAATCGAATTGTTCGGCCACTTTCATCAACATGTTGATCTCACTCTGTACATAGGAATGGCAGCTGATGAAGCGTTCCCCGTTCAGGATTTCGGCAAGAACTTCCAACTCCTCATCATAACGTACCGCTTGCCCGCTTTTCTTTCGGGCATCATACTCTTTAGCGCGTTGGAAATAATTGATAAAGACTTGTTCAACGCCCATCCGGGTTTGAGGGAACCGTGAAAAACTTTGCCAGTTGCTCTGCTTCACGTTTTCACCCAAGGCGAATTTGATGAATTTCGGCATGTTCTGGAACAGCAAGCCATCGACCCCTTCGCCCCATTTCAAACGTAAGATGGCCGAACGACCACCAATGGGGTTGGCCGATCCGTGGAGCAGTTGGATGGTGGTTACGCCACCGGCTAAGTTCCGGTAAATATCGATATCCTTGGGGTCGACCACATCGGCCATTCGAACTTCTGCCGAGGAGTTATGACCGGCTTCATTGATGGCTAAAGCAGCGATATGTGAATGCTCATCGATGACCCCTGCCGTCAAGTGCTTTCCGGTGGCGTCGATCGTTCGAGCCCCGCTGGATTTCAAATCGCTTCCGATTTTAGCCACCTTGCCGTTTTTCAACAACACGTCCGTATTGGGCAAAACCGCATCCCCTGTCCATACAGTGGCGTTTTTGAACAATAAAGTTTCCAGCTTAGGCTTGTTGGTATATCCATACCCGATATTCGGGTAGGTCAGCGACATTTCGATGGCCTCATTGGAATCTTTGGGCCCCGATTTCGGTTTGGATTCGAAACTTGCGGTGCGCTTGGCCGAAAACCCGGATTCGGTGCCCGCTGGGGTAACCAAACGCCCCGTTAAATCATCGGAGTCTTTTTGCACCAATCCGGTCATGCGGAATTTCGTTTCACCCTGATCTTCAGAGAAGGAAAACCGGACCCAATCGCCGGCATAGCTGATTTTGGATTGCAGCTTCAAGGTATCCTGTTTGATCGCGATTTTTGGTTTGCTGATTTCCCCGCTTACCGACATGGTATAGGTCTTACCGGCGGCGTTCAAGACGTATTCACCGCGAATATCTTTTTGGTTCTTGTCGTTGATCACATACTTTCGGCCTTGCACCCAATTTTCATAAAGCGTAGTCGTTTTTTCGAAAACATCGCCTGAAGTGACCAGAAAGTTGGCATAGGCACCGGGTTTGAGGCTGCCAATTTTTGACGTTTGCCCGAGTATGGCCGCTGGTGCTTCCGTCAATGCCCGTAATGCTTGTTCTTTGGTGAGTCCGCGGGCAATGGCTCTTGATAACATGGTTTTGAAATCGGCAGGGGATTTCAAGTTGTGCGTGGTCAAGGAAAAGGATATCCCGTTCTCTGCCAAGATCCTCGGATTGGATGGTGCCAGGTTCCAATGGCGCATGTCACTCAAATTCACATAGGATGCAGCATACGGATCCGAGAAATCATAAGCCTTTGGAAAATTGATCGGAATGATCAACGCAGCCTTGGTCGCTTTGACGGCCTCGATTTGTTGGTATTCGTCACCGCCACCTAATATGGCATACTGAATCCCGAATTGATCCCCGATTTTATCGGCCCTGAGCACATTACCATTGGCGCCTGCGGCGAAAATCTGAGGGAGCCCTTTATTGGCGATCAAGGCCTCCAATGAACGGTCTTTGCTGTCAACCTTGCCTTTTTCATACCAATCGAGATCGTGGTATAATTGGCGCATCAAGGCGGTCGCTCCCATAAGTGATGTGGGGTAGGATTGCCGTTTTTCAATGCTTTTCGAAAAAGAAAAGTATTGTGAAGAAGTATCGTCGATGATACGTTCGGCATCGCCGGCATTGCCATTGAGTGAAACCAAAACCCCGGTGCCCCTCGCGATACCATCTTGAAAATGGGAATTGACCACACCGAAACCGGCTTTTCGAAGTTTTTCGGCCTCTTTGTCGTTGTACTTGAATTTGGCAATGGCATGGTTTTCCGGCATGATATGGTCGTTCCAATAAAAGCCTTCGCGGGTGTTTTCGTATTGGGGAGAACGACCCCGGGCCGGGTTACGCTTTGGTTTGCTGACCCCGAAATTCGAAAACACATCGATGAAAGAGGGGTAGATGCTCAGGCCCGAAAGGTCTTCAACGACCGTGTTCTTTGGAATGCCGATACCGGTTCCGGCCTGTACCACCTTGCCGTTCCGTATCAATAAAGTGCCGTTTTCAATGACCTGACCAGGTCCGACATGGATTCGGGCATTGGTAAAAGCCCTGTAGTTGTTGTTCTTTGATTTAACCCCATCGTTTTCAGGAAAATAGTCTTGGGCAAATAAAGAAGCACCGCACCACAAAAAGGCGAGTGCACTTAATCGCAAGTTCATAAGGTATATTTTGATGAATTAGTCTTTCTAAAGGTAACGGAAAGCCGTGGATTAGACAAAGCGGTCTATTGGTATTCGCGATCGAAGCCGATCAACAGTCCGACAACGGCATTATAGCTTTGTATACCGCGTTCTTGACTGTTCGCTTTTAAAAAAGCATTGAACATGGCCTTGAAAATCGGTTCCGTCGGATTCTCGTAGCCGGCCCAAAACCGGTTAAGCTCCCGATAGTTTTCGCGCACGCCGGGATGGAGCATGTCGAGGATCTCACGATAAGCCGCTTCGTCCCATTTTCTCAAATCGGACAGGCAGTAGGCCAAACCGTGCGATTGTGCAGCATATTGGAAGTAGGGATCCGGATTGGCCGAGGTGACTAAAAGGCCAATGAAGTTGGTCGAATCCTCAGAAGAGTAGCCGAGCTGATGTCCTACCTCATGACCGCTGATAGAAGGCAGTCGCTGTTTGGGGACCAAGGCATTGACCTGGGCTTCATTGGTGAAGGGGTTCAAATAACCCCCATAGCCCATATAGGTCAAGGGTAAAGAAAACAATGATGATTTTAGACTCGTGGTTTCATAGGTAAAAAAAGGGAACACCTTGGCCGCACTGGAAAAACTGGTTGGTGTCTTTTCGTAAATTTCCTTGACCGTATAGGGTATCTTGACCGCAGCGGCAGTGTCTTTCGTCAATTGATATTGTAGGCCGTTCGTCTTGCGCACCAGCTTCATGGTGAAATCAACCAACTCCGCCTTGGTGTATTCGATTTCAAATCCCATCTTTTCGTTGATGGGCAATCGGTAGTAATTCAAACCCCATGACAGATGAAAAATGAAATAGGCAATGGCAAGTACTACGCCGGCATCCCTCAAAACCGTAAGGGGTTTTTTGAAGAAGTACCTCCAGTATAGATACAGATAGCGCAGTACCCCGAAACCAAGGGCTGTGTAAAAAAGGTCACCCATTGAAAATGGGACCCATCCATAAAGTCCACGTAACAATTGGGCAATGTGGGGGTAAAGTCCCTCGGCATAATATCGCTCAACCCATTCGGGATGTTGCCCTAACCACTTCACCAAAAGAATTTGGGGCAACAATGAAAATGCGATACCGAGCTTTACCCTATTGTCCATACATTAGCGGATATCGATTGCTATAGCCGATCCCTCGCGTCTTGCACTAGCAACTGATTATTGGATGCCGACGATCTCGAGGTCGAATACCAATGTGGAACCTCCTGGGATCGGGCCATAGTCATTGTCACCATACCCGAGGTAAGGCGGAATGAACAAACGGACTTTATCGCCCACTTTCATGGTCAGAAGCCCTTCCCTGAAACCGGCGGCCAATCGGGCATCGGGGCTGTAATCCATTGGTGTTGGGCCATATTGGCCGGCTTGATCACGGCGGGCGTTGTAAATCCCGTATTTTTTCGATAATTCAGGATCGCTACTATCGAAAAGGGTGGCATCCTGCATCAAATAGCCCGAATAACTGACCATGACCTTTTGTCCGATTTTTGGCTGTTCGCCAGATCCTTCGACCAATTTCATGATGCGCAAGCCCGAATTCGTGCTTTCCGCGGTTTCTTCCTGGGCTTTGAATTCGGCGGCCATATCGGCCTTCATCTGATTGAAGGCGGCCAATGCCTTTTCAGCCTCTTCAAAATAGGCCGTCATGATCTGGTTCGCATCGAACTTTTTGGCCGTTTTTCCATTTCGGATGATTTCGACCTTGTTCATTACCACTGCCTCGTTAGGTTTGTTCTGCGGGTTGACCTTGACGTTACAGATACTATCGACCACTTCGATGCCGTGTACTACTTCACCGAAAACCGTATGCCTACCGTTCAACCAAGGGGTTTCTTTATGGGTGATGAAAAATTGACTTCCATTGGAGTCCGGTCCTGGGTTGGCCATCGAAAGGATTCCTTTTCTGTCATGAACCAGCGAATCGACGAATTCATCCTTGAATTTGTAACCAGGGCCACCTTGCCCAGAGGCCAGGGGGTCTCCCCCTTGGATCATAAAATCTTTCATGACCCTATGAAAGGTCAATCCGTCATAATACTTCTTATCCTTATACTCCTCGCTCACGAAGGTGCTGTTGCCTTCTGCCAAGGATACGAAATTGGCCACGGTCAAAGGAGTGGCCTCATGGTATAATTTGACTACGATATCACCTTGTGTGGTTTGGATATCGGCATACATGCCATCACCCAAATCGGCGTATTTGCTCGATTTGCAATTTGACAAAACCAAGGCAAGGGCACATAGGAAAATCAGGGTTCTTTTCATTTTATAATGGATTAATTGATACTATCTTTTTTAGGGATGATACGCGTTAACTTCACCGTAGCGCGTAAGGGGGTGTTCGGACCGATACGATCGGTGTCACCACGATATCCATATCCTTGTGGGGATGGGAACAAGAATGTAGCTTCTTCCCCTTCGCGGAGCAAGGGTAGGGCATTGCGCAAGCCCGGAAACAACTTCGACTTTCCGATCGCCGCCTGAACCCTTCCGATGTCTTGGAAGGTATATAGGGTATCGTTCGAAAGGGTGCGCAAGTTATAGGTGAGTACGACCTCATCATCGGGTTGCGGTGTGGGCAAACTGCTGTCACGCTGTTGTTCATAGCGGTACCAAAAACCGAAGGGGCTGGTATAGTAGGTGTTCAGACTATCTTGCCCGATCAGCTTGTGAATGCGTTTTTCTTCGATTTCAAGCAGTTTCTTACTGCGTGCTACCGATTCCTTGAAAAAGCTCCCGGACTTCACCTGTATCGGTTTTCTCGGTTCGGGACCTTTACATGCCCATATCAACAGGGCCATGGCTATGATGCTGTATTTTTTCAATAGTCCAGTTCGTTTTTATAACCGCTTAAAAGCGATTCGAAATTGGCAATGGTACGTTCCATGCTTTCCGTACTCCGACCACCTGCGGCGTTCGTATGGCCCCCTCCTGAAAAGTGGGTTCTGGCAAATTCGTTTACTGAAAACGTTCCTACGGAGCGAAAGGAAATCTTGATAATGCCTTCTTCTTCATTCTCAATGAAAATCACGGCGAAATTGATACCGTCAAGGGTCAGTCCGTAATTCACGAACCCTTCGGTATCCCCTTTGCTGTATGCAAATTTGTTCAATTCCGCTTGGGTCAACCAGGTGTATGCGGTATGGTAATCCTCCAAAATCACGAGATTTCCCAGGGCGGAGCCCAGCAAATGTAGTCGCGAAGGCCGGTTGGTGTCATAAACCTGTTGATGGATGGTCATGTTTTGGGCTCCCTTATCGATCAAATCGGCCACGGTTCGGTGGGTTTCACTGGTGGTGGATGGATATTTGAAAGACCCGGTATCGGTCATGATCCCGGTATAAAGACAGGTTGCGATATCGGCAGTGATGTCGTCGGTACCATCGAGACCGGCGATAAAGTTGTATACCATTTCACAGGTCGAGCTCATCGTTACATCAGAGTAGGTCACCAACGCATAATCATCGGGCTGTTGGTGATGATCGATCATTATGAAATCCGCTTCCGTTCGCAGTAAGATATCGTGCATCGAACCCGCACGAGAAAGATCGTTGAAGTCCAAAGTAAAGAGAAGTCCGGCTCCAAGGATCAACTTTTCAGCCGTATGCTGCTGGCGCTCAAAATTGATGACCTCTTGGCTTCCGGGCATCCATTTCAAAAATTTAGGATAATCGTTAGGAGCAATGACCTGGGCGTCAAGTCCCATCGTTTTTAGGAATAATTGCAATCCCAATGAAGCCCCGATGGCATCCCCATCCGGGTTTTTATGTGGAACGATCACTATTTTTTGTGGCTTGGAGAGTAGGGTCCTGACCGTAGCTGCGTCTTCAACGTTCATGCGCTCAAAGATACGATAATATAATAGAGACCATTTTTACAAAATGCTAATTTTGTCAGCGAAACCAAACGCTATACCATGAGAAAACCGCTAGTACTATTTTCGATCGCGATGCTAATCTGTGCATGCCGCCCTACGCTTTCACCCCAAACTAAAGCCGCTGGAAGCACGGACTTCACCATAGCTTTCGGCTCCTGTAACAAACATGATGCGCCAAATGTCTTTTGGGATGATATCCTTGCCGCCGAGCCCGATGTCTTTATATGGGGAGGGGATAATGTCTATGCCGATACCGATGACATGGCCCTACTCCGTGAAACCTATGCTTTGCAAAAGCGGGTTCCAGGTTATGCTGCGCTGATCGAGAGCATACCCGTGACCGGTACTTGGGATGATCATGATTATGGGTTGAACGACGGTGGCACCGAGTTTGTCGCCAAGCAAGGAAGCCAACGTGAATTCTTGGATTTTATGGGTGTGGGTGCCAATGATCCAAGAAGGCAACGCGATGGGGTCTACGCCACAATGATGCTCCGTAAAGAGGGGGCAAGCGTGAAAATCATTAATCTGGATACCCGGTTTTTCAGAACCCCGCTTACGACCGATGAGCGCCCCAACAGAAGGTACCGACCCAATACCTACGGTTCAGGTACGATTTTGGGTGAAGCCCAATGGCAATGGTTGGCCGACGAACTGAATGGTTCGGAAGCCGACTTCAATTTGATCGTAAGCAGTGTGCAGTTCCTTTCGAACGAACACGGTTTTGAAAAATGGGCCAATCATCCGCATGAAGTCGATCGGTTGGTCGAACTGATCAAGAATTCCAAAGCCAAAGGGGTGATTGTATTATCGGGCGATCGCCATATTTCCGAATTCTCTTCAAAGGATATCGGTCTTACGTATCCCCTAATCGACTTTACAAGTAGCGGATTGACCCATTCGTATCGGGGTTTCACCAGTGAGCCGAACCCCTACCGGGTCGGGTCGGTGGTATCGGTACCTAGTTTCGGGTTGATCGAACTGAAAACCTCCGAGCGAACGGCCCAGTTCAAAATCATGGGTGATGGGGGTGAGGTCATACAGCAAATAAAACAAGTATATTGAATGTTGTCCGTTGTCGGAAAAGAACTATTTTTGCGCAAAATTTAATAGCGATGACAGGAAATCGAACGTTCACAATGATCAAACCCGATGCCGTAGAAAACGGTCACATCGGTGCCATCCTTGAGAAAATCAGTGCTGCGGGATTTAAAATCGTAGCCATGAAATATACCCAACTTAGTGTGCGTGACGCCCAAGAATTCTATGCGATCCACAGCGAGCGTCCGTTCTTTGGTGAATTGGTCGAATTCATGACCCGCGGACCCATTGTGGCCGCCGTGTTGGAAAAGGACAATGCAGTTGAGGATTTCAGGGCCTTGATCGGGGCTACCAACCCGGAAGAAGCCGCTGAAGGTACCATCAGAAAACTGTTTGCGGCAAGTGTCGCCGAAAATGCGGTTCACGGTTCGGATAGTGATGAGAACGCCTCCATTGAATCGGCGTTCCACTTTTCAGGAAGGGAGATTTTCTAAAGAACCCCCACAAACGAATTGTAAAAGCCATCCGGACCCGGATGGCTTTTTTATTTCAAAACCAAGCGTTGTACCAACTCCTTACCCAATTCTTCATTGAGCATTGCTACGATCTTGCTTTTGCCCATGCTGAGTTCTTGGCGTAATACCGAAGAGGATAAGGAAACATACAGCGTTCCGTTCTTCAAACTGACTTGTGTGGTGTAGTTGTTCACCCCATTGCCCATTAACTTCGCCCAAGCATCGCGTACATTGACTTTATCGATACCCGATTGCAGCCGATTCTCTTTAATGAAGGCACGTAAGGCTTCGCTCAAGGGGATATGTTCGTTTTGTCGTTTGGCCATTACTCTTCGATGCGTATGGGTTCATACCTTCGGTAGGTATACCGTACCCCTTCGGTGTTGATGATGGTAAAAGAGCCTTCATCAATTGCTACCAATCGCTCTTCCCAGGGTTCCAAGGCCTCATCGTATTGGATCAGAAAACCGTTTTCGAAGGCACTCATGGTAAAAGGCTCCGCGTCATTGGAAGCGTCGAAACTTCCATCGAATTTCGGGTGTACTTTTTTTCGGAAGCCCTGCATTCCCTCCAATTGGAAATAGTCGACGGTGGGGTTCATTCCATATTGCTTGGTTCCTCCATCCGGGAATTCGACTTCGGTAATCTCCCAATAACCGTTGAGATGGGTCAAGGCCTCTTTATCGACCGGACCGCCGCAGGCCAGGCATCCGAAAAACAACAGGATAACGCACTTTCTCCACATACTACAAGGTAAATATTTTATAACTGTGGTCAACTTGTTTGACCACATTTTCGGTACGTTGCCTATGGGTGTCACTGATGAACAACTGTCCAAAAGTATCCTTATTGACCAATGAGACGATCTGGGTCACCCGGTCTTCGTCAAGTTTATCGAAGATATCGTCTAGCAATAAGATCGGGGTGGTCTTTGCCTGTTCTTTTATGAAATGGAACTGTGCCAGTTTCAACGCGATAAGAAAGGACTTTTGTTGTCCTTGGCTTCCGAATCGTTTGATCGGGTGCCCGTCGATCGTAAATCCCAGGTCGTCTTTGTGGATGCCGACCGAAGTATACTGTAAGGCCCGATCTTTGTCGAGTGCCCGGTCCAACAGTTTGGCCAAGCTGTCGTTTTCGAGCTGACTGCTGTACTGCAGGTCGATGCCCTCATCGGCCGTGCTAATGCTTTGGTACTGTTCTTTGAATATCGGAATGAAGGTAGCGATAAACGCTTTCCTTTTGTTATGGATGCTGTTCCCCAAAGCATCGAGTTGTTCGTTGTAGATGGCAAGGGCATCGGCATCAAACGTGTGGTTCGCACTGAAGTATTTCAACAGTGAATTGCGCTGGGCCAGAACCTTGTTGTAGGAAATCAAGTGTTGTAGATACCCCTTATCGGATTGCGAAATAACGCCATCGATGAACTTCCTGCGGGTCTCGCTGCCTTCGATGATCAAATCGCGGTCGGCAGGTGAGATGATGACCAAAGGCAAGAGGCCGATGTGTTCTGAGAATTTTCCATACGCCTTACCGTTGCGCTTGATGACCTTTTTCATCCCTTTTTTAAAACTGCAGACCACTTTCTCTTGTTGGTCTTGTTTTTCAAATTGACCTTCGATCATAAAAAATTCACTGCCATGCCGCACGTTTTGGGTGGCAACGGGGTTGAAGTACCCTTTTCCGTAACAGAGGTGGTAAATGGCGTCGAGAACATTGGTTTTGCCTACGCCGTTCGCGCCGACCAAACAGTTGATCGTCGGGTCAAAATCAAAGCTTTCCGATTCGAAATTTTTGTAATTGACTAATGATAAGTGTCTTAACAGCATAAATTAAATGAAGGCCATCATGGCATGATGCAAATGCGAAGTCGCCAAAGAATCCAAAAATAACGAATAATTTTCCTTCCGTTTTTGATAAAACCTTTATTTTTGCGCGATTAATAAAATGACGGATGGCAACATATAAAAAGCGGGGATATAAACCTAAAAACAAGGCGGAAGAGGCTCAGATCGAAGAGATGAACAGTACGACGGCCGAAGTTTTCAGCACCTTGGACGAAAGTGCTTCGAAGACGGAAGCTTGGGTCTCCAAAAACCAAAACTACATTTTAGGAACCATTATGGTCGTCGCCTTAGGTATCTTGGGTTACCTGGCATACATCCAATTCATCCAGAAACCCAAAGAAGCCAGTGCTGCCAACGAGCTGTACTATCCGCAGCAATATTTCGATCAGGCCATGGCCGACGAAAGTGCACGTGACTCCCTGTTGAACCTTGCCTTGAACGGTGCTGAAGGTAAATATGGTTTCCTTGACATCATCGATGAGTACAAAGGGACGAAAGCTGCGAATCTGGCCAGCTATTCGGCCGGTATGGCCTATTTGAACAACCAAAACTATCAAGAAGCCATTACCTATCTCGAGCAGTTCAGCTCAGATGACGAAGTTTTGGGTGCCTTGGCCAAAGGAGGTATCGGTGATGCGTTTTCACAGCTCGACCAAGCGGAGGATGCCTTGGATTATTACGAGCAAGCCATCGCCCATAGCGATAATGAATACACTACCCCGAAGTTTCTGTATAAGGCGGGTATCCTGTCTTTGGAACTCGGCTACCCTGATAAGGCACTGAGCTATTTCGAACGCATCAAAGAAGCGTATTCGAAGTCAAGCCAAGCAAGCAACATCGACGTGTTGATCGGTTCGGCAAAACAATAGGCTTATGGCCACCACCAATAAAGACCTTTCGGCCTATGATCGATCCAAGGTGCCGGATGCCGGACTCTTGAGATTCGGATTGGTCGTTTCGGAATGGAATGCCGAAATAACGGAAGCGCTCTACCAAGGCGCCTATGATGCCCTGACCGACTGTGGGGCCTCGCCTGAAAATATCATCCGCTGGAACGTGCCCGGAAGTTTCGAACTTACCTTTGGTTGCAAAAAGCTGTTGACCACAAAGAAGGTCGATGCGGTCATTGCCATCGGAAATGTGATCCGTGGGGAAACCAGCCATTTTGACTACGTATGTTCAGCAACCGCATTGGGTATCAAAGACCTCAATATGGCCTATGATGTGCCGGTCATTTTTTGCGTTTTGACCGACGATACCATAGCACAGTCAAGGGCCCGAAGTGGGGGGGTACATGGTAATAAAGGGGTCGAAGCGGCGATAGCTGCGATCCAAATGGCCGTTTTAGGCCGGGATTAAGGACATCCCCTTCCATTTCACCAGCTTGTTTTGTTAACATTTTTTGGCTTGGCGAATGGCACTTCTGCTCGCATTTTAAGTACCTTTGATACCCTACGGTAGGATGTAATGCGGAATTTTTTAAAGCTTAAGAGAAACAGAACGTTCGAGTACAAGCCCAGATACTACAAGGGGCAAGGCAATCCGTATAAAATCGAACATAAACTGGATCAATTTCGAACTACGGCGCACACCCAACGCGGCTTAAAAAACAAGATGTCTTCGGCATTCGATGATTTGAAGACCGAAGGCGATGCGAACATGCGTATTCGCTTCTTCATCATTTTGGCCGTATTGGTACTGGTGTTCCTGTACATCATCGATTTCGATCTCTCGATATTCTTTCGACGGTAAATGGCAGATATCATCAAACTTTTACCAGACCATGTTGCCAATCAAATAGCAGCGGGTGAAGTGGTACAACGACCGGCTTCCGTAGTCAAGGAACTGCTTGAAAATGCCATCGATGCCCAGGCATCTACCGTCAAGCTGATCGTCAAGAACGGTGGTAAGGTGTTGACCCATGTCGTCGACGACGGCAGCGGTATGAGCGATACCGATGCCCGATTGTCTTTTGAACGTCATGCTACTTCGAAAATAGCTTCGGCCGATGATCTTTTTAAATTGGCTACCAAAGGGTTTCGGGGCGAGGCTTTGGCATCGATTGCCGCTATCGCCCACGTCGAAATGCTGACCAAACCCGAAAACTCCGAATTGGGAACCCAAATCCGGATTGAGGGGAGCAAGGTCATTGAACAGGAAGCCTGTGCCAGCCCGAAAGGGACGTCCATCGCCATCAAAAACTTATTTTTCAATATTCCGGCCCGACGCAATTTTTTAAAATCCGACCAGGTAGAGCTTCGCCATATCATTGACGAGTTCCAACGTGTTGCATTGGTACACCCTGACGTGGCCTTCAGTATGTACCATAACGGTTCCGAATTGTTCAACCTCCCTGCTGGCAACCACCGCCAACGGGTCACCCAAATTTTCGGTAACCGGATGGATGAACGCCTGGTGCCCGTGAATGAGACCACTGAGGTCGTGACCGTCTCCGGCTTCGTCTGTAAACCTGAATTCGCAAAAAAAAGCAGGGGCGAGCAGTTCTTTTTCGCCAACGACCGATTTATAAAAAGTCCGTACCTACATCATGCCGTGCTTTCGGCTTTTGAGGGCTTGCTGAAAACCGACGCGCATCCAGGGTATTTTTTGTACCTGACGGTTGATCCGGCTGCGATCGATATCAACATCCATCCGACCAAGACCGAAGTGAAGTTCGATGATGAAAATGCCTTGTACGCTATATTGCGCGCTGCGATAAAACACAGTTTGGGGCAGTTCAATATCGCTCCGATCCTTGATTTTGAGCGTGACGGTAATTTGGATACCCCCTACCACTATGAGCAGAAGCAAGCAAGCATGCCCACGGTAAGCGTTGATCGTTCCTTCAATCCTTTCGCCGCACCGACCCAAGAACGTAAAAGCGTTGCCGGGTGGGAAAACCTCTTCGGTGATGACCCAAAAGATGCCGACCTGTCTTTCAGTAGCATCGAAGTCGAATCGGAAGCAGCTTCAAGCGACTTGTTCGAAGGAACCGAAGCCGCGATAGCACAACAACGGTCGATTTTTCAGCTACGCAACAAGTACATCGTTTCGACCTTGCGTTCGGGCTTGTTGGCCATCAACCAGAACCGGGCGCATCAACGCATTTTGTTCGAGCGGTTCTTGGCAGCCTCGGAGTCGCAAAAGGCGGTGACCCAACAATTGCTCTTTCCGTTGGATATTGATTTGCCTGCCAAAGATTTCCAAGCCTTTCAAGAAATGGAGGCTGATTTGGTGAAAATGGGATTTTCCTTGGAGGATGCCGGTTCCGAAAAAGTAAAAGTGACAGGTATACCGGTCGGCATGACAGAAAGTATGGTTGGCACGGTATTGGAGGATTTATTGGCAAGTTTCCAAGATAACCAAACGGTAAATACCGTATTTTCACAACGGGAGCTGTTGAGCAAGGTGTTGAGTGAGGCCATGGCCATCAAGAACGGTCAGGCATTGGAAATAGATGCCCAATTGGTTTTGGTCGATGACCTGTTCGCATGTTCCGAGCCAAAATTAAGCCCTTCGGGTAAGGTGGTCTATATGACCATCGACTTAAATGAAATTGACAAAAGATTCGAATAAATGGGAAGACTGACCGAGGCTATCAAGCATCTTATCATCATCAATGTCATCTTCTTTATCGCAGGTATCGCCGGTTACGGCGATATGCTGTATCAGTATTTGGCCCTATGGTTTCCTGAGAACGCCAATTTTCAATGGTGGCAAGTGGTTTCGCACATGTTCCTGCACGATTTCGGCGGTTTTTTCCACATCCTTTTCAATATGTATGCCTTGTGGGCCTTCGGCTCGCCTTTGGAGCGTATGTGGGGACGGAACAAGTTTCTGTTCTTCTATTTTTCGTCAGGCATCGGTGCGGCCCTGATCCATACGGCCGCGAACTATTATTTTTTCAATGAAGGCTTGGATGCCATCCTGGCATCGGGCATGCAGAAGAGCCAGGTCATCGAGTTCCTGTCAAAAGCGCCGAACAGTCCTGATTGGTACCGACTGGCTTCCCGGGGTACCATAGATAGCTTTCTTTCTGCATTCAATGAACCCGCAGTGGGGGCATCTGGTGCCGTGTACGGCGTTTTGGTGGCCTTCGCCTTCTCTTATCCGAATGCGGAACTGATGTTGATTTTCTTGCCGATTCCGATCAAAGCGAAATACTTCGTGCCCTTGATCATTCTAGGGGATCTGTTTTTCGGTTTCAGTAACGTCAATACCGGCATCGCGCACTTCGCGCATATCGGTGGGGCACTCATCGGTTTTGTCATGATGTGGTATTGGAAAAAGAATCAATTCAACAATAATCGCTGGGACCGCTAATGGCAAATTCAGATCTTAGATACCAGTTCGCCCGTTTGAACATTGCTGAAAAAGTGATCGCCATCAATGTTGCGGTCTTTTTATTGAACGGTATCGGCACCTATCTTTTGCAAGTACCGAACGACTTCGTGATGCGGTGGTTCGAACTGCCCAAGTCGCTTATGGGTTTTCTTACCCAACCCTGGTCGCTAGTGACCTACTCGTTTTTCCATTCCGGATTCGGGCATATTTTCTGGAACATGTTGATGCTTTATTTCGCTAGTCGAATTTTCTTGAACCTTTTTGACGCGAGGCGGTTCATCAACGTATACTTTCTCGGGGTCATCGTCGGTGGTTTGGTCTTTTTGCTGAGCTACAATATTTTTCCCGCTTTATTGAACACCAATTCCTCGCTGATAGGGGCATCGGCAGGGGTGACTGCGGTCTTGATCTTTATCTGCGCTTATATCCCCAACCAAGAAGTCCGGATTATCTTTTTCAATGTGAAGTTATGGTATGTCGGGGCCTTTTTTGTCTTGGTCGATTTGATTCAAATTCAATACGGCGCCAATGTAGGTGGGCGATTGGCCCATTTAGGGGGTGCCTTTCTGGGGTATATCTATGCCCGACAGCTCGTACAAGGTAAGGATATCGGGGCCGGGTTCTCAAACCTACTCGATAAGATGGCCGATCTTTTCAAACCCCGAGAGCGCAAGGCCCCGTTGAAAACGGTGTACAAGAAGAAGGATGTCCGCAAAGGAAAGGGGGTCGATTATGACAAGGAGACCACCCAGCGGAAAATCGATGCGATTCTCGATAAGATCAGCAAATCGGGCTACGAAAGCCTTTCTAAGGCAGAGAAGGATTTTTTGTTCAAGGCAGGTAAAGGAGATTGATTTTGAAAAAAATGTCGGGGGGCAAGAAATGGATTTTTTTCTTCAATATCGTATTCGCGATATTGTTCGGGGTTACCCTATTGATCCCGTTTTTCTCGGTAGCGACCATAGGCAAACTCTCCGTTTTGAGTTTATTCACCCCTTTTTTCGTATTGGTCCATATCGGTTTCGTACTGTTTTGGTGGATGAACAAGCGTAAATTGGTGATGCTTTCCCTTTCCTTGTTGGTATTGGGGTTTTTACTTTTCGATAGCTTCTATAAGTTCCCGGCCACCAATGAAACCGATGGGGGGTTTAGTGTGTTAAGCTTTAATGTGAGAAGTCTAAATAAGAACGAACATTTACGGATTGCCAATGTCGATAGTTTGGTCATGGACTTTGTGGCGACCCAAGATGCCGATGTGGTTTGTTTCCAAGAGTTCAACTACAAAAAAAAATGGAGCCATCATTTAGGGCTACAGTATCCCTATCGTTTTGTAGATTACGAATATGGCAAACATGATGGACGGGTCATACAAGCGGTCTATTCGAAACATCCGATCGTAGCCGTTGACGGCATCGACTTTCCTAACAGCTCGAACAAGGCGATCTATGCCGATCTTTTGGTTTCGGGTGATACGGTACGCCTCTATAATCTCCACTTACAGTCATTTAACGTAGTACCTGATAAAATCAATGCCTCTGATTCCGAAAAGCTCATGCAGCGGATTTATAAGGGTATGCAAAAACAACAAGAGCAGGTTGAGGTCTTGCGCACCCATATGGCCAAAAACAAGTACAAACGAATCGTAGTGGGCGATTTGAACAATACCCAGTTTTCGAACATTTATCGCAAACTATCAAGTGGGATGAACGATACCTTCCAAGAGAAAGGAACCGGTTTCGGTACGACCTATCGCTTGCTCGGTTACCCGATGCGGATCGATTACATCTTCGTAGATCCGGAATTCGAGGTCATCGCGCACCAAAACTTCGATGTCGAGCTTTCCGATCATTTCCCGGTTATGGCCACAATGCGAATGGTTTCAGAGCCATAGACAATCGAAGAAATCGGCGACGATATGGAGGAGCAGGGCCAAACCGAACAAACGTGTTTTCCTGAATAGGGCCAAAAGGGCATAGCCGGTTATCGCCACATAACTATGCAGGGGATGAAAGCCAATACTGCAGCGATTGGGATCGAAGATCGGGTCGGCGAGCAAATGATCGATATCGATGACCATGGCACCCAAAAAGATTAGGATCACGGTACGTCGTCTTTCAATCGGAAAGCAAAGGGCAATTAGAAAAGGCACGAGAAAATGGATGCCGTAATGAACGAATTCGCGTAACACTAAAACCCGATTTTCTGATTTTCCAAATAGGTCAGGGCATTGCTGCCTTCATTGAAAAGCAAGTCCAGCACACTGAGGTTCCCGATAAACCCATGACGGTCGCCGAATACTTGAAAATAAGGTTCCGTTGTCCAGCCTTTTTCCCCTTTAGCGATGGCGAGATGACGCAAATCATTAAGCCCCGTAGGTCGCGGCTCATACCGTTGGGTCTTGGAGGTTGGCATTTCAAAGCCCAAGCTGGTCGTAATGAACTCGAGGGTCGCATAGTTCAAATCGATCAAGAAATCGAATCGTTGTTCGAAAATCGGGGCCAAATCGTCTTCATAAAATTCAAAAAACGCCGAAGTACGGTAGGCGGTCTGTAGGGTACGCCAATGACGCAGCTGCCAACGTTCGCTATGGTCAATTCTGACCTCCTTGTATTTTTGCCGACCATCGGAACCCCCCACATGTCGTATGGGGACATTCAGCATGTGCTTGCCTTGATCCGTACAGATATAGCAGCGGTTGCGATAGGTCTGTTTTTGGAAATTGTCTTCGTTTTCCCATACCACATCAGCCATGGTCAATGCCTTGGCCGTAACCAGGTTAGGGAAGTAGACCGGATGTAAAAGGGTTTCCAAAACGCTTAGGCCGATTGCTGTTTACGTCGTTTTCGAACATAATCGAAGATCAACCAAGCCGCCAAGGCCATCAAGAAATACCGAAAATAGGAGACCGGTTCCCCACTGCCGCCCACCGTAGTGAACATGCGATCCCATCTGAATTTTTCATTGAACCTGATTCCATCTTGGAAATTATCAAAGCTCAACCAAATGAAGACCGGTTTTCCGACGATATGGTCTTCGGCCACATAGCCCCAAGCGCGACTGTCTTCCGAATGATCGCGATTGTCACCCATCATCCAATAATAATCCTGCTGAAAGGTATAGGAATCCACTTCCTGTCCGTTGATCAACACCTTATCGGCAGTAACTTCGACCTCGTTGTGTTCGTAATCCCTGATGATTTTTTTATACAGCGGGATGGTGCGTTTGTTAATGGCAACGGTCGTGCCCGCTTTCGGAATGTAGATGGGTCCGAAATTGTCGACATTCCATTTGTAATAGGGACTTTGCGGAAAAATGTTGTATCCGGGTTGGCCCTTGGGCAGTACTTCCATGACAACCGAATCGATGGCGGGGTTCTTGCGCAATTCCTCAACCATGGCATCGGTTAGGTTGGCCACCCGTTCGCGGGGTGTGACCTCTTTTAACGACAGTCTTAATGCGCGAATGAGTTCGGTCGGAATTCCGGTTTCATCAGTGAATAATTCCAGTTGCCCGTCATCGCGTTGGCGATAGTTCATGACGTATCTCGAGAGGCCATTGGCCTGGGTCTGGTTCAATGAGGCGGTCAGGTAGGTACGTTGGAAGTCTTCGGCATCGACCCCTTCTTCTTTGTTCAGCAATCGGCTTGAAACCCCTTTATTACCATAAACGATGTAGTTGTTCAATACTTTGGCCCGATCGGAAAGCTGCAATTGTTCGCCATTGATAAAGACGAAGCCATCTCGCACTTCTAGCGAATCACCAGGCGTGCCGACGCAGCGTTTTACATAATTCGATTTTTTGTCAATGGGTTTTTGCACCGCTTTTTCCGCCTTAAAAAATACGCGAACCGTATCGGCAGGCCAGCTAAAAACAACGATGTCGTTCTTTTTCGGGGTGCTCAAACCAGGCAGTCGGAAATAGGGGATCTGGGGCTTACGCAGATACGAACGGGTTTTGATCAGCGGTAGGGTATCGTGCACCATAGGTGCGGCCACAGCGGTCATCGGGGTTCGCGCCCCGAAATGGAATTTACTGACGAACAAGAAATCCCCAATGCGTAAGGTGCGTTCCAAAGATCCCGTCGGGATCACATACGGCTGCATGAAATAGGTATGCACGAAGGTGGCGGCCACTACGGCAAAAACGATCGAACTGACCCATTCCCCCAAGCCTGACTTCGGCTTTAGGTCACGATCTTCGATGTAGCTGACGTCTTGGGTATAGTTGATGTAATAGATATAGAAGCCGAGCGTCAAAATCACCAACCAGGTATCCACAAGTTTGTTCTTTCCAAAACTTCGAATGGTCTCGACCCAAACTACCGGGAACATCAATAAATTGATGATCGGGATGAACAACAGCAACACCCACCAATTGGGGCGGTTGATGATGCGCATCAATATGATGGCGTTATAAACCGGAATCGCCGCCTCCCAGGCTTTGCGTCCAGCCTTGACATACAGTTTCCATGTTCCGAGAAAATGGATGACCTGAACGATCAAAATAAAAAGTAACCACTGTGTACTGTCCATATCTTTTTTGTTTTAGACCCGATTCGGCACGCTTTGTTACGTCCTAGCCAAGGTTTAACACATCTTTCATACTAAACACCCCTTGTTTGCCAACGATCCATTCAGCCGCAATAAGGGCTCCCAAGGCGAACCCTTCCCTGTTGTGTGCCGTATGTTGTATCCGGATGGTATCGACCGCACTGGTATAATCGATCGTATGGGTGCCGGGTACCGTGCCCTCCCTGACGGAGCTGATCAGCACCTTGTTCGCTTCGGTTTCATCTAAGCTCCAGCCTGAATATCCGGCTTCGGCCATAATGCCTTCGGCAAGACTGATCGCCGTTCCGCTTGGGGCATCCAACTTTTGGGTATGGTGTATTTCTTCTAAGGCTACTTGATACCCATGTCCTTTGATCATGTGGGCCAATTGTCGATTGAGTGCGAAGAACAAGTTGACGCCCAAACTGAAATTCGAGGCATAGATAAAGGCGCCTTTTTTCCGTTTGCATAGGGCGACGGCTTCCTCATATCGGGCCAACCATCCGGTGGTACCTGAAATGATGGGGATGTTCGCTTCGAAACAACGTTCGATATTGTCAAAGGCCGCATCGGGCGTGCTAAAGTCAATGGCTACGTCAACGGAAGTAAAATCCGGGTTGCCAGAGCCTTCATCCAGCTTGGCTACGATCGAATGCCCTCGTGCCGTACCGAGCTTTTCGAGCATTTTGCCCATTTTTCCATATCCGAATAAGGCGATGTTCATAGGTCAAAAGGTTACGGCTAGTGCCATGCCAAAATAGGGTTCTCCGGTTACTTCGTTCAGGTTCATGAACGGCTTGAAATCGATACCCAATTGCTCGTTGACATTGTATTGTTTGAGGTGGGCGTCGACATTGGCGTCGATGATGTTCAAGGCATAAAAGCCAATGGTAACCACCAACCACAAATCGCGGTTTCGCTGGGTGCTCTCTTGGGCGTCCTGAAGCGAACTATCCGAAAAATCAGGGCCGAACCCGTCATTGTCCGAATCGTAGAACTGGTCGTCGGTGAAGCCTGCCAAGCGCCGTTTAAAGGCGTCACGAAACTGATTGTATCGGGTATTATTGGTCGAGTAGTTGTAAATGCCGATGCCGATAGCACCCCAGACGATGGGGGCTTTCCAGTACCGTTTGTTGTAGATTTGTCCCAAACCCGGCATAATGGCCGAATAAAAAGCCGCCTTACTCGGTGCCAAGGGGTTGATGGCCACTTTTTCGTAGGTCACCTCTTCGAAGGTCACCCCCTTCTTTTTGAAATCAGTCTGGACCGAATCGGCTTTTTGGGTGTTCTCTTCCTGCACTTCGGTTTCTTGTGCCATGCCCAAAACGCCGATGAAAAACAAACAAAGCCCTAAGCGGAAGCCGTTATTCACCCGAAAGTAATTTTTTTAGACGTTGGAATTCTTCCTTCGAATGGAAAGGAATGACGATTTTACCCTTGCCATTGGCCGAAGCGGCAACACTGACCTTCACGGCCAAGTGGTCTTTGATATCGGAAAGGCTTTTGCTAATGTAACCAGGTAGCTCCTTGTTGCTTCCCGATTTCTCAGAAACCGGGTCCTTGCCGGATTTTATCGCACGCACCAATGCCTCGGTTTCCCGCACCGAAAGTTGTTGTGCCACGACCTTTTCATATATCGCGATCTGGTCTTTCTTTTTCTCCATGTTGATCAGGGCACGCCCATGACCCATGCTTACGAAACCATCGCGCATGCCCGTCTGTATGATCGGATGCAATTTCAACAGGCGAAGGTAGTTGGTGATGGTCGATCGTTTTTTACCCACCCGTTCGCTGAGCTTCTCTTGGGTCACCTTGACCTCGTCGATCAAACGCTGGTAGGACAAGGCGATCTCAATGGGATCCAGGTCCTGTCGTTGGATATTCTCCACCAAGGCCATCTCCAGTGATTCTTGATCATTGGCGATTCGGATGTAGGCCGGAATGGTTTTCAAGCCAACGATTTTCGAAGCCCTGAACCTTCGCTCCCCGGATACGAGTTGGAACTTGTCATACCCCAATTTGCGAACCGTAATGGGTTGTATGATCCCTAGTTCGCGGATGGACCCGGCCAGTTCCTTTAAGTTTTCGTCATTGAAATTAGAGCGCGGTTGGAACGGGTTGACTTCGATCGAAGCGATGTCCAATTCCACGACATTGCCGATGACCTTATCGGCGTTCTTATCGCCTACGGATTGGATGTCGTTTTCCGGATCTTTCAAAAGCGCTGATAGGCCCCTGCCAAGCGCTTGTTTTTTGGTTGCCTTCGCCATCTAGACTGTCTCCTTGTTTTTGTTCAATATCTCATTGGCCAAGTTCAAGTAATTCGAAGCCCCTTTGCTGCTCGCATCATACTTGATAATGCTTTCGCCATAACTTGGTGCTTCACTCAACTTTACGTTCCGTTGGATGATGGTGTCGAACACCATATCGGCGAAGTGTTTCTTGACCTCTTCGACCACTTGGTTCGATAAACGCAATCTTGAATCGTACATGGTCAACAGCATGCCTTCGATATCGAGTTCGGTATTGTGGATGCGTTGCACGCTTTTGATCGTATTGAGCAATTTACCCAATCCTTCCAAAGCGAAATATTCGCATTGGATCGGGATCATTACCGAGTCGGCTGCGGTAAGGGCATTCAGGGTCAACAGCCCCAATGAAGGAGCGCAATCGATCAGGATGTAATCGTAGGATTCGCGAAGCCCTTGAATGGCTTCTTTCATCATGTATTCGCGATTGTCCTTGTCGACCAATTCGATTTCAATGGCCACCAAATCGATATGGGCGGGAATCAGATCGACATTGGGTGAATCGGTACTAACGATAGTCTCCCCTGCGGTCGCGGTATGTTCCAACAATTGGTAGGTCCCTTTTTCGACCAATTCGACCGCTACCCCTAAACCAGAGGTGGCGTTTGCCTGGGGGTCGGCATCGATCAACAATACTTTCTTTTCAAGAACGCCCAAAGAAGCTGCAAGATTCACCGAAGTGGTCGTCTTTCCTACGCCTCCTTTCTGATTCGCAATAGCAATGATTTTGCCCATTCATCAAGTAAGTTAGGGGTTAAAAATACGATTATTTATAAGGATGGAAAACGCAAATTGTTAACACAAGGTGAATAAGTTAAGACCTTGCCGTTAAAGTAAGTTAAAGTTTAAATCAAATTTTGATCATCCCTTTATGGATGCCCTAATCCATTAGGATTTCCAACAGTTCAATGGCCGCTTCACTGATTTTCGTACCCGGTCCGAATACGGCGATCGCCCCGGCATCGAACAGACTTTGGTAGTCTTGTTTCGGGATTACCCCGCCAACGATGACCATGATATCCTCGCGCCCGAAACGCGCCAATTCCTCGATGACCTGGGGCACCAGCGTTTTGTGGCCGCCTGCCAAGGACGAAATCCCTAAGATGTGTACGTCATTTTCGATGGCTTGTTTGGCCACCTCTTGCGGGGTTTGGAACAAGGGCCCGATATCGACATCGAAGCCCAGGTCGGCATAGCCCGTCGCTACCACCTTGGCCCCTCGATCGTGGCCGTCCTGGCCCATCTTGGCGACCATGATCCTCGGGCGTCTGCCTTCACTTTGTGCAAAGGCATCGGCCATTTGTTTGGCTTTTAAAAAGGTATCGTCGTTTTGGATTTCCTTGGAATACACGCCACTGATTGCTTGAACTTTCGCGCGATAGCGACCAAAGGCCTTTTCAAGGGCATCACTGATTTCACCCAAGGTGGCCCTGGCACGCGCTGCCGATACTGCTAAAGCTAGCAAATTTTCACCACTTTCACCTTTTGACTTTCGTTCTGCGGACTCGGTGAGCTGCGCTAGTATTCGGCTTACTGCTGCCGCATCGCGTCCTTGTTTGACGCTCGTCAATCGAGCCAGTTGTTGCTCGCGCACCTTGCGGTTGTCGACTTCCAGGATCTGTAGTTCGTCTTCGTCTTCCAGTACGAATTCGTTCACGCCGACGATGGTATCCCTAGCGCTATCGATACGGGCTTGTTTTTTGGCAGCGGCCTCTTCGATCCGCCGTTTCGGTATGCCTTCTTCGATCGCCCGGGTCATGCCCCCGATTTTTTCGACCTCTTCCATCAAATCCCAGGCTTCTTCCGCAATTTGGGCGGTGAGGTCCTCAATGAAATGACTGCCGGCCCAAGGGTCGACCGTTTTGGTGATCTGGGTCTCTTCTTGCAAGAACAACTGGGTGTTCCTTGCTATTCGTGCCGAAAAATCGGTAGGTAGGGCGATGGCTTCATCCAAAGCGTTGGTGTGCAGGCTTTGGGTGCCGCCGAAAACCGCCGCCATGGCCTCAATGGTCGTTCGGGCCACATTGTTGAACGGGTCTTGCTCGGTCAAGCTCCAACCACTGGTTTGGCAATGGGTCCGCAGCATGGAAGATTTCGGGTTCTTCGGTTCGAACTGTCGTAGCAATTTCGCCCAAAGCATGCGCGCGGCCCGCATTTTGGCGATTTCCGTACAATGATCCATTCCGATGCCCCAGAAGAAAGAAAGGCGGGGGGCGAAATCATCGACCTGTAATCCGGCCTTCAATCCAGTACGGATGTATTCGACCCCGTCGGCCAAGGTATAGGCCAATTCCAAGGCAGCCGGGGCGCCAGCTTCATGCATGTGATAGCCCGAGATACTGATGCTATTGAACTTGGGCATGTTCTGGCTGGTGTATTCAAAAATATCCGCTATGAGTTGCATCGACGGTTTTGGGGGGTAGATGTAAGTGTTCCGCACCATGAACTCTTTCAAAATATCGTTTTGGATGGTGCCAGCGAGCAACTCCTTGGCAACCCCTTGTTCTTCGGCGGCCACGATATAGAAAGCCATTATAGGCAATACGGCCCCGTTCATGGTCATCGATACCGACATCTTATCCAGAGGGATGTCTTGAAAGAGGACTTTCATGTCTTCGACTGAGTCGATGGCAACGCCCGCCTTGCCTACATCGCCGACGACACGTTCATTGTCGCTATCATAACCACGGTGGGTAGGCAGGTCAAAGGCCACCGAAAGCCCTTTTTGTCCTGCAGCGAGATTGCGCCGGTAGAAGGCGTTACTTTCCTCAGCAGTCGAAAAACCGGCATATTGCCTGATGGTCCAAGGTCGACGCACGTACATCGTGCTGTACGGTCCCCTTAAGAACGGGGCGATACCGGCAGCGAAACCTTCATGTGCCATAGGCGTGCGTGCGGCTCCATCTTGGGTCCCCGACAACTGCAAATCCTGTACGTCCAGTCTAGCCATGGGTTAGGTTTTTTTGGTTTCATTGGCAAGTCGTTCCTTTTCGATGGTCTCGGCCAATCGTTTGGCAATGATCGGTTCGACGATGGTTTTCGTTTTTCGGGATGCCATGAATGGATCTCGTTCAAGGTCGTGCCCCATGGCATCCGAAGCGTTCGGGTATTTGTTCGTACCGATGGATACGAGTTTGCCCTCATCGAACAATTGCTGTTCCTTTTGTGCCGAAGCTTTGATTTTTTTCTGGATCATCCCTTTTTTCAATTGTTGGAGAAAACCACCTCCCTGTTCGATTTGCTTGAAAAGGTCCAGTCCTTTTTGTGCCAATTGGTGAGTCAATGTTTCGATATAATAGGCCCCGTCACTATGGGTCGATGCACTAGCTAAAAAACTCTCTTTTTGTAGGATGATCAATTGATTGCGGGCGATCCGGTCACCGAATTCGTTGTCGTGGTGATACAAGTGGTCATAGCGCAGGCTACAAATCGTATCGGCGCCACCGAATGCCGACGCCATGAATTCGCTGGTCGTACGCAGCATATTGACATTGTAATCGTACAGGGTTTTATTGCGAAGCGATGGTTGGGCTACGATATGACAGGGTACGCTATTACCGTGGACCTTTGATACGCTCTGCCATAGCCAGCGCAGGGCCCGGAGTTTGGCGATCTCAAAAAAGTAATTGCTTCCGACCGCCACTTGGAAACTGATAGGATCTGCCGTTTTATTGAGGCCCTTGAGATGGTTCAGGTATTCGTTGGCATGGGCGACCCCATAAGCTAGCTGTTGGATGCAATTCGCCCCCGCATGTTGGTATTGGGTCATATCGCAACCGATAACATGCGTAATGCCCTGACGTTCACAATGGGCCAGGATGGCATCGAAATGAGCATGGTCTTGGGCCATGTCATGGTACCAATTGCCACTTCGATTCAAGTTTCCGATCAAGTCGATATGCAGGCATACGAGGGAGTTCGCCGGTAAGGAACCCAGTAATCCGGTGATGGCTGATGCATCAAGGAAACCAAATTCAAGATGGACCGGTATTTTGGTGAGATTGATTCCATCGAATAAGCTGCCGACGGCAAGTTCGATTCGCGGGATGCTAAAAAACAGGCTTTGCGCCCCCCTGGCTAGGGCATCAAGGGCTCGGGTATTCGCTTTTAGGGGGTCTTCGACCACAATCCGTTGGCCGATCTTCCAGGCGATCCGACCTGTGGAAAAAAGCGGTAGTTCGGCAAGGTCTTCAGCATGGTAGAAGGGTTTGATGTGGAGTCCTTCCAAAGATTCCCAAACCAAGGTATCGTTGTAATCGGCTCCTTTCAAATCCATTTGGATCTGCTGTTTCCATTGCTTGGCCGAAACGGCATCGAATTCTGAAAATAACTGCTTTCCCATACGTTTACTCGTCCTTTTTAGGTGGAATGCTGTCTTCGTATTCGATCAAAAACACCTCTTCGTTGTCTTTTTTCATGTAATAACGCTCGCGGGCGTATTTTTCCAAGGCTTCGGGACTTGATAATTTTTCCAGTGCGGCTTTATCCTTTTGGATTTCCTTTTTCAAAAATTCCTTTTGCTGTTCCAACTTGTTGATTTCGTTTTGGAGCTCGTTGTGGATCAACAGGGAATTGGTATCGAAAAAGGCCATCCAAACCACAAAAATGGTAAGTACCAACACATAGGTATTGGCGAATACCTTGACCCATTTTTTCTTTTTGAAATCAGACCATCCCATCGGCGTTACAGTTTGTCATTGACGATCGTGCGCACCATATCGACGGCCACGGTGTTGTAATGGTTGTTGGGGATGATGATGTCGGCGAATTCCTTTGAAGGCTCTATGAATTGATTGTGCATGGGTTTTACGGCCGATTGGTAGCGGTGCAGCACTTTCTCGAGATCATGTCCGCGTTCTTTGATGTCGCGCTGTAACCTGCGGATCAAACGTTCATCCGAATCGGCATGAACGAAGATCTTGATATCGAACAAATCCCTCAATTGGGCATTGCTCAATACCAATATACCCTCAACGATGATCACTCGTTTGGGTTCGGTCAATATGGTTTCGGACATCCGCGTTTCCTCGACGAAGGAGTAGACCGGGATCTCGACGGCTTTACCGGCTTTAAGATCCGTGATATGCTGGATCAAAAGCTCAAAATCAATGGAATTGGGGTGATCGAAGTTGATTTTGCCCCGTTCTTCCTTGGTCAAATGGGCCAAATCATTGTAATAGGAGTCTTGTGAAATCACTACGACCTCCTTGGTCGGTAGTTCTTCGGTAATTTGATTGACAACGGTCGTCTTTCCGCATCCGGTGCCACCCGCGATCCCTATGATGAGCATGTACGATATTTTGCCCTCAAAGGTACACATTTGAACGCAGTCGTACCACCTATCAAAACGGGCGGGCGTTCAAAAACAAGCCCGGTCCTAGGGTCTGGAACGGCCTCGGATCCCCATGGGCCTTTAACAATGCCCAATTCGAAAAAAACGCTTGACCAAGCAAAACAATCAGCATAAAAGTTCCTCCCTTCATTCGGTGTACCTACCTTTGTCCGATGGAAAAATCGGCAGCGAAGCCCAACTTTGAATTCATTGCCTTAATGGCTTCTTTGATGTCGATCGTGGCCTTGGCGATCGATACCCTATTGCCGGCCATTCCGGATATCGGACAGACGATCCACAGTTCCGACCCGAAAGACCACCAGCTTTTCGTAACCATGATTTTTTTAGGATTGGGGGTAGGTCAATTGTTCTTCGGGCCGCTTTCGGATCAATATGGCCGAAAGCCTATGGTTTATGCCGGATTTGTGGTGTTCGGGTTAGCCAGTGTCATCTGTCTTCTGGCGCAAAACCTTGAGGTGATGGTCATTGGTCGGATCCTTCAGGGGATAGGACTTTCATCGCATCGCACCATCGCGATCTCGATCATTCGAGACATGTACAAAGGGGATTATATGGCCCGGATCATGTCGTTCGTTACCGCCTTCTTCATTTTGGTGCCCGTGGTCGCCCCCGCGATCGGGAAGGTGATCCTAGATCAGTTCAATTGGCAGACCATCTTTTATGTCCATCTTTTTTTGGCCGCCTTGCTGTGGATTTGGTTTTGGAAAAGACAGCGCGAGACGTTAAAACCTGAATATAAGATCAAATTCTCCGGAAAGAGTTTTCTGGCCGGGGCCAAAGAAATGTTGCGCTACCCAGAGACCGTTGCTTTTACATTTGTCTCAGGCCTGGTGACCGGCGCCTTTTTGGTCTATTTGAGTTCGGCCCAACATATTTTCGAAGACCAATACGGCATGCGTGAAGCCTTTCCGTTTCTGTTCGCCGCCTTGGCGATATCGATCGGCACTTCGACTTTTACCAATGGCACCATGGTGTTGCGTTTCGGAATGCGTAAGCTATCTATGGCGGCAACGGTGGCTTTTAGCGCCATTGCCTTATTGTATGTGATCCTTTTTTGGAACGCCCCCAACCCGAGCGTAACCGTTTTGGTCGCATTTCTGTTCTTTCAGTTTTTCTGTTTGGGGTTCATGTGGGGTAATTTCCGTTCCATTGCCATGGAACCCATCGGGCATATTGCGGGCATAGGTGCCGCGATCAATGGCTTTGTTTCGACCATGATATCGGTCCCCATTGCCTCTTGGATCGGCATTTATCTCGAAGACACCGCCTTGCCCTTGTTCATCGGGCTGGCGATTTGTGGCTGGTGTTCGGTTGCCTTGATCGTCACGGTCCGTAAAAAGCGGCCGATATTGGGTCAAGGTTGATGTGGCGAAGGCTTGAATAGGACCCCGCTACTCGAATCGCGTTCGGCCCCGGTTACCGAGGCCAAAATGTTGATGGCATTCCGCTCCTTCAACACCCCCATAAAACCGAATACCATGGCTTCTTTGTATTCGATCAAGCGTTTCGACGGAACGATAACTTCGCAAAAGGGATGTAAAGCCTCTCGCAGGCAATCGACAAAAAAAGTGTTCAAAGCTCCGCCACCGGTTACCAGCAACCGATTCGACCCCGACGATGCTTCTTGTGCAACGACCTTGGCGATTTGCACGCAATTGTGTTTGATGATCGTGTGGAGTTGGTCTTGGATCGGAGCCGCGCATTTTTCGATCAGGGGCTTGATTTCAGCTTCAAACCATTCGAATCCCGTAGATTTTGGATAGGATAATCGGTAATATTCCAATGCGTTTAGGGCTTCCATCAATTCGGTATCCACTGTACCACTGCGCGCCATTGTTCCGCCTGCATCATAAGCTTGACCGATGGTCGCCGTGATGTGGTTCAAGGGCATGTTCGCCATGCCGATGTCGAAAGCGATCCGTTTTTCATGCTTTTGGAATGAAATATTGCTGATTCCCCCAAGGTTGAGACAGAAATCAAAGTCTGCGAACAACAGGCTGTCCCCAATCGGTACCAATGGGGCACCTTGGCCGTTCAACTGAACGTCAAGGGTTCGGAAATCACAGATGACCCGATGGCCCGAAGCATCGGCCAACGCTTGACCAGCTCCCAATTGAAAGGTAATGCCCGCTTCCGGGCGATGGTGCGAAGTGTGTCCGTGGCTGGCTAAGAAATCCACCGAAAGGCCATGTTCAGTCAAAAAGGCCTTGGCCTGTTCCCCCAACCAGTGGCCATACTCTTGGTGCAATTCGTCATGTCTGGATTCGGAATGGTGAATGGCATTTTGCAGATCCGCAAGCATGCGGGTCCCATAGGGGATGGTAGTGGCTTCCAAGATCTCAAACGACCAACCTTGGTCACCGTGCTCGAAGTGGCAATACGCCAAATCCAATCCATCTAGCGAAGTGCCCGACATCATTCCTAAAACCCGATACGTACTCACTGAAGTTTATTTAAGATGAATATAAGTGAAAGTGGCTTCCCATCCGAATCGTGTACTTCTTCAACAGACGACTTGCTGTTCGGAATCTCGGAGATCAGCGTCTTCCAATCCTCCAAGGTGCGCGCATACCAGGCATGTCCATCTTCGAAATCCCCTGGCAGGCCTTCCCAAGCATCCGCAATCCATTGGGAACGATAGGGGAGACCACGATCGATTAAAAAATCGGGATGGACAGTCTGTAATACCACTGCACCTCCGTCTCGCACATTTTCCATAACCTGGATCAGTAGGGCCGCTACTTCATCCTTGAGAAAGAGCGCGAAGTTGAAAACGATCAGGTCGTAGGGGTGGTACGGGATCGGAACACCGGAGATGATGTCTTCAAAGGCCAGGTGTTCAAAACGACCTTGGGATTTTTGTTTGGCCAATGTTACCAATTCGATGGTTCCATCGAAACCATAGGCCTCGATTCCGGTTTGCTGTAGGGCACGGCACAACCACCCTTCACCACAGCCCAGATCGGCGACCCGTTGCGGGCGTAAAGCCTGTATGACCAGAAGGATGGCGGCATTGGTGAATCGGCGCGATTCGATTTCATTGCTATCAATGACCGCACTCCACTTTGCGGCATTCTTTGACCATGCAGAACGTATGCCATGGTTCATCGTGAAAGTGATTTTAACTGGACAGGGAGTTTTCCGGGCGCAGCAACACCCCCTTCAAAATGGGTCGCTGCATTATCTTGGAATTCCGGAAAGTCTTGGAAGACCACCACCACGGCCAGGGCTTTGTTCCAAGGGATTTTATCCAACAAGAACGGATTTCCGAAAAGGTAGATGATGCTGTCCCGGGAGTCCAATAGGTGTCGGATGCGCTCCAATTCGGTCAGGCTTAGACCGAAGTTCTGTTTGGGTTTGGCTTGTGGGGGGGTTATGACCAACAGGCTTCGCTTATCCGATTCCGATGGATGTAAGCGTGCCGTAAAGCGTGATACCGGTTTTCCGATTTCGACCATACCATACCCTTGCTTTCGAAACACCGCGATTTCTTCGGAGTTGCCTTTGAGTTGGGTCAAACTAGCTTCGGCCAACTGTGCCATGAGGTCAGGATAAGTCGACGTTGGGACTGGTTGGCTTGCCAGAGGCATCGTCACCGCTTTTTGTTTCAACCGCCACACACGTTCGAAGCTACGTTCGATCTGTTCCGAAGCCCCGTGACTGTCGATCATGTCGATGCCTGCATTCACGGCATCGGCGAAACACAGCAGGTCGTTGCCGGCTTCAAAGGCGGTATATTCCAGTTCACCCGGAATTTCGAATCGTTTCGAAATCGCATGCATGTTCAGTGCATCGGAAATGATGATTCCGTCCCAAGCCAGTTCCCCCCTGAGGAAATCGGTCAGAATTTTTTTGGATAGTGATGCAGGTTCCAGAGCGCCATCGGTCAAGGCTGGAACTGCGAGATGCCCGACCATGACCGCATCGATGCTATCGGGCTGCATCAGTTGTATAAAGGGATGTAGTTCTTCCTCAAACAATGCCGCTTTGGTCTTATCAATAACCGGAAGCTCCAAATGGGAGTCCGTTGCCGTATCGCCATGCCCTGGAAAGTGTTTGATGGAGTTCAATACGCCTTGGGTGTTCGCCCCTTCGATATAGGCCTGGGCATAAGCGGTTACCTGCTCCTTATCGAACCCAAAAGAACGGTACCCGATCACGGGGTTTTCAGGATCGGTGTTGATATCGACTACCGGTGAAAGGTTCCAATGGATACCGGCCGATTTACAGTCAAATGCGATTTGGGCGCCGACCTGTTTGACGAGATCAACTTGGTCTTGCATGGCACCTAAGGTAATGGCATAAGGGTATTGCCTCGTTTTTTCAACCCGCATGGCCAGGCCCCATTCGGCATCAATGGAAATTAATAACGGAATGGGTGCTGCTTTTTGATAGCGTGCGATCAATTCGATCAGTCTTTGGTAGCTTTCGGCGTTGTGGACGACCTTTTTTTTGCCTTCGAAATTCGTGGCCGCACTTGCCCGACTGTGAAAGAAACACAGACTGCCTACGTAGCCCTCTGTGATGAGCCGCTCCATGTTCTTGATTTCGGTCTCGGTATCATTGATGAAAACCGCGGGCATGAACAGCTGTCCGATCTTTTGACGTTTCGAAAGCCGGTCTTTTATTTCGTCATAGGTGGGTGGGTTAGCCATTGGCACTTCCTTTTTTGCCATAATCGGGCGGGTATTTCAAAAACGGTAAAAGAAAGAGGGCGGGTAGGGCCGCGATGACCACCCAAATGAAAAATCCGCGATAACCCAACCATTCTTGCATGAACCCACTGATCATACCGGGTAACATCATGCCTAAGGCCATAAAGCCGGTTGCAATGGCATAGTGCGAGGTTTTTGACCTGCCTTCCGCGAGGTAGATAAGGTACATCAAAAATGCGGCGAATCCGAAGCCATATCCGAATTTTTCAAAAACCACGGTTGTCGTTACGGCGATGATATCGGTTGTTTGGGTATAGGCCAAAACCGCGTACAGTAGGTTTGGGATGTTCAAGGATAAGATCATCGGTAGCATCCATTTTTTCAGCCCATCGCGCGAAATCAAAATCCCACCCAAAATCCCTCCGAGCGAAAGCATGACGACCCCCACGGTGCCGAAAATGGTCCCCAATTGCTCGGTAGAATAGGCCAAACCCCCTTGTTCCAAGGGGTCGAGCAAAAACGGCGCGGCCATTTTGACCAGTTGGGATTCTCCCAGCCGATAGGTCAGCACAAAAGCCAGGGCGATACCGATGTTTTTCTTTTTGAAGAAGGTGGCGAATACCTGCCAAAAACCTCCGGGTCGTTCGGCCACAAAGTCACTTTCCGATTCATATTTCGGGGTGGTGAAAAAGTTCGCGACGGTCAAGGCCAACATCAGAAACGCGGTAGCCGTCATGGTCAAGCTCCAGGCCTTGGTGTTGTCTCCATATCGGTTTTCGAGAAAACCGGCGGCAACCACGATCAGTCCTTCCCCGGTAACCATGGCCAGCCGATAGAACGTACTTCGGATACCGACGAAAAACGATTGCTTTTTTTCGGACAGGCCGATCATATAATAGCCATCCGAAGCGATGTCATTGGTCGCCGAAGCAAATGCGGCCATCCAAAAACAGGCTAGGGTGGTGGTAAAGAACATGGAGGTCGGTAGTGATAAGCCCACACCGAAAAGGGCAATGGCAATGACCAACTGCATCCAAAGGAACCATTTGCGTTTGGTGCCTTTCAAGTCGACAAACGGACTCCACAAGGGCTTGAGTACCCAGGGCAGGTAGAGCCAGCTGGTATATAAGCCGATCTCAGCATTTCCGATACCCAGTTTTTTGTACATGATCACCGAAACGGTGACCACGATCACATAGGGGATTCCTTGGGTGAAGTAGAGCACGGGCACCCAGGCCCATGCTCGTTTGTCTTTTTGGATCATACGCTAAAAATACTTCATTTAGCCTTAGCTGAAGTGATAGCGCACAAAGCCTTCCATGGCTTCGTATTCGGCCATGCCCAGGGCATTGTATTTGTTAGCGGTTTCCGAATTCCGTTGCTCGGCCCGTTGCCAGAACTCCCGTTCGTCGTTCCCAGGGAACATCGCGGCGTCTTTTTGCGACTGGTGTTTGAAAATCGCATTTCGCTTTCGGGTCATGTCCTTTGGACCGATCGGAACGGCCATCTCCATGTCGGCGATGTCCCATTCTTGCCAGGCCCCTCGGTACAACCAAACATAACAGTCGTCGAGCCAGGTTTCGCCTTCTTCCAACAAGCGCTCCAAGGCGATGAAAATGATCTGCAGGCACACCCTATGGGTGCCATGGGGATCGGAAAGGTCACCGGCAGCGAAAATCTGATGGGGCCGCACTTTTTTGAGCAACTCCATTGTGATTTCGATATCCGCTTCGGAATGTGGTTTCTTTTTGACCGCCCCGGTTTCATAAAAAGGCAGGTTCAAAAAGTGGGCGTTTTCTTCTTTGACCCCGCAGTAGCGACAAGCGGCCAAGGCCTCTCCTTTTCGGATCAATCCTTTGTATTCTTGGATTTCAGGGCTATCGATTTGACCGGGTTGTTTGTTGTTCAAGAAAGAACGGACATCGGCCAGCTGTTGTTGCAATTGGGTGTTATCGCGTTGCACGTCGGTCGCGAAGTCCAAAAATCGAATGACTTCGTCATCGAATACCGCGATATTCCCCGATGTCTGATAGGCCACATGGACCTGGTGGCCTTGATCGACCAGCCGGAGTAAGGTGCCGCCCATGGAGATGACGTCGTCATCAGGGTGGGGACTGAAAATCATCGAGGTTTTGGGGTAGGGGAATGCCCGTTCAGGCCTCCTGCTATCGTCGGCATGGGGTTTTCCTCCAGGCCATCCTGTAATCGTTGCCTGTAGTTGGTTGAAGACCTTGAGGTTGATCTGCTCGGCAGAACCGATTTCGGCGATCAGGTTGCCCATTCCGAATTCATTGTAATCTTCATTGGTCAGTTTGAGGATCGCTTTACCTAGGCGTTCCGACAACCAAATGACCGCCTTTTTGATAAGTTTATCGTTCCAGTCGCATTCCCCGACCAACCAAGGGGTCTGTACCCGGGTCAGCATGGAAGCCGCTGCCGTATCCAAAATGAAATCACAGTTGTTGTGATGTTGCAGGAAGGTGGCCGGCACGGTTTCTTTGATCACCCCTTCTACCGATTGTTGGATGATGCCCGATTTGCCTTCGCCCCATGCCATCAAGATGATCCGTTTGGCGGCCATGATGGTACCGACCCCCATGGTGATCGCCTTGTTCGGAACGTTCTCGTACCCAAAGAAGTCACTGGCAGCATCGAGTTTGGTCACCCGATCCAAGCGTACCAAGCGTGTCTTGCTCTTCAGGGAAGACCCCGGTTCGTTGAATCCGATATGCCCAGTTCGCCCGATTCCCAAAACTTGGATATCGATACCCCCGAATTCCAAGATCTTCTGTTCGTAATCGTCACAGAATTGACGAATGCCGTTTTTTTCAACCGTACCGTCAGGAATGTGTACGTGTTCCTTTTTGATGTCGATATGATCGAAAAGGTGTTCGTTCATAAATCGGACATAGCTGTGGATGGAATCCGGTTGCATGGGATAATACTCATCCAAGTTGAAGGTGACCACATTTTGAAAACTCAAGCCTTCTTCTTTATGGAACTTTACCAAGAAGTCATATACCTTGGTCGGGGTCGAACCGGTAGCCAGGCCTAGGACCGCCATTTTACCTTGTCCTTGACGTTGACGGATGAGGTTGGCGATTTCATTGGCCACATAGAAGGAAGCGCTTTCCGAATCCGCATGGACCATCGTGCGTACCTTTTCGAATTTTTTCACCTCTTCGTTCTGAGGGTCTAACAGGGGTTGGGTTTCAGCAAAACTTTGTGTCATTTTTGGATAGATTGCAAATTATTACGGGGCAAATATAGGCATAAAACGGCAACATTTGCTGTTTTATGCTTTTATTAATGCAATATTTTGCTTTTAATAACAATTATTTAAACTAAAAACGTAGAAAACGGCATTTGGAGGATTTGCCTATCTTTGCGATCGAATCACTGTACCCATGCTTAAAGAAGAACGCCAACGCATCATTTTGAATGAGGTCGAATTACACAACCGGGTGTTGTTGACCGATATTGCCGAGAAGCTGGATGTGTCGATCGATACGGCAAGAAGGGATGTCAAGGAACTCGATGCCGACAAACGCCTGCGTAAAGTACATGGTGGAGCGGTCTCTCTCGGTTTTGCCAACTTGAGTCCCGTCCGCAATAACGTCTATGCCCTTGATGAGAAGACGACCATAGCTGAAAAAGCGGTTGCAATGATCAACGACAACAGCGTTATCTTGATCGATGGGGGCACCACTTGCCTGGAATTGGCCCGAGCCCTTCCGATCCATTTATCCCTGACCTGTTTTACCCTCAGTCTGCCCGTGGCGATGGAATTATTGAACAAGCCCAATGTGGAGACCATATTCATCGGCGGGGTCCTTTCCAAGGATTCCCAGATTACGATTGGGGCCAATACCATACACAACTTATCGCAGATCAAGGTCGATTATGGCTTTATCGGAACCGGATATGTCGATGCCAATTTTGGTTTGACCGAATTCGATTGGGACATTGTCCAGACTAAAAAGGCCGTGATCAAAGCCTCTAAGAAATCGGTCTTGCTCAGTATTTCGGAAAAGTTGAATTCACAACACCGCTATAAAACCTGTGATATCACCGAAATCGACACCCTTGTGACCGAGTTGGAGCCCGAACACCCCTTGTTGGGCGCATTTAAGAACCAAGAAATTACCTTATTATAAATGAGTGCCTTTACGAAAATTACCGAGCAAGCCTCCAATCATGACGACCTGGAATTGGCCTCTACCGCCCAGTTGTTGACCCAGATGAACCAAGAAGACCAGCAAGTGGCCCTTGCGGTAAAAAAAGTGATTCCACAGATCGAGCGACTCGTTGAAGAACTCGTGCCCCGTTTCGAACAAGGCGGTCGCCTTTTCTACATCGGAGCGGGAACCAGCGGCCGGTTGGGCATCTTGGATGCCTCTGAAATCCCCCCGACTTTTGGCATGCCCCATGATCGGGTCATCGGTTTGATCGCAGGAGGGGATGGTGCTATTCGAAAGGCCGTTGAATTTGCTGAAGACAATACGCTGCAAGCTTGGAAAGACTTATCGGTTTATCACATGACCGAAAATGACGTGGTCGTCGGCATTGCGGCGTCCGGAACCACCCCCTATGTGCTCGGCGGGGTCAAGGATGCCCAAGAGCATGGCCTGTTGACGGCGGGTATCACGAACAATCCCGGTTCTCCTTTGGCCGAAGCCGCGACCATCCCGATTGCCGTCGATGTAGGCCCTGAATTCGTCACTGGAAGCACCCGGATGAAGAGCGGAACCAGTCAGAAATTGGTCTTGAACATGATTTCAACCGCTTTGATGATCCGAATCGGCCGGGTCAAAGGGAACAAGATGGTCGACATGCAACTGAGCAATAACAAATTGGTCGATCGGGGTACGCGCTATTTGGTCGAGGCCCTGGGCATTCCTTATGACGAAGCAAAAAATGCCTTGCAAGAGCACGGGTCGGTACGCGCTGCCATTGCCAGTCATAAAGCCTTGGATTCCTGATGTCCGGTTTCGAGCTACAGTTGACCGGAGGGCATCCGAATTCCTTGGGCAATACCGTTGCTGTGGTCGAATCCGTACTTGAAGATCCCACCCGCTTCGAGGAACTATTCAACTGTTATTTTTCCGAAGATGAAGTCGTACGCCTTCGTGTTTCCAACGCCATGAAGCGTTTAGGAAAGGCCGACATAGGCTTTCTATTACCTTATGTGGATCGTTTTTTGGAAGAAATTTCAAAGATCGACCAGGCATCGACACAATGGACCCTTTCGCAACTCTTCCTGCTCCTTGAAAAGGAGTTGGATGCCGGGCAACGGGAGAAAGTCCAAGAGATCATGAAAAACAATTTGGCCGGGCATACCGACTGGATCGTGCTTTGTCAGACCATGGAGACCCTTAGCCGATGGGCGAAGAAAGACCAAAATCTCGCCATTTGGCTGGTGCCCCATTTAGATCGCTTGGAAAATGACCCCCGGAATTCGGTTTCGAAGAAAGCGAAAAAGGTCAAGGCCCTCCTTTGACCCCAACCATTGATTATGGTTATATTTGGGTAGCCATGCCCACTGTGACCCTGACCCAAATACCACTCTTGTACACCACCTCTGAAACCGTCTTGTTTTATGGCTGGTGGCAATTCGGCACCTGTCTGTTCGCTTTTATTGCCTTAGTATCGATATGGTGGCATATCGGCAGACGCCAAAACGATTTGGGGCAAGTGTGGCTGGCGCTCTCGATCCTCTGCTGGAGCATTTCAGGCTTGGCCGAGGTGCTATTCGTTTCCAACGGTTCGTCCGGTAGTGCTTTGGCCAACGGTTCGCGTAGCATCCTTTCGTTGTTCAACAGCCTTTTTATCTTGTTGGCCCTGCCTTGGTTTCGGTATTTGCCCAAATTATTGTCACCGATCATCCAATCGAAATATTGGCTGTTGATCGTCGGCTTGCCCTTTTTGTTTTCCTTGCTGCCGACCTTAAGGAGCATGGTGATGGGAAGCGACCTGTCGAACGCGGAACTGGATGTGTACTATGCAGTATTGACCTTGGTGTTTTTGGGAGCGGTGCTTTGGCAGTCTTTTTCGCGACGCCGTTTGACCGCTTTGGCCTATTTATCGCTGGTCTGTATCGGCATCACCTTGTTGGCCCAGTTTTACAAATTGACGGGTTCGGTCATCAATTTGACCTTGTTTTCGGCCATTTTCAAGACCTGCTTGATCATGATCTTCTTTGCCCTTGCGCTGAGTTGGGTGAAGGAGTTGTCCGAAAACACCATTCCGGGTTTTGATCGCATCTCCTTGGCCTTGCAACGCAAACGGGTACACGACAAAGTTGCCCATAAGGTAGCCATAGGAGGGTTTTCGGGCGCTTCGCTTCGAATGGTGAAATTGACGGCGACGCAGTATGGTTTGTTGTCGCAGTTCGCTAAGAACCGAAAGGAGGATTCAAGCTCCTGGTTGGAAATCCGTCCAAAGAACAATCCCGTCCCTGACAAAACCTATGATATTGCCGATTACAATGAAATCCGGCGGTTGCTCTTGGCCCTGCTCGATGGCATCTTCGGGAAGGGGAATTGGACCAATGAACAACATTTGGAGCCGTTTAAGGAGGCGATGTTCGAGTTGTCTAAAAAACGCGAACGAAAAATCCGATTGCGTGTTTTGCCCGAAAACATCCATTTTTAGGGGCTTTAGCGTGAATTGTCGGAAAGCGGGTTACTGACAATTCCATATTTCTTCTGACATCTTGGGGGTTTCCGACAAGCTCAAGGCAATTTGCCGGAAATTCAAAAGCCCGCGCTATGATGGTCTCCGCATTTGCCGTACAACTTTCAGAAAACACACTAGGATTCGACGATCGGCTCAATGAAGCCTTTATGCCATTTGCCATTTGGTGGGAAAACCTGGTTTTTACCGAACTCCGTTTCTTTGGCATCGGCATCCCGATCGTACTCATCCTGCTCCTTTCCGGCGCCTTGTTTTTTACGGTCTATTTCCGTTTTGTGAACATCCGTCGATTTCCGACCGCATTACGGGTCGTTCGCGGTGATTACGATTATTTGGAAATACGGGATATCGGTCCTGACGGTCATGGGGGGGAGGTCAACCATTTTCAGGCTTTGGCGACGGCCGTTTCAGGCACGGTAGGCTTAGGCAACATCGCCATGGTGGCCGTGGCCATATCGATCGGGGGTCCCGGGGCTACCTTTTGGATGATCATTGCCGGCTTGCTCGGAATGTCGACCAAATTCGTCGAATGTACCTTAGGGGTCAAATACCGCGATATCGATGATCGTGGTCGGGTATTCGGGGGTCCGATGTATTATTTATCGCGAGGGCTTCAAGAACGGGGGTTGGCCTCATTGGGAAAAATATTGGCCATGGTCTTCGCCATGCTTTGTGTCGGCGCTTCCTTGGGGGGTGGCAACGCATTTCAGACCAACCAAGCGGCGGCGCAGATCATTTCGAGATTTGCTATTGACAGTCCGAATTCAGGCAGTTTGATCGGCTTGTTTTTTGCCCTCATCGTTGGTATTGTGATTATCGGGGGTATCCAAAGGATCGCCAAGGTCACTGAAAAGGTGGTTCCGTTCATGGCAGGGGTTTATGTTCTTGCCGCCTTGACGATCTTGCTGTTGAACTATGATAAGCTGGGTCAGGCCTTGGGTTTGATCTTTAAAGAGGCCTTCGAACCGAGGGCAACCATCGTGGGTGGGGTAATCGGTGTAATGATCCAAGGCTTCAGAAGGGCCGCTTTTTCGAATGAGGCGGGTGCTGGTTCCGCGGCCATCGCCCATTCAGCAGTACGCACCAATTTCGCCGCTTCAGAAGGTTTGGTAGGTTTGTTGGAGCCTTTTATCGATACGGTGGTCATCTGCACGATAACCGCTTTGGTCATTGTGTTGTTCAATATCGATGGGGGATTCGTTTTCGGTGATGTGGTCAACCAACAGGTGTTATTGGCCGACGGGACACGGGTAGGAGGGGTGAACCTCACTTCCATGGCCTTTGAGAATACCATTCCCGGGTCATCCTATGTATTGGCCATAGCCGTGGTCTTATTTGCCTTTTCGACCATCATTTCATGGTCGTACTATGGCCTGCAAGCATGGAAATACCTCTTTGGACGTTCGAAGGGGGCCGATTTGACCTACAAGATCCTCTTCCTGTTTTTTACCGTCTTGGGTGCGGCGGTAACCTTGGATGCGGTCATCAAATTTTCGGATGCCATGATCTTGGCTTTGGTCTTTCCGAATTTCATAGGCTTGCTCTTGCTGTTTCCCAAGGTGAAAACCGAATTGCATACCTATTTGAAACTCATTGGCAAACGCGTATAGGAAAAGCCCCCCTTTCCTATTTAGGTTCCAAACGGTAGATGCCTTTGCCCTCGATACCGACATAAATATAGCCGTCGGGGGCTTGTTCGACACTGCGCACACGACCCATCCCATCCAACAATTTTTCACGATAGGTGACTTTACCGTTTTCAAGCACCAATCGTTCGAGATATTGGAAGGATAGTGAACCGACCAGCAAGTTGCCTTTCCAGTCCGGATAGGTGTTGGAGTCCACAAACGCCATTCCACAAGGTGCGATCGACGGGGTCCACTGATACAGCGGTTGTTCCATGCCCTCACGGGCGGTTTCATCGGTAATTCGCGTTCCGCTATAATTGATGCCGTAGGTGATGATCGGCCAGCCGTAGTTTTTGCCTTTTCGTATGATGTTGATCTCGTCACCGCCCCTAGGTCCGTGTTCATGTTCCCAAATCTCGCCGGTAAAGGGGTTTTTCAACAGGCCCTGCGGGTTGCGATGCCCATAGCTGTACACGGCTTTTTTGGCCCCGGAACGTTTGTAGAAGGGGTTGTCTTCCGGAATGCGGCCGTCATCGTGCAAGCGGTAGATCTTACCCCCATCGCGTTCGACCGATTGGGGGTTTTTGTCGCGACTGCCCCGGTCTCCGACTGAAAAATAGAGATACCCTTCATTATCGAAGGTGATCCGCGAACCGAAATGGTAGGGTTTGCTGGAGTTGGGGGCTGCTTTGTACAATACTTTTTGTTGGGTCAATCGATCCTTTTCAAGTTTGGCACGAAGGATGGCCGTATTTGCCCCACGCCCTTCCCCTTCTGCAGAAGCGAAGGAAAGGTAAACGAGTTTGTTGGTTTTGAAATCAGGATGGGGTTCAATATCCATCAATCCGCCTTGCCCTAGCACTTTAACTTCCGGTAGTCCCTTGATTTCGGTGGTTTTTCCCGCCTTGACATGCAAAAGTTTCCCCGACTTTTCAGTGACCAAAACCGTCCCATCGGGCAAAAAGGCCATACCCCAGGGGTTTTCGAGCTCGTCGATAACTAAATTAGCTGTAAATGAGACAGTTGCGGGGGTGTTGATGCTGGTATCCGTCTTTTGTCCGCAGGCTTGGGTGAGCAGTACAACGAAAAAATAGGGATAGATCACACACTTTTTCATAGTTTTATCGTTAAAATGTATAGAAAGTTAGTTGAATGACACCTTAGTGGCGTTCAAAGTAAGTAAAAAATAATGCTATAAGTCAAACCATTACGATTTTAGAATATTGAGGTCCCAAATCTGATATTCTTATCATAACCGAGCTTAACCTATGCCCAGCAAACCGACAAGGCGTCTTCTGAATGCCGTGCTATTGGTGTTTTCATCAATTGTAGTATTTTCGGCGGTTACCCACTCGAATACCATTCTTCGAGCAGAGCTGTTGTTTCCTAAGGTGGCGGAAAACGAAACCTCGCTTTCCGAGTCCTTGGAGGAACAATCGGCCGCTTTCGATACGGCTTTCGAAGCCGCACCCATGTTCATGACGATCATTCAGGGTGCGAATGAAGAAGTGGTATGCCCGAATGACGGTAGTACGCTGGCTAAGTTCTTTTTATGTGGTACCAGCGATGTACGGACCATCTCCCTTTCTCAATCGGGGGGAAGCTATGAATGGCAGCAATTGGATCCCAACACCTGCGCACCGACGGTGGTCGATGACTGTCCCACGATCAATACCTCCTGTACCTGGAATACGGTCGGAACCAATGCCACCTACGATCTCAGCGCTGCTGGTGAATATCGGGTCCGGGTCGATTCAGGACAATTCTATTATTTCAAAGTCACTCAAAATCCATTGGATCCCCAATTGATTTTTGAGGATATCATATGCGGTAACCCTGGTAGGGTAGAAATTACAAACGTTCCTATCGGTTATGAGTACAGTTTGAATACTTCTGCTGGGCCCTACCAGGATGACCCGTATTTCGATATCACTGCCCCGGGCGATTATATGGTTTGGGTGCGTTTGAAAGACGTGGCTTCCAGTGCTTGTCTTTTCCCATCGAATACGGTAACCGTGAGCAGTTTGGATATGACGGTTGACGTCTCCAAAAACGATATTCAGTGTAGTGGCGAGCAGGGTAGTATCGACGTACAAGTTTCGGGCGTACCCGGATTCTACACCTATCGTTTCATCAAAAACGGGGTTACGGTCGATACCTTCGGCCCTGATGGTGCCGATTCGTATACCTTCGCCAATGTCGGTTCCGGAGTCTATACCGTTCGGGTCGAGACGAATGACTGTGATGTTACGGTGACCACTGATATCAATAGCGACCCCATTGAAATCGGTAGTGGCATCAGCCCCTTGGATGTTTCGGCAACGGCTTCCGATAGTTTTGGTTGTGGGGCCACCTCGGTCGATGTGACCTTGAACACCTCAGGAGGGACCGCCCCGTATCGCTACAGTTTGGATGGGGGAACCAACTTCAGCGGACCGTATACCGGTACGGCGACTTTTGCCGTGACCGCCTCGGGCACCTATACCATCTTGGTCGAAGATGCCAACGGCTGTCAACGTTCAGGATCGGTGGACGTTCAGGACATCCCCCCGCCCACTTTTACCATCACCGAAATGGATGCGAATTGCGGTGGCGCCAATGACGGCCAAATCATCGTCAATCTCACCAACGGTTTCGGATATAATATCGAATACAGCATTGACAACGGGGTCAACTATCAGGTCAGTAACGTATTTTCGAACTTGGCCCCGGGCAGCTATAATATCATGCTCCGGTATACCCAGGATTCCTTCACCTGTACGACTCCAGCCCAGAATGCGACCGTCGGTACCCCGACCACCATCAATGCCACCGCCACTGCGGATGCTACACCTGACTGTGCCAATGAAAATGGAGGTCAAATCAGTATTAATGGGGTATCAGGAGGTACAGGGCCCTATGAATTCAGTATCGGTGCTGGATTTAGTGCTACCACGACTTTTACGAATCTTGGTGTCGGAACCTATACGCCCTTGGTGCGTGATGCCAATGGATGTGTAGAAGCTTTGCCTGATATCGTTTTCGCCGCTTTGGACAAACCCACCGATCTTGATTTTGCCATATCCAGTTTGGATTGCATCACCACCACGGCCTCGGTCACCCTAACCGTAACCGATGGGGTCGCCCCGTATACCTATGAAATTATCGCTCCGGCGGCTAGTGTGGTCAATAACGGGACCAACGATACCTTTACCGGACTCGGATTGGGTACCTATACCTTCAGGGTGACCGACAATGCGGGCTGTTCGTATGATGAAAACTTCGCCATAACCGATATCAGCTCCATTGAGGCCCAGGCCCAACAAATCAGTCCCATTACCTGTTTCGGGGATTCCGATGGAACGGGTAGGTACCTGGTCGACGGATTCAATACCACTTACAGTTACAGCATCGATGGCGGAACGGTCTTTACCGGCCAGAACAGCGGTACCGTTGATTTGACCGGTTTGGCTGCGGGAAGCTATGTGATTACGGTAACCGATGAGGAAACCAACTGTACCGATACGGCTACCTTGACTATTGAAGGACCTGCCGCGGCTTTGAACATCGATCTTTTGGATGTCGGTGCCATGAGCTGCCAAAATGGGAATATCGGAAGTGTGACCGTGAACACCTCTGGGGGTTGGGGTGGTAACCGCTATACCTTGACCCAACCCGATAGTTCGACACGAGGGCCCCAAAACAGCCCTGTCTTTGCCGGACTATCACAAGATGGAACTTATACGGTTTCGGTAACCGACCTCAATGGATGTACGGTCACCGATACCTTCAGCCTTAGTGCTTTGAGCACACCGGTTTTGACTGTGGACAATGCGGCGTCGGACTTCTGTTATGATGCTTTCGACGCTGCTTCCCTAGTCGTAAATGCTACCTCCGGGTCGGCCCCATACGAATACCGTATCAATGGTGGCCCACTCGGTGCTAGCAATAGTTTTACCGGTCTTACTCCCGGCACCTATACGATCGAAGTGGTCGATGCCAACGATTGTCGTGATACCGTCACGGCGACCATCGCGCCCCAGATCATCGCCAATGCAAGCATCATCAGGGAACTGGAATGTTCCGGTCCTGATGGGGAAATCCAGGTCAATATTTCGAACGGGTATCCTGCAGGAAGCAGTTATGTCGATTACGACGTCTACATTAATGGAACTTTGACTACGAGCAACGCACCGATCACCGGAAACAGTTTCGTCTTCTTCGTGCCCAATGACGGATCCATTACCGCTGATACGACTTATCGTTTTGTGGTGCGTGATTCGCAAGGCTGTGAGAACACCTCGAACGACGTGACCATTACCCCCCAAGAAACCATTGCCGGTACCGCCGTTGCCACCGACACCCAGTGTGGGGATTTGAATAGCGGTATCGTTGAATTGATCCCGGATACGACCCAAGGGGTGCCTCCTTACCAGTTCAGTAATGATGGTGGTGCGACCTTTGGCAATCAAAATGTATTTGCCGGTTATGCCCCAGGTACCTATTCGAACTTTTTCATTCGGGATAGCCGTGGCTGTATCAGTAGCCCGATTTCGGCTACCATTTTGACCAGCGATCCGCTGGATACGGATGTTACGGCCAATCCTGCTACCTGTTCGGCCCCGCCACAGACTTTGGGTTCGATTACCGCGGATATCTTGAACGGAACGGCCCCGTTCGACTATGAGGTTTACGATCTTTCAGGAACCTTGGTCGCCTCTTCTTTGGGTACGGCAAGTACATCTGAGAATTTCGCTGGTTTGGCGGAGGGAAGCTATACCGTGGTCACCCGTGACGCCTCTGGCTGTGAAGACCGTGATGTGGCCGTTATCGAACAAAACCAATTGGACCTGATTCCATTGGATGCCCCTCCTGCGAATTGTTCCGATCCCTTTATTTCGTATCGGGTACAAGCAGTTGGCGGAACGGCTCCATACGAATTCCGATTGGTCGGTGACCCTACCTTTGTTTTGGCCAATGTCAATGGTATCGATATTCACGACTTTTCAGCTGTGGTCACTTTCGGGGTGACCTACTTCGTTGAGGTTCGTGACGCGCTGGGTTGTATCTATATCGAACAGATTGATCCGATTACCCCACCGAGCCCGATCGATGTAACCGCAACTTCCACCTTCGCTTCCTGTGATATTGCAGGCACAGGTGAGATCAACTACCAAGTGACCGGTATTGCCCCGAGTCCGGCCGATATCACGATCACCTTGGAGAATACCGATACCGGCGCAACGGTTTCGGGACCGACTTCCTTGACCAATGAACCGATCCCATACAACGGAACCTTCACCAATTTGCCGCCGGCGAACTACCAGATCATCGTAACCGATGACAATACCGGCTGTAGTGCCAGCGAATTGGTGTTGATCACCCAAGATATTCCGGGCATTGCGATCGATGCCAATATTGCGGCTACCTGTAATTCGAATGCCTTGATTACCGTTCGTGGATTTGGAGGTACCGCACCCTACAGTTTTGCCTATGTCCCTACCGGGGATCCCGCACCGACGACCTTTGCTGCGGATACGAGTTTTGAGATTGCCGGTCCGTACCCCACGACCTATGACTTCTATATCGAAGATGCCAGTGGATGTACCAATATGGTCACCGCAACGGTAACCGAAAGCGCCGGGGTGCCTAGCCCGACGATCGACGTGATCAATCAGTGTACCGCGACCAGTGGTTATCAAATCAATGTGACCGCTCCCTTGACCAGTGGTCCGGCACCCGAAACCACCTTCCAATATGACATCGGAAGCGGTTTCCAAGACAGTCCGAATTTCGTAGTGCCGAATCCGGGAAGTTACTTGATCACCATTCGCGATGGCAATGGTTGTACCGCTACCATCACTGCCGAGGTCTTTGACTTTTTCTCGATTACCGCTGATGCCACTTCCGTACCGACCTGTAATGCGGGCGACGGAGTGATCACGGTAAACACGACCGGAGGTAGTGGTAATTTCGAGTTCCAATTGCGCGACGCAGGTACCTTGTTGCCTATCGGTGCGCCCCAAAGCTCCAACGTATTCAATAGCATCCCTCCAGGGGATTATGACATCTTGGTGACCGACTTGAGTTCGAACACCATTCCACTCTGTTCCGACAATGCCATCGTCAATGTATCGACGGTCGATACCCCGGTCATCGTGGCCACACCAAGTACCTCGATTACTTGTAACGGCGCCAATGACGGCAGCATCTCGGTAGACCTGCAACCCGGAACGGATACCGATACCCCATTGAGTTATATCCTTTACGATGGGGCTACCACGACCATCGTGGCCGGACCACAAGGGTCTTCCGTTTTTGATAATCTGGGTCAAGGAACCTATCAAGTGGAAGTCGTTTCGAACCGTGGTTGTTCGGATCGCTCGACCGATATCGTGATTTCGGAACCTACCGCACTACAGCTGAACACCGCCAATACCGAGTTTTCTTGTAACCCGGCGAGCAACCAATTCAGTACGGCCACCATTACCGCTTTCGTGGATGATAATGGGGATGGATCCGGAACCGCAACGGGAACCGGACCCTACACCTACAGCATGAACGACGGTACGCCGGCCTTCGATGGAACCAACTTCCAAACCAGTAATGTTTTCGAGATCATCGATAATGGTACCAACCAATCGATTTTGATCACCGTCAGGGACCAAAACGGATGTGAAGCCTACAGTACAGTGAATATCAACGCCCCGACCGATCTGACCTTCAGTTATGCGGTCAATCCGATCAACTGTGATGCTACGGGGGTAGGGGTCAGCCCGGGTTCGATCGATATCATCATCGATCAAGGCCCTGGAAATTATGAAGTCGAGATCTTGCCTTTGGGCTCGGAGCCTGCCCAAAATTCAGGAGGGACCGATACGGTGACCTGGGATATCGCGGTTCCAGGGGATTATATTTTCGCGGTTACCGATCTAGGAAGTGGGGGATGTACCTACCTGACCGCTGTAGTGAACATGCCCGAGTACAATACCATAGAGGCCGTAATTGCCGAGGTCCGTCCGGTAACCTGTTTCAATGGGATGGACGGCGAGATCAGCCTTGCGATCAACAACTACAGTGGCATGTACCAATATGAGGTGTTCTCGCGAGACAATGCCGGAGTGGAAACCTCGACCGGGGTGACCGGAAGTTTTGATACCAACGCACCGATCAATTCCCCTGAGATCATCACGGGCTTGCCGGCAGGCAACCTGGTCGTACACGTCGAGGCCCTTGACGCCCCATTTTGTGATGTGGTCAGTAATGTGACTACGGTACGATCGCCCGATAGGGCCCTGACCGTTGCTTTGCTGCAAACCGCCGATGTGACCTGTAATGTACCCGGACTTGGGGAGATTACGGCGACCGGTGATGGGGGCTGGGGTACTTTCGAATACCAATTGATCGATATCGATGGGGTGACCGTCTTGACCGATTTCCCGAATACCGACCCTATATTTTCAGGCTTATCGACCGGCACCTATACGGTCAACGTCAGGGATGCCAACGGTTGTGTCGCCACCAATACCTTGAACTTGGCACTGCCGACCCCGATTACGGCCGACATCCAAGTCATCAACCCATTGCAGTGTAACAACGATAACAACGGGGCCATAGAAGCTTTCAACATTGTTGGGGGACAAGGAGTGGGCAACTACCTATTCCAATTGAACCGCTTGTCGGATGGTACCGATAGTGGGTTACAAACCACCCCCCAATTCCAGAACTTGGCCGCGGGTGATTATACGATCACCGTTTTCGACGGATGGAACTGTAGCTTTACCACGGTTCCGATAACCGTTCAAGACCCTGAAATCGTAATCGCCGAGTTGGTGGAATTACAGCCCCCGGGTTGTGGGGACTTGGGTCGCATGTTGCTCACGGTGACCAACCCTGAACTAGGGGTAAGCTATTTCTATCGCCGTTCGGGTACCGCGGATCCCTTCGTGCCTTTTAGTACGACCGATCCGTTGGCTACCTCCGTAGAGATTGCCGAAGACATCACCCTCGACCCCGGACCGTTCCAATACGATGTACAGAATTCCAACGGATGCCCCTTTGAGCGTTCGAACCAAATCTCTTTGGATCCTGCCGCGCCACTAGTGATCAATCTGGATTTGGCCAATGCGATCATCAATTGTGCCGATGAACCAACGGGTATCATCCGTTCGGAAGCCTTTGGGGGTATTGGCAACTACAGCTATGCCCTATTGAGTTCGGATACCCCTCCGAACCCGACTCCGGCGAATACCGTCCGTGATTTCCAAGATTCCGGGATTTTCAGGAACCTTGACGCCGGTACCTATTATGTGTTTGCAAGAAGTGGCGGGTGTGAGACCATTTCCCCACCTATTGTGATCGAGCCGAAGCCGCCATTGGTCTTGGATTATTTTGAAGTTCAGGATGCCACCTGTTTCGGCGCTGCCGATGGTCGCATCATCTTGGAAGCCAGTGGGGGAACCGGAGTGATCCGTTATTCTATCTCAGATACTTTGAGTGAGTTCTTTGAAGGCGACGATCCTAGCAATCCGAATAGGAAGACTTTTGATGACCTGGCACCGCGACAATACGATATCATCATCCAAGATGAACTCGGGTGTACGATCACACAGACTGTGGTGATCGACCAACCTATGGAACTGGTTGCGGGTATTGCCGATGCCACCCCGGAAACCTGTTTGGGAGATGGTGATGGTACGGTGACCCTCCAGGTTATGGGAGGAACGGCACCCTACTACACCAGTGTCAATTCTGCCGAAGATGCTGATTTCGTGCAAAACGATGCCTTGTTCTTTGATAACCTATTGGGTGGGGAGACTTATGTGATTTTCGTTCGCGATGCCGCAGGCTGTGAAACCAATGTGGTCGTTGAGGTCGGAATCGGGATCGATTTGATGGCCGAACCCGTAGTCACTTATGGCTGTGATGGCATTTTCCCGAACAGTACGACGACCATCGAGATCACCCAGACCAACCTGATCCCGGAACTGCTGTTCTCTTTGGATGTCGATGATATTACCATGGCCAACGATACCCGGGTATTCGGCGATTTGGCACCAGGTCCGCATATCGTGTATGTATACCACCAAAATGGATGTATCACCATGGCCGAGTTTGAGATTGACGCCTATGAACCCCTGGTATTAGAGGCCGAAAAAACCGGCCCTAATGAAATCACCGCCATCGCTACCGGAGGTTTCGGTGGCTATGAATACTTCTTTCAAGGGGAGTCGTTCGGCGATGTGAACATTTTTAATATCAATTTCGATTCGACCATTGAGATCATGGTTCGCGACCAAAACGGTTGTGTGGCCAATCTGGTCATGCCGTTCAACTTTGAAGGGATGCCCGAGTTCCCCGACTTCTTTACTCCCGACGGGGATAATCTGAACGATCTTTGGTTTCCGGAGAACAGCGAATTCTTCCCCAACATCGAAGTCAAGATCTATGACCGTTACGGTCGGGTAGTGGCCATTTTGGACGAAGTCAAGGGCTGGGACGGAACCTACGAAGGACAACCGCTACCGACTGGGGACTATTGGTACGTGGTCAACGCCAATGATCAAGAGCAGCAACAGTTCGTAGGTCACTTTACCTTGTACCGTTAATACCGTTTTAAGTTGGTACATGGCGTGAGCTTACACCTTTTAAATCTAGAATTAAACCATTCAACATAAAAAAATGACGGTTCATTGGCGCAACTGAACATGGCATGCTTTTATTGGTTTATTTTGTTATGCAAGCGCTTCGGCGCTTCCATCCTTTATACCTTAATACCTTAGATGAACAAAAAGACCCCACCTCACATTCCTTCTTTTTTGTTTGATGCCGAATCGGCGCTTGATGAAACCTCCTTATTGAAGTTAAGTTTGATACTCAGCGGACTTTCGTCGGAAAACAAACCGTACAAAATCGATTACACGACCTTATTGATGAGCTACGGTGCATGGAAGGGCCAGAACTTAGATGAATTCTGCCACGAGCAGACCATCAGTTATTTTATGTTCAATCCGTCGAATGATTCAGCGGAAGCCCGAGAAGCGCTGTTTCACGAAATCCATGAATTCCTATCCGGGAAATAAGGCGGTGCCCAATTTCCGAACCAAACGAATTCCATAGTATGTACCCTAAGATGGGGTAGGAATCAATGCGCACCATGGGCATACTGCCAGATCTGATAGGCCGTTAAGGCGACCCCGGCGATGACCAAGTAGAGGTTGACTGCTTTGTAAAAAGCTTCATAACTATCTCGTTTCCGCCATTGTTGGATGAAGAAAATAACCGGTATCAGTACCGCGACCTGCCCGAGTTCGACACCTAGGTTAAAACTTAAGATACGGCCTAGAAAATCGGCTTCCCCGATATCGAAGGATTGCAGTCGTGTCGATAGGCCCATCCCATGGATCAGTCCAAAAAGGAACACCATGAGAAGAAGGTTCGGTGAATCGACACCGAAGCATTTTTTGAACCCCCCTAGATTCTCAAAACCCTTATACAACACACTCAGCCCGATGACCGCGTCGACGAGATGTTCATTGACTTGGATCCCCAAATAGGTCGCCCCGGTCAAGGTGATGCTGTGCCCAATGGTGAACACCGTGATGAACTTGACGATGTCTTTGAAGCCCGAGAGGTAGAAGATGACCCCGACCAAGAACAGCAGGTGGTCGTAGCCGGTGACCATATGTTTGGCCCCGACCCATAGATAGGCCCAAAGGCCCCCATCCAACAAGGTCTGGCGGTCGGCCCCGCTTACATCATGGGCCAACAGCCCTAAAGGCAGTAGCAACAACAACAGGGTGGGTAGGTTCCGGTTGATTTTGAACATGGGTTTCGGCTTATTTCTTCTTACGGTTGAACCCAACAAAGAATAGGATGATCAGCATGACACTGCCGATCCAATACCAATACGAGGCCAAGCCCTCTTCATGGTGGTGGTGGGTCTCGGTGTCATGTTCATGGGCATGACCTTCGCCCACGGCAAAAGTCAAGGTCGCCCAATTCGATTCATGGGTAAGTCCCGCTTCTTCAACGGTCACCAAATGGATGGTGCGCAAGTACCATACCCCGCCCGCATCGATGTCTAGCTCAACCTGCCCATTATCGTCAGTACGAAGTTGTCGAACCCCCTCGTGTGAATGACCATGATCCGTGTTTTCATTATGGGAATGGGTCGTGCCATCGTCATGGGTATGCTGGCCGTTATGGGTATGTCCGTGGGTCGGTTGATGGCCCACATACACCAGTTGATCGGCCAGGGGCTGGCCCTCCAACAACAAGGTCACCTTTAGGGAATGGCCCGGATGCAGGTCATACGGGTTGCCTTGCGGGACGAACTCGATGGGATATCCGAGTACGGTCTTCCAATCGTCAGACAATTGGTCGCCGACTTGGAATAGCGTTTTGACGTGTTTGGAATACCGCTCTATGGCATCTTGGTCCAGCGTATTGTTGTTTTTGCGTTGCTCGAGCATGTCGATGATCCCATCGTGTTCGAGATACCCGTTGAAATCGGGGGCCGCCAATTCGATCAATCGGGGTTTGGTCGACACCCCGGCCACCCAGGTTCCTGCATCGCCCGTGGTGAAACGTAAAAAGGTAGTGCTGTCTTTTTCGAACCATTGGGCGCTGTCAACCGCGATGCGTTGGCCGTTACCGACCAGACTCATATCGATCATACGATCGCGATCGATGACGTTCTCACTCTTTTCAAAAGTGCCGTTGAACAATTGCACCTCGGCTTGGGCCTGGGGTTGCAAGAAGAAGCCTTCCAGTTTTAAAAACATGTCGTGGCTGCAAAACAGCATGATGATCAATAGGGCAGGGAGGAGTCGTTTCATGAAAATCGGTTGGGTTGACAAAAAGTTCGCTCGGCAACGAAAGTAGCGAATCGAGGGGTTCTCGGCAATCATCTTAACAGGATGTTAGCGCTTTGAAGGGGCATTCGAGGGAAAGGGGAAATATGTCGGAATTCCTATGATCGAATTTGATAACAATTACTATTTTTGCAGTCGCGAATTGCGCGGGATGTGGCGCAGTCTGGTAGCGTACGCGCATGGGGTGCGCGTGGTCGCTGGTTCGAATCCAGTCATCCCGACAGGCTAAAGCGATAAAGACTTCCTTAGAACGATACCGTTTTTGGAGGTCTTTTTTTCTTCATAATGGCTTTAGATATGCTATAAAACGGATGGTAATTGCATGATGGATGAAGCGAACCGCAAAGTTCATTGAAAGGGTGGTTTTTGAATACGTCAATTTTTTTAACTTCAACCAATGGGTACGGAAGTCCATTTCTTTCTTGTCGCGGGAATTGTCATTAACTCAATTCTTCTTTTTCAATTAATAAAAAAAGATCGGTCATCGAATCACAACCGAGTCTTGATCTGTATCTTTTTTCTGATCTTCTTTTTGATTCTCAATACCTATGCGACCCTTAATGGATTAACAACGATAGCTTTACTGACTTTCGTTTTTCAGGATGGCATAGAGTGGTTCATTGGTCCTCTGATCCTGCTTTATATCCGGTATGTTTTTGTCAGTAAGGAAGGTTTGCATAGCAACTTTACCATCCATTTCATCATTCCGGTTGTATACCTCCTTCTTGTTTCTTTGCCTATACTTCTTCATGCAATAGATGACTCCGTATTCATTCGATATGTGGCATTTTTACAAGATTCGTTAGCGTTGCAATTGTTGGTGGCACAATTGTATTTGATGGCTTATTTGGCCTATTCATTTTATCTGTTTCGTAACTATCGAACTATTTATAAGTCAAATTTCTCGACGTTCGATCAACAGGACTTTTTGTGGATTCGAAATTTGATTTTAGGGATTTTCGCTACCAGCCTTATCTACTTCTGCACCATGATCATTGAGTTGATCTTTGATTTTGAACTCAATTATTACAGTTACATTTTTAGTTTGTTACTCGTGACACTTTTGCTCACTTATCTAGGGTATTACGGGTTTAATCAATCGAAAATCTTCATTGAGGATGACCAATTGGACATAGGGCCGACCAAGGGAAACGTTAAAAAACCGTACCAAAGGTCTAGATTGACATCAAATGAAATTGAAGGGCTAAAAGAACGGCTTTATGCTATTTTCAAGAATGACAAGCCCTATTTGGATGAGCAGCTGACCTTGAAAAAGACCGCTGATTTATTGCAGACTTCAGATAAGAAACTCTCTGAATTGCTGAATAACAATCTTGAGACCAACTTTTACGACTTTATCAACACCTATAGGGTGAATGAGGTCAAAGAACGCTTGCATTCAAAAGACGCTTTACGGTACACCTTGATCGCGATTGCCTATGATTGTGGGTTTACCTCAAAAACCAGTTTTTACCGGGCTTTTAAAAAATCTACAGGGTACTCCCCTTCGACATATCGCAAAAAACTAAGCGGTAATTAGTTCCTTTGGATACTATGTACCCTTTCAGTATGGGAATTCCGGTTCTTTTGTGGGGAAATGGAATTTCTATTCGCGATGCGCAAACACCTGAATCAACTTCTTGTTTTCCTGGTCATCCTGATCGGTCTCGTCCTCATAAGGGAATACTTCGTCAATTTCCTTTTGGAGCGGACTATTGATGATTATAATGTACATCTGTTATTAGGGTTTGGAATCAATCTGATAATGATTGTCGTTTCCTGCTATTTCATAAAGGCCAACGGACTTCTTGGCTTGGCAGGACTGACCCAAGACCCCATGACTAAAAAAGGAGTCCTGCTGTTTCCGCTCCTTTATCTCGTCTTATTGAATGCCTTGTTTATGGATGACCTCTATGAAAAGGTGCAATGGAGCAATATGGCGATCCTTCTTTTGTATTGCCTTTCGGTCGGTATTTCTGAAGAATTGGGTTTTAGGGGGGTAGTTCAATCCATGTTGATAAAGACGTCATCCGGAACCAAGAAGGGCGTTGTCGTTTCCGTAGTGATCTCCTCGATCCTTTTTGGCTTGATCCATTTGATCAGGTTCGATAAAGGGATCTACGGTGAAATTTCCCAGGTGTTTTTTGCCGGTTTTATCGGAATGCTTTTCGGCCTGGTGCTACTCCTTACCAAGAGGATATACCCCTTGATCATTATCCACACGCTCATAGACTTTGCAGCCAAATTAGATAAGGCGGGAATTCCGATCCAAAAAAAGATCAGTGATCCCACCTCATTGGAAAATAGCATCTTAACCGTTCTCCTCGTCCTGCCCTGCTTGATCTATTCTTTATTTCTGATTAAAAGAAACAGGCTGGATATCCAATCTGAGCATGTAGATCGAACCACTACCAGTTAGAACAGTAGCGGATTACACTAGTTTAAAAAGCGAACCTATCAAAAACGGATTTTCATGACACTTGAATCAAAACGATTGAAATTAGAAGAAGTTTCATGGGCAGACGTAACGGAAATCCATCTCTTGCATTCTTTCGATGCGGTAGCCGAATACAATACCCTTCCGATTCCAAAAAGCATTGAAGAAACGAAAGGAGCGATTAAGCACTTGGTTGAAGCGAAGGTGACCAAACCAAGAAAGTTCTATTTGTGGAAAATCGTCCTAAAGAGTACCGGTGCCTTTGTGGGTATTGCGGGAATGACCCTGTCCCTTGATCAATTTTCGATCGGTGAAATCTATTATAAGCTGATGCCTTCTTTTTGGGGAAAAGGGTTTGCCACTGAAGTATCAAAGCGCTTGATAAAATCCGGTTTCGAAGACTTCAAGCTTCATAGGATCGAAGCCGGGGTTGACACTGAAAATATAGCTTCCATCCGGGTTCTCGAAAAATCCGGAATGACAAGGGAAGGAAGACGGAGAAAAATACTCCCCATTCGGGGGAAATGGAGGGATAACTTTCATTATGCGATTCTGGAAGATGATCCCCCAATACGCTAGTTGCCCTTGCCCATGTATTGGATCGTCCGATTTTCCAAAATGAAGAATAGTCCATACCTCATACGAATCATGTATTAAACCTCAATCCAGTTCCATATATCCAGATCGGTATGTTGTGGTTCCACCATCCAATCTGCAACAAGCGATTTTTTTAATAGTCCTCTTGTAAACTAAAAGCAACAAAAAATGAAACAACTAAAACGATTATCGATCCTTATCCTTCTAGCCAACAGCTTTTTGTGTGTATTCAATGCGAATCAACTCCATGCCCAGGAATTGAAGCAGGAAATTGATTTTTACCTCAAAAAAACCATCGCACATCATCAAATCCCTGGTTTGGCCCTGGCGGTTGTTCAAGATGATGGGATCCTTTTTGAAGCCTACTATGGCAAGGCGTCGTTGGAAGAAAACGTTCCTGTTGATAAAAACACCTTATTCCGGATTTTCTCTGCTACGAAACTGATCACTACGACAGGGGTCTTTCAGTTGATCGAAAACGGAGCATTACGATTGGATGATACCTTGGCCACTTACCTCGATGATTTGCCCGAAGCTTGGCAGAAAATCAAAATTAAGAACCTGTTGAGCCATTCATCAGGGCTTCCGGATATCCTCAAATATGAAAGCACTTTATCGGATGAAGACCTGATGGCGAAATTATTCGATGATAACATGGAGTTCGAGACCGGATATCAGTTTCGCTATAACCAAACCAACTATTGGTTACTTGCCCAGATCATTGAAAAAATAACAGGTGCTACATTTGAGGGGTTTATCCTCAAAAATCAATTTGCAGGTGGTAATGAAGGGGTGCTGTTTTCTTCCAATTCACAAGAGGTATTGCCAAATCGTGCGACGCGATATTTTTACGAGGGTAAAAGCAAAGGGTTTGTCAAGGCGACCGATAACAACGGTGCTAGAGGGCATTCGGGCAATGGGTTGAACCTTACCCTTGATGAATTTATCAAATGGGACGGGAAGCTGAAAAAAACGCTTCTTTTGGATGAGCAAACCAAATCCAAAATGTGGTCCCCTTTTGAATACACGAACGATTTTAAGTATCAAAAAGAAGATTTTTTGCACGGTTGGGGGAGTTATCCGATCAATGCCCAAAAGTCATTTGGTTTTTCAGGGGGAAACCTGGCTGCGTATCGATTCTTCCCTGAAAGCAATACCTCGATCATACTTTTATCGAACGGGTACGTGACTCCAGCCTATGATATTATCGTGAATGATATTGCCAGGCTAACACTGCCGAAATTACGGGCCCAGGGCGCAACATTGGAGTATAATGTGTTGGGCCTGATTGAAAAAGAAGAGTTCGATGAGGCCTTACAGACGTTCAAGAAACTCAAAAGGGAAAACCCGAAGTTTCGATTTGAAAATTTAAAATGGAATATCAACGCAATCGGAAATTCCTTTGTCTGGAACGATGACTTCGAAAAAGCCATGAAAATATTCGAGTTGAATGCAGCAGCCAATCCGGACTGGTGGGTGGCCTTTGCCGCATTGGGAGAAGTATACGAAGCCCGAAAAGATTCACTGAATGCCATCAAATGCTATAAAAAGGCGATCACATTCAATGAGAAAAATGAAGGATACTATAATGAAGAATTGACCAATCTAATTCGTGGGTTACAAACTAAGTAGTTCGAGATCTTTTGGCGTGAAGAGTAGCGTAGCATATCAATCCAGGTGGGTCAAGTCATCTCATCTGTGTATGATTTCGGTCAAGCCCCGTAATCCATGCACATTATACGGCTGAAAATCAGACCGAGAAAGCGATGGTAGGGGTAAAATCCAAAAAAAACACCATCCAAATGATGACTGCCAGAAGCATCAAGGACATCCGATAAAGATGCGTGCGTGGTATTTAATGTTCCAAACCCAATTGGAATTCGATGGTTTGATGCGTTGGGGAATCGCTCCCTCTCTCCCTTTTGATCTGATCAAGGGGGTTTTGCAGGTTATTGCCAGCCACATCTTCAAGGCGGCTATCCACGATGATCCGATACGATCCTTGCTGCCACTCTTCTGATGGAACAAATTGAATCCGGTGTTCTAGCCCATGGACTTCCCATTGGCCGGCGATGGATTTCTTGACCTCCCCTTCAATTGTGATCATGGATTGCAATAGGGCATGATCCATGGCTCTGTCGAATATGATGGTCAAGGGTTCGAGACTTCTGACTTTTGGCCGATGTATTTGCCAGTTCCTAAGGTCGATAGCAGTTCGATTTGCAACACCGACCAAGAATTCTTTTGTGGTCTTTTTTGACAACGTTGCTCCAAAAACATTTTGCCATGCTTCAGATACCGTCAAGTAAAACCGATCGCCTTCAAGCAAGGCAGGGCCTAGCTGCATATGGGTTGAGACCCCTCTTTTTATCCTTCCCGGATCGAAAAGGAGGGTAAGCCTTTTTCCATCAGGGCTCCATAGTTCTTGTTTGAATTCCATAAAGGAGTTCGGAACACTAGTTCCGGCGGCATCGGAAAGCGTGATGTAATCCATAGCCATTCCCTTTTTCATCGGTGTATTGAAATGGATGTAAAATCGAAGCAGGTTCTCAGGAAGCACATTGCCGGAAGGATAAATGCCCAAGACCTTTACTTCATGGGATGGCTGTTGCCCTTCGAAGAAAAACGATCGATACGAATGGCCGATTTCAGTGTCGAACTGTTTAAACCGCACCACATAGGCCAACCCTCTTTCGAAGGGGAAAAATGGGGTAAAGACCAAATAATCGCCCTCAACGGTATGTCTTCCTTGCACCGGGATCGCACCATATTTTTCGTTCTCATCCGACACAAAAACCGCTAGGTGATTATAGCTGGGTTTTTCCGTACCGGTATTTACGAAAGCGGAAATATCCAATTGAACCGTTCCATGGATGTCATCTGGAACCAACAGCGTTGGTTCGGATTGCGAATAGGCTTCCGTTTGGGAAACTATCATGGAAAAGAGTATTAGGAAAAAGTACACCCTCATATACGCGATTTTATGACTTGCATGATCGGAGAATCGGACGAACTGGTAGAAGCCCATGTTCGGCGTTGAATAACACACAGCCTTGGTATATGCGCTATGATCGGCCCTACCAGTCATCCGTCAGGATCGTTGTTAGTTTCCTTTTTCCATAGCTGACCAGTAGCTTGGAAAATCAAACTCCGCAGCTTCGATATTGTGCATTTTATAGGGAAGCATGGTCGAAACGGTTTCCAAATCCAAACTACCGGTAGGGGCATCCCTGTTTAAGGATACGAATTGTTCTTCATTCAAAACATCAATTTGAAGGGAAGCACCCATGAACATCACCCCTTCTCCTACGGGACCGTAAGGAAGAATAGGGCCCAAATCCAATTTGAATCCCCTTTCAAAGTCTTTATCGGTGACCACCTTGGCATTGTTCAAACCTTTCAGTGGAATAACTTGGGGCGTTCTTCCGCTATTGGTCACGAATAACATTTCTTGTCCCATCAGATTGAAAGCAACCATATCAAGTGGTTGTCCGTTGCCCATATCACCAAGTGTTCTGGCTTTGACCTTTGCTCCGTCTTTTAACTCAGACAATGGAATCAACACCAGTGGACTACAGGTGTAAGCGGCAATGATTTGATCTACACCATCAATGGTTTTGATTTGCATCGCACGAATAGGGGCACGGCTTTCATATTGATCATGTGCAATGTGGTACATTTCAATATTGCTGATACTTTCCTTTCCGGTAAACGGATAGGGCATTCTTCGCAATACCGAACTGAATTCCTCATTGCTTACGCCGGCTACGAATAGTTCTCCCTTATGATATTCCATGTCCATTATGGAAAACATGCGCTGTGGGCGTTTGGCCTTGGCAATGTCTTTGATTGAAGGAGGAGCCGTCATGATGCCCCTGGCTTTGAATTGCTTGCCGATTTCCGGTATTTTGTCCAAGGGTTGGGTAGTGATTTTTACGCTAGCTAGGTCTATGATTTTCAGCTCCTTTTCCCCATTTATTTTGATCAGGGCAGGGAGCGCTTCCAATCCATGTCCTCTAGTCACGGAGAGATAAACTTCCCCACTCTTTGGGTGTACCGCCAAATCATTAATTTGGATGTTACCAAGAGCAGTGCCTAAAGCTGCAGCTACTCGAGCATCAACGTGGGATACATTGATTTCAAATCCTTCTTTTTTTCGACTTTCTGCACTTAAATCAATGGCATGGATCGCTCCTTCAAGATTGTCTCCTGCAAACAATATACCTGCATCACTAAATTCCAATGTTCCTAGCGATTTAACCGATTGTTGGGCATTCACCGTGAAAACAGCAAAACTTAAAATGATCGTTGATATGAATTTTTCCAATTTTTTCATGTTTCTGAAATTTAGGGTAGTACGTATTTAAATTATTTTATCGCCAAATTATTCAATAGTTTAGCACCTAACAAAAAGTTAGGTACATACAAATTAGTTCGTATGAGAAAAAGGAACTCCGTTAATTTTGAAAATCGGAAAATATTGGAGCAATGTGGCTTGACCTATGCGATGACTTTATTGGAGGGGAGATGGAAGCTGAATATACTTTGGGCGATTCATAACGGATACAATCGCTATGGCAAAATGAAACAAAAAATTCAGGTCATTTCTGAGAAAATGCTCACGCAACGATTAAAGGAATTGGTTGATGCGGGGATCATTACAAGAAATGATTTAGGTACCGTCCCCCCGCATGTCGAATATGACTTGTCTGAGAAAGGAAAAGAACTGATCACCATATTGGAATTGATGAGGGATTGGGGCAATAGCGTGAGGGAAAGTGCTACAAGCCCATTTGCCGAACAGAACGATCTCGCATAAACGGCATTTTCAATACCTAAAACCATTGTTCATGGCAAGGAGGTCGGGGGTAGTGCAAAGCTTAGTAGAAAACACCGCCAATAATCGGGTTTGCTTTTTTCGGATAGCATTTTAATCCTTGTTGCCAACTGGTTTCTCCCCGCTTTTAATAATCCTCCTGCCTAAGCAGCTTAACTTCGTTTCAGTTTTTGCCATCGGTATTGGCTGCTGAAGGAATCGGCCCGTGTAGGCGATATACATCGATTTCGGGGGTGTTGGGGTCGATTTCAGATACCCAACCATGTGTCGCACTCGATAGACTGATCCTGCCCGGCACATGGAGTTGTTCAAGAACGGACCAAGTCGCTCCATTGTCGGTGGAGTAGTACAATTTGTTGGAGGTTGTGGCGGTATCTGAATAAGAAGAACATAAAAATCCTCCCGGCGTGATCGGGATGCTGTTGAGGTCGAAAATCTTATCGGCAAGTCCTTGGGGGCTGAGTTTCGACCAGCTTTTGCCTCCATCCGAAGTGACGATCATATTTTTTGAGAAGTAATCCCCGCGATCGTGATAGCGGGCGATGCCGTGTAGCGGATCCGAGAAGCTTACTTCAAAGATCATGTCCCGATCCGTTAGTGGGGTACTGTAGGCCGTCCAGGTGGTGCCCCGATCGGTGGATTTGAGTATGCGGCCCATGGTGCCCACCCAAATGGTATCTTCAATGGCATAATAACTATCATCGCTCTCGATTTCCCAAGTGGATTGCAATTCAGGTAAATTCGATGCAGGAAGTCTTTTCCAATCCTTGCCCGCATTATACGTCTTGAATACTTGAAAATAACCGTCGGCATTGGAGGCGAAAACGATGCCCTCTTGATGGTTGAAAAAATGGATCTGGCCCCCATAGCCATCGGAGAAGGGTACCTCTTGTACCGTCCAATGGGCGCCTCCGTCGAAGGTGGCGTAGATCTTGGGTTTCCAAGCATCCGGCTTATAAAAATCCATACGGTCCACGGTGCTGATCCATGCACTGTCTTTACTCACTGCCGTAAGGCAGGAGACGTAAAAGGTGTCGGGTGTATCTGCGGGTAACACCTCATTTTTCCAGCTGATGCCCCCATCGTTCGTATGGGTGATGACATTGGGGGTATGTTCTTTGACCATCGCCCTGGTGTTGGAGGCACTGGCCCAAACGGTATGCTGATCCACGGCGACCATATGGAACGGAGAGGTGCTTCCGGTACCTTCAAGACCGGTATGTTGTGGGGTGACTTGCTGGGCATATACCAAATGGGATAGCGTAATCGTAAAAAGTGTAATGAGCTTATTGGGTTTCATCGTATCAATGGATTTAATAGCGATACAAACCTAGCTCGTGTTTGATGCAATCCATGGTTTTTCGAGCCCCGTCACGTCCAGAAAAAAGAATCTGGACGAGATTATGGGTAGTGAGGTTTTTTGAAAAACAAGTTGATAACGGGAAAGATGGAAAAATGGCTAAGTGGTAGCTATGGGTTGTGGCCATTGTTGTACCACGTTATTTCTTATTTATATATACGTCCTCAATTTCGTCTAAAAGGTAAAGCTTGCTTAATTCAATATTTATTTTGTTAAAGTCCCTTTCGAAGAATTGGGCAATAAGCTTTTTTGGGATTTCCTCATTTTGGGATTCGGTCAAGTATATTTTGACTTTTCGAGATGGTTCTTTCAAATTGTTGGTTTCTGAATGAGTCCCTAGCCCAATTATAAATTGAAATAACATAGGATTATGGTTGTCAGGTGCAACACTAATTGATAAATATTTTGAATCAATTTTGCTTAGAACTTCGATATCTGGCATATTGTAAGTTCCAGACCTGAATTCCTTTGAATAGTCCGTTTTCCAATTCACATTTTCAAAATCCGATACGTGTTTCACGTATGAAGTTTTTCCTAATATTTGGTACAAATCGGTTTCCAAGTCAGTTGTGTGAATTCTTGACACGAACTCATTTTTTACGTCTAGTCTGTTGGAATTTTCGGTTTTCTTTTGTTTGCATGAGAGGTTTAAAAACAAAAGGATCAATGTCCAGAATAAGTGTTTTTTCATAATGTAATATAACTGTTTAGTGTATGGTCTAGTTGCGGAAAACGTCCAACAGACTTTTACTTCGTATCCCTTATTTTGCGAATCAAGCTGGGGTTCCTTTTGGGATTTCCAATAGCAATGAGCGATACACAACGTAGCCAGTATTTTTTAATAAACAACGATTGTTTCGTGTTGTGATTTGCACCAATCCACTACTTTTCCAGTCTTGTTAATTTCCAAATGATAAATAATGACAAGTCGGTCATAAGACTCAGAAACATTTACAAAAAACCTGTTTGGTTCTTTTTTTGATGCCAAGGGATAGCTCATAAATAACTTTGGGTAACTGCCTCGACCATTCCTCCGTATTTTAAATTGTTTTTTGTCCAGCTGGCTAAAGTCCAGTTCAAATTTTCCAGAGTCGATATTGTCCTGTTCGTATGTTGTTTTGTCAACTTCGATTGTTTGATTTTCAAATATTGGTTTTTCGAAGCATTTTCCGTTCGGAATGTAAGTCCCACCTTTTTGAAAATCAGAGTAAAATCGATAAACACTTATTCTCTTTTTTACTGGATGATTCTTGAGAATCTCCTGTCCGTAAAAGTCAAACGCTATTTGCTCAAAAAATGGCAATTCGGTTTGAGCAAGTCCGAATATGGTGCCCAAAATCCAAACAACTAGTATTAGAATTCCTTTTTTCAAGAATTACCGCTAACGGTCTCGGTTTTACCTACCTTTTGGAAAGGTGGATTCATGACCAAGGCCAGTTTTTTAGTTCCTTGAAGTTAGGGAAAAATGATCAAGCGATAGGCATGGGGTATACGCCTTGTTATGCTCTGAAATTTATGTTCTAAAAGGAATCCTTAATTCCTCTGCCCTGAACCTTGAATTCGATTCCATTCGTTTTAGAAATTCCACGAATCCAGTGGAGTGTTGTAAAACAACTATTTTTCCAACCTTGGCGTACAGCTTCAAATACCCTGATGTTGCATTGAATTTAATGTTTTCAATAGCGGTCCATTTTATAGTTCGTTTTTTCCCTATCCAGTTCGTTACAATTATTCTTTTGTCATCAAAGACTACTGAATATTTATAGTACCCTATCAAAATAGCAACTCCCAAACCGAAGAATATGGATATGGCAATCGGGGCCATTACCGCTATTTCCTTATTCCAATGAATGATTGCAGCATTCATTAGAAATGAACCTGTAAAGCAGCAAACGATCCCAACCCATTTATAACTTCGATTGAGTTTAAGCGCGAACTGGCCGTGCACATTTTTAGGGATCCTTTTTCCAGATTGGAAATCAGCATAAAACAGCAGTAAAGCTGTTAGTATCGGTAAAATCATTCCCATTTTGGTCAGTTGGTTTTAGGGGGCGAAACGGTCTCGGCCCTACCTGCCTACAGGTGCTATTCGTGGTCAGCGCCGGAGGTATTTTTAGTTGATTGAAGTTAGGGAAAAATGGCTAAGTGATGGGCATGGGGCATCGTTTTGTTGGTCTCTGTTTTCACTAATTTTCTGAAGGCAGTCTATACTCCATGGATTTTTGGAAACCTTGAATAACGAATACCGAAGCTATTACTGCCAGAACGATCCTAACCCAATGAAGTACGATCCACAGTTCCAATCTGCCGGCCGCTTCAGATACACTATAACTCCCATCGATGAAGGCCAAGTTCGTGGGAAGATGGTAGACGGAAGTAATCAAAATTGATAGTAAGGTGGCGTATAGCGCCATTCGCCATCTTTTATTCGCTTCCCTATGTTCTTTGTTCAAAGAAATGGAAGCAACAATCCCTATAAGTCCTGGTAATAGGGTTACTACTACGGTTGGTAGCAAAAGGAGAAAGGTTGCCTCAAAACGCTGCATAAAAACCATGGGATCCTGTCTTTGCCAGGCAATGGCGTACGTCAAACCAATGTTAATGATGTTGCCTAAATAGGCTATTGTTCCAATAACCGCGATAATGCCCACTGTTCTTTTCATAATTAAAGTTTTTACCATTGAAGATGTTGTTTTGAGTGTTAGACCATCTTTTTTTCAATGTGTAAAAACTTTAAGGGAATCAGTTGAGGTTTAACCGATTTTTCCAATCAGCATCTTCAAGCAACTGGGTCAAGAAGTTCTTTTTCGCAAAATTGGTTTTGAAGCTATGATCAAGGTGCAATTCGAGATACTTTAATTCGGAATCGTCGGAAAGGTAGTTTGCGTCTTCTTCCAGTTCGTTTCGAAAAGTGGAGAACTCTTTGCGATTTTGAAGGAGGTTTTTGGAGTCTATGATGCCTCCTTCAATGGAAACGGTAACTTTTTTGTGACATCGACAAGGATTCGTTTTATCAATTAGGCCACATTTGCTTTGCATGAAATTGATCAAGTCCCTTCTTGCTTTACTCAATTTCATTCTAAAATTGGCCTTGCTCATTTCCATGATTTCCGAACCGATCGTATGGTTGGCCCTAAACATTTCGCCAATGATGTAGATCATGCGTTGTTCCTTGGTTAAGCAAAGCAGCATCCCTGAAAGGCATGTCAGGCGTATTTCTTTTGTTTCATCCGATTTATCCAGTTTTTCTTCCTCTGTTAGTTCAATATCAGGAATCGAATCCAATGCGGCACCCAATTCCTTAAAATTCGAAGCAAATTTCCTAGCTGAATTTTTTTGATCGTTGAGAAAATGATTTCGGACAATACGGTAGGCCCAAGTACGAAATGAACTCTGAAAATTGAATTTCCCCAAGTTCGAGATCATTTTTATCAATGCTTCTTGCGATAGATCCGCTGCATTTGTGGGGTCTCCGACCATTTTCCAAGCGATGTTGTACACAAAGGGTTGATGCCGCTCTATAAGTTCATTTAATGCACTCTTTTCTCCATCCAAAGTTCTTTTGATAAGTTTTTTGTCAATAGCATCGTTATGGTCTTTGGAGTTCAACGGATTCATTTTGAGATACATTTATCAGTTAGACAACTGCTGTAAAGAAGTGTAAATACTTTGATGGTTTGCGACAATTTCAACTAAAAAATTCGGCCCTGTCTGCCGGAAGGTATCACTCCGTGGCCAAGTCTAATCGTATTTTACTTCATTGAAGTTAGGGAAAAAAGGCCAAGTGATGGTCAGGGATTAAAGCCATTGTTTGGCGGGTCGTTTTTTATTCATCAAGATATGATGTCAATGGTCTCAAATATTTAGTAAATCCAAGCCCTTTTATGTATTCGTTAATTTCCGTTCGTGTTTTTTTGCTAAATCCTTTAGCAGGATAAGAGAAGTCATCGGAAATCTTTATCATTTTCAATTCAGTCGCTGGAATTTTTTCAGATGCGATTAGGTAATTACAATCCAAACAGACATTAATAGTGCCGACTACTTTTTCATTTAAATAATAAATAACAGCAAAATGAGGGTCAAAACAAGACATTGTTGTGTTTCCATACGCTTTTTCAGACGTCAAAATTATTTCCAACTGTTTAGTCTGCTTTTCAGTAAGATTTAGTGTTTTATCTATTTTATCATTCTCTTCAGCAAGACATCTTTCAATTAACAAGCCTCCTTCTCCCTGAAACTCATAAGCAACAACCTTGTCATACTTCAACGTTTCAAATGGATTTGATTGTCCAATAGTCAAAACAGGAATTAAAAATATAAGAAAGCTGATTGCTTTTTTCATTCGGTTTAAATAATCGCCAACGTTCTCGACCCTGCCTTCCGGCAAGCAGGTATGATTCGTGGCCAAGGCCAGACCTTTTTAGTTGATTGAAGTTAGGAAAAAATGGCTAAGTGATGGGCATGGGTTATAGCCATTGTTGTACGCAGGATTTTGTTCATTCAAATATAGTTTATCGCAATTCCGCTATTCAATTCCGATGCTTTTTTGAATCCAGATTTGAATAATTTCAGATGCCAATTATTAATGTAGTCCCAATGGACCTCATATTTGGCTTGGTAAACGTGATGCTCTATTAGCTTTTCTTGGTTATAAACATTTTTCAAATCTTCAATTCCAATTAATTCCAATTCATTGTTCATCCGTTTAACGTCGTCAGATTTTATAAATCGCTCATTTAATTTCGCTAATATCTTATTCGACGAGTTATCACATTGCTGAATCAAAAACCGTGCAATACCCCAACCCTTGTCCATAGAAAATACAGTATCGTTTTGCTTGTGATATTCTGAATCAACCCAAGCAAATTTTTCATCAAGATATTCTTCCGCATCGTCAATTTTGAGTTTTTGTATTTCTTCAATTTCAAAGTCAGGTAATCTGTATAATTCGCAAATAATTCCCAATTCAGTTAACTTTAGATTAGTAGCTCAAATTGTGCCCAACGACCTCGGCCCTGCCTTCCGGCAAGCAGGTATGCCCCTGTGGCCAGCGCCAGACAGTTTTTAATACATTCAAGTTAGGAAAAAATGGCCAAGCGTTAGCTATGGGCTATAGCCACTGTTGTGGTGTCGTTCTTTTATTTAAGTCCGTTCAAAATTTGATTCACACGTGCATTGCTTATTCCAATTTTTTTCAACTCTAAACAGAAATTTTTAAGTCTTTTGTCAAATTCGTTTTGCAAATTATCATCTCCACAGTATAATTCCCAAAGCGCTCCGGCTCCACCAAACAATTCATTTGTCAGTATACTTTTTTTAAAAGATTTCGAGTCCTTTTTCATTGCTGAAGCGAGCACATTATTCAATTCGTGAGAGCCAATATTTGTTCCGATTTTACTCAGTATATTTTTTAAATCCACTACGCTCTCCGAAAGAGATTCAATGTTTTCATCTGAAAAATCAAGGTTCTTATGTTTCTTAAATATGCTCATCTTAAATGCACCCAACGTTCTCGGCCCTGCCTGCGGGCAGACAAGTATGATTCGTGTCCAAGGCCAGTCGCTTTATAGTTGATTGAAATTAGGGAAAAAAGGCCAAGTGATGGGCATGGGTTATAGCCATTGTTAGCAAACGTTTTTATTATTTTCGTTCGGTTTGTCTTTTTTTTCGTTTTTCTTTTCTTGCTTTTTTTCTTTCTCTTCTCTCAATTTCCTTTTCAGTCAATCGGACAAAAAGTGGTTTGTAACTCTTGTGTTTCTCGCTATTTAACCAATCAACATATCTTTTTTGAAAATTATGAATGCCATCAGTTTTTATAGCCCATAAATAGTACTCAATCAAATTTGGATTGTCCTCGCAAAAGCTTAAAAGACAGTTTTGGACATCTGTTAATTTTGCATAAGGCATAAATTCAATTTGGTCGGCCAGAATTATAGCAACTTCTCCCTTGGCTAAGTATCTTTCTTGACACTCAGATTTTACTTTGGTTTGGGTCGAATCGGTAAAAAATCCAGCTATTATCTGAAGAGCGTTTTTTCCAAAAGCAATAATCTTTCTCGCGGGTTCAGTTTTGGTAATTTCTTTTGAATTTTTCGTTTCCGCAATCCTCGATAGCAATGAATCAATTTCGGATTCTGTTTGCGCTGGACATAGGTTGTAACAAAGTAGAATTGTTAAAAATATCAACCCACCACTTTTCATACAATTTGGTTTTTTTAAATCTACTCCATGTAAAAGTCTTAATAAATAGGGAATGAGTGAATTGGCTTTTTCAATTAGTCAGCCACAACCTTAATGTTTGCCAACGACCTCGGCCCTGATTGCCGTCAGGTATCACTCCTTGGCCAAGTCCAATCGTATTTTACTTCATTGAAGTTAGGGAAAAAAGGCCATAGGTTAGGTATGGGTTATAGTCATGTTCAGCTGCAGTTTTTAGTCGGGCTTTTCGTATTGCATAATGGAGGATATTCGAGAAGGCATTTTTTTTGGGGTTGCTAATTCAATTTCTCCAAACTGGGTAAGCAACGGCTTGTCAAAATCAACAAAATGCAGAAAAAAAGTCATTCGTGTAAAGTCCGATTCGTTATTGGGGGAGTTTATCCAATCTCCTGTAATTTCCGTTCCGTGCTCATTTAGATAGCTTTCATCCCATGGAGATTGCCAACTCATTTTGTCAACTCCATCTTGCGCTTGAGTGAATTCCCCAACATCGATATTCTTGTGATTTGTTTTTATTCCCAACTCAATCAGATGCACGTCTTTTTGTCCAGCAACGCTATATACTCCGATTAAATCAATTTTGTTTGTCATATTAATTGTAAGCAGCGCTCTCAGGCAACCATCAATTTTAATTGCCGGTATACATCGTTGTGCATTCGTTATTTTTTTTCAAATTTTTGTAGCTCTTTATCAACTTCATTAAGTAGATTCTTACCCATATTCTTAAATGTTCTAACTTTTTCCGTTGTCTCAAAATTGTTTTGCCTAAATGAAATTAATTCATTGAGAACCCATTCATTCAATTCCGGGTTAGGATATTTTGTAAAGGCAACTTTAACTCCGTATTCAGAATTGGCTAAATAATTTTCATAAGCAACCTGAAATTCATTTAGAAATACGTTTTCAATATCTTTTATACTACTTTGCACCTTGAATTGCTCGTACTCATAGTAATTCGCAATTTGTGTTCTCAATTCAGGGTTGGATATTGGAAGCCCTCTTGATTTCGATACTTCATAGGCCGTTCTTATAGGAAAGTACCTCTCAAATGTAAACAACTGCCCCAAATCGTAGGAAAAAGAGTCTTTGCTGACCTCTTCTGATTTCAAGTAGTTTCGCATGCTTTTAATAGACTTCTGGGTCTTTTGTCTCTGGGTTAGGATTTCTTGGATTTGGACTTCGTCGGCTGACAAATTATTTCTTATTTCCGTTAGGATGTAATGTTCGTATTTGCGTTCCTTTTTTGTTTCATTCCAATTGTTTATTCCCAACGCTATTAGTATCCCAATAACTACGAGTATTATTTCCCCAATAGCATACTTCAAATACTTTCCAGTTTTACCTTCTGTGAGCAGGCGTTGTCTTATTTGTCTAAAGAATTTAATCATGGGTTAGCGGTTGGTCATAATGAAGCACAACGGTCTCGGCCCTGTCTACCGGCAGGTAGGATTCGTGACTAAGACCAGTCCTTTTTTAGTTCTTTGAAGTTAGGAAAAAATGGACTAGAGTAAGGCATGGCATATAGCCATAGTTAGCTGTAGTTATTATCTCAAATTTTTATACTTAATAACGAAAGCCAAAAATCCAGCAATTATCAATGCAAATCCCATAATTAAATCTCCCGGTCCTTGCTCTTTAAGAATTACATGTTTTGAATTCAGATATTCTTTCTTAGCGTCGTGTATTGAAATTGCAAGTACCCTCTCATTTGAAGAATTTAGCAGGTCCTTTTGGTCTTTTATTATTTTAACTGATAATTCAGGAGTAAAAGTCGCATTAGTCTTGAATCCACTTTTATCAAAAAAGGTCAAGTGATTAGCACTGATCTGGAATTCATTTGAATAGTTTTCTAATCGGAAAACATATCTTCTCCCATTTTTTTTCCATCCTGTATTCTCCTTAAATGAATAGCTTTCTAATTTTCCAGAAACATCCATTAAGTCCTCATAACCTCTTAATTTCGGTTTGTTGATATGTATGTAAAAAAACAATAGAGCTAAAATCAGGCAGAAAATTGCTCCAAAATACTTATTGAAAAGATTTAAAATTGCACTTATTCTCAATTCAGGGTAAGTTTTAGAATTACTGCTGACGGCCCCGCCCTGCCTACCAGCAGGCAGGTGTGGTTCGTGGCCAAGTCCAATCATTCTATAGTTCATTGAAGTTAGGGAAAAATGGCTAAGTGATGGACGTTGGGTACTGCCATTTTTATAGCCGGTTGTTTTATTCCACCTTGGTTCTTGTTTTTCATTTTGGACTTTACCTTTTCATCTATTCATATAATTCAATCCCCATCATTTTTGAGCAGCGGGCTGTGATATAATCTATAAGCGGTGTATAGCATCCATAAAAAGTAAAAAGCAAAAACAATTCGCTGCCCAACGGCGGGAAAGTCTCGAAATACAAAGGGCCAACTTCCAAAAATAATGCTGAGCCAAGTGATAGTCAATGTCGGCCTTACCGCATTTTTCCAATACGGGCTTTTTTTCATTGGCGTGGGAAATGTAAATGCCCCCATCAAGAAGAAAAGATAACTCCCAAAGCTACCGATGGTATGTAACAACATGGTCGTTGCCTGTTTTTCTTCAAAATCGCCAGGAAATAGCCCGGATAGGACCATGAAAATCCCGCTTAAAAAAATGCCCAATCCAGGTAATTTACTCGAGTTTTCCGTTTTTATGTCGTTGTGTAACCCAATAGAAAAAATAGCGATCAAGACACCGGTAAGAATGTATCCGACCCCGTTCCAAATCCATTTGTTCGGTGCATCCACCGAACCGAGTTCACTGACCGCTTTGGTCAAAAAGTCGTATTCAGGTCTTTGGCCGGCCATGATAAAATAGGTCCCCCAGAAGAGTACCGGGGCAAGAAACCCGAGTATCGCATATGTTTTCTTGGTCATCATAACAAGCTTAGTGCGAGCACTAAATTAGTTGGGATAGGGATCGGCCAATTTGATCTAAATCAAAAAACGTCTTTTTGGGCGCGGACCCTACTTAAGGTTTCTTGGGTCATGCCCAAATGGGAAGCCAACATACCCAGTGGCACACGGGACAATTTGTTTTTTGAGGTGTTCCGGAAAAATTGATACCGCTCTTTTGCGGAATGGAACTGAAGTGATATGATCCGTTCGGATTGTTCGACAAAATAATTGGAAATCAGGATTCTCCCAAAGCGTTCCATTTCCGGAAAATCCTGAAAGCATTTTTCGAGGTCTTTTATCCCTATACCGATCAATTCCGATGTTTCCAAAGTTTCGATATAGCAGTTGTCGGGCACGTTTTTCATAAAACTGTAAATGGAAGTGATCCATTCGTTTTCGGCAGCGAAGTTGTCCGTGATTTCCTTTTCGCCCTTTCTGTAAAAGATGCGTAACAGTCCAGACGCTATGAAATAGGTGTTTTCACAAACCCTTTTAGGTCGATGCAGAAATTTTCCTTTTTCAATGGTTTTTGGTATTGAAATTTCTTTCAACCGCGTTTGTAATGCATCTGAAACAGGAATGAATTTTTCGATATGTCGAATTAGAGGTGCTGACATGGGTTGGCATTACAATGAAGCGCAACAGACTCGGCTTTGCCTGCCTGTTACCAGAAAGTTGCGGCCAAGCGTTAGCCTTGGGTTATAGCCCTTGTTGTCGGTAGTTTTCTTTCTTACAATCATCTTAATTTGAAGCATACACAATCTTACCATTAACGACTGATAAAACAGAGTGAAGATTTTTAATTTCCTCATTTGGTATAGTCATATAATCTTTGTTAAGTACAATAAAATCAGCTCTTTTACCTGTCTCTAGACTTCCTAAATCTTTTTCTCTAAACAACAAGTAAGCATTGGTTGCTGTGTGCGCCCTCAAAGCATCTTCTCTTGATATTAATTGAGTCATGTATTTATTGCCCGCAATATTTCGACCGCTGATAACCCAATCAATTGTATGAAAAGGATTTGGACTGGCGACTGTGGTACCATCAGACCCTAATCCCCAAATACCTCCCATTTCATTAATTTTTTTGATTGGTGGTGATTTAGCTCCGCTTTCATATCTTCTTTTTGACATAAGTCGACTTGAACTATGTACAGCAAATACCATGTTTAAATTAATTGCCCTCTGGATAGATTCCTCAGACATACCATTAGTATGGGCAATTGTAAATCGCAAATCTTTCATTTTAGGATAGGATTCCGCTACTTTTTCCAGATTGTCAAGCATGGTTTTAACTTTTTCTTCTTGCAAAGAATGTTCATGGATTTGCCAATCATTTTTTATAGCAGTAGTGACTATATTTCTAAAATGCTCTTGGTCTTCATCTGTAACTTTAAATGGATGAGCTCTCATAGGTCGGTATACTGTTTCGCCATAACCAAACTGAGCATTTTGTAAATCCTTGAAATTTGGGCGGTTGTTTTGTAACTCGTTTATTATTTCTTCCGCAGAACCACTTGCACTATTTTGTTCATTTAGGGAATAAAAGAAACGAATTTTCAAAGCATCATTTGCTGCAAAACGCTTTATAGATTCATAAAATGAAAGATTGACGGTATTGCCTCCAACATCATAAACCGTAGTAAGACCCATTCTCAATAAACTATCCATTGCAATGGTCAAACTCTCATCCCAAACCTTAATAGATGGTTCTGGAATTGCGTTGGATAATATTTTCATGGCTTGTGTTCTTCCTAATATCATTCCGTTATTCTTTTTAAGATTTTCGAGATGTTTAGGTTTTTTGTTATTTAGCAGTCCTGCTGCTTTTAAGGCAGCAGTATTTACAAAAGCTCTGCTATATCCTTCTTGAATGAAAAGAGGTTGATTAGGTAGAATGGAATCTAATTCATTAATGGTGAAAAGAGTAGAATTATCTTTGAATTGGTCAAAAATAAAGCCCCCCATCACAATTACCCATTCATCTTTAGGTAATTTTTCAGCACGATTTTTCACCATTTCAAGCGCCTCTTTTCGTGAAGTTATATTATCCCATCGAACCATTCTATACCAATGTTTCGCAGCACGCACAAAATGCATATGATTATCTATTAAACCTGGTATTACTGTTTGACCTTTTAAATCAGTTACTTCAGTTGAAGAACTTGTAAGTGAAAGCATTTCTTTAGTTGTCCCAGTACCAACTATACAACTATCTTTTATTGCTATAGCTTCAACTATTGTGAAATCTTTATCAACCGTCAATATTTTGCCATTTATCAGAATCCAATCAACAGAGTTTTGATTCTCTTCACATGAAAATAGCCCAGATGCTAATAGGAATAAAATAAAAATATACCTGTAATTAAATCGATTGATATTCATTTGTATGTTTTGTGTTAATTGGTAGTCTTTAATTCTTGCGAACGTTTTGGATTCCTCTAATTACCGACAATAATCGTATATGATCATCGATCATATCTCCATGCCATACCTAAGATAACAGATATTAATATCTTCCTATATAACCTCAAAAAAAGAAAGGACTTCCCTACGGCTCCATTCCTTTGGAGGTCTAATGCGTTCAAGCCGAACAATCCGGACATTTGCCGACCAAAAGCAAGGATACCGAATCGATTTGATGGGCACTCACCTTGGGGATGGCGATATCGATGGGCAAGCATTCGGTCTTTCCACAATCGCGGCATTGAAAGTGGGGGTGGGCCTCCAAAGAAGTGCGTGCTTCAGAGCTGGTCGTGGTGTTTACGGCATACCATGAAATTCCGTCACGCCCGGTAAAGGAATGCAAGACCCCTTCGCCTTCCAAACGTTCAAGGATGCGATACACGGTCGACTTGTTCATATCGTCTTGAAAGCGTTCGACCAATTCCAAAGTCGATAAGGCCCCGTCTTTGTTTTCAAAAGCCTCCAAAAGCGCCTTGACGGATTTCGTCTTTCTGATCACTGCCATGCTGTAAATTTATCGCAACTATGTCGCAAGAGCAAATTCTTTCCTATTTTTGCAACTGAGTCGCATTAAAAAAGTAACCCTATGATGTCGCAAACAGGTCGAACGGAAAAACTACGGTATGCCGATTGGTTCGGAGCCGCTGCCAGTGGACTTTGTGCCGTGCATTGTGCCGTGACCCCCTTGTTCTTCGCCGCAAGACCGGTTCTGGAGTCAACCGTGGACTTCCACCATCACGGTTCCGGCTTTTGGTCACTATTGGATTATGTGTTTTTGGCCCTTAGCCTGATCGCGGTCTGGTACTCCGCACGACATACCACCCATAAGGGCGTACGAAGACTACTATGGGGTGCTTGGGTACTCTTTGCGGTCGGATTGTTGTCGGAGGTGTTCCATTTTCACCATGGCATTTGGTTGATGTACCTAGGCTCGTTAAGCTTGGTCATCACCCACCTGTACAATCATCGCTATTGCAAGCCTGCATCCCAAACCAAAGCCAATTTGTAACGGGACAACACCTAAACGAGTGAATGCGACCATTGCGTCATGCAAAATCCTACTGTTTTTTTAGGAATAGCGAGAATAATCGTAGTCTTGTCCAAATTAAAGTCACCAACACGTGGAAAAAGCAAGAATAGGGATCATCAACGTATCGGATCGCGCCAGTCGGGGGGAGTATGAAGACCTGCCGGGGAAAGAGGTAAAACGCTTGTTGGCTCTTTGGTTGACCAGCGCTTGGGAGGCCGTTTATGCGGTCATTCCCGATGAGCAAGATCAGTTGGAAGCGGCCATGATCGATATGGCCGATACCCAGGGTTGTGCCTTGGTGGTGACTACCGGAGGGACCGGTCCGGCCCTGCGCGATGTCACCCCTGAAGCCACCATGGCGGTCTGCACCAAACTATTGCCCGGTTTTGGGGAACAGATGCGTCAAGTGAGCTTGCAATACGTGCCCACAGCCATACTGTCACGCCAAACGGCGGGCATTCGTGGCAATACCTTGATCGTAAACCTGCCGGGGAAACCCAAGGCCATACAAGAATGCCTTGAAGCTGTTTTTCCGGCCATCCCCTATGCGATCGACTTGATCGATGGCCCTTATCTCGAAACCGACGTGGAACAGATGAAGGTGTTTCGACCCAAAGGATCTTGATAGACGTGGTCGCGGTTTAAAGGAGCATCATCGATGCATTTTCCCGAATGATCCGCAATGCCCGTGACATTTGACTCTCCACTGTTTTTACCGAAAGACCCAAGTCCTTGGCGATTTCTTTGTATTTGCGCTTTTCCAGTTTGTTCGAGATAAAGATCTCACGGCACTTGGGCGGGAGCTTTTCCAAAAGCTCGTCTAGTTTTTTAAGGTTGCCTTCATACACATCCTCTTCGATGCGGACTTCAAAATAACTTTCATAAATCGCCGCCCATTCAATACGGTCCAGTAGATCGGGTTTTCTTTTCATGCTGCGGACATGATTCAAGAATTGATTGTGGCACATCGAGAACAAATACGACTTCAAGTTGGTCTTCACCTTGATCTTATGCCTGTTTTCAAAAAACTTGATCATGACCTCCTGTACCAGTTCTTTGGCCAAACCGCGGTTTCCCGAAAGTTTGAAGATGTAATTGCACAACCAATCGTAGTATTCATCGAACAAGAAGCGATAGGCCTGTTTGTGGCCTAACTTTAAATTCCGTATCAATTGTGCTTCGGTCATGGTGGTATGAATGTCTAAAAATAAAAATTCAATTTAAATAGGGGTTTTTTATTTAGTTGGTGTCATGAAGGTAGAAATCATGATGAAAATGCAAGAATTAGCTGTTTTAACAGAGAAATATATAAATCAGACCCTGACCAAAAGCGAACGGGATCGCTTGAAAAAAATGGTGCTGAAGAACAAAAAGAACTTTGGCTATTTCAAGCAACAATTGGCTGCCAAATCGCAACATCAGCTATATCACGACTTCGATGTCGCTTCGGCTTTTGAAGCCTTCGAACCCTTGCTAAGCGATACCGTTCCTTCAAAACAGCTGCCTTTAAAAAGTTGGATGCCCTATGCCGCCGCCCTAATCGGGGTACTGCTTGCCGTTGCGGTGGTATTTCGCAACGGGAATCCAATGAAGGCGAACTCCCTTGCCGAAACCGACCAAATTCAAACCCAGGATGAAGAAAACGTCGTCTTGACCCTTGCCGATGGTACGGAAAAGATACTCGGCACGGCAACCCAGGACGTTGCTGGGAATCGTGGAGGGAAGCCTCAAACCGAAGGGAATGACGAACTGGATTATTCCGCGGGTGGCGCAGCTTTTGATCGCGGGTACCACAAGCTCTATATCCCCAACGGGCAGCAATTTCATGTCACCCTTTCAGACGGCACCAAAGTTTGGTTGAACTCGGGCTCTACCTTGACCTTTCCGCCGAGGTTCGAAACCAGTGCCGAAAATCGCATTGTGTATTTGGAGGGAGAAGCGTATTTCGACGTGGCCGAAGACAAGGATTTTCCATTTATCGTAACGATCAACGATTTGAACGTCAAAGTTTTGGGTACTGAATTCAATGTGTCGGCCTATGGGCAGCAGGCTGCCGTGGCCACGACCTTGGTCGAGGGATCCGTACGGCTATACGACGGCAATTCCGCAACGAACAGCATCCAACTTCAACCGAACCAGCAGGGTACCTTCGATAAATACGATAAAACCTTGAGAACACAAGAGGTTGATGTGCAGCTGTTTACCGCATGGATGGAAAACAGGGTCGTTTTCAATGATATGCCGCTGTCCCAAATCCTTCAGATTTTGGAGCGTACGTACAATGTGGATATCGTAAACGAAAATACGACAATCGGCGAAGAAAAATTTACGGGTGAGTTCGACGTAGAAGACATCCAAACCATATTTAAGGCATTATCTACCTCCATAAATTTTGACTATGAACTAGAACCGCATCGCATCACGATAAAAAAATAAGGGAAATGCGGCAACATTTCCCTTGGCATTAGTCGTGTCAGACTTGTAGAATCCAATATTAACTAACATCTAAACTTATGAAAAATGTTACAGATTATGCCACAATCACGGCAAATCGCTTATTTGAAAAGACCAACCGGATTTTGATGAGACTCCTTGTACTCAGTATTGTTTTAAGTCTCGGGTTTGCAACGGCAAATCCCGGTATGGCGCAAAAGAAGCTGACCTTCAGTTATGAAGCGACCAGCCTCTCGCAAATCGTCGACCTGCTAAAAAAGGAAACGGGATATAAATTCCTGTATCGGAGCACCGAAGTCGATTTAAGTCAGAAAACGACCATTTCGGTCCAGAACCAATCCCTGGGCAGCGTTTTGGATTTGTTGTTCTTACCCAAGGGTATCGATTATGAGATCGTCGAACGACAGATCGTTTTGACCAAACTAAAAGCGCAAGAAGCGAGCCTAAAGGAGACCCAATCAAGGGAAGTCAAGGGTACCATCAAGGATAATGAGGGCAACCCCTTACCCGGGGCGAACATTTTGGTCAAGGGGACCACCATTGGTACCCAAACCGATTTCGATGGAAATTTTCGCCTTGAGGTCCCTACGGGAAGCGATACCTTGGTCATCTCCTATATCGGATTTGAAACGGTGGAAGTCGATGTCAGCAATACCAGCGAGATCGATCTAAGCTTGACCATTGCTGCCGCCCAACTGAGTGACGTCGTACTCGTCGGTTCGCGTAACCCGAACCGTACGGCGACGGAAACGAGCGTTCCGGTCGATGTTATCGATGTACAAGCCATAGCGTCGCAAGGACCCCAGGTCTCGGTCAGCCAAATCCTGAATTATGTCGCGCCCTCCTTCACTTCACAATCTCAGACTGTATCGGATGGTACGGATCATATCGACCCGGCATCCCTTCGCGGTTTGGGCCCGGATCAGGTATTGGTATTGATCAATGGAAAACGGCGACACACCACCGCTTTGATCAATGTGAACGGTACCGTCGGAGCAGGGAGTGTAGGTACGGACATGAATGCCATTCCTGCCGCGGCCATTCAGCGAATCGAGGTCTTACGTGACGGAGCGGCCGCACAATATGGGTCAGACGCCATTGCCGGGGTCATCAATATCGTTTTGAAAAAGAATACGGGTTCGCTTAACCTTATGGTCACCACTGGGGCCAATTTCAGCAGCAACAGCAATCAATTCGAAGGAGGAAGCGATGGTGAGAAATTCCAAGTAGACGCCAATTACGGCTTGGGCATCGGTGATGGGGGCTATATCAATTTCACCGGGTCCTTGTCTACACGTGAACCGGCCTTACGTAACCGGGATTACCAAGGGGATATTTTTCGGGGTTTTCACGGTGCCGAACGGGTGTTTGCCGCTGGTGGTGGTGACGTGGCCGCTATGACCTTACAAGACTATGCCAATGCTGCCCAAGGTATCGGATACCTAGATCAATCGATCAAGGATCAGATCTCGGGACTCGACTTGAATACGGATGCCGGGGTCACTAGCTTAAGGGAGCTGCTTGATTTCGATGCGGATGAGGATGAACTGTCGGCCCGTGGTTTGACCCGGGAAGATTTCAGGTTCAGGGTAGGTACTTCGAGATTGCGTGAAGGAAAGTTCTTTGCCAATATGAGCATTCCCTTATCGGAACAAACGGAATTCTACGGTTTCGGTGGGGTCAGCTACCGCCAAGGTTTGGCTTCCGGCTTCTACAGAAGGCCGGCCCAAGGAGATGGTAGGGCCAATACCCCGGCCTTTCCGAATGGATTTCTACCCGATATCGGAACCGATATCCTCGACCGCTCGTTCGCATTGGGAATCCGGGGCGAAGTCGAAGGTTGGAACGTGGATTTCTCAAATACGTTTGGCCGCAATTCCTTTTTTATTACCGTGAGCAATTCGAGTAACGGAACGCTTGGTGTCGCGACCCCAAGGGTTTTCGATGCAGGTGGGTTGAGCTTTACACAGAACACCACGAATCTGGATGTCAACCGCTACTACGATGCTATTTTCGAAGGCTTGAATGTCGCATTTGGGGCCGAATACAAGGTGGAGCGATTTCAAATTTTTTCAGGGGAAGAGAATTCATACACCAGCTTTGATGTGAACGGAAACCCGGTCAATAGTGTGACCCCTGATGAACTACTGGTCAGGAATAATTTCACTGGAACTCCTTTGGGGGGTGGTGCCCAAGTCTTTCGAGGGTACGATCCAAACAACGAAACCGATAATTTCCGGAACAATATTTCACTGTATGCGGACTTTGAGGCCGACTTTACCGAAAACTGGTTGGTGAGCTTGGCAGGGCGCTATGAGAACTACTCTGATTTTGGAAGCACGTTTAATTACAAGTTGGCGACCCGATTGGAGTTGAGCGATAATGTTGCCTTGAGGGCAGCGAGCAGTTCCGGGTTTAGGGCGCCATCGTTGCACCAGCAGTTTTTTAGCCGTACCAGTACCGTTTTCGTAGACAATGTCCCTTTCGAACAAGGTACCTTTACCAATGATAGTCGTGCGGCGGCATTGATCGGTATCGATAAGTTAAGGGAAGAAACGTCGAACAGTTTCAGTGCCGGGCTTACCGCCAAATTCGGCAATTTCAGCCTGACCCTCGATGGGTATTTGATCAACATCGACGATCGTATCGTCTATAGCGGAAGTTTTGGAAATGGTGGCGATCCCGAGTTGACACGTATTTTCGATGCGGCAGGGGCGACCAGTGCCCGATTCTTCGTAAATGCCATCGATACCAAATCGCAAGGGCTTGACATCGTGGTTTCCCATAAGGCCAATATCGGCAAGGCGCTATTGAAGAACGATTTCGCGGCCAATTTCAACAAAACGGAAGTGGAGGATATTTTCGTTCCGGAACTTATTGCCAATGCAGGGTTAAGCGGTTCGTTTTTCGACGGGCAAGAAGAGGCGTTCTTGACGCTGGCCCAACCAAGGACCAAATTGAACCTGACCAATTTGTTGACCTTGGGGTCGTGGGATTTTTTACTGCGTAACGTGTACTTCGGGGAAGTGACCGATCCTGATGATTTTAATGGGGATGCCCGTGTTGACGGGACTACGGTTAGTGAGGACGCCATTTATGGCGGGAAGCTGATTACGGATCTCACCATCACAAAACGCTTTTCGGATAATTTAGGGATTACCGTGGGGGCGAATAACCTTTTTGATATCTATCCTGATGAAAACAGGGAAGGAGGAACGGCCGGTGATCAGTTCGTTTACTCTAGAAGAACTTCGCAATTCGGGTATACCGGGCGTTACCTTTTCGCCAGGTTGAACCTGAACTTATAATACAGTTTTGTTAATTTGAGTTAGATCAAGTGTTTTATTGAAAGCCCTGCATATGGTATGCAGGGCTTTTCGGTTTAAGAAGGCTAGGGTACAGCACGTGGTTTTCCTTGTAGGCCAAGGATTGGAGCCAAAACCTCCATTTTTAAAATGTTGAAAAACAAAGTGTTATAATTTTTCTTTTCGTTTTCGTGCAGTTCATCGAATAAATGGTAGGGTTCATCGATTGTCGGTTGTTATACAAGAGGAAGATTGGCCTTGTTGCGTCAAGCCGACCTTCCCCCCCAAAACACTAAACCATGAACAAAAATGCTACCCCACCTTTTTTGCGCATCCTGCTATGCCTATTCCTAATGCCTATCGGCATAATCGCCCAATCGAACTGGTCAAACCCCGATTCCTGGCCCTCTGGCCAAGTACCCCGACAAAATGAATCTGTAGTTATTCCAGAAGGGCAAACCATCTTACTGGATATGGACACGCCCAGTTTGGGGAGTCTTGAGATTCATGGTGAGTTACGATTCGTCGACCGCGATGTTCGATTGACCGCCCGGTGGATCATGGTCCACGGCTTGCTTCAAATCGGAACGGCGGAAACCCCATTCCAAAACCGGGCGACCATCACCTTGACGGGACCCGAAGAAGACATCAACACCATGGGAGGCCGTTTTCTGATCGCCATGCACGGTGGCCAACTGGAATTTCACGGAGCCAGTGCCCAAAAGTTGAGTTGGGCGCAGCTTTCGAAAAGCACCGCTGCTGGGGATACCCAATTGGAACTGGATCAAGTACCCATTGGATGGACTGCGGGTGACAAAATCGCCATCGCCCCAAGTGGGTACGACGCTTTCGAAACCGAAGAGCGCACCATTAGCCGGGTCGAAGGACGTACGGTTACGATCACCCCTGCCTTGCAATTCGCACATTTCGGGGAATTGCAGGAGTACGAAGGGAAAATCTTGGACGAACGCGCCGAAGTTGGCTTGTTGAACCGCAATATTAAAATTCAGGGGGCTTCCGACGCTTTCGAAAAGAACTATGGCGGCCATATAATGATCATGCATTCGGCAGGTCCGGTACATGTAGAAGGCGTTGAATTTACTGCCATGGGGCAGCCCGGGTTGGAAGCGCGTTACAATTTCCACTGGCATTTGGCAGGGGAAAGGGAAGGGGATTATTTACGGAATTCCAGTGTCCATCACAGCCTACAACGTGCCGTTGTGGTACACCAGACCGATTTCGTATTGATCGAAAACGTCGTGGCCTATAACATTCGTAACCATGCGTTTATACCGGCCGAAGATGGCAATGAAGTTGACAACACCTTTAAGAACAACCTCGCCCTGTTGATCCAAAACCCCGAAAAAGGCTTTTTCGCCTTCCCGAAAGATGACGGAAAGACCAGTACCCAGGGTGAACAACGCTCGTCGGGTTTCTGGATGCGGAACCCACATAACAACATCATCGGCAACCATGTGGGCGGTGTGGAACGGGGCAATGGTTTTTTTATCGATACCCGAGGGCGATCTCGCGATTTTAAGGATTTCGACCTGCTACCCAGGGATGTGGTATTCGATGGAAACGTAGCCCACTCGTGTGCGGTTCCGGGCAATCTTGGCAACGAAGGGGTTTCTAATGTGGCCATGTACGGAAAAGTAGGTTTCGGCCACGGCATATTTATGAATACCTTTCAAAATGGGGAGTTGATGTGGACGTTGAACAACTACACCGGGTATAAGAATATGATGAGTGGGGTTTGGACCGAAATTACCAATGTCACACTCGACAATTTTATCCTGGCCGACAATTCCATCGGACTGCTTTCTTCCGAGTCGCATGTATCGAACACTTTGGTCATCGGCAAGACCCGGAATACCATCGGAGGGCCCAATCGCAACCTGCGCCATGGCGATCGGCGTGCCGGGTATTACACCATTGCACAAGGGGGAAGCAAAGAACCGAAATTGAGCAATGTCACCTTTATCGACATCAATAAGGATATCGAACCTGATAAAGTAGCCGCGGCCGTGATCGGCAACGGCGGCCATAAGGAGGCCAATTTTTTCCGTGAAATCAAGATTGTAGGTGACACCCAACCCATTTGGATGTCGACTCGGGGCAACAAGGGAAGGAACGAGAACTCCTCCATGCTTTTGGATGAAGACGGTAGCCTTTCTGGCTATGACCGTCCGGTATTGATCGCGCATCCGTATTCCGCTTTGAAAAAAGACGCCATTGCCTACCATAAAGAATGGCAGGCGTACATTCTAGAAGCCGAAGGGGCCCTGCAATTGCGGATCGGGAATATCGGGTTCGACCTCCCACAAGAGGTTTCCTTGATCCGGGATTTCGATCAATTGCGGATTCCGAAAATGCAGTTTTCCAAACAGCGCTACTTCAATTTCTTTGGATCGCAGCGGTATACCGTTCGCGGGCAGTGGGAGATGGAAGATAAGGGCAATAGCATGCAATTGCGAAGTGTATTGGGTAAGGAAGGGGAGTGGAGCATCTTCAAGTTCCCGATGCCCTATACGGAAACCCAGGTATTGGATCGGAATGAACAACCGATTACGGCACTGCAGCATCTCGCTGAACTGGATGGACAAGAGGCTAATGCCTATTACTTCAACCCCGATGAAGGAGCCATCTATTTGAAAATGGTTACGGGTTCGGATGGATTGGCCAAGGTAACGATCATTCCCCAAGGCCGTAACACAGGAACCAATTTCGGCCTCGAAGTGGGTAGTGAGGCCCAATTCTTCAACGACGTAAAGGTGTATCCCAACCCTTTGGATGACAATTCCAAATTGGAGTATACCTTGTTGCAGACCGAGACCCTATCGATCGATCTGTACGATGTGTTGGGAAGGAATATCGGAAACCTCTATTCGGGCAAACAAGATTCCGGTCCGCATAGCATACCGCTAGACAACCTAAGACTGGGTTCAGGGGTCTATGTGCTGGGCATCCGCGTTGGGGACGCCTCGGTTTCGAGAAAAGTCATCAAACCATAAACCATGCGTATGGGGATCAACCTACCGAATGGCCGGTATGCCGCATTGCTCTTATGTTGTGCGCTTCTTTTGCCCATGTTTCAGCTTGCGGCTCAGGCTCAAAAAACGATGCTCATTGATAAGGGTGAGGTCTTGGTATGGCAAGACAGCCTTCTTGAGGTCGAACACTTGATCATCAAGGGCGTGTTCCAATTCGACGATACGCAGCACACCGAACTCCGATTCAGAAAGTTGACCATTGATGGGGGGAGCTTGATCGCCGGCAGGGAACAGCACCCACTAAAACACGAGCTGGCTTTCGTTTTTATGGGGGAACAGGGGCGCCTAGAGGTCATCAATAATGGCAGTTTGGAATTGTTCGGTAGCGTATCACCACATGCGGAACAGCAGCTAAGCTTTTCCGTTGGTTCAGGGGCGTCGGGCCATATTGCCATTGAGAAAGCCGGTCATATCCATTTGGGCGGTGTGGCTTTTTCCGGTTTGGGAACTTCAGAAGCGTATGCGCTGACCTTTGGGGATGTGATCAATCCGAATTCGTTTCTCCAAGGCTGTTATTTTGAACACTCCAAAAATGGCGACTTGAAGTTGTTTGGCGGAAACCTATCCGTGCGAAGAAATCAATTTGCATCGACCCAGGGCCCTTCCATATGGAGCCATGGGGCCCCTAAGGCCATTCCCGTATTTGAAGAAAACCTGATACACAACAGCAGCGGGCCCGATTCATATGCGGTAGTATTACAAGACCATCCGCAATGGTTCAGCTCGAACCGCATCGTGGTCGAAAACCAAACGCATGGGGTTAAGATGTATGCGGGTAGATCACCCCTTGAGCATGGGGTCGCCTGCTCCAATTGGAGGTTTGCAAATAATGAGATTCGAAATGGATCCAAAGGCGAACAAAGTGGGAACGTCGGGTTGACCATCACCGACCTCCCTTGCCAAGGCATTTTTCGCAGCTCGGGCAACCAGATCGATAATTTTGGTATTGGAGCCGTCTTCTTAAGTGCTTCGATCCTTGCCGAGGATTATAGGTTCACCGACAATCGAATCGGATGTATTCCCGGTGCGTCCTATCTGAACCAAAGTGCGTTCCATTGGTCCAAAACGCGACCCAATGCTGCGACCAAAGCCCTTTGGGTCACCGATAGTCTTGGGGTACCCGCACCGAAGCTAACAAAAATCCAAATCCACAACTATGGGGTCGGGGTACAGTTTGAAGGCAAGATATCGGAACGGAACTATGTGGAGCAATTGCAGTTCCATAACACCCGACCCCTGGTGATTACCAACATGAATGCGGGTTCGTTGATCCACGATCGTGACGGTTCCTTTCTTGACGGAACGGTCATCCCCAAAACCAAGCACGAAGGGCACTACACAATGCCCGCAGCGCACCATCATCATGGCCATGCTAAACGCAAGGGGAGAGAAGGCTATCTCTGGTATCCTGTGGGTTCTTTTTATGAAAACGAACAGAGCCGGCAAGTGGAAGCCGTGAGCGGGATACTCCTAAGTCCTGAAAGAACGTTGGGCACCCTGACCATAGCCACGGGTTTGGGTTTGACCGATCCCGTACACGAGCATCCAGGGCGGTTCGAATCGGTAACGATGACCAATACCTTAGGGGCTTCGATGTCCTTTCAAGGCAGGGCGAACCGCTACCAACTCGAACTTTTGGGAGAAACCGATTATGGATTGACCTTTGGCACCGAAGTACCTGGTTTTTATGATTACGGCTTTGAATGGGAAGCACCGACCGGGCAAAGCATTTATCTCAAGTTGCCATATCCGCATCCCGACCCTGTGGCGATGCGATCATTCGGAAACGCCATCGCGGCGGTCGATGGTCGACAAGCCCTGAAAGAAAGTACGGAGTCCAGCTTTTATTGGGATAAAAAGAACAAAATGGTGCACCTTAAAATGGTCGCCCAAGACCATTTCGAGGAAATGGTGATCTATTCGAATCGGGTACGGACCGAAATTGATATAGAGGGCCAAAAAGTACCCCTGACCATTGCGATGGATCCAACGGGTGAACAGTTGATTTTTGAATTCCGTTCTCCCAAGGAAGGTAGTTTTTCGAAGCTTGAAGTATTGGACTATTACGGGAATGTGGTCGAACGCCCTTTTCAAGGGATCATGCGGCAAAAATCACAACAAGTGGCCATTGATATAGCCGATTACGATTTCGAATCCAGTGTGTATCGTTTTGCCTTGACGGTAGACGGTCAGGTGCATCGCGGACCCTTGTATCCGTATTGAAATTCAAAAGTGGATTTGTCCGCACCCTCCTTGATGCTGTTCGTTCAAAACGCTACTCCATGGAAACGATGATAAATTCGGACCTGCGGTTGCGATCGTGTTGTTCGTTCGTACACCGAATGCCATTGCGACATTCATTGAGAAGCTGTTGTTCCCCATATCCTATGGCACTTTCAATGCGCTGGGCTTCGATACCTTGCGATATGATGTAATCCCCCGTCGATTTTGCCCGTCGGTCAGAGAGCTTTTCATTGTAGCGATCGCTCCCCCTCGAATCGGTATGCGATTCGATCTTGATGACCATTTTCGGATATTCTTTCATCACTTCAACGATCTTGTTCAATTCCTGTGCTGCATCAGCCCTGATTTCAGCCTTGTTCAAATCAAAGTAGATGTTGTCGATCTTGATTTTCAACACCCCATTTTCTTTTACGATCAATTCATTGAGCGCTTTGGTCATGATCAACGGCACTTGGTTGATTTCATCCGTTTCCGAACCGGTCTCGAATGTTTTGGAAATGGATTCATATCCGGTTTTTGAAACTTCGATGCGATACCTTGATCCGCAGTCTAAGGGTAGTCCGATTTCAAAGGCGCCGTAGGCATTGGAAGTGGTAGTGGCTAAAACGGTTCCTTCCATGGAAACCAATTGGACCGTTGCATCGGTAATCGCTTGGTCATTCGCCTTCCGCCTGATCGAACCGACCACTGATTGCTGGCATTCACGGGCGATGCGTTCAAAGGAATAGATATCGTCATCCCCCGCACCACCTAGCCGGTTGGAGGAGAAGTACCCACGTTGTGTCGCTTCGTTTACGATATACCCGAAATCATCACGGGCACTGTTCAAAACAGGACCAAGATTTTCCGGGTTTCCGAAAGAAGCATTGACGGTACTTTCGAAGATGTCCAAACCGCCAAGGCCTAGATGGCCATCGCTGGCGAAATACAGCGTACTTTCCGTGAGGTATGGGAACATCTCACGCCCCCCTGTGTTGATATTCGGACCCAAGTTCACCGGTTCCGAATAGGAACCGTCGCTTCGAAGGGTCACATAGTAGATATCGGTCTGCCCAGCGCCCCCGGGCATATCGGATACGAAATACAGCCGGTTTCCGTCAGGGGATAACGCTGGCTGCCCCACGGAATATGCAGTATCGTTGAAAGGGAGTTCCTCGGGTTCGGTCCAGATCCCTCCCTTTAATTCCGATCGATAAAGTTTGAGATGGTTGGTCCCTTCGTCGTCGCGTCCAAGTTGGGCATCCGAATAATTATTACGGGTGAGGTACATGACGGTGCCTTCGCTATTGAATGCGACGGCGGCTTCATGGTATTTGGTGCGTACTTCATTTCCGAAAGCCCGAGTGATCGCCAAATCACTACCTAGACCAAGCGTATCGGCTTCGTACAAGTTGAGATACGGTTGCTTGTTCCATTCGTATACCCGACTGTGCAAGTTCATGGAGTCCCTGCTCGATGCGAATACGATTTTATCTTGAAAGAACATCGGTCCGAAATCGGCAAAAATGGAATTGATGCTTAACGAAGTGACCACAAATTGTGGAGCTTGTTGTAAGAGGGCGTCCATGGCGGCATCGTTGTCGGCGAAATGGGAAACATCCAGGGTCGAAACCCCATCCCTATCCTTATGGATTTTCATCAAGGCTTTCGCCAATTCATAGTTTTGGATGCCTTGTAGGGCGTGGATGTATTTGAAGAGGTATGGCATGGAAAGTGATCGCTCGTATTTGGCGTACAATTGTCCGTACCAATTGACGGCTTGCCGCATATCCCCATTGTAAAAGTGTAAATCACCTAAACGTTCGAGGGTATGCTGTGAGTCATCGCCTTTTCGGTAAAGACGTTCATACGATTTTACAGCATCGACATAATGGTAATCCCGATATTTCTTTTCCGCATTGGCATTGTTTTGGGCATTTCCGATTTGGAATGCAAAAAGAAAGGCGATAAGGTAACTTGGAATTCTCATAGGAATTGATCTTAATAGAATCGTGGTGATTTCAAACGTTTGTCTTGGGTCTTCATTTCGAACCTTAAAAACACTTCATGGGTGCCATTGTTGAAGTTCCTTAGGTCGGTCGTGGTTCGATCATAGGCATATCCGACTTGAAGTGCCGGACTTAGCTGAACACCCAATAGTCCTGAAAAGGCATCGTCCCAGCGGTAGGCGATCCCTGCGGTAACGGTTTCCCGGATCAGAAAATTCGCCGATAGATCGGCGATTACGGGTGCACCGGGCACCCACTTGACGAAAAAGGCCGGTTTGAATTTCATGTCAGGGGTCATATCCATTACGGTACCCCCGATCAAAAAGTAGTGCAGGCGTTCCGTGGCCACTTCCTGGGTTTCCCCATCATAATGGTCTTCCGAAAAGAAGTTCGGGATGGCGAATCCCAAATACCCTTTTTCCGCATGATAATAAAGCCCGGCACCTATGGTAGGGAAAAACCGGTTTTCGATATTGTTCTGGAATGAGATATCCGGATTCTGTATCCTTCCTTCCGAAAAGTCCACATTGAAAATGCGTCCGCCGGCTTTCAGACCGAAGGAAAGCCGCTGTTGTCGCCTACCCACGGTAATGCTGTACGACAAATTCCCATCCAAAAATAGTTCGTTCGAAGGGCCGAGTTCATCATAGGTCGCCACGACACCCAAGCCCACGCGTTCACCGAGCGGTCCGTCTATGGCCAAAACTTGTGAGGTCGGTGCCCCATTGATGCCCACCCATTGGGAGCGGTGCATGGCCAAGATCGATAGGTGGCCTCTTGAGCCCGCGTACCCCGGATTTACGGTCAAGGTATTGTACATATACTGGGTAAACTGTGGATCTTGCTGCGATTGCATTCGCACTGAAACCAGCACAAGCATCACAAACAGTCCTTTTTTAAATTCGATAGGTAGCGAAAAACGCTTCATAATTGCCATTTTCAAATTATCTATTGATGTATAACCAATCCGTCATCGGTTGGGATCCGTCACCCAGGTCGAGGATGTAATAGTAGGTGCCGACGGGTAAAAATTCTTCCTTGGAGATTACCGCGCGTCCATTCGAGCGCCCGTCGAATTCATTGTTGTATCCATTGGCTTCAAAAACAAGATTGCCCCAGCGGTTATATATTTTCAAGGTATTGTTGGGGTATCTCGATATGCAATCGATGACAAAGGTTTCGTTGACCCCGTCACCATTGGGTGAGAACTCATTGTAAAATACCAGACAGGAGGGTTCGATACCGACCGAGGCTTCGTCGTTGGCATTATCGGTGTCGAATTGATCCACAAAGACCAATCGAGCGGTGTTGGTGTAATCTTCAATATCCAAAACGGACACCGAAACGACCAAGTCCACCGTTTGCCCACTTTCAAGATTCGGGATGTCCCAAAACCCTTCGACCGGGTCATAGGTGCCTACACTTGCAGTTGCGGTAATCAGGCGATAGCCTGGTGGGAGTATTTCAGTGATGCCGATGTTGGTGGCGGCACCAGGCCCGTTGTTGGTCGCTGAAATCGTAAAGTTGATTTCATCACCGATATTCGGGCGGGCATTGTCAACCGTCTTGGTCAAGCCAATATCCACAGCCTGTGGTTCGACGGCGACCTCGGCCTCATCATCATCGGCCAGACCATCGGCATAATCGTCCACATCAAAACCATCACCCACTTGACTATCGGGATCTGCTTGATCACTCGCGCTGATGTATGCCCGGTTGAGGTATTCGTCAGCTGCGCCGGTCGGTGCATTCACTTGGGCTAAAATGATGAGGGTTTCCGTCGTTCCGTTGGGGATGACCCCATTGGTGTTCCATACGCCCGTTAGTTCATCATACGTACCTGCCGTTGCCGTGTGTGCTTGATAGGTATAGCCTGATGGAAGTTCTTCGGTAACGATTACCCCAGTGGCATTGCTGTCACCATTATTGGTGAGGTTGATCGTAAACTCAACGATATCGCCGACATTAGGCCGGTCATCATCCACTAGTTTCGTCAAGGAAAGATCGGCCAGGCCGGTCGGTACCGGATTGACCGTGTCTTGATCATCTTCCGAGTTCAAGTTATTGTCGGGCGAAGAATCAGGATCAAAAGTATCAAGGGCGATCAGTTCGGCAGTGTTCGAATAGTCGCCGTTTGACAATACCATCGCCCTTATTTCAAGCGTTTCGGTCGTTCCATTGACCAAGGTGGAGATATCCCAAGATCCAATGATGGCATCGTAGGTGCCCAAAGAAGTCGTTGCCGACACCAATTCATAACCGCTTGCTAGGATATCTTCGATCACTAGCCCTGTGGCATCACTGGGGCCGTCATTGGTCACACTGATGGTAAAGGTGATTTCGGTTCCTACCGAGGGCGCCAGGTTATCGGCCGTTTTTACCACTGAGATATCGGTAATCACCCTAGGCAGGGTAAGTTGTTCGTCTTGATCATCTTCGCTAGGATCGTCGTTCGCGGCCATGGAGTCCGGATCATCTTCATTGACGGCAATCACCGCTGCTTGGTTCAAATAGGAACCACTGGTATTGATGCCCACGGTGATGTTCAATTCGATTTCGGAATCCGCGGCAAGGGAGGCCACATTCCACAATCCAGTAGCCGGGTCATAGCTTCCGCCACCGTCGTCCGAGATATAGGCATATCCGGATGGAAGCAGATCTTCAACCAGGATGCCGGTAGCTTCACTCGGGCCCGCATTCTGAAGTTCTAAGGTGAATACAATGGTATCCGAAACATCCGGAAACTCATCGTTCACCGATTTGTTCAACGAAAGGTCGGCGAGCGGAACGGGTACGGTAGCCACTTCGTCATAATCATCTTCGGTCGTTACACCGTTATTAGGGCTCGCATCGGCATCCATAGTGTCGGAGGCGACGATTTCAGCGGAGTTCACGTAATCGCCGGATGGATTTACGATAGCCTGGATCTTCAAGGTTTCGGTAGTGCCCACCGCTAGGGTTCCATTTAAACGCCACAGGCCACTATTACTGTCGTAGTTCCCTGCTGTCGCGGTATTGGAAACATAGGTATACCCTGACGGTAAGAAGTCGCTCACCTCGATACCTGAAGCGGTACTGGGACCATCGTTGGTCAATTCAATGGTAAATTCCACCGTTTCCCCAACGAAGGGCGTACTCCGGTCTACGGTTTTCGTCAAGGCCACATCGGCGATTAAGTTCGGAATGGGATCTATGGTTTGTTGATCATCTTCCGTATCATCATTATTGGCCGGTACGGAGTCGATATCGTCCTCATTTAGGTCGGTCAATTCGGCGGTATTGGTATAGCTACCCTCTGGAAGCACCACCGCTTCAATGGTCAAGGTCTCGGTACTGCCGTTCGGAAGGTTGCCTACGGTCCAAGATCCGTTCAAGGCTTCGTAGGTGCCGGTCGAGGCATTGGCCGAATCGAAGGCATAGCCTGAAGCCAATAAATCGGTCACGACTACGGCTGTGGCATCACTTGGCCCGTCGTTGGTCACTGTAATGGTAAAGGTTATGGTACTGCCTACATCCGGACTATTGGTGTCGGCGACCTTGGTTACGGAAAGGTCTACCAATGCCCGTGGGGTCAGGGTTACGGCGTCTTGGTCATCTTCCGCAAGCACATCGTTATTCGGACTTGAATCGACATCCAGTTGGTCATGGGCGGTTATTTCGGCCACATTGGTATAGTTGCCCGAAGTATTCACGTTGGCCGTAATCTGAATTTCCGAAAACGAACCACTGGTCAAATTACCGATATTCCAAATCCCGGTATTGTCATCATAGGTGCCAGCCCCGGTATCGGATACGAAATCAAGGCCAGAGGGCAGTACATCGGTCACTTGGGCCCCGCTCGCATCATTCGGGCCAAGATTCGCAACCCGTAGCGTGAAGATCACATTTTCCGTGACATCCGGGCTTTCGGTACTCGCTGTTTTTGTCAATTCAAGATCGATCACCTCGATCGGGGTGACGACCACTTCATCCTGATCGTCTTCGGCCAATACATCGTTATTGGGGGTCGAATCACTGTCGAAGATACTGGCAGCGGTGATTTCGGCCCCATTGGTGTATGAACCCGTGGCATTGACCAAAACATCGATGACCAAGGTTTGACTGCCTCCAGCTGATACATCGCCTACCTGCCATAGGCCGGTATTCTCATTGTAAATGCCCGAAGTCGCGCTGTATAAGACGAAGTCATACCCATTGGGTAAAAGATCGACAACGGTCACCCCTTGGGCCGTGGTGCCCCCACGATTGAATACCGTGATTTCGAAACTGATTTCGGTTCCTACCAAGGGTGTGGTGTCTCCATCCACAACGGTTTTGGTCAGTTCCAAATCACTGATATTGGGCTGCACTTGCAAACGGGTCTCATCGTCATCGTCACCGTTTCCGTCGCCATCTTCGTCAACACGATCGTCGGTATCTGGATCACTGTCCGGGTCGAATTGATCACTGGCTGTAATAGCTGCGGTGTTCACATACTCGTCTATGGCAGCTGTCGGACTGTTGATCACCGCTTCATAGGTTACCGAAAGCGTTCCGCCATTGGCGAGGACACTAAGCCCAGACCAGCGCGCGAGCGTAGTACTGACTTGGGTTCCCCCATCATTGACCGCGGTCAAGGTGAATCCTGATCCTAGGGTGTCTTCAATGGCTACCCCTGTAGCCACATTCGGCCCTTGATTGGTTATCGTTAGGGTAAATACCACGGTATCGCCTACATCAGGCGTGGTGTCGTTTGCTGTTTTTACGATGCTTAGATCGGCCTGTTGCGGTGTAATGGCAATAGCGGCTTCATCGTCTTCGCTTTGATCGCCGTCATCGTTATTCGGATTGCTGTCCGCATCGTATTGATCAGCGGCGGTAATTTGTGCTTGGTGCGTATATTCTTGGCCAGACCCTGTTGGGGCCAGAACCTCGGCGTCAAAAGTCAAAACAAGGGTGCCGCTCCCTACCGGTACGGATAGGCCGGTCCAAGAAACCGCGCCTCCGCCAAATGAACCCCCGTTGTCAATCGAGGTGATGTTGCCGAATCCTGCAGGGATAAGGTCTTGAATGGCGACATTCGTTGCCGTAACATCCCCCAGGTTGTCAATGGTAATGGTAAAGGTGACGGTATCACCAACGTTGGGTTCCGAATCGCTGATCGCGATATCGAGTTCCAAATCGATTTGTTGGGGGGTGAGCAGGTAGAAATCCTCATCGTCCTCACTTTGGTCGCCATCGTCATTGAAAGGGTCACTATCGGGATCGGTTTGATCACTGGCCGCAATTTCAGCAATGTTGAGGTATTCGTCAGGAATGCCCAGTGGCGCGTTGACCGACACTTCGTAAGTTACTGTCGTACTGCCTACGGGCAAGGATGCGATTTCCCAACTCAAAAAGGTGTTGGCGATCGCAGTGCCGCCATTGTTTATCGACACCAAGGTCAATCCTGCCGGAATTTCGTCTTCCACGCGTACGTTGGTCGCCGTATCGGGCCCTGAATTGGTGACCGTCAGCTCAAAGGTTACGGTATCACCAATGTTCGGGCTGCCACTTGAAGCCGCTGATATATCTTTGGTCAGACTCAGGTCGGAAGCTTGCAATGCAAAAGAGGCATTGTCTTCATCGTCCTCACTTTGGTCCCCATCGTCATTGTTTGGGGTGCTGTCGGTATCCGGGAGATCGGAGCCCGTTATCTGCCCCGTAGTGGTAAAATCCCCACTTTCCTGAACGGTTACTTGATACTCCAAATCGAGCGTACTGCCGTTGGCGATGACCAAATCGGACCATCGGATCGAACCGTCCCCTGGATTGTAAACGCCCCCATTACTTATGGAACCGGTAACAATGGTCAGTCCTGAGGGTACGATGACCGTTACGGCAACACCGCTCGCATTTCCGTTTTCTATGGCGTCATTGTTGAACACCGAAACCGTGTACGTTAGCGTATCGCCGCTGTTACCGCTGGTAGCCGAAGCTGAAAGGTCCAATTCCAAGTCGATTTGTTCCAAGCTAACTTGAGCCGAGTCCTCGTCATCCTCGCTTTGATCGCCATCATCGTTACCGGGGTCACTATCGGGATCGATTTGATCACTTGCCGTGACTTGAGCGGTGTTGCGATATTCATTGGGTGTACCCGATGGGGCATTGACGGTTGCCGTAAAACTAACGGAGGTCGTACTTCCGTTGGTCACCGTTACCCCTGACCAGTTGATGGCGTTGCCCGACTGGATCCCACCGTTGTTTATGGTATTGATCGTGTATCCTTGGGGAACCATGTCTTGCAAGCTTACCCCCGTGGCATCATCGGTACCTGAATTGGTGAGTGCTAAGGTAAAAGTTACCGTGTCCCCAATATTAGCCGTAGATGGACTAACCGATTTATCCAAACTTAAATCGGCGGTTTGCAGGCTAAAGGATACGCTATCTTCGTCATCTTCACTTTGATCTCCATCATCATTGTTCGGGCTACTATCCGTATCGGTGAGGTCCGAGGCCGTTATTTGTCCGATGGTCGTATAACTTCCCGTTCCTAGGACGGTGACTTGATAATCAAGGTCCAAGGTGTCCCCATTGGCTATACTGAGTCCGTTCCAACTGATGGTGCCATCCCCAGGATTGTAGACGCCTCCATTGGAAATACTTCCTGTGACGATTTCAAATCCTGATGGCAATTCGATGACGACGGCCACTCCTGAGGCATCGCCATTTTCAGTGGCATCGTTGTTGGTAACCGAGACGGTGTAGTCCACTAAGGCTCCCACGGTTCCGGATGGACTTGAATTGGTAATGGATAGTTCCAAATCCAGGGTTTCCAACTGCACTAAAACACCATCTTCGTCGTCTTCGTTTTGATCACCATCATCATTGGCCGGTTCACTGTCTGGGTCGAATTGATCACTCGCCGTGATTTCAGCCGAATTGAAATAGGCATTGGGATTGGACGTCGGAGCGTTCACGGTAGCTTCAAAACTGACGGAAGTAGAACCGCCATCGGCCACGGAAAGCCCTGTCCAATTGATAGTGTTCCCGGATTGGACCCCACCGTTGTTGATGGTTCCTACGGTAAATCCTTCAGGAACATTGTCTGCAAGGGCGACCCCAGTGGCGGAAGTGTTTCCTGAGTTGCTGACTTCCAGCGTAAATACCACGGTTTGGCCTACACTTGCGATGCTCGGTACCACCGTTTTATCAAGACTGAGGTCGGCGCTTAAAACCGTCACCTCCGCAGTGTCTTGATCGTCTTCACCAATAAGGTCGTTGTTCGGGGTCGAATCGATATCAAAAGTGTCGTTGGCGATGATCTCTGCCGAATTTTCGTAACTGCCCGAGGCATTGACGGTGGCATCGAAACTCAAGGCTATCGATGCGCCATTGGTAATGCTTAGTCCGCTCCAAGTCAACGAAAGGTCGCCCAAGTTGTAGGTTCCCCCATTGCTGACGGTACCAGGTACCAAGCTGAAGCCGTTCGGGATGATGTCTTTGACGCTTACCCCCGTGGCATCGGAAGCCGTTGAGGTATCGTCGTTAAATACCGTTATGGTGAATGTTACCGTATCGCCTACATTGGCCGAGCTTGGTGAAACGGATTTCGTGAGTTCAAGGTCAACACCAAGGAAAGTAATTTCGACGGTATCCGAACTGTTGGCGCACAAGGGTCCGTTAGACACTGTCCATTGGAACTCGTAAGTCCCGTCAACGGCACCAAGTACCTCGGTATTGGGGTCGGTTGGATCAACGAAAGTCACTGCCGTAGGACCCGAAACAAAACTCCATTCCCCTGTTCCAATAGTCGGGGTATCGGCAGCTAAGAATACGGGGTCGAACCGATCTAGGGTTTGATCGACACCTGCATTCGCCATGCTGGGTTCGGCATAATTCACGATTTCCATGGTATCCGCTAGCGTACAGCCCCCATTGACGACCGTCCAGGTGAATTCGTAAGTTCCTGATTCCAGGTCTTGAATGGAGGAAAGGGGATCATTCGGGGCATCGATGGTCGCAGGACTGCCAGGATCGGTAACCCCCGGACCGGCCGTTTGGGTCCAAGTTCCCGTTCCGCTAACGAGCGAAACCGCTGCCATGGTCGTATTCGTGGCATTGCAAAATTCCTGATCGGCACCGGCATCGGCGTCTGATGGCGCAATGTCGGTAAAGGTAATATTGACGGTATCCGATGTTGGGGCACAACTTGATGGAGCGGTAAATGTAGTTCCGTTCACGACGGTCCAAGTCAATTCATAGGTGCCCAAGGTCGTAATATTCGATAGGGTAGTGGTCGGGGAGTTCGGACTATCGATAACCGCCGCGCCGCCCGAAGGGTCAATGCTGAACGTCCAGGTACCGATACCCACGGAGGGAACGGCCGCATTCAATTGGGCATCCAACTGACAGGCATTGCTTTGATCGGTTCCTGCATCCGCAACTGAAGGAGCTTCGAATAGTTCGATTCGGACCACATCGGAGGTGGTAGCGCAGTTGCCTGCTTCAAAATTCCATTCCAAGATGTATACCCCGGGGACAGATAAGCCTGAAAGGGTTGAATTCGGATCGTTCGGGCTATCGATGACCGCTACACTTCCGCTAGGCTGTTCCGAAAAGCGCCATTCGGCTGTGGTGACGTCAACCGGAGCGGAATTTCCGGCCAGGCTGGTTTGATTCGGAATCGCCAAGTCATCGATACACAGGATCTGATCGGGTCCGGCATCCGGATCGATCGATGGGGCGGCACTTGACACCACGGTCACTTGGTCGGTGGTACTTGGGCAACTTCCCCCATAGTCGGTTTCAAACTGGAACACATAGGTGTTACCAGGTGTTATCGTTACCTCCGCCACATTGCTGTTCGCGGGGTTCTGGCTGATCGACGCATTCGGCCCCGTCGTGCTTATTTGGGTCCACGTACCGGTTGATCCGAATGTAGCCTCCAATAAAAAACTGTTGACTTCGCAGAGGTTCAGGTCATCGCCCGCATCGGCGGGTACGAAAACATCGATATTCAAATCGGCGAAGGTAGTGGGGCAATTGGGGTCACCGATAATGGTCCACCGAAAGGTATAAGAACCTGCAACAAGGTCCGTGACGGTAGAATTCGGGTCATTGACGTCGGTTATGGTCGGGGTGTTGGGAGCTCCTGAAAGCAGGCTCCAAAACCCGTTTTCGATGTTCGGATCGAAAGCGTTACCCGAGAGAACGGCATTCGTGGCATTACAGATCGTTTGATCTGGACCCACACTAGCGGTGGTGGGCGGAATCCCTACCGAAAGGGTGATTTGATCACTATCCGTGGAGCAACTGCCGCTGTCGACAGTCCACTCGAACACATACTGCCCTGAAAAGGCAAACGTAAATTGTGCCGTTGGGCTATTCACATCATCAATGACGACCCCTCCAGGACCGGATGATTGGGTCCAAAGACCCGAACCCGTCGAACTGGTCGCGGCCATGGTGAAGGTGTCGGAACAAGCGGCCTGGTCAGGTCCGGCATCGGCGGATGCCGGTACGCCAACGGTCAATTCCACAGTATCAAAAGTCGATTGGCAACCCGCTTTGGAAATGGTCCAAGTCAAGACATAGCTCTGTTCAATGGAGATGGTGGCATCGGTATCGAATTGTGTGGCATCCGTAAAGGATATTCCAGTGTTTGGGCTAGCCGTCCAAAGTCCGGTTTCGCCGGATTGGGGTGCGTTTCCATCCAAAGTGACCAAGGTCGTCCCGGTGGTCAGACACTGATCCATTCCGGCATTGGCCAAGGTTGGACCAGGAGTATTGTTCGTGGTGATGGTCATGGTATCGCTACCGGGAGCGGGGCAGGTATTGTCATTGGGGTTTTCAATGGTCCAACGCAGCACATAGGTCTCGTTGGGGTCGTCTAAACCGGAAACCAGGCTATTCGGATCATTGGGGTCCGAGAAAGTGATCGAAGCCCCTAGGGGTGCGGTTTCTACCGTCCATGTCCCGACTAGGTTGTTGGGAGGAACATCACCGGCCAAGGGTACTGGAGCCCCAAAACAGACCAGGGGTTGGTCGGGTCCGGCATCCACTACGATCGGGGCATCGGAAGAAACTTCTACCGTGACCGTTGCCTCTGCAGAAGGGGCGCATACGTTTCCTCCCGAAATGGCATATTGGAATTGATATAATCCGGGAACCAATCCCGTGATATTCGTGGTTCTTTCATAGGGGTCGACTATGGTCGCTGCATTCGGACCACTAAGCTGTGACCAAAGGGAAGCCCCGACGGCAACCACGTTTCCGGTCAGTGAAGTGCTGGTTACATTGCACGAAAGCACCTGGCCGGTTCCTGCATTCGCTGAGGTTGGAGTGAGGGCTATGGTGACATTGATGGCATCCGTTCCTACCTCGCAACCGGTTTGGACGGATCCCCCGACGGCCCTCCGTAGCAAAACGGTATAGGTGCCTTCGACGTCAAAATCAATGGTCAAGGGTGTTCCTCCGGTATTTTGATAGGTATTCGGGTCGATCAATGCCGATCCGGAAGGGCCACTGACAATAGCGAACGTATTGGTACCGTTGCCTGTGGTCGTGAACGGGATGTCGACTTCCGTCTGGCCACAGGCCGCGAAAATGTCGCTGCCTCCGTTCGCCACGATGGTAATGGGGTCGGTAGAATAGCGTATGGTCACGTCTTCACTATCGGTACAAAGTGTGGTGCTGTTGGTGATGGTATATCTAAAAACATAGGTATTCGGTGAACTAAGACCGCTTACTTGGGTCGTACTGTTGGTATCGTTCAAAATCGTGGCAGCCGGGCCTGAAATTTGGGTCCATTCGACCGTTTCGCCTGAGAACTGTGGTTGTGAACCGATGAGGGTCGCTGTAGTTATGGAAGGGTCACAGAATCGGATGCTGGTATCTTCGACCGATGCGGTCGAAATGTCCTGGGTCGCTTCCGCAACGGTGATCGTAACCGTGTCTTGGCCGGAAGCGCAGGGCCCCTGAACCGTCCAACGAAACACATAGGTGCCTTCGATCAGGTTCGAAACGTTCGATTGATTATTATCGCTGTCTGCGATGATCGGGGTATTCGGGCCGCTGACAAAAGACCAGGTACCCACTTGACCGTTAATGTTGTTGCCTGCAAAACTTCCATTCAAATTGGTTGATTGGAACACGGTATAGCAATTGTCGAGGTTTTGATCGGCCCCTGCATCGACTGGTAGTTGTCCTCCAAAATTGGTCACCGTAATCGTATCTGACGATTCACAATTTTGTCCAGGAGCATAATCGGGTCCGGAAATCGTCCAACGCAAGGTCGTTACCCCTGCACTACCTGCACTTAGGGTGATGGCGGAGGTCGGTGAACTCGGTGTGGTGATAGTAACCCCGGCGGTATTACCCCCATCGACTACCCATTGCCCGCTTTCACCTGGGTTGGCGGGCGCATTGGCATTCAGGTTCAAGCTGCCCGAACTATCGGGGCATGAACTGATATCTTGACCAGCATCAGCGATGGTAATGGGTGCGACCGTAATGTTGACGTCTTGAAATTGTGTACTTCCATCCGTACATTGTGCGGATAGACGGAAGGTGTATACGTTTCCTCCGATGATACCATTGATCTGTGTGTTCAAATCATTCGGGTCTACGATACTGGCTGAAGGGCCGGCAATCTGCGCCCATGTCGGACCACTTTGAACGAGACCGGTGGCCGAACCGGATAGATTGAATGAACTTACGTTTTGACAAATGGTCTCATCGACCCCGGCATTGACCGTACAGTTTTGCGCATGTACGTTTTCCAAAACGGCCAGACTACAAAGTAGTGCCAAAAAAAGGAGTCGGGGAGCTTGTTGTAAAGAATACATTGAATAGTGTTTAGATTACATCTATTGTAGGAATATTCAAACATATTCTAATAATGCAGCATGGGGAACTTTATGTTGTCATTCGTCGATTAGCTGTTGTAAACAAGGGTTTTATCGATAAAATGCAGCGTGTATTTTCGTAAAAATGAACCAAAGTCACCGCTACTGCACCAGTGGCTTTGAAGGCTTTTTTTGTGTAGTAAATAGGGAAAACCACCCACTCATTTCCCGAGGGGGACAAGGCAAATTATTTGTTCATAACTCCTGATAAAACGCCACTGTAAGTTTTTGGTCAAAACACCTACTTTTGTAGTACGTAATCTTAGAGGAGGATAACCTATGTCTGAACAAATAGAACGCATCAAAACATTGATCATCGGGTCTGGACCAGCCGGGTATACGGCAGCGATATATGCCGCTAGGGCCGATTTGAAACCCGTTATGTATACTGGAATGGAGCCCGGAGGCCAGTTGACCACGACCACGGAGGTCGACAACTTTCCGGGATACCCCGAAGGGATCGATGGCCCGACCATGATGGTCCAATTACAGCAGCAGGCCGAGCGCTTCGGAACCGAGGTCCGCATCGGCATGGTCACTTCAGTCGCTTTCAGTGAGCAAGATGGGGGCATCCATAAGGTTACCGTTGATGATAGTACCCAGATCGAGGCGGAGTCGGTCATTATTTCGACCGGGGCTTCAGCACGTTATTTGGGCCTGCCCAGTGAGCAACGCTTGCGTGGTGGGGGTGTTTCGGCATGTGCCGTTTGTGATGGCTTTTTCTATAAGGGCCAAGAAGTCGCGATCGTCGGTGGTGGGGATACCGCTGCTGAGGAAGCCTCCTATTTGGCCAACATCTGTAAGAAAGTGACCATGTTGGTCCGAAAAGACCATATGCGCGCCTCCAAAGCGATGCAACACCGCGTAAATAGTTTGGAGAACATCGATGTCCGATACAATACCGAAGTGGATGAGGTCTTGGGGGAACAGGTGGTCGAAGGACTGCGTATGGTCAACAACGCCACCGGTGAAAAAGAGGACATCGCCATCACCGGATTGTTCATTGCCATCGGACATACCCCGAATACGGAGATTTTCAAAGGGCAATTGGATATGGACGATACCGGCTATATCATTACGCAAGGAAAGTCGACCAAAACGAATAAGCCCGGGGTATTTGCCAGTGGTGACGTTCAGGATAAGGAATACCGCCAAGCCGTTACGGCAGCAGGAACCGGCTGTATGGCCGCATTGGATGCCGAACGCTATTTGGCCAGTGTCGAGACCCAAGAAGCCGTCGGGGCATAAAGAAAACCAACCATTTTGTTGTTAGAATAGCAAACGCTGCCCTAGGGCAGCGTTTTTTCATTTTCGTTTTCCTTTACGGAATCAATCGATCCTTTTGTAGTTTTCAGAAAAGGTGCGGTTGCCGTCCTCGTCGAAATTGATCTGACTGTAGTTGTCATCGTGAAGATCCAACTCGAAGGTGAACACCCGCATGGTATCCAAGGCTTTCATCATTTGGGCATCACCATATTCTATGGTTTCTACCAATTGGTCTCCGGTGATCTTGTACGAACCATAGCCAAAGCGGCCATTGGGTTCGTCGGGCACATAGCGTGACCACATGATCTTGCCGTTATAGTACATTTTGACTTGACGATAGCCTTCATCCTTGGGTACCGTATCCGATACCTCAACGCCATCATCATAATTATAGAAGCCTACAAGCTCCCAAGTGCCTTCAATGGAATGAAGGGCTTCGGGTTCACTTGGTGTAAAATCGGTCGCTGCGACCAATAACAACATCAAAAGAACCAATCCGAATAATTTTTTCATGGCCAAGTGTATTTTTAGTGAGGAATTGTTTCCCTAAAAAGATACGACTTTTTTTGTCGAATATTCAATGATAATGCCAAATAATTGCGCATCTATCAGTCATATTTCCGATGAATTGCAAAATCTGAAACTGCCCACAAAAAAATCCTTGAACGGCATTCAAGGATTTTCAAAGGTCAGGTTGTTGGTCGTTGTATGTAACGGTATCGATCAGTATTTGTGTACACTGCCCGACACGGACTTTTTCTTTTGGACACTCGCTTCGCCGGTATAGGAGATATCCGCGCCACTGCTGGCATCTGCTACCAAGGATTCGGAGACATTGACCGAAATGTCGGCACCGCTACTTGCATCGGCATTGCAGCGTTTGGCTACCAGGTTCCTTGCCCTGATATCCGATCCGCTGCTGGCATCGGCATAGAGCAGGTCGGTTTTACCGCTTACCTTGATATCGGCCCCACTACTGGTCTGGGCGATCACCTCATTAGCGACCACTTCGGCCTGTAGATCGGAACCACTACTGGCTTCCAACTCCAATTTGTCGGCCTCGATCACGTTCTGGGCGATCAAGTCGGCCCCACTAGAAGTCTCCAAGGAGGTTACTTCAGGCAAGGAGACATATACTTTTTTGGTCGCCCTTCCGATGTTCTCAATGGCGTGGATTTTCAATCGGCCATCGCGAATGTCGGTACCGATCAAGTCGATGATGTTCTCGTCGGCCTCGACCAAAATCTTGAATTCATCATCTTGGATGACGAATACATCCAAGCCTTCCGAGGCGTAAATGGCGGTGAAATCGCCACTGATTTCACGGGTTTCCTCCACGATTTGTCCGTTGCCCCTTTTTCCGTTTCCGAAATTCACGTCAAAGGCACATGAGGAGGTAAAGAGTGCCAATAACAAGGCGATTGCTATTCGAGCCAGTGTTGTCATGATGTTGTTTTTAATGATTGATTAAAATTCGTGTTTTGTGTGTTGTTTGTCTACTAAAGGTTTCCCAATTGTCGAAAACGCCGACCGAACCGTAATTCAGTCGTTTTCCTCGGCTTTGATCTCGACGCCTTCGTCGTCGATCTTTACCTTCAAGGATTCGTCGCCGTCTTGTAGGTTGATGTCCACGCCGTCCCCATCAATGATGATGCTGGAGTCTTCCCCATCGGAAGGCCAGTCATCGTCGAGATCGGATGGGCAGTTCTGGCATTTTAGCTCGCCGTCACTGCCCATGATCCATAGGTAATCAACTATACTATTGCGGTAAAAGTCCTTATCGTTTCGCGTACTGCGTCCCATATGGCCTTTGACATTGTCGTCAAAGCGGAGTGCGGTACCTTCAGGGATGTAGACCGTGTTCCGGATTTCTTGATCCCGCACCTTGTTTTCAGGGTCGGTGGTCAAGTATTCGTCGAACACGATTTCGCTACCTCCGAAGGTGTAGCCGTAATCGATTTTGGAAGAGCGTTCGCGGGCTTCCTCGAACGAACTGCCATCGGCATCCTTCCTGATTTTCAAATGGACCAGGCTATCGTTCGATTTTTTGATATCGACCCTGACGTCTTCCGAATACAATAAGGCGTTTCCGGCGTCATCATAGACCATCTCCAGGTTTTCGAATACGAAACGGTTGTCATAATCTATCGACTCCGTGCTGCGCATGCTGATGCTCAAGGTGTCGGTCGGGTTGTCCATGACGAATTCCTCGTTGACCGTCGTCGTACCGGTATAGGCACGCGAGGCGGCTTGTTTGACCCCAAGGGCGATCAAGACCCCCATCGATAGCAACCAAAGACCCAGCAGGGAGAATTTGGCGATATTGCCGATCGACTTCAAATTGGTCACCAAGATCTTCAACCCTAAATAGAGCACGAAGAAGAACGGAATGCCCACGGCCAAGAAACACAACAGGCTGACGACCCAAACGGGCGCCCCTGTGGTATTGATGATCTCATAGAAATCAACTCCGGGAAAATGCACCACATCGATAACGCCGACCGTGAATAGGCCTACGAAAAGACCGATCAAGGAGGCCGCGCCGATAATGATCAACAAGATACCGATGAACTTGCCAAAGATCTTGAACAAGAACACGATGATATCCCCAATGGTGTCGAAAAAGGTCTTGGAGCTGCTTTTTACCTTATTTCCGACTTTTTCGTAATCAACGTTCTTTACTTTTTCGGCAACATCATCAAACCCCTCTTTAACCTTGCGTTCTATATTGCTGATGTTGACGGGCTCTCCCCGCATATTCAATTTTTGGGAGGTGGTGGTCGCTTCAGGTACCAAAATCCATAGAAGGATGTAGGCGATGAGTCCGAAACCGGTGAATACGGCCAACACGATGAAGATCAATCGGATCCAAAGGGCATCGATACCCACATAGTGCTCAAGTCCTGAACAGACCCCGCCGATGTATTTTTGATCGATATCGCGATAGAGTTTTTTAACCCTTGAAGCCGTTGTTCCGCTTTTGGCCCGAGGCTCGTCTTCGAAGATGTCCTCATCGACCATATAGTCTTCGGGTTGCCCCATGATATTGATGACGGCATCGACTTCTTTTTGGGTGATGACCTGACGGTCGTGTTCCATTTTTTCATGGAAGAGTTCCGCGATACGTGACTCGATATCGGCGATGATCTCATCGCTGCCCGATGTTCCTGCGAAGGAACGTTTGATCGACTCCAGGTATCGCCTAAGTTTGTTATACGCTTCTTCGTCGATATGGAAGAAGGTATTGGCGAGATTTATATTGACTGTTTTGTTCATGTTCTACTTATTTTGCGTTGGTTACCAAATTGACTGCATTTCTTAATTCATCCCAGGTGCCGTTCAATTCCTTTAAGAACAACTGGCCTGTTTCAGTAAGTGCGTAATACTTGCGGGGCGGCCCTGAAGTGGACTCCTCCCAGCGATAATTGAGCAACCCTGCGTTTTTAAGCCGGGTAAGCAGTGGGTAGATCGTACCCTCCACCACGAGCATCTTTGCGTCTTTCAAGGCTCCTAGAATTTCGGATGCATATTTGTCCTTGTCCCTAAGGATGGAAAGTATGCAATATTCCAGAACCCCTTTGCGCATTTGTGCTTTTGTGTTTTCTATGTTCATAACTTCATGGTTCTAATGTTGCGCCGATCGGTGTCGACGGCATGTTACTGTTCGTTTTCACAAAACCCGAGGGCTTCTTTCGGTTTCCGTGCCGTCCCGCTTTGATGAGAAGCGGGCACGGAACCTTTTTGGTTGATTGATTGATGCGTTTTTCGTTTTTTGATCGATGAATAAACCCTATGGTTGTAAATGATGGTCATAACTGAGCTCGCGACGTACTTTCCATCGTCCGTCTTGACGTACCCACACATGGGTGAACTTCGCTATATCCCCTCTTTGGTATTCGTTGTTTTGGTTCAAGAACTCAAAACGGTGTACCCCGTGTTGTATCGCGGCATACAATTCCCCGTTTTTGTACAAGGGGTACACCTCCAAACTGTCCTCGATTAAAATGCGTTTTGCCGGTTGCGGACTGTCAGCCGTGCGCTGGGCACAGCCTTCGGCGATCCGTGAAACGAAGGCTTCCTTGCCTTCGGTCAAACCCCCTTTATCGTGATAAAACTCAAAATCGTCGGTGAATATCCCATTCAATACGGGAATCCCACAGGTATTGAAGGCCGCATTGAATAGCAAGCTGTCCTGTTCCTTCAACGTTTGATAGAGGGCATCGGTCTTCGGCAGTTGCCCCATGGCCAAGGTCGAAGTGAATAGCGCGATGACGATAGTTAGGTATCCGTTTTTCATTATTTGATGAATTTAATGGTGAACGGATAGGCAAAGGTTTGCCCTTCATTGGTGCGGATGGTCGCCAGAATGGTGTACACCACATTGATGACCATCAAACCCGCCTGCAACAAGCCTGCGATACCGGCAGGCCAAAAGAACCGGCCGAATCGGAAATCATCACTGCTGATGTGGATGTTCAGGTTGTTGAAATCACTCAAACGGTGGAATCCGAAGAAGTCGCCGTCGAAAAGATCCGGCAAGAACCCGATAAAGAACGGTACACTGATCAGCCCGACAATGATCGAATACAGCAACATGCTGATTTGAAAATTCAAGGCCTGCTTGCCATTGTAGTCGACGAATTGATGTTCTTTCTTGTTGGCCGTCCATAGGATCAAGGGGAAAATGAAATTCCCGAACGGTACAAAGTACTTCGAAAAGGTCGACGCATGGATGATGGCCGATAGATTGCGTTCGTGTTTGCTTAAGGTTGTTGCCATTTTTTGATTGATGATTTTGGTGTTTGATAATAGTTTACCTATTAGCTTACGATGCAAATATATATCCAAAAGATGGTACTATGCAAAACAAAGTACTATAAATTAACATTTATTTAACAATTGTAAGCCGATTTTTATTGCCTATTTTTAGGGGCGATAAATACAATGAAATGGCTACAAGCACCAGTAAATTCAACACTTTCACTTTTTTTAAATTGCCTTCGGCCTGGTGGTGCGGGGTACGACTACGTTATTTGGATGATAAAAAGGCGGTCACCACCGTCACCCATCGTTGGGCCAACCAAAATCCGTTCAAAAGTATGTTCTGGGCGGTACAGGGTATGGCTGCCGAGCTTTCTACCGGCGCGATGGTCATCGATCAAATCCGCGAAAGTGGCCGCAAGATTTCCATGCTGGTGCAGAACAACAATGCGAATTTTTCAAAGAAGGCCACTGGCAAGATCACTTTTACCTGTGAGGATGGCCATCTGATCGCCGACGCCATCAAAGCCACCATCGCGACCGGAGAGGGGCAGAAGTTTTGGATGAAGGCCGTAGGGGTCAACCAAGATGGGGTCGTGGTCTCTACCTTTAATTTCGAGTGGACGGTCCGGTTGAAAGCCTAAGGGTGTAACAAAATTCGGGTTTCGGGCACCAATCAATGGAATCAATAAAAAACGACATACATGAACGCACACGAAATTGACTATGAAATTTATGGGGAAGAAATGCAATACGTCGAGATCGAACTCGACCCCCAAGAAGCCGTAGTTGCCGAGGCCGGCAGCTTTATGATGATGGATACCGATATCAAGATGGATACCATCTTCGGTGACGGTTCCAATCAAGATTCCGGCGTACTGGGCAAATTGTTCTCGGCCGGTAAGCGGCTGTTGACCGGTGAGAGTCTCTTTATGACCGCTTTTTTGAACGTGGGCCAGGGCAAGAAACAAGTGAGCTTCGCTTCGCCCTATCCAGGGAAGATCGTACCCATCGATCTTTCTGAACAAGGCGGGAAATTCATTTGCCAAAAAGACGCCTTTCTATGTGCCGCCAAAGGGGTATCCGTAGGCATCGAATTCTCGAAACGTTTGGGGCGCGGCCTGTTCGGTGGTGAAGGTTTTATCATGCAGAAACTCGAGGGAGACGGCATGGCCTTTGTACACGCTGGAGGTACCATGGCCAAGAAAACCTTGGCCCCTGGTGAAGTGCTCAAGGTCGATACAGGCTGTATCGTAGGTTTCTCACAGGAAGTGGACTATAATATCGAATTCGTAGGCGGCATCAAGAACACCGTCTTCGGGGGTGAAGGCTTGTTCTTTGCGACCTTACGCGGGCCGGGTACCGTCTACGTCCAATCGCTGCCCTTCAGCAGGTTGGCAGGCCGGGTCTTGGCCGCCATTCCCAGAGGGGGTAAAGACAAGGGGGAAGGCAGTCTTTTGGGAGGCCTAGGCGATATCGTCATGGGCGACAATGGATTTTAATCAGTCCCTTTAATTGGAAGACAATGGATTCCCGCCATGGCGGGAATTTTTTTATCATTGCGTATGGATTTTCAAGAGCTGTTCCGATTTCTAGAGGCCCTGCAAAAGAACAACCACAAGGCGTGGATGGACGACAACCGTGCGTGGTATCAAGGCATCCGGCGTGATTTTGTCACTTGGTTGGACATGCTGGATCTTCGTATGGCCGAGCGAGATCCCGACTATTACAGCACGCCGGGTAAAAAAGGCATCAACCGGATCAACAACAACCTGATGTTCCATCCGAACAAACCCGTATACAAGGATCACTTCGGGGCAGGGCTGGACAAGGCCCCGCGAAGTGCCGATTTTTACATTGAGATCGGCCTGAAACACTGCATGTTGGCCGGTGGTTTTTGGCGTCCTGACCCAAAGACCCTTCGAAACATCCGTGATGGCATCGATTATAATGGTGAGGTGTTGCAAGACATCCTTTCCAAACCCCCTTTTCGGAAGACCTTTGGTGAGCTGTATGAGGATGAACGCTTACGGAAGGCTCCAAAAGGGTTTGCCAATGACCATCCGCATGTGGAATTGCTCAAGAACAAAACCTTCGCCGTGGTGTATGAATTCGATCGGGAAACGGTCTTAAGACCCGGCTTTCCCGATTTGATCGAAAAGGTATATTTCGAAATGCTGCCCTTTCGCAGGTATCTCAATGAAGCGGCAATGGTCTGATCACCGACGGTATGGAGCTAGGAAAATCGCTTTGCAAGAATATCGAACGCTTTGTCGCTCTTGATGCAGATGAGAAAAAAGCGGTGCTCCAAGTTTTTCGAAACGAACGTTACCCTAAAAAAACGACCCTCTTACAACAAGGTGCCGGTTGTCGTGACTTTTATTATGTGGAAACAGGGAGCTTGCGCGGATACCACTGCGATGCAAGGGGAAAGGAATCGACCGTAATGTTCGCCATTAGCGATTGGTGGATTACCGATATGGGTGCCTTTACCGAGGGCACACCCGCCCTGATGACGTTGGAGACCCTCGAACCGGCCTCCGTCTGGATGGTAGGGCGCTCTGAGCTCGAAGACTTAATGAAGGAGCATCCCAAATTAGAGCGCTATTTCAGGATGCTGTATCAACGGGCCTACATTCGGGAGCAACTGCGCGTCTTGGATGTCATTTCCTTAACGGTGGAAGAGCGCTATAGTCGTTTTGTTGCCAAATACCCTGACATTTCGAAAAAGGTGACCCAACGCCAAATCGCCTCCTATCTGGGGGTCACCCCTGAGTTTTTGAGCAGCGTGAAGAAAAAATAAAGGGCTTAAGGTATCTTAAGTGTTTTCAAGCCTCCTTTTCGTTTCTTTGAAGAAACAATGCACCCATGTTGATCCTCATTGCCGGACCCTATCGCAGCGGCACCCAAAACGACCCCGAACGCATCCAAAGGAATATGGATAATCTGGAAGCCATGGCCCTTCCGATCTATCGAAAAGGACACATACCGATGATCGGGGAGTGGGTGGCCAACCCCTTGATCAAGCTCGCGGGTTCACAAGCCATAGGCGATGCGATCTTTACCGAAATGCAATACCCGGTCGCCCATCGACTCTTGGCGAAATGCGATGCCATATTACGGATTCCGGGGGCTTCGAACGGAGCCGATCAAGATGTGGCCCTAGGTAAAAAACTGGGTTTGAAGATTTATTTCGACCTTTCGGAAATTCCAGAAGCCCATGGGTAAAGTCAGAAACATTAAAAAGGAACTGCTCTCCGATAATTGGTATTCCTTGACCAAGGTCTCCTTCGAATACCAACGGGCCGACGGTGAATGGGAACCCCAAGAGCGGGAAGCCTATGACCGTGGGAACGGAGCCGCTATTTTGCTGTACAACGAGCGAAAACGTACCGTGGTATTGACCCGGCAATTCCGAATGCCCACCTATTTAAATGGCAATACGGATGGGATGATGATCGAAGTCTGCGCCGGAATTTTGGAAAAAGGGGATGCCGAAGCCACCATAAAAATGGAGGTAGAGGAAGAAACCGGTTTCCGGATTACGCAGGTGCGCAAAGTCTTTGAATCGTATATGTCTCCCGGTTCGGTGACCGAGGTCCTCCATTTTTTCATTGCCCCGTATGAAGATGGCATGAAGGTGAGTGAGGGCGGCGGAGTGGCTGCCGAGACCGAAAACATCGAAGTATTGGAGCTTCCCATGACCGAGGCACTCGCAATGATGGTATCCGGTGAAATCAAAGACGCCAAGACCATCATGTTATTGCAATGGGCCCAATTGCATCTAGAAGCCTTTAAAGCTCAATAACTTTGGTGTAACAGCCGCAGGCAGCGGTACATCCTCTCACGGATGGACGCTGTCGGATCGAGATAATGGTTGTTCATAAAACTGAAGAGCAGCACCTTCCCTGATTTCGTTTTGATATAGCCGCTTAGATTGTAGTTGTTGCCTACATAGCCCGATTTGGCCCAGATGAAGTCGTCTTGATCGGTTTTGGATTTTGTTCCGTCTTGGTCCCAAGCGGGCATCAAAGTCAAGACACGTCGTCTGTCGAATTCAATCCACAGTTTTTCCAAGACCTGTACCATGGAGGTCGGGGTGAAGAGGTTGTAGCGAGAAAGTCCCGAACCGTCGACCCATCGCGGTTTATGCTTCAAATCGCTGAGGGGTCCATTGAGCATATGGGTGCGAAGTCTGGTAAAATCCAGGGTATCGCCCAATTGCGATGAGGTGGTCAAGGCCAATTGCTCGGCCAGAAAGTTATCGCTCTTTAAAAGCATGTGGTGTACCACCGAATCGGTCGGGTTGCCCCACAGCGTATCTAAAGGTGAAGAAGGTGGAATGTCGTTAGTTACCACCGGAACCGACACCTTTTCCTGCAACAGTTTTAGGGTCAATTCCGCACTGGTCATAAAGGGGATGCGTAAGGTATCGCGCAATTCAGGGGACACCAAGAAACGGTTATGGCGTCTTGCCCTTCGAAATTTCGAAGTTCCTCTGGCAACAAGAGGTCTAAAATAATCCGGTACTATGGTCAACGGCTCCGTTGGGCGGATTTCAACCGTGTTTCCATATAAAGGAAGTGGACCGACTTCCGGCGAAAAATAGGCATCGTAGTCTTCCCAAGCCCATCCGGGCATAAAAGGATTCCCCTTGTAGTTTTCAAGGTACACTTGGACCGTATCAGCAGATTGCAAAAGGGCGATCACGCCCTTGGTTTCGAATTCAGGATGGAACAGGGTGGGATCACCCGTGCCCATGATCTGAAGCACTCCCCCCGAGTTGTGATACCGCAAGGCAGGTAGCCGTTCGGGCAATAAATGCAAAGCGGTATACAAGGTAAAAATCTTGACATTGCTGGCCGGCGTAAAGTAGCGATGGTGGTCTTTCGCGAAAAGGGTGTCCTTGGTTTCCGGGTCATACACCAGGATACCCATAAAATGAGTGGCGTCTTTGGGTTGGCCCAACTCCTTTTGGAAGGATTTGGCAGTCTTACCGATTCTTGTCGACCCACAACTGCCCAACAATCCCGCTACTAGCAAACCTATAAGAATTCTTAATCTAACTATTTGAAAAACAGTGATTTGGTATTTTGTTTGTGTGGATTTTAACAAGATATTATTCAAATTTTAACTCGAAATAACAGTCAAGATAGCGCATTTATAAGTAAATTAGTACACAACCGTTTAACCTAATTCAATATCATTTTTATGGCTAGAGCTATGTTGGAGTACACCAAAACGGTCTTGCAAAAAGTCAGTTTTGATGCCAAATTGTTCACCAAAGAACTCAAAAAAGCAGTTTCTCGATTACTGCCCAATGAAATCGAAGAGCTTAAGATCTGGTTGCGGCAATTCGTTGTCGATAAACCCGAATTACATCAAAGTTTACTGTATTTAAGAGTAAAAGCATAACCTCAGCCACCTTCGGGTGGCTTAATTTTTTCCTAGAGGGCTGATGATCTCGACATCTTGGAAGGCGATCGCCCCACGAACGATGCCCGAAATAACTTCTTTCAGGGCCTCGGTAATTTGGATTTTCAATTCGCTTTTGTGATAGATCAGACTGATTTCCCTTGCAGGTGGGGGTTTTTTAAAGTGCCTGAGGTTCTTCCGTTTCGCTTCATCAAGATCCATGGTGTTCAAATAGGGCAGCAGCGTCATGCCCATGCCCTCATTCGAGAGATTGACCAAGGTTTCGAAACTGCCACTTTCTATTTGGAACTGCTCCCCCGACAAGTTTTTCGGTGACTTACACAAATTCACCACCCCATCACGAAAACAGTGCCCGTCTTGTAAGAGCAGGATATCGGTGATATCGAGATCAGAAGTGGTGATTTCTTGTTGGGCGGCCAAGCGATGGCCGTTGGGTACATAGCCTACAAAGGGTTCGTAATACAGTGGTCGTTCTTTGATAAATTCCACTTCGAGCGGGGTGGCGGCAATGGCCGCATCGAGATGCCCGTCGTTCAGGTTTTGGATCAAGGTATTCGTGGCTTGTTCTTTGATGATCAAATTCACTTTCGGGAACTTCTTCACGAAAGTGGGTAAGAACATGGGCAATAAGGTCGGCATAATGGTCGGGATGATGCCCAGGGTGAAGTCCCCTCCGATAAACCCCTTATCTTGATCCACGATATCTTTGATACGTTCGGCCTCTGCCACGATATTTTTGGCTTGGGCCACGATTTTTCGGCCTACTTCAGTAATCGAAATCGGTTTTTTGCTGCGGTCGAATATGAGCACATCGAGTTCGTCTTCCAACTTCTGCACCTGCATGCTTAAGGTAGGTTGGGTCACGAAGCTCTTTTCGGCGGCCAAGGTGAAATTTTGGTACTCGGCTACGGCCAGTACGTATTGCAATTGTGTTATTGTCATTCCGGATTAATCTACCGGAAAAGTACAAAAACAATCAACAAAAGCTATTAAAATTAGCTAAACTTATTGAAAACCTCTATTAAAAAAGCCCCTCTTCTAGAGGGGCTTGGTTCGTTTTGGAGTCGGTCTCAGAATCGGATCGAGAAACTCACGTCTTCATTGCCGACTACGAATTTGGCAGCCTCGAAATTCGGTGGTCCCATACTCATATCGTTTCCGCTCATTCCGTAACTCTCTTTGGGCATTCCCCCTGAATCGAAATCCATGCGGTTGTTCTCGTTGGCATCGTGAAGGGCGATAATGGCGTAGGTGCCAGGGGCTACGTTTTCAAAGGTAAAGGCTACTTTACCGTCGACGATCTTGCTTTCGAGGTTCATGATTCCGGGTCCTTTCATAAAGGTATCGGTGGTGTGTAGGGCGATCACCACCTTACCCTGATCGTTAACGACGTTATCGATCGTCACTTCGATGTTTTGGCCCTCTTGGGCGATAGCCGTTAAAGATAAGGTCAGCATCGCGATAAGCATTGTCAGTGTTTTCATGTTTTTTGATTTAAAGTTGAACATGCCCCAAAGATGGAACCCTTGGTGAAGAACTTCAATAGAATTCTTCCCAACTGTTAAAAACAGTGGCCGATCTGTAACATGGGGCGCTATTTTGCAGATTAAGGGGTGGGAAGCTTGCTTTCCCGTTTGTTGACGATCTCGACTACCCAGTAGATCAATTGCCCGATACCGTTGACAAATACGAACAATAAGATCCAAACCAATAAGAGGTTGTTTTCTTTCAAATTCGGATTTTGAACGGCATGAACGATATAGAACACCAAACTGCCAAAGCTGATCAGCACGGCCAAAAAGACCATGAGAAGGAAGAAACCCAGGCTTCCGAAAAATTCAGAAGGAGGCAAACCTTCCCTGGTTTCCAATTCAGGTAAGCTGCTGAACAAGGTAAACAGGAATACGAAATAGCCTATAAAGAAGAGGACTAGCATCAAGATCGGGGCCAGGGCAAAGAACGCCTGCCAGAATTTATTGTGAAGCATGGTCATGTTGTTTTCTTAAAGCTACGAATTCAAGGGTAACCTCGTGACTTTAGGGGGTCGTTTACCGAAAATCAGGGGTCAACGATGCATTTCGTCGAAAAAAACTAGCAGTTCATCCCAATTCTTCGTAAAATTATAATCCAAATCTGAATCTCCATATTGACCTACAGGCCTAATTTCGAGTCTAACTCCTTGAATTTAGTGTCGCAATCCGAGTTTCTTTTTGGACTAACTCAAATCTTGTGCTATGAACGTCAGATCCCCCAAATTCAGCGGCGGCACCTTTACTTCCATCATCTTCATAGGTGCCCTATTGGCCAGTTCACAACCGGCGGTTTCGCAAGAAGCTCCTGCAGTGGCCGTTTACGAGGTCCCATTTCAAAATTTATTGAAATTCAATCGGTTTTTGATCAATCCTACTTTTTCACAGGTACGGGAAGACAAAAGCTATATCAATTTCTTTCACCGCAACCAATCGGCCGTTTTCAACGATAATGCGCACAATTACTTTTTGAGCTATAGCAATCGGTTGAACGAGCGAACAGGATTCGGTATCAGCGCGTATAGCCAACAGCAAGGGGTGATCTCGAACCTTGGGTTTATGGCGAACTATGCGTATGGCGTTCGATTAGGAAGCAAGAGTGACCTGAGTTTCGGGTTCAATCTTCCGTATTATATGAGTCGATTCGACCAGAGTAGGGCGGTGATTACCGAAGAAGATCCTTTTTTGAACGAATTGACCCAAAGTTCGATATTAAGTTTTCAACCCGGGTTGAACCTTTCGGTCGGTAAATTCGATTTTGGGGTCTTCGCCCAGAATTTGGTCGATTACAACTTTGAGACCGGCAAATCGATCACTGCTTTGGAAGACAAGATTTTTTCAGGGCATGTGCAATTCGTGCACGAGTTCAAGAAGGGTAGGGGAATCTTCGAAGATGGTCGCCTGATGCCATTGGCCCGCGCTCGTATCGAAGGTACCCAAAAACCCGTTTTCGGAGGTGGACTGATCATGGACCTTCCCAAATTGGGATGGATCCAAGGCGGCTACGATGAATTCTACGGGGCATCCGCCGGTACCGGCTTCAATTTGAACCAAAACCTTTCCTTGGGCTATAATTTCGAAAAAGCACTCAATAACGAATTGAATAATCTTGGGGTGACCCATGAGGTTTCCATCGCGTATTCCTTCACCCCACGTTTGACCCGCAATGTGATGAAAGATCCCGATCAACCCTTGCATGTGGTCGAAAATACCAACACACCGCCAGAGAAGAAGGTCGGTAAAGGACGCATGGCCGCTATGGAACAGCAGATCGATGCGTTGATCGAACTGCAAAAGGAGAATTATGCGGTCATCAATGAATTGATCTTCAAAGTGGATTCACTGGAACAACACCAAGAGCGCGATTTGGAAAGACGCTTCGAAAGCGTGGTCCGGGTAGTGCGTCGTGAAAACCAGATGAAAGATCCGATCAATATCAAGGTTTCAAAGACCCTGTTGGCCGAAAACGACAGCGAAAAACAACAAAAAACAACGGATAAGGACGAACGTTTCGATGCTAAGGCGTTGAACAACAGTCTCGGGATCGCTTCCAACACGAAAAAACCCAAGAAAGGCATCTTCGTTGGAGGGGCTTCTACGATCATCAAAAAGAAAATTACGCTTGTCGGTATCGAAAAAGGGCACTATTTGATTGCCAATGTTTTCCAGAATGAGGCTTACCTAAAACGATTTCTGGGCAAATTGGAAGAAATGGGGCTGAAAGGGGGCTATTTCAAGAACCCAGAAAACGGTTTGAATTATGTGTATCTCGCCAAATATGAAGATAGCGTCGAGGCCGAGTTGGCCTATCATGACCAAATGGGAGGTACCTATAAAGAGGATATGTGGGTGATGCACGTGAACAACCCACACTATACCAAAATGGCCGAAACCCAATTTGAGGATAACGATTGATTGTGTCTCTCCTTACTCTTTGGAGATGATCTTAGAGATGGCCCTTGCCCCAGGGTCATCTCTTTTTTTTAGTTCGCTGACGATGGCAGCGTGATCTTCGGGCCGGGTCTGCGATAGCTTGTAAGCCGCCTTGATTTCCGAAATACGTATTTCAAAACCCACGACCCCTTTGACTTGCCTTAAGGTTTTTGGTGAGAGTTCCCTTAATTGGATGGGCTTATCCATATCCTTTTCGTAGCGGGAGACCAATCGTTCCAAAGCGCGCATGGTGTCGGATTCGTCCAAAATCTTGATGGTACCATAGACGTGCACGGCGATGTAGTCCCAAGTGGGTACCTCTTCCTCTTGGTACCAAGAAGAAGAAACATAGGTGTGTGGCCCATTAAAGATGCACAAGACCTCACTTTGGTCTTGAAACGCCTTCCATTGCGGGTTGGCTTTGGCGATATGTCCAGTTAAAACCTCTTGTCCCTCTTGGTTCCGTTCCAGTTCCAACGGAATGTGGGTGGCCCATGGTCGGCCGTCGTATTGGTTGATCAAAATGCCAAAAGCGTTGTCTTTGATAAAGGCCTTGACTTCGGCGGTATTTTCGTTTTTATAATGGTGGGGAATGTACATTATTCTAGGGTCAAGCTAATCAGTGAATCAATTCGTTTTTGTTGGTCGTAGGTGTTTTCGAAACTGGTAAAAACCGATTCTTCAAGAGACTCCAGAAGGACGATGTTGTTCCGGAATTCAAGGCTTTGCAGTTTTTCAAAAGTCTGGATTTCGAGCGAATACAAATCGACATCCGATGACAAATATTGGTAAAAGCGGTCCAACTTAAACTCCAAAACCCGATTACAGACGTCTTGCAATGCTTGTTGGTAGGAATTCAAAACGACCAATTCGGTCACCAAACTGCTATTGTCATTCAAATTGGAGGTCAAATACTTGTTGAGATTTTCATTGGCTGGGGTATACAGCGAGGTACGAAGTGTTGCTTCCAAATAGCCCCGCAATTTCGCTTCTTGGAGTTCCAAGTTCCCTTTTTTTAAAAAACGATGAAAATCGAACAGCATGACATCGAGGGTATCGCGATAGGCGACATCATCTTCGAGATCGGCCATGTTCAAACGGTTCTCATCCTGTAATTGCCGGAGCAACGTCGTGTTCGTTCGACGCATTTTTTCAGATTCGCTCCAATTGTTGATATATAGGGCGATTAAAATACCCAATACCACCAGAAGCAACTCACCAACAGCGTAAAGGAGGTATTTCCCAAGAGCGTCGTCTTGGGCCATTCGTTTACTGATTTTTCGTAGGAATCCGATCATGGGTCAAGGTGTTTCGACCAATCGTTCTTGGATCATTCGTAAGAGTTCCTTGGCGTTCAATTGATAGGATTTGATGGTATTCAGGTGGTTGTCAATCGCTAGGATCTTATGGGCCGCCACTCGGGTCTTGTAATCCTTACTCGTCGTGAAATAAGCCACCATATCTTCGGTCAATCGACCCTGCGACCAATCGACGAACCAACTGCGTTCCCTAAAACTTTCCAAATTCTTGAAAACGTCTTCCTTGACGAATTCGTTGCTCGTGCGGAGCACATCGGCGTAGGAGGTATAGAATTGGGCGATCTCGGTAACCAACGTATCTTTTTTTACCACCGATGCCGACTTGAATTCCTTCAAGAGTTCAAAACCTTTTTGTTGGATCGTAAAGGGTTGGTATGCGGCAACAAGACTACGGGTCAAAGGGTATTCGGCCATATTGTCGGCATTGATTTCCCCATCGATGATCTTTTGGCTGTTCTCTTGACTGATTTTATAGAAGGCGATGATCTGACCGGCAACCAAGGTATCCCGTTCAAGATCGAGCTTAACGTCTTGTAAAATGTTATCGAGTTCGCGGCTCCGCTTTCTTTTTTCATTCCAGTTGTTGACCTGTAGCGCCAGTAAGATCCCGATCATGACCAGGGCGATTTCACCCAAGGCATAAATCAGATAGGTCGAGAACCCATTACCACGAATCGATGAACGGCGTATTTTTTTGAATATGTTGGTCATGTCTTGGTTTTTTGGTCGGTGTGGACAAGGCCATAGCCCTAAATTACGGTTTCTTGTCGGTTTTGCCGCTTAGGGTCACCTTGCTGGGTCATCATCTTTCCTGTTTTTCATCTTCCGATACTTGAAAAAGAGCCGTGCCCCGAGTCGGGCAAAGAGAATGATAGCGATTAAGGTGACGATGTCAACGGGGTCCATGATCGGTTGTTCTTTGTGGGCCGGCGAACCACTTGGTCATGGTGTTTTCGGCTGGTTTGAAGCGGGGTGAGAAGTCAAGGTTTTTCTTCGCATCCAAGGCGGTACTTCGATTGTCCCATTGCCAAATGTACAGGCCGGCGAACCATGGCCGGTGCCAGACTTCTTCGAATATGGCTTCGTAGGCCAGCTGTTGGGTCCGATCCGATTTCTTTTTGGTGAGGATACTTAAAAACGACCCCCACTCCCAAGGACGTATCGTGGCAGAGGCCTCGCTTTTGTATCCTACTTCAGTAAAAAGGATGGGTTTTTGAAATGTTGCATACAGGGTTTCCATGGCTTCGATATGACGTTGCCATCCTTTTTTGATCGTTGCCAGATCTGGGTTTTTTTCTTTGGTCAACGGAAAATACGCTTGGATCCCGATATAGTCCAACTCCTTCCAAAAATCAATATGCTCGTATTCGTCGTGCCAGTTGGCGGCATAGGTCAATTTACCAGAGTAGATCTCCCGGATTTCGGCGATGAGTTTTTGCCAGGCTTCCGGTTGCTTTTTGATGGAGGTTTTCAGTTCGGTTCCCACGCACAAGAGTTCGGTACCGGTCATTTCGGCCATATTGGCGTAACGCAACATATATTCGCGGTATGAGGCGAACCAGGCATCCCAGTGGCTCCCGTTACCCGGATTTAGACCGGAACGCCATCCACTGCCCGTCCACAGGTGGGGTTTGAGATGCACATGGAATCCGGAGGCATGCAATTGGTCTATGGTCCGGATAAAGAGCGAATCGCGTCGGGTCCATTCTTCGGATTCCGGAAGTTCAATGCTTTTGGTGGCTTGATCTTTTTGATAAATGAAAGGGATGACCGCAATCCATTCGACATGGTCTTTTCGTAACATCCGAATGCCTTGGTCCGTATGATCCCGACCCCAGCCGAATACGCTCATGCCCCGCTGAAGACTATCGACCGCATAATGATCGGTAACCTTGCCCGAATTGTTTTCTATGCTAGCGTCCCATTCGAATTCGAATCGTTCATGGGCATTGTTGTAGACCACAAGCCGATACAGCACCATGGCCAACGCGACCGGCAATGCGAGCCGCAGTGCCAGCCTTTTGAACAACGTCCTTCTCCCTTTTTTGCGGTATACCCTTATGAAATAGCGAACGATCAAGAAACCCAGGTACAGCAGGATGAATACGAAATGCAACCCGATCTGAAAATCTCCTTGTTCGATCAGTTCCAAAAACAAGGACCACGCCCTGCTGATCGAACGCCCATTTGCCAAGGCGACGATCAGTACAAAGCAAAGTGCGAAAACCCAGGCTCCCAGATAGACCAAGACCAGATTTCGCAGTTCCCTCAATGTTTTCTTCGCAAGCAAGTAGTATCGTTAAAGATCAACCGGTAATGCCATCGCCATCGATATCTTGGCCGAGGTGTTTTTCAAGGGCTTCCAAGGTTTTGCGCAAGAGCGCGTTGGTGCGATCGAGTTCAGCTTCCAATTCGGCAACCCGTTCTTCGATGGTATTGGTTTGCCGTTGCTGATTTTCTAGTTGGTTCTGTTGTAACAAATCCCAAAATATACCCATGTTCCGGTGTTTTTCTAAAGATAACGATTGTGGGGCAATCGCTATCCTAAAAAACGGGCCAAAAGGGAATGGAAGTGGTGGACCCCCTGTTCACGGGTGGGGGAAAACCGCCCGGCTTGATAATATTTCGATTTGAGACCGCGGTGCACGCCTTCGACCACGAATTCGTCTTCGCGTTCCACCTTGTCCAATAAGGCGCCGGCACCACTATGCAATTTCCGTTCATCGTAGAGGTAGGTCAGAAAAGAGACCCGGGTCTTTTCCCCGTCAATAGGTTTGACGATATTGATGGAAAGTCCCCACGGATAGAAGTTGAACATCATGTTCGGAAACACCCAAAAATAGTAGGCCCCTATCGATTTGCCATAATCCGGATGGCCTTCAGGGAGTGCAAAGGTTTCTTCACCGCTTTGGGCATACCCTACTTGCAGGTTCATATGCCCATGGATTTCGGTGCTATAGGACCCATAGTCCAACACCTCGTTCAAATCGCTGTGTACAAAAGGAATATGGAACCCTTCCAAATAGTTGTCACAATACAGGGCCCAATGGCAGTTGACCAAATAATCCTTGCTGAGGTCTTTCCGAAAACGGAACTCCGATAAGGGCAGAAAACCGATCCGTTCGTTCATTCGGTCGATGACCGCTTTCAAATCGAAACCGGGTTCAAGCCCGACAAATAGGAACGGATCCCAATGTTGGACGGGGAAGGAGGGAAGTGCGTCACAAGGTCGGGGGAAATCGAGGGCGTCTTCGAACTCGGGCATGGAAACAAAACTTCCATCCGTGGCAAACCGGCGACCATGGTACATGCATCGCAGTTGCTTTTGCACCCCGCTTTGTAAAACCACCAAGTTACCCCGGTGGGTACAGACATTGCTCAAACAACGAATGTCATCGGCTGCGTCACGTAGCAGTACCATAGGCTCTTCCAAGTAATTGTCGAGCAGATGGAATGGATGCATGCTATGGGTCAGGGGAAGGAGGTCGCGGTCGCCAACCCATTGCCAACTTTTGCGAAAGACTTTTTCCTTGAGCAATTCGAAAACCTCAGGGTCACTATAAAAAGAGGCGGGTAGGGTGGTGGCCTTACGAATATCCGGATCAATTGAAAATCGGCTCATCGGTACTTGTTTTTAAAGGTATAGAGAGCGAAACCCAGGCCGATCAGAACGAGGGTAACGCTTGTGATTTTTATATAGAACCCCAATTTGTCGCCGACGACATTCGAAGGCATAACCGCCAAAACCAGGCTCAACAAGATAACCGAAAGGGCGCTGAAAGCGAAAAACCAGGGCAGCATTTTCCGCTTGTTGAAAAGCGGTAGCCCACTGCGACCTCCGGTGTTGCGGTAATTGTGCCAGAAAAAGGCGGCGAACATATAAAGGAACGGAATGAAATAGAGGAGCACCGACATGTCGTATAAGAGGGAATAGGCTTCTTGGATCTTGGTGCCTGAAACGGCAATGACCAATAAAACGGAAACCAAGGCACCCTGTACCCAAAGCGCCACATAGGGCGTGCCGTATTTCGGATGTACTTTCCCCAAAACAGGGGGCAAATAACTATCGATACCAATCGCGAAAGGAAGACGTGCATTGCCGTTCATCCATGCCGCGAACAACCCAAGGGTTCCAAAGGCCACCAAAAGTGCCCCTAAAGGCCCCAAAAAAGGCCAATCGAGGGTTTCGGTCAGCACGAAGAAGTTTTGGGCGATACCATCGATAATGCCCACTTCCCCTTCTGGGATGGCGATCAATAAGGAAAAGGTGCCGATAAGGTACAAGACCAGTACAGCAACGGCCGATAACAACACCGCCTTCGGTAATTTGGTTTCGGGGTCTTTGATTTCACTGCCCATCATGGACGACAGTTCCAATCCGCCCAATGAAAAGGTAATGGCGGCAAAAAAAGGAAGCACGCCAAAATCACCGAAATCAGGGACGAAACTGTTTAAGGAAGGGTCTTGCGTACTACCATTCTTGATGAATTGGAAGAGCGAGGCGACCGCAAGGAGCAGAAAGAGCAACCAAATGGAAATCGCCCCAATGTTCTGTATCCATTTGCCAAAGCGGAGTCCCCGTATATTAAGCCCCACCGTTACCCATAGCAACGCCAATGAAAAGAGGCTGGTGAACCAAAAATCATCTTTTAAATACAGCCATTCTTCACCGAATACATACAAGGTCGATAAGGAAATGGTGAATAAGACGGTCGGAAACCAAACCAGTGCACTGACCCAATAGCACCAAGCGGCCAAAAAACCATGCCATTCACCAAAGGCGGTCTTGACCCAAAGATAGAATCCTCCAACGCCCTTGACGCGCGCACTGAGGTCGATGACCATAAACCCGCTCGGAATCAAGAAAAAAACCGCTGCTAACACCCATAGTCCTAAGCTTGACCATCCGAATTGGGCCGCTTGGGTCAAGGAAGAAAGCCCAATGATGGTGGCGATGTTCAATAAAACAAGGTCGCGGAGACCGAGTACTTTTTTCAGTTGGGCCATAAATCGATGCTGGCAAACCGTTCGCTTTCGGTTTGCGTTTCCCCTTAAATATAACGGAATAATCGAAATACCGGCGGTTCGACAACTCATCCCACAAAAGCAACAGTTCGGTAGTTCTTATTCGAATAAACGCCCCAGTCGGTGCAGTTTTGAACTCACAATCAGTAATCGAACAGTCATGAAAAACAACCTAACACTTTTTATTTTCCTTATCGGGACCCTGGTGTTCCACGCCCAGACCACGGTCAGTGGCACGGTGACCGACAAGGCCGGAAACTTCATCACCGGTGCCAATGTCTATTTGGAAGGCACCTACGACGGGGCATCGACCACCGAAACCGGGGCTTTTACTTTTGAAACCACGGAAACCGGAACCCAGACATTGGTCATTTCAGCCTTGGCTTACGAGACCCATTATGAGATCGGTGAGGTAGGCTATTTGAATGGGCTTACCATCATTCTGGTCGAAGCGATCAACCAATTGAACGGGGTGACCCTTTCGGCGGGTACTTTTGAAGCGGGCGACAATTCCAAAGTCTCCGTGCTGAAACCTTTGGATATCGTCACCACCGCTGGGGCCGCTGGCGATTTCGTGGGGGCGTTGCAGACCTTGCCGGGTACCACAACGGTCAATGAAGACGGTCGCCTATTCGTTCGAGGCGGGGCCGCCGGCGAGACCCAGGTATTCATCGATGGCATGCGGGTGTTCCAACCCTTTAATGCCACGGCCAACAACATCCCGACCAGGGGGCGTTTCTCCCCATTTTTGTTCAAGGGCATCACCTTCAGTACCGGGGGATATTCGGCCGAGTACGGCCAAGCCCTATCGAGTGTGCTCTTGCTGAACACCACCGATGTACCCGACCAGGAAAAAACCGATTTCTCAATGATGACCGTCGGGGGTGGTGTCGGCCATACCGAAATCTGGGGCGACCAATCGCTAAGTTTGAATACCCAATACATCAATTTGGCCCCCTATGAGGCTTTGATCCCTTCGAACCAAGGCATGCGATGGAACAGTCCTTACGAGTCGGTTTCGGGTGAGGCCGTCTTTCGTAGCAAGGGCGAACGCAGCATGTTCAAACTGTATACCGGATTCAACCATGCCGACTTCGACATTTCGCAAGAAGATATCAACTTTGATGACTTCGTCCGCTTCCGGTTGAAGAACAACAACCTGTATTTTAACTCCACCTACAAGTACTTTTTGGAAAACGATTGGACGGTAACCGCGGGGGCGAGCATCTCATGGGATACCAATGACATCGGTCTGATGGAGAACGCCATCGATGTCAAGGAAACGGCGTCGCATTCAAAGGTCAAGGTCAAAAAGGGCTTCAACAGCCGTTTCAACCTCTTCTTCGGAGCCGAATTCTTTAACATCGATTACGAGGAGACCTTCGAAACCCCTGAGGGGCAAGTGTTTCCTAGCGATTACAATGATCAATTGGTGGCCGGGTTTGTTGAAGGCGATGTTTTCTTTAGCACGAAGTTCGCGATGAAGCTCGGACTTAGGGCCGAACAGAGCAGCTTATTGGACGACTTTCTGGTGTCGCCTCGGGTATCCTTGGCTTATCAAAGTGGTGAAAAAGGACAGTTTTCCTTGGCCTATGGTGATTTCTATCAAAACCCCTTGAGCAACGTACTGCGCTATGACCAAACCTTGGGCCCCGAGAAAACCAGTCATTATATCTTTAACTATCAGTTCTTGGACAACGGCAAGACCTTTAGGGCCGAAGCCTATTATAAAGACTATGACGACCTGATCAAATACGATACGGAATTGCCCCTTTTCGGCTCGGAATTCTCGAATTTGGGCGGCGGATACGCCACCGGATTGGATTTGTTCTGGAGGGATAACAAGTCGATTTCCAATCTCGATTATTGGTTGTCCTATAGCTATTTGGATACCGAACGTGATTTCCAAAACTTCGAAGAGCGGGCCACCCCCAATTTTGCGGCTACCCACAGCCTTTCGATTGTGACCAAATACTGGGTCAATAGCATGCGTTCGCAGGTGGGCCTTACCTACAATTACGGTTCAGGGCGGCCTTATAACAATCCGAATACGGCCGAGTTCATGGCCGAAAAGACCCGCTCGTTCAATAACCTCAGTTTCAATTGGGCGTATTTGATCGATCAACAGAAAATCCTGTACTTCTCGGTCAACAACGTGTTGGGCTTCAATAACATCAATAATTACCAATACACGAATGCCCCCGACGCCAATGGCTTTTTCGATCGGCAAGCCTTACGCCCGGCGGCCGATAGCTTTTTCTTCGTCGGTTTCTTTTGGACGATAAGCGATGATAACAAAAGCAACCAGCTCGATAATCTCTAAACCGACGATTCATCCGCTTGATCTGACAGTTGGGTCGATCGGAATTCGAATTGGCGCGATAACAACGGAATTTTAAACCATAAATAAAAACGAACAGTCATGAAAACAAAAATCCTATCCCTAACCACCGCGCTATTGACCACGGTCTTTGCCTTGGCGCAAGACCAATACACCAAAGGCATGACCAAGGCCCTCGAACTCTGGCAAGCCGGCAAGACCGTTGAAGCATCGAACTTGTTCGAGCGGATCGCCATGGCCGAAGATGACAACTGGATCCCCTATTACTATGTGGCCCAAGTCAATACGGTTGCCGCTTTTGGTGAAAAAGACGAAACGGTCTTAAAACAGCAATTGGAACGCGCCAAGGAATTCGTCGATATCGCTAAACGCATCTCCCCGAACAACCCGGAACTCTTGGTGCAGGAGGCCATGATCAACACCGCTTGGATGGCCTATGACGGCGCCACCTACGGACCGACGCTTTCGGGTAAGAACATCCAATTGTACAACCAAGCCTTTCAATTGGCGCCACAAAACCCCCGGGTGGTCTATTCGAAGGCCAGTTGGGATATGGGTACGGCCCGTTATTTCGGAAAGGATACCGCCCCGTATTGTAAGGACATTGAAAGGGCTTTGGAACTATTCGCTACCTTTGATAACGAGACACCCTTTTATCCGAGCTGGGGGGCCGATCAGGCCCAACAGGAATTGGAACGGTGTAAATCTTAATCCATGGGGAATTTCATCAAGGTACTCAAGGTATCGCTTTTGATCACCATATTCGTCTCCATCCTCAGTATTTTCATATACGGGGATGGTGACTATTCCTTGGAAGCCATTACCCGCAACGTGGTCATAGCATTCATTTTTTCCTTTGGACTGACCGCAGTGAACTCCTATTACTACGATGGGATCAACATTCGGTATTCTTGGGAAAAGACCCCAACGAAAAGACTCTGGATCGGGGCCATAGGATCATTCGTGCTTACCTTGATCACCTTTGCCGTCCTTCGCTTCGCGATAACGTTTTACTACACGGGTAATTCGATTTCCGAATTCTTGGCCAACGAAACCTCCGATGCCTATGTCATCGCCTTGGTCATTACCTTGATTTCCTCCTTGTTCATTCATGCCTTCTATTTTTACCGGGCTTTGCAAAAAAAGGAGGTCAAGCAACAAAAAATCATTGCTAGAACGGCTTCTGCCAGTTTCGATGCCCTTAAGAACCAATTGGACCCCCACTTCCTGTTCAATAGCCTCAATGTCTTGACCAGTTTGATCGATGAGGATCCCCATCAGGCCCAAAAGTTTACGACTTCCCTCTCGAAAGTATATCGGTACGTTTTGGAGCAAAAGAACAAAGACCTGGTCACTGTTGATGAGGAGCTTGATTTCGCGCGCACCTATGTGCGCTTGCTCAAAATGCGTTTTGAAGACAGCATCGTTTTTGAAATACCCGATAAGGCCAGTCATCCTGATTTGAAGATCGTACCCCTTTCGTTGCAATTGTTGTTGGAGAACGCGGTCAAACACAATGTGGTCACCGCTTCACGGCCCTTGCATATCAAGGTGTTCGAAGATGCCGGTATGTTGACGGTCAACAACAACCTCCAGGAAAAGGAAGTGGTCAAAAAAAGCAGCGGGGTCGGGTTGCAGAATATCAAGCAACGCTATTCGATATTGACAGACCGGGCCATGCAGATCGTAAAGACCAATTCGGACTTCAGTGTGCATTTACCCATGCTCTCCCAACAGATTACCGTGGTAGAGACCCAAGAGACCCATATCGAAGAGAAGCGCTATCTCAAGGCGAAAGAACGGGTCGAACAGATCAAAGGTTTTTACGGTAATCTGATTTCCTATTGTTTGGTCATCCCCTTTCTGTGGTGGCTCAATTTTCGCACGACGGATTTCCTTTGGGCCATATTTCCAACAGGTGGCTGGGGCATCGGCCTCTTCTTCCATGGTATGGAAGCTTTTGGATTCAATCCGATATTGGGACGTAACTGGGAGGATCGAAAGATCAGGGAACTAATGGAGAAGGATGACTTTTGACCCATCCGGAACCCTTTAGTGCGCTAGCTTCCGAGCCAACCATTTGGTGTTGAACACGACCAAGGTACCGAACAGGAGCCCCAATCCCGAACGCATCCACCATCCCCAATCCACATATTGCTCGAGTACCACGGCGGCCGCTTGATCCAGACCATTTCCCGATACCTCGGCCTTAAAGGCCAAATAGCAGAAATTCACAAAAGGGGCGATATTATCGGCGATAAGCAATAATCCCACCACGAACAATCCGAATCGAAATAGGGTTTCCGCATCCAAACCGGCCATGTCCACTGATTTGGAGTCGAATCCTCTATCGAGACGCAACCATCGGATCAGCTTGTCGGTTTTGAACAATAGGAGGAATGAGAGCGCCATCCAAAGCAGGAAGTAGATCAAAAAGAACGCCAAACCAAGGGCATCAAAACCCCAATTCACGGTCATCTGTGGGAGTAGGAAATGCGAAACCACTTCGATGAGACTGTACAGTCCGAGTGATTTTATGAGGAGTCGGAACAGGTCGGTAACGGTCATGGGCAGCGGATTTTGAAGGTTCGACAACTAAGGATCGGAATTAAAAATACGTGAAATCCACAATCCATACCCCAAAACCTACAATTCGGTCACTCCCTTTTTAAAAAGCGCCCCTTTGGACGGATATTCGTACTGTACTTTAAAACAAACGATAAAACAAGATATTATGGAAACCACACAAGACTACAGATACCAAAAAGCAAAAGAGAAAGTCGAAGCGATCAAAGGCTTCTACGGAAACTTGACGGCTTACGCCATCGTGATCCCACTATTGGCCTTATTGAACTACTACACCACCAGTTTCCCATGGGTGATCTTTCCGGCCATAGGGTGGGGAATAGGGGTCATCGCCCACGGATTCGGCGCCTTCGGTTACATGCCCTTCTTAGGAAAGGACTGGGAAGAGCGCAAGATCAAAGAGTATATGGAGAGTGATACTTTTTAATAACTTTATAAACAAGACCATCATGGACTATACCAATACACCCAACGAAGAAACCAAATATTTAAGGGCCCGTGACCGGGTTAGCGAACTCAAGGACTTTTATGGTCGCTGCTTTCGAGGCCTCGTCGCCATAATCATCGTTGCCGCCATCAACTACTACTTGAACGAATGGTACCATCCGTGGTTCTTATGGGTGGTCTTCGGGGTAGGCTTGAGCCTGGTACTCAAAGCGTTCAGGATCTTTGGTATGAACGGGATTATGGGCCGTGATTGGGAAGAGCGCAAAATCAAACAATATATGGAAGAGGATCGGTACTGATCCCTGACCTTTAAAAAACGAACAGCATGGATACCAAAAACAGGGAAACCAAATACATTAGGGCCAAAGAACGGGTGGCCGAACTTAAAAAGTTCTACAGCAACCTTACGGCCTATATAGTGGTCATCAGCGGGTTGGCCATCTTGAATTACTATGTCGATGGATGGCGCTATATGTGGTTTCTTTGGGCCGCGTTCGGATGGGGCATCGGAATCCTATTCCATGCCATCGGAACCTTTAACCTCAATCCGTTCTTCGGCCGCGATTGGGAAGAACGCAAGATCAAACAATACATGGACGAGGATAACAATCCTACAAAATGGAAATAATCATGAAAGAAATGAATGAGGAAAAAATGAAACGCGCCAAGAAGCGCGTTGATGAGATCAAAGGCTTTTACATACACGCCAGTATCTATACGGCCATCAATATCTTCCTGTTGATCAATATCTTTTTGAATACGGAACGCTTTTGGCAATGGGGCCATTTCATCACCCCGTTTTTCTGGGGAATCGGCCTCTTTTTCCATGCTTCCAAAGTCTTTGGGTTCAATCTGCTGTTCTCAAAGAACTGGGAAGAACGACAGATCCAAAAATACATTGATAAAGACCGGGAAGATGCCGGTAAATACCTGTAATCATGACACGAAGTATCGAAGAACGAAGGGCACTCGCCAAAAAGAAAGTCGAAGAATACAAGGGCTTTTTCAGGCACCTCAAGATTTTTTTGATCGTTAATGGGATCTTGTTCGTCATGCGTAAAGGTTGGCTGTTGCCACTGATGCCCGAATGGTTCCCGGAAGAAGCCTATTATTTCGCGTGGGTCGATCTCAACATCATCATTTGGGGAGCGATATTAGCGGTGCACGCATTGATCCTGTATCGTCATAAATTCACCTTCTTAAGAAAGTGGGAAGAACGCCAAATCCAAAAGTATTTGGACGAAGAACAAGAAGAAACCAAAAAATACAAATGACCATGGACCAAAACAATATCAATGAATTTAGACGTCAGCGGGCCGAAGAACGGGTCAAATCGATCAAGGGGTTCTATCAACACCTCACCGCCTATATCATCGTAAACACGGTATTACTGATTTTTTCGGGTCAGTTCAGGTTCATCTTGATCAGTGAGGAATTGTTGGGCAATCAAGAATTTATGGATTGGATCAATTGGAATGTTTGGGGTACCCCCATTGTTTGGGGGATCTTTTTGCTGATCCATGGTGTTTCGGTCTTTGCCAAAAGCCCTTTCAAAAAATGGGAAGAACGCCAAATCCGTAAGATCATTCGTGAAGAAAGCGCTGAGATCGATAAATTTGAACGCAAATAAGCAATTTAACCTAGGGCATATATGAACGTAATCATCATTGAAGACGAAAAACCGGCCGCAAGACGCCTCAATCGATTGTTGGCCGATTTGGATGTGGTCGTCTCGACCATGTTGCATTCGGTCGAAGAGGCGATTGATTGGTTTCAAAACAACGAACATCCTGATTTGATATTTTTGGACATCCAACTTTCAGACGGATTGTCGTTCGAGATTTTTGAAGTCGTCCATGTGAAAAGCGCGATCATCTTCACTACTGCTTATGACGAATATGCCCTCCAGGCCTTCAAGCTGAATAGTATCGATTATCTTCTCAAGCCCATTGACGATGAAGAGCTCGAAAAGGCGGTGGGTCAGTACCGTGAAATCAAGCCTGAACGGGAGAAGATATCCGTCGATTTCGAAGACATCAAAAAGCTCTTGGTGAACCCGGTCGAACGCGAATACAAAAAACGGTTCACCGCAAGGGTAGGGCAGCACCTTAAGATCATCAATGCCGATGAAGTCGAATGTTTTTATAGTGAAAACAAAGGGACCTATGCAGCGACCGTCGATGGCAGAAACTACCTGTTGGATACCACCCTCGAAAACCTGGAAGGGGAACTCGCACCAAAAAAATTCTTTCGGGTCAGCCGTAAGTTCTACGTGAATATCAACCACATCAAAGACATCATTTCATATACCAATTCACGACTTCAAATTAAAATGAGTACCTTTAAGGAGGCTGAGATCATCGTCAGTAGGGAACGGGTGAAAGACTTCAAGCTTTGGTTAGAGTAAATTAACTTAAATATCTGGAAAAGAGAATTTAAAAATACAATATAGATTTTTCTTATAGTAGCTTTTCCAGCGAATTCGACCTAATTTTTCGTAATTCTATTGTCATCAAAAGCCGAAGGGAGCAGTTTCGGTATCAGTTTGATGAAAATAGGTAAGAGCACTGCACCACCGGGTAAGATAAAGATTGCCAAAGAGGGAATGGTCTTGAAGATATCGAGCAGTTGCTGTTGAATTTTTTTCCGCTCTTCAGGGGTCAGGTCTTTGGTGGCTGATTTCGCTAAGAGCTGCATCAATTCTTTACTTTCCGATAGTTCCTTTTTAAGTCGTTTGCTATTTCGCAGAATTAATTTACTGACATTTTTGGTCATGCCATCATAGTATTTGGCCGCCAAATTGGTGTCTTTTAGATAAGGGATTTTATCAAAGTTCTTTTCAAAAAAACCGGTTACGTTTTCAAGTGCTTTTTGAACTTCATATTCGCTTTTCCCCAGGTCTTTTCCTATGCCGAAAATAAACTCTGATTCGGTATAATCCAGGGAGCCGTCTTCCCAAACCGTCAAGCAGGCCATGTCGAGCAGATAGTCTTTTTCACAGGAACTGAAGCTCCGTTTCAGAAGGTCAAGATAAGAACCGTCGAACTGTGTGTTTTTAAGATCTACATAGGTCAAAGAGGAGGCAAGAAGTTGGATCAGTTTGTCGTCGTTCTTATGTTGATCTTTCGAATTCAGTGCTTGATAGGCAATATTGATGGTGACGTATTCAAGCAATTGCGCATGGGGTATCAGGTCCGTATTTCCTTTTAGATAATACTGAAAGATCAAAATATCGACATATAGCAAGGAATTGGTCAAACTGTTGCCGATGACCTTATTGAAGGCATTGCCGTTAAGGTAAATCCGTGAATCCAACAGCTTTTCCAATTGGGCTTCGGTTTTTTTACCGCTTAAGATCTTGCTGAGAAAGGAAATGTTGCCGACTTCCAGTGCTTGGTAATAATTGAAAACGGTTTCCACGAAATCGGTGAATCCCGTTTTACCGGTTTCGAAACCATAAGAAAAATAAAGGGCCGTCAGTAGGTTGATTTTCGCAATTTCATCTTCGGTCAGTTCGTGTTCAAGTGCTATGAATCCTGGAGAGAAAAGATGGATGCCATAGATGAACCCAAAATCCAGAAGGTCTTGGTATAAGGCCGGAAAGGCTTCATACGGAGCGGCATGTTCTTCCAACAAATACCCGAATTTATTGATCCATCCAGAAGCTGAGGGGTTCATTGTGATTGGGATTAGGTATCAAAGAAAAACAATTAATCTGATTTATTGGGTCAGTTGCCAGGCAGGCAGCACGGCATTTTTCAATTTTTTAACACCGAAATGCAAACCCTTGTCCAAATGTGCCGTAGGTAGGATAGATACAAATAACAATTAACAAATGAACAATGAGAAAAGTTAACAGCTTACCTAAGATTTTGGGCCTTGCGACCTTGATCATGCTGGCTTTGATTGCCGCTGATCATATCGACGCCCCGGCTAGTATGGGCACCACCGCCGATATTGCCGATTACTTTGCCTTTGAACCCACTGAGGGTTCTTCTAACACGGCCTTTGTGGTCGACTTACAATCGGACGTCTTACCCGACTTGGCGTATGGTTCGTTCGATGAAGACGTTTTAACGGAAATCAACATCGATCTTGATGGCGATTTGATCGAAGACCTGGTCATCCAAGCTATTCCGAGGGATGGGCGCATGTATTTCTTTGGCCCCATTGCCCCCGATAACACCGGTTTGAGCAGTACGGTCGCCATTGGGGCCCCTCTGGGTGATGTGGCTATATCAGCCAACGAAGCCGTCGTCGCCACCACTGCTGAAGGCGTTTCCCTGTTCGCTGGCCCGCGTGCAGACCCCTTTTATTTCGATTTCTTCCGATTCAACGAAGTGTTGGCCCCGAGTATGGCCGACAATTCAGGGTTCAACAACCCGGGTGAAGATACCTTTGACGGGGCGAATACCCTGACCATTGCGGTGGAGCTGCCGAATTCGCTTTTAGGAAGCCCTACGGCAACCAATGTGTTGGGTGTACCGGTGTATAAGACATGGGTCACCACCAATAGAAGACAATAACAAACGATTAAACTCCTAGAAATGACAACGAAAAAAATATTTGGAATGGCCTTAATAGCCCTCATCACCTTTGGTATGGGAGCTTGTTCGAATGATGACGACATCACACAAGATGATACGGTCATGATGGATGATGATATGATGCCGGTAAGCCCTGATTTTTCAGGAACCTATACGCAGGTCGATTTTATGGGAAGGCCTGGGATCAATACCGTCTTAAGTGCCGATGGTCCAATTAAGGATATGCATAACCAGGCCATTCCTTCTGAAATGGGGCCGATGTTCCAACCTGGTTTCGAAGCGCGATTGGAGGCCCTACACGATGCTTACGCCATTGCGTTGGGCTTGCCCGCCGATGCGGTCGATTACCAACCCAACATTTTGGGTGATATCCTGAACGGTCCGGCGAATGATGGTTTTACCGATAACCCGGTCACCGCGGCAGTGTTGACGACTGTTTTGGCCACCGATGTCCTCGAGGTGGCCCCTGATGCCCCGACCACCTATTTCAATCCTGGTATGGGCGCGCCGAACTATGAAGGGGGGATCGGTTTGACCGGAAGGACCCCTTCGGACGATGTCATCGACATTTCATTGATATTACTATTCGGAGGGGGCGATGGTGCCCGTTTCAATGGAGAAGGAGGTCTCCCCTTATTGGTCACGGATGGGGTCGGATTGACTTCCGATCTAATCGATGGATTTCCCTATCTCGGATCTCCTGAATAATGAATGTTAACTGTTTTCGGGAGGGGTATACCCCCTCCTTTCCAATACATGAATCAATGAGAATGAAAGCAATCATCCTATGTGGTTTGGCCATCGTACTGGTGGCCTGTAACCAAGCACCGACCTTTACGACACAGGTCGCTGACTATGAAGGGTATTTACAACCGAAATCAGCTACTCAGCCTTCCCCCTATTACGAACTTTGGAATTCCAAGATCAAACCGGATAGCCTGCAGGCATTGGCGTTGGGCAATGTCGCCGGAAGCTATACTGGAAGGTTCGCTGCGAAAGGGGATATCGCAGACTTAAAGAAGGCCGAATCCGCGCTGACCAAAAGTCTGGAGGTAACCCATATGAACAAAGCGGCTTACGCTAGGGCACTTTCGCGTAATTATATTTCACAGCATCGCTTTAAAGAAGCCCTAGCCTTGGCGGAGAAGGCAGCTACTTGGGGAGGGGGTAAAACCGAAACCCAGGCGTTGCTTTTCGATGTACACATGGAATTGGGCCAGTATGCCGAAGCACAAGCGTTTTTGGATAGCATCGACAACCCCTCCAATTTCGGCTACTTGATCCGGGCGGCGAAATGGAACGATCACAAGGGCGATCTGGCTACGACGATACAATTCATGGAAAAAGCCATGGCCATTGCCGATCGGTCGAAGAACCGAAGCCTTCGTTTGTGGTCATACACCAACATCGCCGATTATTACGGTCATGATGGGCGCATAGAAGCCTCTTACCGCCATTATCTTAAGGCTTTGGAATTGGACCCTCATAATGCATATGCCTTGAAAGGGCTGGCCTGGATCGTTTTCTCGCATGACAAGAATGCCAAAGAAGCGCTTCGAATCCTAGACGCGGTCACCCAAACCAATGCGTCTCCGGATTACGGGCTTCTAAAAGCGGACATCCTTGAGGTATTGGGGGATACCAAGGCCGTTGCGTTGCGAAATCGATTTTTAACCGTAGTCCAAAACGAGGCTTATGGGGTCATGTACCATGGGCCACAAATCGACCTTTTGTTGGATGCCGGTGAATTGAATGCGGCCCTTACCATGGCCTTACAAGAAGTTGAGGCCAGGGCAACGCCGGAAACTTTTGTACTATTGGCCAAAACTTACCTGGAATTGGGCTACAAGGCAAAAGCCTTGAAAATCATTCAAACGGAAGTCGAGGGCAAGACGTTCGAGCCTGTTGCCATGCTCACCATGGCTAGGGTGTATAAAGAGAACGGGGGATTTGACAGGGTCAAGGCCTTGAAGCAAGAACTTTTAGGGGCACTTTACGAGTTGGGGCCGGCAGCTGCCGAAACCATCTATGCGCTTTAAGATAGATCGCAGTGCCTCGTGTTGTTTGATTGTTTGGATAACGTTCCGGTTGCGTGCTGCCCGGAACGTTATTTTTTTAGAGGTCGATGAAGTTGTCCAGATCCAACGTCCAATCGTAATTTTTAAAGGCGATATCGATTCCTTTGGTAGTCGGTATGAGATCGAAGGATTCCAAGATTTTTTTTGTACCTCCTTTTCCACCAAAATCACCACGGAACCAACTGAACAGCGCGGTTACCTTCACTTCTTTGGTGCTGTTGTCATAATCGGTGGTGGCCTTCAAATAGCGTTCGGAACCCTGTTGCAATTGCCTATCGATTTCAGACGGGGTGTAGATTGCTACCGGAGGACAATCTTTGGCGCCACAGTTCAAGGCGAAATGAATGCGATAGTCCCTTTTGTCGACCCGTAGCTTGCGTTCGAATTTTCCCGGTAGCCATTTGCGTACATAGCCCAGCCCAAGGCTCCATTGTGATTTGCGCAGGATGCCGTGTTCCAAGATCTCGAACGACACTTGTTCACCCGCGATGGTCAGTTGGGGGGTCGAGAAAAAACTCCTTCGATCTTGGTACAATTCAGGATTTTCTTTTAAAACGGCCAAGATATATGCATTGTAGACATTGATCCAGAACGCATAGCGTTGGGCATCGGTTTGCAAAACGGCATCCAATTCATCTAAGGTGGTTTGGGCCAGTTGTTGTTGGATGTCTTGGGTAGTTTCACCTGCCTTGATCCGCTCCAGGAAACGTTCTGAAAGGGTATTGAAATCGGTCACCGGGGAAGGCGATTTGTCCAGTGGGGCCTCTTTGACTTTACAACAGCTCAATAAGAGCACCGCCAAAACGGCAAAAACATGTATTTTCATCACGATTGTTTTAAGTTTCAAGAGTACCTACGGATTTTTTTTCAGGAGGTTTGGTCGTGATTCGCAAGATCACCTTTCATAACAAGAAACGAACCTGTGCTGAATTTATGCGTATGTAAAACAAAAAGCCATGTTGGTCAGCGTCATCGTTCCCGCCCATAACGAAGGTGAAAACCTCAACCGCCTACTCCCTAGGTTACGGCAATTGGGAGCGGGTTTCGATTATGAGGTCATCGTCAGTATCGGGGTTTCGACCGATGTCGCCAATCCACCACCCACCTGTGATAAGGTGGTATGGGTAACGGATCGGCGAAAAGGAAGGGCTTGCCAAATGAACCTGGCCGCCCATAGGGCAAAGGGTTCCGTCTTGGTATTTCTGCATGCGGATGTGTGGCCCCCGTCCGGTTTTTTTGAAGATCTTCAACACACTGTGACCCAAGGGTATGATGCCGGGTTCTTTTCGTATCGATTCGATAAATCGACACGGCTTTTAAACATAAACGCCTCGTTCACCAAATCGGATGGTTTCTTTACCGGTGGGGGCGATCAATGCTTGTTCATCACCGCTTCGGCCTTTCGCTCGCTTAATGGCTTTGACGAGAACTTTGTCATCATGGAAGATTTCGAATTCTTCAAAAGGATGAAAAAGCGGGGCTTACGCTATACCATTGTCGATAATGCCCTTACGGTATCCGCAAGGAAGTATGAAAAGAACAGCTACTTGCGCATCAATGCGACCAACCTGATTTTAGTGGTCTTATTTAAATTGGGTTGTCGGCCGGCCCGCTTGAAGCGGATACACGATACCTTGCTTGATGTGGATTATTCCGAAACGGCATCGGCAAGCAACAACAGCTGATCTGTGGTGACGACCGTTGCGAATTCGTTATGTAGGCTGGCCAATGCGGTCTGATGTACGGTTTCGGCATCGTATGACACCCCCAAATGGTTCTTACGATCGAAAGTGGCCGTCGCGTCGGCGACCAAAAGCACCTCAAAACCAAGATTGGCCCCCATTCGCACTGAAGTGGATATACAATGGTTGGTGGTCAGCCCGACAATGACCAACTGATGTTGCCCTGCTGCCCGTAAACGGGCTTCCAAATCGGTTCCGATAAAGGCGCTGTTCACATTTTTGTCGATAACGGGTTCATTCGCTAGTGGGGCGACCTCGGCTTTAATGGCATGCCCTGGATTACTCGGGTGCAAGGGCGAATCCAAGTGGGTCGAACTGTGTTTCACATGAATGATGGGCCAAGATTTTTTCCGCCAAAAGCCCAAAAGATGCGCGGCCTTTGGCTCAGCATCCAAATTGTTCCGATTTCCCCCATAATAGGCCCAATCATCGAGCCCTTTTTGGATATCGATCAGTAGTAAAACCGTGTTGGAAGTAAGTGTCGTAGCTGTCATGTCAGCGAAGTCGTTACAAATTGGTCAAAGTGCCGTTCGTTTTCAAGGTTGTACTTGTCCGAGGGTATACAATTGCGTCAAGGTTGGTACCGCGCTTCCACCTTCGGGTTCCAAGGTGATGCCAAATGCTTCCGAAGCATTGGGATTCGGCAACTCGAACAAGCGTTCCCCATTGCTGTCAAAATCTTCCAAAAGGCCGATACTCGTTGGCGTTAGGGGGTTCAAAGTCAACGACCAGACTTGGTAGGTGTATCCCGTAGGAGGTTCGGGCAAGCCGTTGGCATCCACCAATAATTTTTCTGATTTCGCATTCCAATAGACCTTTGAGTACGCCTCGGGTGCAACGGTCTGACCTCCCATCGCGATGACGGTAACGTCTTGATCACGCAGCTTTGCCAAAAAGGCCTCGGTATCGGTGATTTGGCTTTTCGCATCCAATAGCTCCTGGCGCAACTGCTCGATTTCGATGCCGGAACTTTCCAATTCTGAACTTAAGGTGTTGTTTTGATCATACAGCCATGCCATGCCTATCGCAAATACAACGGCAGCCGCCCAGCCGATATAATTCCTCCACAGTGGTAGGGTTTTAAGGGTCTTGGTCGGCTCGGGTCGGTCCAATTGATCGACTACTTGCTCAAAACCCTTGTCGCTTGTACTTGGTGCTGCTGCTGCCGACAGTGCGACCATGGCTTTTTCAATTGCTTCGATTTCTTCTTGGATGGCAGGATATTCCTTGGCGAGCTGGGCAACTTCCAAGTTTTCTTGGGCACTCAAGGTCCCGGAGACGTAAAGCTCCAAGATTCCGGATTGTATGTAGGCTTGAACATCCATGTTATCGGTCCCTATTTTTACGGATTTGCGAAATACACGCACGCAAGCGTGTTTTTATCGTTCCGACCGGGATATCGTATTCCGCTGCAGCTTCTTTCTGGGTGTACCCCCTGAAGAACAACAGATCGATGAGGTCGACGCATTTCTGCTTGAGTCCGGCCATAAGTTGTTTGATCTGACCGGGATCTTTCAATTGATCATCGGCATCGGCTCCCGTAACGATATCTACGAAGGAATGTATCGGGAGGTTCTTTTTTGCATCGCGATGGGCCTTTGATCGGATTTCGTCTATGGCGGTGTTTCGAGCGATATTCAAAAGCCAGGTAAAAAAACGCCCCTTCGAGGCATCATAGCTACTGGCATTGTTCCACGCTTTCACAAAGACATCCTGACAAAGTTCTTGTGCGCGTTCACGGTCTTTGAGCATCGTATGGATGACACCGTGGATACTTTCGGAATATTGGCCGTACAACAGCTCAAAGGCCTTGATATCGCCCTTCTTGAATCGTTGCACCAATGTTTCCGAATCCATACCCAAAAATAGGAAAAAGGGCGCTTTCACACCCTTTTCACCACCCGCATTCTTTTACGAAGCGACCAAGCCCTATTCATAATTAGGCCTACAAGTGCATAGGGACCTCCATAAGCAAGATCCGACTGTTCGGACTGCTGGTCAAGTGTAGGGTTTCCGTATCCCATATACCCATGCCATCCCGTTTTTCAATGGTTTTCCCATTGATTTCGAATTGGCCCTCCAGTACGAAGGCGTATACCCCATTGCCCTGTTTTTTCAGGGCGTATTCGACTTGGGTGCGTTCTTGAAAATCGCCCATGTGGAACCAAGCATCTTGATGGATCCAGACCCCTGCATCCCCTTCGTTCGGCGAAAGCACTTGATAGAGTTCATTTTGTTTCGATAGGGCGCTCAACGATTGTTGGTCGTATCGCGGTGTCACGTTCTTCGTTTTCGGAAAGATCCAAATCTGAAGGAATTTGACCGTGCTATCGGCGTTCTTGTTGTACTCGCTATGGAAAATGCCGGTACCGGCGCTCATGGCCTGGATGTGCCCTTCTTTGATGACCTCGGTATTGCCCATGCTGTCTTTGTGCTCCAAATCACCTTCCAGTGGAATCGAAATGATTTCCATATTGTCGTGGGGATGGGTGCCAAATCCCTGACCACCCGCAACGGTATCATCGTTGAGTACACGTAACACCCCGAAATTCATGCGTTTCGGATTGTGGTATCCGGCAAAACTGAAACTGTGCTTTGATTGCAACCAACCATGATCGGCATGGCCCCTGCTAGCTGCTGTATGGATGACGTTTTTCATGATATTGGATTTTTATACCACAAAGTTCAGGCATTGTCCCTTGTCTGGGAATATGAAAATCAGGGGGGTCCTTATGAATTTCCGTTCCTGAAGCTGCTTTTGAAGTGTGATGGGGCTGTTCCGGTGCATTTTTTGAAGAATGCGCTGAAGTTGGCCGGTTCGTTGAAACCCAGGGCATAGCCGATTTCTTTTAAGCTTTGATCGGTATGGAACAACCTTCGTTTGGCCTCCACGATAATTCGACTTTGAATATGCGATTTCGCGGTTTTTCCGGTCAAGGTCTTCACCACTTTGTTCAAGTGGTCAGCGGTGACGTGTAAAGCCTCCGCATAGGTCGAGGTAGCATGCCACTTCGTATGTTTTTGATTGACCAATTCCTTGAAATCGAGTAGCAGGGTCTGCCCGTTTTCCTGAAGCTGGGATGGCATAGGGGGTACGCTACATAAGGAGCGGCAATGGATGAGAAATAGTTTTAATAAAGCACCAAGTGCATCCAGTTTCCATGGTGATTCCGTTTGGTGCCATTGTTGCATGTTCTCGGCCAGACCGAGCAAATGATCCAAATCATCCGCTAATAGGGGTAGGGGAGGTGAATCACCGAATTCGCGGAATAGGTTGAGTTCCTCGATAAATTGTTTTGAAATGGCATTCCGTACCAAAAAATCTTCAGAGAAAACGATGGAGTACCCTTTTGAAGCCTGTTCTTCGATTACCTGATGTACTTGACCAGGACCGATGAAATAAATGTTGTTGCCTTGTAGGGGGTGGCTGCTGAAATCGATAAGGTGGGTACCCCTTGCTTCCTTGACCAAAAGCAGGGTGAAGAAATCATGCCGGTGTGGGTCGTCGGTCTTGCCGTTTCGCTTTTCATAAATCGATGCCATACTCGAAATCCCAAAAAAGGCCCCTTTGTTATGGCGATCGACTTGATGATAGGTTTTGACCCCGTCCATGGGTTACCGGGTCAAATTGGGTTGCAAGACCTTCCAAACCGTTTCTTTGACGATTTGATGTCCTTCCGGTGTTGGATGGATACCATCTTGCAAATTCAATTCGGGAATGCCCGCCACCCCATCCAACAAAAATGGGATCAAATCGATTTGGTTTCCTTCCGCCAACTCCGGAAACAGTTTGCGGAACTCCCCGGTATATTCCGGTCCCATATTCGGGGGGATCTGCATTCCCGCCAGTATGATCTTGGTTTCGGGGTTCTTGGTACGCACCAAATCGATCATGGCTTGTAGATTGCTTTTGGTTTCGGTGAGTGGAATTCCACGAAGGCCGTCATTGGCCCCCAATTCAAGGACAAAGATGTCGACTTTTTGGTTCAAAACCCAGTTCAGGCGATTCAGTCCGCCCGAAGTGGTTTCCCCACTCAATCCCGAATTCAAAACGGTGTAACCGAGTCTTAGCGAATCTATCCTGTTTTGTATCAAAGCAGGAAAAGCCTCTTCCAATTCAATGCCATAGCCGGCCGTGAGACTGTCTCCGAAAAAAAGGATGACCTTATCCCCGTTTTGCTCGGGTTCGACCGCAACTTCGGCATGGGTTTCCGGGGTTTCGGACACATTTTCCTTTTTACCGGGATTCCCGCAAGCGGAAAGGAACAGAAGGATGAAAAAATAACGAAACTTTAAGAGGTCACGCATGGGCTTAGGCTAAGAAATTCGAAATCATTTGCCTATTTTTCCAGCTTTCGAATTTAGGAACAACAGACTATGTCAAAGATATTAAATGTCAGCCATCTTGGAAAGACCTACACCAGTGGGTCACGGCGCTTGACCGTGCTCGATGACGTTTCTTTCACCATTTCGGCCGGGGAGACTTTTTCGATCGTAGGCCCTTCAGGAAGTGGGAAGACCACCCTATTGGGTCTGTGTGCCGGTTTGGATCGTGCCGATAGTGGTACGGTCGAATTGTGCGGTGTCGATTTGGCTTCATTGAATGAAGATGGCCGGGCGATTCTACGCAACCAGCATGTCGGCTTTATTTTTCAAAATTTTCAATTGCTGCCGACCTTAACGGCTCTTGAAAACGTTTCAGTGCCTTTGGAATTGCAAGGGAAGGCCGATCCAGCCAAAACCGCAAGGGAATTATTGGGTAAGGTGGGCCTTGGTGACCGTATGCAACATTACCCTTCACAATTGTCGGGGGGTGAGCAACAACGAGTGGCATTGGCACGGGCATTTTCAAACCGCCCATCGATTCTTTTTGCCGATGAACCTACCGGTAATTTAGACGAGGAAACCGGCGAGAAAGTGGTTCAGTTGCTGTTTGATTTGAATCAGGAAGCCGGCACCACTTTGGTCATCGTGACCCATGACCTTGAATTGGCCAGTAAGACACAACGCATCTTGCGACTCAAAGGTGGTCGTGTGCTGACCCCGGAAGCGATAACTCGATAATACCCCATGGAACCTATGCAAAAAGCCGGTATGAAATGGCTGTTTCAAATGGCGTGGCGTGACGGTAGGGCAAGCCTCAAGCGGTTGCTGCTGTTCATGGCATCGATCATTCTAGGGATTGCCGCCGTGGTCAGTATCCAATCCTTTAGCACCAATCTTAAAGAAAATATCGCCTTACAGTCGAAAGCCTTGATGGGGGCCGATTATCTGATCGATAGTAATCAGCCACCCAACGAAAAAGTATTGGCCATCATCGACTCCTTAGGTGGGGCCGATGCCAAGGCAGTTGGTTTTCCTTCGATGGGACTCTTCCCCAAGACCGGGGATGCCCGATTGATCGGGGTCAAAGGTATCGAAGGGGGCTTTCCATTTTATGGCGAATTGGAGACGGAACCCAAAACCGCCGCTGAAGTATATCAACAAGAAGGCGGGGCCTTGGTCGATGCCACGTTGATGTTGCAATTCGAGGTAACACTAGGCGATTCGATCAAAATCGGAAACAAGATGTTCCCCATTGTGGGTAAATTGCTATCGGCACCGGATACCGGAGGTGTCGGCGCTTCGATCGCCCCACCGGTGTTCATACCTTATGCTTCCGTTGCGGCTACTGGATTGATCCAAACCGGAAGTCGGGTGGGCTATGATTTTTACTTCGTTGCCGAACCCGGGCAAGACCTGGAAGAACTGGATGCCGTTGTCGATCCCCTGCTCGATGTGGAAAATGCCGACCTCGACACGCATTTATCGACCGGTCAGCGTCTCGGTAGAAGCTATGATAATTTCGGGAAATTCCTCAACCTGGTCGCGTTTATCGCATTGTTGCTGGGATGTGTGGGTATTGCCAGTTCGGTTCATATCTATATCCGTGAGAAACTTCGTTCGGTGGCCGTTTTGAAGTGTATTGGTGCCACCCGCCGTCAAACCTTTTTGATCTATCTGATCCAAATTGCAGGAATGGGACTGATCGGCGGCGTATTAGGGGTTTTGGCGGGATTGCTATTACAGCAGTCCTTTCCATATTTGTTGCAGAACTTTTTGCCCTTTGAAGTCGTCATTACGTTGGCTCCGAACGCCATTCTGATCGGTTTGGTCTTGGGAATCGTCATGTCAATTCTTTTCGCCTTGACCCCACTTTTGGGTACCTGGTATGTTTCACCCTTACAGGTATTACGTCTCGACGAGGGGCGCATGGTCAAGTCACGCAAGGCCAGGATCTTGGTATTTTTAGGTATTGTCGCTTTTGTGTTCGCGTTTTCGTATTGGTTGTTGGGCAACGCCCGAAATGCCTTCTTTTTCGTACTGGCCATTTTAGTGGTCTTTGCGATTTTAGGAGCTATGGCCATAGGGTTCATGCGAATGGTAAAACGTTTTTTTCCGTCTTCATGGGGATTCACCGCCCGGCAGAGTCTATTGAATCTATTTCGACCCAACAATCAGACCACCGTCCTTATTTTAGCTATCGGGGTCGGGGCCTTCCTCATCAGTACGCTGTATTTTACCCGTGATGTGTTGCTGGCCAGAACTTCCTTGGGCAGTACCGATGATGCCCCGAATTTGGTATTGATGGATGTGCAGACCGAAGAACGGGAAGCCGCGGCCGCTAGTATCAGTGATGCAGGCTTGCCCGTACTAAGCAACATCCCGATCGTAACCATGCGGATGCAACAAATCAAAGACCGGCCTGTTCGGGAGTTGATTTTGGACAGTACCGCCACAGTGAACAACTGGATCTTACATCACGAATTCCGTGTTACCTATCGCGACTCCATGGTGGTTTCGGAAACGACCTTGGAAGGCAATTGGCCCGAAAAAAGCAAGGTAGGGGCACCGATTCCTATCTCTTTGGCCGATAATGTGGCCAGGGATGCCGAGGTCGGCCTCGGCGATCGTATAATTTTCAATGTGCAGGGGGTATTGATGGAAACGGTGGTGGCCCATATTAGATCAGTGGACTGGGCCAGGATGCAGATCAATTTTTCGATCGTATTCCCCAAAGACATCTTGGAAGACGCCCCACAATTCCATGTGTTGACGACCAAGGTCGATGACGTTGCAAGTTCGGCCCGATTACAGCGGAATTTGGTGCGTCGGTTTCCTACGGTTTCCATTATCGATTTGCGTCAGGTATTGACCGTTATCGAAGACATTCTCAATAAAATTGCCTGGGTCATCAATTTCATGGCCTTTTTCAGTATCCTCACCGGTATCATCGTACTGATAGGATCGGTGCGCAATAGCAAATACCAACGGATCAAAGAAAGCGTGTTGCTACGAACCCTAGGGGCGAAATCAAAGCAGATTTTGCGCATTACCGCTTTGGAATACCTCTACCTCGGCTTTTTGGGTGCGGGTATCGGCATCACCTTATCACTCTTAGGGAGTTTCTTGTTGGCCCGATTCGTTTTTGAAAGTGAGTTCGTACCGTCGTGGATTCCCTTTGGGGTGGTGCTACCGGGCATCATGATCATGGTTTTGGGCATTGGGTTGCTGAATAGCGGGACGGTCCTTCGAAGTACGCCCTTGGAGGTTCTCCGCAAGGAAGCACAATAAAAAAAGCCACCCGTAGGGTGGCTTTTCACTATATGTTCAATCTAAGATCGTGCCTAACTATTCCGTTAAGGTTACCGCGCGTTCCACCTGGTTAAAAGGACCTGGAATCAGGTTCCCATCCCCATCGATCAATTCGAGTTTAACCGTCACTTCGCCCTTTGGCAAGCCATTGATGACATGGGGTGCCCATTCAGCGATGATGAATTCCTCTCCATTGATGGTCGCCCGTACCTTGTTGCCGTTTTCGGACAAGGTGGTGTTCAGCACGAAAAAGTCCAATAACAAATTCTCGGTATCTTTTCCAGCATACGTACCTTTTGGCCGGCTGTAAATCAGGGTAGGCGCTTCCATATCCAATCCAATGGAATCTTGGGCATTCGCCCCGACTTCGAGTTTCGTAACGACCACCGAATTGTCGTTCTTGACCGATTCGTGGTAAGACCGACTCAAAAACGCCACCAAATGGTGTACCCCATCGGGCACTTCTTTGGTAAAAGACGCTTCGTAATGGGCCGAATACGGTTGGTTGTTCAAAATAAAGTGGATGTGTTGTCCTTTACCCGAATTGGCAAGGTCGCTTGCGTTTGGGCTATCGGTCTGTGCACCTAACTCATAATTGGTGACCGAAAAATCGAAGTTGACTTCGCCTCCACTGGGTAGGGCCGCATCGGCCGGGGCGTTCAACACTAAGGCCGCATCGGCATAGGCCGGTGAGTTCGCTAACTTTGATAAGGTCAGGCCTGTCGCAGCCTCCGTTTCCGGGGTCGCTGCTTCCGCATTTTTCGCATCACTTTCCTTGGTGCCCATTTTACAGGCGCCAAAAAGAAGTACCGACAATCCCAAGACCAAGGTCGTGTATTTTTTCATCGTAAGGGTTTAAAGGTTTGCACCTAAGGTACAGCTTTCTTAGGGCGTTGGCAAGCTAGAGCGGACGCAATAGCTCTTTGTTGTCACGTAGCCCACGTTTTAGGTTTTCGCAAAGGAGCAAGGTCTTATCGATCCGTTTTTGTGAGGCTTTGAATTTCGCGATCATGTAGATAATGCCCCGTTTTTTGCCCGGGGTGAAACCCTCGAAAATTCGATGTGCTTCGGGATCGCCGAAAAGGACCGCTTCGAATTCTTCAGGCAGTTCGACCCCATATTTTGAGGTGTCTTCAAAGAACTGCATTTGAAAGTAGTCGTTCGGAAAGATGCCCAGCTTTTTTTGGTTGTTTTTACTGAACATGATGGAATAGGTACCGTTCTTCCACCGGTTCAAGGCGGCATGGATCCGCAGGCTACGTTCTCCATATCGTGCCTCGACCAATACCCGTTTCATCCCTTTTTCATAAAAGGGGCGGGCAATAGCTTCCGGAATGGCAAGGCTATGCGTTCCGCTGACAACGACTTCAAAAACAGGACTTTGTTCCATAAAAGGTTCTTTTCGTTTCAAGGGTATTTAAGGAAAAGAACATCCGTATCCTACCCCATGAATTGAATAAATCATCGATAAAGTGTAAAAAATCATCGATGAAATACTAAAAATAAGGTTTTTCCGTTTAAAGTTACGAAATGGCATATTCCCCCAATTGCCAGAAAAAGGACCATCAATGACGTTGCACCATCCGGCAAAATATATCGATTTCATTGCATACTGCAACAAAAGGAAATCGTTCAGTAAGGCATACACCGACGCCAAACGCCGCTTGTTCGAAGGGGAATTGCATGTGGAAGATTACTTCAGCCAGCTGCGAAAGATCCAACAAGCCGCCATCGAATTGGAACTCCAATATTTCGATATCCTCCACATGAGGTATTAAGCTTTAGGGCAACAATTCGGTTAAGACCTGTGTTTCACTATGCAGTGTTTTGTGTACCGGACATTTGTCAGCGATTTCGACCAGTCTTTTCCGTTGTTTTTCATCCAGTTCCCCAACCAATCTCAATTCCCTGTGAAAGGTGTCGATTTTGGCGTTGTTATTTTCACAATCCTCGCAATCTTGGGCATGGGTCTTGCTATAGGACGTATGTACTTCGGCCCGTTCTAACGGCCATCCTTTGCGCTTGGCATATAGCTGCAGGGTCATGACCGTACAGGCCGATAGACCGGCAGAGACCAACTCATAGGGTGATGGCCCAAAATCATTGCCACCGAAACTCAGGGGTTCGTCGGCCAATTGGTAATGGTTACCGACCTTCATTTGGGTAGTGAACCCATCTTCTGAAGCTAGGGAAGCGACCACTTGGTGATTCGATTTTAATTTTTCATCGACCTTACCATCGACCTTCAAATAACGTTTGGCCCATCCGGAAATCACTTCGCCTACATAAAGTGAATCCGCTTTGTTGAACAAGAGGTGATCGGCGCCGTCGAGCGAGACAAAGCTCTTTGGGTGATGGGCGGCCACATAGATCGCTTCGGCATTCGCAATACCTACGGTATCATCTTGGGGTGAGTGGAGGATCAACAGGGGTTTGCGGAGTTTTTTGACCGTTTCCGGAAGGGAATTGGCCTCCAAATCATCGAGAAACTGTTTTTTGATGGTGAAATCACGTCCACTCAGGTTCACAACGGCCTGTCCCGTCGTCTTGATTTCCTCGATACCGCTTCGCAACAACTGTTTTACATGCACCGGATTCGACGGTGCCCCAATCGTCGCAACTGCCTTGACGGCATCGATCTGCCCGGCCGCGAAAAGTACGGCCGCCCCACCTAAGGAGTGCCCGATCAGCAAGCTAGGGGCTTGGTAGTTCGTTTCTAAATAGGCCGCGGCCGCTACCAGGTCCTCGACGTTGCCGGAGAAATTCGTGTCGGCAAAATCGCCTTCACTTTCCCCCAAACCGGTAAAATCGAAACGCAGTACCCCAAATCCATTGGCTGTCAGTGATTTGCTGATGTTGCGAACCGCAGAAAGGTTCTTGGTACAGGTAAAGCAATGGGCGAATAAGGCAAAATTATGGGGATGTCGGTCAACGGGAAGTTCCAGTCGTCCGACCAACTTTTGGCCTTGGCGGTTTTCAAATTCAATCTTTGTCGTGTTCATCGGTCTTGTGGTTTAGGGCCAACGAGCACGAGCAAAGTCGAATACAAACGGCTTTTCGCGCTTCCTTACTTCCCTTTTTTAAAGATACCCCTTAAGTCGGGATTGTAAAAGAAACCTATCTGCCAACGGTCAAAAACGGCATTGACGAACTGGTTGCGCAAATAGCCTAGTTGTACACTGCTGTTCGAGGTGATATGTGCCCCGACAGCTCCATACAGCCGGTTCTGACCGAAGAGCTCATCTTGAAGATTGATGAATAGTTCATCGTAAAAGTTCAAGAAAAAGGTGTTCGTCAACGGAACGGTCATTTGAATGCGATACCGCGCCCGATGTTCGGTTCGCGATAGGTCTTCTTGGGGGTCACTGGTGATATCGGTCGCATTGATGAAACGCTGTTCGAGCCGGTAACGGTGTTCGAAAAGCAACTCCCATACCTTATTCTTCAATATGAACTGTTCAAAAATCCGATGTTCAACGGAATTGGCCGCGCTCGGACTTTCCAAAAAAGTGCCGTCGGTCTCAATGTACCCGTATCCAAAAGTGGCAATGGCATTGGGGTCGATATGGTAGTTCAACCCGGTGCGTAGCAACAATTGGTTGAAATTATCACTGGTTTCATAGTACCGGAACTGGGCTTCCGTATGCACACTGAACCGCTCCGAAACACGATTCGTTCCAAAGTACATATACCAAATGCCCATATCATCTTCACCGGGCTGTTGGGCGGTAAGGCCGATAGATAGGAGCGCAATGCCCCAAATAAGCAGTCTTTTCATTAATCGAGGCTAAAAGTTTCGGTTTCCTTGAACGGGGATAGGTCTAAGGCTTCGATCGAAGCGCGATACGGTTTCCATTTCGTGTCGAAGAATCCATTGGTCTTTTCCAAAGCGGCACGAAGTTCCGCTTCTGCGAAACCGAGCATACGCCTTTCGGTGGCCGTAACCCCTTGTTTTCGGGTCGCGATATAGAAATTCGCCGTATTCAAGCGTTGCATGACCGTTACTTCAGGATTACGGGTGATGCCCTGTCGTTTGTCTTCCTTTCCGATATAAAGGGCCACCACCGAGTCGATGGCCTTGGTGATTTCTTTGGATGCTTTGATTTCGGCTTCGAATTTGTCTTTGTCCAATGCCTTTAATTCCTTGGCCATTTTATTGGCGAGGTCTTTACTTTGTACCAGCTGCTTCACCGCTTCGGCCGCGGTTTGGATATGCCCTTCCACTTCCTTCCGCAAGGTGTACACTTCGTTGATGCCAGAAATCGAGGGATTCAATCGAGGATCGGTTTTTACCGTAACCTGCGTAGAATCACTGGTATCACCGAACGAGACCTTAACCGTGTAAGTACCGGGTTTCACGGTAACCCCACCGCGTTCCGAGGTACTTTTCCTAATTTTTCTTGCCGGCCGGTCCGGTCCTTTTTCGTTCAAGCCCCAATACAAGCGATGGAAACCTTTCTTCTCTGGGGTTTTGATTTTTAGGGTACGGATCAAACGGCTGCCCTCAAAAATATCGAACTGAAGGGAATCTTTCTTTTGCACCCCCGTCAAGGTTTTCTTGTCTTTCGTATCAGCTTTGCTTTCTTCCGATTTCTTTTTGGGTTTTTTGGCGAGGTCTTTTTTGCCCGCCTTCAGGTAATAGGTGATCATGGCCCCGCGCTTCCGGTTTTCGCCATTATAGAGGGCATCACCACCGAAACGGCTACCTGATCCTTGCTGGTATGCCGCCAAATAAGCGTCCGGACTATCGAACAAGGCCACATCCTTACCTAAAGCGCCCATATTGGAAGCCAGCTCGCGTAACGGTCGGATGTCATCCAACACCCAGGCGGCCCTTCCGAAGGTACCGATGACCAAATCGTGTTCACGAGGGTGGATGACCAAATCTTTGGTCGACACCGTCGGAAACCCTTCGGTCCATTTCTGCCAAGTGTCACCCGCATTGAACGATAGGTATAGGCCGTCATCCGTACCTAGGAATACCAAATTCGGGTTTTCGGGATCTTCGATGATGGAGAGGGCGTAGCTTTGTACATCATTCTCGTCAACGATGCGTTTCCAAGTCCTGCCATAGTCGGTGGTACGATAGGCGTAGGGCGTATAGTTGAAGCGCCTGTAATCGTTGGCGATCAATAAGGCTTCGCCCTTATTTTTTTGGGAAGCCTTGATTTGGGGGATCCAACTTCCTTTAGGCAAGCCTTTGATGTTGGCGGTCACCTCAGTCCAGCTGCTGCCGCCATTTTGTGTGATATGGACGCGACCATCATCGGTTCCGATCCACAACATATCCTTTTCTACCGGCGAGGGTTCGATGACCAAAATGGTACAATGGTTTTCAGCGCCGGTGGCATCCATGGTCAAGCCCCCGCTCTCACTTTGTTTTTGCTTTTCGGGATCATTGGTGGTCATATCCGGAGAAATGACGGTCCAGGTTTGCCCTTTGTTGGTCGATTTGTGCACGAACTGGCTTCCGAAATAGACCGTAGCGTTATCAAAAGGGTCTTGGCCAATGGCCGCGTTCCAATTGAAACGGAGCTGGGTATCGGCGTCCGGAGGGGTTGGACGTACCGTATAGTTGTTCCCGGTTTTCCAATCATACCGACTGACGAATCCTTGCTGGCTCATCGAATACCCAAAACGGGAATCATCGACATCGGGGATGACATCGAATCCATCCCCAAATGAAATTTCTTGCCAATAACTATTGCGGATGCCCTGTGCGCGCCACACATAGGCAGGGCCTCGCCAGGATCCATTGTCTTGCATACCCCCATATACATTGTAGGGGTATTCATTGTCGGTATTGATATGGTAGAATTGGGCGATCGGCAGGTTTCCGATAAAGCGCCACGTTTTCCCGCCATCTTTGGTGATGTTCATTCCCCCATCATTGCCATCGATCATGAACTGACCGTTTTCAGGATGGATCCACCAGGCATGGTGGTCCGGATGTACCCCATTGCTGACCCCATAGGCCGGCATCAATTGGGTAAAGTTCTTGCCGCCATCTTCTGATACGTTGACATACGTAAAGATGGAAAAGATGCGGTTCTCGTTTTCGGGATCCACATAGATTTCGGAGTAGTAGAACGGGCGGTTGCCAATATCGTTCTTATCATTCACTTTCTTCCATTTGAACCCTCCATCGGTCGATTTGTACAAGGCGTTCTTTTTGGCCTCCACCAAGGCGTATACCACGTTGGGCTTGTTTCGGGCAATGGCGATTCCGATCCGTCCCAGATCCCCTTTGGGGAAACCGTCTTCCTCGGAGACTTGCTTCCAATTCGCTCCACCGTCATGGGTCATATAAAGCCCACTGCCCTTGCCGCCTGATTTAAAGAACCAGGGGTCCCTTTTGTGTTCCCAAAGGGCAACCAGTAATTTGTTCGGGTTCTCGGGGTCCATAACCATATCGGCTACCCCGGTTTTGTTATTGATAAAAAGGATCTTGTTCCAGGTTTTTCCGCCATCGGTGGTCTTGAATACCCCGCGTTCCGGATGTTCGCCCCAAGGGGATCCAATCGCTCCGACATAGACGGTGTTCGGATCGGTGGGGTCTATGATGATGCGGTGGATGTGTCGCGTTTTTTCCAAGCCCATGGCGGTCCAGTTTTTTCCGCCATCCAAAGATTTGTACACCCCATACCCGCCGTTCAGGCTGTTTCTAGGGTTGCCTTCCCCGGTACCGACCCAAAGTACGGACGGATTCGATTGCTGGATGGCCAAAGCACCAATGGAAGCGGTGACCTCCTTATCGAATATCGGTTCCCATTTGATGCCTCCTGAAGTTGATTTCCACAGGCCTCCCGATGCCGTTCCGACGTACATGACATCAGGATTTGACAATTGCACGTCGATCGCGGTGACCCGGCCACTCATTCCGGCCGGACCGATGTTTCTCGGTTTCATATCGCCGACGAGGTCCATGCTGAATTCTTGGGCGATAACTAGGGGTGATGCCAAGAGCATCAAAAGGAAAATTGCGTTTTTCATTTTAGGCAGTTAATTAGTCGGCTAAAGATAAAGAATCGCCCGATGGGTTTTCTTAAAGTGGTGTTAAGGAAGGATATTCACGCCCCCTGCGAAAACTAACGTACCTTCGCGGAAAACAAACAGGCACCATGGATAAGGGATCATTGAAAACCACACTTCGGGAAGCGACCAAAAACGACTTGGCCGCTTGTATGATCGTTCGCGGAAAGACGCGAGACAATGCCATTTCCGTTGCCTATTTGAACTCCATTGGGGTAACAGAGGAAAGTTGGGCCGCTATGATGGATTCAGGCCAGATCTTTGGTTCGGTAGTTACCCATGACCATGCCGTTGTGGGGTTTTGCTATGCGGATGTCACCACTCGCGAAATTTTGGTTTTGGCCGTCTTGGCCGATTACGACGGCCAACGCATCGGTAAGGCGCTATTGCAAGAGGTCAGTACACGACTTTTCGACTTGGGTCCTAAGCCGATTTGGTTGGCCACCGCGGCTGAACCCATATTTAGGGCGTATGGGTTTTACCGGCATCTCGGTTGGCGACCTACCGGGCAGTTCGATGCCAACGGGGATGAGATTCTGGAGTTTCGAAAAGCTTAGGTCGCGGGTTGATGTAACAAATCGGAGCAACCCAAGACCAATGCACAAAACGAACAACCAAAGTCATCAATCAAATGAAACTTACTTTAGAACGCCGTATCGCGATTACGGCGACCGTTGCCGTGTTGGTCTGGGGTCATGTCCTTTGGGACCATCTACACGAGGGAATCCCGACACACTATTTGTTCCACGATAAGGACATGCCCGGCATCCCGAATTGGATCGGGGCCATTTGCTTACCTTTTTTTACCTGGTTTTTGCTTTTTCGAATCAAATTCAGGGTCAACCGCAGCAAATCGCGAGATACCCTATCCTTGGTGTTCAAACGTTTTGCCTTAGCAGCTATGGTAGCCATTGCTATCGCCATCTGTTTTATGAATGGCATCGAAATCCCCATGGCCGTTTTATTGGGCATTTTAGGCCTCGGCCTTTTCTTTCCGCTGTATTACTCCGAATTCCTGCTGGGGTGGGTCTTGGGATCCGCACTCACCTTCGGGGCGGTCATACCCATGGGGTTTGGAAGTATCTTCGCCCTGGTTTGCTGGTTGCTGTTCCAATTGGGGCGATTGGTTGTGAAATTGATCGGTCGCAAACGCCCCTGAAAATGGCCCCTTACCTATTGTAAGGCCTTTCGTTGATCCAATGGAAGCCCCGGTTCACCAATAAAAAGTCTTCCCGGGTCCTTTTTTCGGCGGTAATGGACAAGGTATCTTGCTTATGGAAACCTGAAAAATGGAAAATGGAATCGTTTTGGGTATAGGTAAAGGTATACACATCGGTCGAATCCCTGAAATTCTTGAATTCAAGTTGCTTTTTCAGCGTATCGATTTCCGCTCGAAAACCGATACGACGCATGTTGTTACGATGCATTTGTACCGAACCGGGAAACTCGAAGGTGATGTAGCGCCAACCGATGGTGTCGGTATGGGTGGCGGGTATCGTATCTTTATTGATCACAAATCGTGAAACCTCATATAACCCATGCATCGGGAGGGTTTCACTGGAACCACGCTGCGCTGCACGCTCCATTTTCTTGTAGGTAATATGTGCTTGAAGGATCACGATACTGAACAAAAGGAACCCGCGTATCACCAAGCGCCACTCGCGTGCTTTTCCTGAAGTGAAAAACTTGGGAAAGGTCTGTGGCGGGGTTTCCTTATTTTGGATAAGCATGCGGTACAACCGCCCGAAATCCGGTTTGGCGATGAGGATCGCGAAAATCAACAATTGAGTCGAAAATAATTTTACTGGAACATCATAGAAAAAATTCAAAGCCACCACATTCACCAAGACCGGAATCAAGATCAGAGCGCCTACCAGCTTGGTTTTCCGATGGAACAGCAAAAGGCCGCCGATCGTTTCCATAAGACCGGAGAAAAACGTGTAACCCTGAGAGGCTCCCATAAAGGTCCATAGGATCCCCATGGGACTTGAATCGCCATAGGGTTGTAAAAGGCGAAAGAAGTAAGGCTCTGAAAATTGCCTTGGCGGAAATATCTTCGCCAGCCCATAACTCAGCATCATCGCGCCCAAGAAATACCTCAATATGACTTCGAAGATGTAATTGAATTGATCGTATTCTTTGGACTTCTTTTCCAAAAACGACCAAATGGCGGTTCCGATCAAGGCCATGATCACGAAGAACAAAAGCAAGACGTAGTCGTAGGTGGTATCGCCACTTCCCAAGGAGAATTCCGTGATATCCTTTTCTAGATGGAGGATGTGTTTGCCGAACCATGGAATCACTTTATGCAATACCGCATCGACCTGGTCTTGTGGCCAAGAGAAATAATACGATAGGTTTAGGGGAAACGGAAAAATGAGCAGACAGCTCAAAATAAAGGTAAATCGAAAAAGGACTTTGTTGTGGATGATCATGGTTTACCGTTTTAAAGGATTGGTTTCGAATACGAATCAAAGGGCCAAATATAGTAGTTTGTGATAGCAAACTTTCTTGTTACCTTTCGGACATATGCAGCAAAGGGCACCGTGGTACTATTTATTGCTCCTGATTTTAGCGGGGGAAGCGGTATTTATCTTGCCATTCGTACTGCCTAGGATTTTCAGACCGACCGTATTGGACGTTTTTGAATTGAACAATGTCGATTTTGGACTTTGTTTTTCGGTCTATGGTCTAGTGGCTTTGCCTGCCTATCTTTTCGGCGGCCCTTTGGCCGACAAATACCCTCCGAGAAAACTGATGGCGATCGCGCTCTGGATGACGGCATTAGGAGGCTTGGTCTTCGTGGAGTACCCTAGTTTGTCCACACTTCAAATGCTCTATGGCTATTGGGGGTTTACCACCATCTTTCTTTTCTGGGCGCCCATGATCAAGGCGACCCGGGTTTGGGGTGGAAATGCGTCGCAGGGCAAGGCGTTCGGACTGTTGGATGGAGGTCGCGGCTTAACCGGCGCCCTGTTCGGGCTGCTGGGAGTGATCATTTTTTCGGCCTTCCTATGGGAACCTGCTGAAATCGCCAGTCTTGAAGATCGGAAACAGGCGTTCACCTTCGTGTTGTATACCGCCTCGTTTTTGGTGTTCGTCATCGGCATTTTGGTGTGGTTCTTTATGAAATCGGGAGTCGACGAAAGGCGTATCCAATTGGAACGCATTTCGCCGGAACAAATCAAGGAAGTCCTGAAATTACCAGCGGTTTGGTTGTTGATGGTCATCATTTTATGTGCGTATGTGGGGTATAAGATTACCGATATCATCTCGCAATATGGCGAAGAGGTTATGTTGTACAATCAGGTGGACTCAGCTCAGGTCGGTACGTTTTTGCAGTTTTTACGTCCAGCGACAGGTATTTTGTTGGGATTGATCGCCGATCGCTTCAGAATCACCAAATTGTTGCTTTGGAGCTTCGTCATCACCTTGGTGGGAGGGGTGCTCTATGCCTCTGGGGTCATCGCCCCCGATACGACCGTATTGTTCTTTATTTCGGTATTCATCATCGGAGTTGGGGTATACGCAAGCCGGGCCCTTTATTTCGCGGTGATGCAAGAAGGCCGTATTCCCCTCGTGTTGACCGGTACCGCGGTCGGTTTGATTTCGTTGATCGGGTATACCCCCGATATTTTCGCCGGCCCAGCCTATGGGTATTTCCTCGATGCCTATCCGAAACAGGAAATCGGTTTTCAATACGTCTTTTTAATGCTTGCTTGTTTTTCCCTGATCGGGTTGATCGCGACCTATTTTTATCTTCGGATGCATCGTAGTTCCGATGCCTGAAACTGGGTGAAAACCCTATCTAAATTATGGTTAAATCGCATGCGCAACTTTGGCTATTTTGTTATCTTCCGCGTCGAAATCAACCAAAAAACATATGAAGACCATCTACAGCTTATTGATCGCATCGATCGCTACTTTGACCATGAATGCCCAAGTAAAACCCGGTTGGGCACGATACCCAGCCATTTCACCCGATGGCCAATCCTTGGTGTTCACCTACAAAGGGGATATCTATCGTGTGGCTTCGAGTGGCGGGGAGGCCAAACAGTTGACGTTTCATGCCGCACACGATTATAAGGCGGTTTGGAGTAAAGATGGAAAACACATTGCCTTTGCCTCGGATCGTTATGGCAATTTCGATATCTATAGGATGGATGCCATGGGTGGCCCGGCGACCCGTTTGACCTACCATAGCAATGATGAAGTACCCTATACGTTCAGTGCCGATGATACCCAGGTGCTTTTTGGGGCAGTCCGCCAAGATCTCGCTGAACATCGACAATACCCTACCGCCGCCCAACCTGAACTCTACAGTGTTCCGGTCAAAGGGGGGAGGGTCGACTTAGTATTGACGGTACCCGCCCAGGACGTGCAGTTGAGTGCGGATGGAAAGCTGATGGCGTATCATGATAAGAAGGGGTATGAAGATGAGTTCCGCAAACACCACGTATCGGCCATTACCCGGGATGTTTGGACCTATGATGTTGAAACAGGCACGCATCGCATGATCACGCGATTTGCCGGAGAAGACCGTAATCCCGTCTTTGGGCAAGGTGACATGATGTATTTTCTCAGTGAGCGCAGTGGCACCTTCAACGTGCACCGCCTCGACTTGACGGCCCCGACCAATGCGACCCAATTGACGAGCTTCGATACACACCCGGTTCGATTTTTGAGCTATGGTAGCGGAACCATGGCCTTCAGCTATGATGGCGAGCTATATACACTTGAAGATGGTGCCGAACCGGTAAAAGTCCCGATAACCCTTCGTACACAAACCGCAGTTAATCCCGATCAATACGTATCGATCCGAAATGGGATCCGCGAAATGGACGTGTCACCCAACGGTAAGGAAATCGCCTTTATCGCCCGTGGTGAGGTTTTCGTTACCTCGGTTGATGGTGAATTGACCAAACGCATTACCAACACCCCTGAACAAGAGCGCTTCGTTAAGTTTTCATCCGATGGTAAATTCATCGCCTATGCTTCTGAACGCGACGGCAAATGGTCGATTTTCAAGGCCGAAAAGACCCGAAAGGAAGAGCCCTACTTCTTCGCTTCGACCCTGATCCGGGAAACGCCCTTATTGACTTCTGAGGGAGACAACTACCTGCCTGAATTTTCACCTGACGGAAAATCGATGGCCTATATCGAAAACCGCCGCACCCTAAAGGTCATGGATCTGACCACCAAAGAAGCGATTACCTTATTGACTCCTGAAGAATTGTTCCACATGTCCGATGGTGACAAATATTTCAAATGGAGCCCCGATAGCAAGTGGTTGCTGGTCAGCTGGGGGGTATCGTTGAACAATGGGGAGATCTTATTGCTTTCGGCCGATGGCAAACAACGTATGAATTTGACCGAAAGTGGCTATTACGACTATTTGCCAAAATGGGTCAACGGGGGCGAACAGATGATTTGGTTCGCCAACCGCGACGGTCTAAAAAGCTATGCGACCAGTGGCCGCACCCAATCGGATGTATATAGCATGTTCTTTACCAAAGATGGATGGGACAAATATCAACTGACCAAGGATGAATACGATCTGCAAAAATTGATCGAAGAAAATAAAAAGGAGGATGACAAAACCGCTGAAAACAAAAAGAAAGGAAAGAAGGCGGATGACAAAAAAGAGGCGCCAAAGACCAAACCGTTGAAGATCGATTGGGAAGATCTCAAAAGTAGAAAAGCACGTTTTACGATCCATTCATCGCGATTGGGCGACGCAGTGCTTTCGAAGGATGGTGAAAAACTGTATTATTTGGCCCGTTTTGAAAAGAACATGAACCTTTGGGAAACGGAACTCCGGACCAAGAAAACACAAATGCTGATTTCGCTTGGTTCCCAATTCGGGCGTCTCCAATGGGACAAAGACCAAGAGAACTTGTATTTATTGAGCAATGGGCGTATTTCAAAAGTCAATCTATCCGGCAAATCGACCAAACCCATCAAGTTGAAATCCGAACTTGCACTCGATACCGATGCGGAACGAAAGCACATGTTCGACCACATTTGGTTGCGTACCAATGCGATTTTCTACCATTCCGACTTCCATGGACAAGATTGGGATCTCTTGCGTTCCGAATATGAAAAATACCTTCCGCATTTGGGCAATAGTTATGAATTCGCCGAAATGGTGTCCGAATTGTTGGGCGAACTGAACGTTTCGCATGCCGGCGGCCGTTTCAACGACAACATTACCAACGGCGATGCGACCGCCTCGCTTGGGATATTTATGGACTATGCCCATCAAGGCAACGGCATCAAGATCGCCGAGGTCATCAAAGGCGGACCACTCGATAAGGCGGCACTCGATGTCAAGGCCGGGGCGATTATCGAAAAGATCGATGGCGAAACCATTACGCCCGATCGCGACGTAGCCAGCTTTTTGAACCGCAAAACAGGCAATTTCACTTTACTCGAAATCCGTGACCCCAACGCGAATACGGTGCGGCAGCTTACCGTGAAACCCATCTCGTTGCGTGATGAAGGGCGGTTGCTTTACAAACGATGGGTCAAGAAGAACGAAAGGGAAGTCTTGGAAAAAAGTGGGGGCACCCTTGGGTATGTCCATATACCGGGGATGAGCGACGGACCCTATCGCGATATTTACGAACGCATGCTCGGAAAATTCTTCGATAAGAAAGCCGTAATCGTAGATACCCGCTTCAACGGCGGCGGTGACCTCGTGGCCGATTTGGCCATGTTCTTCACCGGTGAACCCTTTATTTCATACGAAACCGAGGCCCGTAAGGTAGGCGGGGAGCCGACTTCACGTTGGACCAAACCCACCTTGGCCATTTTCAATGAATCGATGTACAGCGACGGGCATTGTTTTGCCAGTGGCTATACGGATCTTAAAATTGGGAAAACCGTTGGGATGCCGGTTCCGGGTACCTGTAGTTTCGCTGGCTGGGAACGTTTGCCCAATGGCGGTGTCTGGGGTGTGGTTCCGGTCAGTGCCAAGAACAAGGCAGGTGAGTGGATGGAAAACAACCAGACCGAACCGATGATCAAGGTCAAGAACATGCCCGGCATTATTGACCAAGGACGCGACGAACAACTGGAACGCTCTATCGAGGAGCTGTTGAAGGACGTGAACTAGTCACCGGTCTTGTCCAAACAATCAGATCCTCGAATGTACTCAACTTTGTAAGGACCGGTCATTCTTGTATCGCGAAAACCTCGAAGTGTTTCATGGAAATGCTTTTCGGGTCGATCAAGGAAAAGTGCTGCATGACTTCGGGCATGTGTTGTACTTTTTCGGCAGCTTCGAGGGCCTTGGCTTTTGATTCCCAATAGACAACGTCCAAGAATTCACCAGCTTCGTTCATGGAAGTCGTTCGTGAGAGAAACCCATCGAATTCCTTTACAATGGCATTGGTGGCTTGCATCGCTTTTTGCAAAGAATCGTTGCTGACCCCTTGATTCGGTCTGAAAACGACCATTTCTACACAGTTCATAGTGCGCATAGGTTCTTGTTTTTGGGCGGTGGCTGCTAGACTATACAGTGCCATCATCCCGGTTACTATTCGTTTCATTGTCTTGTTTTCAACAAAGATCAAGAGGCAGGGTGACAACCCTATGTCGCGCTAATCGTGTTTATCGGTATTTTTTGAAATAATGGTCTAGGGTGAACTGGTTGGGGGGGAAGGATTCGGAAAGGAAATCCAATTTTGCGATGCGATCCAATCGAAATTCACGTTGGTCGTTCCGCAATTGACAAAAGGCCACCATGATCCAATGGTCTTGGGTGAAATATAAGGCTAGCGGATTTACGGTGCGTTCCGTTTCCGAACCGTTGGAAGCCTTGTACCGGATGCGTATCGATCGGAACTCAATGATGCAGCGCTGGATATCGATTAGGGAATCACTGCTTTTTGGCGTTGGCGATAGGCTAGGGGCGATTCGGTCATGAAGTTCGAACACCGTCCGCTTTTCAGTAGTGCGCATTACGGCGGTCACCTTTTCAACCACCTTATTGAAATACCCGACCAAAGAAGCATCCTTATTTTGCCCGACCAAGGCACGCGCCGTTACGATTGCTTGTGATTCTTCAGTTGTGAAATGAACGGGGGGCAACTGATAACCCTCCATGAGGAAATACGCCTCGCCTGGTTCATAGCCGATGGGTACGCCGGTCTCTTCCAAGGCTTTGATATCGCGATAAATGGTGCGAACGCTGACGTCGAACGTAGCGCTGAGGTCTTTGGCCTTGACGCTTTTGGTGGATTGGAATTTGATCAATATCGCGGTCAATCGGTGTAAGCGTTTCATAGGAAGTCGATTAGCGGGTGGTTCTTGATTTGATGTTGGCTGCGCAAAGGGCGATGATTTCTTCGATGCGTTTTTTACGGGTCTCTGGGCGTTTGGCTTGATGCAGCCAATACAGGTAGCTCTTTCGATACCCTGGGGCAAACATCTGAAAGTTCGCAAAGGCTTTCGGGTGGGTATCGAATGCTTGCTGTAGTTCGTCAGGTATCAGTCCGTTCTCGACATCATCAAGATCCGACCAGGAGCCATTTTCCTTGGCAACAGCGATTGAATGGTAGCCACTTTTATGGATAAGTCCTTCTTTTTCTAGTTCGATAAGATGGGTCTTGTTGACTTTGCTCCAAACACTTTTAGGTTTTCGACGACAGAAATACTGCCGCCGCTTACCGTTGCCCAAACTTTTTACCGTACTGTCGATCCACCCATAACATAGCGCTACCCGTACCGCTTCTTCCCATCGCATACTGGGTTGGGCATGGTCGATTTTGTAAAAAATCAGGTAAATTCCTTCTGACCGGTCATGGTTGTCGTGCAGCCATTTCCGCCATTGGGTGTCATTTTCGAAATAATGTTCTTCCAGTTGTGACATTAACGTTTTTTGATCGGGGGAGAAGTACCCCTATCCCCCAAATATTGACTACTTTAGTTCACCACCTAACAAATGTATGAATATGAAAAGAGTTCTTTCCCTTGCGGCCGTATGCCTCGTGCTGGCCGTTTGTTTGACAAGTTGTGACAAGAAAAGATCGGGGCCTCCCAAGGTTTTGGTGTTTTCAAAGACCATGGGGTTCGAACATGCCTCGATTCCTGACGGGATCCGGGCCATACAAAAGTTGGGCGATGAAAATGGTTTTGAGGTCGATACCACCACCAATGCGGCCAAATTCACTGATGAGGAACTCCAAAAGTACTCCACCGTAATATTTTTGAGTACCACGGGCAACGTGTTGGATCATTATCAAGAAGCAGCTTTCGAACGCTATATACAGGCCGGTGGCGGTTACGTAGGCGTTCATGCCGCAACGGATACCGAGTACGACTGGGGTTGGTACGGCAAGTTGGCCGGCGCTTTTTTCCTGAGCCATCCAGCAGGTACCCCTAAAGCCGACTTTATCATCAAGACGAAGGCTTTTATGGCCACGCAATTCTTCAAGGATTCGGTTTGGACCCGAACTGATGAACTATACAACTTCAAGAAGTTGAATCCTGACGTCAACGTCTTGATCACTGTTGACGAATCGACCTATGAAGGCGGTGAAAACGGCGATTTCCATCCGATGAGCTGGTATCATGAATTCGATGGGGGGCGCGCGTTTTACACAGCGGCCGGCCATACCTCCGAAAGCTTTGAAGAGCCTTTGTTTCTACAGCACTTGCTAGGTGGCATAACCTATGCCATTGGTGAAAACCTCGAATTGGACTACGCGAAGGCGACCACCCAGATCCCGCCCGATACGGATCGTTTTAGCAAGAAAACCTTGGTGGTCGGCGAGTTTTTCGAACCTACCGAAATGGCCGTTTTACCGAATAATGACGTATTGATCGCCCAGCGACGAGGTGAGATCATGCACTATTCCGCTGAAGAAGGAACCTTAAACCAAGTTGCCTTTTTGGATGTATATCACAAAACACTGGAGACCCCGGGAGTCAACGCGGAAGAAGGTTTGATGGGCCTTCAAAAAGACCCTGATTTTAAGAACAACCACTGGGTTTACACTTATTATGCTCCTAGCGGAGATCAATGGGTGAATCGCCTGTCCCGGTTTAAATTTGAATCTGGAAACTTTGATTTGGAAAGTGAACAAGTTATTCTCGAGGTTGAAAGCCAACGGGAGATTTGCTGCCATACCGGTGGGTCGATCACTTTCGGCCCGGGAGGGTTGTTGTATTTGTCGACCGGCGATAATTCGACCCCATTCGATGAACCGGGTGCTGCTTATGTGAACAACGGTTACGCCCCATTGAACGATTTGCCGGGCAAGGAACAATACGATGCCCGACGTTCTTCGGGTAACACCAATGACCTGCGGGGTAAAATCCTTAGGATCAAAGTGAATGAAGATGGTAGTTACAGCATTCCGGAAGGCAACCTCTTTCCGGAAGGCACGGAAAGGACCAGGCCTGAAATCTACACCATGGGCCACCGTAACCCTTATCGCATCTCGGTCGACCCTAAGAACGGCTACCTGTATTGGGGTGATGTCGGTCCAGACGCCCGTCAAGACGATTATGCAGCCCGCGGTCCAAGGGGGTATGACGAAATGGGACTGGCACGTGAGGCCGGAAACTATGGCTGGCCTTTGTTCATAGCCGATAACAAACCCTATGTCGATTACGATTATGCTACCGGTGAAAGTGGGGCCGCATTCGATCCCGAACACCCTATAAACGACTCTCAAAACAATACGGGCCTTCGCGAATTACCCCCAGCACAGCCAGCGTATATTTTTTATCCCTATGCCGATACCCCAGACTTTCCGCAGGTAGGTACCGGCGGGCGAAATGCGATGGCCGGACCGGTGTATTATGCCGACCTATATCCTGGCAACGAAAACCTTCCTGACTATTATAACGGAAAAGCCATTATTTACGAATGGATGCGTGGGTGGATGATGGCCGTCAATCTTTTTGCGGATGGAAGCTTTAACAAAATGGAACCCTTCGCGACCGAAATCGAGGTCAATAGCTTGATCGACATGGAATTGGGTGATGATGGGCGTATTTATCTATTGGAATACGGTAGTGGATGGTTTACCAAAAACGACAATTCCGCCTTGAGTTTTATTGAATACAATGGCGGCAATCGTGCGCCGTTGATCGATGAATTGACCGTAGATCGAACCTCTGGGAGCTTGCCATTGACCATCACGGCCAGCGCTAAGGCACATGATCGCGAAAAGGATGCGATCGTTTATCAATGGGATTTCGGAAATGGCGAAACCCTAGAGACGGAAGAGGGTATGATCAACCATACTTTCGAAGAAGCGGGAGAGTATACGGTTACGCTAACTGCCAAAGACGCCCTTGGGGAAACCTCTACTAGCAAGACGCTCTCCGTCACGGCAGGAAATTCAAGGCCTGAGGTTACCATAGATTTGAAAGGGGGCAATTCGTCCTTTTTCATTGCAGGTGTTCCTGTCGCCTACGAAGTCACGGTTACCGACCCTGACGCTGGGGAGATCGACCCCAAGAACATCTTCGTTTCGGTCGATTACCGTCAGGGTATGGATCAGGTGAACCAATCACTTGGACATCAACAGGTTTCAGCTGCCGTAATGGGTAAGGCTTTGACCCAATCGATGGATTGTAAAACCTGTCATAAGGAAAAAGAGGCTTCGATCGGACCGAATTATCTGGAAATCGCGGAACGCTACAAAGATGAAGACAATGCTTTGGGATATTTGATGACCAAAATCGTCGAAGGAGGCGGTGGCGCCTGGGGTGAAGTGGTCATGCCAGCGCATCCGAACATCACCGCTGAAGAATCGAACCAAATCGCTTTATACATCCAATCTTTGGTCGCTGACGCGAGCCAAGAACCCTCATTACCCGCAAAAGGGACCATTGTACCCAGTCCTTCAGGAAACGCCAATGTCATGGTTTTGACGGCCAGTTATACCGATGAAGGAAACGGCATCGGCAAACCTTTGACCGGTATCCGTTCGGCGGCATTACAGAGCAGTACGGTTACTTTTGCCGGAGAACTGGCATCAGAAGGTTTTACCCAAGTGAAATTCGGAGGTATGGATTTGTTGGTGGTTCCGGATGATAGCGGATGGTTCGCCATGAACGGAATCGACTTGACCGGGGTCAGTGCCGTGAATTTAACGGTTGGATGGCAAGCGCCACCAACTTCGAAGTTGACCTTTGAACTACGGAACGGTGCTGCCGATGGCCCGTTGTTGGGCAAAGGGAGCATGCCGAAGCCCGTTGAAGGGCAACCGGCCGGGTTACTAAGTATGGTGTTGAATGAAAAGGTCAACGAGGTGTTGGATCTCTACTTCGTTTACGTTCCGGAAACGGACGAGGAACGCGGTCCGGCCCCTGTGGCGTTGATCAATGCCAGTTTCAATTAACTAATGAGCCTACGAAGGGCTATTTACGTATCGCAAAAGTGAGTCCGTCTTCCTTTTCGGTATGTAAGTGGCCCAAGGGGCCTGTTTTATCGATCAATTCACCACCCAACTTGCCTACGGCTTTTTGAGATCGTAGGTTGTATTTGTTTACGTTGAAGAGCACGACATCAAAATACTGATGCGCATGTTCGATCATCAAGCCTTTGAAGGAACGGTTATAAGTTCCCCCCCAAAAGGCCTTTGATAAAAAGGTCCATCCGATTTCAATGGCCTTACTTTCAGCATTGGCGATTCGAAAGCGGGAGCTTCCGATAATCCGTCCCGATTTTTTATCGATGATGGCAAAAGCCCCTTTTGAAGCCATCGCTCCATCGAAGAAGGTTTTGAACACGGACTTTTCCCAGCGATCGGGATTCTGGTGTTGCTCCCAGATTTCCGGATCTGAGGCCGCTTGGTATACGGCATCGAAATCACCCACTTCGAGGGGTCTTATCAATACGAGGTCATTTTCCAAAGTGGGCTGTAGGTAGTTTTCTTCGTTCAAGAGGCTTAACGTTTGGTAGCGTTGATATAAAAGTTCCGATCGACCTCGAATTCAGCGTTACGTCCGACGGCTTCAGGATGGGATGTCCAATCGGCCTTTGGAAAAACCCATTGTTCCTTTCCACCGATCTTCACCTTGACGGGCATATCGAAATCTTTGACGATGTTCTGGTAGCGGTATTCCAGCGCTTTTCCGTCTTGACGGTATTCCAATACCGGTACCATGGCGGTTCGGAGGTATTGGTTGAAAAAAGCCGAAAGATCTTTCCCGGTCATCGTAGACAGGTATTGCTCGATTTGTTGGGTAGTGACCGTTTGATGGTAAAAGGTTTTGTTCAGACCACGCAAGATGCTCCGCCATTGTTCATCATCCTCGATCAATTGACGCAAGGTATGCAACACATTGGCCCCTTTGTAATACATATCCCCAGAACCCCTTTTGTTCAGGTTATACCGTCCGATAATAGGCTTGTCGTTCATAATGCGCTTGCGGGTACCGATCACATAATCGGCCGATGCCTCGGAACCATAATGGTAATCGAGAAAAAGGTTTTCCGAATAGGCGGTGAAACTTTCATGGATCCACATATCGGCAATGTCTTTGTAGGTGATGCTATTGGCAAACCACTCATGACCGGCCTCGTGAATGATGATGAAATCGAATTTCAGGCCCCAGCCCGAATCTGAAAGATCGATACCCCGATACCCGTTCTGATAGCCATTTCCATAGGTGACCGAACTTTGGTGCTCCATGCCTAAATAGGGTACTTCGACCAGCTTGAAACCGTCTTCATAAAATGGATAAGGTCCGAACCAATGCTCGAAAGCTTCCATCATGGGTTTGGTCTGTTTGAACTGTTCCTTTGCTTTTTCGAGGTTGTCGCGAAGTACGAAGTAATCGAAGTCGAGTTCCCCGTTTTCTCCTTGGTAGGTTTCACTGAAATGGGCATAGTCACCGATATTGATGTTTACACCGTAGTTGTTGATCGGATTGCGTACGAACCAATGGGTGGTCTTTGTGTCCCCGTTTTCTTCGATTCCCTCCAGACGTCCATTTGAAATGTTCATGAGGTCTTTTGGAAAAGTCACGCTGATCCGCATGCTATCCACTTCGTCGTACATGTGGTCTTTATTGGGCCACCAGATACTGGCCCCAAGTCCCTGACAAGAAGTGGCCACGAAGTGTTTGCCATTTGCATCTTTTTTCCATGATAATCCGCCATCCCAAGGCGCCCTAACGGCTTCTTTAGGGTATCCGGAATAATAGACATCCAATTCATGAAATGATCCCACCGCTTGATTGTCGTTCACTAAGACGAAATAGGCGTTTTCCCCTTCTTTCTTATACGAAAGTTCTTTTCCGTCTTGAACGATCTTTTCGATTTTCAAGGGGGGTTGTAAATCGATTTGTAACACTTCATTGGCGTGAAGCACTTTATATCGGATCGTGTTCTTGCCTTTGATGAATTTCTCATCGGGCCGCACCTCGATATCCAAATGGTAGTAGTTCAGATCCCACCAAGAACGCTCTGGTGTGATGCTACCACGTAAAAATTCATCTTTGGTGTAGCTCAGGTCTTCCTGAGCCATGGTCTGCAGGGTATAAAACCCTATGAGCAACAGACAAAGTTTTTTCATGTATTCCATATTTATCGAAACACGGCATTTGGAAAAACCACCGGACTTTCATGTCCGTTTTCCGCAACAGCGGCAACCCCAAAAAAGAAATTGTCGATGACGATACCGGTTAGAGTTTTTTGTAGAACGTTTCCTACATACATATAATTGTCCCAAGTGGGTGAAGTTGTTTCCCTCCAATAGATCTTATACCCGATCGCGCCTTTGACGGCACTCCATTTTAGCTTTGCCGAAGGTTCGACGACCCCCCCGATTTCAACGGTTTCAGGAGCTGGAGGTGCCCAGGCCAAAGCCGCAAGGGTAATGGCATTGACCGCAGTTAATTTTTTGGTGTATTCGAAATCCACATGTTCGAGCACATCGCCATAAGCGATACCATCCTCTACACGGATGTCTTGATGTTGCTGGGTGTAGTTTTCATGGGATTCCATAATCCGAATACCTGCATAGCCTTCATCATTGAACGGGCGATGGTGGCCTCCACGGCCAAAGCGATCCAAACGGTACACCATCATCGGATTCATTTCGGGCATATAGGTCTTAGTGGTCTTATGGACATATCGTGCCAATTGCCGTGAAATACCATCAACTTCTCCCCCATAAAACCGTCTAGCCCTCCGTTGTCTTTCGGTTTCGTTCGGGGGCACTGGTTCGGAAAAAATCCTGAAATCGCGATTGCTGATCACCCCATCGACCCCTTTGATGTTTCCGATCATATCGTTGTTGATTACTCCGACGATTTCCCAATTGTTTTTCTTGGCATAAGCGGCAAGCCCTTTACCTCCAAAAAGCCCTTGTTCTTCCCCTGAAAGCCCTACATAGATGATACTGCTCTCAAAGCGGTATTTAGTAAGTACCCTAGCCGCTTCCAATGCACCGGCCATGCCCGTGGCATTGTCATTGGCCCCTGGTGCGTCAGAGGTGAAATCGTTGGGGTCACTCACCCTTGAATCGATATCACCACTCATGATGATATAGCGGTTTGGGAACTTAGTACCACGTTGGATGGCCACCACATTGACCACCCAAACATCATCAACGATGCGTTGGTTCGCTCCTTTCTCCACCAGGTCTTTTTGATAAAAGACCTCCAAACAGTCATTACAGGCTGCCGATATCGTTTCAAATTCCGATTTGATCCATCGTCTGGCCGCTCCGATGCCGCGCGTATCAGAGATGGTATCACTTAAGGTGTGTCGGGTGCCAAAGTTCGCCAAGGTCGTGATATCGGCCTGCAGCCGCTCGGCCGAAACGGCATTGATGATATCATACAGGCGGGGATCGCTCTGGCCATTTATTGAATGGGCCAGCAAGAACCCTAAAGAGAGCATCCAGAATTTTGTTTTCATGATAAACGATTTTTTTCAAATTGCACTCCGTGCACATAACATAAAGGTCCAAGTAGGGCATAGATCAAACCGGGTAGGGCGAATAGCAACCCGATTTTGAATTTTGCCAAAAGGATCGATAATAAGGAAACGAAAACATAAATACCAAAATGGCGGGCATAGAACAACAGCTGAATGGCGTTTTCAATGGATTTCGTCTTTTTGTAAGCCCTGAGGTACATCAAGGAAAAGCATAGGAATATCAAGAAAAAACCAAGACTGTAGAGCTGGAATAGTGATGAAAATTCCTCAACGTTCAATCCGTTGCCACTGGCCCAGGTATCGATCAACGATTTCAAAGGGAAGATGTAGTATAACACCACGAACAGCAAAATCGAATTCAGGGCGATGATCCAATTGTCCATATGTTTGGTCCGTCTGAAAAAATTGTAGTGCACCGACCACAAGCTGACCAATACGAAAAAGCTGACCCCGAAACTCAAGAATACCCGCCAATCGACCTTCAAGATCGAACCGCTGTCGGTATCGCCTACCGAAACCACCAGTAAGGTGGCAGCGAAAGCGAAAACAGCATCACTGAAGGCTTCGATACGGCTGATGTTATGTGGGAATTTCACAAAAGGGAAATTATCTTAAAAATGTGACTTTGGCAATTTTACCGTTTTCCACTTCATAAATGGCCACGGCCGAAAAGTTTTGGCCGTTGATGGTCAAGAATTCCTCATCGATGACCTTGTTACCTATCACGATCCTGTTCTTGATCTCACAATGCAGGTCGGGCGTCGATTCAAAGAAACCTTGGTATTGTTTCCTCATGGCGTCCAATCCTTGTGCCGTCTGTTCACCGGGGAAATTAAACAAGGTAATCGAATCGGCATAGGTCGCCAAAAAGGCATCGATATCGCGATTGTTGTAGGCGTCTAGCTGTTTTTGGACAATGGCTTCGGGGGAAGTGGAGGAAACCAAGACCAATTTTCGACCGTCGGGACTAAATACCAAACGGGTGATTCCACCCAAATCGGCATCGTTGAAGGTATGAAAGGGTTCCCAATCTGCTCCTTTGCTAGGGTCCAATTTCAGCAAGATGTTCTTATAGGCGATTACGATAAAGCCCGAAGGATGCCATGCATAATCCTGCACCTCCCGAATCGGAATGACCAATGGACCTGTTGCTTTGGAATTGGGGTCGAACGTCAATATATCATTATTTCCGTTATTGGATTTGACATACGAGACCATACCTTTTCCGGGCACACGGCCAAGCCCTCTACCGACCTTGGTTTCAATGGTGTCTGAGACTTCCTTTTTTAAATCGTTCAGTACTAAGTCCATCCTATTATCCACCAAAACCGTGGTGACGAGCGTATTGGGGTCGTACCAATAATGATAACCGACCTTGGCGTCTTTTAGAATGCTTTTGTCGGTCCCTTTTTTGATGTTGTAGCGATACAGACGCTGTAATCCGGTGGTGTCAAGTCGAATGGCGGAAATCGCATTACTTTCTGGAATTCGGGTAGGGGAGTATTCGCTGCCTTGCGGGGTGTCGGTCAACCAGGTCGTTGTTCCTGAATCCATAGCATAAGACCGAATATCCGTTTGACCGTTCCTTGTCGAGGAAAACAAGATCGTATTGGCATCGAAAAACGAGGGCTGGTTGTCATAGCCCTCATTTTGGGAAATGTTCGTCTTTCCGGAAATGGAAATACTATCGCCAGCAAGGGTGAAGTCGAAAAGATAAATTTCGGTATCGCTCTGGCCAAAGGCCAAAGTTGACATCAAAACGCATAAAATAAGGTTGGTAGATCGTCTCATAATCCCATTAATTCAGTTAAAAACAGCCGCACTTTCTTGGTGCCTTCCACATGGTACTTGGCTTGGGTCTTTTTAAGGCCCACTTTGATGGTCACCGCACTTTCAGGCAAGTCTTGGAACATGAATTCGTCGGTCCAATCGTCACCGATGGCCATGATGAAATCATAGTTGCTTTCCGCAAGCATGCGAACCGAAGCGCGGCCTTTGTTCACGTTACTACTTTTGACTTCAATGACCTTATTGCCGTTCAAGACACTGATATCGTCATTACCGATAAGTCCGGTCAAAACGGTATTGAGTTCCGTTGCCCGCTTCTCCCCAAAATCGGGATCGGTGTTGCGGTAATGCCACGCTAAGGAGTAGTTCTTTTTCTCGATAAAGGAACCCGGCGTCCGATCCACGAAGGATTCCAAAACCGGCTGTACCTTGTCGATCCAATCGTCTTTGACCTGTTCGAGTAGTTTGAAGGACGCTCCGCCTTGCGAAATCCACACCCCATGCTCGACGATCATGTTATACTTCCTATCGATGAACCATTTGGTAAAGGTCTCCTTATCGCGGCCACTGATCAAAAAGAGGGTGGTGTTCGGCTGTTGGTGCAACCGATCTAAAATGTCATATAACTCGGCATCGGGTACGGCTTTTTGGGGATCCTTATGGAATCCGGTCAGGGTGCCGTCGTAATCCAAGAAGAGAATGCGGTTGCCCGCTTGGCGGTACTCCTTTGTGATGGATTCCACCAAATCCTTGTTCAGCTTGCGGGAGACATAGGTTTCCAAATTGGCTTTTTGATGGTCCAAGACACTCATAAATTCTTTGGCCCACACCTCGACATTATAGCGTTGTAAGCGATTCTGCAAAAACATGTTTCGAGCCATTTGTTCTTTCAAAGGCATGGTGATCGCCTGTTTCAAGGTGTCTGCCTGTTGTTCGAAATTGTTCGGATTGATCAGCAGCGCTTCGTTCATTTCATAGGCGGATCCAGCCATTTCACTGAGGATCAAAACCCCCGATTTATCGGTGCGGGTCGCTACATATTCCTTCGCGACGAGATTCATGCCATCGCGTAACGGAGTCAACCAGGCAATATCGCTCGACGTATAAAGATCGATGAGGTTTTCGAAAGGGAGCGAACGATAGAAGTACCAGATGGGCGTCCAGTTCACCGTTGAAAGTTCCCCATTGATACGACCGACCAACTCATCGATTTCACGTTTCAAGACCTGGTATTGCGGGACATTGGATCTCGATGGTACGGCCAAAATGATCAAGCGGACCTTTTCTTTATACTCCGGGTATTTGTTCAAAAAGTATTCGAAGGCGTTGATGCGCTGGGCAATCCCTTTACTGTAATCGAGGCGGTCGATGGATAGGATCAACTTCCCATCGGGGACGGACTCTTTATGGGCGTCCAACTTTTTTTGCAAATCGGATCGTTCAGAAGCTGCGTTTTCATGATGGACCTTAGCGGCCGCACTGAATTTATCGTAGTCGATGCCCATGGGAAACGAATCGACCTTGATGACCCGATTTTCCAGAAAGATATCGTTAAAACTTACTTCCAAGCCCAATAAACGGCGAACGGAACTTAAAAAATGCCTTTCGTAATCATAGGTATGGAAACCGATGAGATCAGAACCCAACAAACCTTCCAAGATTTCTTCACGCCAGGGTAGGGTCCTAAAAATCTCATAAGAGGGGAAGGGGATGTGCAGGAAAAAGCCGATGGTAGCATTGGGTCGTTGCGCCTTCACCATTTGGGGTACCAGCATCAATTGGTAATCGTGCACCCATATGGTATCGTTTTCACCCGATTGCTCCAAAATGGCATCGGCGAACTTTTGGTTTACCGCTTTGTAACTGTTCCAGAAATCCAATTCGAATTCGGAGTATTCCAAAAAATAATGGAACAAAGGCCAGATGGTCCTGTTGCTGAAACCGAAGTAAAACCCATCGACATCCCTTTTGGTCAGATTGACCTTGGCACAGCCGTGCTTTTTCAAGGCCTTGTCGATCTCTGGTGCCAAAGGGGCCGGAATATCCTCATCGGTCAGTCCAGACCAGCCGATCCACAAACTTTCACCTCCGCTGTGCACCGATTTCATTCCCGTGGCCAAACCGCCGACGCTGGGTATGGCCGAAAGACCGCCATCACTTATTTGCAGTTGGACTGGCAGCCTATTGGAAATAATTATAGTTTTACTCATCTAAGATATTTTATCGCAAAAATGTAATAAAAAAGGGGTTTTTCGGTTTTATAAGAAAGAAAAAACCTACAATACACAGTCGAAACATAGTTACGTTGCATGGATAACCTAAATTACGGAATAATCGGTAACTGCCGAAGTGCCGCTTTGATTTCCGATACCGGATCGCTGGATTGGTGCTGTTTACCGCAGTTCGATTCCTCTTCGATTTTCGCCAAACTTCTCGATGAGAAGAAGGGGGGCAGTTTTGAGATCTTGACCCGATACAATTACGAAATCACCCAGAAGTACTTTCGCAATACCGCCATTTTGATCACACGGTATTCGGATGGGGAGAATACTTTTGAAGTACACGATTTTATGCCGCGCTACCATAAGTTGAGCGGCAAATACAATGCGCCACCCGAGGTCGTTCGATACATCAAACACATTTCGGGTGCACCGAAGTTCAGCGTGCTTTATGACCCCAAATTGGTGTATGCCCAGGGCGAGACCACGAATTACGTCAAGACGAATTTTATCGTTAGCCTGACCAGTAAACGAAAGTTCGATACACTCTTCCTTTACACGTCTTTCGATAAGGAAACGGTGGTCAATGGCGGTGAGATCACCCTAAAAGAAGACGGTTTTTTCTCGATTTGTTATAACGAAAAGATCTTTAAACCGACTACCGAAAAGGTTTCATTGGAGTTGGAACGTACCAAGATCTATTGGTTGGATTGGGTGGATCGCACCCCTTCCTATAAGAAATTCAACGACCAGATCATGCGCAGCGCGTTAACATTAAAGATGTTGACCTATGATAAGACCGGGGCCGTACTGGCCGCTGCCACCACCTCTTTGCCTGAAACCATAGGAGAGGTCCGGAATTGGGATTACCGCTTTTGTTGGATACGGGATGCCTCGATGGTCATCAAAGTGGTCTCGGAATTGGGCCATAAAAACTCCGCCAAGCGCTACTTGCAGTTTATTATCGATTTGATGCCCGACAAGGACGAAAAACTCCAGATCATGTACGGGATCAACAAGGAGAAAAGACTGACCGAGAATACCCTCGAACATCTTGATGGGTATAAGGGATCCAAGCCGGTACGTACCGGAAATGCCGCTTATAAGCAAAAACAGAACGATATCTATGGTATTTTGATGGACGTCATTTACGAGCAGTTGATGAAGTTCAGCAACGATATTGAAAACGGTGAGGAACTTTGGAGCATTACCAAAGGAATCGTTTGGATCGTCAATAAGCACTGGAAGGAACCCGATAAGGGTATCTGGGAGTTTCGTGGCGAAGACCGTCATTTCACCTTTTCGAAGGTACTCTGTTGGGTGGCTTTGGATCGTGCCATCAAGGTCGCACGCATATTCGGAAAACACGGGAAGATCAAGAAATGGCAACCCATCGAAGAAGAAATTCGGGCCGATATTTACGAAAATGCATGGAACGATGACGTTCAGGCCTTTGTACAATCCTACGGATCCTACCATCTGGATGCCTCCGTTTTATTGATGGAGTCGTACGGGTTCATCGATGCCAAAGACCCGAAGTTCGTCAGTACCGTGAAGGCCATCGAACGTGATTTGAGCAATGACGGACTATTGTACCGCTATAAAAACGAAGATGATTTCGGCTTGCCCTCTTCTTCGTTCACCATTTGTACGTTCTGGTTCATCAATGCCTTGTTCAAAATCGGGGAGGAAGAAAAAGCACTTGCCCATTTCGAACAGTTGTTGGGATATAGCAATCACTTGGGCTTGTTCAGTGAGGACATCGATTTCAAAACGAAACGCTTGCTCGGGAATTTCCCACAAGCATATTCCCATTTGGCATTGATCGAGTGTGCGATCAACTTTTCACGCAAGCACAGCGAGGAGAAAATTTTGGAATCGATCAGTTAACGAGCCCGACTGCAAGCTTTTGGGCCTTGCTTTCAAGCTCTTGTAGCAATGCACGCAAGTGTTCCATCGTGGTGAACGGATTCATCAACGATATCCGTAAATAAAGAATGCCACGTAGCTTGGTCTGTACCAAGTAAAACCGGCCTTCTTCCAAGAGAATTTGTCTGATTTCAGCATTGATACCGTCCAATTCCGATTGGTTTAAGTCACGATGTGTCCACCTGAAGCAAACAATGTTCGATTGCGGTGGTGTGGCGATTTCAAAACCAGGATGATTCTTCAGTTCCGTGGCAAAGGCTTTTCCTAAATCGAATTGGCGGGTAACAAAACTGTCAAAGACGGCTTCACCATACACCTTCAAAAGAAGGTACCAATGGAGGCTCATCATCGTCTTGGTACATTCGAAGGTCTTTTTTCCGCTATTGAACCACTGTTCTTCAAGCGAATCATCCAATAGGTAATCCGCGGTTTGGCTGAAGGTGTGTTGTGCGTCCCTTTTGTTTTTGAACAGCAATGCCGTGGTGATTGTTGGCAATAACAACATTTTGTGGCCATCAATGACGACCGAATCGGCCTTTTCGATGCCGGAGACCAATGGGGCGTATTTTTTTGAATAGATAGCGGCCCCACCATGGGCCCCGTCGACATGGAACCAAAGGTTGTGTGTTTTAGCGAATTCCGCTATGGCTTCAAGATCATCATAAGCTCCGGTAGCCGTTGAAGGGGCAGATCCAACAATGGCGAATATCTCGATACCCTTTGCGGTCGCTTCCTGAAAGTAAGTCTCCAGGGTAGCCACGTCCATCGAGTGGTCTTTTTTACCGGGAATCTTGATGATCCCTTGCTCCCCTAATCCCATAATTTTGGCAGCACGGTCGATACAGTAATGGGCCTCCTCGCAAACCATAATACCCAAAGCACCCTGATGCCCCTGATTCCAGACATCACCACTCGCTTTGGCCCTCCGTGCCGAGAGCATGGCCGTCAGATTGGCCAAAGTACCTCCCGAGGTAAGAAACCCACCGGAGTCTTCAGAATACCCGATACGCGCGCAAATGCTATCAATGACCACACGTTCAATGGCCGATGGGGCCATACCCATTTCATATACGGCCATTCCATTGTTCAACAACCCACTGACCATACTGGTCAAAGCAGTAAGTGGTGCAGTGGCCGCCACTTGATGCCCGACATAGCGTGGATGATGGGTGTGGATGGTTCGGGCCAGGATTTCATCTAAAAAGTCATTGGAATCCCCCTCTTTCAAAAAGGATTGCCAAAACTCCAGTTCCTTTTCGGGCGTATTCCAGGCAATAACCCTTTCGGTATGCCCTTTGGTAGTCCTTTCAAGATGGGCCGTCAAGACTTCGATAAAACGTTTTCCATGGGCCTCAAAGGCTTGTGGGTCATACAGCTGGTCAAGCAATTCTTGGTTCATGCCATAAAGGTAAACCCAACGGTCATGCTGGCAAAATGCACATAAAAAAAACCGCCCGATAAGGGCGGTTCTCAAATTAGCTTGGTGAAGCTATTTGAATTAGTCGAAGGTATACCCATTATCAGCAGCCACCTTATCGGCTATTGCCGTACGTAAAGCCACTACATTGGGTTGGTTCGTATATTTCGTAAAGCGCTTCAAGCCCATCAACATCATGCGTTGTTCGTCTCCGTCAGCGAAAGAAACGATGGCTTCCTTCCCTTTTTGGACTACAATGTCAACGGCGCGATAGAGGTACAGGCGTGACATGGCTATTTGGGTCGCTTGAGCTTCCTCACCATATCGTTTGGCGTTTTTCTCGGTTCGGAGAATAGCCGACTCGGCCAAGTAAACTTGGATCAAGATATCAGAGGCCGCCATTAAAAGTTGTTGGTGCTTCTCCAATTCGGTTCCGTACTTTTGCACCGCACTTCCGGCAACCATCAAAAATACTTTTTTCAGTCTTGCGACCAAGTCTTTCTCTTCGGCGAAAAGTTCTGAAAAGTCAGGAGTGTCAAAAGATGGAATTCCCATCAGCTCTTCGCCGACTGCCGTGGCAGGTCCCAAAAGATCGACATGGCCTTTCATGGCTTTTTTCACCAACATGCCCACAGCGAGCATGCGGTTGATTTCGTTGGTGCCTTCATAGATGCGGGATATCCGCGCATCCCTCCAGGCCGACTCCATCGGGGTATCAGCACTGAATCCCATGCCCCCAAAAATCTGTATGCCCTCATCGGTAGTGTCCTGAACGTGTTCGGAAACCGCCACTTTCAATATGGAGCATTCGATGGCATATTCCTCGACACCTTTGAGTTCGGCTTCTTGATGGGTGTTTCCATTCGCTTCGCGGATGGCGATGCGGTCTTCGATATTCTTGGCGGCACGATAACAGGCTGCCTCATCAACGTAGGCATTGGTCGCCATGTCGGCGATCTTGGCCTTGATGGCCCCGAAATTCATGATCGGCGTCTTGAATTGTATGCGTTCGTTGGCGTAATTCACCGCTTCGTTGATCACACGGCGTTGTGCCTCCAAACAGGCGGCTGCCAATTTGATTCGACCGACGTTCAAGGCGTTCATGGCGATTTTGAATCCATTGCCACGCTCCGACAACATATTTTCAACCGGAACAACGGTCTCGTTGAAGAACACTTGGCGTGTCGACGAGGAATGGATACCCAATTTCTTCTCTTCGTCGCCTAGGGTGATGCCATTGCTTGGGTCGTTCTCGACGATAAACCCGGTAATGTTCTTGTCGTCTTCGATGCGTGCGAAAACAATGAAGAGACTGCAGAAGCCCGCGTTCGAAATCCACATTTTCTGCCCGGTGATCTTGTACGATTTGCCGTCTTCGGAAAGCACCGCCTTGGTCTTACCGGAGTTGGCGTCCGATCCGGCTCCGGGCTCGGTTAGGCAATAAGCCCCGAACCATTCACCAGAGGCCAATTTGGGCACATACTTTTGTTTCTGCTCTTCGGTTCCGTATAGGGTAATGGGCATGGTACCGATACCGGTATGTGCCCCGAAAGCCGTACTGAATGAACCGGTCGCACCTGAGATGTAATCACAGACCAACATGGTCGAAACAAAGCCCATTCCCATTCCGCCATAGGCTTCTGGGACCGCTATGCTCAACAAGCCCAACTCACCGGCTTCACGCATGGCTTCTTCGGTATAGGCGTAATCTTTCTTCTCAAACTTCTCCCAATGCGCCCAAAGTTTTCGATCGACGAATTCCTTGGTGCTTTCCCGCATCATTTGCTGTTCTTCGGTCAGGTCTTCTAGGGTGAAAACATCCTCACATTGCGTTTCTTTGACCAGAAACTGGCCTCCGCGAAGGATTTCCTTTTCCATTGTTTCAGTACTCATAGCTTATCTTATTCTATTAATCAATTCAAAAATTCAAATATTCCAGCGGCACCCTGTCCGGTACCTACACACATGGTCACCATGCCGTGTTTGCCCTGCATGTTCCTTTTTCGCATCTCGTCGAAGAGTTGTACCGAAAGTTTGGCCCCGGTACAGCCGAGGGGGTGTCCAAGGGCAATGGCACCACCATTGACGTTGATGATGTCAGGATTCAATCCCAATTCACGGATTACCGCCAAGGATTGGGAGGCGAAGGCTTCGTTCAACTCGATCAATTCGATATCGTTCTGTGAAAGTCCCGCCTGCTTCAAAGCTTTCGGTACGGCTGCCACCGGGCCGATACCCATAATTCGGGGTGGAACCCCGGCAGCGGCGTAATTGACCAAACGGGCAACGGGTTCAAGATTCAATTCCTTGACCATTTCTTCACTCATGACCATAACGAAAGCGGCACCATCGCTGGTCTGTGAAGAGTTTCCTGCCGTTACGCTTCCGTTGGCGGCAAATACCGGCCGCAACTTCGCGAGTGCTTCTTTAGAAGTACCTCGTCGCGGACCTTCATCTTTGGTTACGGTGAACTTTTTGGATGCTCGCTTACCGTTTCCGTCGACATAGGTCTGTTCGACCTCTATCGGTACGATTTGATCTTGAAAACGATCTTCATCAAGTGCTTTCAAGGCTTTCATATGCGAATGGTAGGCGAATTCGTCTTGGTCTTCGCGCGAAACTTTGTATTCCTGGGCGACCGCTTCGGCCGTATTTCCCATTCCCCAATAGTAATCTTCGTGTCCGGAATGGACTAAATCGTAGTTCAATTCGGTCTTGAATCCCGTCATGGGTACGGAGCTCATACTTTCAACTCCCCCGGCGATAATACAATCGGCCATTCCGGCCTGTATTTTAGCGGAAGCGATTCCGATGGTTTCCAATCCTGAAGAACAGAATCGGTTAACGGTTACACCGGGTACGTCGACGATGTCCAATCCCATCAAGGAAATCAATCGGGCCATGTTCAAGCCTTGCGAGCCTTCGGGCATGGCATTACCGACGATAACATCATCAATCCTGGTTTTATCGAATTCAGGCAATTGCCCGACCAAATGTTCGATGGTCTCCGCTGCCAATTCATCGGCCCTTTTGAATCGAAACCCTCCTTTTTTGGATTTGCCGACCGCGGTGCGGTATCCTTTGACTATATATGCTGTTTTCATGTTTTTAGTTTCTAAGGGGTTTTCCTGTTTTCAACATATGCTGTATGCGTTCAAGGGTCTTTCTTTCGGTACAAAGGGAAAGGAAGGCTTCACGTTCGATATCCAGAAGGTATTGCTCCGAAACCATCGTGGGTTCCGAAAGGTCACCTCCTGCCATGACGTAGGCCAACTTGTTCGCAATTTTCTTATCGTGTTCACTGATGTAACGGCTGGCTTCCATGGCATCGGTACCGACCAAGAACATACCCAACGCCTGTTTTCCCAATACCTTGACGTCTTTGCGACTTGGCGGTTTGGTGTAGCCAGCTTCGGCCATTAGTTTCGCGTGGGCCTTGGCCGTAGCGATCTGGCGGTCTTTGTTGACCACGACCACATCCTTACCCTTTTGTAAGATGCCCAAATCGAAGGCCTCATAGGCCGATGTGGATACTTTGGCCATTCCGATCGTCAAAAAGTATTCTTGTAGGATGTTCAATTCGACGTCCCCTTTACGGAACGAGTCTGAGGCCCGCATGGCGAATTCCTTGGATCCACCACCACCCGGGATAACCCCGACACCGAACTCGACAAGCCCGATATAGGTCTCTGCCGCTGCAACGACCTTATCGGCATGCAATGACAGTTCGCAACCCCCGCCCAAACACATGCCATGGGGGGCAGAAATGGTCGGAATCGACGAATACCGCATGCGCATCATCGTATCTTGAAACATCTTGATGGCCATGTTCAGTTCGTCGTATTCTTGTTCGACGGCCATCATGAATATCATGCCGATATTGGCACCCACTGAAAAGTTGGCGGCCTGATTTCCGACGACCAAGCCTTGGAAGTCTTTCTCCGCAAGGTCAATGGCCTTATTCAAACCGGCTAAAACATCACCGCCAATGGTGTTCATTTTGGACTGGAACTCACAGTTTAGGATGCCATCTCCCAAATCTTCGATGACAACACCTGAATTTTTGAAGACCTCATTACTCTTACGGATATTGTCAAGAATGATAAACGCGTCTTGTCCAGGTACTTTCACCATTGCTTTTTTCGGAATATCGTAATAGTGGGTGGCCCCATCCTTTACCGAATAAAAGGAGCTGATACCGGCCGCTTGCATTTCAGTGACCCAAGCCGCTGGCTCCTGTCCTTCGGCTTTGATGAACTCCAATCCTTTATCGAGCCCTACGGCGTCCCAAATCTGGAAAGGGCCGTGTTCCCAGCCGAAACCGGCCTTCATGGCGTCATCGATTTTATAGAGTTCGTCGGTAATTTCAGGAATGCGATGTGATACGTAAGCGAACAATTGCCCGAAGCTTTTTCTATAGAATTCCCCGGCCTTGTCTTTTCCGCCACATAAGACTGCAAAGCGATCGACCACTTTGTCAATGGTCTTTGTTAGTTCCAAAGTCGCGAATTTCGCCGATTTCTTGGAGCGGTACTCCATACTGTCGAGGTCCAGGGTAAGGATCTCACTCTTTCCGGCATCGTTCTTTACTTTTTTGTAAAAACCTTGTCCCGACTTACTACCCAACCATTTATTGGCCATGAGGGTGTCGATGAAATCGGGAAGTTTGAACAGGCCATGTCTTTCGTCATCGGGGCAGTTTTCATAGAGCCCGTTGGCGACATGCACCAAGGTGTCGAGACCGACGACATCGACGGTACGGAAGGTGGCTGATTTAGGTCTTCCGATAACGGGACCGGTTAGTTTGTCGACTTCTTCAACGGTCATTCCAAGGTCTTTCACCGCATGAAAGAGACTCATGATGCTGAAAATACCGATCCTGTTCCCGATAAAAGCCGGCGTGTCTTTGGCCACCACCGAAGTCTTTCCCAAAAACTGTTCACCATAACCGTTCAAGAAATCAAGGACCTCGGTATCGGTCTTCGGACCTGGGATGATTTCAAAGAGCTTGAGGTATCTGGCAGGATTGAAGAAGTGGGTTCCGCAAAAATGTTTTTGGAAATCCTCACTTCTTCCCTCACTCATGAAATGTATCGGGATGCCCGAGGTATTCGAAGTAATCAAGGTGCCAGGTTTCCGGTGCTTTTCGATGTTTTCGAACACTTGTTTTTTGATGTCGAGCCGTTCAACAACGACTTCGATGATCCAATCGACATCTTTGATCTTGGCGATATCGTCTTCCAAGTTCCCCGTGCTGATGCGATTGGCGAATTTTTGATGATAGATGGGGGAGGGTTTGCCCTTAAGGGCGGCTTTAAGTGAATCGTTGACTATCCGGTTGCGGACGGCCTTGTCCTCAAGGGTGAGTCCTTTGGCCTTTTCGGCATCGCTCAGTTCCCTGGGTACGATATCCAAAAGCAAAACTTCGACCCCGATATTCGCGAAGTGACAGGCAATGCCACTTCCCATTATTCCGGAACCGATTACCGCAACATTATTGATGTGCCTTTTCATGTAACTTATGATGGATTAATTAGTTCGTTGATTTGATATAGATTTCCTTGTCGGCGATCAATTTGTTGATCGCCTCCATGGTTTTGTAGAAGCCTTTCAATTCGTTTTCACCGACCGTTCCTTGAACGACATCATTGAACCGCATGACCACTTCTTTCGAGTCTTTGCGCTTCTCGATACCTAGAGCGGTCAAATGGATCAAGACCCCGCGACCGTCTTTGGGGTTGGGCCTGCGTTCGATGTATCCCTTTTCTTCAATACTTTTCAAAATGCGGGAAAGGCTGGTGGCCTCCATGCCCATTCTAGGGCCAAGGGCGGTACTCGGTGTCCCTTTTTTGGCGTCGATGCTCAACAACGTAAAGCCAATGGCCATGGTCAGCCCATAGTTCTTCGCTTCTTCGTTGTACATTTTTGTGACCGCTTGCCAAGTTGCACGGAGTGCCCAGTCGATTGTGACTTCTTTCATTTGGGAAATTTCGATTCCAAATATACTAAAATTTATTATGCATGCATAATAAATATTTAAGCGATCACTATTCGGCTGTGACGTTTAAATCGAAAATTCAGGATGGGTTTTGCCCTCTTTTTTTGAGTTCACTCCCGACACTGGAAGCGAAAAGGGCCGGAAATATGGAAAGTGGTCCGAACACCGTAGGAACCAAGAACAAAATTGAGGAATTACCGCCATCGCTACTTTCCATGATACCGTAAACCAGCATCACGACCGTAAACAGCAAGGCTACGATACTCAGACCGAGTAAGATCTTTTGCGCCTTCTTCAATTGTTCGGTGGTGTATTTTTCGTAAGCCATGGCAATCAGGGATCAATACCCGTAGATGTCATTGTAAAGCTTCAGGTATTTCTCCTTGACGATTTTCCGACGCAATTTCATGGTCGGGGTCAGATGGCCGTCATCGACACTCCATACGTCTGGAGTCAAACGGAATTGCTTCACTTTTTCCCATTTGGCGAAATCCTCATTGGCCAGGTCGACTTCTTCTTGGAGTCGGGCCAAGACCTTGTCGTTGACGATAATATCCGATTTTTGACTGATGGTGATATCGTTGCTTTCGGCCCAACTAAAGAGCATGTCGAAATTCGGTTGTATCAAGGCTGCCGGCATCTTTTCACCTTCTCCGACGACCATGATCTGTTCGATGAAGACCGATTCTTTAAAACGGTTTTCCAACAGTTGCGGCGCTACGTACTTTCCGCCCGAGGTTTTGAACATTTCTTTTTTGCGATCGGTGATCCTCAGAAAGCCATCGCTATCGATTTCCCCGATATCCCCAGTGTGGAAGTAGCCATCTTTAAGCACTTCCGCGGTCTTTTCGGGGTCTTTGTAATAGCCTTGCATGACATTAGGGCCTTTGCAAAGGATCTCGCCATCCTCGGCGATCTTGACTTCTACGCCTTTGATGATGCGTCCGACCGCTCCGATTTTCCATCCGCCACCTTCTTCTTGATTGACTGAGATGACCGGAGAGGTTTCCGTGAGGCCATAGCCTTCCATAACGGGCATTCCGGCAGCACCGAAGACACGTCCTAAACGTTGTTGTAGGGCCGCACTACCCGAAACCATGGTCTCGAGATTACCGCCAAGGCCTTCTTGCCATTTACTAAAGATCAGCTTACGGGCCAAGCCCAACTTGGTTTCATACCACCAACCGTTTTGCCCATAAGGTTCGAATTTCAACCCTAGGTTGACGGCCCAGAAGAAGAGTTTCTTTTTGAGACCGGTCAGGGCAGTCCCCTTGGCGATGATCGAATCGTATACTTTTTCCAAAAGTCGCGGCACCACCGTCATAACGTTCGGTTTGATTTCCTTGACGTTATCACTGATCTTGTCAAGGCCTTCGGCGAAGTAGACCTCGATGCCACAATATTGATAGAGGTAGAGGATCATCCGCTCGAAGATGTGACAGATCGGTAAAAAGCTCAAAGCGACGCCCCCGGCCTTAAAAGGCACCCGTTCTTTACTCGATATGACGTTCGAGACGATGTTGTTGTGGGAGAGCATGACCCCTTTGGGGCGACCCGTGGTGCCCGAGGTGTAGATCAAGGTGGCGAGATCTTCCGGTTTGACGGCAGCCTTCCTTTTTTCAACTTCATCCTGATTCGAAGTGTCGGCGCCTTGTTCCAAGACTTGGGTCCAATGATCGCAATTGTCCAACTGGTCAAAAGAGAACACCGCTTTTAATTTTTTCAACTTTCCACTAATGGCCAACACTTTGTTCAATACATCTTGGCATGAAACAAAGCAATAAACGGCTTCCGAGTGGTTCAGTACGTATTCGTAGTCTTCTTCGGAGATGGTGGGATAAATGGGTACGTTTTGTGCTCCGGTCTGAAGGATACCGATATCCATGATATTCCATTCCGTGCGGTTGGTCATAGAGATGACCGCGATCTTGTCATTGGCATTTACGCCCATTCGAAGCAACCCTCGGCTAATGGCATTGGCCTTGTCGATATACTCTTGGGTAGACGTCGACACCCATTTACCGGAGTATTTGGTAACCAAGGCATTATCAAGGGGGTTGTTCGCTAATTGGTGGTATGGAAAATCAAAAAGTCTAGTTACTGTAGCCATAGTAAGTTTCTCTAAAGAAATTGCAAAATAGGGAAAGGAAGGCGGATTTTAAAATGGATATGGCAATTGGGTCTCCTAAAAATTGTAAAAATGCCAGTTTCAGGCGTCTTGGTATGGAACGCTGATACAGGATGTTTCAAGCACCTGGGAAGGCTGCAAAAAGCACCATTCGCTTTGGCCAAACCGATTCCATATCCTTTAGGAAAGATTGAGTTTCATTCCTTCATGGGAGGCTCTAAATCCGAGTTGCTCATAAAACTTCAAGGCTTCGGGCCGCTTTTTGTCGGTGGTCAGTTGCAGCAGATGGGCCCCACGTTCCTTTGCTCGTTCAATGGCCCAGGTGAAAAACCGATGGCCAAGGCCCAACCCGCGGAATTCGGAATGGATGCGCACCTGTTCGATTTGTGCCCTAATGCCACCTTGATAGGTCAAGTAAGGCAAAAAGGAGAGTTGCAAGGTACCGACAACGGTATGTCCATCTTCGACCATAACCATCAATTCATGATTGGGGTCGGTATCGATTTCGGCAAAGGCATCATAGTAGGGTTGGGGTAGGGGGAGGCGGTATTGCTCCCGTTCACGACCCAAGACATCATCGGCCAATAGCGCCACGATACGGGGTACCTCATCGATGGTTGCCGGTCGGATGGTAAAATTTTCGGAGGTGTCCTTTTTCGCCATTAGCCTGCATTCCTTTCGATCCAATTGCGTGCATTCACGAAGGCTTGGATCCACGGAGAGATCACATCATCCCTGTCCTTTGGGTAGTGGGCCCAGTTCCATGGGAAGATGGAGCGTTCGATATGCGGCATGGTCACCAAATGCCTACCGCTCTTGTCACAGAGCATGGCCACGTTATAATCACTCCCATTCGGATTGGACGGATAGGCCTCATAGCCATATTTGGCCACGATACCGTATTCATCTTCTTTCATCGGCAACACGAACTTGCCCTCGCCATGACTGATCCATACACCAAGGGTCGTTCCTTCAAGGTTGCCCAGCATTACCGAATCGTTCTTTTGCACTTCGACCGAGGTAAAGTTGCTTTCGTGTTTGGCGGAATCGTTGTACGTCATTTTTCCGTGCTTGTCACCATGCTCCGGATTGATCAAATCCAATTCCATGAACAACTGGCATCCATTGCAGATTCCGACCGATAGGGTGTCCTTTCGGGCGAAGAAATCGTCAATGGCTTTTTTGGCCTTGTCGTTGTATTTGATGGCCCCGGCCCAACCTTTGGCCGAACCCAATACATCGGAATTCGAGAAACCGCCGACAGCGCCCAAAAATTGGATTTCTTTAAGGTCTTCCCGCCCGGTGATCAAATCGGTCATGTGAACGTCTTTCACATCGAAACCGGCCAGGAACATGGCATGCGCCATTTCCCGTTCGGAGTTGCTTCCTTTTTCACGCAAGATGGCCGCTTTGGGTCGCTCTTTTTTAGGGATTTTAGGAAGGCTATCCAGTGCCAATCGTTTCGGGAAGCGATACGTCAACGCTTGTTCTTTGTAATTCGAGAACCGTTCCTTGGCCAACCCTTTCGCGGTCTGTTGGTCGTCTAACAAATAGGACGTTTTAAACCAGGTATCACGAAGCGACGGGATGTTCAATCCCATTTCCACGCCATGGTTTTTGATGGTCATTTCGGAACCGTTTCTCGGATCGCCGATTTTGATGATGTCCAAACCTTGCGAACGCAAACGTTCTTCGACCCAACCATCACCTTGGAAGACGATGCCGATGTTTTCAGCGAATAATACCTTCATACTATCGGGTTCACCAATCGGGGTAAGATCGATGGAGGCACCGATGCCATTATCGGCAAAACAGAGTTCCAAAAGGGTCGTGATCAATCCGCCAGAGCCCACGTCGTGACCTGAATGGATATTCCCGGCTTTGATTTCTTGTTGTATGATGTTGAAGGCCTTTTTGAAATAGGCCGCGTCGCCGATAGAAGGTGCGGTACTGCCCACTGCGTTCAACACCTGGTAAAAACTCGACCCTCCTAATTCATGGGCTTCTCGGCTTAAGTTGAGGTAGTAGATATACCCCCCGTCTTTTTGCAATACCGGTTCGACCACTTTCGTCAAATCCGAACAGTGCCCGGCCGCCGAAATGATCACCGTACCCGGGGCGATGACCTCTTGGTCGGGATATTTCTGTTTCATACTGAGCGAATCTTTCCCGGTTGGGATGTTGATACCCAGTTCAATAGCGAATTCGGAACAGGCCTGCACCGCTTCATACAGCCGCGCATCCTCACCTGGATTTTTGCAGGGCCACATCCAATTGGCCGATAGCGAAACCGATTTCAATCCTTCTTCCAAGGGGGCCCAAATGATGTTGGTCAAGGCTTCGGCGATGCTGTTTCGACTTCCTGCGCTTGGGTCGATAAGCCCAGAGACCGGCGAATGGCCAATACTGGTTGCCAGTCCTTCCTTGCCTTTGAAATCAAGGGCCATCACGCCACAGTTGTTCAACGGAAGTTGCAAGGGGCCTGCGCACTGTTGTTTGGCTACGCGACCTCCGACACAGCGATCAACTTTGTTGGTCAGCCAGTCTTTGCAAGCAACGGCTTCCAATTGCAACAGCTGTTCCAAGTAGTCGTGGAAATGGGCCAACTCATAGGGGGCATCCTGGAAGGTCGTGTTCGACTTCCGATCTTCCATGATCGTTTTGGGAGAGCTTCCGAACATATCGTCCATACCAAGATCCATCGGCGTATCCCCTTTAGAACTGCTGCTGAAGGTAAAGCGGTGGTCTCCTGTCACTTCGCCGACAGTGAACATGGGAGAACGCTCCCTAGCGGCGATACGTTCCAATTGCGCCATATCGTTTTCGGCAATGACCAAGCCCATACGTTCTTGGCTCTCGTTTCCGATGATTTCTTTGGCTGAAAGGGTAGGGTCACCCACGGGGAGCTTGTCCAAATCGATTTTACCCCCGGTTTCCTCGACCAATTCCGATAGGCAATTCAAATGCCCGCCGGCACCATGATCGTGAATGGAAACAATGGGGTTCATATCGGCTTCGACCAAGCCGCGAATGGCATTAGCCGCTCGTTTCTGCATTTCCGGATTGCTGCGTTGCACGGCATTCAATTCAATCGCAGACTCAAATTCACCGGTGTCCGCACTCGAAACGGCCGCACCGCCCATTCCGATGCGGTAATTGTCACCACCAAGGATAACCACCTTGTTCCCGGTCTTCGGACTGTTCTTCAATGCCTGTTCGGTTTTGGCGTACCCGATACCACCGGCCATCATGATCACTTTGTCGAAACCTAGGCGGGCAGCCTCTTCGCGATGTTCAAAGGTCAATACGGAACCGGTGATCAAAGGTTGCCCGAACTTATTTCCGAAATCGGATGCTCCATTACTCGCTTTGATCAAGATATCCAACGGGGTCTGATAGAGCCACTTCCGGGCTTCAAAGGTTTTTTCCCAGGGCCGGGTATCCTCCAAACGCGAATAGGAGGTCATATATACGGCAGTACCGGCCAATGGCAGACTACCTTGCCCTCCGGCCAGGCGATCCCGAATCTCACCACCCGATCCGGTAGCCGCTCCATTGAAGGGTTCGACAGTTGTCGGAAAGTTGTGGGTTTCCGCTTTTAACGACAACACCGAATCAAAGGGGCGTTCTTCGTAAAAATCAGGAATATCGGCTCGTTTCGGGGCAAATTGGACCACCTTGGGTCCCTTGATAAAGGCTACGTTGTCCTTGTAAGCCGAAACGATACCGTTCGGATGCGCTTCCGAGGTTTTTTTGATCATTTTGAACAAAGAACCCGGCATTTCCTTTCCGTCGATGACAAAGGTGCCGTTAAAGATCTTATGACGGCAGTGCTCTGAGTTGACCTGGCTGAATCCGAATACTTCGGAATCGGTCAATTTTCGTCCCAAACGTTCGGATAGCTGATCCAGGTAATCCACCTCTTCCGCACTAAGGGCCAACCCTTCTTGCTGGTTGTAAGCGGCGATATCATCAATATCCAAAATCGGTTCGGGTTCGATATCGATCGTAAAAATAGTTTGGTCCAACCCGGGGTATTTTTGGAACAACATCGGGTCGAATTGGGTGGTGTCCCGATCGACAGCGGTAAAGGATTCGATGCGTTCGATACCAACAATACCCATGTTCTGGGTGATTTCGGTGGCGTTGGTGCTCCATGGGGTTACCATGGTAGCCCTCGGACCAACAAAAAAGGCGTCAAGGGACGCCGATTCAATTTTATCTTGGTTGCCGAACAACCAGCTCAGTTTTTGTTGGTCTTCACTACTTAGGGGTTGCGAAGTCTGCAATGCGAAAACCTTTGCCGAGGGGTCTCCGAAAAAGTGGATCATTGTGCTGATTTTGGAAAGTGCAAATTTAGCAAAAAGCAAGGAAAAAAGCCGATATGGAAAGCGGAGTTGTTAACGGTCGTTGTTGAAAGAATCCGGTGATGTTACAGTCTGAAATTGTACCGGATTTTCAAAAGGACCTGACGGTTTTGGAGTTCCCAAGGTTGACTCATCCCGTTGAAGGTATTGTTATTGAAAACTAGGAATACATCCCCCAATGGGGAGAAAATCCAATGGATACGTGCGTTCAAGCCGAGTATCCGGCTATCCGTATCATATTGGAGGTAGCTGTTCAACTGCAAATTGGAATTGACATTGAAGCGCACCCTTAGTCCGGCAAGCGTCTGGTTGAAGTCCCCGAACGGGAGCCGGGCGCGATTGTGCAAACCATTGAACTCGAAGGCCAACAAGGCACTCGGATTCCAGTTCAAGCTCAATTCGAATTCATCGAGTGTACCTTCATAAAAGCTGCCGAACCACCAGGTCGCCTGCCCACTCAATCGTCGTTTTCGAGCGAATTCGGCTTCTAAGCGATACCGCATGAAGTTGTATTCACCCACCGGAATGGTAACCCCATCTGAAATCTCGAAAGGCTCGAGGATATTCTCACCGACCGGCCGTATGTTGGCCTCGATGCGATCCCCGCTCTCCAGACGCCAATTGATGGGTGCGGTGAAGACGCTGTACGATTGCCAAGGTCCTGCAATGGTATTGACGTAGGTCACGAAAAACTGGTGGAACATTTGGCGCAACCATGGCGCCTTGGGTCGCGGGGCGAACACCCCACCAAAACGATAAAAATTGACCCCACGGCGTGGCACGAAGCCCAAAGAAGGGTCGAAATCCTCCCCGATCCGGGCGTAGGTAATGGCGGCATCCCAGCGGTCATTGGGGTAATCGATCTTAAACCCGACCGCGGAGCGATCTCCAGATAGGTCGGCCCGATCCGTAAACAAGGCCCAACCCCCGACCAAAAAGTTCTTATCCCCATTAAAACGGGTGGTTTGGAAGGTGAAGTCCGTTCCGGTCATCCAACTTCCGTCACGGCCCAATGGATCGCCGGATGAAGCGATGAGACCCACCGAACTTTCCTTCAGTACATTTCGTCGCACCCGTACCACTCCCATATTGGTGGCGTCGAAACCGGTATCCCCCAAATCGAAATCGTTGGTGCGTATGCCCAAAGCCCCGAAAGCGGTCTTGCCGATACGACCGTTCAATTTGGTACCCGCGACCACGGGTATCTGTACATTATCACGAAGGCCGATACGTCGGCTGAAAAAAGGAAGTACGGTACTTCGACCGGTACCGAAACCAAACTCGAAAATATCGGAACCTTCGAGAAAAAACGTCCGTTTTTCAGGAAAGAACAAGGGAAAACGCGTGAGGTTGGTCTGTCGGGTATCGACTTCGGTCTCTCCAAAGTCGGTATTTACGGTAAAGGTGGCCAAGACGTTGGGGCCGATGCGTTGGTTGGCATCAAGGCTCACGTCCGGGTCGAGCACCATGGCACCGTTCGCACCGGTTTGATTGGCATTCGCGATCAATGACGGACGAATATTGGTGCCTACCCCATAGTTGAATTTGGGTAAACCGGTCAGCAGTCCGGCGCGACTGGTTTGGGCGATCCATTGGTCGCGTTTCACATTGGCCCAACGAATGGTTTCCAGGTTTCTTTGGATCCGTCGCTCTACATTGAACCCCCAAGTTGACAATCCTTTTTTAAATGCGATACTTTGGATGGGAATCACGATTTCGGCGGTCCAGCCAGTTTCGGTAATCTGGGTTTTTGCATCCCATACGGCGTCCCAATCGTCATTTTCATCTTCCCCACGATCCGAGACCAAGGCGTCATATCGGGCAGCCAAGGGGTTGACAGCGAAAATATAACCCGATTGACCGTCGAGAAAGGGGTCGATAACGATTTTTACATGGTCTTCCTCCGAAATATCGGCATCCCTAAGTTTTGAAAAACGAATGATCCCATTGGGGTCCGAGTCATCGCATCGGACCCCGATAACGACATTTCGGGCATTCGCGATGACCTGTATTCGGGTCGGTTGCGATGGTGTCCCCCCTTCAACGGGAACGGTTGTTTTCAAATCGGTCAAAACCGGGGCCAAAGACCAGGCTTCCTCGTTTAAGGCGCCATCGAAATCCAAGGTGCCTTGTAAACTTGCGGAAGCGAATGAGGGGCGCTCCTGGTCTTGTGCCAGTATTGATGGTGCGTAAAAAAAGCAAAGCACAAGGGCAACGCGCAAAAAGTGCATGAAGGAGTTGGCGATGAATGCTGTTTTGGTCTGCAATGGTGGATTGGCTTATCCCAAAAATACGCAATATCGACCGATGGCTTTGCTTGTCCACATTGACCGAATCCCTAAGGTCAATCCCTGAGGGGGCGATCAATCCAATTTGCTCCGCAAATAGGTAAAGGCTTCATCGACCGTATCGAAAATATCTTCATGGGGAATGAGGTCATCGATCAAATCAATCGCCTGTAGCTGGTCACGGGGCTGTTCTTTCAATCCGGTGACGATGACTTCAATATCCTGGGCTCGAAGATCGAACACCGCTTCTTCAAGTGCATAAAGACCCGATTGATCGATGTAGGGAACACGGTCCATTCGAATGATCAAGGCTTTGATGTCGTTCTGTAGGCTTTTGATCTCGTCTTTGAAATGGGAGGTAAAACCAAAAAAGAACGGACCATATAAGTGCTTGATGATCACCTTGTCTTTGTATTTCTCATAAAACTCCAGTTCGTCTTGCCAGGGTTTCGACCCATCGAAATCCGCTACCGGCCCAACGTCAAGCCCGTTTTTGGCCAAGTCACTTGATTGTTTCATAAACAGCAATGAGGCAAGGGCCACCCCGATCCCGACGGCATTGATCAAGCTCCCGAAGGTCGTGATCAATAAAACGATGATCAAAACGATGGCATCGGCCCGTGGTACGACCTTCAAGTGTTTCAATCCTTTGAAATCAATGATTTTAAAGCCGATCGGTATCAGCAGTCCGGCCAAAACGGATAATGGAATATGCGCGGCCAATTTTCCAAGGCCTAATAATACGGTCAGCAAGAAGAGTCCATGCATGGCGCCTGACAAACGGGTCCTGCCCCCTGCATTGATATTGACAACGGTACCTTTGGTGGCACCGGCCCCCGGAATTCCCCCGATGACCGCGGCCAACATGTTTCCGATTCCTTGACCGATCAATTCCCGGTTACTATTGTGCTTTGTTTTGGTCATGTTATCGGCGATGACCGAAGTCAATAACGAATCGATACTTCCTAAAACGGCAAGAACGATGGCATATTCAATGATCAATCCATAAGCACTGGAATCAATGGGCCAAAACGTTCCGATCTGCAAGGAGGGAAGGCCTGCGGGAATTTCGCCGATGACCGGCACATCCAATTTCATGAAATACGCCACCAATGAAGCGACCACCAAGGCCACCAACGGGCTGGGTACCGCTTTGGTGATTTTAGGGAAAACATAATATACGATGATGGTCAATACCCCCAGTCCCAAAGCATACCAATTCCCATCGGTGAACATCAAGCCGATGTCCTTCAACACGGCTACGGTCGACTTCGGCGACGAAAGCCCGACCAAGGGAAAAAGTTGTAAGATGATAATGATGAGTCCGACCCCGCTCATAAAGCCTGAAACCACGGGGTAGGGAAAATATTTTACATATCCGGCGATATTCAACAACCCGAATACCACTTGAAACAAACCCCCCAACAAGAAAGTGACCAAAATAATCCCCATGGCGTTGTCCAGTCCGCTATTCATTTGAATCGCAGCGGCCACCAAGGCGGCCGAGACCACGGTCATCGGTCCGGTAGGTCCACTAGCCTGGGTCTGGGTACCTCCGAAGAGGGCGGCGAAAATACCGACGGCGATGGCCCCATAGAGCCCTGCTGCCGCTCCCATTCCGGATTGAACCCCGAACGCCAAGGCAAGGGGTAAGGCGACGATTCCGGCAACCAACCCGCCGGTCAGGTCCCCTTTGAGGTTTTTAAGGTCATAGATGTTCTTCATGTTGAAGTGGGCTAAATGTTCGTTGCTAAAAATACGACAGGCAAGACATAAAATAAAGGAAGTACCCCAACATTACGACAATTCAAAAAAAAAAGCCCCGATTCGGGGCTTTGCTTATCATACGAACATGCCGCCCGATGCTTCGATGCGCTGACCGTTGACCCAAGCGGCATCATCGGTACATAAAAAAGCCACAATCGCGCCGATGTCGGTAGCTTCGCCAACCCGCCCCAGCGCGGTCAATGAGGCGATCATATCAACGACCTGCGGGGTTTCTTGGAACCGCTCTTTGTTGAAATCGGTATTGATGGCCCCAGGTGCAACGGTATTGGCTTTGATACGCCGATCTCCCAACTCTTTAGCCAGGTACCGGGTATATACCTCGATGGCCCCTTTCATGGCCGCATAGGCTGAATACCCCGGGAATGAGAATCGCGCCAGCCCGCTGGAAATGTTGACAATACCCCCTCCATCGTTCATATGTGGGAGTAGGGATTGGGTCAAGAAATAGACCCCTTTGAAATGGACGTTTATCAAGTCGTCGAAAGCTGCTTCGGTGGTGTCTTGCACCGAACCGTGGTAGCCAAAACCCGCATTGTTGATCAAGTAGTCGAACTTCGGTAGGTCGAAGGTTTCGCCTAAGGTATGTCGCAGGCGTTCACTGAATTGACTGAACGATTTCACATCCCTGGCATCCAGTGGAAGTGCGATTGCAGATCCGCCCAAAGCTGAAATTTCGGCAACCGTAGCGTCGGCCGCGCTTTTATTCGACTGATAGGTAAGTACGACACCCAGTCCTTTTTGTGCCAAATTTAGGGCCATGTCTTTTCCGAGGCCCCGACTACCTCCGGTAACCAATGCTATTTTTTTCGTTTCCATACTGTTTTGATTTTTGTTTCCACAAAGATCGAATCGCGTACGGGCTTTTCAGTTGTACGCAACAAGCGATGACTTGCAAAAATCAAACAATAGGACTATTCCTGAATTTTGTAGGTGAGGAACGGGTATGTTTTTTAAAGAAGTTCGAAAAATGGGCGGTCTCTTCAAACCCTAGCGAATATGCGATTTCCGAAATATCCCAATTCGTATGACGGATCAAGATTTTGGCCTCTTGGACCACCCGTTCGGCGATTTGGGTCGAAGTGCTTTTCTGATTGGTCTCTTTGAGCGCCCGATTCAAATGGTTCACATGTACGCTGAGTTGGGTGGCAAAATCAGAGGGAGACCGAAGTCGCATGCGTTGCAGCGGGCTTTCGATGGGAAACTGGCGCTCGAGCAATTCCATAAACAATCCGGAAATACGTTCGGAAGCATTCGAATGGGTAGGGAGGGTGTTTTCAGCGGGCTGCATTTTCAAACCGATGTGGATCAGTTCATGGGCCAGGTTGCGCAGCAAATCGTACTTGTACGGATAATCCGAGCCGATTTCGGTGAACATACGTTCGTATAAGGGCACTACTGTGGCCATTTGCGCATCGGATAGCGGAAATACCGGGTTGCCGTTGGGTTGGAATATGGGATATTCCAAGAGGTTGCCGTATTGATGGAAGAAGGATTCCGTAAAGACACAGAAGTAGCCGGTCAACTGATCATCAATGCGTTCCCAATTATACGGGATCTGGGGATTTGAAAAAACCAGCACCTGCCGATCGACAGTGACCGTCTTATCGGCATAGTGTACCTTGCTTTTGCCCTTGACCAGACTGATTTTGAAATAATCCCTACGATTGAAGGGCATGGGTTTCGGTTTCTTGCAAGCGAACTCGTCCAATTTGAAAACGTTGAAGTGGCCGATGCCGGTTCGTACACTTTCAGGAACGTAGTGTAGCGACGACTCGTAAAATTCTTCAATGGACACCCTCTTTTGCATAGGGTAAAGTTACATAAATCAAATAACTATGACTTTCGTTGCAGTAAGGCCATATAAAAGCCATCGTAGCCTGAAGTGGAAGCGAAAACCTTTTGGTCGTGTGTAAAAACGAAGTCTTTGCCCGATTCGGAGGCCAAGAATCGTTCGATCTGCATATCGTTTTCCTCGGGTAGGATGGAACAGGTCGCATAGACCATCTTACCTCCGGGTTTGACCATTTTCGAATAGTCTTGCAGGATTTGTTGCTGCACCCCCTTGATACGCTCCAGGAATTCGGGCTGTAATTTCCACTTGCTATCCGGATTCCTTCGAATGACCCCAAGACCCGAACAAGGGGCGTCCAAGAGCAAACGATCGGCTTTACCATGCAGCTTTTTGATTACTTTGGAGTTGGCGATCAAGCGGGTCTCCATATTATGTACCCCGTTGCGACGGGCCCTAACCTTCATTTTTTTGAGCTTGCTCTCATAAATATCCATGGCGATGAGCTGCCCTTTGTTTTCCATCAAAGCGGCCAGGTGCAAGGTTTTTCCGCCAGCGCCCGCACAGGCATCCACGACCCGTTGACCCGGTTTTACGTCCAAATAGGCAGCGACAAGTTGCGAAGAGGCGTCTTGCACTTCGAACCAGCCTTCTTTGAAGGCCTGGGTAGGAAAAACGTTTTTGCGCTGCACCAGTTTAAGGGCATCTGGATGCGTTGCCAAGGCTTCCGTGGCGATTTCTTCCTGTTCCAAAGCCTGCTGCAAGCGTTTTCGATCTGTTTTTAGGGTGTTCGTCCGCAGAATGACCTCGGCCTGTCGGTTCAGGGCTTTGCTTTCTTCGGTCCAAAGCGTTTCGCCCAGGGCTTCGACGGCACGATCATCGATCCAATCGGGATAGGACTCCCGTATTTTCCTGATTTTCGATAGGGCGTCGAACTTGCCTTTGATCCTGCGTTCAGGGGTATTTTCGAATTGCTTCCAATCAGGAATGCCGATACCCTTCAAAACGGCCCAAACGGCGAACAGCCGAAAGAGGTCCGGTCGTGAATAAGGGGTGTTGACTTCGGCGATTTCACTGTAGAGCCGTTTCCATCGGATGATGTCATAGGTGGTTTCGGCGATAAAACCCCGATCACGGGCGCCCCAGCGTTTATCGTATTTCAATACTTTTTCAATGACCTTGTCGGCATATTCATTCTCATTGCAGATCAGGTGCAGGGCATCGATAACGGCGAATACCAAATTTCGGTGTAGGCGCATAAGGTGATAAATGCGCAAAGATAGAACTTCATGATGCAAATAAAAAAGGACGCTTACGGGCGTCCTTTTTTGGAATAACAACTATCAATCAACCAAATCTAAACAGTGACGACCACATAGTGCCGTCCGGATCTTTTATACCAGATCCCTTTGTATTTATACAACTTTCTTCCGTTGACGACAACGACTTTGTTTCCTCGAGGTAAGGTTCTTAGCTTGACTCCTACAGGAGCGGCACAAACAACGTACTTTTTGCCCCGTGCCTTGTACCAGATGCCATCGGCTACGTAGAAGTTGGTTTTTTTATGGACAACGACACGTGGTTTTTTAATGGTCGTAACTACCGTGCCGTGTTTCGGATATACCCGAACAACGGTTCGTTGTGCGGTCGAGGTCAACATTCCACCCATAAGGGTCATAGTCAAAAGGATAAGTTTCAAATTTTTCATTGCATTCGTTTTATTGGGTTTCTGATAGTAAGACCATGGTTTTCGATAAGGGTTTAAACAAAAAAGAAGCCATTGGGCTTCTTTTTGGTGTTGTTTATCGATTTTGGATCGTATTTACTGACCGGCACGACGTTTACGGAATTGCTGTAAAAGCCGTTTTTTGAAATCTTCCTCCGATTTGATCAGTAAGATGATTTTCTTGGGTGAAATGACGCCATCCAAATTCGCAACGAAGCGCTGTTGGGCCTCTTGTTTCTCTTTCATCAATTGCATGTATTTCGCCAGCATTTTGGAGGCTTCCCCATCCGACATATCCATCAAACTGGCCATACGCCCGGCCAGTTCCTGTTTTTCACGAACCCGTAGGGCTTCAACGGTCTTTTCATGTTCGTTGTATATGGGCCAGAATGCCTGGGCCTCTTCAGAAGTCAAGGCCAAACGTTCTGTCAAAAAGGCGATTTTCAACGAACGGATGCGTTCTTGCCCTGGCCGCTGCTGCGCCATGGTGGCTATGGAAAATAGCACCAGGGATAGCATGGATACCATTTTAATCATAGTCGATTTCATCATAGTCTAGGTTTAAGTCTTCATAATCATCGATATGTTCATCGAGGTATTCGATAATGGTCGCATCTTCTAGTGGGACATCGGTCATCGTTTGGAGCTGCTCCGTGTCGATATCGATCAGTTCGGCCAATTCATAGGAACTTAAATCGATGCTGTTCGAATCGAAATAGGCATCCAACTCGGTATGGGCCAAATCTTCGAAGGTCACGTCAGATCCCGTGTTGGTCCTTAGGGAAAATACCAAGATGAAAATGGCCGCGATCGAGGCCGCGACAACCCATAGGTTTCGGTTGGGATGCAATCGTACCACTTTCGGCTCTTGCTTGCCCACGGTTTCCTTTACCTTAGGGAGCACCGTTTCGAAATACCCTTCCGGCACCCCGAAGCCATCATTCTTCGGAATGATACTCGGTGTATCTTCCTCCTCCAACCGCGCCTGTAAACGGGCATTGAAGCTTTCGAAATAACCTTCAGGTGCTTTGAATGATTTATCGTGGTTCTTTTTCATTTCAATACTTAGACCGCCATCGGGCGATAAGGTTTAATTATTCTTCCCTAAGATACGATTCAATTTTTTTCACGGCCAAATGGTACGAAGCTTTCAAACCGCCGACCGAAGTCTGCAAGACTTCAGAGATTTCGTCGTATTTCATTTCTTGAAAGTACTTCATATTGAATACCAATTTCTGTTTTTCAGGTAATGTGGCCAAGGCCTTTTGAAGCTTCAGTTGGATTTCCTCGCCTTCAAAGTATACATCGGCCTCTAGGTTGGCTACGAGCTGTTCTTGTAACTCCGATTTACCGACGCCCATCTTCCGGCTTTTCTGTTTCAGGAAAGTCAGGGCCTCATTGGTCGCTATCCGGTACATCCAAGAATATAGTTTGCTGTCGCCCTTGAAACCCTCGATATTGCGAAATACCTTGATAAAGGTGTTTTGGAGCACATCATCGGCATCGTCATGATCAAGGACGATCCTTCGAATATGCCAATACAGCCTTTCTTTGTAGGTGTTGACGAGCGTTTCGAAGGCTTTCGCCTGGGTCGCTTTGTCTTTCAACGCTTGTACCAAGGTTTCTTCAGTACCCAAAAGTAGTGTTTTGCTATTCTGACTAAAGTAACGCGAAAAGGTTTAATTTGTTGGCCGCTGACCGGGTATTGTTTCCGACCAGTGTTTAGGCAAGGGTCTGTAATTCCACCAATTTTTTATAGCCTTTTTTCGACTGCATCAATTCTTGATGGGTGCCTTCTTCCACGATTTTCCCTTTTTGCAACACCACGATCTTATCGGCATTTTGAATGGTCGACAGGCGATGGGCGATCACGATCGAGGTACGGTTGGCCATCATTTTCTCCAAGGCTTCCTGCACCAACTGTTCGCTTTCGGTATCCAAGGCCGAGGTGGCTTCATCCAGGATCATGATGGGAGGGTTCTTCAGCACCGCCCTGGCGATGGAAAGCCGTTGTTTTTGACCACCGCTCAATTTGTTGCCCCCATCACCGATATTGGTATCGTAGCCGTCAGCTAACTCGGTGATAAAGGTATGGGCATTTGCGATTTTGGCCGCTTCGATGAGTTCGGCTTCGGTCGCCCCTGGTTTGGCCAACAGCAAGTTGTTTTTCACCGTATCGTTGAAAAGGATCGAATCTTGTGTGACCAAGCCCATTAAGGAACGAAGGCCTTCTTTTGAAAGCTGGGTGATGTTGGTTCCGTCTATGGTGATTTCCCCTTCGTTTACATCGTAAAAACGGGTGACGAGATTCGCCACCGTACTCTTTCCGCTACCGGATTGGCCGACCAAGGCTACGGTCTGCCCTTTTTTAACAGTGAGGTTGAAATCTCGAAGTACGTATTCCTCCCCATATTTGAAGGAGACGTTTTTCAACTCCAAGGCTTCAGCCAGGGTATCGACCCGTTTCGGATGCTCAGGTTCGACAAGCGGGTTGACCGTTTCAAGGAGCTCAAAAACCCTTTCTGAGGAGGCATTTCCTTTTTTGATATTGTAATTGACCGTAGTGATCGATTTCACCGGGTTGATGATCGTATAGAACAGGCCGATATACCCCATGAATTCTTGTGGGGTCAAAGTGCTTTCATTGCCCAACACCAAACTGCCCCCATACCACAATACCGTAATGACGACGGTGACCCCTAAAAATTCACTGAACGGGGAAGCCAGACCTTTGCGCTGTAAGACGGAGGTCATGATTTTTTTGAACTTCGAGGTCGATCCCGTAAACCGTTCAGCGAACCGCCCTTCGGCATTGAAGCCCTTGATGATCTTTAAGGAACCCAAGGTCTCTTCGAGAAAGGAAAGGAAAATACCGGTCTCTTTCTGCGCCTCCAACGACTGTGCTTTCAACCGTTTGCCCACCGCTGAAATCAAAAATCCCGCGATGGGTAAAAAGATGAAAACGAAGAGGGTCAGCTGGGCGCTGATGGCCAACATCGAAATCAGAACGATGATGATGGTAATGGGTTCGCGGGCCAGGGCCTCAAGCGAATTGATGATCGAATTCTCGATTTCCTTCACATCAGAAGTCATCCGCGCTAACAGATCCCCTTTGCGAGCCTCGGTAAAATATCCTATCGATAAACCTAAGGTCTTATGGTATAAGCTGTCTTGGATGTCCTTCACCATACCCGTTCGCAGAAACGCCAAAACGTACATGGCCGCATAGCGGAACAGGTTTTTGAAAAAGAAGATGAAGATACTCGCGATACAGATAAAGACCAGGGCGGCCATGGGGCCTTCATCGCTGACTTTCTCGGTAAGAAAGAAATTCAAAGAGCCCTCAAGATACCCCTTGAGGTTGCCCATACCCTGATATACCGGTTTTTCCAATACCTGCTCTTGGGTCCCGAACAAAATGCCCAAAGTGGGTATGAAAATGATGATCGATAATACATTGAAAATCGAATACAGGATGTTGAAAAAGATATTTAAAAAAGCGTACGACCGATACGGTTTTGCAAACCGCAGGATCTTTTTGAAATAATTCATTCGCTATAAATTCAGTTCAGCGAGGATACCTTCCAATTTAGTATCCAACTGCGAATTTACGGATTTAAAATCCGAAGGGTCGTCCAATCGGGTGTTCGTACTGATGTAAAATTTCACTTTGGGTTCGGTACCGCTCGGCCTTGCCGCTATTCGCGTACCATCTTCGGTTTCGTAGATGAGCACATTCGACTTCGGTAAATCGATCGCCCGTTCTTCGCCGCTCTGCACGTTGGTCGCAATAGAGGTGTTGTAGTCTTCGATCCAAACTACCTTCGAGCCTTGTACCGAAGCAACGGGGTTCTCCTTGAAATCCTTCAACATTTGTTTGATTTCCTCGGCACCGCTGATACCCTTTTTCGTCAAGGAGATCAGTTTTTCCTTATAAAAACCGAACTGCACGTAGCAATCGATCAGGTCTTGATAAAAGGAGCTGCCGTTGGCTTTTGCCTGGGCAGCGATCTCACAGGCCAAGAGGGTAGAGGTGACCGCATCTTTATCGCGAACGAAATCACCGACCATATATCCGAAACTTTCTTCACCGCCCCCGATAAAATGGGAATCCGGAAAATCCTTGATCATTTTTCCGATCCATTTGAAGCCGGTCAAGGCGGTTTTGAATTCGACACCATAGGCTTTGGCCATCCGTTCCATCATGGGAGTCGAGACAATGGTGGTGGCTATGAATTCGTTGCCTTTGAACCCTTGTTCCTTGTAGCGGTCCATTAAGAATTTGGTCATCAAGACCATGGTTTGGTTTCCATTGAGCAATTCCAATTTCCCGTCCAAGTTTCGAACGGCAATGCCCAAACGATCACTATCGGGATCGGTTCCGACGACCATGTCGGCGCCGATTTCCTCCGCTTTTTCGAGGGCCATTGCAAGTGCTTCAGGTTCTTCGGGGTTCGGCGATTTTACCGTCGGAAAACTACCGTCAGGTGTTGCCTGCTCCTCAATGACCGTAACGTTTTGATAGCCTGCCCTTCGTAGCACTTCCGGGATGGCCGTTATCGAAGTTCCATGGATGGAAGTGAATACGATACTGAAATCATCTTTGCCCGCTGCATCGAAGTTCCCCGACTTTACCGAAGCTTCGAAAAAGGCCTCGTCCACTTCGGTGTCGATTGCCTCGATCAATTCCGGTCGGGCTTCAAAATTAATATCCCCGAAATCCAAGGCATTGATCTTGGCAATGATCTCCCCGTCCTGGGGCGGAACGATTTGCCCCCCATCGGTCCAATACACTTTGTATCCGTTGTATTCTGGCGGATTGTGTGATGCCGTCAATACGATACCCGCATGACAATTCAGATGGCGCACGGCAAACGATAGTTCGGGTGTGGTCCGCAGTGCGGAGAACCGATACACGTGGATGCCATTGGCCGATAGTACTTCGGCGACCACTTGTGACAAGGTATCGCTATTGTGTCTGCAATCATAGGCAATGACCACTTTCAAGGATTCATTGGGGTAGGTTTCCTTGAGATAATTGCTCAGTCCTTGGGTGCTTTTGCCCAAGGTGTACTTGTTGATCCGATTGGTGCCGACGCCCATGACGCCACGCATCCCACCGGTTCCGAATTCGAGGTCTTTGTAAAAACGTTCTTTCAATTCTTCGGGCTCACTTTCCAACAAAGTGCGCACTTCTTCTTGTGTTGCGGTGTCAAAGACTTCGGTAAGCCACGATTTGGCGTTTTCGGTAATGGAATCCATAGAGGTTGTTAATTGCATGCTGCTGAGACAAAATTACATCAGTTTCTTCTTACAATAATCGAAAATGGATAGAATATATTGCTTCAACCCGGTTTTTCTTAAACTATCGGTAAAATTGGGTTTTGAATGAAAAAAATATTATGTTACAGCGCTATGGGAAAAAGAATCCTCACCGTTTTGCTTCTTTTTGCGACCGGCCTGTACGGGCAAAGGGAAGCCTCGAATTGGTATTTCGGGAAAAACGCGGGATTGGACTTCAATTCCGGGGCACCGGTTCCCCTGCTTGATGGCCAGATCAATACCGTTGAAGGTTGCGAGTCGTTTTCCGATGCCAATGGCAACCTGCTCTTTTATACCGAAGGGAAGACCGTATGGAACAAGAACCATCAAGTCATGCCCAATGGTACCGGGTTAAGGGGTAGCTTTTCGACCTCCCAATCCGCTTTGGTGGTGCCGAATCCGGTCGATAAGAACATCTATTACATTTTCACTCCTGATGACGCCTTGGCACAACAACTCAGCGGATCTTCGAACGGTTTTAACTATTCGGTAGTCGATATGGGCCGGAATTCGGGCCTTGGTGATGTTACTACCAAGAACGTCGAACTCTTGCCGCAATGTTCCGAAAAGGTTTCGGCCGTTCGCAATGCGGCCGGTGACTTTTATTGGGTAGTGACCCATTTCACCAATCGATTTTACGCCTATCGGGTCGACGAAAATGGAGTCGACACTACACCGGTGGTTTCCCAGGTCGGTCCTTGGATCGAAGATTTTGAGAATATCAGGGGTTCGTTGAAACTTTCACCTGATGGCACCAAGTTGGCCATTACCCATACCATTGTTGAGCCGGAATTCGAAGCGGGTTTTTATCTTTTTGATTTCGATGTAGACACTGGACTGGTCAGCAATCCGGTTAATGTTAGTGATACACGGCTGTATTATGGTGTGGAGTTTTCATCGAATTCGACCAAGCTATATGCCAGTGGCCTTCGTCTCGAACAAAGGGGTGATACCTTGGCTTTGGGCGGATTGCAAATTACCCAATACGATTTACAGGCCCCGAACCTGACGGCTAGTGAATATTTGGTACACGACTTTGGATCGCCTTTACGCACCTTTGTAGCAGGGGCCTTGCAGATAGGTATCGATAAGAAAATCTATCATGCGATACCGAACGAGCGATTGTCGGTGATACGGACACCCAACCTTGACGGCTTGGATTCCGACTTCAGACCCTATGGCGTAAATTTGGGTGATCGGGCCGCAACCTATGGCCTTCCGCCATTCGTACAATCGTTTTTCGAGACCATCGTTACCATCGAAAACTTTTGCGAAGGGGACAAGACCACCTTTACCACGGAATCCACCGGAAATATCGTTGCCATTCAGTGGGATTTTGGTGATCCCGCTTCCGGAACCGCGAATTTTTCGACCGAACTCAATCCTACCCATATCTATTCGACCAATGGTACGTTTACGGTCACGATTGATGTGGAATACGCGAATGGCTCGTCAAGACAGTTTTTGGAATTCGTCGAAATTGCCGAAACGCCCAACGTCAACAGTCAGGTCGAACTCGTACAATGTGATGTCGATGGGGTGAACGATGGCATCACCACCTTCAATCTAAGACAGGCGATTCCGTTATTCAACAATGGGAATGAAGATATCACCGGTTTGTTCTTTTTGGAAGAAGCCGATGCGATCGCCAATCAAAACGTACTGGACCCCATTGGCTTTGTGAATACGGTTCCCGGCCAAACGATATATGCCAGGGCCTTTGAGAATTCGGAATGCTTTAGCATCGTTGAAATCCAATTGACGGCCGAGCCCATGACCGACTTGGGGGAATACGACACCTTGTTTATTTGTGAGGGAAGGGTAGCGGTTATCGCGACCATCGTGAATATCACGGAAGTCCACGAACAATTGACCGCTGATTTCTCGGCCTACGACTCGTTGCAGATTTTTTTACGTAGGGACGAGGCGGTACTGGAACAGAACCCTATGCCCTTGGAAGAGCATACTTTCGGGCCTTTGGATGCCCTTGAGGTGTATTTCAGGGTAGAGGATAACGACGCCTGTGCGTTTATAGGTAAAGTGAAGCTCAACGTGTCGCAACCTCCCGAATTCGAACCCTTGGTTCAAGTAAGTCTTTGTCGTGGAAGGGCCGAATTGACCGCCCTTGAGGGTTTTGATAGCTATCTATGGCCTGATGGCAGTCAAGCTGCCTCTTATTTGGCCACGCAAACCGGGACGGTGGATGTCGTTTTTTCGAATGGTCCTTGTATGTACACCCAGTCCTTTGAGGTGCTCGAAGAGCCTGAAATCGTACTTGACGAAGTCATCGTGAATGACTTTCAACGGAACATTTCGCTTGAAGTACTGGCCGATAGTGCCTCTGCACTCGATAGCTTGCGATTTTCATTGGATGGGGGCGGCAACTACCAAGATTCCAATATCTTCAGAGGGGTATTCCCCGGACTTTACAGATTGACCATTGACAACGGATGTTCCGTATTGGAACAGGAAGTGCTGGTCGGTGGTACCCCCGCTTTTTTCACTCCCAATAATGACGGCTTTAATGATAGCTGGACGATGATGAACCAGGAGTTTTTCCCCGATTATACCATTTCGATATTTGATCGTTATGGCAAGTTACTGCGTAGTTTCGGTGAAGGCCAAAGTTGGGACGGTACCTTCAACAACCGATTGATGCCCGCTGATGACTATTGGTATCACCTTACCCTGGCCGATGGCCGCACCATAAAGGGCTATTTTGCCTTGAAACGTTAAACGTTCAGTGTTTCGCTTACCGAATAGCCTTCGACATTCTTTTTGGCCCTGATGATGATTTCACCCAAAAAGCCCGCTAGAAAGAGCTGGGTACCTAAAACCATACAGACCAAAGCGATATAGAATTGTGGGCGATCGGTGATCAACCGTCCGGTGGGGTCCAAAAAAAGCTTATCGATTCCCAGATATACCGAAAAAGCGAAGCCGATAAAGAAAACGAAGACCCCCCAAGCCCCGAAGAGGTGCATGGGGCGTTTTCCGAATTTGGAAACGAACCAAATGGTCAAAAGATCTAGAAAGCCGTTGATGAAGCGTTCGGCCCCGAATTTGGTTTCACCGTATTTACGGGCTTGGTGTTTGACTACTTTTTCACCTATGGTCGAAAAGCCGGCGCTTTTGGCCAAAACCGGGATATAGCGGTGCATTTCACCCGAAACCTCGATATTCTTGATGACCTCTTTTCGAAAAGCCTTTAAACCACAATTGAAGTCATGTAGCGCGACCCCGGAGGTTTTCCGTGCGGCCCAATTGAAAAGTTTGGAAGGAAGGTTTTTGGCGAAAAAAGAATCGAACCGTTTTTTCTTCCATCCCGAGACCAAGTCGAAACCTTGCTCTGTGATGAGATGGTACAATTCGGGGATTTCATCAGGATTGTCTTGCAAATCGGCATCCATGGTGATCACGACATCACCTTGTGCCTCACGAAAACCCGCATGTAAAGCCTGTGACTTCCCGAAGTTTTTCGGAAACCTGATTCCTTTGACTTCCCGATGTTCGGCACCCAATTGTTCGATAACCTGCCAAGAACCATCGGTACTGCCATCATCGATGAAGATGACCTCATATAAAAAACGATTGGACCGCATAACCGCAGCGATCCAATCGTGTAGTTCATGAAGTGATTCTTTTTCGTTGAGTAAGGGAATTACAATAGATAACTGCATGTGCCTATTCGCGAAGTTCCCTCAAAAGTACCACTTTTTGGTTTAGTAGGTCGGCTGTGCTTTCTTTAAGATAAGGCCACCGATCAATGAGAAAATGGCACCGAAAAAAATACTGGCCAAGGCACCGAAAGCGATCATCATGCCCGGACCTGAGAATTTCTTCATCATTTCCGTAGCGTTGTCGACCTGTTCTTGCGTCATGTTCGGGTTTTGAGCGATCATCTCGGCCTTTCTGATTTCCATCATATTGTCCATGAACTCAGGTTCGATGACATTGATGAAGATCATTTGGTAGATGATACCGATAACAAAGCCCACCAAGGCGATACCGAGGCCCACTTTCATGGCTTGGCCCAAGGTCAAATACCCGGCATTGGCTTTTCTGAACTGTGCGATACCGAAAATGATGATACCCGCCATAATGACCAGGTTGATCGCGTTGATTTCCCAGCCTTGCTCATAATGCATATCGGCAGAATACAGCATAAAGCCGAAAACAATACCGACAAGACCCAATAGGGCCCCATAATTCAATGAAAACTTTCCAGTTTTCGGAGGAGTTCCTTCCATTGTATTAAAATTTAAGTTGATTACCATTGGTTAGTGCGGAATCCCACACTTTTGTTACAACTAAATGTACAATTATTTCTTTTTTAATATTTTGGGGTTGGCATTGTTCAAAAAATAACTAAATTTGCAGCTCGAAAATTCCTAGAATTAAGAAGATACAGCGATGAAAACAGGTTTACACCCAGAAAACTATAGATTGGTTGCTTTCAAAGACATGTCGAACGACGACGTGTTCATCACCAAGTCAACTGCAGAATCAAAAGAAACGATTACGGTTGAAGGCGTAGAATACCCTTTGATCAAGTTGGAAATTTCGAGAACATCACACCCATATTATACCGGGAAGACGAAATTGGTCGATACGGCCGGTCGAATCGACAAGTTCAAGAACAAGTACAAGAAATTCAGCAAAGAGGAAAAGAAAGCCGAATAAGCACCTTTTCTTAAAATATACCGACAACGCCTTCGTTTTTAATGAAGGCGTTTTTATTTTTAGACCATATGGCTACGCATATGAACTACATTCTCTCCGATGGCACCTCAAGGGAAGCTTTATTTCCATTGACGTTTACGCGACCGGTAGCTGAACTTCGGGTAGGGATCTTGACCTTACGTGAAAAATGGGAGAAGCTATTGGGAGCCCCATGCAGCGTGCTGACCGAAGCCTATCTTGCAGAGAAGTTCCCGCTTACCACCACAGCTCGCAACGTGGTGATCAGCGCGGATTACCTGCCTACCGAAACCTTGCTCGAATTGGTGGGTCAATTGCAACTGGGTGAAGCCATTATCGCCAATGGGGAGGTCGTTGCCTATGCTACGGAAGACGCGACGGCCGACTTCAGTCTATCGTCCTATCGTTCGATCAGTTATGATGCCGGTGAAGCGACCATCAAACATACCTGGGATATTTTCTCAAAAAATGCCGATGCCTTAAAGGCGGATTTCGCGCTTTTGACCAAAGGGCGACGTTCGCAACCTTTATCATCGACCAATACCGTGATCAATCCGGATGCGGTGTTCTTGGAAGCGGGTGCGAAAGTCGAATGTTCCATTTTAAATGCGACCAACGGACCCATTTATATCGGCGCTGGAGCCGAAGTTATGGAGGGATGTATCATCAGGGGTGGACTCGCCCTTGGCGAAGGGGCCATTTTAAAGATGGGGGCCAAGATTTATGGTGCCTGTACCTTCGGGCCGTATTGCAAGGTCGGTGGTGAGGTCAATAATTCAGTGCTATTCGCCTATTCCAATAAAGGGCATGATGGCTTTTTAGGGAATTCCGTACTAGGGGAATGGTGCAATCTCGGTGCCGATACCAATACTTCCAACCTCAAGAACAATTATGCCGAAGTCAGGCTGTGGGACTACCAAAAGGAAGGGTTTGCCAAGACCGGACTTCAATTTTGCGGGCTCATCATGGGGGATCACAGTAAATGTGGCATCAATGTAATGTTCAATACCGGAACGGTGGTCGGCGTCAGTGCCAATATCTTCGGATCCGGTTTTCCGCGAAACTTCGTTCCGAGTTACAGTTGGGGAAGTGCTTCCGGTTTTACGACCTACCTGACCAAAAAAGCTTTTGAGACCGCTAAGGCCATGATGGGGCGTCGGGATGTTGATTTCGACGATACCGAAGCTCGGATATTGGAAACCGTCTATAGCATGACCCAAAAATGGCGTCGCAATTAAGGGGCTATCCCTTTTAGAACCAACAGCTTAAATTTGATATCTTTGCAGGCCTGAATGGGAGGTAGACCGATGAACAAGAAAGTCGCATTTTATACGTTGGGCTGTAAGCTCAACTTTTCAGAAACTTCAACGATAGCTAGAGACTTCGAGGCACGGCAATTCGACCGTGTCGACTTCGAAGAGGTAGCCGATATCTATGTCATCAATACCTGTTCGGTGACCGAGAACGCGGATAAGCGTTTTAAAACCGTTGTTCGGCAGGCCCTTAAAAAAAACCCAGAGGCCTTTGTCGCCGCTGTGGGTTGTTATGCCCAATTGAAGCCTGAAGCCTTGGCCGCGGTCGATGGGGTCGACCTGGTCCTTGGTGCGACGGAGAAATTCAAGATTACCGATTACATCAACGACCTGTCGAAGAATGATTTCGGCCAAGTACACTCCTGTGAAATCGAAGAGGCTGATTTCTATGTGGGCAGCTATGCCATTGGTGATCGAACCCGAGCCTTTTTAAAGGTGCAAGACGGCTGCGATTACAAATGTACCTATTGCACCATTCCTCTGGCCAGGGGTATTTCACGGAGCGATTCCTTGTCGAATGTATTGACCAACGCTGCTGAAATCGCCGCCAAGGGGATCAAGGAAATCGTGTTGACCGGAGTCAATATCGGGGACTATGGCAAAGGTGAATTCGGAAACAAGAAGCATGAACATACCTTTTTCGATTTGGTAACCGCCTTAGATACCGTTCAGGGCATACACCGCTTACGGATTTCATCCATCGAACCGAACCTGTTGAAAAACCAAACCATCGATTTCGTAGCCCAAAGCGAATCCTTCGTTCCGCATTTCCATATTCCGTTACAAAGTGGCAGTGATGCCATTTTGAAGAAAATGAGACGCCGCTATCTTACGCAGCTCTATGTCGATCGGGTCGAAAGGATCAAAAAGGTCATGCCCCACGCCTGTATCGGGGTCGATGTGATCGTTGGGTTCCCAGGGGAGACCGATGCACACTTCATGGAAACCTATCATTTCTTGAACGAATTGGATATCTCTTACTTGCACGTGTTCACTTATTCCGAACGCGACAATACCTTGGCCGCCGATATGGAAGGCGCGGTTCCTAAGCAAATCAGGCACAAACGGAGCAAGATGTTGCGCGGCCTTTCGGTAAAAAAACGACGTGCGTTCTATGAAAGTCAATTGGGTTCAAAACGATCCGTACTCTTCGAAGGGGAGAACAAATCGGGGTACATTCATGGGTTTACCGAAAACTACGTGAAGGTCAAGGCCCCTTGGGACCCGGCCTTAGTGAATACCCTGCATGAAGTGGAATTGAAGGAAATCGATGCTGACGGACTGGTGCGGTTCGCCTTTACGGAAGAAAATATCTTGGTATAAAAAAACCCCCTTGCGGAGGTTTTATCGTTAGATGCGGATGCCTACGGGCAGCATCTCTTTGTATTGTCTGTTTTTTCTCAAAAAGCCCGCGATATGTGGACTTGTAGGAACGACCCTTAAATTCTGTTCTTGGATCTGGTGCAACACCCCTTTGATGAAGTCTTCTTTAAAGCCTTCTTGGGAAATTTCTTCGGGAATGACCAGTTTGGTCAAAAATACCTTTCGCTCTTGGGATGAATACTCGATCTTGGCAAGATGTCCATCGACTTTGGTTTCGAATTGGCGCAAGAAACTATTGTCCTTAATTTCCATTTCAGTCATATAGTTTAGTTAATATTGAGACTAGACAAAAAGATTACGAAGTCAAGACCCGTAATCCGCTAGTAGTTAATCCCCTAAAATCCGTGTGCAAAAAATGTAGGATGTGATGCAAACGGAAGGCAAAATTAGTTAAAAAATCCCTAATTTCCTAGGGAAATCGACCATATACACTAATGTCCGACAGGAAGACCGTTATATACCTCATGCCCGGAATGGCCGCCAATCCATCCATATTCGATGGCTTGAAATTGCCCGAAGATCGGTTCGAACTGATCCGTTTGCAATGGTTTGTTCCCGACCCCGGAATGTCGTTGGCGCAGTATGCGCAAAAAATGGCAACACATATCAAACACCGCAAACCGATTCTCCTTGGGGTCTCTTTCGGGGGGATGTTGGTGCAGGAAATGGCCAAACATATGGCCGTAGAGCGCATCATCGCCGTTTCTTGTGTGAAGCGTACTTCCGAACTGCCGAAACGTATGCTTTTCGCGAAGTACACCAAAGTCCATAAACTTTTGCCCACCGGGCTGGTAAACAACGTGGAGCTTTTGGCCAAATACGCTTTTGGTGAGACCGTGACCAAACGCTTGGCCCTGTATGAACAATACCTCTCGGTACGTGACCGTCGCTACATCGACTGGGCCATCGATCAGATCGTGAATTGGAAGCAAGATGATCCGCCCATAAACCTGGTGCACATCCATGGAGATAAGGATGCGGTGTTTCCCATAGTAAACATCAAGGATTGCATATCCGTTAAGAACGGCACCCATACGATGATCATCCATAGGGCTCGTTGGTTCAATGAGCACTTGCCGGCGATTATTTTGGAAGGAGCTCACGGGAAGTAGTATCTTGCAAAGGAATTAAGGAATCAATACTATGAAGTACCTCAAGAACGTATTGGCCACCATCGGCTTTTTGTTTGTCATCGCCACCTTCGTTTATGCCATACAAGCCTCTGGTGATGCTCAGCCCGACGATGCCATTGAAAATAAGGAAGACGATAAAAGTGTATCGGAAGCATACCGGATCAGTGCCATTGCCATACCTGAGGACTTGAATTTCGCCGGAGAACCGGTTCCCGTAGACGACCCTGAAATCATGGAACGGGTCGATCGTGAATTCTTGGTGAACACCTATTGGCAATCGAACGCGCTTTTATTGATGAAGCGCGCCAATAAGTACTTCCCGATCATTGAGCCGATTTTGGCCAAAAACGGAATCCCAGACGATTTTAAGTACTTGGCCGTTGCCGAAAGTGGTTTGATAGACGTGCCATCACCCGCCGGGGCATCCGGACTATGGCATTTTATGAAGGGTACGGGCCGAGAATACGGTTTGGAAGTGAATGCCAATGTCGATGAACGGTATCACGTTCGCAAGTCGACTCAAGCAGCTTGTGAGTACCTAAAAAAATGGAAGGGTAAATTCAAAAGCTGGACGCTGACCGCCGCTGCGTACAATGCGGGGCCTGCCGGCATCCAGAAGTACATGCGCATCCAAAAGGTCGACGATTACTACGATTTGCTTTTAGGGCAAGAGACCGGCCGCTATGTGTTCCGGATCCTAGCGATTAAGGAGATTCTTTCCCATCCCGAAAATTATGGCTTTGAACTCGATGAGGCCGACCTGTACGAAATGGTACCCACCTTTACGGTCGAAGTCGATACGGTTGTCAACAGCTGGGCTGACTTTGCCGGTCTTTATGAGATCAATTACAAAATATTGAAAAGACATAATCCTTGGCTGCGTGAACCGCATTTGAACAATGCCTCGCGCAAAAAGTACGTCATCGAAATCCCGAACAAAGGGTATTACAAGGTCGATTAAGGCCTAGATGCGCTTCATTTGCTGTTGCATCATCTTGATTTGTTCAGTCAGCATGTTGTTCTTATCCAATTTCTTGGCTTCGTTCAAAAGCGTGGTCGCCTCGCGCTTGCGTCGTTTTTGCATGGCGATACCGGCAAGGCTCAATTTGGCCATGGCCACGTCATAATCCATGTTCAACCCTAATTTTAGGGCCTTTTTGAAGTACTTTTCAGCCTGTGTCAGGTTCTTTTGGGAATAAATGATGCCGTGCAGGTAGTTGTAATAGCCTTGTTGTTTGGTGATCAGGGCCGCTTCGGGGTTCTTGATTTTCGACAGCCATTTTTGGGTGCCTTCCATGTCCTGCTTCCGCATGCGCAAGAAAGCCAATAAGATGATCTCGTTCCTGAAGTACAGGAAAATGAAGATCCCTGAAAGAAGGATTAGGAAAATACCGTTGCCGATGTATCCTTCGATGAATTGATATACTGCGTAAGCGATGATCAGACCCGCTAAGATCAGTTTGAAGTTTTTATTGAACATTTATTCCGTGATTAATTCGTAAGTGATTGTTTGGTTTAGGGTGGTCGGAATCTCGACACTGCCCAATTGATTCATAACAGAGGTTCCGGAGAATTCCCCTTTGACCATCATTTTAGTCATGAAACCGTTTGATGCCTTAGCTTGGATCATGGTTTCCAAATTGCCGTCAAGCGTCAGTGATAAGCTATCGTCTTGGTTTTGCATTGTCGCCTTGGCCGTACCCGAGATAGCGGTAGTCCCATTAGCGACTTGCTCTAACGTCCATTCATTCTCGGCATCTATTTTCCCTTCATAACGGGTTTGCCAGGTTTCCCCGATGGCAACCGCCTTTGGTGGGTGGAAGAAGGTCATTTGTTCAAAACTCTGGGCAAGCCCCGACCCAAACTCCTTTTCCAATGATTTTCGCATCATGGCCATGGTGAACTCATCGGTAATATTGGCCGCGGCGATCATTTTGGTAATCAGTCCATCACTGCCCGAAGTTTCCAATATCGCCCCTTGACGATCCATCTTTAAGATAAGTTCATGGCCGATCAAGGCATTGAATATGGTCGACATGATATCGCCTTCGATTTTCTCACTGGCCCGAACGTTCAAGACCTCACCCTGCATACTCGAAGTCGATTTAATCGCAAAATCATCGAAGGTCATCACGATCGTGTGTACCCCATCTTCTACCGCCTGTACCTTAAAGGTGAAACGCCCTTCAAGGTCGTTGTTCAAAACATGGCTGCTGCCTTCAAGGGTCTGCGTCATTTCTTGTGCGGCCCACTGGGTGATCTTGAACTCGTCACCGACTTGCAACCGATATCCCATACTGTGCTGTGCCGTTAGGGTGCCCAACCCGAATAGGGTGAGTAAAACGAACAGACGGATGGAGTGAAATGACATCAGGTGGGTTTATGATTTCCGCAACAAAACTAATACAAACTTTTTTTAGAAAGCATTTGTCAAACTTAATAGTCTTCGTATATTTGCGCCCAGAATTTCAAAAGGCCTGAGGGCTTTTACCCTATAAATCCTTCAAAATGAAAAGAACATATCAGCCGTCGAAGCGGAAGAGAAGAAACAAACACGGTTTTAGAGAACGTATGGCTACAGCCAACGGAAGAAAGGTTCTTGCCAGAAGAAGGGCAAAAGGAAGAAAGAAACTTTCTGTTTCATCAGAACCAAGACACAAAAAATAATGAGTGTCAATAACTTTTAATTTAAAGGTGCTAGTTTTTAAGATTAGCACCTTTTTTTTGACCTATTTTTAGCGATTGAATACAAAGTAACACGATTAGAAAATGCCCAAAAGAGACGATCTCAAATCGATTTTGATTATTGGTTCAGGCCCCATCATCATTGGTCAGGCCTGCGAGTTTGATTATTCTGGATCCCAAGCCCTGCGTTCCCTTAGGGAAGACGGTATCGAGACCATCTTGATCAATAGCAATCCGGCAACGATCATGACCGATCCTTCCATGGCCGACCATGTGTATCTCAAACCCCTGAACACCAAATCGATCATTGATATCTTGAAGGAGCATCCGCAAATCGATGCGGTCTTACCGACCATGGGAGGGCAAACGGCCTTGAACCTTTGTATCGAAGCGGATGAAAAAGGTATTTGGGAAGATTTCAACGTAGAGATCATCGGGGTCGATATCGACGCCATCAATATTACCGAAGACCGCGAAAAGTTCCGCGAGTTGATGTTGAAGATCGGCATTGGGATGCCGCCACAAGCTGCTGCAACTTCTTTTTTGAAAGGAAAGGAAATCGCCCAGGAGTTCGGTTTTCCCTTAGTGATCCGGGCCTCGTTTACCCTCGGGGGAGCTGGGGCTTCCATTGTCTACGAACCTGAAAAATTCGACGACCAATTGAGCCATGCCCTTGAAGTCTCGCCCATACACGAGGTGATGATCGACAAGGCCTTGATGGGATGGAAAGAATACGAATTGGAGCTTTTGCGCGACAAGAACGACAATGTGGTCATCATCTGTACCATTGAGAATATGGACCCCATGGGCATCCATACCGGTGATTCAATCACCGTAGCCCCTGCCATGACACTTTCTGACCGCACCTTCCAAAGGATGCGTGATATGGCGATCCATATGATGCGTAGTATCGGTGATTTTGCGGGTGGATGTAACGTGCAGTTCGCAGTGAGTCCTGATGAAAAAGAAGACATCATCGCGATTGAGATCAATCCGCGGGTATCACGTTCTTCGGCCTTGGCCTCCAAGGCAACCGGATATCCGATTGCCAAAGTAGCCGCGAAATTGGCCATTGGCTATACCTTGGATGAACTACAAAACCAAATCACCCAGTCGACCTCGGCCCTTTTCGAGCCCACGATCGACTATGTGATCGTGAAGATCCCAAGATGGAATTTCGATAAATTCGAAGGTTCGGATCGCACCTTGGGTCTACAGATGAAGGCCGTAGGGGAGGTGATGGGTATCGGGCGTTCGTTCCAAGAGGCCTTACATAAGGCCACACAATCCTTAGAGATAAAGCGAAACGGTCTTGGAGCCGACGGAAAAGGCTATACCGATTACGAGACCATCATCCAAAAGTTGACGGTACCGAGCTGGGATCGAGTCTTTGTCATCTATGACGCCATTCAATTGGGTATTCCGCTCAAACGGATCTACGAGATCACCAAGATCGATATGTGGTTCTTGAAACAATACGAAGAACTGCACCATCTCGAACTTGAGATCGCCAAATACACGGTAGAGAGCCTTCCTAAGGCCTTGTTATTGGAAGCCAAGCAAAAAGGGTTTGCCGACCGCCAGATTGCCCATATGCTCGATTGCTATGAAAGTGAGGTGCATAAGAAACGTATGGAAATGAACATCAATCGGGTGTACAAACTGGTCGATACCTGTGCTGCTGAATTCGAGGCCATTACCCCCTATTATTATTCAACCTTCGAAGAAGAAATCGAAACCGCCGATGGCAAACGCTATGTGGCCAACGATAGTGCGGTTACCGATAAAAAGAAAATCGTGGTCTTGGGATCTGGGCCGAACCGGATCGGTCAAGGGATCGAATTCGATTACTGCTGTGTTCACGGGGTGCTCGCCGCCGCCGAATGCGGGTACGAGACCATCATGATCAACTGCAACCCAGAGACCGTATCGACTGACTTCGATACCGCTGATAAACTGTATTTCGAACCGGTGTTCTGGGAACATATCTACGACATTATCCTGCATGAGAAGCCCGAGGGCGTCATCGTGCAATTGGGTGGCCAAACGGCTTTGAAGTTGGCCGAGAAATTGGATCGCTACGGGATCAACATCATCGGAACCAGCTTTAAATCCTTGGATTTGGCCGAAGATCGCGGTAGTTTCTCCACCTTATTGAAAGACAATAACATCCCATACCCCCGATTCGGTACTGCTGAAAGTGCCGATGAAGCATTGGACCTTGCCGATGAGCTCGGTTTCCCATTGTTGGTCAGACCATCCTACGTTTTGGGTGGACAGGGAATGAAAATCGTAATCAACAAAGAAGATCTAGAGGCCCATGTGGTCGACCTGCTTCGGAAAATACCGAACAACAAACTGTTATTGGACCACTATCTCGATGGGGCCATCGAGGCCGAGGCCGATGCCATTTGCGATGGCGAAGACATCTATATCATCGGGATCATGGAGCATATCGAACCTTGCGGTATCCACTCCGGCGATTCGAACGCCACCTTGCCCGCCTTTAATTTGGGGGAGTTCGTCTTGCAACAGATCAAAGACCATACGAAGAAGATCGCACTGGCGTTGAACACCGTCGGTTTGATCAACATCCAATTCGCGGTCAAAGACGATACCGTATACATTATTGAGGCCAACCCACGTGCTTCACGAACGGTGCCGTTTATCGCCAAAGCCTATGGGGAGCCTTATGTGAATTATGCGACCAAGGTGATGTTGGGTGAGAAAAAGATCAAGGACTTTACGTTCAAGCCCGAATTGGAGGGCTATGCCATCAAGCAGCCGGTCTTCTCCTTCAACAAGTTCCCGAACGTCAATAAGAACCTTGGGCCTGAAATGAAGAGTACCGGAGAGAGCATCCTCTTTATCGATAGTTTAAAAGACGATGACTTCTACAACCTTTACTCAAGGCGCAAGATGTATTTGAGTAAGTAATCCGAAGGGCTAAAAAGCAAGCGAGAACCCGGTTTCCAGACCAATACTGTTATGCCCGTTGTTCGGAAAGTACAATTGGGCGTTCGAACAGTGCCGTATCGCCAAGCGTAGGTCTACGGCAATACCCTCGCCTTGCCAAAGGATACCCAAACCAAGAATATCGGAAAAGGCCAATCCTTTTCGAAGCCGTTCGGTATGTTCGGTGCCGAACATGGGCCCGACGCTTCCCAAAAGGTAGGGGTGCAGCTGCCCGATTTTCATGAACTGCCATCGCAACCCGATGTTGAGCGCATATTCCAAAAAACGTTTGTTTGCCGTATAGGCCGCCCGTTGATCAAGAAAGTCGGGTCCACGGTTGGGCTGTATGAAAAAAGGATTCAGTAAACGATGTTCCGACCAATACAGACTGGGTTCGACCAGGATCGCCAACAATTGTGCCTTTCGTTGGTAAATCGTTTTTTCAAGTTGCACTTTGACGAAGCGGTTTTCGTATTGGTAATCCGGATTGTCAAAAGGCGAGTACCCCTGTGAGGCGGCGCCGATATTCACACCGATACGATGGTCTCGGGTCGTTGACTCGCCATGTTGCCCTACGACCGAAAAGGTCAAGGTGCATAGCCATATGGAAATCCAACAATTGCGCATGAACAACGAATTGATGGTCAGTGTGTCGTAAAACTAAGGAATTCAGGCTTTACTGCGACGATCGATACAAGGAGGTGCTATCCCTTTTGCCACTCCGTATGGAAAATACCATCGCGATCGACACGCTCATAGGTATGCGAACCGAAGTAATCACGTTGCCCTTGGATCAGGTTCAAAGGCAGTCGCTCCGAGGTGTAGGCATCGAAATACGTCAACGCATTCGACAGCCCGGGCAAGGGGATGCCATTGGTGGCCCCATAGGCGACCAATTCACGGGTAGCATCCACGGTGCCTTGCACCTTCGTAACGAACGATGGAGAAAGTAAAAGGTTGGGTAATTTCGGGTCTTCACGGAAGGCTTCCGTAATATCGGCCAATAGTGCGGCACGAATGATGCAACCGGCCCGCCAGATCTTGGCGATTTCACCCAAATCCAGCTCATAGCCATATTCCTTACTAGCATCCGAAAGTTGGTGCATGCCTTGGGCATACGCCATGATGAAGGCGAAATACAAGGCGTTTTCCGCCTTTTGGACCAAGGTATCCTTGACCACGCTTTCTGGATCGGGGCGATCGTAGAGTGCGTCCGCTTTGATCCGTTCTTCCTTGAGGGCCGAGATTTCGCGCATGCTGACCGCAATATCGATGGTGGGTACGGGTATCCCTAGATCCATCGCATTCTGCGAGGTCCATTTACCAGTCCCTTTTTGTTTTGCCTTATCGAGGATCATATCGACCAAGCTCGCATCGGTCAAGGCGTCTTTTTGGGCGAATATAGCGGCGGTGATCTCGACTAAAAACGATTGCAACCGGCCTTGGTTCCATGTGGTATAGGTTTGGTGGAGCTCACTATTGCTGAGTCCCCCAGCTTTTTTGAGTAGGTCATAAATTTCGGAAGTGAGCTGCATTAGCCCGTATTCAATGCCATTGTGTACCATTTTCACGTAATTTCCGGCCGATTTAGGGCCCAAATAGGTGACACAGGGCTCGTCTTGGTATTTGGCCGCTACCGCTTCGAAAATCGGTTTCACATATTGGTACGCATCGCGGGATCCACCGGGCATGATGCTGGGTCCCAAACGCGCCCCTTTGGCACCACCGGAAACCCCGGCCCCGAAAAAGTTAATGCCCTTTTCTTTCAGATAGGCCTCACGGCGATCGGTATCGGTGAAAAAGGAGTTGCCCCCATCGATGATGATATCACCGGCATCAAGCAGCGGCAATAGACTTTCGATAACGGCATCGACGATCTTGCCGGCCGGCACGAGCAGCATGATTCTCCGTGGACTGCTCAAGGCGTTGACAAAGGTGGCCGCATCGGTACTGGCGTTGACCTTATCGGGGTTTCCACCCTCTTCGATCAAGGCCGCGACCTTTTCCGCATCCAGATCATTGCCAAATGCCGAAAAGCCATTATCGGCGACATTCAAAATAAAATTCCGACCCATTACGCCAAGGCCGACCAATCCAAAGTCATAGGTGTTTGCCATTCTTTTGTTTTTAGAGCACTGTTAAGACATCGCTAAGGGTGTGCGGCATCCTAAACCAAACCTAAAATAAACGTTATATTCGTTACACTCAAATAAACTGCATTCCAAATTTTTTAAATGAAGAAGACCGAGAATCAAATGTTGGTCATTTTCGGGGCCTCAGGGGATCTGACCGCTCGAAAATTGGTGCCGGCCCTTTTCAACCTGTATGTGGCACGACAGTTGCCCGAAAACTTCGTGGTCTTGGGCGCAAGTCGTAGCGACCTCACCGATAAGGCCTTTAGAAACAAGGTAGTGTTGGAAAGCCCGTACCTAAAGACCCGCTTGGAAGATCTGAAGGAGAACTACATCAAAGGCTTTTCGGATAAATTCTTTTATGAAGATCTCGGTGGCGACTACGATACCCACTATGGCCGTTTGCGCAAGCGCATCGAAGACCTTAATTCGAAATATGGTACGGCCGGCAATATCATCTATTACTTGTCGACGCCGCCCACCTTATACGAGACCATTGCCAAGAACCTGGCCGAAGTGGCCTTGAACACCCAAAACAATGGTTGGAAACGCTTGATCGTTGAAAAACCGTTTGGGTACAGCCTCGAAACGGCCAAGAACTTAAATCAAGGGCTACAGCAATATTTTACCGAACCACAGATTTATCGCATTGATCATTACCTGGGCAAGGAAACGGTTCAAAACCTCCTGGTGACCCGCTTTGCGAATAGCATTTTCGAGCCGCTTTGGAACCGCAATTACATCCACCATGTCGAAATCACCAATGCCGAAAGCGTCGGGGTCGAAAAACGTGGAGGCTATTATGACAAATCAGGGGCCTTGCGCGATATGTTCCAAAACCACCTTTTGCAGATTGTCAGTCTGATCGTGATGGAACCCCCGATCAGCAATCAACCCGAGGAAATCCGGAACGAAAAGGTCAAGGCCTTGAAATCATTGCGTATCATGAGTGATGATCAGACCATATACGACCATACCATAAGGGCACAATACGTCGCCTCTGAAATCAATGGTGAAAAGGTGAAGGGGTATCGTGAAGAAGATGGGGTCGATCCCAATTCGACCACCGAAACCTATGCCGCCCTGAAGTTCTTTGTCGACAACTGGCGTTGGAAAGACGTGCCGTTTTACGTGCGCACCGCCAAGCGGATGCCGACCAAGGTCACGGAAGTAGTCATCCATTTCAAAACGCCCCACCATCAGATCTTCCAGGATTCGGGTATGGATAGCAAAGACAACAAATTGGTCATCCGGATCCAACCGAACGAAGGGGTATTGATCAAATTCGGGGTCAAAGTACCCGGCCAAGGCTTCAAGGTCGAGCGGGCGAACCTCGATTTCTACTATTCGAGTTTGGCCGAGACCCATGTCATGGAAGCCTATGAGCGTCTATTGCTCGATGCCATGCAAGGCGATGCCACCCTGTATGCCCGTGCCGATGAGGTCGAGGCCGCTTGGGAATTCGTCGATCCGATTTTGGAATATTGGGCGAGCGGAAAGGACATTCGTATGTACGGCTATGCGGCGGGGGTCTGGGGCCCAGAGAATGCAGATGAGTTGATCGACGGGATCGGATATTGGCGTAATCCGGGTGAGAACCTGACTGATGATCCCGGTTATTGCGTGATCTGCTAGCAAACGTTTCATAATCCAATCAAAAAACAGTTGCACATGGAATTAAAGATCCAAAAAGATAAAACAGCGGTAGCTGAAGCGTTTTCCGCCTATTTCGCTGAATTCGTCAAAGGAAAGGAAAGCGTACATATCGCCCTATCGGGCGGGAGCACCCCGAAATTGATTTTCGATATCTTGGCCGATACCTTCGGGGAAACCATCGATTGGTCGACCCTTCATTTTTATTGGGGGGATGAGCGATGCGTACCGCCGACCGACACAGAGAGCAATTACAAGATGACGGTCGATCACCTTTTTTCAAAGATCGATGTTCCAAAGGAAAACATCCATCGCGTATTGGGGGAAAACGACCCCAAGGGTGAAGCCATGCGTTATGCCAATTTGTTGGAAATCAACTTAGACCGGGTCAAGGGTGTACCACAGTTCGACCTGGTGCTCTTGGGCATGGGCGACGATGGGCATACCGCCTCCATCTTCCCGCATGAGATCGATTTGTGGCATGCCGAAGATCACTGCGTGGTGGCTACCCATCCTGAATCCGGACAACAACGGGTATCGATCAATGGCAAGGTCATCAATACCGCAAAAACGGTGGTCTTTTTGGTCACCGGGGAGGCAAAGACCGAAAAGTTCCGTTGCATCAAAGACCGCCAAGAAGGCTATGAAGCCCTCCCGGCGAGTTTGGTGGCCCCTGACTCCGGCGAGCTGATCTGGTTTTTAGACAAGGCTGCAGCAGGCGGGGCTTAAGCGGTAGTAACCCGCATTCTTTTTCGATAATAATACCAGAGGAAATAGAGCGATACCAGGTTGGGTAGCAGAAACAGTGCCATGGATTGTACCACGCCCGACACATCGCTGAGCACGCCACTCTGATAGCCTGCCCATACATCCATCAAATCCATGGCGAAACGGGCGAGCAAGGCGGTCAACGTACTGTGATAGGTACGAAAGACCCATACCCCCAAGACCAAAGCAACGGCAAGGGCGATATAGCGCCCAGCTGAGTTCAACAAGATAAAATCGCTGGCACCACCGGTATCGATGCCGAAAACTTCCATCATCCCATTTCCATCCACATAGCCATAGACGCTGAAGACGACCGTCCAGAGGGTCAGATAAGCCGGTAGCAGATACCACCATCGGGGCAAAACCAACTTTTTATCGACCACCGATTGCGATTTAGTAGACACGTTCCAACGGAATTTGAAGTTGATGGGGTCTGTTTTCTACCTTGTCAAAGGGGGTGCCATCGACATGCTTGGCCCCCATAAAGAGCAGGCCGTTTTTGAAGTAGATGAGGTCATAATCGGAAACGATCTGGCCCTCGACGATATGGAACATCGGGAAGGCCTTGCCCAGAATATCCTTCTTTTCATGGGCGATGAAGGGCGTCATGCCTTCGGGCAAACCGCTGTTCAAAAGGGCGGCGGACTGTTCGCTCAAAGGGGTGACCGCAAAACCGCCGTTCAGCACATAATCGATTTTATAGGCCCCCTCGGCAATTGGATGGGCTGCTCCCCAGACCAGATCCCCTTTGAATTCGAATTCCATCAAGGGCAAGCTACCGTAGTTGTCGGCGAAGAGGGTGATGGTGCCCGTAAAGCGATCGTCGGAATGGTAGGTAAAATGCCGTTTCAAAAAAGTGGGTTGTACGACGCCGCTGCCGCTGCGGTCCTCGGTAGGTCGCAGTTCTACGGACAGGCTTTGCCATTCCCCTAGGGCATAGGCTTTTACTTCCTTCAGACTCTTGGGGGTTTCGACCATTCGTTTTGCTTTTGCTCTTGTGTTTTCCATGTGCTGAGATTTTACCGGAACCGCCAACAGACCGAGAATGATCAGAAGGGAGGCCGGAATTGATTTTTTCATGAGATATGATTTAAAGCCCAAAAAAACGTATCATTGTCTAAATAAGAATACAAGTCTTGTTTTTTGTATATAGTATAAAAAAATAGACCATTGAGTATGGTAAGAAAAACGAAAGATTTCAACCCGAATGGCTGTCCGGTGACCCATTGCTTGAACAAGATCGGCGGCAAGTGGAAGCCGGTCATCTTGTTTTTGATCCGAAAAGACTGCAACCGTTTTTCGATGCTACGTCGGGCCATCCCCGATATCAGCAAACAGATGTTGGTGAACCAGTTGCGTGAGCTTGAGGCCGATGGCATTGTGGATCGTACGGTCTTCGCCGAGGTACCGCCTCGGGTCGAATACGCTATTTCAAAGTATGGCAAGGGGTTGCTGCCTATCATTGACAGTATGCAGGACTGGGGCCTGGCCGATATGGGGAAAAGCTGCTAGTCGAGATCCAGTTTGACGTTTTCATCGTCTAGAAGGTCGAGGTATTCCTTGATCTTTACTTTTTCATTGTGGTATTTCGAATCGCGTTGGTAAACGGTTTTCTTGCGCTCTACGCTGCGAGCGAACCGACGCAGCCCTTCCTTATCGGTGAGCAGCAGACCTGGTACCTTGACGTTTTTCCCCTCTTTATTTTTGGCGACCATGGTGAAGTAGGACGAATTGCAATGTTTGGTCTTTCCGCTACGAACGTGCTCCGATTCTACGCGTACCCCGACCACCATAGAGGTTTTGCCGGTATAGTTGATACTCGCTTTGAGGGTGACCAACTCACCCACCTCGATCGGGTTCAGGAAATCGACCCGGTTCACCGAAGCGGTGACACAGTATTGTTGTGAATGTTTGCTAGCGCAGGCAAATGCGATTTGGTCCATTAAATTCAAGATGTAGCCCCCATGCACCTTGCCCCCGAAATTGGAGTGGGCAGGAAGCATCAGCTCCGTAATGGATACCCGTGATTCATCGACCGATTTAAACTTCTTCATGGCTTATAGTTCCAAGGTCGATTGTTGGAGGTCGTCTTCCTCGGCCCGTTTTAAAATGGGTTCCGGGATCGATTTCTTGGCTTTGGCCCCCATTTTCTTGAGCCTTTCGATACTGGTCACGATATTGCCCCGTCCTTCGACCAGCTTGTTCATGGCCCCGCGGTATTCGTTCTTGGCCTCGTCCATCTTTTTGCCCACTTTGGTGAGGTCGGTCACGAAACCTTCGAATTTATCATAAAGGGCACCCGCTTGCCGGGCGATCTCGATAGCATTGCGTTGTTGTTTCTCGTTGCTCCACATGGTATCGATCGTGCGGAGGGTCGCCAATAGGGTGGCCGGGGTCACGATGACGATGTTTTGTTCAAAGGCCTTGTTGTACAAGGAATTGTCTTCATTGATGGCAATGGCAAAGGCCGGTTCTATCGGTACGAAGAGCAAGACGAAATCCGGGCTCTCCATTTCATAGAGGTCTTCGTATTTCTTGGCCGAAAGCTGTTCGACATGCCGTCTCAAGGAGTTGATGTGCTCTTTTAAATATTTGGGTCGCTCTTCTTCGTCGGCATTGGTGTAGCGTTCGTAATCGGTCAGCGAGACTTTGGAGTCGACTACCATTTTCTTCCCGTTGGGAAGGTGGATGATCACATCGGGCATGACCCGTGAACCGTCTTCGCGGGTAAAACTTTGCTGTACGCTATATTCGCGATCTTTTTCCAAACCGGATTTTTCCAACACCCGTTCCAAGACCAATTCCCCCCAATTTCCCTGCATTTTGCTATCCCCTTTAAGGGCCTTAGTCAGATTCTCGGCCTCCTGGGTGATCTTAAGGTTTTGGTTTTGCAAATGCAGCAACTGTTCTTTTAGGGCGGAGTGGATACTGATATTCTCCTTTTGTGACTCCTCTACCTTCTTTTCGAAACGCTGGATTTTTTCCTGAAGCGGATTCAGGATGAGCTTGATGTTCTTTTGGTTCTGCTCCGTGAATTTATTGCTCTTCTCGTCCAAGATCTTGTTCGCCAGGTTTTCGAATTCCTTGGTGAATTTTTGTTGCAGTTTTTCGACTTCCTCGCGCTGTTCGGTATTGATGCGCTGCAGGTTTTCCATGCCAGCTTGGCGTTTGACCAGCTCAAGGCCCTGCTGTTCTTTTTCGAACTGCAGTTGCCGATTGGTCTCATGGGCGGCCTCCAACTTGCCTTTCAGATCCGACGCGGTCTGTTTCCATTGTTGCTCCCGCTCGTCCCAAATAGCGTCTTTCGAACCGCTCTTCAAACGTTGCAGGTACATACCGGCCACGATGCCGATGGCGATGGCCACCAAGGCCACTAGTAAGATGATCAAACTTTCACTCATGGGTTCCCTTCTAAAGCTAAAGATACTGCTTTTCACTTTCAGAAAAGCAAGTAGCCAAGCCGTCTATCGGTTCAAAATAAACCGTTTTGTTTTTGGGTCGAATCGGAGGCTATCATCTGGGAAAAGGGTGGCCAAACTTTCACTCGCCAAAAGCTCCGGCACGGCACCGAACGGATTGCCATTTCCATCCAAGATCAGGAGTTTGTCGCAAAGTTCCAGGGCCAAGTTGACCTCATGACTCGTAAATAGTATGGTTTTACGGTGTACATGGGCCAGCTCTCGCAATCGTTTTAAAATGGAGACCTTGTGATAGAGATCCAAATGACTGGTGGGTTCATCCAACAAGATCAAGGGCGTGTCTTGGGCCATGGCCCGTGCGATAAGCACCCGCTGTAACTGCCCATCGCTGAGCTCGGCACATCGGCGATCTTGCAAGGCTTGCAGGTCTAAGAGGGCCATGCAGTCTTGGGCGATTTCGCGATCTTTTTCCGTCAACCTTCCGAGCCAATCGGAATAGGGCTGTCGCCCCAAGGCCACAAGATCTTGCACCCGAAGGTTTTTAGAGGCCAAAGGGTCGGTCAAGACCACTGCAAGACGTTGGGCCAATTGGTGCAGCGAATACGTTTCAAGAGCCTTACCTTGCAATGAGATGCTACCCCAACATTTGGGTTGTAAGCCGGCGAGGGTACGCAATAGCGTCGATTTTCCGATGCCATTGCCACCAATGATGCCACAGAGTTCCCCTTGATCCAAAGAAAGGGATATCGGTTCGATCAGGGGGTTGCCCCCGTAGCCGATACCCAATTGGGAAACTGTGATGATATTGGCTATTTCCATACTCAAAACAAAAACCGTCTTTTTTTGACCAACAACCAGATGACCACCGGCGCACCGACAATCGAGGTGATCGCATTGATGGGCAATACCGCCGCCGAATTCGGCCATTGCGCGATGCTATCGCAGACCAAGAGCAGTAGGGCCCCATATAGAAATACCGCTGGTAACAAGACCTGGTGCCGGGTGGTATCGAACAACTGTCGCGCCAAATGGGGTACGGCGAGGCCGACAAAAGCGATCGGTCCGGCAAATGCGGTGATGCTTCCGGCCAATATGCCGGTCGCTGCGATGATGGTGTATTTCGAACGTTTCAAGGCGACCCCCAGACTTTGCGCATAACGTTCGCCCAAGAGTAGGGCATTCAAGGTCTTGGTCGACACCAAGGTCAGCAGCAAGCCTATAAGCACCAAAGCTGCCAGCAAGCCGATTTGCGACCAACTCAGGTCGCCCACACTACCGAAGGACCAAAAGACGTAGCGTTGTAGGGCCTCGGCACTCGAAAAATAGGCCAAAACACTGACCACGGCCGAAGTGATGCTGCCGAACATCAGCCCGATGATCAACAAGGCCATGGTATCACGAACGCGGTTCGCGACCACCAATACGACGAAAAGCACCAAGACACTGCCCATACTGGCCGCCAATACCAAGGGTACGTCACCGACCCAACCCACGGTCGAGGCACCAAAGAGGGCACCTGCACCCAAAATCAAGATCGCGGCCCCCAGACTGGCCCCAGAACTGATGCCTAGCACGAAAGGTCCGGCCAAGGGGTTTCGAAAAAAGGTTTGCATCAGCAAGCCGCTGACGGCCAAGCCGCCCCCTACCAAAATCGAGGCCAAGGCTTTGGGCAGACGGTATTCCCAAATGATGAGTTCCCAAGACGGGTTGCTGACCGGTCGCCCGATCAAGGCCTTTAGCGTTTCTGTAAAGGGGATGGTGACGGATCCCAAGCTGATGTTCACCAAAACCATCACCAGCAAGGCGACCGATAGGGCCATAAAGGAAAGGCGATATGACGGACGAAAGGCCATTATTCCAAAGGGGTGAAAAAATAGGGTTGATGGTCGGGCAACAGCTCGGGGTGAAATATCTTGACCAGATCACGAAGTACGAGATCCGGGCGTTGCGGGGCCAATTCGTAATACAGCATGCCCCCGGTGTCCCCCTTGGTATTGGCAAAGGTATGTACCTGCCGGTTTTTGAAGGCTTCAAAATTGGCATACAGCGTATTATCCGCTTCCATATCGGCATAGCGGGTGAACTGTGAGGGAGCAATCCAGAAATCGGCATCACGCCCACGTTCAAACACCTTTTCGAGACTGAGCGAGAGGCTGCCACTGCCTTTGGTCTCCTTCCAGAGGTATTCGGCATGGGCATCGGCCACAAAGCGGGCACCCCAGCTCTCACCGGCGGGTAGGTACCACACATCCTTGAATAGGGCACCGCTCAATACGGTTGGCCGTTCGGTGGCGGTCGCCGCCAGTTCACGCACCTTTTGGTAATCGGCAACGATCTGTTCGAACAGCGCGTTGGCTTCGGTCTGTTTTTCGGCAAGCACCCCGAAGAATTTGATCCATTCGGCCCGGCCCAAGGGGGTCATTTCCATCCAATCGCCGTTGAAGACCACCGGAATACCGGCGGCTTGCAGGGTTTGGTACTGTTTGTTTTGATTGTCAATTCCGAAACCGATGATCAAATCGGGGGTGTTGTTCAACACTAATTCGGTATTCAGCTGGCCGTTCATGCCCACTTCGGTGATGTTGCCGTTTTCGACCCGTTGGCGTGCCGCTTTGGAGGAAATGTAACGGGTATCGGGAAAACCGATCAGATTCGGTAAGAGCCCAAGGGCCTCCAAGGCCGGTATGTGGGTCGAGCTGGTAGCGATCAAGCGGTCGACCGGCGTGCCGATGATGGCATCGTAGTGATCGGCGGCAAAGGTCATGGTCGCTAGCTTCGTTTTGGGTACGAAGGCATAGGTGTAAGTCTTATCACTGTTGGGCCAAGGGGTCGAAACGCGTACTTCGGTAAACCCCTCACGCTCGATAAGTCGCAACCCTGTGGCATGTTGTAGTGTTTGGTCGGTCGATGCTGTGACCGGCGGTTCCGGTTTGTTTTTGGGCTTGCATTGCAAGCCCAGTACCGCCATAAGGGCGAGTAAGAAGAGGCGTAGGTGGGGTCGTCGCATCATGACCTCAAAAGTAAGCTTATTTTCCAACCGAAAATAAAATTGGAATTGCTTACATTCGTCGCGAATTTGGTTCGGGTCGCTTGTTGCGATCCGATTAAAAGGGAATTCGGTGCAAGACCGAAGCTGTTCCCGCAACTGTAAACCCTGCCGCTGACGCGGCACCCAGTTTGGGGCGTCTGTTTCCGCAATGCCACTGTTTCGTTGAAATGGGAAGGCCAATAGACGTTGGTAAGCCAGGAGACCTGCCTTATTCGAACTGAATGTGAAACTTTCGGGATAGAAGTTTGCATATGGCACACATATGGCTTTTCCGAGCAAACAAAAACAAATGAAGAACAACCTTTGGGGGTTATGTACCCTAGCGCTATTCAGCGCAACCGTAACGGCACAACAAGACAGCGTGGCCGTGAATCAATTGGACGAAGTGGTGGTCACCGACAGCCGCTTTGCCATAAAACGTGAGAATTCAGGAAGGACGGTCATCAAGATCGACAGCCTTGAGATCCAACGCAACCAGGGCAAGACCCTGGCCGAACTCTTGAACACCCAGGCTGGGTTCGAACTCTCCGGAAGCCGCAGCAATGCCGGCCAGGATATTAATTTGTTCAGTAGGGGAGGAAATAATCGACAAGTACTGATGCTGATCGATGGTATTCAGGTGTTGGACCCCTCAAGCCTCACAGCCAATTTCGATTTACGCCTTTTAAACCTGTCGCAAATCCAGTCAATCGAGATCATCAAGGGGGCAGCGTCTACCTTGTACGGAAATGCCGCGGCCACCGCGGTAATCAACATCACGACCAAAAAAGCTTCGGAACCGGGGTGGTCGGTGAACCTGACGTCGAGTGCGGGAACCAACCAATCGGCCGATGACCAGAATTTCGAGATCAACGATTTTTCGAATGCGGTCAATCTCGGGTATCGTGAAGGTAAATTTCGAGTAGACGGTTCCTTCAGCAACCAGAACACCAATGGCCTTTCGGCAGCGGTGGGTACCGAATCGGACCCTTTTAATCGAAACAACGCCAGTCTGGGCTTGGGCTATGCATTCAGTTCGGCCTTTTCGGCCTCGTTGAAGTTTTACTATGATGAAATGAACTTCGCCTTTGACAACGGATTCCCCGTAGAAGATGCCGATAATCGCTCCAAAAGTGAACAGTTACGCTATCAATTGGGTTCGGTTTACGATTACGGCAGTGGGAGCCTGCATTTCAATGCGGCCTTTAACAAGATCGATCGGCAATTCATTTCGGCCTTTCCATCCCAATTCGATTCGGAATCCTTCACCTTCGATCTGTTCCACAAATACATCATTGCTTCAAAATGGCATACCATTGTGGGGTTGAACCTGATCGACCAGCAAACCGAATTCGAAAACGAGGAAGCGACCACAACGGTAGATCCTTATGCCAATGTGGTCTATGTATCCGATTTCGGTTTGAACCTGAATGTGGGGGCGCGATTGAATAACCACAGCGAATACGGCAGCAATCTCGTCTATAACTTCAACCCTTCGTATCGCTTCAAGGTACAAGAGGGCTATTTGAAGTTCTTTGGCTCGTATGCCACCTCCTTTATAGCCCCCAACCTGTCTCAATTGTTCGGGGCTTTTGGACCCAATCCTGATTTGGACCCCGAAGAGAATGCCACCTTTGAAATCGGTTTCGAATATCGGCCGAGTACTAAATTGCGATTATCGGCCTTGTATTTTGATCGTAAGGAAGAAAATTTCATCGCATTCGAAGTCGTCGATCCAGACACCTTTGAATTTCAATATCGAAATGTTGAGAATGTCATTAATGTCAATGGATTCGAGGTCGAGTTAGCCGCACAACTCGCACCTGAACTTCAATGGGTGGCGAATTACACTTTTACCGAATCGAGTGACCTGGAGTTGCTTCGAGTCCCAAAAAACAAGGTCAATAGTAGATTGGATTTCACGCTAAGCAAGAAGTGGATGGCTTCTTTGAACTTCCAACATAATGCTGGTCGACAAGATATCGATTTCGGAATTAGCGAAAACGTCAATTTCGACGCCTTCAATCTGTTCGGGCTCTACACTTCCTATCAATTCAATGCGCAGGTCCGCGCTTTTTTGAACGTGGAGAACCTGTTCAATGAAGAATATTTTGAAATCGCTGGTTTCACCACCCGGGGCCGCAACCTACGGCTTGGGGTGCAGATCAACCTATAAAGAAAAGAGCGGCCTCGGCCGCTCTTTTTTTATTCGAATCGAATGTCTTTGTCCAACAGCATCAAATCCCTACCCGGGGTGACCAATTGGGGTCCTGCCGATAAGCGGGGTATCTCTCGTTGTTGCCCAATCTTGGACGAAACGCCGGTGATTTCTTCAATGGCCCGTGCCAACAAAGGTTCGTTTACATCACCCAACACACCGAGGTTTCCGAAATCCTCTTCCAAGTTAATGTCAGGTGCCAGCCCATCGGTATAATCAAAAAAACCGTTGGCGTTCTCGTTACGACCGACCAAAGGCTGCAAGGCCCAGCTGTTGGTCGGGTTGATCTCATTTTCACGCGATTGGCTGTATACGTAATTGTTGGCCGCGTCATCGACCAAGGTAATCGAGAATTCATTCTTACCCCGGGTAGTTTCGCCGATTTGGATGATCTGCACATAAGGATCCAAACCGTTCATGACCAACTCACTGGCCGAGGCCGTACGACCACTGGTCAATACGTACACCCGGTTCAAGTTCAAGGTGTTCAAGGTCGACCCGTTCACCGAACTGGCGAAATAATCTTCCAATTGGTTATCGCTTAGTTGGGCCTGTATCTTGGCATTCCAGCGTTGTCTGATGTAGAGGTCGTTGGTATTGGCCCCATAGATCATACTGGCCAACAATCGCGAAGAATTCACCGACCCGCCTGGGTTGTAGCGCACGTCCAATATCAAATCCGTCGCCCCATCGGCCACGAATTGCCCAAAGGCGTTGTTGAGTTCGTCATCGAAATCGCGGGTAAACCCGTTGTACATCAAATAGGCGATTTTTTGCCCGTTGACATCCAAGGTTTGGGCCACGAAGACCGGGTTTTCGACCAAACCTTCCAATTTGGTCAGGCTCACTTCTTCGGCCGTATCGGTAATGGTACCGTTGTCGATGGTTGCAAGCCCCAAGGTATAAGTGTCGTTATCTCCGAACAACAATGAAATGTAATTGTCGGCATTCAACTGCTGCCCATCGACCCGGGTGAAGATGTCACCCCGTTCTATGTCTTTGGTAGCGGCATCGGATCCGGGCACGATATAGCGCACATAACCGAAGATGTCGACATTGTTGTCAAAGAATACCAGGCCGAACTCCAGGCCGTTGCTTTTAGAAACCCCGTTCAAATTGTTGACCAGGGTAGTATAATCCTGGTTCGAAAAGCTGAACCGATCCTCGTTGAATTGGATGTTGTCGTAAAAGGTTTGCGGATCTGGAGTGGCCGCCAAGAAATCGGTGTATTCTTGATCCGAGCCAAAACGATCATCGGCGAGGTCGGGAACTTCGGCTTGCCAGAAATACCAAAAGTTCATGGCTTGCCACATAAAATTCTGTACCGTGACTTGATTATTGGTCGGGTCAGGGGTATCGCCGTTGGTCAAATCATCATCATTGTTGCAAGCCGAGAAGATCAAAGCCAAGGCCGCGAGGAGGGAAAAGTACTTTTTCATAGCGTGTTTTTAGTCGTTGCTGCAATTAGCGTTCCAAAACGGGAAAGGGTTTTCTATTCCTATAACAATTTGCACAACGAAAACCCTAAAATAGCGACATCTGAAAAGAATCCATAATTTTTGTAACAAATTTAAATCAGTGTCGTCATCATGTTGTAGGTCGCAAATTCGAACTACAAATAACAATACCAACCCATGCAACAAAGCGAGTTTTTAAAAGTTGTAATGCCTTTTAAGGATAAGTTGTACCGATTGGCCAAAAGGTTGCTCGTCTCGCGTGAAGAAGCCGAAGACGCTACACAGGAGATCCTGATGAAGCTGTGGTCGAAGAACGAATCGATCGAGCAGTATAAAAGTGTCGAAGCCTTTGCCATGACGATGACCAAGAACTTTTGTCTGGATCGATTGAAGTCGAAACAGGCCGGTAATCTAAAATTGGTACACAGCAACTATCGTGACGAAAACACCTCCTTGCAAAAACAACTGGAGGCTGAAGATAGTGTGGACTGGGTAGCGCGGATTATGGATGAACTGCCCGAACAACAAAAAATGGTACTGCAATTGCGCGATATCGAAGATTATGATTTTGAGGAGATATCGGAAATGTTGGGTATGAAGCCCACTGCGGTGCGGGTTACCTTGTCAAGGGCCCGAAAGGCGGTACGTGAAAAATTAATGGAAAAACACAGCTATGGAATCGGTTAAAAACATAGAAAAATTATTGGAAAAATATTTTGAGGCCACGACGAGCGTTGCTGAAGAAACTACCCTAAGGGCCTATTTCGAGGGCGAGGAGGTAGCACCACAGTTCGAGCAATACCGTCCGATGTTCAATTATTTTTCCAATGCCAAAGAGGAACGCTACACCAAGCTACCAACCCTAACGGAGCCTGTAAAACCCAGAAAAAAGTTCAGCTATAGATGGGCTTCCGTAGCAGCCGCTGTCGTGTTGTCCTTTGGCGTCTATTTCGGTAACGAATACCGAATCAAGCAGGTCGAAAGGGAAAAAGCGAGAATCGCTTACCAAGAGACCAAAAAGGCTTTGAACCTCCTTGCCGAAAATTTCGGAAAAGGCACTCAAAGTATCGCCTATCTGCAAGAATACGAAGCCACTAAAACCAAGATGGCCGGGTATCTGCAAGAGTTCGAAGCCGCGAAATCCAAAATTTATAACGAAAATTAAAATTAAAACGTAAAGAGATGAGAAAGAATATCTTAATTCTATTGGTTGCTTTAGTACCACTATTCGGCTTTTCACAGTCGTTGTTCGACAAATACGAAGAACTTGACGATGTGACCTCCGTAGTGGTCAACCAAAGCATGTTCAACCTGTTGGCCAAAATCGATGTGGAGGTCGATGATCCCGAAGCACAAGATTTTATGGACATCGCCAAAAGCGTCAAGAGCTTGAAGGTGTTTACCACCGACAACGCCAGTATCGGTGCCGACATGAAGTCTTCGGTGAACAAATACCTCAAGGCTTCTTCCTTGACCGAATTGATGCGGGTAAAAGACAAAGATGCCAATGTCAAGTTCTACATCAAAGAAGGAAAAGACAGCGATCACGTCAGCGAGCTGTTGATGTTCGTCACCGGTTTGAAAGAAGTCGAAGCCGATGGTCGAAAGTTCGAGACGGTCTTGCTATCCTTGACGGGCAACATCGATTTGAACAAAATCAACTCATTGACCAAGAAAATGAACCTGCCCGAAGAGTTGAACAAGGCAGGAAAACAAGAGTAGTTTAAGTTGATACCTAACAGTGTGCGGCCGGTAGGGGCCGCCACTGTTTTTCAAAACACCAAAATCACATCAATCACAACGAACAATGCGACATTATACCATCAAATCACTTATTGCAGTCTTGATCCTGCTCCCATCCATGCTCATGGCCCAATCGGTTTTCGATCGTTTCGAAAACGCGGATAACATCGGTTCGGTAACCGTAAACAAAGGAATGTTGGGCATCGTTGCCAGCATGTCTGCCGATGATGCGGACCAAGACACCCGCGATTTCATCGATTTGGCCAAAAGCATCGATAATATCAAAGTCTTCGTTTCGGAAGACAAAAAAGCATCGGCCGATATGGCCGCTGCCATGAAGAAATACGTCAAATCTTCGACTTTAGAAGAGTTGATGAAGGTCAGGGACGGCGATACCAACGTGCGTTTCTACGTCAAGACCGGAAAGGATGCCGATCATGTCTCTGAACTCTTGATGTTCGTCACCGGGGTCGATGGCAAAAAAGACAGGCCCCATTTCGAAACCGTCTTGATGACCATGACAGGCGATATTGACCTAAACAAGGTCGGGGCTTTGGTCAATAAGATGAACATGCCCAAACAATTGAAAAAAGTGGAAAAAAAGCGGTAAAATCCACCCTAAGAAACGTAACAAAACCCAGGTAATCACTACAAATCAATTAGAAATCAATCAATAACGCAGCAATGAAATATTTAGTAAAAAGCCTTTTAGTGATCGTAGCCATGGCCTTGGGGTCTTGTGCCTCCCAACAGAGTCTACAGGAATATTACGTCGATAACCAAGAGAATCCGAATTTCATCTCCTTGGACATTCCGGCAAGCATCTTGAAAATGGATGAGGTCGACCTGACCGATACCCAAAAAGAAGCGGTCGAATCGCTCCGTAAATTCAATTTGTTGGCCTTTCGAAAGACCGAGACCAATGAAGCGGATTACAAGATGGAGAAATCGAAGATCAAGGAAATCTTGAAGAACGAGGACTTCGTTGAACTGATGAAGATCAATTCACAGTACGGCAAAGGGGTCATCAAGTATCTTGGTGATGAGAACGCCATCGATGAGGTCATCATCTATGGGGATAGTAAAGAACAAGGATTCGCCGTGGTGCGGGTCTTGGGGAAGGATATGAACCCAGCCCACATCGTGCAATTGATGCAGGCTATTCAAAAGTCGGATTATGATGGGGCGGATTTGGGTGAAATCGGAAAGTTCTTAAAAGGATAACCAAAACCAACTGACCCAAAGATCCCGATCGGTTTTTCCGATCGGGATTTTTTTGTTTTAACCATTTGCTAAACCGAAAATGTGACCTTCTTAGTACCTTAGTGTCTACCTAAAGGAAACACTAACTTCTAAACCACATTTTATGGAAAACGCAGAACTATGGATCAACAAAGGGATTGACTTCATTTCAGAATACGGACTCAAGGTCGTTGGGGCCATTGTCATCTTTATCATCGGATCGTGGATCATTAAAAGGATCGTCGGTACCGCGCGTAAGGTGATGTCGAAGAGCAACTACGACGAATCGTTGCAAAAATTCTTGTTGAACTTGGCTTCTTGGGCACTGAAAGTGCTTTTGATCATTATCGTTATTTCGACTTTAGGAGTCGACGTGACCACCTTCGCAGCCGTTCTTGCCGCTGCTGGCCTTGCCGTTGGTATGGCCCTTCAAGGTTCGCTATCGAATTTCGCGGGCGGGGTGTTGCTGATGATCTTCAAACCGTATAAGATCGGTGACCTGATCGAGGCCCAGGGCGAACTGGGCGTGGTGAAGGAAATTGAGATCTTTACCACCAAATTGACCACTCCTGAAAACAAATTGGCCATCATTCCGAATGGGGCCATGGCCAACGGAAATATCATCAATTATACCGCCGAAGGAAAGATCCGTGTCGACACCGTCATCGGGGTCGGTTATGGGGAGGATATCAAAAAGACGAAAGCGGTACTGCTCGAAGTGTTGACCTCCAACGAATTGGTCTTGAAAGATCCGGCACCCTCGGTAAACGTTTTGGAATTGGCTGACAGTTCCGTGAATTTTGCGGTACGTCCTTTCTGTAAACCGGAACATTATTGGGATGTATACTTTGCTACTTATGAAGGTGCCAAATTGGCGCTTGACAAAGCGGGTATCGAAATTCCATACCCACACCAAGTCGAAATCCACAAAGAAGGCTAAGCCTCTGTGTTTGTTTTGTTCTAGACCCCGGTATACGTTGCCGGGGTTATTTGTTTCAGTTCGGCTTTGATGGTTTCGGAGACATCAAGACCGTCGATGAATTCAGCAATGGTCGCTTGGGTGATCTTGGTGTTCTTTCGGGTCAGTCCTTTTAGGGCTTCATACGGATTCGGATAGCCTTCGCGTCGCAAGATGGTCTGAATGGCTTCTGCGACTACGGCCCAATTCGCTTCGAGATCGGCTTCGAATTTGGCGGCGTTCAAGACCAACTTGCCCAATCCTTTCAAACTCGCCTGAAAAGCGACCATCGTATGGGCGAACGGTACGCCTACATTACGCAAAACGGTGCTGTCGGTCAAATCGCGTTGCAGCCGTGAAATCGGAAGCTTGGCCGAAAGATGTTCGAAAAGGGCATTGGCAATACCCAGGTTGCCTTCCGAATTTTCAAAATCGATCGGGTTCACTTTATGGGGCATGGCCGAAGAGCCGACTTCCCCTTTTTTGATCTTTTGTTTGAAATAATCCATCGAAATATAGGTCCAGATATCCCGGTCCAAATCGATGATGATCGTATTGATCCTTTTCAGACAGTCGAACAAGGCCGCCATATGGTCGTAGTGTTCGATCTGTGTGGTCGGAAACGAATGGTGCAACCCCAACTTTTCTTGTACGAAGGTTTTTCCGAAGACCTTCCAATCCACATCGGGGTAGGCCACCTTGTGGGCGTTGTAATTTCCCGTGGCGCCACCGAATTTCGCAGCACTAGGTATATCGTTCAACAAATCGAATTGCTGCTTCAACCGTTCAACATAGACTTCGATTTCCTTGCCCAGTCGGGTGGGAGAGGCCGGTTGACCATGGGTTCGCGCCAACATCGGAATATCGGCCCATTCGGTAGCCAAGGCCTGCAATTGTTCGAACAATTCGAAATATAGGGGTACATAACAATCGTTCATGGCCGCTTTGATCGAAAGCGGGATGGCCGTATTGTTGATATCTTGCGAAGTCAAGCCGAAGTGGATGAATTCCTTGTATTCTTCCAAACCAAGGGCGTCAAACGCATTTTTGATGAAGTATTCGACCGCTTTTACATCGTGGTTGGTCGTTCGCTCGATGGTCTTGATGGCTTCAGCATCCGAAGCATCGAAGTCCTGGTAAATCGTCCTCAAGGCTTCGAACTTGGTGGAATCAAAACCCTGCAATTGCGGTAAAGGCAGTTCACAAAGGGCGATGAAGTATTCGATCTCGACCAGTACACGGTATTTGATCAGCGCCTCTTCTGAAAAATAGGCACCCAGTTTTTCGGTTTTATTGCGGTATCGCCCGTCAATGGGAGAGATGGCATTCAGTTGGTTCAACGACATATCGCGGGTGTTGGAAAGCTGCAAAGATACTCAAACCACGCAAGTTTAACGCCCCCAGGCATGCAGTTGGTCCAATGTTTTTTTGGCCCGATGCCTGTACCCCGCGGTACCTTGGGCAATGGTCGCTTCCAGAACCGGGCGAAGTTCTGCATGGATCCAATCGAAGGCTTGACCCAAATACAACAAGCTCGTCATGGCAAACACCTTGGCGGCGACCTTATGTGTGCCGATCAACCAATCGAAACACGTAGCCGCAATGACCTCAAGATGGGTCTCGTTCATGTATTTTCGAACGCTGTCATCCTTCTTTTTAAAATAGGCCAAGACCAAGAGTTCACAGCAATGGGCCATTGGGCGTATGCAGGATTCGGAAACCAGTGAAGGGACGATCTCGGTAAAGCGATCCAGGTGCGGTAATAGCGGATGCAGCCCTTTGCGAACCGCATTATCGAACACCCAGCTGGCGTTGAAGGTGCCTTCTTGGTCTTCTTGGGCGATGAACTCCAACAATGGGCCGATGAGCTCAGGATGCGCCAAAACCACCTTGACCAAACGATCGCGACGCTCCATGGTCAGGCGGCCTGAATTTAATTCCCGTTGTAAAGTGGCTTTGGTCATAAATGCCGTATTTTAGACGAAACGATCCGCATCAATGAAAATAGCAAAAAAAATAGGCCTGGCCCTTTTAGTGGTCTTGGTCATCTTACAATTCTTCAAACCTGAAAAAAACCAGACCGAAGCCACCGACTACGTTGCTGCCTTCGAGACCGATACCCAACCGAATGCCGAAGTAAAGCAATTGTTGAAAACCGCTTGTTACGATTGCCATAGTGCCCATACGGAGTATCCTTGGTACAACCAATTCGCCCCCGTGGCCTTTTGGCTCGACCACCATGTTGAGGAAGGTAAAGAGCATTTGGACTTTTCATCTTGGGCCAGCTATTCGATCAAGAAGAAAGATCATAAGCTGGATGAGCTTATCGAAGAAGTCGAAGAAGGGGAAATGCCCTTGGACGAATATACCTGGACGCATGCTGATGCCCGTCTGAGCGAAGCACAGATCCAAAGCCTGATCGCTTGGGCAAAGCAAGCTAGGGCGCGCTATGACATAGCTGAGTAACCAGTTCCGGTACCCCTTTGGTCGCCGGTTCGGCGATGACGCGCAACTGGTCGAAAGCATGGGCGTCAACACTCGGTTTAGGATCGATAAAGTACATTGGGATTCCGGCAGGGGCATAGTTTGCCAAACTGGCGGCAGGGTAAACCTGCATCGAGGTACCGATAATGATCAAGATGTCGGCCGTTTGGGTAATGGCAATGGCGCGTTCCAATAAAGGCACCATTTCACCGAACCAAACAATATGTGGCCGTAACTGATGCCCGTTGGGGTCAACATCGCCTAAATGAAGGTCCTTTTCCCAATCAAGAACATAGGATTCATCGGCAGTACTCCGCACTTTCAATAATTCCCCATGGAGATGGAGCACGTTGCTGCTTCCGGCCTGCTCGTGTAGATTATCGACATTCTGGGTGATGATCTCAACCTCGAAATGGGTTTCCAGATCCTTTAAGGCCAGATGACCGGCATTCGGGGCGACTTGCAGCAATTGCCGACGCCTTTGGTTGTAGAACTCCAATACCAGTTCGGGGTCGTTCGCGAAACCTTGGGGTGATGCGACCTCCATGACGTCATGCCCTTCCCAAAGCCCGTTGGCATCCCTAAAGGTCTTGAGCCCGCTTTCAGCGCTCATGCCGGCCCCGGTCAATACGACGATGCGTTGTTTTGCCATAGTTCCAAAAATAAGCTTTTCGATTTTTGTTATCTTGTTTTTTATGGACACCGATCTTTTGGCGTATTTGGAGGCTGATTTTCTCACCGAAGCGCGCCGGCAGCGCTTTATCGAGGTGCTGTCGCGACGCACGAAGCTTTTGACCGTGGCCATTGAGGATGTCTTTCAATTGCACAACACCAGTGCGATCATCCGGAGCTGTGACGCCTTTGGTATCCAAGAAGTACATGTAGTCGAGGATCGTTTCGAAGATCGCTTGGACAAGAACATTGCGATGGGGTCTGAGCAATGGGTCGATGTGACCCGATATGCCGATGCCGTCAGCTGTTTGGATGCCTTGAAACGGAAAGGGTATCGCATAGTGGCCACCGTACCCTACAATGGTTCGGTCTCCTTGGATTCCTTTCAGATCGATGCCCCGACCGCCTTGTTCTTCGGAACGGAAAAGGAAGGCCTGAGCGCGGCTGTTTTAGAAAGGGCCGATGCGTTTTTGACCATACCTATGGTGGGTTTTCCCGAAAGCCTGAACGTTTCCGTTTCAGCAGCGATCCTCATTCAGAGGCTCAGCGCCCAACTGCGTGACTCCAACCTGCCCTGGCAGCTGCATCCCGAAGAAATCCTCGAAAAACGACTGGAATGGACTAAAAAGTCGATCAAGAATGTGGAAGGGATTATCGAACGTTACCATTCAAAATAGGCTTTTTTGTACATTTAAGGGGAACCACTAAATCAAACGAACATGATTACCGCACTCTATATTGTCGGCGCGATCGTACTTTTGGTCCTTTTTTTGGCCCTGATCGCCCCCAAGACCTATGATGTTTCACGATCCATCACCATCAATCGACCCAAACAACAGGTTTTTGATGTTTTGAAATCCTTAAAGCGACAAGATGAGTGGTCGCCTTGGGCCAAAAAAGACCCCAACATGCATAAAGAATTTCGGGGAACCGATGGGGAAGTGGGTTCGGTCAGCTATTGGAACGGAAACAAGGAAGTTGGCGAAGGGGAACAAGAAATCACCAAGATCATCGATGGGGAACGGATCGAAGGGGAGCTCCGTTTCTTGAAACCCTGGAAATCGGAATCGGACTGCTACTTCATAACCGAAGCCCTTGAAGAGGGACAGACCAAGGTGACTTGGGGTTTTTCGGGTAAGAACAAGTTTCCGTTTAGTATCATGATGCTTTTTATGAGTATGGATAAGATGGTGGGAAAGGACTTTGAAGAGGGATTGGATTCCTTGAAGGCCCTAATGGAGAACTAAACCAAGTTGAGATATGGAAATGAATAGCGTAAGCTGGTTTGAAATTCCGGTAACGGACATGCAACGGGCCAAAAAGTTCTATGAAACGGTTTTGGATATTGAGATTGCAGTGCACGATTTCAACGGTACCCTGATGGGATGGTTTCCGTTTGCCCAAGGCAAACCAGGAGCTTCAGGATCTTTGATCCAACATCCTGAATGGTATAAACCCAGCAGTTCAGAGGGCGTGTTGATTTACCTTTCGAGTTCGGATGTACAGCAAGAATTGAGTCGTGTCGAAGCGGCCGGCGGCCAAGTACTCAAACCCAAGACCATGATCAGTGAATCGGTCGGTTATATGGGGGTTTTCTTGGATTCCGAAGGCAATCGAATGGCTTTACATTCGCATCAATGAACTACTACTCCAAAAGCTCCAAAAGGGCAATATCGTAATCGTTCTCTAGGGCCACTTTTCCGTTTTTGACCACCACTTGGGTATCCGAATAGGTATCGTACAGGGTCGTGCCGTCACCGAAGAAGCCTTTGACCCAAAGGGATTTTTTACCTTTTGGTAGGTCGAGTCCCACAACGACTTTGTCTTTGTAATCGCCGTTGACATACGTGCGTGAAAACACATAGGGCTTGCTGGCCAGGCGTTTGTGTTTGCCCGCACCCACCGCAGGGTGGTTGGCCCTGAAACGGCCCAGTTTCTGCCAGTGCGCGTGAATGTCCTGCACGGCGGGCACCGAGTCAAGGTCTTCCCAATTCATAAACGAACGGAGTGTGGCATCACCTTCGGTACCCCCGATGATTAAGGGTCTTGAGGTTTCATCGCCATAGTATACCTGCGAGGCCCCAGGAGTCAGCAACAACACGTTCGCGGCTCGATAGGGTTTGGCGCGTTCCTTGTCATACGGGCTCCCATCATCATGTGAAGTGAGGTAGTTCAAGACACTTTTACCTTTCAGTTTGGTGTTCAGCAACCCGTTGTATTTTTTGAAAATCTCCTCATAGGGTTTGTCCCCATCGGTCTTCAATTCGAAATTGATCAAGCTGGTGAAGCCGTTATCGTAATAGTCGACCTCTTTGTCACCGAAATCATAAAGACGACCGGTCGAGATCCCGTAATTGTATACCTCGCCCACCATGTAGAAGGGCAGCTCGTCCAACACCCGATCCGGATTCTTTTTCTTCCAGGTTTGAAAGGCGTATTCGGCTTCTTTCTGCAATTCGCCCCAGGCATTTTCATTGACGTGTTTCACAGTATCGACCCGAAAGCCGTCAACCCCGAAATCGTTGATGTAGTCGGTCAACCATTTGATGATATAAAAACGGGGCGCCCTAGGGTAACCAGTGCGCTCGAAAAACAATTGCAGTTCGTCAAGTTCTTGGCTCAATCGGCCTTCGTCTTTCCATTTGGCCAAAAGGGCATCAGGCAATTCGACAGGCTCATCCGATTCGGTCAGGATATCGGGAAGGTTTTTCACCAAAGTACATGCCGTGGTGTTCTCATAAGTCGTAAACTCACAGGCCGGTTCCGTACGCACCCAATCGGAAGGCCAGACCGGATCCATATCGGTAACAGGTCCTGTGTGGTTGAGCACCACATCAAGTAAGACCCGAATCCCTTTGGCGTGGGCGGCTTTGACCAGGTTTTCCAATTCCTTTTTAGTGCCGAAGTTCGGATCGATGGCTGTCCAATCCTTGGCCCAATACCCATGGTAGCCATACGTATTGCCCGTACCTTCATTGGTGGCACCGTGGATCTGTTCCACAATAGGGGTAAACCAAATGGCATTGATCCCCAGGTTGGTAAAGTAATCTTCCTCAATTTTTTTGGTGATACCCAAGATGTCGCCGCCTTCGAATCCGCGTAAGACCGCGGTCGAGTCGGTGCGTCCGAAATTGACGTCGTTTTCCGTTTTTCCGTTATTGAACCTATCGGTCAATAAAAAGTACACGTTGGCACCTTCCCAAACGAAAGGTGCTGTGGGTATGGGCGATACGTCTTCTTGTACTACGGTTTCTTTGGGGGTTTCCTTCTTGACTTTGTTACATCCGAACAGGAATGACACTATCGACATAGCGATAAGTAGTTTTTTCATTATTGAGGAATTTGCCTAAAACTATAAAATGCTGCCCGAAATCTAAAATTTATTTGGACCGGAAGAAGGTAAAAGACTAGCCTCGGTTCAAGACCTTGTACTCCTCGTAGCAGCTGCTAATGGCATCAAGGATCTGCAGGTCGTTGGCATTTTGGATGAAGGACTTGGAATAGCTGCAGTTGTTCAGGATATCCTCGATATCGACTTTCTCGATCTGAAGCAATTGGGTTAGGGTTTCGCGATCGAACTTGGAAGCCAACAGGTTGCGGATTTCATCATCCTCCTTCATTTGACGGAGCTTGCGCATTTGCTTGGGTTTTTTACCGAACAGATTGCGCAACAAATCGGCCGGATTAAGGATCGCCCCGAGCACTTTGGTTACGGCACTTGGATTTTTGTTTCCTGCTTCATAACTTTTGTTCAGACCAGAGATGCTGTATTGATAGGCGTTATTGACCGGAAGGTTCTTGACATCGATTTCAAGATAGCCCGTCAGTTGATAGGGGCGAACGATAACCTCTTCCAAGGCATAGGCCAATTCGGTCATGGCGATTTTAGTATCCTCGAATTTGAACATGTCGTTCGTCACCCGTACTTTTTGTGATTTAAAACCTAAAAAAGTCAGGTACAAGGTGTCATTGACCGAAGCGTTGATGGTGAACTTACCATTGGGATTGGTAATTGCACCGATGACCTTGTTCAAGTTGATGATGTGTACGCTTTCCAACGGAAATTCGGTCTGCGCGTTTACCACGGTCGCCGTAAGTTCTTGTGAAGGTAGTTCGGCCTCTTGCGCTTTGGCAAGAACGAAAACCAAGAAAAAGGCAAGGGGTAAAAGTTTCTTCATGCAGCAATTTGAACACTAAGGTACAAAACAAACAAAATCTGCCGGTTTGCGCAGCTTTTTAAGACGCAATTAACTAAACGAAGCCTTTGTTGCGCTTGCCACGATGCCCTCCACCGCCTTTTTTAGGTCCGCCGAAAGATCCTTTTGGTTTACGGCCTCCACGAAAACGGTCGCGTTTCCGTTTTCCGCCACTGCGTCCCGGATTTTTCGATACTTCGACATTGATGAACCGACCGTCGACTTTGAAATCCGTAAAGGTTTCCATGACCAGTGGGGTCAGTTTCCCATCCGTATTGAAAAAGGAGAACGAGTCTTTGGTGTCTACTTTGTAGATATCGTCTTTGTCCAAACCAAGGGCATCCCTTAAAAAGTCTTTCAACGACATCCAATCAAAACCATCGCGTTCGCCGACATTGATGAAATACCGGACCGATCCGTCACTGGCTTCATGAGAACCGCTGTCACCCTTTTCACGCCTTTCTTTGCGCTCTTCGTTTTGGTTGAGGTCGCGGGTCTTGCTGTAGTAAGAGAAAAAGCGGGTAAATTCGACCGAGACGATTTTCTTAATAAGCTCTTCGCGATCCACGCCGTTCAATACATCGTGAATGGCCGGTAGATACCCTTCAATCTCGTCGTTGACTTCGGTGTCTTTGATTTTATTGGCCAAATGGTACAGCTGTATTTCACAGATTTCGATGCCGGTGGGGATTTTCTTTTCGATAAACGACTGCTTGATGATCTTTTCGACGGCTTTGATCTTACGCAATTCACTACGCGTAACGATGACCATCGAAATCCCCGATTTTCCTGCACGGCCGGTTCGTCCGCTTCGGTGGGTATAGGTTTCGATCTCATCGGGCAACTGGTAGTTGATTACGTGGGTGATATCGTCGACATCGATACCCCGGGCCGCCACATCGGTGGCAACCAACATCTGCACTTGTTTTTTTCGGAAGGCGTTCATCACTAAATCACGCTGGTTCTGGCTTAAATCGCCATGCAATGCCCCGGCGTTGTACCCGTCTTCGATGAGTTTTTCAGCGACACGTTGCGTATCCCGTTTGGTACGGCAGAACACCACGGAGAAAATTCCCGGATTGGCATCGGCCAATCGCTTCAAGGCGGCATACCGATCCCGGCCTCCGACCAAATAATATTCATGCTGCACGGTTGTCGCCCCCGCATTTTTCGCACCGACTGTAATTTCTTGGGGTTGGTGCATGAATTTCTTGGCGATGGTGGCTACTTCCTTCGGCATGGTGGCCGAGAACAACCAGGTTGATTTCTCTTCAGGGGTATTCGAAAGAATATCCTTGATGTCTTCATAGAAGCCCATGTTAAGCATCTCATCCGCCTCGTCGAGAATGCAGTAGTCGATTTTCGAGATATCGACGATACCCCGTTTGATCATGTCTTTCATACGGCCTGGGGTGGCCACGACGATCTGCGCCCCTTTCTTGATCTGTTTCGCCTGTTCGGTAATGCTTGCCCCACCATAAATGGCCACGACATTCAGTCCTTTCTCGTATTTCGAATACGATTGTAACTCATTAGTGATCTGCAAACAAAGTTCGCGGGTAGGGGAAAGGATCAACCCTTGTGTGGTACGGCTTTCGACCTGTATTTTTTGGATCAACGGAAAGCCGAAGGCGGCTGTTTTTCCCGTTCCGGTCTGTGCCAAGGCGACCAAATCAGTTTCACTTTCCAAAAGAATGGGAATGGCTTTTTCCTGTACTTCGGAAGGGGTTTCAAAACCCATATCGGCAATAGCCGACAAAAGGGACTCTTGGAGCCCTAATTTTTCAAATGCTGTCATTACGGTTGTTTTTTCGCAAATAGGTGTGTTACATAGTGCGAGGATTTCAACCTAACGACTGCACAGCGCAACACCTGCCATACCGGCGGCTTAATTCGGCGGCAAAGGTACTGCTATTTTACTGACTGGCACAGTTTTGCCCGATAATTCATTGGCCTAGGTCCAATTCGCTTAAAAATGCGATCAGTTTCCCAATGGCTTTTCCGCGGTGGCTGATGCGGTTCTTTTCATCCATACTGAGTTCGGCGAAAGTGCGGTCGAACCCGTCGGGCATGAATATGGGGTCGTATCCAAAACCCTGGTCTCCGTGTTTGTCTATGGTGATTCGGCCCTGTACCTGTCCGACGAACAAATACGACCTGTTGTGGATATTCAAAGCAATGGCCGTTTCGAAGCGGGCACTCCGATCAGCTTTACCTTCTAGTTCATCAAGTAATTTGGCCATGTTCGCCCCAGCGTCTTTTTCCTGTCCTGCATATCGGGCCGAGTACACCCCGGGTGCCCCATCGAGGGTGTCGACCAATAAACCGGTGTCATCTGAAAAGCAGGCCATACCGTAATGTTGGGTGACATGATCGGCCTTGATTCGGGCGTTTTCGGCCAGGGTGCTCCCGGTTTCGGCGATTTCTTCGTGACAACCGATGTGGTCGAGCGATTGCAGTTCGATGCCCGGCGGGAGTAACCGCTTGACTTCTTCGAATTTGTTCTGGTTGTGCGTGGCGAAAACCAATTTCATGGAACACGGATTTTGTTGATCGCTAAAGTAGTATTTTAGCACTGATGAAATTGCGTATTATCCCTCCTTTGGTCATGGTGTTGTTCGGGCTGTTGATGTACCTCTTAGACCGGGTATTGCCTGTGGGGGAATTCGATTTCTTCGGTCGGCGCCCCTTGACCCTCTTCTTGATGGGGGTGGCGCTATTGATCATGGCTTCGGCTTTGTTCCAGTTTTCGCGGCACAAGACCACCACGGATCCCTTAGACCCCGAAAAAGCCAGTACCTTGGTGACCACCGGTATTTATCGCTTTACGCGTAACCCCATGTATTTGGCAATGTTGGTGCTGTTGATCGTTTGGGGACTGCGATTGGGCAATGCCTTTAACACCTTGATAGCGGCAGGTTTTGTATACTACATGAACCATTTTCAGATCAAGAAGGAAGAGGAAGTTCTATTGCGACTTTTCGGTAAACCCTATCGCACCTATTGCAAGGCCGTTCGGCGTTGGTTCTAAAATTATCGGATTCTTAATTTTCACTAGGATGTTCCGTTGATTTTTCAACGAATATGCCCAACTACTACATGCAAGTTCTTTTTTTCAAACATCTAGTGCGCTAGTAGGATAAATTTTTACTTTTATGGCTTAAATTTTTTGAGCAATGGTAGCAACTACCCGCAAATACGTTTTCGATTTTGACAGCACCTTGACCCGTGTCGAGGCTTTGGACGTATTGGCCGAAATGACCCTGCAAGACAATCCTAAAAAAAAGGAGGTGCTCGACGAAATCCAAAGGATCACCAATTTAGGTATCGATGGTGATATTTCGTTTACCGAATCGTTGGAACGTCGGATCCGTTTGCTCAAAGCACACAAAGACCACCTACAACCCCTTGTGGAGGAACTGCGGCAGAAAATTTCAAAGTCGATCGAAGAGAACAAGGAGTTTTTCGGAAAATACGGGGAGGATATCTACGTCATCTCTTGTGGTTTCAAAGAATTCATCGACCCCATTGTGGCTGACTACAACATACCGGCCGATCGGGTTTATGCCAATACCTTCACTTTTGATGGCGACGGGAATATCGTCGGTTTTGATGAAGACAATGTCTTATCTTCCCACAACGGGAAAATCGAATGCCTGAAGAACCTGAATTTGGAAGGTGAAGTCCAGGTCATCGGCGACGGCTATAGTGATTATGTCATGCGCGAAGCCGGTATTGCCGATAAGTTCTTCGCCTACACCGAGAACGTACACCGTGAAAAAGCCACGAACAATGCAGATCACGTGGCACCTAACCTGAATGAATTTTTATTCGTGAACGATTTACCAAGAAAAATATCCTATCCCAAGAACCGGATCAAGATCCTATTGCTCGAGAACGTACATGTAAACGCTTTTGAGAACCTTTCGGCCGATGGATTTTCGGTCGAACTGATCAAGCATAGCCTGCCCGAAGAGGAACTGATCGAACGCATCAAAGGGGTGCATGTGTTGGGCATCCGCTCGAAAACCCAAGTGACCCAAAAGGTGTTGGAGGCTGCTGACAGGTTATTGGTCGTCGGTGCGTTTTGTATCGGAACCACCCAAATTAATTTGGAAGCCGCTAAAAAGAAAGGGGTCGTCGTCTTCAATGCGCCTTATAGCAATACCCGTTCAGTGGTCGAATTGGCCATTGGGCAAATCATCATGTTGATGCGTAACGTGGTCACTCGCAGCGCTGAGATGCATGCCGGAAAATGGTTCAAAACCGCGTTGAATTCCAATGAAGTCAGAGGAAAGAATTTGGGCATCGTCGGCTATGGCAATATCGGTAAGCAACTTTCGGTTTTGGCCGAAGCGATCGGAATGCGGGTGTATTATTATGACGTTGCCGATCAATTGGCCTTGGGAAATGCCATCAAATGCAATACGCTCGAAGACCTGCTATCGGTCAGTGATGTGGTAACCCTGCATATCGATGACAATAAGGCCAATCAAAACTTTATGGGCGAGCGCGAGTTGGCCCAGATGCGCGATGGGGCCATGTTGATCAACCTTTCGCGGGGGTTCGTTGTCGATATCGAAGCCTTGGTTGCAGCCTTGAAAAGCAAGAAATTAGGGGGCGCTGCCATTGACGTTTATCCGACGGAGCCCAGAAGTAATGGAGACTTCGTGACCGAACTACAAGGGCTCGAAAACGTCATCCTGACCCCGCACGTCGGGGGCAGCACCCAAGAGGCCCAACAAGATATCGCTGATTTCGTACCCAATAAGATCATGGATTACATCAATTCGGGCAATACCGTCGACGCGGTGAACTTTCCGAATATCCGCCTACCGAAACAAAACAATGCCCACCGCTTTTTACATATCCATAAAAACGTACCAGGGGTTATGGCGAAGATCAATGAAGTGCTGGCCAAGTACGAGATGAACATCACGGGTCAATACCTTTCGACTGATCCAGAGGTAGGATATGTGATATCCGATTTGGATAAGGAGTATAATAAAGAAGTGGTCAAAGCCTTGAGAGAGGTAGAACATACCATTAAGTTCAGGGTACTTTATTAGCGTTCTTTTCGCAGCAATCCGGCTTTCACCCGCATATTGCGGCCGTTCACAACATTTTTGGTTTTTTAAGGCATTTTCAATTTAAATTGTGCGTAAATTCTTATAAAAAACGCAACCATTGAAAATTGGAAAATTCGAAATCGGTAGGAAGGGGTTCCGGGCATATTATCTTTTGGTCGTTTCGATCATCGTCTTGACCATTGCCATCCAATCGATTATACAATACTCGCTGAGCAAACAGCGGGCGACGGCCATGGTAGTCAACTTGGCGGGGCGGCAACGCATGCTCAGCCAACGTTTGTTGAACGAGGTGTATTCATGTCGCTATCACAATTGTGACTTCGCGGAGTTGAAACTTAGTTTGAACAAACTGTACCAAATGAACGGCATACTGCAAAATGGGAGTGAATCCTTGGGGATTCCCGCATTGGCGAATGAAGAAATCATGACCAATTTCCGACGGTTGCAGCCCCATGTCGATTGGTTCAATTCAAACTTGGGCGATGTGCAGCAGATCGACGGTATTTCGTTCAACGATATCCGCTATCGGGCGGATCGGTTCTTGGCCATCATGGACACGATCGTTTTGCAGTTCCAGAAGAAATCGGAAGAGGACATCAAGGCGATGCGCATCATCGAAATGGAATTGGCGATATTCTCGGTATTGATCGTACTATTTGAAATCTTCTTCATCGTCAACCCGATCATCAGCCGTATCATGAACCAAAAAAAGAAACTTGCCGAAATCGCCTGGCACCAATCCCATGTCTTTGGTTCGCACATGAAGAACATCCGTGACTTGCAGTATGTGCTCAAAGCAGAGAAAAAACCAGAGCGTCAAGCGGAAATCTATAAATTCATTGCAGAAGAACTGGATCAGCTCGGCGAGGTTTCGGATAAGATGGTCAAGGCCATCAAGAACAACGATCAAAACGTTGCCATGGCCCATCACATGGTCATCAAAAAAGTGGAAGACTTCTTAGAGAAGTACCAATTGATGCCCTCTGAGGAAATTACCGATGATGATAGGGTTCGTTCTTTAGGATCGTAAAAGCCCGATACAGCTGTTCAACGAAGAACAGCCGCACCATTTGATGCGAGAAGGTCATGGCCGAAAGGCTCAGTTTCTGCTGTGCACGGGTTACGATCTGCTCAGAAAACCCGTAGGGACCCCCGATGATGAATACCAGACGTTTTTTGCCACTGTTCATATGTTTTTGCAAAAAGGTCGAGAAACCGACTGAACTATGTGAAGTGCCGTGTTCATCCAACAACACAATGTGGTCGGTCGGATCGATGGCCTTAAGGAGCAATTCGGCTTCTTTCTCTTTTTGTTGGTTTTCACTCAGGTTTTTGGTGTTTTTGATATCGGGCAGCTCCATGAGGTCGTATTTGACGTAATGCCCCAATCGTTTTCCATAAAAAGCGATGAGGGATTTCAATTCGGCCTTGTCCGTAGCCCCGATGCACAAAAGGGTAATTCGCATAATCGTTAGAAAGGACCAAATTTAACGAATCGCCGGTAGCGCTAACCCACGATTTCTTAATTTAGCCCAAACTGCGATGGGTTTATGATAAGCGAACAGCAATTCCAGCATGAAATCGAATTGATCATTGCCAATGCCATTCGGGAAGATGTAGGCGATGGAGATCATAGTTCTTTGGCCTGTATTCCTTCAACGGCAAAAGGAAAGGCCAAGCTTCTGGTAAAAGACAGCGGTATACTAGCAGGAGTGGGTTTCGCCGAAAAGGTATTCGCCTATGTAGATCCCGGGCTTGAGATCGAGGTGTTGCTGGAAGATGGTGCACGCGTCGACCATGGCGATATTGCCTTTTACGTTAGTGGCAGTTCTCAAAGTATCCTAAAAGCCGAACGTTTGGTGTTGAATGCCATGCAGCGTATGAGCGCGATCGCCACCAAAGCCCGATACTACGCCGACTTGCTTGAAGGTACGAACACCAAGATTTTAGATACCCGAAAGACAACCCCTGGTATCAGGGCGTTGGAAAAATGGGCCGTTCGGATCGGAGGTGGTGAAAACCATCGATTCGCGCTTTATGACATGATCATGCTCAAAGACAACCATATCGATTTCGCTGGGGGTATCGCCAAGGCGATCGAGAAGACCAAGCACTACCTCCAAAGCAACGGCCGTGATCTTAAGATCATCGTCGAGGCGCGCGATTTGGATGAAGTGGCCGAAATCTTGAATTCAGGCGGGGTATACCGCATCCTTTTGGATAATTTCAATTATGAGGATACGCGAAAGGCAGTGGCTTTGATCGGTGATCAATGCCTGACCGAATCTTCCGGGGGTATCAACGAACAGACCTTACGGGCGTATGCCGAATGTGGGGTCGATTACATCTCATCAGGTGCTTTGACCCATTCGGTGCATAACCTGGATCTAAGTCTAAAAGCCGTCTGAATGTCAAAAGAGATTGAAGAGCGGTTGGAGCGGATTCCATTGGTTCGATGGGTAGTCGGGCTGTTGAAAAAATTGAAATTACCGGGTTTTGAAGGCCTATCCGTTTACGATCTCATTGAAATCTATGTAGTTGGGATCGTTCAGGGGGCCTTGTCAAGTAGGGCAGGGGCCATTGCCTTTAGTCTCTTTATGGCCTTGTTTCCGCTACTCATCTTTTTGGTGACCCTGATCCCGTTCCTTATTCCCTATGTGCGGGTGGGTAATGAAGATTTCGATATCCAGTTTCTGCTGTTCCTCGAATCGTTTTTGCCTTCGGCCACTGGGGATTATTTCGGTGACATCTACCAACAGATCAAAGATCAAAAGCGGGGCGGCCTGTTATCATCCGCATTTTTGATCTCTATTTTCTTGGTCGCCAATGGGGTGAATGCCATTTTCAGTGCCTTTGAGAATTCGTACCATATCGAGCTTACGCGAAATTTCTTTCGACAGTATGCCTATGCGCTGATGGTAGGTCTGATTTTGTCGATTTTGTTGATCGTCGGTGCCGTGCTGTTCGTTTATTTTGAATTTTATATTGTCGAATATACCAGTGAATATTTGGGCAAGACGCTGGGCTATAGCATTGAACGTGGAGATACCATCGGGTATCAACTGACCAAGGTGTTGTTCTTCATGTTACTTTCTTATTTGACTACCGCCATATTGTATTATTTTGGAACGGTGGAAGGGCGCAAAGTCCGGTTTTTTTCCGTTGGGGCCTTGATGACCACCCTTTTGTTCGTGGTGACCTCCTATCTGTTCGGGATTTATGTGGAAAAATTCGCCCGATACAACGAATTGTATGGGGCCTTGGGGGGCTTGTTGATATTAATGGTTTTCATTTGGCTGAATTCGAACATCCTATTGTTGGGTTTTGAATTGAACGCCACCTTGAATTCCTTGAAAAAAAGTGTATTGAGAAATAAGAACAATGAAGAAAAGTAGTTTCGCACTCTTGCTACTGTGTTTCCTTCCCCTCTGTTGCTTCGCGCAATCGATAGAAGGCATGTGGCGCACCATAGACGATCGGAATGGGAAACCCAAGGCCGAAGTCCAATTGTATATGGAAAATGGCCTCCTCTTTGCCAAGATCATCAAAATCTTGGAGAAAGGGAAGGAAGATGCCCGTTGCATCAAATGCAAGGGCGACCTCAAAGACAAACCGGTTTTGGGCATGAAGATCATCGACGGCTTTAAGGGCGATGGCAAAGGGGTCTTTAAAGGCAAACGCTTGTTCGACCCCGAACAAGGCATGACCTTTCGTGGTAAGGTCTGGTTGGATCCCGACGATTCCGATAAATTGAAGGTCAGGGGCTATTTGGCCTTCTTGTATCGCACCCAAACGTGGTTGCGGGTCGAAGAACAGTAAAGCGGATGCAGTTTTTTTTGGATGTGGTCTTACCGATTCCTTTAGAGCGGCTGTTTACATACAAGCTCTCTGAAGAACAGGCGGCGCAATTGCGTCCTGGCATGCGCGTGGCCGTACCCTTCGGAAAAAGAAAGCTCTATACGGCACTAGCACTTAACATCCATCAAAACGCCCCATCGGCCTATGAGGCCAAAGAAATCGATCAAATTTTAGATACCGACCCCTTGGTCCACCAAGTTCAATTCGAGCATTGGCAATGGATGGCGCAATACTACATGTGTACCTTGGGCGAGGTGCTGCGAACAGCCCTTCCCGGTTCGTTGCTATTGGAAAGTTCCACAACGATATTAGCTGGGGAATGGGACGGGATTGACGAAACCGTATTAAGTGATGAGGAGTTTTTGATCTTGGAGGCTTTGCGGCATCAAAAAACCCTTAGTGTCGACGATGCCATGGCCATTACCGGAAGAAAGCGGGTATTGCCCCTTCTCAATGGTTTGGTCGCACAAGGTGCGGTTGTGTTGCGCGAGTCGGTGCAACACCAATACAAACCGAAACTAGTGAAATTCGTGAGTTTGGCCGATACCTATGTTGAGGAGGCCCGGCTCGAAGCATTACTCGAAGCCCTTCGCCGGGCACCCAAGCAGATTGAAGCCCTACTGCAACTTTTTCAATTGAAGGCAGGCCAGGCCAAACCCATCAAGCTTCTCGATTTTGAAAAAAGACCAGGTATTTCGAAAAGTGCCGTCAAGGCCCTGATCGATAAGGAAATCTTGCAGGTCGAGGTGCGCCAGATCGATCGCATTGCATTTGGAAACAACTCTAGGAAACCGGAAGATATCGTACTCAATTCGGATCAAGAAGCAGCTTACGCTGCTATTACCAGTAGTTTTGCTGCAGGCAAAGTATGTTTATTGCATGGGGTGACCGCATCGGGAAAGACCGAAATCTATATCAAAAAAATCGCGGAAACCTTGGCCAAAGGACAACAAGCCTTGTATTTGTTGCCCGAGATCGCCCTGACCGCCCAGTTGATCCATCGTTTGCAATCCTATTTTGGCAACCAAGTGGCGGTCTACCATTCGAAATACAGTCTTAACGAACGGGTCGAGGTCTGGAACAATGTGTTGGCCCAGACCGATAAGGCCCAAATCGTTTTGGGGGCCCGATCTGCCCTTTTTCTTCCATTTGCCAATTTGGGTCTGGTCATTGTCGATGAGGAACACGAAAGCTCCTTCAAGCAATTCGATCCAGCGCCGCGCTACCACGGTAGGGATGCGGCCATTGTTTTGGCTACCATGCACAAGGCCGATTGCTTGTTGGGTTCGGCTACCCCTAGCATCGAGACCTATAAAAATGCCCTCAGTGGAAAATACGGTTTAGCAACTATTGATAAGCGCTATGGAGCGGTGCTGTTGCCCGATATCCAATTAGTCGATATCAAAGAAGCCAGTCGCAAAAAACGAATGAAAGGGCACTTTTCGGATACCTTGTTCGAAGCCATACAAGATAGTTTGGAAGATGGTGAACAGATCATCCTGTTTCAAAACCGTAGGGGATTTTCACCCGTAATCGAGTGCACCACCTGTGGCCATGTTGCCCAATGTCCGAATTGTGATGTCAGTTTGACCTATCACAAATACCGCAACCAATTGCGCTGCCATTACTGTGGCTATCACATGGCCGTGCAACAGAGCTGTCAAGCATGCGGCAACAGTACCTTAGATCAAAAAGGCTTCGGCACCGAACAGGTGGAGGAGGAGTTGCGACAATTGTTGCCCGATCATACCGTGGCACGAATGGATCTGGATACCACACGGGGTAAATATGCTTATGAACGGATCATTGAGCGTTTCGAGCAGCATGAGATCGATATTTTGGTGGGTACCCAAATGATAACCAAGGGACTTGATTTCCGGAATGTCGGTTTGGTCGGGATCATGAACGCCGACACCTTGTTGAATTTCCCTGACTATAGGGCCCACGAACGAAGTTTTCAATTGCTGACCCAAGTAGCCGGCCGCGCCGGTAGGACCAAGAAACGGGGAAAGGTCCTCATCCAGACCTACAATCCGTTTCACCAGATATTACAACAGGTGACGACCAATTCGTATGCGAAAATGTATGCAGAGCAAGTATATGAACGGGAACAGTATCGGTATCCACCGAATTGTAAGATCATCAAGATAACGTTGAAGTCAAGGGACTTCAACGGTTTGAATGAGGCTTCCGATTGGTTTTCCGCTTCCTTGTGCAATATCAGGGGCATTACGGTTTTGGGACCGGAGCAGCCGGTCATTGGAAAGATCCGAAACGAGTACTTGAAAAACATCCTGATCAAGTTCGATCAGCGGTTGTCACAGAAACAACTAAAAAATGGCATCAAAAGAATTCAAGCTTCTTTTCATGCCATTTCGAAATATCGGAGTATCAAGTTGGTCTACAACGTAGACCATATCTGATCAGACGTTGGCCAATGCTTCGGCCAGTTCCGTCTTCTTGTTTCTACTTAAAGGAATTTGTCTACCGGCCACTTCAACGTTTTTACTGTTGAACTTTTCAATCTTCTCGAGATTCACGATGTAGGATTTGTGGATTCGCAAGAACTTTTCGGCAGGCAATTGTTTTTCGAATGATTTCATGGTTGATAAGATGACGATGTTGGCTTCGTCGGTCACCAATTTGATGTAGTCACCCAAGGCTTCTACCCATTTGATATCATTAAGGATAACCTTACGTTTTTTAAGGTTACTCTTCACAAAGATGTGCTCTTCATCCTCATCGACACGATGCATTTGCTCGTATTTGGCGACCGCCCTTTTGACCGATGCCTCGAAACGGGCCAAGGTAATCGGTTTGTGAAGGTAATCGGTAACATCGTAATCGAAGGCCTTTAGGGCATAATCAGGTTTCCCGGTAATCAAGATGACCTGTGGTGGGTTTTCAAGCGCCTCCAAAAGGTCAAAGCCGCTAATAATAGGCATTTCAACGTCAAGGAAGATCAAATCGACTTCGTGGTTCTTCAAGCCGTTCTTCGCTTCAATCGCGTTGCTGTACTCAGCGACCAGGGCAAGATGTGGGTGATTGTTGACCAACTTGGCCACCGCCATTCGCTGCATGGACGAGTCGTCAACAATTATACTTTTAAGTTTCATAGATAGGGGTGATTTGTGGGGTTAAATCATCGGCAAATTACATAAAATACTCGGTAAAGCGCAACAAAAGATGTAAACATGGCCTATTGTGTTGTGTATTCGGTAATATGTACGATGTAGCGTTTGTTTTGGTTTTTCTTGTTAATAACTTATTAAAGGAATAACGAACATTTCACAAAATTCTTGTGGGTGGTCTGTTTATTGTTTACTTTTGCGCTCCTTTAAAAATTAGTTATATGAACCATTACGAAACTGTTTTCATTTTGAATCCCGTTCTATCTGATACCCAGATAGAGGAAACAGTTAAGAAATTTGAAAATTTCTTAATTAAGAATGGTGCCAAAATGGTATCCAAAGAAGATTGGGGGCTTAAAAAATTGGCCTACCCGATCCAAAACAAGAAAAGTGGCTTTTACCACTTGTTCGAATTCACCGCTCCAGGAGAGGCTATCGGCCCTTACGAGCTTGAATTCAGAAGAGATGAACGCATTATGCGGTTTTTGACCGTAAAGCTTGACAAGCATGCCATTGCTTGGGCGGAGAAGAGGAGAACCAAACTAAAAACAAAAGCGTAAGACATGTCATCTATAGAACAACAGGCGAAAGCTAAGAAAGATGGGGAAATCAGGTACTTGACCCCCTTGAACATCGAAACCAATAAGCAAAAGAAATATTGCAGGTTCAAGAAATCAGGTATCAAGTATATCGATTATAAGGATCCAGACTTTTTGATGAAGTTGGTCAACGAGCAAGGCAAGTTGTTGCCACGTCGATTGACGGGTACTTCATTAAAGTATCAAAGAAAAGTGGCCCAAGCCGTAAAGCGGGCACGTCATTTGGCTTTGATGCCATACGTTGGTGATATGTTGAAATAAAAAAAGAAGGAGCATGGAACTTATATTAAAATCAGACGTACAGGATTTAGGCTTCAAAGACGATATCGTTACCGTTAAGAACGGTTACGGAAGAAACTACCTTATTCCACAAGGGTTGGCCGCGTTGGCTACCCCAGCTGCGAAAAAGGTCTTGGCCGAGAATTTGAGACAACGCGCCCACAAAGAGAAGCAGATCATCGAGGATGCCCAAAAGGTAGCCGAGAGCTTGAAGGAGATGCAGATCAAGATCGCCGCTAAGGCCGGTGTAGGAGATAAATTGTTCGGTTCGGTATCGAACATCGATTTGGCCGAAGCTATTGCCAAAGCCGGTCAGGATATCGATCGAAAATTCATCAACATCCAAGGGGGAACCGTCAAAAGGGTCGGTCCTTACAATGCGAAAGTGCGATTGCACCGCGAGGTGATCGTCGATCTTCCATTTGAAGTGATCGCCGAAGCGAAATAAATACTACCTTTTCGTTAATAACTTATAAAGAGCTATGCGTGCATAGCTCTTTTTTTGTGCTACTTTAGTTCGTACTTCAAACGAACTTAATTGAACACAACATGATCAAAAAATTACTCTTTTCGGTAATCGGACTATTGGTGGTTTCTACCACGGCAATGGCCCAGGTTACCACATCGAACATCAAGGGCTCGGTCGTTGATGATCAAGGGGCGCCCTTGTTCGGTGCCAATATAGTCGCCGTGCATACCCCGACGGGGACACGTTTCGGCGCCATCACGAACGAAACAGGGCGATTCAACCTGTTGAACCTTAGGGTCGGTGGCCCTTACGAGGTAACCATTTCTTACGTAGGTTTCAAAAGCGATGTTCGAAACGACATCTTCCTATCCTTGGGTAAGACCTTTACCTATTCCGTCAGCATGGTACCCGACAGCCAGCAATTGGATGAAGTGGTGCTCGTATCGGACCAGTCCGGTACTTTCGGTAGCGACCGTACGGGAGCCGAGACCAGTGTGAGCCGTCGTGATTTGCAGCGTTTGCCGACGATTTCAAGATCAGCCAGTGATTTTATCCGATTGGAGCCTGCCGCTTCTTCAGGGGCATCGGGACTTTCCTTCGGTGGTCGAAACGATCAATACAACAACTTTTCTTTGGACGGCGCCATTTTCAACAACCCTTTTGGATTGGATGCGGCTACCCCCGGTGGCCAGGCCAACGCCCAGCCGATTTCCTTGGATGCCATCGATCAGATCGCGGTGACCACGGCACCCTATGACGTTACCCAATCCGGTTTTACCGGGGCCTCGGTCAATGCGGTCACTAAAAGTGGTACCAATGATTTCTATGCCACCGTGTATGGGTTCTTTAGAAACGATGACCTGACCGGAGGAAAGATCAACGGTGATGACGTCATCAAGACCGGATTGGAGCAAACCCAATACGGTGTGAGTGTGGGCGGACCTATCGTCAAAAACAAACTTTTCTTCTTCGCCAATTTCGAGCGCGATGAGTTGACCTCTTTGGGTACCGATGGTTTCGTTCCAGGGGGAACCGGTTCCAACGGGATCAGTACCTCAAGGGTCACCCAATCCGACATGTTGTTGGTCGACAATATCCTGCGTCAGGTGGTGATCGGTCAAGATGGCCAAGGGAACGATATTTTCTATGATCCCGGGGCGATTACCGGCTTCAATTTCGATCAAGAATCGACCAAGGGGATTTTGAAATTGGATTGGAATATCAATGAGAACAACCGTTTGGCGGTCATTTACAATTTCTTGAACGCGTCACGCGGTTTGCCTGCCAACAGAAATGCCATCACCTTTAGGGGGCCGAGTACACAGACCCTGCAATTCGAGAATGCCGGATACGAAATCAACAACAACATCCAATCGGTACAACTCGAATTGAACAGTACCTTGGGTAATGATGCAACCAACAAACTGCAAGTCGGATACACCCATTTTGACGATTTTAGGAATCCGTTTTCCACGCCGGCTCCGAGTATCACCCTGTTGGATGATACCGGAAGCTCGAATTATATCATCGCGGGCCACGAACCATTTTCGATAAACAACCGCTTGGACCAAAAAGTCTTTCAAGTGACCGATAACCTGAATTTCTTTGTTGGGGATCATACGGTAACCGTGGGCTTCTCCTATGAGAAGTTTGAATTCGACAATTCGTTCAACCTTGGATTTTACGGAGCTAGAGGGGTCTTCTTCCCAACGGGATCCATTGCTGATTTTAGGAACCTCGATGCTGCGGGTGAAGCTGCCTTGGTGGCCGATTATCAAGCCCAATTCGATGCCGCTATCGCTACGGCCAACAACAACAACCAATTTCCTGATGGTACGCCGGGTGGATGGTCTTTGGCTGAAACCAACGTAGGGCAGCTTTCGTTTTATTTGCAGGATCAGTGGGATGCGACCGACAATTTCAAATTGACCTATGGGGTCCGATTCGATCGTCCGTTGTATTTCAATACGGCTGATTTGGTCGGTGAGAACATCGATAGAAAAGGAGGTACTTTGGCAGAAGGGGGGACCTATGCCCCCGACATCGCCTATTTCGATCCGGACACCAACGAACAGATCACCATCGATTCGGAGCAGCTACCCACCAACGATTGGTTGATTTCACCGAGGGTAGGTTTCAACTGGGATGTGAAAGGCGATCAAACCTTGCAGATCCGCGGGGGATCCGGGGTATTCACCGGAAGGTTCCCGTTCGTTTGGTTGGGTAACCAGGTACAAGGCACCGACTTCTTCTTCTATCAAGTCGTCGATCCCGATTTCCAATGGCCGCAGGTATGGCGAACCAATGTGGGACTTGATAAGCGTTTTGATAACGGGATCATCCTAACCGCTGATTTGGCCTATACCAAAGACATCAATGCCGCCCACGTACAGAACTGGGGCTTGGGTGCACCATCGTTGACCTTGAACGGACCGGATAACCGGGCCATCTATGCTAATGAAGACAAATCACAGTTGTTCGGAGGGCCGACCAACGCCTACGTGTTTACGAATTCCGATCAAGGCCGAATTTGGAACGCCACCTTGAAGTTGCAAAAGACGTTCGAAGATGGCCTGTATACCCAGTTGGCCTATAACTATCTCGATGCCCGTGAGGTGAACTCCATCGACGCGGAGATTACAGGTGATGCCTTTGCCGGCAATGCCATTGTAGGCAATGCGAATACCGATGTTTTGGCCTTTTCGCGATACGGTGACAAACACAGGATCATCGGTATCGTGTCCAAAGCGTTTAAGACCGGAACGACGGTTTCAACCTTTTTCGAATATGCGCAAAGCGGTCGTTTCAATTACATCTATGGTGGCGACATCAACAATGATGGTTCTGCCATCAACGATTTGATCTACATTCCGACCTCAAGCGAGCTTCAACAAATGAATTTCAGCGGTACCGGACAAGCCGAAGCTTTTGAAGCCTTCATCCAGCAAGACGACTACTTGAGTGGTCGTAGAGGCCAGTATGCGGAGCGCTATGGTGCCTTGGCGCCTTGGCGTGGTCGTTGGGACATTAAGGTCTTGCAAGACATTAAGATCAATGAGGGCAACCGTTTTCAGTTGAGCTTGGATATCTTGAACTTCGGCAATTTGATCAACTCCAATTGGGGGGTCGTCGAACAGCAAGATTTCGATCAACTGCTCGGGGTAACGGTCGATGATACGAATACACCGACCTTTACCTTCAATCCTGATCGAACCAACACCTTCTCTGCCGATACGCGATTGCGTTCGAGATGGCAAGCGCAGGTAGGGGTGCGTTACATTTTTGATTAAAAGAACCTGAACCAAATTCCAAACCCTGGCCTTTGGCCGGGGTTTTCTATTATCCTATGAAGTACACACGACTGAGCAAAGAACAGCTTGAGGAGCTACACCAAGAGTTCATCAACTTTTTGGCGACCCAATCCATTACGGCCGAAGAATGGCAGAAAATCAAGTCGGATACCCCCGAAGTGGCCGAACAAGAGTTGGATGTATTCAGCGATTTGATCTGGGAAGGAGTGCTTTCGAAGGTCAAATACCTTGAAAACGTTTCCGAACGGCACATGCATCTCTTCGAGCTGAACGAAAAGGAAATGAAACTGATTTCGGTAAAGGTGCTCAATCCGCATATCGATTTGCGCACCACTGAAGGATTTGGGTGGTTCAAACGCAATTTCCAATCCGAATTTGTCGAATACCTGACTGCTGCCAAAAGTTACAGTGCGGATAAGAACAAAGACAAGTTCGATCTGATCCAACAGGGTGGTGTGATTACCAAAGGTGAATTGTACCAATGGTTTGACCAGATCATTGAAAACTGAGGTGAAAGTGTGATATTTGTGCAAATTCCAGGGTAAGGGGCTACCGAGGCCTGCCTACCCTAAATACGATTCCATGCCGCAAAAACCAAGCATACCCAAAGGGACCAGGGATTTTGACCCTGCTACCGTTGCCAAACGCAACCACATCATCAACACCATAAAAAGACAGTTCGAATTGTTCGGGTTTCAGCCGATTGAAACCCCGAGTTTCGAAAATTCAGAGACTTTATTGGGCAAGTATGGGGAGGAAGGGGATCGATTGATTTTCAAGATCTTGAATTCAGGGGATTTCATTTCGAAAGTAGACGACATTACCTACAGCTCAAAAAACTCGGCTTCTTTGGCGCCCAAGATTTCTGAAAAAGCGCTTCGATACGATTTGACCGTTCCTTTTGCACGCTATGTGGTCATGCACCAGAATGAAATTGATTTTCCGTTCAAACGCTATCAAATACAACCGGTTTGGCGGGCCGACCGACCCCAAAAAGGCCGTTTCCGTGAATTTTACCAATGCGATGCCGACGTGGTCGGGGCGAATTCCATTTTGCAAGAGGTAGAGTTCATACAACTATACGATGCGGTGTTTGGCCAATTGGGCCTGCAAGGGGTGACCATCAAGTTGAACAATAGGAAGATCCTTTCGGGTATTGCCGAAGTGATCGGCGCCAAGCATCTGTTGGTCGATTTCACCGTAGCCCTTGATAAGCTTGACAAGATCGGTGAAGAAAAAGTCAAGGCCGAAATGCGTGCCAAGGGCCTTAGCGACCATGCGATCGCAAAGGCGGAGCCCTTATTTTCGATGACGGGCAGTTCTACCGAGCAACTGCAACGCCTCAAGACCCTTTTGGCCGATTCGGACATCGGAATGCAAGGGGTTGGCGAATTGGAGGAAATCGTGGATTTCATAGGGCACACGGAGCTGTTGGCGAGTCGGCTGCAGATCGATGTTACCCTTGCGCGTGGGTTGAATTATTACACCGGTGCTATCGTTGAGGTCGCGGCCCCCGAGTCTGTGGCCATCGGATCGATCGGTGGGGGAGGTCGTTACGATGACCTGACCGGAATTTTTGGTTTAAAGGATGTCAGTGGGGTCGGCATTTCTTTTGGATTGGACCGTATTTATATGGTCTTGGAAGAATTAAAGTTGTTTCCGGAATCCTTAGCGCAACAAGTCGATGTGTTGATCTTGAATTTTGGTGGTGAAGAGGGTAAAGAAGCCTTTAAACTACTCGGCAGGATCAGAAAGGAAGGTATCCTTCGGGCCGATATGTATCCAACTGCCACCAAGATGCAAAAGCAATTGAAGTATGCCCATAAAAGAGGGATTCCGGCGGTAGTGTTCTTAGGAAAAGAAGAATTGGCCAAGGGCGAGTTCATTGTGAAGAATATGGCCGACGGGCAACAAGTGACCCATCCAATAACTATGGAACGCTTCGGGTCATGGGAGTTCTAAGCGCCTTTTAATGGCCCTGAGGATCATTTGATAACGGCCTTCCGAATCCGGTACCAGGTCAAGGCTGTTGTTTTTGATATGCGATTCGAACGCAGGAATAGCCATCCATTGCAATGCTTCCACTTCGGTCTGCTGTGGGATGAGTTCCACCTGGGTATCGATTTCACACAAGAACATATGGTTGAATTCCCGATCAATGAAATCGGCGGCGTGACGGTGTTCCGTTTTTAGGGTTTCCAGAGGGATCAACTGCGGGCTTTCGATCCGAATCCCGATTTCTTCGGCAACTTCACGAAGGGCGGCTTTTTCGATCGATTCCCCAGCCGAGACATGACCGGCAACCGATACATCCCATAATAGGGGGAAGGTCTTTTTGTCCTTTCCGCGTTGTTGTAAAAGAATCTTTCCAGACTTGGAATAACACCAAACATGTACCGTGGCGTGGAAAAATCCCAAGCGATGGGCTTCCGTTTTCAGTAAGGTCGTATGGGTTGGTCGACCGTTTTCATCCAAGATATCAACGTATTCTTCCATACGTCGTCCGGTCAATCAAAATAGCTGAAGGTCTCTCCGGCCTTAATGGTCAACAAGGTCTCATAGATCAAACGGATTACGTTCTCAACATCCTCTCGGTGTACGGTCTCGACCGTGGTGTGCATATACCGCAATGGCAAAGAGATCAAAGCGGATGCCACCCCGCCATTACTATAGGCAAAGGCGTCGGTATCAGTGCCTGTAAATCGGGATGAGGCCGCTCTTTGAAAAGGTATCTTTTTGGCTTCGGCGGTTTCGATGATCCGTTCGCGCAGTTTTTGCTGAACGGCAGGCGCATAGGAAATTACCGGACCTTTACCGATGGCCGCTTCCCCTTGCACTTTTTTGTCGATCATCGGGGTCGTGGTATCGTGGGTCACATCGGTCACGATAGCGACGTTGGGTTTGATGGTCTGGGTGATCATTTCGGCACCACGTAGACCGATTTCCTCTTGTACCGAATTGGTGATGTACAGTCCGAATGGGAGTGTTTTGCCGTTTTCATGTAGCAGTCGCGCTACTTCGGCAATCATAAAACCACCCGCCCGATTGTCAAGCGCCCTGCATACGAATTTATCCTTGTTCAAGACTTGGAACTCGTCCGGATAGGTAATCACACATCCTACATGAACACCCATTTTTTCGACTTCCTCTTTGTCTTTGGCACCGATATCGATAAAGATATTGTCGAGCTTCGGAGGTTCTTCTTTTCCGGATTTACGGGTATGGATCGCAGGCCATCCGAAAACGCCCTTCACGATGCCCTTTTTGGTATGGATGTTCACCCATTTCGACGGGGCGATCTGATGGTCGCTACCCCCGTTCCGGATGACGTAGAGCAGTCCGTTGTCGGTGATGTAGTTGACATACCAAGAGATTTCATCGGAATGCCCTTCGATGACCACACGGTATTCCGCTTCCGGATTGATTACTGCTACGGCGGTACCGTAGGTGTCGGTGATAAAGTCATCAACATAGGGCTTGAGATAGTCCATCCAAATTTTTTGCCCTTCCCATTCATACCCCGTGGGGGAGGCATTGTTCAAATATTTTTCAAAAAATTCCAGTGATTTTTCGTTGATGATGGCCATAGACGTCATTAAGTGTTTTATAAATCAAACTTAGTAATATTCACGTTTATTTAATAATATGCGCGAGGCAATATCGTTACTTTTGGTGTGATTCTTGGTCGTATGTCCACTATGGGGAAGTATCTTTTTTTCATTCCGTTCTTTTTCGTTTGCTCGCTGTTCGCCCAAACCAAGGAAATCCCGATCGATACCTCGGCCTATTTGGTTCGGATGGAAGGGGATTCCTCTTGGATCAAAGCCATTGCCTTGGAAGACGTCTACATCTTCGGCAAACTGGAATTCGACGACCGAAAGGAGAAACTCCGTTATTATATTCTGCGCCGAAAGACCCTTAAGGTTTACCCTTATGCCAAGCTGGCCGCCGAACGGCTGGTCGAATTGAACGACAGCTTGCAGCACATCACCAAAAAACGCCACAAGAAACGCTACACCAAGAAAGTACAGAAATATATCGAGGGTGAATTCGCCGAAGAACTGAAAAAACTCACGCGCACCGAAGGGCAGATCTTGGTAAAACTCATCCACCGACAGACTGGGTCGACAGCTTTCGATTTGGTAAAAAACTTACGTAGCGGTTGGCGCGCCTTCTGGTATCAGACTACGGCCAAAGCGTTCAAGATCAATTTGAAACGCGAGTTCATCCCAACCGAGGTGCATGAAGACTACCTCATGGAAGATATTTTACAACGGGCCTTCGCCTCAGGGCGTTTGGCGCGACAACGATCTGTTTTGGATTACGATTATGCTTCACTGAGTAACAAATGGAAGAAGCCCCCTAATCCCAAATGATCAGCGTTTTTCCTTCTTTCCGAACACGGCTTCCATAACAATACGAAGCGATCGAAACCCCAAATAAATGGCCAGACCGGCCAATAGCAAACCGACGATCAATACGGGCCAGAACAAGAGGTTCTCTTGATTTTTGAAGGCTTGATAGATCAAAATCGGTGCGAGGAACATCGTTAGGGCCGTCATCATGAAGGAGCGGATGCCCTTGACCAATAAATCCTTGTCGGTTCTGCGCATGCTGCAAGTTTGTTCAAAAGTACACAATACGGTAGATTGCTGTGGTATCCCCATTTGAAATTGCGCCATTCGAGAATTATCCCTAATTTTCTTCTTCACTGCAACCAACTGAACCGCTCTCCATGAATTGGCTTGATTATACCATTATCGTCGTTTACTTATTGGGATTTCTCGGACTGGGTTATCTCTTCAAAGAAAACAAGAATTCAGGCGATTATTTCTTGGGTGGACGAAGCATGGGATGGATTCCGCTCAGCCTTTCGACCATGGCGACCCAGTTGTCGGCCATCAGCTTTATTTCGGCCCCGGCCTTCGTCGGTATCAAAGAAGGAGGTGGTCTGCAATGGCTGACCTACGAGTTCGGGGTACCATTGGCCATGGCATTTTTATTGATCGCCCTGATTCCGTCCCTGTACAAAGCGGGCATCGTCAGTGTTTATGAATACCTCGAACGGCGATTCGATGCTTCTTCGCGGCTGTTGATCAGTTTTGTTTTTCAGATCAGCCGTTCCGTGGCGACCGGGGTCATGGTCTATACCATGGCGTTGATCTTGCAAGCCACCACGGGTATCGAATTTTGGGTATCGGTCTTGCTCATCGGGGCCATTACCCTGGTCTATTCCTTTCAAGGGGGAATGAAAGCCGTGATTTGGGGTGATGTGATCCAAATGTTGATTTTGTTTTTGGGGATTGTCATTTGTTTGGCATTTGGCATTAGCGAATTGGGTGGATTCGATAATTTTCTGACCCAGGTCGATACGGATCGTTTGACAGCCGTCGATTTCTCGAAATGGGGCTTCGACAATGCCGATAAGAACGATGAATTCGGATTTTGGCCCATGGTCATCGGTGGTTTTTTCCTCTATGCGTCGTACTACGGCACGGATCAGACCCAAACCCAACGGATGCTTTCGGCCAAAGGGCTGCCCACCATCAAAAACTTGCTCTTGGCAAACGGCTTGTTCCGGTTTCCGGTCACCTTGACCTATTGTATCATGGGCTTGGTGTTGGGGACTTTGTTGATGACGGATCTCGGTTTCCAAGACCAAATCGCAGAAGTGTATGCAGCCAATATCGATAGTTTGGAAGGAAAAAAAGCCGACCTGATGGTGCCGGTCTTTATCATAAAATATTTACCCAACGGGGTCATCGGGATTCTTTTGGTCGCTATCATGTCAGCGGCCATGTCCTCTTTGAGCTCAACGGTAAACTCCTTGTCAGCGGTTACCATTGAAGATTTCGTGAAGCGGTTCAAAGGGGATCTTTCAGACGATCAATATGTTAGGTATTCGCGTTTGCTCTCGGTATTCTGGGGCTTGGTTTGCCTGTTTTTCGCCTTTTTCGCCGGTAACATTGAAGGTACCGTCATCGAGGTGATCAATAAGGTGAGTTCCATTTTTTACGGTCCGATATTAGCCGCCTTTATTTTAGCCTTGTTGACCAAACGCACCCATGCCCTGGGCGCCAACATCGGAATCGTGGTCGGCGTACTCCTAAACATGTACCTATGGTTATATGTGCCCGAGGTATTCTGGTTCTGGTGGAATGCTATCGGTTGCGTGGTCACTATGCTCGTGGCGTATTCGATAAGCCGTCTGATTCCTAGAACGGCCAAAAAGGGAATTGTCGTCGAGTACTATGTGGCGAAAAAAGAATTGATCCTTCTCTTGGCCTATTTCGCGATCATCGTGTTGATCGCATTATCCTTAAAAAACATTTTAGCATAAGTACAGTACATGCGGCATTTAATTGAACGACTTTATCCCGATGCGGCCGATGAAGTGATGGCCGGAATTTCGGCCTTGAAGAATAGCTATGATGGCCATCAAAACGAACGGCCCTTAGATCATACCGATAGCATCCTGATTACCTATGGTGATAGTTTCATTCGCGCAGGTCAAGCGCCTTTGGTCACCTTGAAGGAAGTAGCTGACACTTATTTGGAACCTTTAAGTGCCATCCATCTACTGCCATGTTTTCCGTACTCATCGGATGATGGTTTCAGTGTCATCGATTATTACCAGATCAACCCGGAATTGGGTGATTGGGGTCATATCGAAGACTTGGCGAAAGACCGTGACCTCATGTTCGATGCGGTCGTGAACCATATGTCTAAAGAATCAAAGTGGTTTCAAGGTTTTTTAAATGGGGATCCGCGTTTCAGTGACTATTTTATCGAAGCCGACCCTAGTTTGGATTATTCGGCCGTGGTCCGGCCACGTGCCTTACCGCTCTTGCATGTTTTCGAAAAAGAAGGCAACCCTGTTTCGGTTTGGACCACATTCAGCGAAGATCAAGTCGACTTGAACTACCGCAGTCCGAAAGTGTTTCTGCAGGTACTCGATATTCTCTTGTATTACGCCAGCAAGGGCGCGCGATACGTACGATTGGATGCGATTGCCTTTCTTTGGAAGGAATTGGGGACCTCTTGTATCCATCTCGACCAGACCCATGAAGTGATCCAAGTGTATCGAAAGGTCATCGAGGATATGGGCAAGCAAATCGTATTGATCACCGAGACCAATGTACCCCATGAGGAAAACATCAGCTATTTCGGAAATGGAACGAACGAGGCCCATATGGTCTACAATTTCACCTTACCTCCCTTGTTGGCCCATTCGCTTCGCACCCAAGATGTTACCGAATTGACCGATTGGGCCGGAACCCTGGAACTTCAAGGGGGGACTTGTTTTTTCAATTTTACCGCAAGCCATGATGGGGTAGGGGTCAGGCCCTTACAGGGTATCATTGCCACGGATCAAATCGAGGCCCTGGCCGATACCGCTATTGCCCATGGTGGATTCGTTTCATACAAAGACAATGGCGACGGTACCAAATCGCCTTACGAGTTGAATTGCAATTATATGGATTTGCTTACCCCTCCCGACCGACCGGATGCGGAACGGATCGACCGCTTTTTACTGACCCAATCGGTATTGTTAAGCATGCCGGGGGTCCCTGGAATTTATTTCCACTCCATATTCGGCTCGCAAAATGATCGTGAGGCGGCGCTCTCTTCCGGAATCAATCGAAGGATCAACCGTTCCAAGTTGGATGCCGGGGAACTTAGTGCGGTACTATCGAATCCGGATTCGTTCCGGGCCAAGGTGTATCGGGCCTATATGGCCTTGCTCGAAGTACGTACCACCGAACCCGTGTTCAATCCTTATGGTCAGGCAGGCTATGAGCGCATTGGGTCGGTGTTCGTCATCACCCGAAAACAGCATAGCGAATCCTTTTTCGGCCTGCACAATTTTTCGGATGCTGCAGTGGATATCAAGACCTTCGCGCCTGACGCGGTCGACCTATTGACCGGAAAAAAAATGAATGAAGCTACATGGCAATTGCCGCCATTCGGATTTTTATGGATAAAAACCAAAGGATGAATATCGTTGTCGTACCGGATAAGTTCAAGGGGTCCTTGACGGCCGAACAGCTAATCGGGATCTGTTCGGAGACCTTACGGGAGTTGTTCCCTGGGGTAGGCATCAAGTCTGCCCTCCTTTCTGATGGTGGCGATGGCTTTTTATCCTCTGTCGCACAGTATTCGAAGACGGAAGAAGTGATGGTCGATACCGTTGATGGCTTGATGCGACCGATCCATGCTCCTTTCCTATATGATTCGGCACAACGGACCGCCTATGTTGAATTGGCCACGACAGCCGGTTTGGTGCTATTGGATCCCAGCGAGCGAAACCCGATGCATACGTCGACCTACGGTGTGGGCCTTCAAATACGGCATGCGATGGCTATGGGTGCCAAATCCATTTATTTGGGAATTGGAGGCAGTGCGACCAACGATGGGGCAATCGGGATCGCCCAAGCGCTTGGCTATCGATTTATGGATGAATCCGGTGAAACTTTAGCACCGACCGGAGCGAATTTGGAGGCCATTGCTACGATTGCAGGGCAACCGGATTTGGATGGGGTTTCCTTTTTTGCCATTAACGATGTCAATAATCCGTTATATGGTCCTGATGGTGCCGCTTTTGTCTACGCCCCACAAAAAGGAGCGGATTCGGAACAGGTCAAACTTCTTGATCAAGGTTTGCGGCATTTAGCGAAAACCGTAAAAGGGGACTTACAGCGCGATGAAGCGCAAACACCGGGTTCGGGTTCGGCCGGAGGAACGGGCTATGGCCTGAAGGTATTTTGCGGGGCGACCTATGTCAGCGGCATCGACTTTCTTTTACAGCTATCAGGAATCGCGTCCTATTTGGAATCCCATCCTGTGGATTTGATCTTGACCGGGGAAGGGAAAATCGATGGCCAGACCTTACATGGAAAGTTGATCAGCGGCGTCATAGGATTGGCCAAAAAACATGGGATACCGACCTTGGGAATTTGCGGCATGTCCGATTTGACCGAGGCCGAGCGACAAAACTTAGGGCTGGATGAAGTCGTGGTCATCGCCGACCCCAATGAATCCGTAGCCTATAATATGGAACGGGCCGAACCCCTATTGCGAACCGCTTTGAAAACCCATTTTAAATCGAAAACATGGAATTGATCGTTTTGTTCGGGGCCATCGCCTTTATCATTTTCACCACCATACGGTTCAAGATGCATCCCGTTTTTTCATTGACCCTGACGGCCTTATTGACCGGCTTTTTTTTGGGAATGTCGCCCGAGGCCATCATCAAGGCCATGACCGAAGGTTTTGGAAAAACCTTATCCGGAATCGGATTGGTCATCGCCTTTGGAACGGTAATCGGCACCTATCTTGAAAAAAGTGGGGCGACCACGGTATTGGCCAATGTTTTTCTAAAGGCTATCGGTCTCAAACGCTCCCCATTGGCTTTGAATTTAGCTGGGTATGTGATATCGATACCGGTCTTCTGTGATTCAGGATTCATTATACTGTCTTCGTTGAACAAAGCCCTCAGCAAGAAAACCGGATTACCCATGCTGGTTTTTGCGGTTTCTTTGGCGACGGGTCTCTATGCCGCCCATGTGTTCGTTCCGCCCACACCGGGTCCCTTGGCCGCTGCCGCCATGCTCGATGCCGATTTGGGGACGGTCTTGCTCTTGGGTTTGGCCGTTTCCTTACCTGTTTCATTGACGGGTTATATTTGGGCACGACTTATTGGGAAATCACTGAAATCCGACTCTGAAGTCCCAGAACAGGATGTTCTTGAACAGCCCCAAAGCCCAAAACCAAGTGCTTTTCAAGCTTTTTTACCGCTATTAAGCCCTGTGGTGTTGATTGCCTTGAAGTCCATCGCGAACTACCCGACCCATCCCTTCGGACAAGAAGCTTTTTTTAAGGCGATCGACTTTCTCGGCAACCCGATCATTGCCTTGTTGGTTGGGGTGTTATTTGCTTTTCTTTTGGGCAGGAAAATAGTCGATGATTCCAAAAAAACATGGGTTCCCTTAGCTTTGAAGCAAGCCGGATTGATCATTTTAATAACCGGGGCTGGTGGGGCTTTCGGAGCCATCTTGCGAACGATCGATTTGGCTGGATTGTTAGCGTTGGAATCGGGCACCGGGTTCAGCGGACTCTTGATTGCCTTTGCGATCGCCGCCTTATTGAAAACGGCACAGGGGTCGTCAACGGTCGCCATAATTACCACAGCTGCGATTTTCGCACCCTTGTTGACCGCCTTCTCGTTGACGGATACCGTTGAGGTTGCCCTGACCGTTTTGGCCATAGGAGCAGGGGCGATGACCGTATCACATATCAATGATAGCTACTTTTGGGTCGTTTCACAGTTTTCAGGAATGGACGTGAAAACCGCCCTGAAAGGGCATAGTTTGGCAACTTTATTTCAAGGATTGGTCGGCATTGGCATGATCTTGTTCCTTTACCTGCTGTTGTGATCATTCAACCGTGATGGTTTGGGTGTATTCTTGCACCACGGCAAAATACCCAAGGGCGAATTCATCAGGGATCAATACATTGTCGAAAAAGTCGATATTATCCAATTCGGTGACATCAAAGATGTTGCCCCGAACAGTGCTGGCAGGCGTTTCGAACACCCCAAAAGTGTCTTCCGATTGTTCGATCAGCTGGTTCATGTAGTTGTAAAAGTTCAAGTCGGCCCCTAAAATGCTGACCGTCAATTCTTGCCCTGGTTCGAATTGTTGGTCATAGAAATACGAAAATGAAAATTGTTGCCCCTGAATGAATTGATCTTCAACGGTGGTGAAATTACCGAACCCCAGATCAAAGACATAAAAGTCGTTACGATTTCCGGGATCGGTGAAGGTGATGATGATTTCAGTGTCGTCTTCGTCGAACAAGGTTTCGGTGCCCAATTCGATACGGTCCAAAGGTACGGTCTCGACATAGGGGGTTCGGGCGAAATACAAGCGATCTTCCCAATCGATCTGCAAAATCATCTCTTGGCCCGGCTCCAAACTCGATAATGTTCCGCGTTGTCGGTACACCCCAGATCCAGGGTCATCGTAATCTACCAAAATCAATCCTCCAATTGCGATTTGCTGCAAATTGGTCACTGGGAGCTCACCGAAGAACGAATCGGTCAAACTGACTTTGACCTCGTAATCGACGATTTGCGAATCAGGGTCGATCCGAATCAAGGCATTGACGATCAGACGGGGTTCTTCGTCGGGTACGTTGACCTCGATAACATCTTCGCAGCCAAACAATAGTATGAGTATGCTACTATACAGCCCGAAGATGCGCAGACGTACCATGGCTTATTGAATCGTAATGGTACGCTTGTATTCTTGAACGACGGCGAAATAACCCAAAGGAAAGACATCCGGTTGACCGACATTGTCGAACAAATCGATGTTATCAAGATCGGTGACATCGAAAATGTTGCCCCTGACAGTCGCAACGGGGGTTTGGAAAACCCCGGCATCGTCCTCGGTCTGTTCGATCAACAGGTCGATATAGTTGAAGAAGGTCTCATCGGCCCCCATCAAGGTAACCGTGAGTTCGTCACCAGGCTGCAAATCGCGCTCTACGAAATACGAGAATTCGAACTCCTCCCCATCGAAGAATTGATCTTCCAAAGCGAAAAACTCCCCATCCCCGAAATCAAGGATGTAAAAATCATTGGTGCCCGGGTTATCGGTGATGGTCAACTTGATCTCGGTATCATCATCATCGAACAAGGTTTCATCGCCCTGTTCCAAATTGTCGATAGGAACGCTACGCTGGTAGAAGGTGCGGGCGAAATACAACCGCCCTTCGTGGGTGAGTTGCAATAAAAGTTCGCCATCTTCAAAAAAACGAAGTCCGATCGGGTCGTCATCTTGGTACATGCCCGAACCTGGTGCGGTTTCCAACAAGGTGACTGCATTGCCTCCGCCATCGGTGGGCAGGCTTAAATTCGTAATGGTGATATCACGCAATCCCGTAAGGGGGATCGTTCCGAAAAACGAACTGGTCAGCGATACTTTGATGATGGGTCTGAAGAATTCCTCGCTTTCGTCAATGCGGATCAAGGCCTCGACGATCAAACGGGGATCTTCGGAAGGGACATCCACTTCAATGACATCCTCACACGAGAACAACAATAGGATTCCTGAAAGTGCGATAAAGAACTTTTTCATAGCTAAAACTTGAAGTTGTAGGTGACTGCTGGGACAATACCGAAGATCGAAGTTCGGATGGCCTCGTTTCTTCCGGTGTCTTGGTTCTGTCTGAAATTTATCGAAGCCGCGTTCATGCGGTTGTACAGGTTATAAACACTAAAGACCCATTCAGACTGTAGTTTTCTTGTTTTGTTTTTCCTTGATTTCAAGGTCGCCGAGATATCCAAACGATGGTAATCGGGCAAGCGCTCCTGGTTTCGCAAACCGAAATACGGTACGACCAAGCCCTCGAATTCGAACTGGCCGATCGGATAGTTCGTTGGTTGACCGGTTTGGTAAATGAAATTGGCGTTGATACTCCATTTGTCATTCAGCTCATAATTCCCATATAGGGCGATATCATGGGTTTTATCGAACGGGGTATTATACCATTCACCGAAATTGATCCCGGTTTCCATATTCGAGCGCCCGTTGTCAAAGGCCGGTTCACGGCCTGGGGTGCGTTGTTCCGATTTGGAAAGCGTATACGCCAACCACCCTTGCAATCTCCCGGTATTCTTTCGCAATAAGAACTCCAGTCCGTAAGCGCGGGCCTCCCCATTTAGGATTACTTGCTCGATTGCATTGTTGGCGATCAAGTCGGCCCCATCGATATAATCGATCCGGTTTTCAATATCCTTGTAAAACGCCTCCGTTTCAAGCGAATAGGCGCCGTTGTCAATATCCTTGAAAAAACCGATCGCGTATTGGTCCAGCAATTGGGGTTCGACAAACGGACCACTTGGAGTCCAAACATCCAAAGGGGTAGGGGAACTGGTATTCGACAAGAGGTGCAGGTACTGGGCCAGGCGGGTGTAGCTTACTTTAATCGAACTGTTGTTCGAAAAACTGTAGGCCAAGGAAGCACGGGGTTCGAAATTGAAGAATTTCTTCAAGGTACCGCTACGCCCGGGATTGATCGTATCGATCGGTTCGGCCTCTTGATAGACCAAGGTGAACGGATCGAAAATCACGGGACTGTCGTTTTCGTACACGAAAAACTCATCTTGACCGAAGCGGTTGAATTGGCTTACCCGCAAGCCATAGCCGACACTGAGCCGATCGGAAATCTCATGCTCCACATCAACATAGAGTGCATTTTCGTTGGCGTATTTTTTGGTCAGTTGTTCTTCAACGATTCCCGAATCCTCACTGTTGGGGCGGATTTTCCCGGGGTTGAAGACATAATAGGTGTTGTTTAAGCCGTAATTGATCTGCAGTTTATCGCTAACGTAATGCTTCAAATCATACTTGACATTGAAGTTTTGAATGCCCGAATCCCATTCAAACCCCACGAAATCAAGTTCCAACCCATAGAAATAGTCGGAGTAGATCAGGGAGAGGTTCGAAAACAACTTATCTGAAAAAAGATGGTTCCACCTAAAATTTCCGACGGCGTTGCCATAGGTATTTACAAAACTATCATTGATACTGAACAGGTCACGCCCAAAATAACCCGAGAGGTAGATGCTGTTCCGCTCGTTGATCTTATGGCTGATCTTGGCGTTGACATCATAAAAATAGGCGCGGTTATCGACATCGAACAAGGGTAAAAACAAGTGCGCATAGGAGGCCCTGCCACCGGCCAAGAACGCCGTGCGGTCTTTGGTGATAGGCCCTTCGATCAATAGCCTGCTTGCCACGGCACCGATACCGCCATTGACCTTGGTTTCCTTACTATTTCCTTCACGCTGGAAAATTTCAAGGACCGAGGATACCCGTCCTCCATAGCGGGCAGGGATTCCCCCTTTATATAACTTGATATCCTTGATCGCATCGGGATTGAATACGGAAAAGAACCCGAAAAGGTGGGAGGAATTGAAAATGGTGGCCTCATCCAACAAGATTAGGTTTTGATCAGCGGCGCCCCCACGCACGTTGAAGCCCGAAGAGGCTTCACCCGCATTGGTTACCCCAGGAAGTAGTAATAGTGATTTGATGACATCGGCCTCACCCAAGACCACGGGTATTTTCTTAATGGTCTGTACTGCCAAGGTGTTCACACTCATTTGCGGTGCCCTAATGTTCAACTGTTCCGCTTTTTCCGTTACGACGACCTCATCCAATTGTTCGGCTTCGGCCTCCATACGGAAGTTGATTTTGGTGTCACCGTTCAAGTCGATGTTCCGAACGATATCCTGAAATCCCAAATAACTGATAATGAGGCTGTACTCGCCTTCGGGTAAGGTAATCGAATAAAATCCGTATTCATTGGTGGTGGTGCCCGTTCGTAGTTCGGTTATCCCGATGGTCACCCCGATCATGGTCTCGTTGCTAGCGGCTTCTGAAATCGTGCCGCTAATGGTATATCGTTGTTGGGAAAAGCTCAGTTGGGATAAAAACAAGAGTGCCGGTAAAAGCACTTTGAATTTGTTCAGCATTTTTTTTTGGTTTCCTTAAATATAGGGGCCGTGCCGATTTTTTTAAAAAACTTTAACGTTCTCTTGGCGAAATTTTAGAGGTATAACGATGTAGTTCCCGTTAGGGGAAGAAAACACGCCATCTACGTAAAGGGAATTGAATTACGAAATACCGTCCAAAATGCGATTGAAGCTCGCACTAGGGCGCATGGCCTTGCTGGCCATTGCCGGGTCCGGTAGATAATACCCTCCGATATCGATCGTATGCCCCTGCGCATCCAACAGTTCTTTCAAAATGGTGGGCGTTTCGGCATCCAGTTGTTTGGCCACTTCGCCGAAAACAGCCTTCAAGGCCGGATTCGCCTGTTGTTCAGCCAATTCTTGTGCCCAATACATGGCGAGGTAAAAGTGGCTGCCGCGGGTATCCAATTCGTTGACCTTTCGTGATGGTGAACGGTCATTGTCCAAGAAGCGTTCGGTGGCCTTGTCCAGGGCCTCACCCAATACCTTGGCTTTGTCATTGGCATTGGTTTCCCCGAAATGCTCCAAAGAAACGCCCAGCGCCAAGAATTCCCCCAGGGAATCCCAACGCAAATGGCCTTCTTCCAAAAACTGCTCGACGTGTTTTGGTGCGGATCCACCGGCACCGGTTTCGAAAAGACCACCTCCGTTCATCAAGGGAACGATAGACAACATTTTCGCACTGGTTCCAACTTCCAAAATAGGGAAGAGGTCGGTCAAGTAATCGCGAAGGACGTTGCCTGAAACCGAAATGGTGTCTTGCCCACCCTTCATTCTTTCTAAGGTGAAGGCCGTGGCCTCCATTGGGGATAGGATACGGATATCGAGCCCTGTGGTGTCATGCTCGGGAAGGTAAGCCGTCACTTTTTCGATAAGTTCCGCATCGTGGGCACGGGCCTTATCCAACCAAAAGACAGCTGGGGTCTGTGTCGCCCTAGCACGTGATACGGCCAATTTGACCCAATCGCGGATCGGGGCATCCTTGACCTGGCACATGCGCCAAATATCCCCTGTAGCAACAGGGTGTTGCAATAAGACATCACCCGTCTTGGCATCTACAACCTCGACGGTTCCGCTTTCGGCGATTTCAAAGGTTTTATCGTGTGAGCCGTATTCTTCCGCTTTTTGGGCCATTAAGCCAATATTGGGAACGGTCCCCATTGTCGTTGGGTCAAAAGCCCCATGTGTTTTACAAAAGTCGATTGTGGCTTGATAGATTCCGGCATAGCTGCTATCCGGAATCAAGGCTTTGGTGTCGCGTTGCTTGCCTTGGGCATCCCACATTTTCCCTGAATTCCGGATCATGGCGGGCATGGAGGCATCGATGATCACATCACTGGGTACATGAAGGTTGGTAATGCCTTTGTCCGAATTCACCATGGCCAAGTCGGGTCCATCGGCGATAGCCTGATGTATCGCCGAACGGATCTCTTGCGCTTCCGCATCATCGGTTTCTGCTAAGGTGTCTAGAAGGCTCTCCAATCCGTTGTTCGGACTGATACCCAATTTGGCGAAAGTCGCCGCATATTGCTCGAAAACCGCTTCGAAATACACGGTCATTACGTGTCCGAAAATGATGGGGTCCGATACCTTCATCATAGTGGCCTTCAAATGCAATGATAGCAACAAGCCTTCGGATTTCGCAGCCGCGATTTCCTTTTTCAAAAATGCGATCAGGGCGTTTTTGTCCATCACCGTGGCATCGATGATTTCCTGATCTTGCAAAACCACTTTGTCCTTTAGCGTCGTCTGACCTGAATCGGTATTCAAGACGATCTTTACTTCCCTGGCCCCCTGAACCGTGGTCGATTTCTCATTGGAACGGAAATCACCCGATCCCATGGTAGCCACATGGGTTTTGGAATCGGAATGCCAAGCGCCCATGCTATGTGGGTTCTTTTTGGCATAGTTTTTTACTGCTTTTGGGGCCCTACGATCGGAATTACCCTCTCTTAGAACGGGATTAACCGCACTTCCTTTGATTTTGTCATAGCGCGATTTGATATTGCGCTCTTCGTCGTTTTGTGGGGATGCCGGGTAGTCGGGTAGGGCGTATCCCTTCTGTTGCAATTCCTCGATGGCCTCGGTCAACTGTGGAATGGAGGCACTGATATTCGGCAATTTGATGATGTTGGCTTCTGGGGTTTTCGCTAGGGCCCCCAATTCGGCCAAATCGTCGCTGATGCGTTGTCCTTCTTCGAGGTAATCGGGAAAAGCCGCAATGATCCTGCCTGCGAGCGAAATATCTTTTGTGGTAATGGTGATGTCGGCGGTCTTCGTAAACGCTTGGACTATCGGAAGGAATGATTGTGTGGCCAATGCTGGGGCTTCATCGGTTTTGGTATACAGGATCTTTGCCATTGAAAATGGGATTGTTTTTTGCCGTGCAAATATAATACATTACAATGGGGAAGTCTCTCTGGGAGCTTGCTTTTTGGAAAGAATCAAAAAGATAAAAGCCATATCATCGTACGAGTACAGTGATATGGCTTTTGAGAAACCTTGCATGGACTTCAAATGGGTGTTGCCACTCATCTCGGCCGAAACCTTATCCATCGCAGGTTACAACGTTTGGGATTCTGTTCCTTTTTAATTTTTCAACTAAACAATTCGCAGGCCCTATTTGTCGTTCTTTCGTTTCGTCAGAATCGAAAATCGCTCTTCGATCCGCACACGAAGCGGTTATGGTCCCTTCGGATTACCGAGGTATTCCTCCGTTCCCATTTTTTATTTTTGATTAGTAGTGTTACCAACTAAAAATAAGTGAACTACATTTTAAAGAACGTCAACTTTAAAAGAACGCTGATTCCGTTTGCACTTCCTCATTTGTTCTTTGATAAAAGTAGCATAATTTGCTTACGAACGGCAATTTCTAACCCTTTTAAAATCAACAACTTATAAACTGGGGTTATTAACAATTGTTGATAACGAAAAAAGCCTGCACAAGGCAGGCTTTTCATTGGTATGTGTTCCGGCTTAGGAGCGTACCTCTTTGATACGAGCTTTCTTACCGGTCAATTTTCTAAAGTAGAAGATACGGGCCCTGCGGACCTTTCCTTTCTTATTGACCTCGATTTTCTGCAAGGCCGGCATGTTGATCGGGAAAATACGCTCAACGCCTACGGTACCCGACATTTTCCTGATGGTAAAGGTTTCGGTGGCTCCGCTTCCCCTACGTTGGATCACAACGCCTTTAAAGAACTGGGTACGGGTTTTTTCACCTTCCTTGATTTCGTAATACACCGTCACGGTGTCACCGGAAGAAAAATCCGGAAATTCTTTTTTTGGTACAAATTCGTTTTCTACAAAACTGATCAACGATTCCATGGTCTCATTTTATGGATGATGTCGGAACAAACATTCGTGACCATCACCAGAGGTTTATCCTAACGGATTGCAAAATTAGTGCTTATTTTCGGATGCGCAACAGTGTAGCTCATTTTTTTGGTGGATTCGGGCCATCCAAAAGATCAGGTCGGCGTTCCTCAGTGCGTTTCAGGGCCTGTTCTTCGCGCCAAGCTTCGATCTTGGCGAAATTTCCACTGGTCAACACCTCGGGTACCGACATGCCTTTGTATTCCGCTGGCCGTGTATAGACCGGTGGGGCCAATAAGCCGTCTTGGAAGGTGTCGGTCAGCGCCGAGGTTTCATCGTTCAGCACTCCCGGAAGCAAACGGATTAAGGCATCCGAAACCACAGCCGCGGCTAGTTCGCCGCCTGATAATACGTAATCGCCGATAGAAAGCTCCCGAGTCACCCAACGGTCCCTAACGCGTTGGTCGACCCCTTTGTAATGTCCGCAGAGCACGATCAGGTTTTCCTTTAACGACAAGGCATTCGCGATCCCTTGGTCGAAGCGCTCCCCATCGGGGGTCATGTAAATGATTTCATCATAATCACGCGCGTCTTGCAGTTGGGTGATGCACCTATCGATGGGTTCGGCCATGAGCACCATACCCGCACCCCCGCCGAATTGGTAATCGTCGACCTGTTTGTAGTTGCCGATCCCAAAGGTTCTGAGGTCGTGTAAGTGCACCGAGACCAACCCCTTGTCGATGGCCCGTTTTAAAATGGACGCTTCAAACGGACTTCGTAACAATTCGGGCAAGACGGTGATGATGTCAATGCGCATACGCTCTCAATTTGAGGCCAAAAGTACGGGTTTCTCAGGTTTTGGTCGCGGTCCAGAAGTAGTGAAGGAATTCGGTATCCTTTTTCCACCCCAACCGTTCGTACAATTTTTGGGCGGGATTGTCATTCGCGGTTTCCAAGGCCAATCCTTTCATGCCGTTTTGGGAGGTGAAAGCCTGTGCCGCTTCCAACAAGAGGGCACCGATTCCTTTTTTTCGATGGTCAGGATGCACGAAAAGATCGTTCAAGATGTAAAAGGCTTGCATCGAAACCGAAGAAAAAGTGGGGTACAATTGGGTAAATCCCACCGCCGTTTTGCCTGACCATGCCATGAAGATGACCGCGTCTTCTTTTGACAATCGGTCGTTTATGAAGGCCTTGGCCGCGACGAAGTCTTTGGGTTGCCCATAGAATACCCGGTAGGCATCGAAAAGGGTCGCCAATGCATCCAAATCGGAAAGGCCGGCCCGGGCGACACGGATCGAAGCCATGGGGTCAAGCGCCTTTTTTGTTCTTGTTCAATTCGTCTTGCAACTGTCGGCTGACTTTTTGCTCGCGCTCCAAAGCCCTTCTTCGATGTTGTTCGAATTCCTCCTCCAGATCATTCAAGGCCAACTTGGCTTGTTTGGTCAGGTAATTGCTGTTCCTGAATTTGTAAATGAACAACACCAACGAAATCAGAAGTGCGAAGATGATGCCCCATACGATGAGTTTATAGGTCCCTTTCGACACCATGGCCCCGAAAAAAGACATGCTGTCCTTTTCTTGGGTCAACTGATTGAGATTCGTGGTCGTTTCACTGAGTTTGGCGTTCAACGAACTTAGGGCGGTCTCATTTTCGGCAATGGTGGCTTTCAGTTCACCAATGGTTTTATTGGCCGTGCCCACCGAATCCGAAATACTTTGTTGCAGGGCGTTCAATTCTATCAAACGAACGACTTCATAGCGTCGTCCGTCTTGCCGGTAATTGCCCGATTTTCGGATCAGTTCCTCAAACTGGCCTTTAATGGTGGTGTCTTTCTGATCGGTGGTGTTCTCTTGTGCGTTGGTCGATACCAAAACACCAAGACAAACTGTAAAAAACAGCAGTGCTTTCTTCATAGGTATAATTCTTAACTACTTGACTTAGGGTAGGACGAAATTAAACCAATATTGGAAACCACCAAAGTCAATACCGAAATTCGGTCTAATAGTAAGTGAATCGTCTGACTTTGGCGATATACTTGGCCAAACGGATTACTTGGTGTGAATATCCATATTCGTTGTCGTACCATACATAAAGTACGATGTTTTTGCCATCAGCGGATACAATGGTGGCCTTACTATCGTAAATAGAGGGTGCCGAAGCCCCTACGATATCCGAAGAAACCAGTTCGTTACTCAAGGAATACTTGATCTGTTCGACCAAATCGCCCTCTAAGGCATACTTTTTCAAAATGGTATTCACCGCTTCGATCGAGGTTTTGTTCTCGACTTCCAAGTTCAAGATCGCCAAGGAGCCGTTGGGCACGGGCACTCGAATGGCGTTCGAGGTCAACTTTCCGTCTAAGGCCGGAAGGGCCTTTGCAACGGCTTTGCCCGCACCGGTTTCAGTGATGACCATGTTCAAACCGGCCGCTCGGCCACGGCGGTATTTCTTATGCATGTTATCGACCAAATTCTGATCGTTGGTGTAGGCATGGATGGTCTCCAAATGGCCTTTGTTGATGCCCAACGAATCGTCGATAACCTTCAATACCGGAGTTATGGCATTGGTCGTGCAGGAAGCGGCCGAAAATATTTTCGTTTTATCCGGATTGTATTCCGAGTGGTTGACCCCATGTACGATATTCGGTACTTCCTTACCCGGTGCGGTCAATAATACCCGGCTTGCCCCTTTGGCCACCAAGTGGCGTGATAAGGCGTTCTTATCACGAAATGCCCCGGTATTATCGATGATCAAGGCGTTCAAGATGCCATATTGGGTATAATCGATGTCTTCAGGTTGATCGGCACTGATGAAATAAACCGTGGTCCCGTTGATCTGCAAGGCATTGTTCGCGGTATCGATTTCGACCGTTCCGCTGAATTGCCCATGAACGGAATCGGTGCGCAACAAGGCGGCCCTTTTTTCAAGGATTTCAGCGGTTATCGCCCCACGGGTAACGACCGCTCGCAGTCGCAACTGGTTGCCCTTTCCGGTTTTGGCCATGAGTTCACGGGCCAGGAGGCGACCGATACGACCGAAGCCATAGAGTACTACGTCCTTGGGTTTGATCGATTTGGTGGTCTGGGCGTCTTTCAGCTTGTCTAGAACGAAGGCCTTGACATTCAGATGACCACTATCCTGCGAATGGTATTCGTAGGTCAGTTTTCCGATATCAAGTTTCGCGGGGGGCAGGTTGATATCGTTCACCGCCCTTAGGATTTCAACGGAATCGAAAATGGAAATCGGTTTTTGGACGAACTCGCCGGCGTATTCGTGCAAATTGATGATGTCACTGACGTTGCGGTCGATGACTTGGTTTTTGAACAAGACCACTTCGATGGCTTTGTCGTACCACAAGTCGCTGATGATCTTGATGAATTCGGTCGTGGCTTTTCTTCGGTCAGCTTGAAAAGCAAGTTCTTTTTCGTAGGCGTTGGTATCGCTCATAACTGGGTTGCAGGTTGTTTAAAATTTTGCGCAAAATTAGATATTTCAAACGTTTTCGTAAAAGGTTTGCTATAAAAAAACGCCCCGTTGTGGGGCGTTGTTTCCTTTTGGTATTCCTTACTGGAAAATGAGGCGTTCCTTCTCGCCGTTTTTGTCGATCGTTGTAATACTGGTCGTGTCGTATCTCGAAATTTTCGAAAACACCTCATTGGCATCGTCGATGTTCTCGATTTCCTTTCCGTCAACGGCAACGATGACCTTACCGACCATCCCATAAGAACGGTAAATCTCCGGTACCGCTATGATCTTGACCCCTTCATCGATCCCAAAATCCTTTTGATCTTCTTTGGTCAGGTTCTTGACCCAAAGGTTCATGTTCGGGACTTCCAAACTTTGTGTCTTTCTCAACACGACTGGAAAAACAAGGCGTTTCCCATCTCTTTCTACACTTACGTCCACTTGGTTGCCGGGTCGTTTCGAAGAGAGGTAACCGGTCAGTTCCGAGAATTTCCTGACACTGATATTATCGATCTGTTTGATGATATCCCCTTCCAATAATCCGGCGTCATCGGCACCTGAGCCCTCTTCAACGGCAGCCACATAGACCCCTTCGATTTCATCAAGGCCCAATTCTTTGGCTTCCCGAGAGCTGGTATTGGCCGCTGAGATACCCAAAATCCCTTTTTGAACGTTCCCGAATTCAAGCAGGTCATCGACTACTTTCTTGGCAATATTACTTGGTACCGCGAAGGAGTATCCGACATAGGAGCCGGTCTGTGAGGTGATGGCCGTATTGATTCCGATCAGATCCCCATTGGTATTGACCAAGGCACCGCCACTGTTTCCAGGATTGACAGCTGCATCGGTCTGGATGAACGATTGGTTGCGACCCGGAGATATCGAACGCGCCTTGGCACTGACGATTCCGGCGGTCACCGTTGAGGTGAGATTGAACGGGTTGCCGACGGCCAAGACCCATTCCCCGATGCGGGCATTGTCCGAATCCCCAAAGGCCAAATAGGGGAGGGCGCCGTCCACATCGATTTTCAATAGGGCGATGTCGGAGGTCGGATCGGCCCCGACCACTTCGGCGTCATAACTCTTATTGTTGTTCAAGGTCACTTCAAGACTGTTCGCCTTGGCAATGACGTGGTTGTTGGTCACGATGAAGCCATCAGGGGAAATGATTACCCCAGACCCCGTTCCGATTTGGGGCCGCTGACTACCTTCGGATCCATAGAAAAATTCGGCGATACTATTTCTGCTGCGACTGTTGGTCACATTTTTCACGTGTACCACGGCGTTGACGGTCTTTTCCGCTGCCAAGGTAAAATCGATCTCATTGATTCCCGCTCCTGCGGCCGAGGCACTACGATTGCTGGCGGTTAGGAAAGGGGTTTGGTCTTGCTGGGGAACATAGGTGATGTTCTCTTTCTCGAAGAAGATCTTATAAGCACCGAGGGTGAATGCACCCGCTAAAAGTGCTACGGCGAATACGCCTGCTGTTCGTTTCATATTCAGTTCAATTATATTATCATTCAGCTACCTAAAAGTAGTCTTAAAAAAATTCTGATTTTAACAGTTTAACGCGTTTTTAACTGCAAAAGAATCCTTAAAGAATATGCTATCTTTGACGGATGTCAAGGCCGCAAAACTTCCAATTTTACAAATACCAAGGTACGGGGAACGATTTTATATTGATCGATAACCGGGATGGGCGCTTTCCCCATGACGACACCGCAACGGTCAAGGCCTTATGCGATCGTCGCTTTGGAATCGGTGCTGATGGGTTGATCCTTTTGGAATCGGATGAAGAGGCCGATTTCCATATGGTGTATTTCAATTCCGACGGCCATCAGAGTACGATGTGTGGTAATGGCGGGCGCTGTATCGTGGCCTTCGCGAACGACCTTGGGGTCATTTCCGGTGAAACCCGATTCAGGGCCATTGATGGCATGCATCACGCTTCGATTTCAGACCGGACCGTCACCCTGCAGATGATCGACGTTCCTGAAGTCAAGCAAAAGGGGAAATGCTTCTTTTTGGATACCGGTTCACCGCATCATGTGCAGTTCGTCAAGGACCTCGAAACCATGGATGTGAAAAAAGAGGGAGCCCGATTGCGGTACGGCATGTACGGAAAGGCAGGCAGTAATATCAATTTCGTCAAAAGCCGATCGGACGATGCGTTCGCCATGCGTACCTATGAACGGGGTGTCGAAGACGAGACCTTGTCTTGCGGAACGGGGGTAACCGCAGTAGCTTTGGCAATGCACCACGCCAACCATACCGATGCGAATCGGGTGGCGATTGCGACCCAGGGCGGGGATTTGGAAGTTACTTTTCTCAAAAAGAACGGGGTCTACACCGACGTGCATTTGATCGGAAAAGCGGAATTCGTATTTAAAGGAGAGGTCACATGCCCTTGTTGAACGGAACATATTGCTTTCTTCGCGCTTTGGAACCCGCTGACCTCGATTTCCTGTACCAACTGGAAAACGATACCGCGATTTGGGAATTGAGCGGTACCGTGACCCCATATTCCAAAGGGGTGCTGCGAGAGTATCTAAAGCATGCCCATCGTGACATCTATGAAGTCAAACAATTGCGTTTGGGTATTTGTACCAAAGAAAGCGGACTTATCGGATTGATCGACCTCTTTGATTTCGACCCGAGAAACAAACGCGTCGGCTTGGGAATTGTCGTTTTGGAAGAAGCCCAACGGAACCAGGGAGTCGGAGGTGAAGCCATCGGTTTGGTAACGGACTATGCCTTTGCAGTTCTCGATATGAACCAGGTCTATGCGAATATCTTGGAAGACAATCAGCGCAGCTTGCATCTCTTCGCAAAAATGGGTTTTACCCATGGTGGAACCAAGAAAGAATGGGTCCGGTCCGGTTCCGGTTTCAAGGATGAATTATTGTATCAAAAATTTCGAAACGGATGAATTTAAAACGCGTGGTTTGGGCGACGGCCCTATTGGGTTTGCTGGTATGTGCTTTTATCGCCTTTAAGATCTATTCGGCCATTTTTACGCCGAATACCTCGTTTTCAAATGAGGAAGCCTTCTTGTTTATTCCTTCGGATGCCGATTTCAATGAAGTCAAATCACAATTGGAGCCACTGATTACCGATTGGGATACCTTCGAAGCGGTTGCCCAGCGTAAAGGATATATCGATAATATCAAAGGAGGGAGATTCCGTATCACGAAGGATATGAACAACAACGAACTGGTGAACGCACTTCGAAGCGGCAACGTACCGGTAAAGGTTTCGTTCAACAATCAAACCAATATCTATGATCTTGCCGGTCGTATTGCCTCTCAAATCGAGGCGGACAGCTCTAGCTTGGTCAGTGCCTTTTCCGATGAAGGATTTCTCGAAGCGAACGGATTTAATACCGATTCGCAACTGGCCATGTACCTTCCGAACACCTATGAGCTTTTCTGGAATACCGATGCCGATGGTTTTCGCGATAGAATGCTCAAAGAGTACCAACGGTATTGGAACCCTGAAAGGAAGGAAAAAGCCGAAAGCGCTGGACTTTCACCGGTTGAAGTATCGGCACTGGCGGCCATCGTACAAAAAGAAACGGCCAAAGTGGATGAGCGCCCACGGGTAGCGGGCGTCTATTTGAACCGCATCCGAAAAGGGATGTTGTTGCAAGCAGACCCTACCGTCATCTTTGCGATCAAAAGGGAAACGGGTAATTATGATACCATTATCAAAAGGGTATTGTACCGGGATTTGGAAATCGATTCCCCTTTCAATACCTATAAGTATAAAGGCGTTCCCCCTGGGCCGATTACTATGCCGGATATTTCTTCATTGAATGCGGTACTCAATGCGGAAAAACACGATTATTTGTACTTCGTTGTGGATGTAACCAACTTTGGTTACCACAAGTTCGCGGCCACCAATGAGCAGCACAACCGAAATAAAGTACCATACATCCGATGGCTTAATCAGCAGAAAATCAAGCGATAAGGTGCATTCATCCTCTTTTTCACCCCGTTTGACGTATTTTTACATACAATTATGAAAATCTTAGGATTTTTATAGTCACCAATAACAAATCCCCCACTATATTTGCGCGCTGAAATTTGGGTCGGCCTTAAAACCGGTCCCTAAAATTTTCAACTTATGAAAAGGTGGATTAGTTTTTTAAGTCATCTGGTCATATTAACCGTTTTGACAAGTTTTAGTACGGTGGGATTCCGCTCTAAGCCGATTCCCGTTCCAGAAGGATTCAAGGTAGACTATACCGTTGGTGCCATTACCACGGTTCCTGAACAGCGGAACGACGCCCGTACGGATTTCCATTCGATTTTTCTAACCAACGATTATATTGGATTCAAAGAGGCCTTGGCCTTTAAGGAGTCCCAGGGACGTTATCAGGTCGTCAATACGTTGGGCTACTTGGGCAAATATCAATTTGGAGCGGGTACGCTGCGATTGATGGGTGTTCGTGATACGGACCATTTTTTAGCTGATGCTCAGTTACAAGAGCGCGTCTTTGAACTGAACGTTTCACGAAACAAGTGGATTTTGCGTCGCGATATCAAACGATTCGTAGGTAAGAAGATCAACGGCGTGAAGGTTTCCGAAGCGGGCATCGTAGCGGCCGCGCATTTGGCCGGCGCTGGTAACGTGAAAAAATACCTGCGTTCTTATGGCAAGACCAATGTGGCCGATGCTTATGGTAGTACGATCCAGTATTACATGAAAAAATTCTCCAATTACGATATTTCGACGATCGAAGCGATCCACAATCCTAAGGTCTAAGCTTTTCTTGGGTCAGCGTGTTAGGCTTGGATGATGAACACCGTTGGTCGCTTATGTAGTTCCAATTCGATCTGCTTCCATTCGGCAATGGGTTTACTGGCAATGGTTTCGCTCACTTGGGTGATATCGGTCGCTACACAAAGGCGGGTATAGGGTTGCAGACTACTTTTCAGTTCATTGAACAATTTGTCGTTGCGATACGGGGTTTCCATAAAAATCTGGGATTGCCCTGTTTCTTTCGAAAGTTTTTCCAAGCGCTTGATGGCTTTTTTACGATCGACCGTATCAATGGGCAAATACCCATTAAAAGCAAAATTTTGACCGTTCATGCCGCTGGCCATCATAGCCATTAGGATGGAAGAAGGCCCGACCAAGGGTACTACCTGTATCCTTTTTTCGTGGGCAATACGGATGACATCGGCCCCTGGATCGGCAATTCCCGGGCAACCCGCCTCCGACATGAGTCCAATAGGATGGCCATGGATGCATGGATCGAGATAGGAAGGAAGCTCGGCCGGATCGGTGAATTTGTTCAATAACTTGATATCCAGCTCGGGTTGGGGTTTCGAGGCGCTGACTTTCTTGATGAACCTGCGGGCCGTTTTCTCGTTTTCGACAATATAGTGGTCGATGCCTTCAATGGCACGTTTGATGGATATGGGAAGGACTTCCAAAGGGGCGTTGTCCCCAAGTGCGGTTGGGATGAGGTAGAGTTTGCCGACGACTAATCCTGGTTTTTCTTCCATGGGTTCAAATTTTACGGGCAATCGATTCACAGGCCTCGTCGATCATGTGGTACACCTTTTCAAAACCCGATACCCCACCGTAATAGGGGTCGGGTACTTCCTTGCTTCCATTTTGGTTGGAATTAAGGAGTAAGCTGATCTTGTTCCGCTGTTCACTGGTATGGGCTAAGGCTTGGGTATCGGCCAGATTGCTTCGATCCATGACGAAGATATGATCGAATTCCTCTAAATCCTTTGCGAGTAGCTTGCGACTGCGCTGGGCCGAAATGTCGATTCCGTGCTGCAGCGCCGTGGCGATCGACCGGGGGTCGGGCGGGTTTCCGGCATGGTAACCGGCGGTGCCCGCTGAATCGACCTGTACCTTCGTGGTATCGACTTTCGATTTCAAAATACCCTCCGCCAATGGGGACCTACATATGTTTCCGAGGCACACCATTAAAACTTTGGTCATAAATCCGGGTGATTAGGTGAACTTTTTGTTGAGGTCCTCAATGTATTTTCGGAACTGCTTATCGGTTTCCGCTAAATTATCGACCGTCTTGCAAGCATGGAGTACCGTGGCGTGATCGCGCTTTCCGATTTGGGAGCCGATGCTGGCCAAAGAGGCTTTCGTGAATTTTTTGGCGAAGAACATGGCCAATTGCCGGGCTTGTACGATATGACGCTTCCGTGTTTTCGATTGTAAGGTGGCCACATCCATTTCAAAGTAATCGGAAACCACTTTTTGGATGTAGTCGATCGATACTTCGCGTTTGGTGTTCTTGACGAATTTTTCAACGACTTGCTGCGCCAGTTCCAAAGTAACCTCACGTTTATTGAAAGACGATTGGGCGATCAAGGAGATAATGGCCCCTTCCAATTCACGGATGTTGGTCTTGATATGTTTGGCGACATGATCTACGATCTCATCGGGCATTTCAACCCCATCGCGATAAAGTTTGTTCTTTAATATGGAGACCCGGGTCTCGTAATCAGGACTTTGCAATTCTGCCGAAAGGCCCCACTTGAATCGTGAAAGCAAACGCTGCTCGATATCCTGCATGTCGACTGGTGCTTTATCGGAAGTCAAAATGACCTGTTTGCCGTTTTGGTGCAAATGGTTGAAAATGTGGAAGAACACATCCTGGGTTCCCGATTTTCCGGATAGGAACTGGACATCATCGATGATGAGTACGTCGATCAGTTGATAGAAATGGATGAAGTCGTTTCGGGTATTCTTTTTTACCGATTCGATATACTGCTGGGTAAACTTCTCCGCTGAGATATACAAAACGGTGCGTTCTGGGTATTTATCCTTGATTTCAACACCGATGGCATGGGCCAAATGCGTTTTTCCCAAACCGACGCCCCCAAAGATCAATAAGGGGTTGAAAGAGGTACCTCCGGGTTTATTCGCGACCGCCATACCTGCCGATCGTGCGAGCCGGTTGGAATCCCCTTCCAGGAAATTCTCGAAATTGTAATTCGGATTGAGTTGCGACTCGATTTTGATGTTCCGGATGCCGGGAATCACGAACGGATTCTTGAGCTCCGGATTCTTGGAGGTGACAGGCACGTCCAATTCTTGCGGGGCCATGGCCGAACGGTTCGAACTCGGTATTTTCTCAGTGTACGGTTCGCTGTTCCCGTACTTGTTCTCCATTTTGATGATATAGACCAATTTGGCATTGTTTCCCAATTCCTTCCGCAAGGCGACCTTGAGCAATTTTACATAATGCTCTTCCAACCATTCGTAGAAAAATTTACTAGGGACTTCGATGCTCAATGCATTGTCTGCCAATCTGATAGGCTTAATAGGGACAAACCAAGTCTTGAATGCTTGCGGCTGGATGTTGTCTTCTATGAAAGACAAACAGTTGTTCCAAACGGATGCAGCAGTAACACTCATAAGAAGGTAATCTCGTTTTGTTGGTTAGTTTGAATTAAGCGTTCTCGGTTATCTTTATAAGGGGAAATCCCTATGCTCTGGATGCGACAAATATGTGAACAAAAAACCTAAAAAAAAAATCATTTAGCCGTTGAAATTTTACTTTTTTTTTCGCATGTTTTGCTCCGAAAAACCAAGCCTATAAATATATACTTTTTCATGAAATTATATGAATTTTAACAAATTTTCTTTCCGGGTCAGATATGGCGAAACAGACCAGATGGGCGTAGTGTATCACGGCAATTATGCGCAGTATTTGGAACTGGGTAGGGTCGAGTGGTTAAGGGAGATGGGAATCACCTATAGGAGCATGGAAGAAAATGGAATAATGCTACCAGTAATTTCCTTACAAATTGAATACAAAAAATCTGCATTGTACGATGACTTGATTACGGTCGAGACCCGCTTGGTGAAAAAACCCATGGTGAAGATCGCTTTTGAGTATCGATTGACTAATGAAAAAAACGAAGTACTGGCCACCGCCCATACCGTTTTGGCTTTTATGGACAAACGAACGGGCAAACCGGTCCAATGTCCACAATACATATTGGATAAACTATAAGCTTACTCCAAACGGAGCCATTCCAATTCCCGGATCTGCGCGAAAGCCTCCTCGACCCTTTCGATTTTGGATTGTGGGCAACCTACGATCAGGGTACAGTCAAGTGCGAGGTCCTGTTCTTGGATTTCAAGGTTTTGTTGCTTGATTACCCGCATGATCCGATCCATAAACACATAGGTGAATTTCAAACGGAACCGATATGAGGGATCGACGATTACCAGTTCGCAGGATGCCAGTGCCATTTGGGCCGCAGCCTTGTAGGCTTGGATGAGTCCTCCAACACCCAATTTGACCCCACCGAAAATCCGCACAACGGCCACCAGAACATTGGTCACCTCGAAAGCTTGTATTTGTCCATAAATGGGTTTTCCTGCAGAGTTATTGGGTTCACCATCGTCACTTGCGCGATACATCGGTTGGGTCAGGCCGATTTTCCAAGCATGACAGACATGATTGGCCAAAGGATGTTCTTTACGCAATTGGGCCACCAGATGTTTGGCGTCTTCTTCATTTTGAATTGGGAAGGCATACCCATAGAACTTGCTTTTGCGCTCTTTGAGCAAAACGGGTTCACAAGCTTCCGTAAGGGTCTTCAATTTCAATTCCATTAGAATAGGGCCACCAAGATGATACTGATTACGGCCAACACGATCCCGATCCAATTGCTTTTGATCATACGTTCTTTGAACAGTACGATACCCAACAAGGTGGAACACATGACAATGGCCACATTGTTCAAAGTGAAAATCGCTGCACTGGGCCAGCGGTCGTTTTGCAGTGCCCGCAACAAGAAGAATATGGAAAAGTAATTCGGCACCCCCAATGCGATACCACCCAAGATGTTTTTACCATTGAACTTGAGCGGTTGTCGAACTGCCCTAAACATAATGAACACCAACCCAGTGCAAGCAGCGGCAGCGAAAACCGTGGCTGAAAACAAAGGAAACTCCGCTTCCGATAAATGCCCTTGCTGAAAATACTTGATGGCCGTATCGATCGCCCCAGATCCCAAAAAGACCAAAACGGGCAAGACGAGGGTCGCTTTTGAAAAGGTGGGACTACCTTCTTTTACCGAAGCGAAATAGACGGCTGCCAACGCCATAAGAATACCGAAGACCTTAAAGAACGATAGCTGTTCGCCATAAATGAAAACCCCGAACAGAACCGGGAGCACCAGCGACATTTTGGTGGCAACGGAGGCAACGGAAACACCCGCTTGTTGTGACGTTTTCGCCATGATATTGAATACCAAGATGAACAATACCCCAAGCCCCAAAGTGCCTAGAAACCATGACGAATCCGTGATGCCATCGAAGGGGATGGGTGCTGCATAGAACAAGACTCCCGTCAAACAGGCCACCAAATAATTGACGATTATGGCATATAGGGTTTGGATGCGATATACCTCGAACAATTTAAAAATGACGAAGATCAGGCTGGAACAAAGGACGCTGAGCGCTAAATCAAACATCGAATCGCCCTTTAAGTTCGGTGACCTCTTCCTGTCCTACTTGAAGGTTCCACACTTGCAGTCCCAATTGCGAAGCCGTGTCCGTATTGTCTTTAGAATCATCGATGAACAGGGTTTCCCGTACCTCGAGCTGTTGCTCTTGCACAACGAATTCGAATATCTCGGCGTCGGGTTTGCGCATGCCCATTTCATAGGAGAGGTAGAAAAATTCGAAACAATTCTTAAAGCGCTCGAATTTCGCCCTACCCATCCGTTCCTTGACGCATTCGATATGGATGTCATTGGTATTGCTCAACAAAAACAGCCGATGTTGCCCGGTTTTGGCCAAGTCCACTATAAAATCGAGGCGATGATCTGGAAAGTCCTTTAAAATGGAGTTCCAGCCCGTAATCAGTTCCTCTTTGGTGGCAGTAGGGAAAAATCCATGCATACGCTCTAAGAACACCGATGTTGACACCAAGCCTTTTTCATAGGTATTGAACAAGTCCTGTTGGGCTGACGTTGGGCTATCGTACCCAAAATGCTTTAGCATGCGCAATGTTGCCGGTTTGTCTAAATCGATGAATATATCACCGAAATCAAAGATGATGTTCCTGATCATTGGTCAATACGGTTAGTCGGTCTTGTTTTAAATCCGTTTCTGAATGTACGGATCCTTTTATTTTTGGGGAAGGTTTCCCGGAGTGGAAAAGCACCGACCCCCTGAAAATCCGTGCTTCATCCCATAAACCAAGCGCTAGGAAACTTTGAAGCGTACTTGCCCCGCCTTCTACGATGAGGCTATGCAGTTGTAGTTTCCAAAGTTCGGTACAAAGGTTGGGTATGAATTCCGAATCGAAAGCCATTTTTTTGAATTGGGTACGGTCGGTCGAACGATCGGTTTGTTTTTCGGTGAAGATCAAGGTGTGTACTGAATCATCGAAAATATGCGATGCCATCGGGACCCGTAACTGGCGGTCCAATCCGATTCGTACGGGTGGTTGCCCCGCTACATGACGTACATCCAGCTTTGGGTCGTCATCGATTAAGGTCTGGGTACCCACTAAGATGGCTTGTTCTTCATGCCGCCATTGGTGCACCCATTGTCGAGACAAACTGTTGGTGATCCAAATCGGGCGACGTTCCGCGTCCTTAAGCTTGCGATCGGGTACCAGAAAACCATCTTGGCTTTCGGCCCATTTTAGGATGATATAAGGACGTCTTTTTTCAAAAGCCGTTAGAAACCTCCTGTGGTGCCAGCGGCATGCGTTCTCCATTACCCCGACGATGACCTCGACGCCGGCTTTCCGGAGTTTTTCGATACCGCGCCCCGCGACCTTTGGGTTGGGGTCTTGTAACCCGATGACCACTTTACGGATCCCTTTATCGATGATCATATCGCTACATGGCGGGGTTTTTCCGAAATGGGAACAGGGTTCCAAGGTGACATATAAGGTGGCTTCCTCCAAAATCGAAGTATCGGTCACACTGCGAATAGCATTGACTTCGGCGTGCGGCCCACCATGGGCACTGGTATAGCCTTCCCCGATGATACGATCTCGGTGAACGATACAGCAGCCGACCATCGGATTCGGTGCTGCCGAACCTAGGGCATTTTTACCCAATTCGATGGCCCGGAGCATGTATTTATCGCGTATCTTCACTCTGTAAAAGTAGCACTTAAAAACCCAATACGACAAGGTGGAGATCCGAACCATACAACCCGCCGACAATGAACAAGTTGCCACCTTGATCCGCTCCATTTTGGAAACCATGGGGGTGCCCAAGATCGGTACGGCTTATGCCGATGCCGCTTTGGATGATATGGCATTGACTTATTCGGTACCCAGTAGCATTTTCTATGTCGTTGAAGATCAAGAAGAGATCGTTGCTTGCGCCGGAATCGCTCCGTTGGCGGGTCATGACGGTTCGCTTTGTGAATTACAGAAAATGTATGTTGCCCCGAAAGCCCGCAGACAAGGTTTGGCTTCAGCACTATTAAGGAAGTGCATGAAGCAGGCCGTGGTTTTGGGTTTTAAGGGGTGTTATCTAGAGACCCTTCCCGATATGGAACCAGCGCAAAGGATGTATCGAAAGATGGGGTTCACTTACCTCGATACCCCTTTGGGAAAAACAGGGCACGACGCTTGTTCGGTGCGTATGCTCAAAACCTTTTGATGATGTTGTTGCGCGAGGTCAAGACCGTTTTCCTTTCCGAGTTACAAGCGATACTTCCAGAAGAAGAAATCCAATCCTGCTTCCATTTGTCGGTAGAACACCTGTTCGGCTATGCACGTTTTATTTTGGTACTTCGCCCTGATTTGGCCGTTACCGATGCCGAACTCCGACAACTTTTTGGGATTTTGGATCGACTGAAACGTAACGAACCCATACAATATATTTTAGGAGTCACCGAATTTATGGGGTACGACATCAAGGTCGATGCCCGTGTCCTTATTCCACGACCTGAAACCGAAGAATTGGTGCATTGGATCCTTGAAACCTGCGCAGAACGAAAAGCCGAGCCCTTACGCATCTTGGATATCGGAACAGGCAGTGGTTGTATCGCGATTGCCTTGGCCCATGCGTTGCCCAGTGCCAGGGTGTTCGCCCTGGATCGTTCCGAAGATGCTTTGGAAGTCGCGCGTGCCAACGCCAAGAGCCACCAGCTTGATATCACCTTCCTATCCCAAGATATCCTAGCCCCATTCGAAAGTCCCGAGGCCTTTGATCTTATCGTTTCAAACCCACCGTATGTTCGGGAGTCCGAAAAAAAGGAAATGGCCGACAATGTGTTGGAATTCGAGCCGAAACAGGCTTTGTACGTCCCGGATGCCGAACCGTTGTTGTTCTATGACGCCATCACCCGATTCGCAAAGCAACAACTGGCCCCTGAGGGTCATTTGTTTTTCGAGATCAATCAATATCTCGGGCAAGAAACCGAATCGATATTGTTGGAAAACGGCTTCGAAAACGTGGTATTGAAAACCGATATTTTTGGTAATTTTCGCATGTTGAAAGGGAGTATGACCAAATCGTAATCGATGCAGCACCTCGTGGTATTTTGTGGAAGCAATCCGGGCAATGATCCAGAATATGGAGCACAGGCTTTTGCCCTGGGTAAACAACTCGCCTTGACCGGTATCGGTTTGGTGTATGGCGGAGGCAAGGTCGGTCTCATGGGCAAGGTGGCCGAAGGAAGCCTGCAACATAGAGGAAAGGTGTTGGGGATCATCCCCGACTTTCTAAAACGGAAAGAAGTCCACCATGAAGGATTACAAGAATTGATCGTGGTCAAATCGATGCACGAGCGCAAATTATTGATGCACGAAAGATCGGACGGCATCGTGATGTTGCCTGGGGGATTCGGGACTTTTGAGGAGTTTTTCGAAATGTTGACCTGGGCCCAATTGGGATTGCACCAAAAGCCCATCGGAATTTTGAATACCTCTGGTTTTTTCAATGAACTGTTGGTTTTGTTTGATCAGATGGTTGCTAAGGGATTCGTAAAAAAGGTTCATAAAAACATGATCATCGTATCTGATGAACCAGAAGAGCTTTTAGCCAAAATGCAAGACTACCGCCCACGACACACCGATAAATGGATGAATAAAACACAACTATGACCACCGAATCCAAAATAAAGGCATTACGCGACGAACTGCGGGAACACAACCATCGTTATTATGTATTGGACGAGCCCTCTATTTCCGATTTCGAGTTCGATTCCAAGCTCAAAGCCCTGCAAGAGCTTGAACATGCCCATCCGGAATTTTTCGACCCGAATTCGCCTACCCAGCGGGTCGGGGGTGCCGTAACCAAAAACTTCGAGACCGTGGCCCATGGGCAACGCATGTATTCCTTGGACAATTCGTACAACAAGGAGGACCTACAGGATTGGGAAAAGCGTATCCAGCGTATTTTAGGGGATGTGCCCGTAGAATATACCTGTGAATTAAAGTATGATGGCGCCTCGATCAGTTTGAGCTACGAAAACGGGACATTGGTCAGGGCGGTTACCCGGGGCGATGGTTTCCAAGGAGATGACGTCACTGCGAATATCAAGACGATCAAGTCAGTACCCTTGCAATTGCAAGGGGATTATCCGGACGCATTCGACATCCGCGGTGAGATCATTTTGACCCTTGAAGGCTTCGCGAAAATGAACGAGGCCCGTGTGGCCAATGGGGAAGAACCTTACATGAACCCCCGAAATACCGCTTCGGGCAGTTTGAAACTGCAAGACAGTCAATTGGTCGCGCAACGTCCGCTCGAATGTTTGTTGTACAGTATCGTGGGCCGTGACCTGCCTATGGAATCACAGTTTGAGATGCTTGAAAAGGCCCGATCATGGGGGTTTAAGGTGCCGACTGTGGCGAAACATTGCCGGTCTATCGACGAGGTTTTGGAATTCGTCAACCATTGGGATGTCAAACGGCATGACCTCCCTTATGAAACCGATGGGGTCGTGATCAAAGTGAATCGGTTGCGGTATCAAGACGAACTCGGTCATACCGCCAAGGCCCCTCGATGGGCAATGGCCTATAAATTCAAGGCAGAGCAAGCTACCACCCGATTGAACGAGATCAGCTATCAGGTCGGTCGTACCGGGGCCATTACACCCGTAGCAAACCTCGAACCGGTCTTGTTGGCAGGTACTACGGTCAAGCGCGCCTCTTTACATAATGCGGATCAGATCGCGAAATTGGATATTCGCAAAGGGGATATCGTCTATGTGGAAAAAGGCGGTGAGATCATTCCAAAAATTACCGCGGTGGATCTTTCCAAACGACCCGAAACTTCCGAGCCAACGGTGTACATTACCCATTGTCCGGAGTGTGGTACCGAATTGATACGAAAGGAAGGGGAGGCCCAACATTTTTGCCCCAATGATACCGGGTGTCCGCCACAGATTACAGGTAGGATCCAACATTTCATTTCGCGAAAGGCCATGGATATCGAAGGCTTGGGCAGTGAGACGGTCGAGTTATTGTTCAATGAAGGCTTGATCCGGAACTATGCCGACCTCTATGAGTTGACGAAGGAATCCGTTATGCCTTTGGAACGTATGGCTGAAAAATCAGCCGAGAATTTGGTGCAAGGGGTCGCCGCCTCGAAAGCCATTCCTTTTGAACGGGTATTGTTCGCCTTGGGGATCCGCTACGTCGGGGAAACCGTTGCCAAAAAATTGGCACGGGCCTACAAAGGCATCGATGCCTTACGTAATGCAGACGTCGAAGCCCTTGTCGCCGTTGATGAAATCGGGGAGCGCATTGCTGAAAGTGTGGTGCAGTTCTTTTCGGATGACGCGAACAACGTTTTGGTCGATCGATTGAAAGGGTACGGACTACAGTTCGAATTATCACAAGAGGCCACTGCCGGCCAAACGGAATTGTTGAAAGGAAAGACCTTCGTGGTTTCAGGGGTTTTCGAAACCTTGGATCGCAATGCCCTTAAAAAGCGTATCGAAGATAATGGCGGTAAGGTCGGTTCTTCGATTTCTTCCAAAACATCCTATTTGGTAGCAGGTGACAAAATGGGGCCTAGTAAACGTGCCAAAGCCGAAAACCTTGGGGTGCCGATTATTTCTGAGCAGGATTTTCTCGCGATGCTTTGACTTCACGCTCCAAGTAGCGCATTACACGAAATGCCGCATTCTCTTTGATGTTCTGGTAATAGAAATTGATGTCGGCGATGTGGTAATTTTTTCGGGTCAATAAAAAACTCCACGGAAACCGGGGCTTATTCGCCCAAAGGATGCCTTGATGGGCCTGGGCGTCTACCCGCTGTTCCAACACCTGGTCGAAATTTCGGAGCACTGCCCCCGTATTGGCGGATTTGGGCACGTACTCCGAGTCGATTTTCCAGCTTAGCGGATTGGTCACCAAAATGCTATCTCCCAACGCCCGGTCTTTGGGCAGGTAACCCCTTTTGAACGTGCGCCATGAAATCGAACAACCAAGGTCGTCTTTGTCAGAACACGGCTTGATGTGTTCAAAATAAGTTTTCGGAAGGGGTAGGCCGATGAGATAAGCGGCGACCAATTGACCTTGTAAAGGGGTGCCGTCGAAAAACTCCTTGACCAACGGTGCGCCATGAGTGGTTCCTTGACTGTGGCCGGCAATGATGATCGGCCGCCCTTCGTTATAGTGCTTTAAGTAGTATTCGAAAGCCTGTTTCACATCCGAATAGGCCAGGGCGAAAGCTTTCTTGGCCGATGCGGTATCCGCAGTACGATAACTGACCAAATGGGCTTGACGGTATCTGGGGGCGAAAACCCTTCCGCTACGATTGAAGGCCGTCGCTTGGAATTTGATGGTCGAATTGTCGATCCGTTCGTTCAATTCGATGTTATCCAATCGCGGGTTCCATGGCAGGTCTTTGCCCCGATCGTTATATATGGTCGGATGGATAAAGAATACGTCGGCTTCTAAAACTCCGGAAGATGTCCCGTCCTTACCAGGAACGAGGTCCGCATTGTCCGATGTTTCGGGATGGGCGGCCCAATTTGACAAATTTGAGTAATCAACAGTGGTCGGTTCGGGTTGCGTGAAACCGGAAACGGGACCATAAGTGCCACAGCTACCCATGAAAAGGACCACAAAGCCCAGCACGGAAAAGGTTTTGTTCATATGGCCTAATTTAGAAAATCTTGCGATGTTCTCGGCTTAGTGCTCGAATTTTGACCAATCCGATCGCTTACGTTTCATAAGATATACCCCGAAACCCATCATGATGAAAATCGACACCCCGACCAAACCAAAGAAAATTGGCAAAATCGTTCGGTCTTTGATGACAAGGGGAGGGATTCGGGTCAGGATCTCGGCAAGGAAGGCCCCGTAAAGCCCCACGACCGACCAATACATAAAGTTATAGTGCAAGGCGATATACCCTTTAGGCCGTTTTCGTAGCACGGGCACCATGCCAGCCAATAGCGTCACCGAGCTTAGTATGGAAAAGGCATGGAAGATCCCAAAGCCACCGAACAGGTTGTACATGAAGAAAGAAGTGGCCAACATAACGACCATGGAGAAACTGTAGGCATAGCCAAGTTGTTTATGTCGCCTATCACCTTTTCGGGTAGCGAGTACCCAAGTGCCGAGCACCAAGGCCAAACTAGCAGCGATGGTATGTACCAAACCGGTGGTATCACTGATCAAATGTTCAAAAGCCATAAGTTGCGGTTTTGTTGGGATGAAAGTAGCGGACTTCAAGGTCCGACACCAAAAACAAAGACCGACTTGTTGGAATCAATGACTGAATCGTAATTTTGGCATATGGATATTCCACGCAGTTTTTCCGCTTTTGAAACGAGTTTAAGTATGGAACGACCACCCCATGATTGGCCTTTGGAACTAAAGTCGCTTTGGTTTGATGCCAAAGCGGATTGGCCAAGCGCCCATCGTTTGGTCGATCAAGAGGTCGGCCCAATGGCGATGGCCATCCATGCCTACTTGCACCGCAAGGAAGGGGATGCCATGAACGCTGCTTACTGGTATCGACGGGCAGGGCGATCGACGCCGAAACTTTCTTTAGCTGAAGAACACCGATTATTGGTCCATGAAATGATCGCACTTCAATAAAGACAATACGGTGCCCGGAGCGCTACAATGTATTGGATGGTCAAACCGTGATCTTCACCGCATCCGTACCGGTTTTGGCGCCATTTTCAAAGAAGAAATCGATGCGGCCCAGATTGATTCCATAACAACCAACTTGATTGACCAGCACCGAATCGCCATTACGGTTGCTATGAACCGACGGGCGCTCTAAAAAGGTATGGGTATGGCCACCGATAATCACATCGGTATGTGCGGTTTTGGTGGCCAAGGTGACGTCATCCGGTTTATTGGGGTTCCCTCGGTAATCATAACCTAAATGGGAAAGACAAATGACCAGATCACATGATTCGGATTCTTTCAAATGCTTTTCGGTATCGATAGCGATTTCATAAGGGTCCAAATAGCGGGTTTCTTTGCTCAATCGTTGTGGGACGAGCCCTGAAAGTTGAATGCCCAGACCATAGACCCCGATCTTGATGCCCTGGCGCATGAAGATCTTATAGGGGTGTACGATACCGTCCAAGACCGTGTTTGAAAAATCGTAATTCGCCGAGAGCAAATCGAAGGTCGCATGGGGTACTTGGGCCAACAGGCCGTCGATCCCATTGTCGAAATCGTGGTTTCCGATGGTGGCCGCATCGTACTTTAATTTACTCATCAACTTGAATTCCAATTCACCCCCGTAGAAATTGAAATAAGGGGTTCCTTGAAAGATGTCGCCGGCATCGAGCAATAAGGTGTTCGGATTTTCTTGTCGGATCTTGGCGACCAATGTGGCCCTTCTTGCCAAACCGCCCAAATTCGCAAACCTTGAATGGTCGCTCGGAAAAGGATCGATATGGCTGTGCACATCATTGGTGTGCAAAATGGTTATCCGTTGCTGCGAAGGTCCGGCACACGCTTGCATGGCAACACCGTTGACCCCTAAAAATGCGGTTCCGGCCGCGGCCTTCTTTAAAAAATGTCTTCGTTCCATATTAACGCAGTTGGATGAACCGATCATCAACTTCGGCGATGAGGGTGTCCACTTTCTTGAAATAGTCGATCATGGCATTGCGCAACAGATAATCCGTAGCATGCACGGAATCCTTTTGTTTGAAAAAACCGATGCGTTCGCCACCTTGAATGAGATAATCCGTACTGGCCACGTAATAGGTGCGATTGGGATCCAAGGGCTCCCCTTTGATCTTTAGGGATCCCACCGTGCCATCTGCTTGGAGTTGCAATTGCATACCGGAAATAGGGTGCGCCCGTTTTGAACGGGATAAAAATCCTACCAATTCCAATACGGCGTCCCCAGACATTTCCGCCACCTCAATGAAATTTTCAAAGGGCATCAATTGATAGGCGGTACGCGCATTCACTTTACCTTTCGAAACAATGGACCGAATGCCACCGTGGTTCAAGACCACAAAATCGATGGCATGACCCGTTCTAGCTTCAAATATCGGACTTGCCTGGATGTCTACGATATCCGCCATGAGGTTTCCGATACTGCTGTTCAAATCCCCATCATCTTTGGTCAAGGGTTTTGGGGCATAGGCCAACGTACTGTCGAGAATGGTATTGATGCGGTTTCGAAACGGAGCGACCATGGCATCAATACTTTCCGTTGCCGAAATGGTGGAATCAATGCTGATTTGGTTACCCGTAACCTCGGACAACTGTTTTTTATCGGCACCCACACAGGAGGATAAAACGAGTATTGTTATAAATAAAACAATTTGTTTGTTTTTTAAAAAGACCATGACGCCTAACTTCGTATTCGAATGGAGTGATATTAATTACATTTGTAAAAATGCACAATTAATATGGTATTCAAAGCCATTCAGGATAAATTTAAAGTAAAATCGGGTCTTAAGTTTTTAGAGGACGAACTCGCGAAGCCGAGAGACACCAGAACCGGAAAAAAAGGAATCCATTCCTTGGGCTGTATCGTCGATTTGGATCAGTTCGAGACGCCGGATGCCTTTTATGAATTGCGTCAAGAGCTATCGCTACGGCCCAATGCCATCCAATTGATCGGTTATCACAAGAACCACGACAAGAATTCCCCATTTGCCGTGCAATTTTATACCGATCGTGACTTGGGTTGGAACGGGTCGATAGAGAATGGCTATGTCGCTGAATTCACCGGCCGTGAATATGACGTATTGATCAGTTACTACGCCCAAGATCGATTGCTGTTGCATTTGTTGACAGCCAAGACCAAAGCGAGGATCAAGGTCGGTTTCGGTGCCGTTGACGCCAAGTTCAACGATTTGATCATGAACATGCCGATCAGTGATTTTACTTCGTTTAAACAAGAATTGAAAAAGTATTTAAAAATTTTGAACGAGATATGAGTACGACCCAGAAGTTAGTAGGAACAGGAGTGGCCTTGGTCACCCCATTCGATGCAAATGGCGCGATCGATGTGTCGGCACTTCAGGCCTTGGTCGAACATGTGCTGGATGGTGGCGTTGATTATTTGGTAGCCTTGGGAACAACGGCCGAATCCGTAACCCTGACCGCAGAAGAGAAACGCTTGGTCATGCAGACGATTTCACTGGTCAACGCCGGGCGATTGCCCTTGGTCGTAGGGGTAGGGGGTAACAATACCCACGCTGTGGTCAAAGAACTGCAATCCATGGATATCATGGATTACGAGTTCATTTTATCGGTATCCCCATGCTATAACAAACCGACACAGGAGGGGATTTACCGTCATTTCCGGGAATTGTCGTTGCATTCACCTTTACCGATCATTCTTTATAACGTTCCTTCGCGCACTGGTAGCAACATGCTACCCGAAACGACATTAAGGTTGGCCCGCGATTTCGAAAATATCGTTGCTATCAAGGAAGCCTGCGCCGATTCGCTACAGATCGATGGGATATTACAACATAAGCCCGATGGGTTCTTGGTGATTTCAGGAGATGATTTCACAGCCTTACCCACTGTTTTGGCAGGTGGTTCAGGGGTCATCTCGGTTTTGGGCCAGGCGTTGCCCGATGCCTTTTCGAACATGATCGATCTCGCCTTGCGGGGTGAATCCGAACCGGCCTATGCCATCCATCAATCACTATTGAACGGAATGCACTTGGCTTTTGAAGAGGGCAACCCTGCCGGGGTGAAGGCTTTTTTGGCACAGCTCGGTATAGGCGGTCTTCAAGTGCGCTTGCCCTTGGTTGCGGCCAGTAAGGAACTGACCCAACGGATCGGCAGTTTTCTTGGCACCTTACAGCAAGTTGGGGCGTAGACGTTAAAACTTAGCTAAAACTCGCTGCAAGCCCTAGATTGGGGCGGTTTTATCATTTAATTTACATTTTTAAAATCCGGTGATAATCACTAATTTTGCAAAATGTTTTTGAAAATGAGGTCGTTCGGCGCAATTGTTTTTTCCCTGCTCTTTTTAGTTTCTTGTAACGAGTACCAAAAGGTCCTCAAAAACGAGGATGTGAAGGCGAAATACGATTTGGCCGAGAAATACTACAACGAGGGCGATTACAAACGAGCTAAACGCCTGTTCGAACAAATCGCACCACGTTACGTGGGCAAGCCCCAAGGAGAACGGGTGATGTTCTTCTTTGCCGATTCGTATTTCAAATCGGGGGACTACTACTTGTCAGGATACCAATTCGAACGTTTTATCAAGTCTTACCCCAAGAGCGACAAATTGCAAGACGCCCTTTTCTTAGAGGCCAAAAGCTACTACCTGCTCTCACCGAGGTACTCCCTTGATCAGACCGACACCAATAAAGCTTTGGGTAAACTACAGAATTTCATCAATACCTATCCGGAGTCCGAATTGTTTGCCGAAGCCAATGACATGGCGCAGGAGTTGACCACGAAGAAGCAAAAGAAGGAGATAGAGATTGCCAAGCAATTCGATAAGATCGGGGAATTCAACTTTCCGATTTTGGTTTCGGCCATTGCCGCATTGAATAATTTCATTGCCGACAATCCGGGTTCGAGTTTTCGCGAAGATGCTTTTTACTACCGTGCTAAGGCCGCCGCTAGCTTGGCCCAAAACAGTACGGAACAACGAAAAAAGGAACGCTACGAAGAAGCCAACGAATATTACCAAGCCTTGATGAAGTCGTATCCAGAGACCAAGTTTTCAAGACAAGCCGCGAACCTGTACAAACGCATTAAACGCGAATTGGACATCAAGGAAGAAGAAGTTTCAAAATAATAACACCTGTTTTTATGAATGATCTAAAAAACACCAACGCTCCGGTATCGACCGTGACCCACAACCGCAACGAGTTCGATAGCAAGACCGACAACATTTACGAAGCGATTTCCATTGCTTCCAAAAGGGCGATCCAAATCAATTCCGAAATCAAAAAGGAGTTGTTGGAGAAACTGGAGGAATTCGCCACCTACAGTGACAGCCTTGAGGAGGTTTTCGAGAACAAAGAACAGATTGAAGTTTCCAAGTTCTACGAAAAGCTTCCGAAGCCTCATGCTTTGGCCGTTCAAGAATGGCTTGAGGACAAAATCTACCATAGAAATACCGAGAAAGACGCCTAGATGCTTAGCGGAAAAAATATCCTTTTGGGTGTCACCGGGGGGATTGCCGCTTACAAGACGAGCTTTCTTGTCAGGTTATTGATCAAAGCCGGTGCCAACGTCAAGGTCATCATGACGCAAAGTGCCGGCTCTTTCGTTTCCCCACTCACCCTTTCGACACTTTCCAAACAGCCTGTTTTGATGGATTTCATCAATCAGGAAGATGGAAGCCTATCCTGGAACAACCATGTGGAACTCGGACTTTGGGCCGACCTGTTCTTAGTCGCGCCGGCTACGGCGAACACCTTGTCGAAAATGGCGAATGGGACCTGTGACAACCTTTTGATGGCCACCTATCTTTCGGCAAAATGCCCGGTGTATTTCGCTCCGGCCATGGATCTGGACATGTACAAGCATCCATCGACCCGGACCAGTATGCAAACTTTGGAGTCGTTCGGCAATGTGATGATACCGGCAGAATCAGGGGAGTTGGCCAGCGGACTCTCAGGGGAGGGGCGAATGGCCGAACCTGAGAATATCATGGCCTTTTTGAACGACCATTTGGCTACGGGCCTACCCTTGTCGAACAAGCAGGTTTTGATAACCGCGGGCCCCACCTATGAGGCCTTGGACCCCGTGAGGTTTTTGGGCAATCGTTCTTCAGGAACCATGGGTTTTGAATTGGCCAAGCGTGCCGCCGAAATAGGAGCGCGTGTGCACTTGGTGTCAGGCCCGACGGCGCTATCGGTACATCATCCGAACATCGAATTGACCCGTGTTGAATCAGCTGCTGAAATGTACGAAGCCGTACACGCGGTCTATACAGAGATGGACATCGTCATCAGTGCGGCTGCCGTAGCCGATTACCGACCCAAGACCGTTGCCAAGGAAAAAATCAAAAAGAAACCCGACGGTGCCATGCAAATCGAAATGGAGCGCACCCAAGATATCTTAAAGTCGCTGGGCGAATTGAAAAAGGACCAATTTTTGGTCGGCTTCGCGCTCGAGACCGAAAACGAACTCGAAAATGCCAAAGGCAAGCTCACACGAAAGAACCTTGATGCCATCGTGTTGAACTCATTACGTGATGCAGGGGCCGGCTTCGGTGGGTCGACCAATAAAATCACCTTTATAGACAAGAAATCGACCGAGAAAACGTTTGAACTAAAAACCAAAGCTGAGGTTGCGGCCGATATTTGGGAAGAAATCATACAACGTTTGGATGCTTAAGGTACGTTTCGCCATATTGGCCCTATTGATCGCTTCGTTTTCACGGGCCCAGGAATTGAATAGCGAGGTAACTGTCAATTCCGATCAAATCGGGCAGACCAACCAGCAAATTTTCCAGACCCTCGAACGATCGCTCAACGATTTCATCAACAAGAACAAATGGACCAATCGGGTATTTGCCGAAAACGAACGGATCAACGCCCGTTTTTTCATTACGGTGACCAGCTATGAATCGGACCGTTTTGAGGCCACCCTCCAAGTGCAGTCTTCACGCCCCGTATTCAATACGAGTTATGAGTCACCGGTGTTCAATTACAAAGACAACGCATTTAATTTCCAATATCAAGAATTCGAACCTTTGGTCTACAATCCGAATTCCTTCGATTCGAACCTGGTCGCGGTCATTTCGTACTACGTGTATATCCTTATCGGGCTTGATGCCGATACCTTTTCGCTTCAAGGAGGTGACGAGTATTTCAGATTGGCGCAAAATATCGTAACCCAAGCCCAAGGAAGCAATTTCGGGGGATGGGCCCAGGAGACTGGCGAACGCACCCGTTTCGAACTCGTCGACAACTTATTATCGAATACCTTTCGCGAATACCGATTGGCCATGTACAATTACCATAGAAAAGGATTGGATATCCTCGGTGATAACAATAGTACGGGCAAACAGGTGATCGCCGGCAGCTTGCGACTTTTTGAAACCTTGATCAAACGCAGGCCGAATGCCTTTTTGATCCAGACGTTTTTTGATGCCAAATCGGAAGAAATCCAGAACATCTTTTCAGACGGTCCCAAGATCGATATCGTAAAGCTGAAAGAAAGCCTGAACAAAGTGGCACCTTTCTATTCGAGTACTTGGAATGCGATTACCTATTGAATGTTTTGAATATCGTATATCTTTGGGCTTCTAATAAGAAGTCACTTTGCTTACCCAACTTGTTATAAAGAATTACGCCCTGATTGATGACATCGATGTCAGCTTCGATTCAGGTTTTACGACCATTACCGGTGAAACTGGAGCGGGAAAGTCGATTTTATTAGGGGCCTTGTCCTTGGTTTTGGGCAAACGCGCCGATCTTTCAGCCTTGAAGGACAACACCAATAAATGTGTGGTCGAAGCTAGTTTTTCAATCGACGATTATGGCATCACTTCATTTTTTGAAGACTACGACCTCGACTTCGAATCATTGACCTTGCTGCGGCGCGAGATCCTTCCTTCCGGTAAATCAAGGGCATTTATCAATGACACTCCGGTAACCCTTGATGTGCTTTCGCGTTTGGGCGGATTTTTGGTCGATGTACATTCCCAACACCAAACCTTGCAGCTCACTGAAAATGACTTCCAGTTTAAGGTGATCGATGCCATGGCCGGCAATACCGATTCCCTAGAAGCATATGCCAAGGTCAGAACGGCTTACGAGACTGCCCGCAAGGAGTTGGAACGCTTGGTGTCGCAACAAGCCGAGGCCACCAAAGAACACGACTATAATAGCTTTTTGTTGAATGAATTGACCAATACCCAATTGGCAATCGGGATGCAGGAGACTTTAGAAGAAGAATACGAACGGTTGAACAATGTGGGTAACCTTCAGGAACAACATGCCCAAGCCGATCAATTGCTGAACGATGGGCAAATCGGGATTTTAAACCTATTGGGTGCTTTGCAACAACTTTCAAGACGTTTGGCGAATTTCGGCAAACGGTATCAAGAACTTGATGAACGCATGCAATCGGTTGTCATCGAGTTCGGTGATTGGGCGAACGAGCTGCAGCAATTGGAAGATGGTATTGAGGCGAATCCCCAACGTTTGGAGGAGGTTAACGGCAAATTGCAGCTGCTCCACGATTTGATGAAAAAACATCAAGTAGCCACTGTCGAAGAACTCATGGCCATTGAGAACCAGTTGGCTGAAAAAGTTGATCTTAGCGAGAACATCGAAGCGAAGATCCAAGCCCAGCATCAAGAAGTCGAACGTTTGGAAGGCCAATTGGATTCAGCCGCTACGGGCCTGCATAAAGCGCGGAAAAAGGTACTACCTTCCTTAATGGGGTATCTTGGTGGACAACTCGGGCAGTTGGGCATGCCATCGGCGAGTTTCCAGATCGAATTGTATCCTTCGCAAACGTTCAAGTCCAATGGAAAGGATGAACTTTCATTTTTGTTCTCGGCCAATAAAGGCATGCCGTTCGGACCACTTCGAAAAGTAGCTTCGGGAGGCGAACTATCGCGGATCATGTTGGCCATCAAGGCTTTGTTGGCCAAGCATGAACAGCTACCTACCTTGATGTTCGATGAAATCGATACCGGGGTTTCCGGAGAAATATCGAACCGTATGGGTGAGATCATGCGTGACATGGGGGATCAGATGCAGGTCTTTTCCATTACCCACTTACCCCAAGTGGCTTCAAAGGGCAAACAACAATTCAAGGTGTACAAGATCGAGTCTGGCGATACCACGACCACCCATATGAAAAAATTGGACGGCGAGGCCCGGGTTGAGGAGTTGGCCGAGATGTTGGGAGGCAAGAATCTATCCGGTTCGGCCTTGGCCCATGCGAAGCAACTTTTGCAATGAGCACATGTCAAAATTGAATATCTTTGCCACTTAATCCAACTAAGAAGTACTATGGGCAGTAATCTGTTGAAAGGGAAAAGAGGAATAATATTCGGCGCTTTGGATGAAAATTCGATCGCCTGGAAAACCGCTGAACGGGTCCATGAAGAGGGTGGGTCCTTTGTTTTGACCAATGCTCCGATCGCCATGCGTATGGGCCAGATCAAGAACTTGGCCGAGAAAACAGGTTCCGAGATCATTCCGGCCGACGCCACTAACGAAGAGGATTTGGCCAATTTGGTTTCCAGATCCGTTGAGATCTTGGGCGGAAAGCTCGATTTTGTGTTGCACTCGATCGGCATGTCCGTCAATGTGCGTAAAGGAAGGGCCTATACCGATGAGAAGTACGACTTTACCACCAAGGGTTGGGACGTTTCGGCCCTCTCTTTCCATAAGGTCATGCAATCGCTGTACAAAGCCGATGCCATGAACGAATGGGGAAGTATCGTTGCCCTCACCTATATGGCGGCACAGCGGACCTTTCCGGATTATAATGACATGGCCGACAACAAGGCGTATTTGGAATCCGTAGCCCGTAGTTTCGGGTATTTCTTCGGAAAAGAGAAGAACGTAAGGGTCAATACGATTTCCCAATCACCAACCCCTACAACGGCAGGGCAAGGGGTGAAAGGATTCGACGGGTTCATCGCCTATGCCGAGAAGATGTCCCCACTGGGCAATGCAACGGCCGATGACTGTGCGAACTATACCGTGGCTATGTTCTCAGACCTCACCAAAAAGGTGACGATGCAAAACTTGTTTCACGATGGCGGATTCTCCAACACCGGGGTCAGTCAAGAAGTCATTGACGAGTTCAGCAACTAATGATAACCCGATAACAGCATAAGCCATCCAAACTTTGGGTGGCTTTTTCATTCCTAATGGCAACGGTCCAATTTTCCATAATCGTACCCGTTTACAATCGACCCAAAGAGGTCGCCGAATTGTTTGAAAGCCTAAGCCAACAGTCGTACAAGCAGTCCTTCGAGGTCGTCCTGATCGAAGACGGATCGAACCAAACTTCGGATCACATTGTCGAACAATATGCCGAACGTCTCGATATCACCTACCTTCGGAAACCCAATACAGGTCCAGGCGATTCCAGAAATTACGGTATGGAACGCGCCAAAGGAAACTATTTTATCATATTCGATTCCGATTGTATCATCCCATCGCAATACCTGGAGACTGTTGATCGGGCGTTGTCCGATAGGTTCGTTGCTTGTTTCGGTGGTCCGGATCGTGCCCACCCCTCCTTTAGTACGCTTCAAAAAGCGATCGATTACAGCATGACCTCTTGGTTGACTACAGGGGGTATCCGCGGAGGCAAAAAAGCAGTGGACCGATTTCAACCCCGTAGTTTCAATATGGGTTTGTCAAAAGAGGCTTTTGAAGCGACCGGAGGGTTTGGTAATATCCATCCCGGCGAAGATCCCGATCTGGTTTTTCGCCTTTGGCAAAAAGGATTTCAGACAAGCTTGGTGCCGGAGGCCTACGTGTATCACAAACGGCGCATTGATTTTCGTCGTTTTTACCGGCAAGTATATCGTTTCGGGTCGGTACGTCCGATCTTGAACCAATGGCATCCACATACAGCCAAACCGACTTATTGGTTTCCTACTGTTTTCGTTTTCGGTCTCGCCTTGGCGTTGGTTCTCGGGTGGTTCGGTTTCTGGTGGCTTTGTTGGGGCTATGCCCTGTATGGGCTGCTGCTTCTCATAGACGCCTTACTACGGACCCAAAGCCTATTGACGGCCGGTCTGGTCTTGCTTGCGGTACCCATTCAATTCTTCGGATACGGCCTGGGCTTTCTAAAGTCGACGATCTTGGTTAATTTTAGCAAAAGGCCCGCAGAGGAGTTGTTGCCCCATCTGTTCTTTAAAAAACGGAAATCGTGATTCGGAAGTTATTGATCGGACTGAACAAGCGCAAGGTGAAAGTGTTTTCATTGTTCTTGTTGTGTTCCTTTTTCGCCTGGACGATCAGTAAACTGTCGGAGACCTATGAGTCGCGCGCCACTTTTCGGATCGATTACACGAATTATCCGGATACCTTACTGTTGAAATCGAATGCCGACCTCTACCTCACCGCGAAAGTGCGCACCAGTGGCTTCCGGTTTTTGGCGCTCGGTTTGAATCAAAAGACGATTGCCCTGGAAGTTGATGGGGTGGCTTTGGATGGGGGGCGTTATTTTTTAGGAGCCGAAGAGGTCAAAGCGCAATTGGATCAACAGCTGGCCAACACCATCACCCTTTTAGAGCTCGATCGACAGCGATTGTACGTGGATCTTTACCAGGTCATCAGTGAACAGATCGAAATCGAGCCGCAATTGACCTTGAATCTCGCACCCAACCATATTTTGGAAGGGTCTCTGCGTTTGACTCCTGAAACGGTAACGGTCAAAGGACCCGCTTCGGAAGTACGGATGATTAAAAAGTTGAAAACCGAGACCTTCGTTTTCGAGGAACTCACCGAGGGTTTTTCGAAGACGTTGTCCGTATTGCGACCCGATTCCTTGGCCAATACCATCATCCAACCCAAGTTCGTCAAGGTTTCCGGAACCGTAGTGCGTTTTTCAGAACGTGAATTCGAAATTTCGATTACGCCCAAACACCTTCCAGAGGGCTACCAAATGCGGACTTTCCCCAAAAAGGTGCGATTGGTCTGTAAGGCTGCTTTGGATGACCTAAAGACTTTGCAGGCCGCTGATTTTACAGTTTTCGCCGATTATGCGGTGGTCAAGGATACCGATTCGGAAACCATTGATCTGGAACTCGGCGCCTTTCCTGATGGCGTGTATACGGTACGGTTGTTGGAAGATGAGGTTGAATTCGTGCTTGAAAAATTATGATCGTCGGACTTACAGGAGGAATAGGAAGTGGTAAAAGTACCGTGGCCCGCATGTTCGAGGCCCATGGGGTGCCCGTGTATTATTCCGATAAGGAGGGAAAGCGCTTGATGGTGGAATCGGAGTCGCTCCGCCAGGCCATCATCGGTCTGTTCGGGGATAAGGCGTATGATACGGATGGATTGAACACGCGGTTTATCGCGAATTTGGTATTCAACGACACCTCACTTTTGCAGCAATTAAATGGTTTGGTACATCCGGCGGTTCGCGAGGACTTTAAGAAATGGACAGACCGACAGCAAGCCCCGTACGTGATCCAAGAATCGGCTTTGATCTTTGAACACGATATGCAAGAAGCGTACGATCATGTCATCGTAGTGCATGCCCCATCCGAAGAAAGGATCAATAGGGTGGTGGCCCGTGATGGGGTCGATGCACAAGGGGTCAAAGATCGTATGGCCCATCAAATTGATGTGGATGCAGCCCTAAAGGAAGCCCAATCCAGCATCGCAAACATCGACCTTGAAACCACCCGTGAGCGGGTACGTGAAATCCATACCCAATTGCTTGCTAAAGCCCATAAAACCTGAAATTTTAACATTTTTGTTAAGGTTAGGTTAAACGGTCAAGTCCCTGAATGTTAAATTTCTAATTTTACCCAAATGAACAAGAGGCGGTTTGTGCTTTTAGTCATTTTAATGAGTCTCTCGCTTATCGGGATTATTTCGGTCCAGGTCTATTGGATACAGAAATCGGTTGAAGATAAGACAGAGCAATTTTCAAATGCGGTTGAAGACGTTCTTGATAAGGTAGCTGACCGAATTGAAAGTAGGGAGCGAAAAGATTATGCCGATCGATTGGCCGCTTTGGTCGATAGTGTCGGAGCCCCGAAATCAGCACAGCTACGAAACATTTTTGTTGTCGACCGGGATTTGAATTCTGATGAGATTAAGTTTTACCAGCATGGTATCCTTGAAGAGGACTACGGAATTTCATCCATGTTCTTTGACAACCAAAGTGGTGATGACACCACTGCCATAACGAACATCACAAGCAAACGTACCACAACGATCTTCAAAGAAGACTACGGGCTTGACGGTAGAAGGTATGCCCTGACCCCACTGCAAAAAATCGAGAAAATCGGCGGAATGTCACAAGTTGACAAAGCCGTGTACGATGATCTTTTCAGTGAAATGGCCAAGAGCGTACCGATCCATGATCGGGTTTCCAAACAGGAAATCGAACTGCTTTTGGGTCGTGAACTTGAAAACCGTGGTATTGATATCGATTTTGAATACGGGGTCTACAGTCGGGGGTTTCCAACCAAGGTGAAATCGAAGAAATTCAAATTATCGCATGCTACCTTATACGAAACACCCATCTTCAGGGATAGTGAGGGCCGCACCAACTTTTCGTTGTTGTTGTCCTTCCCACAGAAAAAGAAATTCCTGTTGAGCAGCATCATGTCGATGGCGATCCTTTCTTTGCTCTTTACCTTGGTCATCGTCGTAGCCTATTCAAGCGCGATATACCAGTTGATCCAGCAAAAGCAGATCTCAGAGATCAAATCGGATTTCATCAATAACATGACCCATGAGTTCAAGACGCCCATCGCGACCATCAATCTTGCGGTCGAGGCCATCCGAAATCCGAAATCCATTGAAGATAAGGAAAAGGTATTGCGCTATTTAGGGATGATCCGCGACGAGAACAAACGGATGCATGCCCAGGTCGAGAATGTACTGCGCATTTCCAAATTGGAGAAGAACCAGTTGGATATCAGTAAAGATCGGGTCGATGCCCACGATATCATCACGGATGCGATCACCCATATTGAATTGATCGTACAGGATCGCGGAGGGTATGTCAAATCACATCTCGATGCGGAACGATCTGAGGTTTTGGCGAACGACATGCATTTCACCAATGTCATAGTCAATGTGCTCGACAATGCGGTCAAGTACTCGCCCGAATCGCCTAAAATCGATGTTTTTACGGAGGTTGCCAAGAATTATATTATTATAAAAATACAAGACCAAGGGGCCGGAATGAGCAAGGCGGTACTGAAAAAGGTCTTTGAAAAGTTCTACCGGGAGCATACCGGAAACATACACAATGTGAAAGGCCATGGATTGGGATTGGCCTATGTGAAAAAAATTATAGATGATCATCAAGGCGAGGTTTATGCAGAAAGTGAAAAAGGGAAAGGAAGTACTTTCTACATCAAACTGCCTTTAATATAAAAGATATGGAAACAGAGAACAAGAAAATATTGTTGGTGGAAGATGATCCCAATTTCGGGATCGTGCTGAAGGATTATTTGCAGATGAATGACTTTGACGTGGTTCTCGCAAAGAATGGGATGGAAGGTTTCGAAAAGTTCAAAAAGGACAACTATGACGTATGCATCCTAGATGTCATGATGCCGTACAAGGATGGATTCACTTTAGCCAAGGAAATCAGGGAAAAGAACGAAAACGTACCGATCATTTTCCTAACGGCCAAAACCATGAAGGAAGATGTGTTGAAAGGCTATAAGGCCGGTGCCGATGACTATCTGAACAAACCCTTCGATTCTGAGGTGCTGCTGATGAAATTAAAGGCCATCTTGCAGCGTAAAGCATCGAATACCTTGGCCGATAGCAAGCAATTCGAATTCGTGATCGGAAATTTCCATTTGAATTCCAAACTGCGATTTCTGAAGTACAAAGAAGAAGAGCCCACCAAGCTCTCACCAAAAGAGAACGAATTGTTGCGACTTTTGGCCCTTCACGAAAACGATTTGATGCCGAGGGAATTGGCTTTGACTAAAATCTGGAGGGACGATAATTACTTTACTTCAAGGAGTATGGACGTTTACATCGCCAAGTTGCGTAAATACCTCAAACGCGATGATGTAGTCGAAATATTGAATATCCATGGCGAGGGGTTCCGATTGGTTGTCAAGACCGAAGGGGAAACTTCAGCCTAAGCACAATACACGTATAACATTATGAAAGACCGCTTCGATTCGAAGCGGTTTTTTTATACCAATATGAAAATGATCGAAACGCTGATGATACCCGTCAGCGCCAAAAGGGTGGTCATGACGGTCCACGATTTGAACGTTTGTTTCTCCGTAATGCCCAAATATTGGCTGACCAGCCAAAATCCGCTATCGTTGACGTGTGAAAAAATACTGGCTCCCGACGCGATGGCGATGACCAAACAGGCCAGCTCGACAGCACTCCATTCAGCGGCAACGAGTAAGGGCGAGACCAAGCCTGCGGCGGTAATCATGGCCACGGTCGACGAACCTTGAACGATTCGCACGATGGCTGCGCTGATAAAGGCGAAGGCCAGAATAGGGAAGCCGACCTCGCTGAGCGAGGTGGCCAGTAAGGCTCCGGCTCCTGTATCGGTCAACATCTGTTTGAATACACCACCGGCACCTGTCAACAAAATGATGGTACCGGCCGGTGCCAAGCTCTTACCGGTGATTTGGAACAACTGTTCTTTGCTGAATCCGCGGCGGAGTCCGAAGAAATACCAAGCCAGCATATTGGCAATGATGAGGGCCGAAAATGGATGGCCGACCAAGGCAATGGCATTGAGTAAGCCTTTTCCGACTTCGAATGCCCCACTTGACAATACCGTATTCAATAAGATCAACAAAATGGGCACGGCAATGATGGTAAGGGTCGGACCTATGGGCGGAATGCTTCCTTCCCGTTCTTCTTCCAACAATTCAGGGGCCGAAACTTGGATTTTATTGGCAATGAATTTTCCGAAAAACAGTCCACTTACCAAAGCTGTCGGAATGCCCACTAAGAAACCGACCAAAATCACCCAACCCAGTTCCGCACCGATGATGTCGGCAACGGCTATAGGTCCGGGTGTTGGGGGTATAAAGGCATGGGTGATCGCCAGACCCGCCAATAAAGGGATCGCATAGAGTAGTAAGGATTTCTTGGTCTTACGCTGCAAGGCGTAGACCATGGGCACCAGAATGATAAAGGCTACATCGAAAAAAACCGGTATTGCGATCAAGAAACCCGAAATGACCATTGCGGTCGGGGCCTTTTTCAGTCCGAATTTACCGATCATAAAGTTGGCGATGGTCTTCGCGCCTCCTGAGGCTTCCAGAATAGCGCCGAACATGGCCCCAAGACCCACTACGGTCGCAACGAAACCAAGGGTACTTGCCATACCCTGCTGCATCGTAGTGATGATCGTCTTCGCATCGAGACCGGCAATCAAGCCCACGGTGATGCTGCCCAACAACAAGGCGATGAAGGCATGTACTTTGAGTCGAAGGATGAGGAACAGTAGTACGGCGATTCCGGCTAAAACGGCCAAGAGTAGGGTAGAGGTCATCGGTTGGATTGCTTGTTATCTTTCAAATATAACTGGAATTTGCATAAAAAAAGGCCGGTAAAACCGGCCTTGTAAATTATTATGATTCGCGCTTACCAAATGTATACCCGTTCTTCAGGTGGCAAATACATGGCATCACCTTCTTGAATGTCAAAGGCATCATAAAACGCCTGAACATTCAATAAAGGTTGGATCGCCCGGATTTCGCCAGGTGAGTGTGGATCGGTCTTCACTTGCGTACGTAAGGCTTCGTCACGGATTTTCGTACGCCATACGGTGGCCCAAGACATGAAGAAACGTTGTTCAGGGGTGAATCCGTCGATGTTCTCCGGTCTTCCGTTTTCAGCAAAGTGTTTTTGCAAACCGTCAAAGGCCCCCAAAACGCCACCAAGATCACCAATGTTTTCGCCAAGGGTGAATTTTCCGTTCACGAACACTTCGGGCAGCACTTCCAGCTTGTCGTACTGCGCTGCCAGGGCATTGCCCCTTTCGGTGAAGGCTTCCAGATCTTCGGCCGTCCACCAATTGTTCACGTTACCATCGGAGTCGAATCGGGCCCCGCTATCATCAAAGGCATGCGAGATCTCATGCCCGATTACCGCCCCGATGCCACCATAATTCACGGCATCGTCCGCCGTGTAATTGTAGAACGGAGGTTGAAGAATGGCAGCCGGGAAAACGATTTCATTGTTCAACGGGTTGAAATAGGCGTTAACGGTCTGTGGAGACATGCCCCATTCCGACTTATCGACCGGTTCACCGATTTGGGATAGATTATCATCTTGAAGCCATTTGTCAACGGCGGCCATATTATCAAAATAGGATTTATCCGCGGCAACGGCCATGGCTGAATAGTCTTCCCACTCGTCAGGATAGGCGATCTTTACAGTGAACTTGTCCAATTTCTCTATAGCCTTTAATTTGGTGGTATCACCCATCCAATCCAGGCTGCGGATACGGTCTTTAAAGGCATCGATGACATTGGCGATCATTTTTTCGGCCTTGGCTTTCGCTTCCGGCGGAAACTTTGCGTCGACATACAATTGACCCAAAGCTTCACCAACGGTGTTGTTGACGGTCGATAGGGCACGTTCATCGGCGGGTCGCTGCTTTTCGGCACCACGGAGGTACTTGCTATAAAATTCCCAATTCGCGGTCTCGATATCCGTACTCAATCGGCCTGCCGCACTGTTGAAGGTATCCCAACGTACCAAGGTCTTAAGGTCTTGGATCGGGGTGGTCTTTAAAAAGTCGTCCAAAGCCTTGGTATATGCGATTTGGGTAACCAAGATCGTATCGAAGGCTTTGGTAGCCCCGATATCCTTCAACATTTTTCGAAGATCCACGCTGCTAAGCATCGCATCGGCTTCATCGATGCTCATGGGATTGTTCAGGTTTCTGACATCCCTTCGTTGGACTTTGTCCAAACGGGGTGCTGCCAATTGGGTTTCCATAGCTAGGATTTTTTCCGCCGCTGCAGTCGCATCGGCTTCGGCATCCCCTAAAAAGGCCAGCATCCGAACGATGTGTTTTTTGTATTCTTCCCTGATTTCCACGGATTTCTCGTCTTCATCCAAGTAATAGTCACGGTCTGGAAGACCCAGTCCATTCGCACCAAGATAAACGGCGTTCATGGCACTGTTGTTCAAATCCCCAAATACCGATACCCCGATGAAAGGGGAGGATACGGAAGGATTCGTGGCCAATACGGTTTGGAGGTCGTTCAGGTTTTCGATACCGGCAATGGCTTCCATAGCGGGTTGGATCGGTGCCATACCGATTTCGTTTCGCGAGGTGGTGTCCATTTTGGTGTCGAAGATGGCCAAAGCTTTGGCTTGATCGGTCTCAGCGGTATAGGCGCTGTTGTCCTTTGCATCCGCGATGATCTGCAATACGTCGGCATCCGTCGATTTGCGCAATACCGAAAATCCGCCCCATCGCGTTCGATCCTCTGGGATTTCGGTGGTTTTCATCCAATTACCGTTCACGTAATTGTAAAAGTCGTCTTTCGGACTTACGGTGGTATCCATGTTTTGAAGCACGATACCAGGAATTTTCTCTACTTCGGCGGTTTCCTTGGATTCCTGTTTGCATGCAGCAACAGCAATCAAGGCAACTACCAAATAATAGCCTTTTCTCATTTCTAGGTAGAATTTTAATTAGTACAAAGGTTAGACCCCTAACCTTGGAAATTGTTACAATTTCATCCGACAAGATACAGGATAAGAGTCGTATCGACCGTTAATAGCTGTTAAAATAGGTTAAGAATCCCCCTTCAAAATCGCATTGACGATTTGGTTCGGACTATCCAAAATAGCCACTTCAATGGCATTTTCAGGGGGTTCAAGAGTGTCGAATTGGGATTGTAACAAAGAAGCCGGCATAAAATGACCTAGTCGGGCAGCCATCCGCTTTCGTATGGTTTCAAAAGACCCGGTTAAATGGATAAAGCATGATTTTGGTAATCCTTCAGTTAAGATATCGCGGTACTTTTGCTTCAAGGCCGAACATGCGATGATCGCCCCACGGCCATGATGTTCGAGGGCAAGGGCGTTCAAACGTTCCAACCAACCTTGCCTATCGGCGTCTTCAAGCGCTATCCCCGACGCCATTTTATCGATGTTCGCTTGGGGGTGGTAATCATCACCATCGAAATAAGGCAGGTCCAGTACTTGTCCAAGCAGTTTTCCAATAGTCGATTTACCGGTTCCGGAAACCCCCATAACGTAAAAAATACCTTTGTCGGTCGCCATGGCCTTGTCGATCATCCGGATAACGGGTTCTTGGACCTGGTCATGATCGATCCAAAGGACCTGCTGGTTTTTACGGTTCCATGTCAGCTGCCTTTTGGCATAGCGGCGGCTGTTTTTTTGGATTTCGGCCACTGCGGTGTCGCGATCGACCTCACCTTCGAAATGACGGAAAAGTTCTTTGTATCCGACTGTTTGAAGGGCGTTCTTTTCTTTGTATTGATGCAGGCCACGGGCCTCTTCCAATAGCCCATCACCCACCATGTGCAGCACGCGCTGGTCGATGCGTTCGTAAAGCAATGGTCTCGGGGCGTCGATGCCGACAAACAGCGTGCGGAACGATCGTTGTGGCTTATCATCGGTCAAAAAGGAGGAGTAGGGCCTGCCCGATGCCATGCAGACTTCAAGTGCCCGGATCAAACGATGGGGGTTGTTCATATCGACCGTTTCGGCATATTGTGGGTCAAGGGCTTTCAATTGTTGTTGTAGATAGGCCAGCCCTTTGGTTTCATAATCAAGGTTCAAAGCTTGCCGAAGGTGTTCAGGTACTTCAGGAAATCGGTCCAATCCTTTGGTCACGGCATCGATATACAGTCCACTACCACCTACCAGAATGACCACATCCCGTTGTATGAAGAGTTTTTCGAGAAGCTGAAGTGCATCCGATTCGAAATCCCCCACCGAATACCTGTCGAAAATGCTTTTGTGTTGGATGAAATGATGTGGTGCTGCCTGTAGTTCCTCAGCTTTTGGTACCGCCGTCCCAATGGTCATTTCCTTGTAAAACTGTCTGGAATCGGCCGACAGGATGTCGGTCTTGAAATGTCGTGCCAAGGCGATCGCCCATTTGGTTTTTCCGATGGCCGTGGGCCCAATGACCGCGATCAAGGTTTTTCGGTTCATAAGAGTGCGCCGCAGTTATAGCAGTTTTTGGCATCGTCACGATGGCCTTCGGCCGAACAGCTCGGACAGGCTTGGGTGTTGGTATGTACCAAATTGGTCACTTTTTTACCCTTCTTGCCACGCCCGTGTTTTGAAAACTCAACGGTAACAATACCCGTCGGTACGGCGATAATCCCATAACCGAGCACCATGATGATGGTTGCCAAAAACTGCCCCAGATTGGTCTGCGGGGCGATATCACCATAGCCCACCGTGGTCAAGGTGACGATGGTCCAATAGATACTACGGGGTATGCTAGTGAACCCGGCCGTATCATCCTCGATCAGGTACATCAAAGTCCCCATTATTACCGATAAGATCATGACGACATAGATGAAAACCGCGATTTTGGCCCGACTGGCCTTGAGCGCCTCTTTCAGTTGGGAGGCTTCCCCGATGAATTTCACCAATTTCAAAATCCTAAATATCCGAAGTAAACGAAGGGCCCTTACGGCCAAAAGGACTTGCGAACCAGCTACCAAATAGGAGATATATAAAGGAACGGTCGAAATGAAATCGATTATGCCATAAAAACTGAAAATGTATTTAAAGGGTTTTTTGACACTGATGATCCTTCCGATATACTCCAAGGTGAAAAACACGGTGACGATCCATTCTAGGGTAAGTAAGGTGCTGTGGTAGTTTTGGTCGATGGTCTTTACGCTCTCGAGCATGACCAAGATCACACTGATGATGATCAAAACGAACAATGCGATATCAAAATACTTGCCGGCGGGGGTGTCAGCCTCATAAATGATTTCATGGAGCCGGTGTCTCCAACCCGAGTGCACTTCCTTTCTTTTCACCTTACGGATTTAATTCAACGATCCGAATCCCTGTTTCATTTCTTAGGTAGGCTTCGATGATCGGATTGGCATCGAAACTGCCATCGAACAAGGTAATTCGTTTTTTCAATATAGGGATATTATTCATTTGGTGGTTCAATTCAGTGTATCCCCAACCGCTCAAACGACCGTTTTCGACCAAGAAAACACTTTGTTCCCCGACATCACGGCCTTTGTCTAAAAGCAAGATATTGCGGTCGGTCAAACTAAATTGTGCGAAGGCTTTTTCTATTTTAAGATTGTGCTCCTTGACCGCTTCAGAGGGGTCGATGTCCAAATTTTCGGTCAGCCGTTCCAAGAATTTTTTTGATTGGGCCAGATCTTCAAAACTTCCCAGACGACCGTTTGTACCGTTGAGTTTGTCCACGGAAAGATAAAATCTCCCCTGATCATCCGTTCTTTTGTAGATGGCATGATGTTTCTGTCGGTGGTGGTGGTTCCCATTGTATTGCGGGCTGTTCTTTTCGATCTCAAGGGCTTCTTTGATCAAGGCCACCAATTCGCTACCCGTTTTCTCGAAACTTACCTTCTTGGTCTCCTTTTGAAGGTTACGGGCCAATTTACCGACATTGGTGAAGTGTTGATTGACCCTCTTTTTGATGTTCTTGGTCTTACCGATGAAAATGACCTCCCCGTCTTTGTTATGCATGTAATACACGCCTGTTTCGGTAGGAAGACTTGAGACGATGTCAAGTTGGCGCTGTGATAGTTCACCTAGGGTCTCATCGCGCACTACGGTAGCGATGATCGCTTTATCGGTGTCTTTGGCCAATAAAAGGCGGAAAAGCTCAAGTGTGGCGATCGCATCCCCATTGGCGCGATGTCGGTCACTGACCGGTATGCCTAAAGAACGTACCAGTTTCCCCAGGCTGTGCGATTCGGCATCGGGAATCATTTTTTTCGATAGATCGACCGTACACAGTGTCTTTCGTTGAAAGTCATACCCCAATCTTCGGAATTCGGTGCGTAGGATGCGGTAATCGAATTGGGCGTTATGGGCTACTAGAACCGCGTTTTCGGTAATTTCGATGATCCGTTTGGCTACTTCATGGAATTTGGGAGCCGTACGAAGCATCGCATTGTTGATGCCGGTCAACTTTACGACAAAGGGTTGGATTTCCCGTTCCGGGTTGACCAAGCTACTGAACACATCCGTTACCTCGTGCCCATCAAAACGATGGATGGCGATTTCGGTTATGCCTTCTTCATTGTATTTGCCACCAGTGCTTTCAATGTCTAGTATCGCGTACATTGCTCTATTTTAATCGGGCTGAGGGTACTGTCTTGCGCCAAAGATACTACTTCCGATGCGTACCATATTGCTTCCTTCGGCAATGGCCAGAGTGTAATCACCACTCATACCCATGGAAAGGATACCGATCCCGGGAAGTTTCGTTTTCAAATTGTCGAAAACCTGTTTGAGGTGTCGGAATTCCCTTCTGACCTGCTCTTGGTCGTCGGTAAAGGTCGCCATACCCATAACCCCTTTGATGCTTACGTGATCCAGGGTCTTAAAGGTATCGGATGCGATCATTTCAGAAAGTTCCGCTTCATTGAAACCGAACTTCGAGCTTTCTTCGGCAATATGCAATTGCAGCAGGCAATCGATGGTACGATCGTGCTTTTTGGCTTGTTTATCAATCTCTTGCAAGAGTCTAAGGCTGTCCACACCATGGATCAGGGCAACGAATGGGGCCATGTATTTGACCTTGTTGCGTTGCACATGACCGATCATATGCCAAACGATATCCTTGGGCATTTGCTCCCATTTTGCGGTCATTTCCTGGATTTTGTTCTCCCCGAAAATGCGCTGTCCTGCCTCATAGGCTTCCATGATGTCGGCTACCGGTTTGGTCTTGGAGACCGCGACCAGGGTGACCCCTTGCCCAAGTTCGGAATTCAGTCGTTCTATTGCGGATGCGATATCCATACGTCTCTTTTTGTTTGGCTTACAATTCGTAGATGGTGAGTCCACTACGCAGTTTGGGTTCGATAAAAGTGCTTTTGGGCGGCATCACCAAACCGGCATCGGCAATGGCTTTGATCTCATCTATGGTGATCGGAACCAAACTGAACCCAACGGCAAAATGACCCTTGTCTATGGTGTCTTTCATGTGCATGACGTTGTATTTGCCATACCCATACGAAATGCGTTTGTCATTGCGCAGGTTTTTGATACCTAAAATCGGCCCCAAGATCGTTTCGTAGAGGATATGGGTGTCCAATTTGCTCAGGGCATCGGTAAATCGATAGACTTTTTTTCGCAAGTACAGCGAATAGAATTCCCCATCGAGATACATGCTGAAATGATGTTTTTTTGAGGGTTTGTATATGCCATCACTTTTTTTCTCGATACGGAAGTACTCATCGAGTTGGATCAGGAATTCTTCCTTGTCCAAGCCGTTGAGGTCTTTGACCATTCTGTTGAATTCGTAGATTTTTATCTCGGATTCCGGGATGAGGTACCCCATAAAGTAATGGTGCTTTTGGGTCCCGTCAATGGCTTGACCTGGTGGGTCAAGCGCCTCCGCAAGGCGATTTGATGAAGCACTACGGTGGTGGCCGTCGGCGATATATAGGCTGTCAATGGTCGAAAAGGCCTGCTGTAGTCGATTGATGGTATCCGGCTCCGAAATCCGCCACATGCGATGGCGTACCTTATCCAAAGTAGTGAAGTCATAGCATGCCGGTTTTTGGGCTTCTTGCTTAATAATGGTGGCAATGGTGTCATTATCAGGATAGGTCATCAAAACAGGCTCCGCATTGAATCCGACGACGTTCAGATATTCCGCGAACAGGCGTTCGCGTTTCAGCAACGTACTTTCGTGCTTCTTGATGGTGTCATCGCGGTAATCAGCGATACTGGCCGCAGCGAAGATCCCCTGACTGCGAAGGCTTCCCTTTTCAATGTCATAGAGATAGAAGCACGGACTGTCATCTTGAATAAGCACCCCTTCTTCCAAAAACTCCAAATAGCGGTTTTTGACCAATTTAAATCGATCCTTTCCCGAAATCGTTTTGTGGAATTTGAAACCGGGATTGATGATGTGCAAAAAGGAGAATGGATTGTATTTCAAAATAGCCTTCAACTCTTCTTTGGCATATTCTTCATACGACCTCGAAGCTACGAAAGCAACCTTGTCGGCTGCCGGTCGAATCGCCTTATAGGGTTTGATGACCGCCATCTCAAACGAATTGCGAAGCTACTTTTTCAGCTTTACGACTTTCGCTGTAGTCGTAGAATCCTTCTCCTGATTTGACCCCGAGTTTTCCGGCCATGACCATATTGACCAAAAGCGGGCATGGGGCATATTTCGGATTTTTGAAACCGTCATACATGACGTTCAAGATCGAAAGACAAACATCCAAACCGATGAAATCGGCTAATTGCAAAGGCCCCATTGGGTGCGCCATCCCCAACTTCATCACCGTGTCGATTTCGGCGACCCCTGCCACGCCGTTGTACAAGGTTTCAATAGCTTCGTTGATCATGGGCATCAAGATGCGATTGGCAACGAAACCTGGGTAGTCGTTGACTTCGGTCGGGGTTTTTCCCAATTGCTTTGAAAGTTCCATGATGGTTTCGGTAGTGGCATCGGAGGTAGAGTATCCCCTGATGATCTCGACCAACTTCATAATGGGAACCGGATTCATAAAGTGCATTCCGATTACCTTTTCGGGGCGTGATGTAGCTGCGGCGATTTGGGTAATCGAAATCGAGGAAGTATTGGTGGCCAAAATGGTGCCTTCATCGCAAAGCGCATCCAATTCCTTGAATATCGAAAGTTTAAGATCGATGTTTTCAGTGGCGGCCTCGACCACGAGATCAACGGTTTTGGCACCTTCCGAAATCGCGGTGAAGGTTTTGATATTCGCTAGGGTATCCGCCTTCTTTTCAGCATCGATATGGCCCTTTGCGACCATGCGATCCAAGTTTTTACCAATGGTGGCGACCCCTCGATCCAGCGAGCTGGAAGAGACGTCGATAAGATTGACTTGAAATCCATTTTGGGCAAAGACATGGGCGATACCGTTACCCATGGTCCCCGCACCGATTACGGCAATGTGCTGCATAGTTAATTTTTAAATGATTCAATGACCTGTAAGGCCACGCGTAATGCCTGTGTTCCGTGTTCAAGCGTTACTACCGGCGCTGTATCGTTAGTGATGGCTTGGGCGAAGGTTTCCAATTCATCAAGGATCGCGTTGTTTTGGTGCACTTTAGGGTTTTCGAAATAAATCTGTTTTTTGATCCCTTCGGCGTTCTGCAATACCATATCGAAATCACCCTGTTGGTCGGGGGCATCTTTCATTTTGACCACTTCGACGTTCTTCTCCAGAAAATCAACTGCGATATACGCGTCCTTTTGAAAGAACCTTGATTTGCGCATATTCTTCAAGGAAATCCTACTTGCGGTGAGATTGGCCACACATCCATTTTCGAATTCGATCCTGGCGTTGGCGATATCGGGTGACTGGCTGATGACCGATACCCCACTGGCATTGATATGCGCGACCTTTGATGGAACCACACTCAAAATGGCATCGATGTCATGGATCATCAAATCCAAGACCACTGGCACATCCGTTCCTCGGGGGTTGAATTCCGCCAATCTGTGGGTCTCGATGAACATGGGGTTGGCGATCGCATCCTTCACGGCCAGAAAAGCCGGATTGAACCGTTCGACATGACCGACCTGTCCTTTGACACCGAATTCTTCCTGCATTGCCAATAAGGTCTCGGCCTCTTGCAGGGTATTGGTGATCGGTTTTTCGATAAAGACGTGCTTTCCGGATTGCATCGCTTTTTTGGCACAATCGAAATGGGAAAGGGTAGGGGTGACGATGTCAACGACGTCTACGGCATCGATCAACTCATTGATGTTTTGAAAATTGCGATAGCCGAATTCCTCGCTCACGTTCTTGGCGTGGATTTCATCGGGATCATGGAAACCGACCAGCTCGTAGTGTTCGGATTGCTGCAGAAGACGAAGGTGGATTTTACCTAAATGTCCGGCTCCAAGGACACCTGCTTTTAACATAAAAAGGATTTTTTCCAAAAATACGGATATAGCCAGAATTTGCCCCAAATAGTTGTCAAAGTTCAGATTTAACTTTTTAATTTCGCTACGCAAACGACTATGCGGGATACACTGAAACATCAGGGGATGCGGAACAAGCTGGCGGCGACCATCGCGGCCAAAGGAATCACGGACCCCAAGGTTTTGGATGCCATCCGGGAGATACCACGACATCTGTTCTTGGATAGTGGTTTCGAGGCCCATGCCTATCAAGACAAGGCTTTTCCCATCGGTGCCGACCAGACGATCTCGCAACCGTATACCGTAGCCTTCCAAACCCAGCTGCTCCAATTAGGCCCCCAAAGCAAAGTACTCGAAATCGGTACAGGAAGTGGCTATCAGACCGCTGTACTTTTGCGAATGGGTGCCAAGGTATACACCATTGAACGCCAGCAAGAATTGTTCAAAAAGGCACGGCACTTTTTTAAGAAAATGAACTACAGACCGAAACAATTGGTGTTTGGGGATGGGTATCGCGGACTGCCGGAACATGCCCCCTTCGATGGGATCATCGTAACAGCGGGAGCTCCCGAAACCCCCAAGGCCTTGCTGTCGCAATTGAAAGTAGGTGGGCGTTTGGTCATTCCGGTCGGGATCGAAGAACAAGTGATGACCTGCTATGTACGCAAATCGGACAAAGCCTTCGAAAAACAGGAATTAGGCAGTTTTAAATTCGTTCCGTTGTTGGAAAACAAGAATTGATCAGCGATTGAATTCTTTTTTGATCCGTGACAAGTCCCTTTTATTGTCGCGGTCTTTTATCGTCTCCCTTTTATCGTATTGTTTTTTACCCCGAGCAAGGGCAATGTTCATTTTGGCCAAGCCTTTGGCGTTGATGAATACGTTCAAGGGCACGATGGTAAGGCCACTCGTGGTCACTTCTTTTTGCAGTTTTTTCAATTCCCGCTTGTTGAGTAGCAATTTCCGTATGGCCTTGGGTTTGTGGTTGTAGTGCCCACCGTGGCTGTATTCATCGATCTGCATATTGACCACGAACAACTCCCCGGCATCATTGAATTCGCAAAAACTTTGTGAAATCGACGCCTTACCCAAACGTAAAGACTTAATTTCGGTGCCGCCAAGTACGATACCGGCCATAAATTTGTCCAAGAGCTCGTAATCGAACCTGGCCCGTTTGTTTTTTATGTTGATTTCCTTTTGCATCGGGTGCAAAAATAGGATTTAAAGTAGAATTTTTAGTCCGCACTATGGTTGCGGAAGCCAAAACAGATACTATGAAGAAAAACATGCTATTGCCATTGCTAACCTTGTTGATGGTCTCTTGCGTCGAAAAGGCCCAGACCAAAGGCATGGATGCCCAGCAAATCGTTGACGAGGCCATTACGGTTAGTGGGGGAGAACGGTATCGAGATCACAATACTACCTTTTATTTCCGCAATCGCGAATACCGTTCGATGAATAAGAATGGCAAGAAGGTTTTGCAACGGATCACCTTTACCGACAGCATGAATATCAAAGACGTCAGGACCCACCAAGGGTTGAAGCGCTATTTCAACGACAGTTTGATCAGCTTGGCCGATTCAGTGGCCGAACGCTATGCCAATTCGGTCAACTCGGTGCATTATTTTGCCCGTTTGCCGTTTGGGTTGAACGACCCTGCCGTTAAAAAAGAACGAATGGCCGATGTGTTGGTCAAGGGAAAGTCCTATTATAAAATCAAAGTGACCTTCGCACAGGAAGATGGGGGCAAAGACTTTGACGACACCTACATTTATTGGTTTGATCAAGAGACGTTCAAGCCTGACTATCTTGCTTACGAGTTCCACGTCGATGGCGGGGGCATCCGTTTTCGAGAGGCGTTCAACGAGCGTTATTTCGAAGGGATCCGTTTCGTGGATTACAACAACCTAAAACCGAAAACCAAGGGTATTGTGTTGGACTCCATCGACCGACTTTTTGAGACCGGTCAACTGGAACTGCTATCCAAAATCGAGCTGGATTCCATACAGGTCGACCGCAGTAATTAGTGTACGTTGATCCGCATGGCGGTCGCCTTACCATCGATGACGCGAACGATGAACAGACTGCTGTTGTCACTGTCGTCCATATCGGTGTATTCTTGGGTGCCCAGTAACCTATTGGTCATTTCAGGCGTGGTATTGCTATGACCGACGATCAACACGTTCTTTCCGGCATTGGTTTGGAGAAATTCTTCGATATTCAGCGTATTCGGGTCGTAGAATTTCACATCAATATCTTTTTTGACCGAAACCGGGGCGGCGGTCATTGTCGTGCGTTCATAGTTGGTCGAATAAATGGCGTCAAGCGCGACCGGTTCGAAAACCTCGCCCCATTTCAACGCACGGCCCAAGCCTTCCTGGTTCAGTTCAGGATCCCTGTTCTCAGGATTCGAACGGTCCTTTTCCGCATGGCGTATCAAATAAAAAGTCGATACTACCGGGTCTTTGGGTTCAACCACCTCATCTTGGCATGACCCTATATTGAACAGGATGACGAGCCACAGTCCTATCGGCAAAAAATAACCATTCCTTTTTTTTGAAAGCCCCATAATAATATCTACATTGAGTTAGGTTAAAATTAGTATTAAAAATTGAAACGACCGGATGCAACGGATTTATGCCACCGTATTGCTGTTCATAGGACTGCTGCCGATCTGCGCACAGGATGCAGCTTTGCCCAATGACATTAGACAGCATAATCTGACGCAATTCAATTCAAGTCTCTTCAACCCTTCTTTTTCCTTGGATCGCAACATGCCACGTTCACTTTCTTTATGGTCACGTTGGCAATGGCAGACCATCGATACGGACCCAACCAGCATCTTTTTGAATTATTCGCAAATGTTCACCGCCGAATCCTCAGGGGGTCTTGGCTTTTATCAGAACAATACCGGGGTCTTCTTGAATACCGGAGCGGTTTTGAACTATGCCCACAGGATACCTTTGGGTGAAAACGCTGGGCTCATCTTTGGGGCCAATGTTTTTGTTTTCCAGCAAGAGTTGGCCGATGACCGCTTTACACCAGATGATCAGATCGACTTGATCGAGCTGTCTGATGAGAACAGCTTTATCGCCCAGTTCGCTCCTGGCTTACGGATCAATGTGAACGATTTCAATATGGCCATGACCATAGAAAATGCATTGGATTATAACTTCACCGATAATGAGCGGGAAGCTGTAGAACGGATATTCTCCGCTTCCATCAGCAATGCCTTTCCGGTGTTTTTGTTGGATGAGGTAAGTTATGTAAGGCCTATGGCCTATGTCAGGGCCATTCCGAATTCCGATACCCAATATGGCTTGACCGCCCTATTCACCAACCCTAAATTCTGGGTGCAAGGCGGCTATAACAGCTTTTATGGCGTATCAGGAGGGGCAGGGGTGACCTTGAAAGGGAAATTCTCCTTGGGAGCGTTGGTGGAATTCGGAATCGACGATATGGTGGCCGATGAAGATCCTACCTTCGAAGTGGTGGCCTCTTACTTTTTTGGGAAGCAAAACTTCGAACCCAAAGAGAAGAAAGAGAAAAAAACAGCGGAAGAGCGCATGGAGGAGATCGCCGAACGTCGAAGGTTGGCCGAAGAGGAACGGGAGCGCTTGCGTTTGGAAGAAGCCGCCCGACTGGCCCAGGCAAGAAAGGATTCCATCGAACAGGCCAGGGCACTGCAATTGCAGGCTGAACGGGAACAAGCACGCCTTGATAGCATCGCCAGGGTCGAGCGCGAACGTGAAGTGGAGGTTTTACCCAACGAGCGATATGAAGAGGTGGTAACCGCCGATGGCGTGGCACCCGGTTTTTATCTGATCGCCAATGTCTTTGGCACCAAACGGTATTTTGAAAACTTTATGGAGACCTTGAGGAAACAAGGCCTGGAACCCAAATCGTTTTACCGAAGCGTCAACAAATACAATTATGTTTATCTAGAACGCTATGATTCCATTGATGCGGCGCGTCAGGCCCGTGATAGTGGGTTCAATGGCAGTTATGACGGTAGTATGTGGATATTCAGGGTGAGGGGTCAGTAAGTTCAATGCCCGATTTCCTGACTGACCAAATGCTCCAGGTAGGTAATCGTATTCATCAGGTATTTGCGGTCTCGCGTCATGGTGCCCATAGCAACGGCCCCTTGTAAAATAGTATAGAGTTGTTTGGCAAATTGGAGTGGGGGTACCGGTATTTTCATTTCACCATTATTGACCCCATTCTCCAGCACCAAAGCGATTTTGCCTTCAATTTCCTTAACGGTTTCCTTAACGGCAGCCGCCAAGAGCGGATTGTTGTTCTGGGCATCGACACCGATATTCAAAATCGGACAGCCCCCCATGGGCATGGTGTATACATCGTATTGCCGGTAAAAGTGGATGAGCGAGCGTAACTTGGTCATGGCATCGCCATCGACCCCGAGCAGGTCGTCGATTTTGGCCAATAATTGGTTGCGATTGTATTCAAAGGCCGAAAGGGCCAATGCTTCCTTGTTTTCGAAATTGCCATAAATCGCCCCCTTGGTCAGCCCGGTGGCTTCGGTCAAATGGCTCATGCTGGTTCCTACGTAGCCGTATTTGTTGAAAATCGGGGCAACGGTCTCGATGATGTACTTGGTCGTTCGTTCGGCTTTTGAGGACATTGGGCGGAATGATTTCCGCTAAGATAGAAAAATATATACTGGCTGGTATATAAAAGCCCTCGCTATGGAGGGCTTTGATCCATTCTTATGCCAATTCGTGCTGGTTTCGAAACACCAGTTCGTCGTCGAATGAGTCCAGCAAGATGATGCTTTCGGTTTTGATGTCCCCTTTGAGCAAGGCCTTCGATAGTTGATTCAACACTTCTTTTTGCAACAGTCGTTTTATCGGACGCGCACCGTATTGGGGGTCGTACCCTTTGTGCGCGAGATATGCGATGGCTTCTTGCGTGGCATCGAGGGTTATCTGCTGTTTGATCAAGATTTTCTTCAAATGATCCAGTTGCAGCGACACGATTTCTTTGATATGCTCCCTACCCAAGGGGGTGAACATGGTGATATCGTCAATGCGGTTCAGGAATTCGGGTCGGATTGTTTTTCGAAGCAATCCGAGTACTTCGATTTTGGCCGCTTCGACCGAATCACCCGATTCGAATTTTTCTTGGATCAACGAACTCCCCAAATTACTGGTCATGATGATGATCGCATTCTTGAAATCGGCCACCCGACCTTTGTTGTCGGTCAATCGCCCTTCGTCCAGAACCTGCAATAGTACATTGAAGGTGTCAGGATGCGCCTTCTCGATCTCATCCAACAAGACCACGGAATAGGGGCGACGTCGTACCGCTTCGGTCAATTGTCCGCCTTCATCGTATCCGACATAACCAGGAGGTGCTCCGACCAATCTGCTTACCGCATGTCGTTCTTGATATTCACTCATGTCGATACGGGTCATGGCTTGTTCGTCATCGAATAGGTAAGCGGCCAAGGCCTTGGCCAATTCGGTTTTTCCGACACCGGTCGTTCCGAGAAACAGGAAGGAACCGATGGGTCGATTCGCATCTTGCAGACCGGTTCGGCTTCGGCGTATCGCATCTGAAACCGCTTCTATGGCCTCGTCTTGCCCGACCACCCGTCGATGTAACTCGGCTTCAAGCTGCAACAGCTTAACCCGTTCGCTTTGCAACATTTTCGTCACTGGGATCCCGGTCCATTTAGCGACCACCTCGGCGATGTCCTCATTGGTCACTTCTTCCTTGATCAAGGTTTCCTCGGTTTGTTGGTGCTGCAATTCGATGTTCATTTTATCGAGTTGCTCCTGGGCTTCTTTGATCTTACCATAACGCAGTTCGGCTACTTTTCCGTAATCGCCATTGCGTTCGGCACGTTCGGCCTCGATCTTGAAGTTCTCGATGTCCTGTTTCGTTTTCTGAATCGTGTCGACCACTGCCTTTTCTTGCTCCCATTTGGCGAACAGTTCGTTTCGCTCCTCTTTGATATTGGCCAATTCCAGATTCAAGACCTTGAGCTTTTCGCTATCGTTTTCACGCTTGATCGCTTCGATTTCGATCTCGAGTTGCATGATCCTGCGATCCAATACGTCAAGTTCTTCCGGTTTTGAATTGATTTCCATGCGCAACTTCGAAGCGGCCTCGTCGATCAGGTCAATGGCCTTGTCCGGTAAAAAGCGATCGGTGATATAGCGTTGTGATAGCTCAACGGCCGCGATCACCGCCTCATCTTTGATGCGTACCTTGTGATGGGCTTCATATTTGTCTTTGATGCCACGTAAGATGGAGACGGCACTTTCCGTATCGGGTTCATTGACCACTACTTTTTGGAAACGACGCTCCAAGGCCTTGTCCTTTTCGAAGTATTTCTGGTACTCATCCAAGGTAGTGGCACCAATGGCACGGAGTTCACCACGGGCCAAGGCGGGTTTGAGGATGTTCGCCGCATCCATGGCACCTTGCCCACCTCCGGCACCGACCAAGGTATGGATCTCATCAATGAACAATACGATATCACCGTCAGAACCGGTGACTTCCTTGATAACCGATTTTAGGCGTTCTTCGAATTCGCCCTTGTACTTCGCTCCGGCGATAAGGGCACCCATGTCGAGGGAGAATATGGTTTTCTCCTTTAAGTTTTCAGGCACGTCGCCTTGAACGATACGATGGGCCAAGCCTTCGGCAATGGCCGTTTTACCCACGCCGGGTTCCCCAACCAACATAGGGTTGTTCTTGGTGCGCCGTGAAAGGATTTGCAAAATGCGTCGGATCTCCTCATCCCTACCTATGACCGGGTCCAATCTGCCCGAATCAGCGAGGTTATTGAGGTTCTTCGCGTACTTTTCGAGCGAATTGTAGGTGTCTTCGGCAGTCTGCGAGGTTACTTGCCCCCCTTTGCGCAGTTCCTTGATGGCAGCCAACAACGATTTTTCAGTGACGCCATGGTCTTTTAAAAAACGTGCGATGGGGTTTTTGGATTTAAAAACGGCCAATATCAGGTGTTCGATCGAAACGTATTCGTCTTGCATCTTTTTAGCCTGTAACATGGCCTCATTCAGGGTTTTGGCCCCTTCTTGTGATAATAGGATGTCAGCCCCGCTCACCTTCGGTTTGCGTTGCAGTTCGGCATCGACCACTTGCAAGAGCAATTCGGTTTGAACCCCGAGCTTCTTTAGAAGAAAGGGCAAAACGCTTTCATCGACCTGTGAGATACCCTTGACCACATGTTCGATTTCGACCTGTTGGTGACCAAGGCCCATAGCGATCTGCTGGGCTTGTTGAAGGGCTTCCTGTGATTTTATAGTGAGATTGTTCGTGTTCATTTTCAGTCTTTTCCATTCATCCGTCAACAACCTTACCAATCACCACCTGCTGTCAAAATGTCTCTAAGTTGCTGAAAATTAAGGACATTTCGGCAGTCCTGTAAGGCTTTGGAATTAAAGCGACAGAACCCTTAAATTTGTGATATGGGTTTATTTGGAAGTTTGTTCGGTGGGGGTAACGAAAGCGAAAAGACGAAAAGCGCACTCCCTTGGGTGCCTTTGGATCATATAGATCAGCTGGCGAATATCATTACAAAATCGCATGGACTTCCGCAAGTGATTTTCAAACACTCGACCACTTGTGGCATCAGTAGAATGGTATTGAATATGTTCAGGGATACTTATGGCCTCGAGGCTTCCGATGCCGATTTATATTACCTTGACCTTCATGCCCATCGCGATGTTTCCAATGAAGTAGCCGCAACCTTCCAGGTCATGCACCAATCCCCGCAATTGTTGGTGATCAAGAATGGTGTGGTCACTTTCCATACCTCACATGGGGCGATTACCGAGGTGGATCTTAAAAGCTTGGTATAAAAAAAACCCTGCATTGCTGCAGGGTCATTTCCACTTAATTGAAGTTGTATTTCCTAACGATTCGTTTGAGCCGTGCTTTCAAGTCTTCACCCGCATCGTAAACCATCTGTTCGTTCGACGGAAAATCGACCGCCGCCAGATCCAAAAGGGCGACCAAGTCATTGTCCAAGGCCCTGCGATCCCCATCGTAATTCGCATAAATGTGTTCGAATATGAACTCACTCGATAGGGGGTAGGAGTTGATCTCCTGGTTGCTTCGCAAATCGGTAAACCGGACGTTGGCCCCGATCTGGGCTGTTTTCAATTGGGTGAATTGATAGAAATTACAAGTCACCGTTTTGAATTTATCGACCTTGATGTCGTTGCCAAGGCTGTCTTTCGCGACGTTACCGTTTTTATCGAGCACATATTCAAAACCGTCTTGGATCACTTTCTCCTTGATGACCTGGGTCTCGTTTACCCGTTCAGGCGATATATTGATTTCCCTGAAATCGACCGACATGGCATAATCGTATTTCAAATCCTTGATCGGATTGGCATGGTATTGCGTCCAAAGGTTGTCAAGGCCATAGGTGTTGAAATCCAACAACTCCTCTTCCAAACGCTGTGGAATGATCTGCTGGGTCTCGTTCACTACCTCCACCTTGACGTAATCCAATCCCTTAGCATAAGCCTCTTCCATTTTCTGGGCGGTATCGGCGTACCCTGGGTTGATTTCACTCAAGTATTGTAATTCCTCATAGGCCCTTCTGTAATCGAATTTGTTGCGGGCGTTCTTGATCAAGTCGGTCGCATTGTCGTACAAATAGGTCGACAGCTTGTCTTGGGTGTTCAAGATCACCGCATCATAGTTATTGAATGCGAAGGAAGCATCCCGATTTTCATCGTAGATCGGCAATGGAAGCAAAGGACGGATCTGGTCTTGCATGCTGCGAAGACCCAGATAGCTCTTGTAAATCTGTTCCAGCTTCGCCGGATTCCCATCATTCTCCATGAAATCGATACGTTCCAGTTCACGGGCTTGGTGCTTGGCATAGGCCTCTTCCAAAAGCAACACATACGATTGGTTCCTTTTCTTCGTCTTGTTCTCACGAAGGTTCTTCAAGGCTTTGTTGATCGCCGTGGTATAATTACCACTGTTGACCGCTTCTTGCGTTTTTTTGACCCCTCCACAGGCAGCCAATAGTCCAATTGCGATAATGAGTACTGTTTTCTTCATGGCTTTTCGATTTATGGTTTAATGGTTGATTTTCAATTGCCGTGCCAAAAGTTTCTGAATATGTAACGAAAACGGATGAACGGTATTGTAAATTCGATGAAATACCACATTTTTAAGGATTTTCGAGTGCTGCCCCATTGTTAATTCCTATTTGATAAATTCTTTCGCTTGCCTGATCCAGAGCGTCGGATTAACGGTTTTCTCTTTGTATTTTTACGTTTTAATCGTAACGGAATATGGAAAGGGATACCACGGTTTTCGATTTGATCGAAAGCGAAAGAAAACGCCAAACCAGAGGCATCGAATTGATCGCCTCTGAAAATTTTACGAGTCCGCAGGTCATGGAGGCCGCTGGTTCCGTATTGACCAACAAATATGCCGAGGGCTACCCAGGGAAGCGTTATTATGGCGGATGTGAGATCGTCGATCAGGTCGAACAGCTGGCCATCGATCGCGCAAAATCCCTTTTTGGTGCCGTTTACGCCAACGTACAGCCGCATTCAGGTTCTCAAGCGAACGCCTCGGTCTACCACGCCTGTTTGCAACCGGGCGATACCATTTTAGGCTTTGATCTTGCCCATGGCGGGCATTTGACCCACGGTTCGCCGGTCAATTTCTCCGGGCGTTTGTACAAACCCGTGTTCTATGGGGTCGAGCGTGAAACCGGGATGTTGGATTATGACAACATCCAGGCCATAGCCGAAAAGGAACGTCCTAAAATGATCATTGCTGGGGCCTCTGCCTACTCCAGGGATATGGATTTCAAACGCTTTCGCGAAATCGCCGATAGTGTCGATGCCTTGTTGCTGGCCGATATCTCGCATCCGGCCGGTCTAATCGCCAAAGGCATTTTGAACGATCCCATACCCCATTGCCATATCGTGACCACGACCACCCATAAAACCCTAAGGGGGCCTAGGGGCGGACTGATCCTTATGGGCGAAAACTTCGAGAACCCCTTCGGTATCCGATTGAAGAACGGGAATTTGCGGAAAATGTCGGGACTTTTGGATCTTGCGGTCTTTCCGGGCAACCAAGGAGGACCTTTAGAGCACATCATCGCGGCCAAGGCCGTTGCCTTTGGGGAAGCTTTGACCGATGAGTTCCTGCACTATATGATCCAAGTCAAGAAGAATGCCGCGGCCATGGCCAAAGCTTTTATGGACAAAGATTATCAAGTGATCTCAGGAGGCACCGACAACCACATGATGTTGATCGATTTGCGCAACAAGAACATTACCGGGAAGTTGGCGGAAAACGTCTTGGAAAAGGCCGATATTACGGCCAACAAGAATATGGTGCCTTTCGACGATCAATCACCTTTTATCACCTCAGGCGTACGATTCGGTACTCCGGCGATTACGACCAGGGGATTGAAGGAAGCGGATATGGAGACCATTGTCGGCTACATCGATGAGATCATTACGAATCCGGAAGATGAGCAGGTCATCGCAGGGGTTCGGACCAAGGTCAACGCCCTAATGGACGGCAAACCGCTTTTCGCCCAAGAAGGGATGGCGGCCTCTTATTGATTGAGGAGGAAGAAATCGGTCTCGTCGACCATATTCTTGCTTTTCAAATCGTAGATGACCGATTCATCGCTCGATTCGAAATACAAGCCCCAATATTCATAATAATTCGATTTTGATTTCTGGGCATGGAAGTCGGCCATGGTGAAATCACCTTGGGTCTCTTCGAATACCGGGACGAAAATCTCATAGGGCATCTCGTGCAATCCTTTGGTGAAATGAACGAAATTACCACCTACCTCGGCCAGTATTGCGCACAGCTGGTCGGCGACGCTCTGCTGATAGATCTTGGTGATGATGATCGAAGTATCGCGTAAGTGGATCGATAGCTCTTCGATATCGACCTGTATATTGTTCTCCTGTTGCAGGTAGTATAAACTGTCTTGTAAAGGTGAAGCGCCCCTTGATTTGGAACTATCGGCATCGATGCTGCCCCAGTTTCCATTATTAAGGTAAAAGAGACTTTCGGTCAAACCGAAATTGCATTTCAGTTCGATAACCAAATCCAATTGACCTTCGGACACCACATGGTGTTTGATGGTCGCTTCTGCAAAAAAGTCACGTTCAAGATGCTTGCGAAAGGTGTCGAGACCGACGATTTCCTTAACTACGTTTTTTTCGTTTTTGGGGCGGTCTTGGGCATTGTTTCGGTATGGCATTGATGGTTTTTTGATGATTGCTACTCCGAAATTAGAATGAATTTTTGGGAAATATTGTGGAAAAACCACAAAATTTTTAGGGTTTGTGCGGTTTTTGACCCAAAAAGTGTTAAAATTTTGTTAAGAAAGTTAAAATGTAATTTTTATGAGGTGAATTGTATAAAAATTACATTGGAGTGCATAGTTATATGAACCCCCTATTTTTCGCTTCCAAAATCAAGGCCAAATCGTTCTCCTTTTCGGTGCCGAAAAGGGTCTTCAAATGCCGCTTTCTATTCTCTATCGAGGAGGACGATAATTCGATGTGTTGTTCGAGGTCTTTCGTTCGGGTTCCAATCGATAAATGATACAGGATTTTCTTGTCGTTGTCGTCAAGCATGATGTCGTTCGACATTTTTTTCCGGATCGCGGCCAACGCTTTCGATGAATAGTAAGGAGGTTGGTGTACGACGGTCTTGACCGCCTGCTCCAGAGATTTGGGATCGATATCGGTCTTGACCATATACCCATCGGGGTCAACCGACTTTAAAATACTATTAATGCGGTAGTTGTCGCTGAACGATGACATGAAGATGATCTTGGTCTCCGGAACCAAGCGTCGGGCCAATATGCCCAGGTCTTCCCCATTGTTGGGTTGTTCTTCGTTCGGCGGAAAGAGTTGTACGTCCAAAAAGATGATATCGTATTTAAAGGAGGTAGCCGACTCTTCGATTTTCTGTTTGCCCGCTTCGAAGGTGGTGGCGGTATCGACGATGATGTTGTGGTCGTCGAATACGATGCGTTCCAAGATGAACTTATAGCCCAACATGGTCATTTCATGGTCATCGATGGCCAAAATGCGCAATGTTTTCATACGGAGGTTTTTTATGCTTCTACCACGGAAGTACGTACAGTATCGGATTTCGGATTGCCGGGTAAGACGAAATCGGTCGGCAGTTGGATGGTCATGATCGTGCCTTTTCCGAGTTCACTGTTAATATCGAGGGTACCTTTCATTTTTTTAACACGTGAAATGATATTCTTCAAACCGATACCCTTTTTCCCCTTATTTATGTCAAATCCGTCACCATCGTCCTCAATGGTTAGTTGAATCTGTTTGGCGTCTCCCTCGAATTTAACAAAAATATGATTACCATTGGCATGCTTCACGCAATTTTGCAGGCACTCCTGCACCACGCGATAGCTGTTGATTTTCAAATCGCCGGTCAGGGCGTCCCAATGAAAGGATTGGTCGTGCTCGAAGGAGGTCTTGATTTTTGCCGAAGCACCGGCGGTCTGTACCAACTCTTTGATGGCGATGATGAAGTTGTCGAGCTTCTCATAAGCCGAGGCGTTGAGTTCGTGTGAAATGGTGCGTACCTCTTCTTCGACCTCCTGCAGTTTCTTGATCAAATCGGCCCGTTGGTTGACTGCCTCATCGTCGTGGCGATCGTTCAAACCGCTCATAATCAACCGTATGCCCAGCATTTGCCCCAAGATGCCATCATGCAGTTCTTCAGACACCCGCTTCTGTTCGGCCTTTTTACCCTCTTCGAGCTTGCCTTGCTGGGCCAGCATCAGGTTGTAGATCTCTTCGTTGGCCTCTTGTTGTTTTTGTTTGAATTTCAGGCGTTGGTTCTTGATGCGTAACATGATGATACTGAATATGGCGAGCCCCAAGACCAAGATACCGATGGCCACACTGAGATACAGCTGCCGTTCTTTGGCCAGTACTTGGTTTTCTTCAATGATCTCGTCGGTTTCCAATTGGATCCGGGCGAATTTATCTTGGATGTTGCGTTCTTCAAGTTGTAGTTGAGCGTTTAAATTTATGTACTCCGAAGCATGTACCGTACTGTTTTCAGCATCTATTTCGATCAGCAGTTCTAAAATCTGTAAGAGCCGATCATTATTTAAAGTAGCCTGTGCTAGGGCTTTACCTTCATTCGCAAAAACTACGGCATTTATCGAATCACCATCTTGGGCATAAATCTCAGCCAAGAACTGTTTGTTCCTGGCTTTGTGGTATCGATTTCCTAAACTATCAAGAATTTTGTTGGATTCTGTTAAGAGATTTACTTGTGAATTCTTATCAAGATTATTGATTTTAAATCCGGAATAAGCTGTGCTCGCTAATGCGATGGCGTACAAGTCTGGCCTAACTTTTTTAAATGCTTTGTCATTTTGTAGAGCTTCGAAATGCTCGAATGCTTTTTGATAATCTTTTTTCCTTAGATATGTTCCTGCAACACTATTGGCGTTCTGTATTCGATAATAATCTTTAAATCTTTCGGGTACTTCCGGGATATATGTTTTCGCCTTAGCCCTATATTCAAGAGCCTTGTCAAATTTCATCAATCCCGATTGTATTTCTCCTAATTGACTGTAGGCGAGATATTTCATTCTCGGGTCATTATGCTCGCTAAAATATTTTAAGGCTTGGATGTTGACAGACTCTGCGCCAACATAGTCCTTATGATCTTCTCTTAAGCCTGCAATTGCAATTAAAATTTGGCCTGGATATTTTATATTGGATGAATCCAACTCAGCATCAATGAATAAATTATAGGCCTCATTGAAATGATAAAAAGAACTATCAGGCTTTTGACGTTTTAAGTGAAACGCTAAATCCCAATGTGCTTCGCCATGCGCTACCTTGTTACCGATACTGCTTGATAAAAATATTAACTCTTTATTGGTTCTTCGAAAATTCAGGGTATCGTTCAGTTCCAAGTAAGCTAAGGAAATACGGGATAAGTTTTTTGCTCGTTGCAAGTTCAAGGGTAGCGATTCATTTTGTTGTGCGGCTTTTTCTATAAGCATTCGCCTCCTATCAAGTGCAAGTTCTGGTTGGTTTTTGGCTTGATTGGCCCAGATGGCAATGCTGTCCTTAGGGGTGTTACTTGGATTAGAAGAAGAGTTCGTTTTGGAACAGGAAGCCAAAAGTAGAAAAGACAAAATAAGTGAGGGCCCCCATTTCATAGCTGTAGTATAAGTCGCTAAGCCAGCGCTTTACCTCCTTACAAGATACAAAAAAACCCCAAACGAATCCGTTTGGGGCTTGATGAGTTTGTCAAGGTTTAATCCCTTTTATCATCGGGGCCGTTAGTATTATCAGGTGAGTCAATGAACAGCTCCTCTTGGCTGGCCGTACTTTCGGCCTCACAGGCCACCATACCGAATGCAAATACCATTACCGCTATAATTCCGAATACTCTTTTCATCGTTGTCATTTTTTGTGTTAGAAGATTTTGTTGAATTTCAAGTCCAAATTAGACCGATGCATGAAGTGTGGGACGTAATTCAAAAAGTACTAGTGAACTACGCCCATTACAGGGTAAATCGCCCGATTTTGTGAGAATTAGATTATTTGGGCGCCCAAATGCTATTTTTGGAGAGGGAGAACTTCAATTGGTCGACCCGGTCCCGGTAATTCTTCGAAAAGGGAAGATGGGTCTCTTGGTACTTCAAGGTGCAGGTCGACTTGCCGTAATTGATACGGGAAACATGGTCAGTGTTCAGTATATAGCTCTGGTGGATGCGGATAAAATTTTTGGGTAATACGGACTCAAACGATTTCAGCGTCTTAAAAGCGCTGATCGTGTCGCCATGACGCATGACGAAATCGGTCGCATTATTATCGGCCTTCAGATACAGGATATCACGGGTATCGATGTAATGGAAATCGCGATAGGTTTTCAAACACAAGGTCGTAGGGGCCATCTGGGCCCCGCTCTGTTTGCGCAGTTTGAGTACGGTCTTGCGGATGTCGAATTCATTGGAAGGCAACAACCAATAATCATAAAACCCATGCTTGATTGCCTCATAGGCATAGTTTTTGGTGCGCGATACCGCGATCAACAACGGAATTTTTTGAAGGTACTGGTGCAGCTCGACGACCATGCGAAGGTAGTTGCCGGCCTGTTCCCCTAGATTGACGATGACAAGATCCGGAAGCGCCTTTAAAATAAAGTTGAGCCCCTCATCGGGCGATCCCACGATACCGGCGCAGGAGAACTCACCAAATTCTTGCAACTGCACTTGGAAGTGCAGGCCGTTGGCAGCGTTCTCATCGATAATGGCGTATGTATAGTCCATGGCCAATCCGTTGAAAGCAAGGTACTAAGGCTCTCTAAATTGCGGCTGTATTTTTTCCATAAAAAAACTGGGGTTTTCCTACAAAAAATACGCTTTTTTAATGAATTTGGAGGATCGGTGGCGGACAGTCAGTTTCCGTTTTGCCGTTCGAGGGCCCCGATATCGGGTGCCGAGGTACGGTCGATGCCCAAAAGGTCGGTCGGTACTTCAAGGGCCGTCGCGGGATCTCCTTGATCGATGGCTTCCGAATTCGCACCTAGTGCAAATACGTTATTGTTAGGCAAGGTAAAATCCAATTCCGGGTTGAGTAGCGGATTGATGAAACGATTTAGATCCGTGAAGTCATATAAGGGATCTTCCGTAAAACTGCCGTTGGTGTCGTTGAAGCGAAAGCTGCAGTTCAAAAAGGTGTATTCGAACAAGTTGGTCGTATTGTTGAGCAAACCCAGTTCCACATTGCGGTTGCCTGCAATGATGCAATTCGAAAAGTCGGCGGCGAACAAGTCTTCTTGAAAAGTCGGGCCACCGGGCAGGCTTACGGTATTGTCGATGGCCAGGGCCGGAGCGTTTCGAAAACCACTGGTCCAATAATTGGCGATGGTGCAATGTTTGAACCCATAGCGCCCCCCAAGGTTGCAATAGAGTGAAATATCCCCCGAACTACCGAAGATCGAATTCGTGCTTTCCACATGGGCGGTTCGCCCCCAAAGATTGGTCGTGGCACTGTTGAGGATTTGGCTGTTGTCTAGTTGCAATACCTGATCCGATTGGGTGGGATCGCCATCCACCAAAAGTCCGATAGTCGCATTTTTAATGGTCAGGTGATTGATGGTATTGCCCACGCTGCCCGGTGTGATCCATACCGTACCCCATTGTCCGGCAACGTTCTCCAACACGGTCTCCAAACGGTCGCCTTCGAAGATCACCTCGTTTTCAAGCGCTACGCTATCGGTACTGAGCATGCCATTGATCTGCAGTGAAGCACCCGCTTCGACCAAAATACCGGAGGCGTTGTGGAAATGGACCCGGGTACCAGGCGCCATACGGAGCGTTCGCCCCTCCGGAACGCCGGCATAGCCATAGATTACATAGGGCTTCTCGGCGGTAAACTCCAATTCATCATCGGTCAATAAAAATCCTTCAAGCCTGATTTCGTCCCCGTTTTCATCCAAACCCAGTAATAGCGATTCGGTGCTGCCATCACTAAAGACTTGGGGGTATAGGAAATGGGCATCCTTGACCAAGGTGACCAAGGGTACTTCCTGTGTTTGCTCGGATCCTTCAAAAACGATGGCATCGGTATAGAGGAATTCGGAACCTCCGACCTGGGTGATATCGATGGTGGTTTCTACAAAGATGAAAAGGCTGTCACGCGCTAAGAGGGGGACCTCATCGAAGGTTTTACCCGGTACCCCATCGACGTTCAACCGATAGCGACTGTCAGTGCCGTTAGCCAATCGGATCGACGGAATGAACACGTCCTCATTCTGTAGGTTGTACACCTTTAACGTATAGGTGCTGCTTCCAATGTTGGTGAAAACGGTATCTAAGAATACGGTGTCTTTCGAAAAGCGCAGCTGCCCGCTCGCTGTAGCGAAATCAAAATCCTTGCGGCAGGCCCAACTGAGTACAAGTAGTAGCATGCACAACAGTGGGATGGGCAATAAGCGTAGAAATTTGATCACCGTGTTTCGAATAATTGACTGATGGCATCGGGCATTTTGACCGGCTTCATCGTTGTGGGACTCAGTAAACACCAATCCGTTTCTGATGAAACCAAAAGACGGCCGGTTTTATTGTCTTCCATGACCACTTTTCGTGTTGAAATAGGCCCTTTGGAACCGATGATATGGGTGGTGATTCGAATGGTATCCCCTTCGATGGCGGCACCGTGATAGGTAATGCGATGTTCGCGTACCACCCAAATATACTCTTGGAGCATTTTTGGGGTGGCCCTGGCCATCCAATGCTCCTTAGAAACATCCTGTACCCAGGCCAAGTACTGCACATTATTGACATGGTTCAATTCGTCGAGATGGTCTGGCCCGACCTGTTGTAGCTTTTGGTAGGTAGCCATCAACGTTCGCTGATCTTAACCTCGAACATCTTGTCCCAGTTCTTTCCGGTGACGAAAAAGCTTTGGCGACTTTTGTGATAGGCCACCCCGTTGAGTACGGAGTTGGCTTCGTCCCAATCGGCTACTTTTTTATCGACCAGTTTTTTCAATCCCCCGAAATTCACCACCCCTTCGATCGCACCGGATTTGGCATTGATGATCATCATACTTTCTTTGCCGTACACATTGGCGTAGATTTTGCCGTCGACATATTCCAGCTCATTGGCTTTGTTGAATACCGATTTGTTGGTCACGGTTTCGATATAGCCGGTTTCGGCGAGGTTCTCGGGATCTAGAAACCAGATTTTCTCCGTACCGTCACTCTTGAAGATCTTGGTGCCGTCATTGCAAAGGCCCCATCCTTCGCGACTCTGGCCGTAACTGAAATTTTCGATTTTCTTGAGGCCATCCAGTTCGTAGACATAACCGAACCCACTTTGCCAAGTCAGTTGATAGAGGCGATCGCCCAGAATGGTAATACCCTCTCCAAAGACCTTGGGGTCTAGCGGGATGCTCTGTAAGACCGTGCCGCTTTCAAAATCGATTTTGCGCAAGGTCGACTTTTCTAGTTTACCCGTGCTTTCATAGAGGGTGTCCCCAATAAACTCCAAGCCTTGGGTATAGGCTTTGGGATCGTGCGGATAGGTATTCAGGATTTCGTAGGTAAAGATCTTGGGAGGCGTTTTGGCAAGGATACGGATATTCTTTTCGACCGTAGTGGTCTTGCCATCGTATTCGAAACGGGCCACCAACTTCCGGTTGCCCAGATGATCACCGTCGAAGTGTATTTTGCCACCTTCAACCGAAAGGGCTTCTCCTTGGATCATATAGGTGATCGTGCCGATCTGTTTCCCTTCCTTATTCGAAAGGGCGATGCCACTGAGGTCCCCTTGTTTGAATTCCTTTTTGTTGCCTTCCAGTTGTATGGCGAACAATTTCGAGGCATCCGTTTCCCCTTCACATGACGCGGCAAGGGTAATCAACATGCCGACCAAAAATAGCTTCATGACCTTCATTTCAACATTTCGCTTTCGAACTACCAAATTAAGCATGTCATGGGATTGTGACAAATTTAAAAGGTCGTATATTTGCCCTTGGCAAGTCCTACACGACCAGCTCCTGCAAAATCCCCCAGGGCGGGAACGCAGCAAGGGTATGTGGTTGTAGCGGTGCGATGTAGGTAGCTTGCCATTTTTTGTACCCGAAACCCAACGAGTTCCGAATAGGGTTTTCCCCCATTTATGTGTTTATTTGTGCTATGGAGAAAAAGGTCGTTCTTATCACGGGCGGGTCGTCCGGTATTGGCAAATCCATTGGGTTGTTCTTGAAAAGTAAGGGGTATACCGTATATGGTTCAACGCGCAATGCTTCAAAGTATCCCGATTTCATGGATTTCGAATTACTCGAACTCGAAGTTCGTGATGCGGCGTCTATCGCTGCGGCAGTGAAACGGCTTATCGACAAAGAAGGACGGATCGACCTTTTGATCAATAATGCCGGGGTGGGTATCACGGGTGCAATCGAGGAGACACCGATCAAAGAGATCGATAATGCGTTCGATGTCAATTTTAACGGCCCCGTTCGCATGATGCAGGCCGTATTGCCCCAAATGCGTGAACAAGGATCGGGCTTGATCATCAACATCACTTCGATTGCCGGGTATATGGGCTTGCCGTTTCGCGGTATTTATTCGGCGAGCAAGGGCGCCCTTGAGATCATGACCGAAGCCTTGCGAATGGAAGTTAGGGCCTTTGGGGTCGAAGTGGTCAATTTGGCCCCAGGTGATTTCGCCACCAATATTGCCGCTGGCCGCTATCACGTGCCGGTCAAGGAGGATCCCATCTATCCGAAATACGCCGAAAGCCTCGATTTGATCAACGCCCATGTCAGTTCGGCAGGTGATCCCGAACAAGTCGCCCGTAAAGTGTTTTCCATCCTAAGTGAGCGACGTCCGAAAGTACATTATACCGTGGGTACCTTCACGCAAAGGTTTTCGATTATTTTAAAGAAAATTTTACCGGACAAATGGTACGAAAGCTTACTTTTGAAACATTATAAACTGTAATTCAGCAGTTTCAAATCATTTAACACATACGACATGAAGTTTTTTATCGATACGGCCAATTTGGATCAAATCGCGGAGGCCCAACAGTTGGGTGTTCTCGATGGGGTCACAACGAATCCTTCCTTAATGGCCAAAGAAGGTATTACAGGGCAGGAGAACATCTTGAAACACTACGTTGATATCTGTGATATCGTAACCGGTGATGTCTCTGCGGAAGTGGTATCCACTGATTTTGAAGGTATGGTCAAAGAAGGGGAAGCCCTAGCGGCCTTGCACGAACAAATCGTCGTGAAGGTACCGATGATCAAAGAAGGGGTAAAAGCCCTTAAATATTTTTCGGACAAAGGCATCAAGACCAATTGTACCTTGGTTTTCTCTCCAGGGCAAGCCCTTTTAGCGGCCAAGGCCGGTGCGACCTATGTGTCACCTTTCTTAGGGCGATTGGATGATATTTCGACCGACGGATTGAATTTGATTTCCGAGATCCGGTTGATTTATGACAATTACGGATTCGACACCCAGATTTTGGCTGCTTCGATCCGACATACCATGCATGTAATCGATTGCGCAAAGATCGGTGCTGATGTCATGACCGGTCCGTTGTCCTCAATTACCGGTTTGTTGAAGCATCCATTGACCGATATCGGATTGGAAAAGTTCTTGGCCGATTACCGAAAAGGTAACGCCTGATTTTGAACGTATACTAAAAAGGGTAGGGGTATCCTATCTAAATGGAAAACAATAAGCTCTGGAGGTTATTTTACCGCTGGGGCTTTTTTATTGGGATCGAAAGAGGCGTATAAATTGGCAAAGGCATCGACAATCAAAGTGTCTTCGGTAATTACGCATTTATTGAGTCCATCGATGATCAAGGCATTTTGTACTTGTTCAAAATCCTTCCCCCAATATTGGTTTAGGGTGTCGACCTTGTTCTCGGCCATCATGTGCATCCATTGGTCACGGGTGGTCCTAAGATTGATACCGACGAATTTATGGTCAGGATGCAACTTTTCGAGCTTCTTGACATGTTTGGTGACATTTTTGAAATGCCTGCGCTGTGTACCCGTCCAAAAGTAAAACACCACATTGTTGTTTTTCGAAATCTCTTTTAACGAACTGGTATTCCCTGCGATATCCTGTACCGGGATATCCGGTATCTCATTTTTCGGCTGCAGGCTTTTGATACCTTCATACAAGTGCTTGATCTCGGTTACATGGGCATCATTCGAGCAGAGCTTTTCGAATTTCGAAATGAACTTATCACAGTCCGAATTCGATTCATGTACCTTTAGTAGGTAGTCCATGGCTACGTTTCGAAACAGGTTGTCGCGCAACTCGGTCTCGGTGACCAAGCTATCGATCAAGACCAATTTATGCCCATTGAAATGCAAATGCGTGTTTTTCATTGCATGTGCGTCCATACCGCAGTCTTTCATACAGGCCATGTACGATAAGTTGCCGAAATGGTACTTCATGTAGTCGTAGTAGGGCCTGAAATAGGTGAGGTCCTTTTCATTCAAGCTTAACGTCTTCCGGTAATCATAGAAAGAGGAATCCAAGACATGTATCGTTTCTTCACCGGTCTTTTTCTTGTGATAGAAGGGATACTTCTCTTTGTAAAGGAAACTGTTGTAATCTACCGAAGCCTTAGCCATCGCAAAAGCCTCTTCGGAAAGCGTCTCCCCGATGACCAAATTATCGAGCTCTTCCAATTTCTGGTCGCGAAGGGAATCGATCTTTTGGCTAAATTCCTCCGGATGTAGTTTGTAATAGGAATAGACCAAACGTTCCTCGTCTTCGTAGTTGAGGTACATTTCGATCAAGAAATTGTTCACCTCCTCATTTGAACCTGAAAATACCAAAGACTCATCAAAGGCCATGGTATTCAAACGAACCAGCATGCTATCCCCTTTTTCAAGGTAGACGTATTGCAATTCCGGACTGTGGTCGAAATGGTGCAAGCCTTCATCAATGTCGGCGATGGAAAAGGCAAAACGATTGTTGTCGTCAAGTTTGGCCGAATCGACCACGACATCGTTCTTAAAGAGGACCACATACTCGCTGGTCGGATTCACGATTTCACCTGCGAAATAGACGGTATCTTGATTCGTATTTTTCTCACCACACGATATTAAGGAACAAGCTGTGAGGAAGAGTAAAAATCTTTTCATAAACGCAATTGGACGAACAAATCTAAGGAACCCCGGAAAAGCCTCTTGTTAATGGCAGGTTAAATGTTGTTAAACCGCAACTTTCAAGGGTCTAAATACCTTTTCCAGAGGTTGCCCAGGGCGACAAAATAGCTATTTTTGCAAAAATTTTAAAACACAGTAATGCTTTCTGTATCCAATTTATCGGTCCAGTTCGGAAAAAGGGTTTTGTTCGATGAGGTCAATGTGACCTTTACCCAAGGCAACTGCTATGGCATCATCGGGGCCAATGGCGCGGGGAAGTCCACCTTTTTGAAGATGCTCTCCAAAAAACAGGACCCCACTTCAGGACAGGTTCATCTCGAACCGGGCAAACGGATGTCGATCCTAGAGCAGAACCATAACGCCTACGATGGCTACCCGGTATTGGAGTCGGTGGTGATGGGAAACCAGCCCTTGTTCACCATCAAGAAGGAAATCGATGCCTTGTATGCTGACTATACTGATGCCAACGCCGAAAAAATCGGGGAATTGCAGGTGCAATTCGAGGAGATGAACGGTTGGAACGCGGAGAGCGACGCGGCGGCCCTTTTGTCTAACCTCGGTATTTCGGAAGCCTTGCACTACACGACTATGGCCGATCTTGATTCGAAATTGAAAGTACGTGTGCTTTTGGCGCAGGCCTTGTTCGGTAATCCGGATGTGCTTATCATGGATGAGCCCACCAACGACTTGGATTACGATACCATCAACTGGTTGGAACACTTTTTGGCGAACTATGACAATACCGTCATTGTCGTATCGCATGACCGACACTTTTTGGATGCCGTCTGTACCCATATCGCCGATATTGACTTCGGTAAGATCAATCTGTATTCAGGCAACTATACGTTTTGGTACGAAAGCAGCCAATTGGCCGCACGACAACGCGCCCAACAAAACAAGAAAGCCGAAGAGAAGGCGAAGGAACTACAAGAGTTCATCCAGCGATTCAGCGCCAACGTGGCCAAGAGCAAACAGGCGACTTCCAGAAAGAAAATGTTGGACAAGCTCAAAGTCGACGACATCCGCCCTTCGAGCAGAAGGTACCCGGCCATTATTTTCGATCGGGAGCGGGAAGCCGGAGATCAGATCCTCAACATCGATAAATTGTCCGCTCGTTCGGATGACGGCGATTTGCTTTTCGAAAACGTGGATATCAATTTGGCCAAAGGGGATAAAGTAGCCATTATTTCTAAGGACTCAAGAGCGACCACCGCCTTTTACGAAATTGTCAACGGCGTTAAAAAAGCGCAAAGTGGAACCTACCAATGGGGGGTAACGACCACCCAATCGTACCTGCCTGTTGATAATGAAAACTACTTCGACGAGAACATGAACTTGGTCGATTGGCTGCGTCAGTGGACGAAGACCGAAGAAGAGCGTGAAGAAGTGTACGTCAGGGGATTTTTGGGCAAGATGTTGTTCAGTGGTGAAGAAGCCCTCAAAAAATCGACCGTTTTGTCAGGAGGTGAAAAGGTACGTTGCATGCTAAGTCGAATGATGTTGTTGCGTGCCAACGTACTGTTGTTGGATGAACCGACCAATCACCTGGATCTCGAAAGTATTACGGCCTTCAACAATTCACTCAAGAATTTCAAGGGAACGGTATTGTTGACCACCCACGACCATGAGTTCGTACAGACTGTTGCAAATCGTATCATCGAAATTACCCCTAAAGGAGCAATCGATCGCTATTTGACCTTCGACGAGTATATGTCGGATACCAACATCAAGGCGCAACGCGAAAAGATGTACGCGGTCACTGCTTGATCAGACGTTGAAATATTTACTGTTCCAAATCGCGGGATTGAAGTTTTTACCGAGGGAAAATCCAAAGAAAATAACGACGGCGGCGATGCTCTTGAACATGAAAAAGAAAATGATCCAGAACTCCGTCGACCCTCCAGCCTTGGTAAACAGGCCGTTGGGCACCAATAGGGTCGCCAGATAGCTGATCAACACCGTAGTGAGCATCAAGTTCACGATATTCTTGAAGGGCCAAACCAACAGTTTGCGCAATGGATGTAAATCGTTACCCCATTTATGGATGAGGTAATAATACCCGTTGCCGATCGGGGCGAATAACAAAGGATCGTCCTTATCTTCCAGTTTAAAGAGTTTCGAGGGGGCCATGATCTTGAATCCTTGCAGGGTCAATTCGTGTTCCCGTTCCAGATGTTTGATTTTGGAAATGGCCGTGGCCGGTATCTCCCCTTTAAAATATTTGACGTTCAAAAAGCGTAGGCGGTAATCGATACAGATGTCACGGATGGCATCGATGTGGTAGATGCGGTCCGATTCCAACAAGTCGACATTGAAAGCATTCCCGGATGCATTCGATGGTCGGGTCAAGCGTTCGGCAATGGCCGATTCAAGGGCCGTATCGGCGGCTAAAATCCGTCGCACTTCCTCAAGAACGTTGCGTTCGGTTTGCTGGTCGTTCCGTTGCCTGGCCAGCTTCTCTTCGATGTTGGTTTTTTTCAGCATTTTCTTTTCTTGTTATAGCAATTCCTTCAAAGTTAAGGAATCGGTTCTTTTTCATCGAAACCTGCCCCCGAAGATGAACTGTTAATATTTTGTTAAATTGGATGAGATGCATTCCGCCACATTTTCTTTTCTGCTCCAAAAAGTTATCTTAACGGACTTTTTGGTCGTTCATCGATGTTTTTCGAAGATTTTGAGCCAAAAGGAACCAACGAGACTAACGAAACACTTATGAATGTCCCCCGATCTTTGGCCTACCTTGCCCTATTTTTGGCTTGTTGTGGCACGGCTACCGCACAACAGAATTCGATCAGTACCTTACCTTCTACACTATATCTCCAGAATGGCATGGACCCATCCTTGGAAGCGGTCAAAACGGAGAATCTTAGTTGGTTGACGAATGCCCTTAAGGCCGTCGAATTGGAAGCCGTTCTAAATGAGAGTGGTCCCTTTACTTTATTCGCCCCTTCAGATTCCGCATTTTCGCAATTGAGTGAAGCGGCCTTAAACGATTTGTTGCATGAAGACAACAGGGCCAAATTGAAACGGTTGTTGACCTACCATATGGTCGCGGGTGAACTGACCGCTTCGAAGATATTGTTGGCCATGTGTCGAGGTGAGGGCAAGGCTTCCTTCACTACGGTACAAGGAAAAAAGATTATCGCTACCATGCAAGGAACCGACATTATCTTAACCGATAGTCTAGGTAATTCGGCCCGGATAACGGCAGCCGATGGATCAAACTTCGGTAATGGAGTGGTGCATGAAATCGATAGTGTGATCATGCCCACCCGTATTTAATCGCGCTGTTTCCTTTCTTATTATCGTAGTTCCGCCCCTAAACGCTGTTGATACGCCTGTTGTAGTTTTGACATGATCTTGTCGATTTGCTTATCGACCAAGGTTTTGTTCGGATCTTGAAGTGTGAAACTGACTGCGTAGGACTTTTTGCCAGCCGGTAGTTTATCACCGAGATAGACATCGAACAAGTTGACTTGTTTCAACAATTTTCGTTCGGTTTGCCATGCGGTATCATGTACTTCCTTAAACGTCACGGCTTCATCCAACAATAGGGCAAGGTCACGTTTCACTTCAGGGAATTTTGGTATTTCCGTAAAACCGATATTTTTTCGTGAAATCGCCTTGAGGATGGCATCCCAATCAATGTCGGCGTACAATACCTCCGATTTTAGACCCGCTTTTTGGGCCAGTTTTTGCGTTACCACCCCGAATACGGCCAAAGCCCGCTTGTTGTAAGAAAGGGTGAGGCCTTCCGTAAATAGCGCACCTTCATAGGGTGACTCCTTCAGGTTTTGGAGTCCAAGTCGTTCAAACAAGGTTCCCAAAACCCCCTTTAGATAAAAGAAGTCGGATGGTCTGGCTGAATTTACCCAATGGTCATCGGATCGATTTCCAGTTACATATAAGGCCAAATGGGTGCGTTCTTGATGTCCTTCGTCCAGTTTGGTATAGGTCTTCCCGAACTCGAAGAATCTCAAGTTGTGTTGTTTGCGGTTTTGGTTGTACCGTAGTGCTTCCAATCCCGTTTCGAGCATACCTGTTCGAAGTACTGATAAATCGGCACTCAACGGGTTCAACATGGAGACGGCATCTTGATCGGATCCGTCTTTCGCTCCCACCAGACTATTGGTCAGGATTTCATAGAACCCTTGGTTCGCCAATACGTTGCCGATCAGGTCTTGTACCCTGTGGTTTTCATAGGGGGTGGTCGGCGCGACTGAAGCCGTGATCTTTTCCTTGAAATCAATGTTGTTATATCCGTAAACCCTTAAGATTTCCTCGATGACATCCACTTCGCGCTGTACATCGGTACGGTAGGAGGGTATGGTCAGTCCCAAACCGGATTCCGTCACGTTGTTGACTTTAATCTCAAGGGCCGTCAAAATGGATTTGATGGTGTCACGTGGAATCTCCTGTCCGATCAAGCGGTTGATCTTATCAAAGGTGAGGAATACTTGAAAGTCTTCTTTTTTATTCGGATAGAGATCGACGATATCGGAGCTGATCTCTCCCCCTGCGATTTCTTTGATCAGCAAGGCGCCGCGTCGTAAGGCGTACTCCGTCATATTGATATCGATGCCGCGTTCGAAGCGGAAGGAGGCATCGGTATTCAAGCCATGTCGTTTGGCCGTCTTTCTTATCGAAATAGGGTCGAAATAGGCACTCTCAAGGAAAATCGAGGTCGTATCTTCGGTCACACCCGAATGGATGCCCCCGAAAACCCCGCCGATACACATCGGTTTTTCGCTGTCGCAAATCATGAGATCATCTTCATGCAACGTCCGTTCCACCCCATCAAGGGTGACGAAGGTACTGCCCTTGGGTAAGGTTCGCACCACTACTTTGTTTCCCTTGATCTTGTTGGCGTCGAAAGCATGTAAGGGCTGCCCCAATTCATGGAGTACATAATTCGTAATATCGACCACGTTGTTGATCGGTGAAAGGCCAATGGAACGCAAGCGGTTTTTCAGCCAAGTAGGTGATTCCTGCACGAGAACATTGCTGATGGTCACGCCACAATAGCGCGGCGCCAATTTGTTGTCAGCAACTTCAACATCGATTTTTAAAGAGCGGTTGTCGATCAAGAAATTGGATGTTGACGGGGTCAACAACTTTAAGGACACTTCTTTTTGTTCCAAACCGGCACGAAGGTCGCGTGCGACCCCGAAATGGCTCATTGCATCGGAACGGTTGGGTGTCAATCCGATTTCGAACACCTCATCATGTTCGACTTCAAATAGGGTATGGACCGGCGTACCTGGCTTTAGCGCCGCATCCAAGACCATAATGCCGTCATGATCATCTCCCAATCCGAGTTCGTCTTCGGCGCAGATCATACCGTGACTCTCTTCGCCCCGAATCTTTCCTTTTTTGATTTGCCAGGCTTCCCCTTCCTTCGTGTACAAGGTCGTACCTATGGTCGCCACGGGTACTTTTTGCCCGGCCGCGACGTTAGGGGCCCCACAAACGATCTGTACCGGGGCATCGGCACCGATATCGACTGAAGTCAGTTTCAAGCGATCGGCATTCGGATGTTGCCCACAGCTCAATACATGGCCGACCACAACTCCTTTTAACCCTCCCTGAATCGATTCGAATGCTTCGATACCTTCGATCTCCAAACCAAGATCGGTGAGTAACTCGCCCGTTTTGCGCGCGTCCCAATCGATATCCAAAAATTGCTTCAACCAGTTGTACGAAATCTTCATCGCCTGAAATTAAGTCAGCAAAGATATAACAATGATCCTTTGGATTCAATCCGCTTTGCAGCAAAGAAATTGATCCAGAACGTAAGGCAATCCCTATTTTTGCGATAAACTTGACAAAATTTTCAGTTCCATGAAGCGACTACTGTTCCTTGTTCTTGGTGTTGGGTTGTTTTTTTCATGCCAAGAAGAGCGCCCCGCCCAACTAAAAACAGGTGATTGGTGGGCCACAATGGCCGTGACCGACTCCATTGATTTACCATTTAATTTCACCTTGGCCCGAGATGAAGCGGGTTCGCTGACCATGGTCATCCAAAATGCCGATGAGCGGGTCGTGGTCGATGAATTCGAGATGCAAGGAGACTCGATCCGCATCCAAATGCCGGTATTCGAGGGCTACATCGCAGGCACCTTTACCCCAGAGCACATTACGGGAAGTTTCATCAAGGAAAGTTTGGATCGTATCGTGCCGTTCAATGCTTCGTTCGGTACGCGCGAACGCTTCGCGAATACGGCACCTGCCGCAGTGAATGTCTCTGGGATTTGGGAAACCCAATTCGATTTCGATACGGATGACCCGTATTCGGCCAAGGGCATTTTCTATCAAACCGGTAACAAGGTCACCGGCACGTTTCGAACGACCACTGGTGATTACCGTTATCTGGAAGGGGTCGTGGATGGTGACGAGTTACAACTCTCCACTTTCGATGGGGCCCATGTCTTTTTATTCACGGCTGCCGTTTCGGATAGTACATTGCAAGGAACGTTTTATTCCGGAAACCATTCGGTCGAGCATTTCAAGGCCAAACGGAATGACGGTTTCGAATTGCCCGATGCCAGTTCATTGACCTTTATCAAAGAAGGGTATGACGGTTTCGATTTCGAATTCCCCAATGCCGAGGGTGAAATGGTCAGTATGGACCATCCTGATTTCAAGGATAAGGTGGTTTTGGTACAGATCATGGGAACCTGGTGCCCCAATTGTTTGGATGAGACCCGGTTCTATGTCGATTATGCGGAGCAACACCCGAGTGAAGACCTAGAATTCGTCGCCTTGGCCTTTGAATACGCCAAAACGGAAGCAAAAGCCTGGAAAGGCATAGAGCGCCTGAAAGAACGTATCGGAGTCGAGTATCCGGTGTTATTGGCCCAGGTCGGTACTTCGAACAAAACCAAAGCGAATGAAAAGCTGCCGATGTTGAACCATGTACTATCGTATCCTACCACCATCTATATCGACAAAAGCGGTGCGGTGCGTAAAATACATACAGGCTTCAACGGTCCGGCTACCGGGGCCAAACACGAAGCGTTTAAAAAGGAATTTGCAGAAACCGTAACTGGGTTACTTGCCGAATGATCAGATAATCGTCGATTTGCCCAAACCGATGTTTTCGTCGTTCATGTTGAGATCATCGTCATTGTCAACGATGTTGTTCGCAATGAAATCGCCGACATGGTCGGTACCGTATTTGCTATCGCTATCCAAATCGGGGGTAACGATACCTTTCTTCAACGCTTTATCAACCGCCTCACGCACGGCCATGGCCTCATCGAAGAGTTGAAAATGCTCCAACAGCATGGCTGCCGATAGGATGGAGGCCACGGGGTTCGCAATGTCTTTTCCTTTGGCCTGGGGATACGAACCGTGTATCGGTTCAAACAGGGCATTTTCGTCACCAACGGATGCGGATGCCAGTAAGCCGATCGATCCCCCGATGACACTGCCTTCATCTGAGATAATGTCTCCGAACATGTTCTCGGTCAATATGACATCGAATTGGCTTGGGTTCAAAATGATCTGCATCGCCGCATTATCGACAAAAAGGAAGTCAAGCTGGACCTCCGGATAGCTTTCACCGATTTTCGTCACTACCCTTCGCCACAAGCGCGAAGATTCAAGCACATTGGCTTTGTCGACCAAGGTCAATTTGTTGCGTCTGTTCTTTGCGGCCTTAAAGGCCATGTGGGCAATCCGGCTTATTTCGGCTTCGGAGTATTCACAGAGATCCGAGGCAACGGTGCCGGCTTCATTCAATTCTTTTTTACCGAAATAGATGCCCCCGGTCAATTCACGGTAAATGGTGAAATCGGTTCCGGAGATGATATGTTCTTTGAGCGGTGATTTTTCGATCAGTGTCGGGAACACTTTGACCGGTCGGATGTTGGTATACAATCCGAGTGCTTTTCGAAGTTTCAACAAACCCTGCTCGGGGCGCACTTTGGCCTTAGGGTCGTTGTCGTATTTGGGATCGCCAATGGCACCGAAAAGTACGGCATCGGCATCTAGGCATAGTTGTAAAGTCTTTTCGGGTAGGGGCTCACCGGTCTTATCGATGGCTATGGCACCGACCGCCGCTTCTTTGTAGACGAACGTATGGTTGAAGGTTTCTTCAACGGCTTGTAAACATTTTACGGCTTGATCCAATACTTCTGGGCCAATACCGTCTCCGGGTAACAAAGCGATGTTCAAATTCATGGGGTACTTACTGGTTTTGCGCTTCGAAAGCGGCAATGGTTTCTTTTTTGCTGATCAAAAAGTCAATATCGTCATACCCATTGATCAGGCACATTTTCTTGTAGGCGTCGATGTCGAACGAGGCGCTCAGGCCTATGGCATCGACTGATAGTTGTTGTGCTTCCAAATCGACCTTTACTTCCGTATCGGGGTCCTGTTCCAACTGGGTCAATAGGGCTGATAGTTCACTGTCTTCCAATTTAATGGGCAAGAGTCCGTTATTCAAGGCGTTGCCCCTAAAGATATCAGCGAAATAGCTTGAAACGATGACTTTGAATCCGTAATCGGCCAAAGCCCAAGCTGCATGCTCGCGGCTCGAACCGCATCCGAAGTTCTCACCCGCGACCAAGATGCTTCCGCTGTAGGTGCCGTCGTTCAAGACGAAATCGGTATTGACGCTTCCATCTTTGTGGTACCTCCAATCCCGGAATAGGTTTTCCCCGAATCCGATTTTATTGGTGGCCTTTAAAAAGCGGGCCGGTATGATTTGATCGGTATCCACGTTTTCAATGGGTAGGGGTACGGCCTTTGAGACCAAGGTGTCGAATTTCTCCATTAGGCGGGTTGCATTTCGGTAACATCAACTATTTTTCCTTCCACGGCGGTCATCGCCGCGACAAGGGGGCTTGCCAAAAAGGTCCTGGCTCCTGGTCCTTGTCTGCCTTCAAAATTGCGGTTCGAGGTTGAAACACAATACTCTCCGGCCGGAATTTTGTCTTCATTCATTCCTAGGCAAGCGGAGCATCCTGATTGTCGAATTTCGAAGCCTGCCGCTTCGAATACGTCTTGAAGCCCTTCCTCCTTGATTTGTTTCGCCACTTGTTGTGACCCGGGTACGATTAGGGCCGTTACGTTGTCGGCCTTTCGCTTTCCGTTGATATGGGAGGCTGCCATTCTAAAGTCTTCGATACGGGAGTTGGTACAACTACCGATAAAGACCCAATTAATGGGTTTGTCGATTAAGGATTCCCCTTTTTCCAAGCCCATGTAGTGCAAGGCTTTTTCAAAAGAAGCGTCATCGAACGACGGAATGTTTTCGTTGATTCGGATACCCATACCCGGATTCGTACCGTAGGTAATCATCGGGCCGATATCCGCTGCATCGAAATCATATTCGGTATCAAAATCGGCCCCCTCATCGGTGGGCAGCGTTTTCCAATAGGCCAATTGATTTTCCCATGCTTGACCTTCAGGTGCGAATTGCTTTCCTTTGACATAGGCATAGGTGGTTTCATCGGGTGCGATCATGCCTCCACGTGCCCCCATTTCAATGCTCATATTGCAGACGGTCATCCGGCCTTCCATACTCATATTTTCAAAAACCTCCCCGGCATACTCTACGAAATGTCCCGTTCCTGAATTCGTTCCAAGCTGGGCGATGATATAGAGGATCACGTCTTTGGGCAGCACGTTTTTCGCTAAGGTGCCGTTGACGGTAACCCGCATTTTCTTGGGTTTGTTCAACAGCAGGCACTGGCTGGCAAAAACCTGGGCGACCTGACTGGTACCGATTCCGAACGCGATGGTACCGAAAGCACCATGGGTCGATGTATGGCTATCGCCACAAACCATCGTCATACCTGGCTGGGTGATGCCCAATTCAGGGGCCATGACGTGCACGATGCCCTGGTATTCATGCCCGAGACCGTAGAGGGTAACCCCGTGATTCTCGCAATTTTGGGTCAACATTTCGACCTGTTTTCGCGAAAGGGCGTCTTTGATGGTCAAGTGCTGGTCTTTCGTGGGTACGTTGTGATCCGCAGTGGCAACGGTCTTATCGGGCCGCGCCAAGGGTATACCACGTTGTTCCAATTCGGCAAACGCCTGCGGACTGGTGACCTCATGGATCAAATGCTTATCAATATATAGGATTTGTGGTCCGTTCGGTACGGTGTCGACCACGTGGGCATCCCAGACCTTATCGAATAAGGTTTTTTTCATTAGGCTAAGCTTTCACGATTAATGTTACTGGACTCAACGATTTGATGGATGTCATCATCCATGATCTCTTTTTTACGGTCTGCGAACTTCAAGAAATTTTCATACACCGTATCCAATTGGACCTTGGTCAACTCATAGCCCACGTTCTTGGCACGATAGGCCAAGGCGGCCCTACCGCTTCTAGCCGTAAGTACGATGGAGGATTCACTGACCCCGACATCGGCCGGATCGATAATTTCATAGGTTTCCCGGTTTTTGATGACCCCATCTTGGTGGATTCCGGAACTGTGTGCAAACGCGTTCGTACCGACAATGGCCTTGTTCGGCTGTACGGGCATGCCCATTTTTTGCGATACCATTTGACTGGTATCGAACAACAATTTGCTGTTGATGTTGGTGTCCAAGTTCAAATCAGGGTGCTGGCGCATGATCATGACCACTTCTTCGAGGGAGGTGTTGCCCGCCCGTTCACCGATTCCGTTGATCGTACATTCGATCTGTCGGGCCCCATGGATCACCCCGGAAATCGAATTGGCGGTGGCCAATCCGAGATCGTTGTGGCAATGGCAAGAAAGGATCGCCTTGTCAATACCCGCGACGTTCTCTTTCAAATATTTCATTTTGGCCCCATATTCTTCCGGCAGGCAATATCCGGTGGTGTCGGGGATATTCAAGACGGTAGCCCCAGCCTTGATCACCGCTTCGCAGACTTGTGCCAAATAGGCGTTGTCGGTTCGTCCGGCATCTTCCGCATAGAATTCAACATCCTCAACGAAGGTCTTCGCATAACGTACCGCGGCGACGGCCCGTTCGAGGATATCGTCACGATTGGATTTGAATTTATGCAGGATGTGCGAATCGGATGTGCCGATCCCCGTATGGATCCGGGGTCGCTTGGCGAATTTTATGGCTTCGGCGGCCACTTCGATATCTTTTTTGACCGAACGGGTCAACCCACAGACGGTCGCATTGCGGACCAACTTGGCGATTTCACTAACCGATTGGAAGTCACCTGGACTCGAGATCGGGAAACCGGCTTCGATGATATCGACCCCTAATTGGTCAAGCCGTTCGGCGATGACCAGTTTTTGTTCGGTATCCAATTTACAACCCGGAACTTGTTCGCCATCCCTTAGGGTGGTGTCAAAAATATGTACCTTATCTTTACTCATCTTTGGAGGATAGTTTAGCTAAACCTTACGAAGATAAACCAAGGAGTTCCACAATACGGAAACGGGTGAATTCCATTACAACGTTAAATTGTTTTTAGCTGCTATCAAATAGCTGAAAAACAGTTGTTTAAATTGATTTTTTTACGATGACGAATACCCATAGGGATGCCTTGTTTGTTCTGGTGAAATCGCTTTCGAAATCTGAGAAGCGACAATTCAAGCTGTATGTGGGTCGATTGGGGGTCAATACCGACGCCAAGTTTTTGGCGCTTTTCAACCTGCTCGACAAAATGAAAAGGTACAGCGAACAGCAGGTTTTGGACAGCGGAATCGTCAAAAAGGCCCAACTCTCGAACCTCAAGGCCCACTTGTACAAACAGATTCTGGTCAGCTTGAGATTGAACCCTGTAAACCAAAACATCAGGGTACAGATTCGGGAACAACTCGATTTCGCCACGATCCTATATCAAAAAGGGCTCTACAAGCAGGCCTTGAAGATTTTGGACAAAGCCAAGAATACCGCTATTGAGAACGAAGAAAAGAACGTAGCCTACGAAATCGTCGAACTCGAAAAGATCATTGAGACCCAATACATTACCCGCAGTATTCCGGACCGTGCCGATGAATTGAGCGTACAGGCAAAACGGCTTTCGGCCCAAAACGTGATGACCAGCAAGTTATCGAACCTTTCGTTGCAGCTGTACGGCATGATGTTGAAAGTGGGCTATGTCAGAAATGACGAGGATTTGAAATCGGTCACCGATTATTTTGAAGCACATTTACCCGCCTATGATATCGAACAACTTGGGTTTCGCGAAAAGCTGTGGCTTTACAAGGCGTACCTTTGGTATAGTTTTTTGACCCAAGATTTTTTGTCGTCGTATAAGTATGCCAGCAAATGGGTCGATCTCTTTTACGAGCAAGAAGACATGATCCGGTTGAACCCGGTCTTTTTCCTTAAGGGCAACCACTATCTATTGGAATCGCAGTTCTTCGTCAAATATGCCTCCCAGTTCAAATCGACCTTGATGCGTTTGGAGGAAATGGTGAACAGTCCGCGCTTTCCTGAAAATGATAATCTCAGCTCTTTGGCCTTTTTATATTTGAATTCGAATAAGTTGAACCTTCATTTCTTGGAAGGGACCTTCGATAAAGGCCTGTACTTGGTCAATATCATCGAATACGGCATCAAGAAACACAGTGGTCGAATCGACGAGCACCACATCATGCTGTTGTACTATAAGATCGCCTGTCTTTATTTTGGGAACGGCGACCATAAGAACTGCATCCAATACCTCAAAAAGATCATCTCGAACCGCAATTTGAAAATGCGTGAGGATCTAATGTGTTTCGCCCGGGTCTTAAGCTTGGTCGCGCATTATGAAGCGGGAATGGACTATCATCTGGAAGTCCAATTGAAAAGCACCTACAAATTCCTATTGAAAATGAACGACCTACAGGCCGTGCAAAAAGAGATGATCAAGTTCTTGCGGAATTTGGGCGACATCTATCCCAGCGAGCTGCGCAATGAGTTCCAAAAACTATATAACGAACTCAAGAAATACGAAGATCATCCTTACGAGAAAAGGGCATTCCTTTATTTGGATATCCTCTCATGGCTCGAAAGCCATCTTCAGAACCGACCGGTATCCGAAGTTATTCGTGAAAAGGCCTTGACCTTAATTCGGTAATCGGTTTTGGAAGCAAAAAGGATCAGGGCCGCGAACTTTATCGAGATCAATCTGGCGATGCTCTTTGTCAGTACCTCGGGGGCCTTGGGTCGCTATATTGAGCTGTCGGTACCCTTGACCATTGCGGTACGCTGTATCTTGGCAGCACTTATTTTGGGGCTGTATTGTAAATTCAAAGGCATTTCGCTTCGATTGCGACCGCAGCACCGATGGGCGGTGGTATTCAGTGGGCTTTTACTGGGCGGACATTGGGTCACTTATTTTTACGCCCTGCAACTATCAAGTGTGGCCATCGGTATGCTGTCACTGTTTACCTATCCTGTAATCACCTCTTTTCTTGAACCGATCGTGTTGAAGACCAAATTCCAGAAGGCCCATATCGGATTGGGGATTTTGGTGTTGGCAGGAATTTATTTTTTGAACGGGGAAGTCCGATTGGGAAGCCAGACTTCCTTGGCCATCGGCATCGGCATTTTTTCAGCCCTGCTGTATTCGCTGCGCAACCTCTTGATGAAACAGCGGGTCGATCAATACCACGGTTCGAGTTTGATGTGGTATCAATTGGTGGTCATCGCCTTCGCACTGGCTCCGGCTTTTATGTCTGAAGACTTGTACCGATTGCCTTCACAATTGCCTTGGATCGCGGTGTTGGCGCTATTGACTACCGCAATCGGGCACACGATGTTCTTGGGATGTTTCCGGTATTTCTCGGTGACTACCATCAGTATCTTGAGCAGTATCCAACCGATTTACGGCATTTTGATTGGGATGCTTTTTTTAAAAGAGATTCCCGATACCATGACCATACTAGGTGGTTTGCTCATTCTTAGTGCGGTAGTCATCGAAAGTTTGCGAACGAGGTCTTGAGTCGCAAGACCTAGCCCACAGCCCAGACCATTACAAAGCATTTTTATCCTCACAGTGTTTCCACAATGGATCTTTGGGCAGGGGTGCGGTAAAGGCCACGGGTTCTTTTTTTACAGGATGTTCAAAAGATAAATACCGGGCATGTAAATGGATGCCCCCATCAAGATTGCTTCGCGGGGCACCGTATTTAAGATCCCCTTTGATAAAGTTCCCGGTTGCGGCCAGTTGGGCACGGATTTGGTGGTGCCTTCCGGTTTTCAAATTGATTTCCAACAGATGGTAGGCATCCAAACTGTGGACAAGCCGATAGTCCAATTCGGCCCGTTTGGCATTGGGCACCGCCTTCGGATGGGCGTATGATTTGTTTTGTTTGGGGTTACGAACCAACCAATGAACGAGGGTTTCCGAAGGGGGGTCGGGGCGTTTTTTGACCAAGCACCAATAGGTCTTTTTGGTGTGCCCTTCAGCGAACAGTTTGTTCATGCGGCTAAGGGCCTTTGAAGTTTTCGCGAATACCACGATACCGCTGGTCGGTCGGTCAAGACGGTGTACCACACCGAGGTACACATTACCGGGTTTGCTGTAGGTGATCTTGAGGTATTCCTTGACCAGTTCCGAAAGGGGGCGGTCTCCGGTCTTATCACCCTGAATGATATCGCCTGACTTTTTATTGATGACGATGAGGTGGTTGTCTTCATACAATACCTCGAGGTTTTTTAAGGTAGAGGCCATGGGTTTAAGGACGTTTTTCAGCTTGAAGGTCGGCCCGGTTTCTTCCGAAGAATACCAAATACAAGAGCAATAGGGCCCCGATGGAGACGGAGACATCGGCCATATTGAAAATCCCGGTTTTCAAAAACCCCGATTTCAGATAAAAAAAATCGGTCACCCTTCCAAAACGGAACCGGTCGATCAGGTTACCGATTCCTCCCCCGATGATAAAGGCGAAGGAAATGCCCATCCAGACTTCGATTTGTTGTTTAACGAAAAGGCGGTAGCATAGGAATAATAAGACCAGCAAAGGAAGTATGTTCAACAACAAAACCTTTGCTAAAGGGGGGAGATGCTGGCCCAAGCCCATCGCGGCCCCGGTGTTTTCAACATTGGTCAGTATGAAAGTGTCTTCGATCAGCTGCACATACGCACCTGGTTCCACCTTGGCACGTACCATGTTTTTCGAAATTTGATCGCAACCGATATTGACGAGGATCAGTAGAAAGATGAGCGCCTTTTTGATCATCCGAACAAGATCAATAGCTTTCTTCCTCGTTCGGAAAATCACTTTGTTTCACATCGTTGACATATTGTGAGATGGCGCCCCCCATTTCGTCGTAGAGGTTCATGTAGCGGCGCAAGAACCTCGGATTGAATTCGTGGGTCATTCCCAAAAGATCGTGAACGACCAATACCTGGCCGTCAACACCGCCTCCGGCACCGATACCGATGACCGGTATGGTGAGTTTTTGCGCGACTTTTTCGGCCAACTTCGCGGGTATTTTTTCCAATACCAAGCCGAAACAGCCCAATGATTCCAGTAGTTGGGCATCTTCAATGAGTTTTTCGGCCTCGGCCTCCTCTTTGGCGCGCACGGTGTAGGTGCCGAATTTATAGATGGATTGCGGGGTCAGGCCCAAGTGACCCATGACCGGGATCCCGGCTTGGATGATCCTTTTTACCGAATCCTTGATTTCGATCCCACCTTCGACTTTGACCGCATGGCCACCGCTCTCCTTCATAATTCGTATGGCGGATCGCAACGCCTCTTTGCTATCGCTTTGGTAACTCCCGAAAGGGATATCCACCACGACCAAGGCACGACTGGCGGCCCGTACGACCGAACTGGCGTGGTAGATCATTTGATCTAAGGTAATCGGTAAGGTGGTTTCATGACCGGCCATGACGTTGCTGGCCGAATCACCGACCAAGATCACATCGACATTGGCCGAATCGACGATTTTGGCCATGGAGTAATCGTATGCCGTCAACATGGAAATTTTTTCGCCATGCTGTTTCATTTCGACCAAGGATTTGACCGTGACCCGCTTGTATTGTTTTTTTGCCGTTGACATTCCCTTTTGGTTTGGAGGTTAAATGTAAGCCAATTTGTTTAAATTGTAGTCCATCAAAAAACCACAAGAATGAAACCGTTGCTACCCTTTGTGCTTTGTTTATGTTCCATTTTCGTACTCAGCGCCCAAGAAGATGAATCCGACCGGGTTCGGCAAACGGTCGAAGGTTTTTTCGAAGCCTTTCACGCCCAAGATTCAATGGCGATGAAAACCTATATGGCCGAAGGGGTGGTATTGCAGACCACAGGGCGTAACAAAGAGGGCAAGACCCTTTTTCGTACCACACCGATCGAACGTCTTTATGCATCGATCGTCGGAATCCCTGATAGCATCTCCTTTGAGGAAAAATTGACCTCTTGGTCGATCCAAGTAGACCGCACCATGGCCAACGCTTGGGTTGGGTATGAATTTTGGTTGAACGGCAACTTCAGTCATTGTGGTATCAATTCCTTCCAACTGGTGGATTTCGATGGCGAATGGAAAATCATTTACTTGATCGATACCCGTGGTAAGGCGGGATGCCTTGAAGAATAGATCACTACCTGAAATGCGAAGTAAATCCTATTTAGGGCCTCGGATCGCTATCCAAAATAGCAAAGCTGAAATTGTCTGCCCAACCGGTTTTTAAGGGAAGGATTTGACGACACCGACCTTCGCGGGTCATCCCCACTTTTTCCAAGACTTTGATGGAACCGATGTTTTCGACCGCACAACCAGCTTCGATGCGATGCAGATCAAGGGTGTCGAAACCATATGCGATCATGCTGCGCAAGGCTTCGGTCGCATAGCCTTTGCCCCAGAATTCAGGAAGTAATTTGTACCAGACCTCTGCGCGGCCAAACTTTCGACTGCCCAACTTCATGCCAAAGAGACCGATGAAGGTATCCGTTCCGTTTAAGGTTATGGCCAACGTATGGTTTTGGATCGGTGCGACCTCTAAGTCTTGCAACCAAGATTCCACAATCCGTTTGGTGGCTTCCAAATCTTCCGGAATACCCAAGGTATTGTAGGCATCGACTTCAGGGATCGAATGCAGGCGATGGACATTTTCCAAATCGTTTTTATGAAGCGCTGTTAAGCGCAATCGTTCACTGTGTAGCGTTAGCGGCATGTCTAAAAATACTTAAATAAAGTGGACGACCGTTCAGGCCGTTAAATACCCTTTGGCCTTGGTCAAACTATCCAAGAAATCATGTGAGGTGTCGAAATACGCAATATGGTGTGCCAAACAACCGGCTTTGATCATGGCGCTATGGGTAATCATGTTTTTCACATGATCCAAAATGTAGGCATCCTCCTTTTCGGTCAACCAATCCCCTTGGGTAGGGCTGTGGGTCTTGATTTCGAACACTTTTTGTTTAGGGTCAATGGGGATAAATCCCAAGAAACATGCACGTACTGCATCGGTCCGTTCTTTCAGGAAAGGAGCCAAAAGCTCGGGCAGCAAGGCTTCGCCCTCGATGATGGCATCGGTTTGTGCCTCCATCATGCTTTGCATCATCGCTTTTAAAAACGGCCAGAGTTTTTTGGCGATTTCATCAGGAAACATCAGGTGGTTGACCCCAAATTCAGGGATACCGTCATTGAACCCCATCATAATCCAATCCGTCGACAGATAGGGAAGGCCCAGGTCGCTGGCCAGCATTTTGGCAAGCTTCGTTTTTCCGGCCCTAGAGGCTCCGCTGATGATGTAAAGCATGGAACGACCATTTACAGTTTGATTAAGGAAGATACTATTTCCATCGGTATCCCTTGATGTTTCTATTCCGGAATTGCACCCCTTTGGGATGCCAACAGAAATAACAAGGAAACGATTAGAAGTATGACACCAGGTATCCAAGCACTGAGATACGCCGCCAAGACAACGTCAACGAGCACCATGGCCCCGATAAAACGTCGAACGATTGGGAAATCGTTCTTCATCCGTAAACTAAGAAGGCCTAAAGCCGCCAGGCCAAGCAGTTGGAGCGATGGATGGGCAAACAGCACCGGAAAAATCGACTTGACGAAGTCGGTTAAGTCTGAAGTGTCAACCAGGCCTTTGACATAGCCCAATCCGCTGCCATGTAAACCGGCGATGGCGATGAGCAATACACAGCCAAGAATGGTGTACGTGCGATGGAGGTTACGGTTAGGCATATCAACGGCTTTGTTAGAAAGACGTCTTCACACCGCGGTTTGGTTGCCTGGTCTTGAATCAAGGGAATTTCGTAACCTGAATTTAAAACAGGACTTTAACTGCTTTTGAAGAAGGGTTTTATGGCCAACCGATTGGCCTTTGGTTGGATGATCCAAATCCCGATGGCACAAAACCACAAGAGCAAGAATTCCCCAATACGTTCTTGAAAGGAAGCCCTCCTTTGCAATTCAGCTGATTTAAGGGTTTTGGCGGCGAAGAACAGGCAGTAGCACAAACAGGCCATGACCAAGACATTCAAAGGAATGAATACGGTCCAAAAAGGGCCGATCAAGGAAAAACTGGAATTGCCACTGGCCGTTCCAAAGGCAACTACCAAATACCCCATAAGGCCAAGAATAAACAGTAAGGGTACTATAATGGCCAAACGAAATCGAAACAGATCCCGGCGTTCGGTAGATGGGATGTAAGGACGCAAGCCGGAACCCAAGGCCCATAACCATCCGAAATACACCAATGTCACGTAAGCCATGACGTATGGAAACAGGCCAAAGGTCAAAAAAGGTTCGTTCAAGACCGTTGTGAAACCAGTGTCACCCGGTGCGGGCTGCGGACCAAAAAGAGCGACCATCATCTGTACAAAGTACAGCATAGGGATGCCCAAAAGCAAAAGGAACACTTGCCAATGTTTCGCCCGTAAAAAGAGGGAAGTCAGCACCTTCATTCCAAAATAGGAATGATTTCAAAGGACCAATCGCCCGCTGTTTTATAATTTTTCAGAAAGTTGGGTGATTTGATCCCGGTGTAGATCATGGCACTTCCTGGAATCGCCAAAAGCCAGGCGCTGGAGTCACTCAAAGCAGCGATAATAGCTCCAATACCAATAGTTATAGCACCCGCATAAACGAAGAAACTGCTGGTAAAGATGTTGAGCAATAACGGGTTGCGTTTGATACTGATGATTTCCGAAAGCGGTATGTTTTGCCCTTTGATCGAAATCGTCTTTGCATCGACAACCGTAAAACGTCCGGTTATTTTTTCACGGTCTTGGGTGCGGACCCTGATGCGCTTGTTTTCTTTGATAATGATCTCTTTGGCTACACTTTCATTAGTGATCTTGATGCCCTGTTCTTGCGCAAAGCTTAATGAAGCCACCAAAAGGCAGCCTAGGAAAAGGAGGGATTTTTGCATGGTCGTGTTTGCTTTATGATGCAACATAAGCAAAATGGTTGTCTTTTCAAGACATCAACAGTCGCTTAAGAAGACGCCAACGGCCAAGCCACCTTCAGAGGTTTCCTTGTATTTGCTGTTCATGTCCTTAGCGGTCTCCCACATGGTATTTACCACTTTGTCCAAAGGCACCTTTGCAGCCTCCGGGTCGGTATCCAATGCCAATTCGGAGGCATTGATCGCTTTGATCGCCCCCATGCTATTGCGTTCGATACAAGGCACCTGAACCAACCCCCCGATGGGATCACAAGTAAGCCCCAAGTGATGTTCCATTGCGATTTCGGCCGCCATCAAGACTTGTTCGGGCGTACCGCCCATAAGTTCGGTCAGTGCACCGGCCGCCATGGCAGACGACACCCCGATTTCGGCTTGACAACCACCCATGGCCGCCGATATGGTAGCCCCCTTTTTGAAAATACTTCCGATTTCACCGGCTACCAACAAAAAGCGTCTGATATCGTCAAAATCACCATCGTGGTTTTCGATGACCAGGTAATACATCAAAACTGCCGGAATGACCCCTGCGCTGCCATTGGTCGGTGCGGTGACCACGCGACCCAAAGCCGCATTGACCTCATTGACCGACAAAGCGAAACAGCTTACCCATTTTAATATTTGACGGAACTTGACTTCGGTTTCACGGATGCTTTCGATCCATTCGGTATGCGTAGTATAGGGATGTGCACCAATGAGTTTTCGATGCATGTCGAATGCCCTCCGTTTTACACGCAATCCACCGGGCAGTTCGCCTTCGGTATGACATCCTAGGTACATGCACTCGAGCATGGTGTCCCAAATGCCCTTTAGCCCGGCATCGATCTCTGCTGCGCTGCGCAAGGAAAGCTCGTTGCGGAAGACCAATTCCGAGATGGCCACTTGTTCCTGTGCACAATGTTTTAGCAGTTCTTCCCCTGTGGTAACAGGATGTGGGAAACCATTGAAAACCACCGCTTTTTCTTTGGCTTTTTCAAGCGCTTCTTTGACGACGAACCCACCTCCGATCGAGTAATAGGTCTCGGTCACCGTTTCGCCGGAATCCAATTCGGCCGCAAAGCGCAGGCCATTGGCATGGAAGGGGAGGAAGGTTTTTAAGAAACGGATGTTGTTGCCGAAATCAAAGGCGATTTGGCGTGTTCCTCCAAACCGAAGTTTTTTTGAGGCCTTGACATCGGCCATAATGGTTTCGATGGAATCCACTGGGATCGTTTCCGGATTCTCACCTGCCAGTCCCAAGACCACAGCGATATCCGTGGCATGCCCTTTTCCGGTCAATGAAAGGCTTCCATATAAGGACACATCGATTGAAACGACCTGCCCGAACCGCCCTTGTTGGTGCAACTCACCGATCCAACGTTCGGCGGCCCGCCACGGCCCCAAGGTATGTGAGCTTGAAGGACCCACCCCGATTTTGAGCATGTCGAAGACACTAATACATTCCATCCAAATAAATTTCGTTCCAAAGATATGGTCTTGCCGGATGTAATACAGGCTTTCTTTTTGAATTTTCAGTGCCAAGGTGACTGTCAGCTTGTCATATTTTAGGGCGTGGCATGATCATTGACTTAAGGAGGATGTAGCAAAAAGAAATTACAACAACTTTAAATAGAAAACATGAGCAAGATTATTGGAATTGATTTGGGTACGACCAACTCCTGCGTTTCCGTTATGGAAGGGAACGAGCCGGTGGTCATTCCCAATGCGGAGGGCAAACGCACCACGCCTTCGGTAATCGCTTTTGTCGAAGGAGGTGAGATCAAAGTAGGTGATCCTGCCAAGCGACAAGCGGTCACCAATCCGCATAAAACCATTTACTCCATCAAGCGGTTTATGGGGAATAAATACAGCGAATCGAGCAAAGAAGCAGATCGCGTGCCTTACCAGGTCGTCAAAGGGGACAATGATACCCCACGTGTCGATATCGACGGAAGGTTGTATACCCCGCAAGAGCTGTCTGCCATGATCCTTCAGAAAATGAAAAAGACCGCTGAGGATTATTTGGGACAAGATGTCAGCCGTGCCGTCATTACGGTTCCGGCCTACTTCAATGATTCACAACGACAAGCCACCAAAGAAGCCGGAGAAATCGCTGGCTTGACCGTTGAGCGGATCATTAACGAGCCTACCGCGGCTTCATTGGCCTATGGATTGGACAAGAAGGATGCCGATCAAAAAATTGTCGTTTTCGATTTCGGAGGGGGTACCCATGATGTTTCCATTTTGGAATTGGGAGATGGGGTCTTCGAAGTATTGGCCACTGATGGCGATACCCACTTAGGGGGTGACGATGTCGATCAAAAGATCATTGATTGGTTGGCCGAAGAATTCAAAAGTGACGAAGGGTTGGATCTCCGTGACGATGCCATGGCATTGCAACGCTTGCGCGAGGCTGCTGAAAAAGCGAAAATCGAGTTGTCATCATCGGCGCAGACCGAAATCAACTTGCCCTATGTCACTGCTACCGCTTCAGGGCCCAAGCACTTGGTGCGTACCTTGTCACGTGCGAAATTCGAGCAGTTGATCGACGATTTGGTCAAGCGTACCATCGAACCTTGTCAGACCGCATTGAAATCGGCAGGGCTTTCGAAAAGCGATATCGATGAAATCATCTTGGTCGGTGGGTCTACCCGTATTCCTGCGGTTCAAGAAGCCGTTGAACAATTCTTCGGTAAGAAACCCTCGAAAGGGGTGAATCCCGATGAGGTCGTTGCCGTTGGTGCCGCGATCCAAGGTGGGGTATTGACCGGTGATGTGAAAGACGTCTTGCTTCTCGATGTGACCCCGTTATCATTGGGTATCGAAACTATGGGAAGTGTCAACACCAAGTTGATCGAGGCGAATACGACCATCCCGACGAAAAAATCACAAGTATTCTCTACGGCGGCCGATAACCAGCCTTCCGTTGAGATCCATGTCTTGCAAGGCGAACGTCCGATGGCCGCTGATAACAAAACGATCGGTAGGTTCCATTTGGATGGCATTCCGCCAGCACCGAGGGGCACTCCTCAAATCGAGGTTACCTTCGATATCGATGCGAATGGAATCATCAAGGTTTCGGCTACCGATAAGGCGACCGGGAAGTCCCAGGATATCCGGATCGAAGCATCTTCGGGCTTGACCGATGAGGAAATCCAGAAAATGAAAGCGGAAGCCGAAGCAAATGCCGAGGCCGATAAAGCTGCCAAGGAAAAAGCTGATAAGTTGAACGAGGCCGACGCCATGATCTTCCAAACGGAGAAGCAGTTGAAGGAGTTCGGTGACAAACTTTCCGATGACAAGAAGAAGCCTATCGAAGAAGCCCTTGAAGGATTGAAAAAGGCCTATGAAACCAAAGACGTGGTCGTCATAGAACCTGCTTTGGAAAAAATCAACGAAGCCTGGAAAGTCGCTTCCGAAGAAATGTACAAAGCACAGGCGGAAGCCCAGGCCAACGGTGGTGACCCCACAGCTGGCGCAGCAGGTGCCGACGCCGGAGGTGTGGCCAACGAAGGCGACAACGTTGAGGATGTCGACTTCGAAGAAGTGAAATAAACAGCGTTGTAACGCGAATCAAAAAAAGCCCCGATGTTTTATCGGGGCTTTTCTTTTTGTGCCTTTCTTTTGAATATCTTCGCTACTATGGACTATTTCGTTATTGCAACCATCCTCATTCTGATATCGGCATTTTTCGGCTACCTGAACGTACGCTTGTTCAAACTACCCAATACCATAGGTTTAACCCTGATCACCATCGTGTTCACCATGGGTACTTTTGCGTTAAGTGCTTATGACGACACCTTGCTGAATGCGGAGCGCTACATCATTTCGCAAATCGATTTCAAAACGATACTCCTCGATATCATGTTGAGTTTCCTCCTGTTTGCCGGGGCACTGCATACCGATTTAGACAAATTGAAAGAACAACGCTGGCCGGTATTGGCCTTTGCGACCTTAGGCACCCTGGTATCGACCTTTCTGGTCGGTGCGGCCACCTTTATGGTCTTGCCCTTATTGGGTATCGAAGTGCCTTTTATTTACTGCTTGTTATTCGGTGCCTTGATCTCACCTACCGATCCCATCGCTGTTTTGGGTATCTTGAAAAAAGCCGGGGCACCTAAAAAATTGGAAATAAAGATCGTAGGCGAATCTTTGTTCAATGATGGGGTAGGGGTCGTCGTATTCCTAACGATTTTCGGTCTGGCCACGAACCCGGCCGAAGGATTCTCTTTTCTAGCCATTCTCGAGCTTTTCGTTCATGAGGTTCTGGGTGGGGTGTTGTTGGGCCTGTTCTTGGGATGGGTTACCTATCGCATGATGAAATCGATCGACGACTATGCCATCGAGGTCATCATTACCTTGGCTACCGTCATGGCAGGAACCGTCATCGCCCAATACCTGCATGTATCGGCACCCTTGGCCATGGTCGTCGCCGGATTGTTCGTCGGGGGCACCAAATTCAGGGCCGAGGCCATGTCTGAGTTGACCGAAAGCTATGTCGATAAGTTTTGGGAATTGATCGACATTTTATTGAATACCATTCTCTTCGTTTTGATCGGAATGGAATTGCTCGTACTCGAATTGCACACTGGTTTCGTCATTGCTGGATTGCTGTTGATCCCGATTACCTTATTGTGCCGCTATTTGTCTTTGATCGTACCGGTGAATTTTTTCAAACGTCGTTTGGAATTCGTCCCCAATACCAATCTGATCATGACTTGGGGTGGGTTACGGGGTGCCATATCCATTGCTTTGGCCCTCGGACTTTCGGATGGAATGCACCGTGATCTGTTCTTGGTCATGACCTATGTGGTGGTCATCTTTTCCATACTGGTGCAGGGCCTAACGGTTGGGCCGTTCGTCAAAAAACTGCAGCATTAGGGTATTCAATCGAATTCCACTTCCTTCATTTCGAGTAAGCGCAGTTTGTCAAGTGCTTCCGATTTTGAATTCACGTTCAGCTTCAAGTAGATGTTCTGTATGTGGAAGTTGACCGTGCTTGTGGTCACGAACAGCTTTTTCGCGATGACCTTATAGGTACTCCCTTGTTTTAAGAACTCGATGATCTGGTTCTCCCGTTTGGAGAACTGGGCATAGGTTTTACGTTGGAACGAACTGATGATCTGTCGGGCCACGTCGTGTTCGATGATCGTGCCGTGTTGTGCGATCGACTCCAGCGCATTGAAGAATCGATGTGCGCTTATGGGTTTGGTAAGGTAACCGTCAGCCCCTTTGCGAAAGGCCTTTCTAATGACCTCGAAATGGCTTTGATGGCTCATGATGAGGATCTTGACGTGTTCCTGCCTCTTTTTGATCAATTCGATACCGTCTAATCCTGAAATGCCTTTAAAATAGGCTTCGGAGACGATGATCTCGGGCATCAGCCTGGGGAGGTTCAATAAGGTTTCATGTACGTTTTTGAAAATGCCGCACAATTCGTAGGCGTCGGTATTGGCGAAATAATCGCGGTAGATTTTCTGTTGTTCGGGATCACTTTCAATGATCAGTACTTTTATGATAGTAGGTTTCATCTTCTTCGGGTTTTGGGTTACGGAATGGGGGAACCGTTCGACCTTGGCCTATCACAATACAGGGTCATGACCATGATGGATCGGCGTACGACGGAGTCACCTTTAAAAAAAGGCCGAACGAAATTGCATGGAAGCAAAAGGCAAAGGGCAGGGCCGCTATGCTATCGATCGCTTACGAAAGAAGATGGAACTTGTATCGAAAAAGATTGGGGTCAGTACTCGGAATCTGGGTGTAGCATACTGTTTTCATAGGTCAATAATTTGGGATTTTTTGAGTTTGGGTTGCATTATATCATTCTCAAGATAGATTTTTTAGAATGAGAATTCCAAATTTATGTAGTCATTTTCGTTCAAATGCATACTGCGATTTGCTGCCCTTTACCCCTACAGACGAAAAAAAGGATGCCGTAACGACATCCTTCTTTTTATGAAAATCGGCCAGATTGATATAATACAACCCGTATTCTCGATAGTCTTGCCAATAAATTAGAATTGACCTTTTGATATTGATTTTTGGCAATCGAATACACCAGATTTAATCCCCTGCACCTGACCGATTTTCTGAGTCAGCATTGTTATGGGTTATCGTCTTCGTAGACGGTGTTCGAGTAATTGGTGCTGGTCGGATTGTTCAGAATGTTGGCCAGTTTTTCTTCGCGTTCCTCAGCAAGTTTTCGCTTACCACCGAATTGTACCGCAAATTGGTCGACAATACGGTCGGTACCCCGGTTCGAGACCACATAACCCCGTCCTTGTTGGGTGTCGAGCTGAATGGCATAGTCGTCTTTCGCACTATTGATGTGGTCACCCAAGTTGACGGCAAGGGTCAAGCTTTCCTGTTGTACCTGGGTGGCGTAAAGGTCCAGTCCGCCATATCCTTTTCGTCCTTCTGAAGCAAAGAACAACAGGGTATGGTTGTGAAGGCTAGGGTAGAGCTCGTCTTTTTTCGTATTCACTTTCGACCCTAGGTTTTTGGCCAATCCGAACGTTCCTTTGGCATCGAGGTCGGCAACGTAGATGTCGAACTTCCCGTAGCTTCCCGGCATGTTCGAAGCAAAGAACAGACGCTTACCATCACCGGATATCGTAGGATGTTTGGCAGAAAAGTGCTCCGGGCAAACAATGACTTTTTGAATGTTCTTCCAACGCCCTTCCACTTTTTCGGCACGGTAGATTTCGTGTACCAATTCCCGTTTTGAGAATATCCCAGTGGTCGGTTTTTTATAGACCGCTTTACTGAAATAAGCGACCTTACCATCTTCGGTCAACGACATGGACGGAATGTACCCCGGTAAGCCGGCATTGGATCCCAATTGTTCGTTGTTCCCTTGATCGGGACGCTGTGCCACCGAATTGGAATTCTTGGCCACGTACTCATTGGTAATCGTGCTTTTCCAATCTTTGGTCGGGATCGCCTTGTTTTGTGATTTTGCCAATGAATAGCGGTAGCGTTCTTCATAAAGGGCGGTGAGTTGATCATCTCCTAGGCCGATCAACTTTTCATACCAAAAGGAGGCTGCCTCGAATTTGTCGGATAGGAGACTCGCATTGCCCAGGTCTTGAAAGATTTCAGCATCGGAATAACCCAATTTCAATAGTTCGAGATAGTCATCGATACGTTCCGCTCCTATTTTTTTGGGATCCATTTGGTCTTGCGCCATGGCTCCGATAAAAGTCAGCATTAGTACCTGAAATAGCATTTTTTTGAAGTTAGTTGTCCGTTTCATAGCATTGGATTTGGGGGATTACTACCATACAAATATCCGCAACTTAGCTACAGACCATCCTATGAATAATTCACAGGTTTTTCATTTTAATCGATATTTTTTACACTTTATCGATGATTTTGAGGTGATTAGGGCAAAAACCGAGGATGGGGCCTGGCCCTGAAGTACAAAACTTCGGTTGGGGATACCATAACGCGCAAAGTTTTTTTGTATTTTTTCATGACCTAACATTTTTTCATATGCCACATTATCATGTCGCTGTACTCGGACCGATTCCAAGAGACCATATCACCACCCATCATGGCGAAGTGATCGAGAAATATGGCTGTGCCACGCATACCGCGATCGGCTTGTCTAAATTGTTGGGTGATTCGGGCACGGTGCATTTGGTTTCGCATACGCGGAAAAAAGATGAACAAGCCATTAAGGAACTTTTGGCCGAGTATCCCAATTTGAACACCGACCATATCACTTCCGATGCGGACCAAGGTGACGTGATCAGTCTTAAATTCGTGGACCAGAACAACCGCTTGGAGAAACAAACGGGCTTTATGAACCCCATCGTTCCTGAAGACCTTACCGAACTTTTACACTGTGACGTCTTTGTCTGTGTGCCTATTACCGACTATGAAGTGCCACTCGAAACCTTGAAATACATCAAGGGCAACAGTAAGGGTACCGTCATCTTCGACGCTCATGGGCCCACCAACACCATTACCATATCGGGGGATCGTAAGATCCGGTATTGGATCGATCGCGATCAGTGGTTGCCCTATATCGATGTGCTTAAAATGAACTTGGAAGAATCGAAATGTTCGTGGTTCGAGAAAGAATACCGAGTCGAAGACTTGGGCCATTTCGATGAATCGGACACTTCCCATTTAACCCCATTCGGCACCCATTGTGTCAACAAAGGGGTGAAGTCGTTGATCGTTACCCTAGATGCCAATGGTGGGGCGGTGTTCTATAAAAAGGACGGGGCCGTTCAGCAAGAGATGGTCAAATCGGTCAAAGTCGACCACGTTATCGACACGACGGGTTGTGGTGATTCGTTCGCGGGTGGACTCGGCTTCGGGCTTTTAGGTAACGAAAACAATTACATCAGGGCAGCCAAGTATGCCAATGCCTTAGGAGCCTTGCGTACCCAGGGCAGGACGTTCGACGTCTTCAAGTCGAAAGCCGAAACCGATGAAATTATCCTTAAGAATTACGGGAGTATCTGAAGTTGAAAAGACGCCTGCCAACATTAACTAACAACCAACCAAACCATATGAACTTAACACAGCAACTTCTAAGAGGTCGGCAGGCATCTTATACTAACCAACATCTATTGGATGTGTTTTTTCATAAAAGGCTGCTTACGCCGACCCATTTTGTGAAAACTTTATGAGCCTTTGATCCAAAGGGGGCATTCTTTAATGGGCAAGCATGGCCGGAAGGATGTATTCTTTCAAAATCGTTCGGGGTTGATTGCCTTTTCGATTCCTGAAATTACCGGAGGTGATTACGACCACGCTCTCCAATTCCGGAATTATGAAGATGAATTGTCCACCGGCGCCTCGGGCTTCCACCGTTTTGATTTCGCGATTACCAACGGTATATCGATCGTGCCACCAAAGGTAGCCGTATTCGTTTTTGTCTCTAGTATCCTGCAAGCGACCATAAATCGAAAAGGATTCCGCGACCCAGGCTTCTGAAAGGACCTGTTGGTCATTCCATCTTCCCTTGTTGAGGAACAACTGTCCGAATTTCAATAGATCACGAGAGGTCAAAAGCATGCCACCGCCGAAGTAGGGATCTTGGTAGGTATCATCGGTTTGGTTAATGTAATTGACAATCCCCAAGGGGGCGAACAGTTTTTCATGCATATAGTCCTGAAGGGGCAGGTCCAATTGTTCGGCCAGGGCAACACCTAATAAAAACGGGTTGGCCGAACCGTAATCAAGGTAGTCGCCAGGCTCCTGTACCATGGGGGCTTCGAGTACCGTTTGCAGCCAACCGTTTGGCGTTCTGGGATCTTGATAGCGGTCTTCATTGGCTTCGCCGTTAACCTCGAGCCCTGAACTCATGGTCAATAGGTGCTGTAGGGTAATCCGGGCTTTTCGACCCGCTTTGGTATATTGATAACTTTGGGGCAAAAGATCATATACCGGAGTTTCGACACTGGGTAAAATGCCTTCTTCCAAGGCAATGCCGATGACGGCCGATGAAATGCTTTTGGAGGCCGAACGCAGGTCGTGGGGAATGTGGCCGTTCCAGCCCCCATAGTAGTTCTCAAAGACCAGGGTGTTCTTTTTAGAGATCAGCACGCTATGGGTGTTCACCAAGGCCCCTTCTGAAATGCTGTCGATCATTCGATTCAAGGGTATCGGGTCAACCCCAAAATCAACACAGTGACCTGTGGCCCAGCCATCTTCCAAGGCCTTCGGGGTACGGGTATCTTGTGGGATTGGATCGGCATCCGACCGATATTCCCAACCATCATTCGTATGGGTAAGGTCAACCTCGGTCAGTAAGCGATCCGTAAGGTAAATACCCAGTTTGATTTGGTCGCCTTGAAGATCGGCCACGAAATTCAATCCACCGTTCCCATCCGTGAACCGAAGCAGGTTACCGTCCCTTTCAAAGTCCCATGTCCACATTCCGCGAAAACGTTGGTCACCAAAAAAGGGAAAAGCCACCAGTCCGAAATCGTCCATGAGCTCGACATAGAGCATGATATCGTCCGACTGTAAGCCGTCGTCGACCATAAAGGCGTTCCACTTCCCCGAATAGGAATGCTCGTTATTTTTGGGGAAATGGACCCGGTATAGAAATTTCCCGGATTGGATAAACCCGCCCAACGCATTTTTGTCAGGGGTGTAGTCGAGCTTGAAAAAGAGCTGCTCGTCAATGTCGAAATGGAGTTGCCCCGGTTTTGTCGAGCGAACTACCGTATCGATAAGATCGGTATCGTTCTTAATGCGCAATCGGTACCGATCACCTTCCGCTTGGGTCAAGCTCACATGGAAATTGAAGCTTTGTCGGTTCGACAGATGACCGACCCATTCGCCATTGTAATTTTCTTCGGCTTGTTGGGCACATGCGCTCATTAGGGCCAACAGCCCAAGTAGGAAGATTAAATTTGTTCGTTTCATGATGGATTGAATTTATGGCAAAGGTATTCGGCATGGTCTGGCCAAACTTGTATGAAATTAACATTGAGGCCCGATTCCGATACGCTGGCGATATTGCCTTGGGGTTACTTTGAAATAGGCTTTAAAGACCCGGTTGAAATGACTTTGGTCGGAAAATCCGGCGATATAGGCGATTTCGGTCAAACGGAGTTTTGGATCGAAGAGTAGGGGAAGGCTTTTTCTCAATTTTTGTTCCCTGATATACCGGCCGAGACCCATGGTTAGGTATTTTGGAGCGGCCCGCGACAGGTGCACCGGATGGATGTCAAGGGCGTGTGAGAGTTGTTTCAAATCTAAGGCATCTTGTTCAAAGTGGAGCAGTTCCCTAAGGTTGGCCACCCATTGGGGGTCAATCCGTCGTTCGGCTTGTTTGACCTGGCTCAAGGCGTCGCAGACCTGGACCAATAGCAATTCAACGGCGACCGGACTGAAATCATCGGAAAGAAGGAACTCCTGGTATATTTGGCCGAATAGCAAATGCAATTGCGGATTATCGATACGTTGACTTCCTTCCCAGAGTTGCAAGGAAATCCCATTCTCGGCCAACCAAGACTTTTCAAACTCGAGGTGAAAACCCCCTCCTAGATCGGTGTGTTTCGAACCGTAGTGCGGTTCCTGCCAATTATTGAACATCAAGCTGCCTGCCGGACATAGGGTCTCGACCCTTTTGTTGCAATCTTTCATATTGCCCTGCAACACGTACATGAAATACGGATTTTCATGGTAGTGCCAGTCGGTACGTTCGGTCGAATAGCCGTATTGCGATAGGTGTACCCCGCGAAAGGCCCGTTCCGCGTTTTGGTCACCGTAATATTGTCCTTTGGTTAGAATCTTCATGGCAGAACATCAAATAGGAATCTAAACGATTCCATAGACTTGTTTTATTTCCAACTTAAAGATAGTGCTTTCAATAGCGTTTAGTTGCATCGTTTTTAGCTCGTTCAAACCTTGCTTCCCTTTACCCATTGGAATTATGATTCTTTTTAGCGATAACATCAAAGATCTTGATTTTGTCCTCCTTACCACGCAAGCTCGCCGTACCCAAGTCGATTACTTCAAACGATTTTCGCAGCTCCAACTGGGTAACGGCTTCTTCAGAACAAAGCAATCGCGCATTGTGTTCGTTGCACAAACCCTGGATTCGGGCCGTTGTATTCAACACGTCCCCGCTAAAGACAAAATCTTTTTTGATTTTTCCAATTTCACCTGTGGTGACCTTACCCAAATGGATCGCCGCTTTGAATGAAGGGACGAGGCCATAGCGTTTCAAAAAGCTTGTTGATTTTTCAGCAAGGGTTTCCTGCATGGAGAAGAAACAGTAGACAACGGATGCTTTGTCCATCTTGGTGTTCAATCTCCAAGTCAAGACGATTTCATCGCCCACATACTGATAAATCTCACCTCCAAAATCCATAATGGGGTTTGATAGATAGCGGTAATAATCATTCAAGAGGTCAAAATATTTTTCATGACCTAATCGTTCTGCGATAGTCGTCGAAGATTTCATGTCGAGGAACATGAAGATTCGATATTCTTCAATAGGTCTATGGTATTTTCCAGTAAAAAAATTGGCAATCGCATATTGCCCTAGATTGTCGCTTATTTCAGCATAGAAGAGGCAAATAACTAGGCCAAGGGTGAAATAGACGACGACACTCCAAAAAGCAAAACTCCTAAAAAAAGTCTCGACACTTTCTAAAACCTCAGATGAGAAAGGAGGCAAACGGTATTCATGGGCCGTACTCAATAAGGAAATCAAAACAATCGATACCACGATGATCAAGAAATAGATCATCGTCTTCAGGATCAATTTTTTCAGGAAGCTGGACTTTACGAAAAGTCGGCTAATGACAAAGACTTCCAAAAGGCCGATCAAGAAGCCTAAGAATAAAGAAATCAAGGCAGGTACGATCAAAATGAACTGATAGGGGTTGCCCGTGGAAGGGTAGGTGGGATGGGTGCCCAGAATCCCCTTTTCCAAAAGGGAATACACCAAACTGAATACCATGGGTACAAGGCCGAACGGCACGATTTTCAATATGTAGCGTTTTGTCCTCGGTGATAGTATTGACATCCTATTACATACTGACGGATTCATAGATGTCGCATAGGGCCGTCTTGATCGATATAATAGACCTCGACCAAGACCCATTTTTTGTTCTTAAAGCGGTAATGGTATTCATAATCCGCTTCGCGAAAGGGGTTTTGTTCGTCGAAGTATTTGGTGACGATTACCGTGATGTCCTCATCGAACCGGAGGTTCACCACTTTTTCATAGCGGGCGTCATGGTTCGAAATCGTTCCCCAGGTGACCCCTTGATAATCGTTTTTCGCCCCGCAATACTTGCGTATCAATTTGCGGTACCGTTTTTCGATCAGGTGGTCTTTCTTGCCCTGGTGTTTCGCATCACTTGCTAGGGCGAACTCATTATACGCTTTGTAATCGGCAATGAACTCCATGGTGATATCGGCCGGCGTGCGGTCGATAAAGTCCTGCCCATTGATTTCTTGGGCTTGGAACAAACCGAATAACAGGACGGAATAAAGGAGCAGAAGGGGTCGACACATAACGGATTCGATTTAGTCCAACTAAAGATAGTGAAACTGAACGTCTAGTGCCTGTAGGGCTATTGACGTAATTCTCAGTGATTCAGTGTAAGGACCAATCCGAAATACAACAACCGCAACTGATAGGGATTGAACGTTCTTTCGGTATAATCCACATTATACTGATCAACCCGCTGGTTGGCCCTGTTAAAGATGTTGTTGATCGAGGCGAATAGCACCCACTCCAATTTTTCCGTATTGATGTATTTGCTGACACCCAAATCTACCCTTGAGTACGGGTTGTATCGCTCATTCAGAAATTCGGCAGCGAAATTGGGTTCATAAAAACCGGTCGGCACATCGAAGGAACCGCCGGTAATCGGAGTATAGCGCCGGCCCGGTCTGGCCAACCAGTTCAGTGAGAAAGTTGCCCATTTCGGGGGGGTGAACTGTATGGATGATTTGATGAAATACCCATAATCACGTAGACCAGGAAAGGAAGTTTCACCAATATTCGAGTTTTGATCCAATAGGGTATAGGCCATCGATACATCGAGCCAGTTATTGATCCGTTTTTGGGCCGATAGCTCAAAGCCGAAGGTACTTAAGTTGTCTGAAAATAGAAATTGGTTGACCGTTTGAAGTCCTTTTTCACTTTTGAAAAATAAGGCTGCCGTGATATTCATCCCCTTTGTTGAAAGGGAATAGTCAAGGGCCAATTGTTCACTGGTCAACAAATTGAATTGCGGAACGAAAAAGGATGGGGTAGTATAACTATGGTATTTACCCCCACTAAGAAGCAAATCGCTATCGGCATTCAATTTATAGCGTAGCCCCATTTGATAGCTCAGGTAGCTGGATTGATCCGCCATAGGAAGGTTGGCCCTCAAACCAGCTGAGACCAACAACCGGTCAGAAGCGGTCCAACTGGTAAACGAGCTAAGTTCCAAAAGCTGATTGGAACCATCGAAACTTGTATCGAATGTGGGGGAATCGGGGGCATTCGCATAAAAGAACTCGGGAACCTGATCATCGAAGCTGCTTGAGAACGTATCCCATGAAATGGTGGCTTGGTGTACCACGTTACTTCCGATCTTGGTTTTGTGGTTCAACGATAGGAAGCGCTGGTCGGTTTCTTGTTGGGATATGGTATTGCCGAAGAAGAATTCTTGGGATTCGGTGTTTATCCCAAAATTCAAATTAAAATAACCCGAGGCAGTAGCATAATTCAGGTTGTTGATCGTGAAGACCCTGGTCTTTGCCGATTCAAATTCCCCTTGATAAGTGAACTGGGTGCGATTGCCCGAAAAATCCTCATCAATGCCATAGCTAAAACTATTGAATGACCATTGCTTGTTGATTTGGAACCGTGCGTTGACGCCCAGATCCAGGGTCTGGAAATCGTTGAGGTCCGGGAGTTTTCCTTCCTGGATTCCCAAAAAAGCCCCACTGAATTGATAATTGCCATAAACCTGGACGAACGTCTTGTTCTCTTTGAGACGCTGCGCGATAAAAAAACCCGTACTGGCCAAAGAGGCCGATAATTTGACCTGATCTTGGCCGAGTTCCCTGACGGTCTGGATTTCGACCAGGCCTGCGCTCGTATTGCCAAAGGTCAAAGGCGGATTACTGGCATATACGTATTGTTTATCGATCAACTCCGTGTTGAAAAGACTGAAAAACCCTTGGTTGTTCAACTGGCTCGCCCGCACTGGATTGTATACCGGCACATTATTGAAAACCACCCGTGAACGATCTGGATCACTACCCCTAAGGGAAGGATTTACGGTTTCATCATCGATGGTCGAAGCGGGTAAAATCGTAATTGCCTTTAGCGGGTCACCTTGGGCTACCGGATTGAGATAGATGTCTAATTTTTCCAGTTTTTTCACCGAGAATTTATCGGAAATGGGGTCCGGTCCATATAAAACCACTTCATCAAGGGACTGCGAACTGGGTTTCAGCGTAATCACATTGGTGCGATCAAGGGACAGTGCTTCGACAGGGATTGTTTTGGTGCGGAATCCCAAATAAGAGATGACCAAGGTGTCTGTGTTCTTGGCTAGGTTTAAGACAAAGAAGCCTTCGAAATCAGTGACCGTGCCTTGTTCGGGAGTCGATTTAACGTAGACATTCGCTGCAAAAATTGGCAGTTTGCCATCGGTTACTTGCCCAGACACCTTGACTTGTGCGTTGAGCAGACCGTGAACGAGACATAAGGAAAGAAGCAGCCTGCGCATGGATCTCAATCCAACAGTTTAATGGCCAATTTGCCCAATCCATAGTTGTCAGGGTATAATGCGATCCCTTCCTTACAGTATGTACGGGCCCTATCACGCTGGTCTGTTTTCATATAGTGCTTGACCAACAGTTCATAGGCTTCTTGTTTCCCCCAAGAGGGCGTGTAAGGGTTTTTGTTCAACTGATCAGGTAGCGAAATGGCTTTCAACAAGTAGCCTTCGGCCTGTTCACCGCCACCATATTTTTCGGGAGTGTAAAAGTCATTACTTGCCAAGACGAAATATGCCCTGATGTTTTTAGGTTCCAACGAAAGGGATCGCTTGCCGTTTTTTTTGATGGCACTTGAGATGAACATGGCCCGAAACCCTTTGAACTGAATACTGAAACTCTGGGTTAGCGCTAAAAGGGCGTAGTCTTCGGTATTTTTGTTTTTGATTCCGTCCATAAGGTCAACGGCTTCATCGATTTCCTTTTCGGCTGTTTCCTCTTGGTTTTGGGTCATGTGAAAAATGGAAAGGTAATAGCGCAAATAGGACTGCCAATAGGTGATCAACTGGTTGGGGGTGCGCGAAGCCATGTCATCCAACTCTTTTTTAAGCTCCTGAAGGGCAGTTGGCTTTTTATTGATGTTCGCTTGTACAAAGGCTTCGAAAATTTTTGTTTCGATGCCGTCGAGAAGCACGTTGCCTTGTATTTCCTCTAGTTGGATCGCGGTTTCTTTGACCGTGCTGTTCGCACAATTCAAAGATAGTATGGATACACAGGTACAAAGTAAAAACGCCTTTTTCATGATGATATAAATTAGTTTATATTATAAACAAGATGGATAAAAAATTTATTCGATATAGCCTTTCAAGATTTTAACATAGGCCTCAAAAGCCTTAAGTCCAATCGAAGTGATGGTTACCTTGGTATGTTGGTAATTGTTCAAAAACCCCTTTTCGATTTTGACGTAACCGCTTGCTTCCAATTTTTTCAGTTGCACACTGATATTGCCACTGGTCGCTTTGGTCATGTCCTTGATTTCATTAAAGCTGGCACTGCTGTTGCCGACCAAATAGGAGATGATGGCAAGACGCAGTGGAGCGTGAAGGATCGGGTTGAGCAATTTGAACTTATTGTGATTCATACTGTTTGTTAGGCGCTTCCTAACGGACTTTTCATACGTTCGCGATGTTTGGCTTTATTATACATAAACAGTCCTGGCACCATCACCGCCAACAAAGAGGCGCCAGACATCACCAAGGGCTGGTAGAGCCAAGATACTTGAAAACAACACAACGCCGCTATATTGATGAGGATGCTTGAGATAATGAGTACGGTAGTTTTCAGTGCAATACCGGAAATTAAAATACCCGTCGCCAACAAAATCAATATGATGGGACTGAGATTTTCGCCCAATACTGGAGCAAAAAAGAAACCCAAAACCATTTTGTTGATTGCCAGAAAGAGCCAAGTCTTTGAGATGATCGAACTGATCTGGTTGCGGTTTCGGTACCTGTTTTTATTCCAATAATAGCCGAAAGTAAACAACAGGCCCAACGGTATGGCCAAGTAAGGATACCAGCTTATGGCGTACTCTTCCCAATAGAGTAAAAGGAATTGGGTAAAGGCGATCAAGGAGACGAACAATCCCCAAAACATATAAATAACCCCGTTCTCCTCAAACCGTGTTTTCGCTTCTTCAATGACCGCGCCGATCAATTGGATACTTTGTTCCGGACTCATTTTAAGGTCGCTCATGCGTTCCTGTTTTGTGCTAAAGATAAACTAGTTTAAATTATAAACCAAATTAAATTCGAAATACACCTGATGATTCGATCTCCGGTTATGGAGTAGGGTAGTAGCTTAACAGCCTTACGTACATTATAGGTTGGATGATTCCCTCAAAGGCACAAAACTCCATCATTCAACACGCTCTGATGCCCATTTTATGACCGCATTGCTTTTAACTTACGCTTTAATCGGAAGGCGATAAGTGTCGGAATCAAAGCGATCAATAAGCCGATCAACAAGCCTTGTATGGTGAATCGTAACGTCTGGTTGGTATCGATGTCGTGTCTATGGTTCCAGATTTCGACGATCTTTCCTTCTTCGTTGAATCGAAATACATTGATGATCGGTACCGTACCCCCTCCAAACACCAATTTGCCAAAAAGGGTGGATGGGATATAGGTAGCCTCCCATCGGGTCGCCACCAGATCCCCTTCCGCGATTTGATAGTTGATTTTTGAATCCCAAGTGCCGTTCTCCCAAAAACGATCGGCAACAATTTTTTGTTCGATGGCAGGTTCGGTCATGTTTTTACGATCCCCGATATCGTGCACCACATAGCTTTCGGCCACATAATCGGCATAGGCTTCGGTATTGTTGGTGAACCAAAGGTCTTGGTAAAACTTACGGGCGATTTCCTTATTGGTTTCGGTCTTGTCGACGGGCGCAATGCTGTCTTGTTGTGCTTGGGCCTCAATGGTGCACAGTACGGCAGCGATTGGCAATAGGATGGTGTTTTTCATCATTTAGGTTTTAGGTTGTCGTTTTGGTTTCAACTTTTGGAGGCAGGTACACGCAAGTCATGAACTTGTCGTTCGTGTTCCATGGTACCTCCATTCTGTTTTCGATTTGCATGATGCCGGGGGCATCCGGGGGAAGGCAATAGGTCCGCTCCCAATGAGAGCGGCGGTCAGCTAAAGATACGCGATTTTCGAAGGAAATGGGTTTCTTCCAGTATTAGGTATCCACCATCGGAGTACCACCTTGGATTTCGGTGGCCCCTATAATTACTAGTTTCCAATCAGTGCTTAAGCTCATATCGTCGCATGGGCATGGCATCGATTTTTCCAAAGAGCGCTTCTCGGGTCAACATTTCCGTTGTTCGCATTTTGATTTGGCCGTCCAATCCGATAAGTAGCACTTCGAAAGGGTTCTTTTCATCAAAAAAGGCGCTTACTTTTTTGGAGACGGAACCACCATAAGATGTTTTGGATTTACCGTTGCCTTTGACAGTAAATCGATCCCCCACGATTTGGTAGACCACCAATTTCCGTTCTTCAAAACCGGATTGGTCATTTTGGAATACCTCCAGCTGTTTTTGGAAGGTAGTCGATTCGATATGGGTTGTTTTGATCAAAAGGATCCGGTCGTTCCAACGATGGGAAGCCAAGTCTTGGGCATTTGCGGCTATTGTGCATAATCCAATATAAAAAAGCATTATACAGCGAAACCGTATCTTTGGTTGGGCACTCCTCTTGGTCGATATCACTGTATCATTGTTTTCGTTGGGCCGCTTCAATCAATCCGCCATTCTCATAGATGTTCAAGGTCTCCACCCTTCCATCCGTTCCAACGAATTCGTAGACCACGTTCTCATAGTTGAAATAGAAGCGGTTTTCCGATTCAGGGAACAAGAGGGTATTCCAACCAGGTTCCCCGTCGTGCACATCGGTCGCCCGAAGGAACTTGGCTTCTTTTTCGATGGTCACCAGGCGGTCTGGTAGTTCGTAAGTACCTACATAGCGGTCTAAGGTAGCATCGGGCAATTCGATTTCGGCCAAATGTTGGTGGTCGTAGCTGACGACCCTGGCAAGTTTCCAAGCGCCTTCCACCTCCTTCCAAATAGCGGTCATACGACCCGAACCTACCACTTTCTCCGTACCATCATTGATTTGCAAGTAGAAAATATGGTCACAGAATTCCAACGCCCCGTAATTGTCCATAGGAAAAACACGCAGGGTTCCAGGGGTCAGTTCACGTCGCAAAGGCTGTCGTGAACGCTGTTCTTCCCCACAAAAGATGGCCATATCCTTCATTTCAGCTTCTTTCGACGGGGTAAACCCCGCTTTATCATGAAAGAATTCGAAGTCCTCATCCAAAAAGTCGGCGTAGGCTTCCAAATCGCAGTCTTTTTGGGCTGTGGAGAACATCAGACTGTCTACTTTAGCAATGGCCATGAACAAAGGATCGTCAGGTGCTACTCCGAGTTGGGTTGTCCCGCCTTTTGGAGGCGTCTCAAAAAAAGTTTCGTTTTCTTTGGATCGGTGTTCGCAGGAAATCCCGAACAAAAGGATGGAGCTTAGGAATAGGAATCGGTTTTTCATGATGTATTTCATGGATCGCGTCTGTTTTTATTCGTCGGAGGGCTGCTTTTTGCAATAAGGTTTTGTCACTTTCCATTTCAATGTAATCATTTTTTAGCGAGCGTTGTTTAGGGTATCCGTATGGGCTTACCGGAACCTATGCTGATTTTCCCATGCCTGGATTCCTTTTACGATCGTGATATCAGGCCTTCATATGCCCTAAAGGTCATCCTTGTTTTTCGAACCAGACGTTCCGGGCGCGACCATTCGAAATACGAAGTCCTGAAATCGATCCTTCGGAATCGCGTATTACTTTCATGGTCATGTAGGAGAGCATTTCAAGCACGTCTTCATCGATCAAAAAGACCGGAAAATCACCATGACGTGCATGATGACATAGCAATTTACCATCCTGGAATAGGATGTCAAAGGTGCTTTCCAATTCCGGACTATGGAAACGGCCCGCAAATTGCTTTAAATCGACTCCGGATAAATCGACGGATACCTCTGGTTCCTCATAAATCCTTGATGAGGCAGGGGTTTGGGGCGAGCTGGTTTCAGCGCCGGGATTTGGATCTAAAAGTAGCTGGGCGATGTCACGGCTTAGCTTACCACTCCCTGAAGAAGAAAAATTGGTGAGGATCACGATACTGAGTGCGGCATCCGGAAAGGTGACCGCCATAGCACGGAACCCGCCTATCGAACCGCCATGTCGGATTCGAGGATGCCCCAAATAGTCATCAACGAAAATCCCAAAGGCATAAGTGTTGTTACTTCCATCATTCAAAGGATCGACGGTTTTCAAGCGTTCAAAGGCCGATTCCCATCCTGCTTTGGGGGCACTGAAGTTCCGCATCCATTTCAACAAATCGGCTGTTGTCGAATGCATATTGCCCGAACCCACATAACCCCAATATTCGACGGCCCTGAAAAAACCATCACGGGTATCGTAATAGGAGGTGGCATTGTTCGGCACAACCCGATCATAGCGATCTTCGACATAGCTATGGTCCATCCCCAAGGGTGCGAAAATTTCGTTTGCCATCCATTCCGGGAATTTCTTTTTGGTAATCCGTTCGACGATCTCGGCCATCAGCATATACCCGGTATTGCAATAGAGGTATTCATCACCCGGTACGAAATTCAATTCTCGTTGTCGGAGCATAAAGCGATATAAATCGGCATTGGTCCGTGAGTCATCGTCACGCCAACCGGCCAAACTGAGTAGGGCATGTAAACTACGTAAGCCGCTGGTATGGTGAAGCATCTGTCGGATGGTGATAGGGTAACCGAAATCGGGGAGATCGGTAAGGTAGGTCCGGATGTCTTCATCGATGGATAAAAGCCCACGTTCTTCAAGGACCACCATAGCCATGGCCGTAAACTGTTTGGAGACCGAGGCGATATTGAATTGGGTCTCCGGGTGATTGGGTACTTGGTATTCCAAACTGGCCAATCCAAAGGCTTTGGAATAGGTCGTTTCATCACCTTGCATAATTGCAATGGATCCACCTGGATGGTCGGCTACGGTCCAATCCACAAAAAGGCTGTCGATTTTCTGCGTTAGTGATGCTTCGAGCTGCCCCCAGGCGACTACGGTTCCGAAAAAAAGGCCTATGAAAAGCGGTGTGGTATATCTCATGATGCTATGTTGTGACTGATCTTAAAGGTAGCCAACTTTCAATAACCTCGGATGAGGTCTGAGGTTTCTTAATTGGACATACTTCATGAAAGGGTTGAATGTCAAGACTTAATTCCCCAAGGAATCCAAGACCGTATTTCCTTTCTTGTTAGAACATTTAGACCATTCGACTCATTCTGGTTTTGCAACCCCGAAATCATGAGATCGATGTACCATTCGTTTCCATGTGGCGATCTGCCCGCAATGCCAAAGCGTGTGTTTGACGTTCCAATCGATGGCCTCGAACTTCGTTTTGGCCACAGGATGTGGCACTTTGGTGGGCCGTACAGCTTCCCACAGCGTTGCATCGGAAAGGGATTGGATGAGTTCCAATGATTTGCCCTGCATCAACTCCAGATCGGCCGTAAGTGCTTTGGGGTCGGTTTTTCCGACCATGGCCTTGGGCGATGTGCCATACCCGGTCAAGCTGGTGTACCATTTCAAGTCCATTGTCTCCAGCAATTCCGGAACATGCCCGACGGTAGTCATCATGGTGTGGTAGTAGATACTGATAACCTGGTGCCCAACTTGCCAACTTAAATTGGAAGCGATACCATCAGCAAGGATATCCCACTTTTCGTAAGGAACGTTTTCCATTAATCGATTGGTCCAAATAAAAGCATCCTTGGTTTGCTTACTCAAGATTTCAATAGCGGTCATAGGGTCTGGTTTTAAAGCCCGTTCATTCCGGGGTATCGTAATACGATTGTATGGCGTCAAGAAGTTGTTTGGTCTGGGTCTTGAATTCCAACAAGAAAAAGACATGGGCCATGGCATAAGACTTGCGGGCATTCAAATGGTTGACAAGAACGAGTTCCTGAACGTCATCGTTCAATATCTTTTCACTGGTCGCTAGTAATTTGGCGCGATTGGCATCGGTCATAACGAAATTGGGTTTGTATTGACGTTCATAAGTTTTGAACATCATTTCCCAGCTGCCCCGCTGGTCGTGCAGGGCGGTTTCCAATACCTTTTTGGTATAGATCTGATCGGTATACAACATGTTGTTGTTGCCGATGATGCGCTCGATACGTTCCAGTTCGAGGTAATAATTGATCAGTTGATCTTTGAAATCCTCGTTTTTCAAAAGCGCGATATTGCCTGTTGATACCAGTTCCTTATAGGCTGGATTCGGATTCAAGAAAGTTCTGCGGCTGGTGGTGTTGCCCAAGGCCTTGGCCAAGGTCGAATCCGCTTTCAATCGATTGCCCGAGACGAAGGAAGCCAAGGCAAGATTACAGTTTTTGACCACCTCCGATTCGAAATCCATCTGTACGGTAATGGCGTTGAGTTGGCGGGTCAGGTCACGTTCGATATTGCGTAAATACTGGGCTTCCCGATTGGCGTCTATGCGCTGGTTGTTCCAAGTATTGATCTGCAGTGCGACGAGGATTCCGATGACGACAAGAACGATTTCACCAATGGCATACAGCAAATATTTATGGAGTTGATTCCCGGAAACTAAGCTGGCGCGGATTTTTCGAAAGAATGCGATCATCTTCGGCGTTTGGGTTCGTCCCTTGCTGGGAATTTATTTTGGGGAGCTGGGTTTGAAATAGCCATAAATCAATACAAAAGCCAAAAGGCCCCAAATCGCCCTAACGACCCAGATATTGAGTTCAAAGAATAAAATGCGATCGGTTGGGGAGTCGTCGGTGAAGAGGCTCCAAACCACTTGTATGGCAAAAAACACCCCCAAACCTAAATTGAATTTTCTCATCGTTCTTGGTTATAGGGATTAAAATAAGGGTTTAGTCCTAATCCATCAACTTTTTCAACCTCAAAGCTTTGAAAACACCCGGGCCCAACTATCCTTCGAACTCCTTCGGATATACCACCCTTCCTTGAACCAAGGCTAACCCCTGGTCGACCAATTCGATCGCCATACAGTTTTCCTTGGGTACTTCAAAAGGCAATTCGATCCCGAATTCGTGGGCGGGTCGGTAACCGAATTTTGGATAATAGGCGGCATGCCCCAAAAGCACAACAGACCGATGCCCCATGGCCTTGGCCCGTTGGTGGGCTTCCATAATCAAGCACCCTCCGATACCTTGCCCTTGATATCGGGGCAATACCGAGACCGGAGCCAACGCCAAAGAGTCGAAGCGTTGGTGGTTATGCTCAATGTGTATCCGGGTCAATAGAATATGCCCCACCAGGGCATCATCCTTTTCGGCCACAAGTGACAATTCGGGAATAAATGCTTGGGAATTCCGCAAACGCTCGACCAGGAACTGTTCGCGATGATCACTGAATTCCGCTTCGGCAAAAGCCGTCTGGATCAGTTTGAATACGGTTTCATGATCATTTTGGTGTTCTTGTCGAATGATGATTTTCATCATGGTTTTATCGGATTACACCTTGAAAGTACTCATATCGCAGATGAAATTGAATCAATTGTTCTTCAAAATCGAATCGGCCAATCGGGGTGAAATCCTGCCGATCAATCGGAGCAATTTGGTTTTCCCGATATTAATTTCATAATGGTCTTTACGGAAAGCCCTGATAAACTCCTCAACAAGTTGAGCAGGGGTCAATTTTCCCTTGCCACGCCCTTTGGTCATGTCGGTATCCACCAATGGGGGAATGATTTCGAAAACCTTTAAATCCGTATCCTCGAATTGATATCTTAGGGATTTTGAGAAAATATGGATACCCGCTTTGGTTCCACAATAAACAGGAGCCGATTTTTTGGGTGAAAACGCCAGGCCTGAACTTACATTGACCACAGCTGGGTTCTTATGTTGCAATAAAAGCGGAATCAATTTGAACACCAACTCGATGGGTGCGGTGAAATTGACTTGTATTTCATTTTTGATACCGGTGATCACTTCAGGCTTTTCGCCGAATTTGGAACCATAGAAATTCACCTGGATGCCCGCGTTATTGATGAGTATGTTCGTTTCGGCATGTTGTTCGGTTATGGTGTTGACCAAGGCATCGACCGAACCTGGGTCACTTAAATCACAGGCGATCGTAGCAATTCCCTCATATTTTGCAGCAAGTGTATCCAAAGCCGACCGGTTTCGGGCTACGGCAATGATTTTGTTATCCAATTGATGGAACCGTTCTAGAAGGCTAAGTCCTATACCCCGGGTTGCCCCAGTGATTACTATGGTATTGCCTTTAACATTCATGTGGTAACGTTTTTGAAATCTTCATTGATAAAATGTGCCGATACCCTTAGGATTTACAGGCAGCGCATTCATGATGTTCATTAAGATAGGCGATCGATTCCTCGCAGAGTTTCTTTAGAACCGGTATCGAAATATCGTCTAACTTTTTGATGTAGATACAGGCCTTTCCCATTTTGAACTTGCCCAACTCCTTTAGTAAGGCATCACTTTTATCTGTCTTTGAATAGACGTACAGGGAAAACTGGGCTTTTCTCGGTGAAAACCCCAACAGCGGTGCATCGCCCTCATGGCCACTGGCATAGCGGTAGTGGTAACTGCCAAAGCCGATGATGGTCGGTCCCCACATTTTGGGTTCGAAACCCGACCATTCGCTGATCAAATCGATCAATCGGTGGGCATCTTTCTTTTTTTGTTCTTGATCGACGAAGCCGTCAATAAAGGCGTAGACGTCTGCTTCGGTCTCGGTGGTCTTGTTTTTGGCCATGGGTGTTGTATTTAAAGGCGATCACTGTGAAAATGCATGGGGTCGGTGCGGTCAAACTTCCCAAATCCATTGGATACCATTTATGTTATCCAAATCCAGTGCCATCTAAAAGTACAAAAATAGGGGTAAAGGTCCGGTAGCAGGGTGGTCCTACAATTGCTTTAAAAACAACATCAGCTTTTCACGGGCCTGCTGTTTGGCCTTGAAATCCCCTTCCGCGGTACCTCCGACTTTATAGGAAAAGGTTTCCCCCTCAAGTTCCATGCTGCGATCGGCAAAATGGGAGGGGTCGTCCGGATTTCCGGATATCATATGGCCAGCATTCCCATATTGATGGTTTTGAAAGTCATGGGCAAAACCTTGGGTCTCTAATCGTTGCCCAATCATGTTGGCCATTTTGGTCGATGGCCATACCTGGTCGTCCTTTCCTGAGAAAAGTAAAATAGGGCCTTGAATGCGTTCCACCGGAATTGCGGCTTGTGCTACGGCCGCTGAATCCGCAAGTCCCTTGTTCCAATAGGCCAACAAATCGATATTCGAAGTAGCGTTTCCTATCGGTTTGTCCATTGCGATAAAGGGGATGGCCTTGCCTTGATACGTCCAACTGGCTTTGATCTCGTCTGAATTGTAAGGAAGTACCGTATTCGACCAAGAAACCGCACTGGGGGCGTAGCCGACTACCCCATGGATTTGGCCAGGAAAAGTTGCGCCTAAAACCAAGGCCAATTCGGCATTCCTTGAGGCACCCATGACAACGATTTTATCTGGATCCACTTCAGGTCTGGCAGAAAGCCAACGTAGTGCTTCTTCAAAATACTCCAATTCGATTTCTTCAGGTAATCGGGGTAGCTTTCCTCCACCGGCATACGGAAGCGAAAGGGCGGCCATATCGTTTTTAGCAAAATAATGGGACCAATAATCGCCCCATTGTCCGCCGCCGATCAGTATCACGGCGGTATTGTGGGTACTGTTCTTTTTGACGAAAAACTGGGCTTGTAGGCCCTTTTCGTCGACTGAAATCGGTTTGATACCGTCGAATAACAGGGCATCGGCGATGACGTATGCGACGACCAAAACCGCAAGTATGGCGATGGTAAGCCCAAATTTTTTCATATGGGTAGTGGATTTGGTTCAAAAGCCTGGCACACTTTATGGATCACCCGGGCATTCCTATTTTAAAGATACGTGAAGTTAAGGCACAACCTATGTTTTCAGTTGGGTTTCATCCTAAAACGTTCGAATTGGTCAATTCAAGTCCGTAACCAACTTGTTCCAGAGACTGGCTTTGAACTTTCTCGAAAAGTAACCGGTATGCCCGATCTTATCGACCCCCAAGGTCTCGGGCCGCACTTCTTGCACCTCGATTTCCGCTTTGGTATAATAGCCCAACAATTTGTTACTCGTTACCGTATTGGCCAAGGGGTCGTCTTCTACTTGAATGGCGGTGATCGGGGTATCGATTTCATCAAAGTACAAGGGGTGAAGTTCTTTTCCGAAATCCACTTCGAAATAATTCGGGTCCGTGCACCATTTACGCCATTGCAGGGCTACATTTTTCGGCAAGTTTTCGCCCTGCCTGATCTTCATGGCGTTGACATAGCCGAATACCCGGGTGTGCAAGGGTATCAAGAAATACCAAAAAAAGGCGGGCAACCATTTGTAGGGGCTGCTCATATCCTTCCAATAGCCCGTAGAGGAAGCGATCAACACCAGTTGGTCGATGTCGCGGTGGTTGTCCATCAAGCCGATCATTTGACCGCCCATACTATGGGCGATGATGATCTTTTTCTGTTCAGGATACCGGGCTTTGGCCCAATCCAACACCCCGGCCATATCGAGTTTGCCCCAATCGCTGATCTTGGCCTGAAACCCCTTGAGGTTTTTCGGCCCCGATGCTGCAATGCCCCGGTAATCGAAGGTCAATGCGGTATATCCTTGTTCGGCCAGATGCTGGGCGAAATTCCCGTAGAGTTTTTGCGGAATGCCCGTACCGGAATGGATCTGTACGAAGCCCCGGCTTTTTTTGTCAGGTGTGAACAACCGCCCCGAAAGCGCATAGCCATCGCGGGCGGGAATCGTTACGTCTTGGATCTTCATGGCAACGAACGGTTTATGATCCTTGTTTGTTGAATTTCAGATTCTTGACACGGCCTGAATCGAGTTCGAATCCGCTGATCTGCCCATCCTTTCGCTGAAACCGCAACAAGCCATAGCGAAAGGTGTATTGGTCGATTGCATTGGGGGTGCATTCCGAAGGGGTACCCATGCCCCCAATGCGGGCCTGTAACAACCCATTCTCAAGGGTAAAGGAATAGGTGGCATCGAGTTCCGGACTGTAATAGCTCCCCACAAAGTCATTGACATCTACACCGGAGAGATCCAAAGCCGCTTTTCTGTTGGCCATGGTCTGCCGTCCTTCTTGATCGACCGTCAAGGTTTGGGTCTGCCCATCTTCGAGTGCACTAAAAGTGAACGACATCGTGTCCCGCCCTGGAATTTGAAACGAATTGCCTTGGGTTCGGAGCAGGGGGTAGGTGGCTTTGTTCCAATTTTGTATGACCTGGAGGGTGTCGTTGGCCACGCTGAGGTCAACCGTTACGCCGACTTCGATTTCATAGGTACCGATGATTTGTTCCAAATCGAAGATCACTTCGGGTAGGGGCAGGGTTTGCGGTGCGAGGGACACTTCCTGGGTATCATCGAGCTGCAATTGATCCTTTAAGAGGATATCGGCCACCAATTCGGCTTTTCGGCTTGGGTTGGCATCGGCCCGATTGGCGAATAGGGCGATGGTCAGCCGTTCTTCAGGAAACCGCATGAGCTCAGCCCGAAACCCGACAAAGGCCCCCCCATGGTTGATGGTTTTCAATCCTTTGTAGGTTTCAACGAACAGCCCGGAAGCATAGTCGATGGTCTCGCCATCATTCAATACCCCCTGCTGGGTCATCTCGGCCCAAAAGGCATCGCTGAGTACCTTGCGATCGTAATAGGCGTCATCCCATTTTTTGATATCGGCAATAGAGGTAAAGATGCCCCCATCACCGATCATGTCCAAGGTAGTTCGACTGATTTCATAACCGCCATCTTCCGTTGGCGTATAGCCGGTAGCCCGGTTCCTCACGATGCGATTGTGATCGTTGTGAAAATGGGTATGGTCCATGTCTAGGGGGGCGAACAACTTCTCTTGGGCATAGTCGGCCATGTTCATGCCCGATTTGATGTTGACGATCTGCCCGAGCAACCAATACCCCGAATTGCTGTACAGAAATTCATCACCGGGATTGAAATTCAGGTCGGTCTGGCGCACCAACCAAGCCATGATATCGGAATCGGTATAAAAATCATCCCCAGATAGGCCCTTTAAATAGGCTACACTGAGGTAATCACGGATGCCGCTGGTATGGTTCAACAAATGCCGCACGGTGATTTGTTCGGCATAGGCCGGAAAATCGGGAAAAATGCTTCTCAAACTATCGTCTAGTGATAGTTTTCCTTCCTCGGCCAAAAGCACGATGCACGCGGCCGTGAATTGTTTCGATGTCGAAGCGATTCGGAACACCGATTGGGCGGTGTTGGGGATGTCGTATTCCATGTTGGCCATTCCATAGCCTTTCGCATAAAGGGTTTCGCCATCTTTGAAGATGCCTAGGGCGGCCCCTGGGGTATCCGTGTTGTCCCATTCCATAAAGAGGCTGTCAATGGCTTCTTTTTGGTTGAATTGGGCTTGTGCCGCAAGCGCAAACAAACAGCAAAGGAATAGGTAGCGGTAGTGTTTCATGAAAATAGCCTTGTTTTTGAACGTATTTACTTCTTTAGTTGAAGATAAAGCATTATGCCCACCCCGGCAATTAGGGCGAGCGTTATCCAGTTGCCGCGAACCCAACCGATTTTTCCATAGATAACTTTTCCATCCATCTTGATTTCCATCGGGTTTTGCCGAGATCCCTTTAGATTTAGCTTAAGGTTCAGAAAGCTGCCAATGGCCTCGGGATTTTGAAATTCCTTCCAATACTGTTTAAAATCCCCCGTCAACGTATACTTCCTCTTAGACTGCCCTGAGGTCACCAACACCAAACGTTGCTTGTTGACCTTCCTGCCATATTTTACTCGTATTTGATAGGTTTCCGTGTAGACTTCACGAAGCGTTCCGGTTTCATAACGATGCCGGTTGTCATCAGACAGTACATTGGGGAGGAAATAAAAAAACAAAAAACCGACCCCAGCTAAGGCAAGGATGATGAGTCTGAAATTCTTCATGTAGTGGCTTTATTTTATGGTTCGCGCTTTCGTAAGTGACCCCAAGTTCATTATTCTTGCCCTTCGATATTTTCGATTTTTAGCTGCAAGGTTTTGATCAGCGAATTCGAAGGGTTGTCGTTCAACCCCTGCTCCTTGAAGAGGCGGATGCTCTCTTTGTAATCGCTGACCGCTTTTTCGTCTTGGCCGATATAGTCCAACAACAAGCCACGTTGTGCAAAGCCCATGGCGTATCGAGGCACTCGGATCACCAAGGTGTCCAATACCTGCAATGCTTTCTTGAATTCTTTTTGCTGTTGAAAAATAACGGCTTTGGTCAAATAAGGTTCTGGTATGCTATCATTGAGTGCAAGGGCTTTATCCGCATAGGCCAAACCCTTATCGTAAGCCCCAAGGCGGGTATGCACATAAGCCAATTCGCTGTGGGCCATGCCGTTTCGGCCCGTACCGCAGTTACCGGTGGAGTCGATTTTGATGGCGGTCATGAAGGGACTTATGGCCGCTTGGTACTTGTTTTGGTTCACATAGGCATAGCCCGAACGGTAAGCCGCCTGGGCTTTTTGCTGTTGAGGGGTGACCAACACCTTGGTCTTCGACCCTTTGAGGTAATTGTATTCGATTTTAGTGACTTTGGAAGAGTCTATGGCTTGGGCCTGCATCCCTAAGGGAAGTAAAAACATAGCTATGGCCCAGTGTAGGGTACGCATGGAATGGAGTGCTTAGGTGTTGTTTTAAAGGTAGCCAATTCCCCGTCAAACCCGATATGAAAACAGGCTTATTCTTTTAAAAAGGCCAAGGTATCGCTGGTTTTGCTGGGTATGAATTCCGTAATTCCATATTCGGCCAGACCTTCTTTATGGAACGGGTCTTCAGCAAGGATTCCTTCCAGCACTTCCCGCGAAGCGGCTAGGGCCAGGATGATCCCACCGGTTCTGGGGACTTTACGCCCGGAAGCCAAAAAATGCCCCTGTTCATACTGCTTGTCCAGAAAAGCGATATGCGCTTCCAGCAGGCGGTCGACTTGTTCTAGGGGTGCTGTATACGTAAGGTCGATGATGTACATAGGTAAAATCAATTGGATTTTTTCTTTTTCTTTTTGGGTTTGGGGTCCGGCAGTTCTTGGACCGAAATCCGAACCAATTCGCTTAACCAATCGCCATCCTCGATTTGGTCTTCGATCAAGAAACTGGGTTTGGCACCCGGATAGGCCGGTGCTTCGACCACCTTTCCGATGAATTTGCGACCGGATGCCGTCGGTTTAAAGAACAACTTATTATCGCAGATCAAGGCGAAGAGTTTGCCATCGGCATAGAGGCCGTATTCCCCGAACATCTTTTTTGCAATTATAAGACCGGCGTTTTGGATCTGATCCACCACGAAATCCACAAAACCTTGATCCGAACCCATTACTTCCCTGTTAGCTTGAAGTAGGGGTTATAGATCAAGCCGATCAAATTGCCATAAGGGTCTTTGACCGAAGCGGTCATCAGTTCGCCGCCTACGTTGGTCGGTTTTTCAAAGGCCGTTGCCCCATGGGCGATTAGGCGGTCGTAACTCTGGTGGATGTCTTCCACACCCCAATAGGCGATCACACTTTCGACTTTCGCTGTGGTCGGTTCGGCTTCGGGCATCAGCCCCAATTCGTAGCCCCCGATATTGAAGCCTACATAATAGGGTTCCTTGAAATAGGGGTCGGTATCAAAGGCTTGGGCGTACCAGGCGGTCGCTGCTTCGATATCGCCGACCTTGTAAATCGCAGTTCGTAATCCGAGGTGGTCCATTGGGTTTGCAATTGGGCGTTGTTATGGCCATGAAGGTACGGAATTGCCCTTGGAATGTTAACCAAACGGACATCCGATTTTCATTGGGTCGTCTCCAGTTCGAAACCGTCTTTATGGTCCAGAACCGCCTTCCAAATCGACTTGATCACGGGTACGACCGTATCGTCTTTATAATCGATATCGGTGTTTGCCATGACGATCGTTCCGATCTGCGATTCCGGATTGAAATACAGCAAGGCGAAGGAGCCGAAATCGGAGCCGTTATGCCCGATAAGCAATTCGGTAGATCCAATGAAATCGGTATTGTATTCATTGAAGATGCCGACATTCACGCGGCCTGATTCGTTCAAGGGGCGAGCGTACTGTTTCTTATAGAATTCGGCGTAGCTTGACTTGGAGAGCAACTGCCCTCCTTGACTATATCCTTTCATCAATTCCGCTAAAAATTTACCCAAGTCGCTGCTGCTGGTGAAAAGGCCGCCGTTAGGATAGGTAATCGCGGTATAATCGGCGATTTTCTGTCCTTTGAACAAATAAAAACTCGATCGTTTTGAAGGGTCAAGGTCCGCGATGGCCCAACCGGAATCATGCATGCCCAATGGCGCGAAGATGTGGCTCACGGTGAATTCGTTATACGGTATGCCCGTTGCCTGTTCGATGATCAAGGCGCAAAGATCGGCCCCGAAATTCGAATATTCGAAGGTGCTGCCCGGGGCTTGTTCTGAAAACATTTCGGGGGCGTACCATGCACCTTCTTTGGACAAACAAGCTTCCAAAAAATCGAATAAGGAAATGCGTTGATCCGGTTTTTGGAAATGACTGAAGGCCACTTCTTCTTTTTTATTGATGCTATCCTGTTCCAGGATAAAGGCTTTCAAGTAATTTTCAGTGTAATCGACGATCGAAGAGGAGTGGGTCGCCAGATGGCGAATGGTAATGGGTTGGTCGGGATGGTGGGGATTGATGACGTCGAAAGGCAAATAGTCGGCAATGGGGTCATCCAATTGGAGTTTGCCCATTTCTTGGGCTTTCAGCAAGGCGATGCCCAAAACGGTTTTGGCTACCGAACCGATATTTTGGACGGTGTTGGCTTGATAGGCACTGCTGTCTTTGGCATTGCGGAAACCGAACCCTTTTTGATAAAGTACTTCGTCTGGATTTATGATGGCCACGGAAAAGCCGACCACCTCGCCCTCGGCATTCGCTTCTTGAAGTTTTTGGGTCAGCGAATCGCTTTGTTGGTTGCGATGTTGTTCTTGTTGTTCGGAATGCCCGGAACGGGTTTGGCAAGCGGTAAAGGCACAGGCCACGACTAGGGCCATAATGGATCTGTTCATAGGTATTGGTGTAAAGGTTATGCGTATTGGTGTGTTGTTTGAAGCCACGAAATCAAAGATTCGATACCGACCCTGTTGTTTTCGGCAAAAGTGCGGCAGGCGTCTGCCAATCGATCGGTTTTCAGATAATGGATGATCTCTTTGTGTTGGGCGATGGATTTTGCAGCGGTGTTCTCAAGGTCCATATAGGCGTATTCATAGCGCTGCGACTGCCGGTGCAAGACCTTGACCATGGCCAGCAATTTGTCATTGTTGCAATTGACGATCAAAAGCTTATGCCATTGCTCGTCCAACGCAACCAGTTTTCGAGCGGAACGACATTGTTCCATTTTGGTGTTGATCGCTTCCAGTTGGGCAATGGTTTTATCGGAAGGGATGCCGGACAATTCCAGGCCGAAGGATTCCAATTGTGCTCGTAGCGGATAGATCTCCCGCACCTCCTTTACGGTAAGGGGGGCGAGTCGAAAACCTTTTCCGGGATCGGATACCACGATGCCTTCCCATTCCAATTTTTGAAGGGCCGCACGTAATGGCGTTCGGCTTACTTGCAAGTGTTCGGCCAAATTGATCTCACGCAAGGGGGCGTTGGGTTCGATTTTGGCATCGATGATCATTTGCCATAGGGCGTCGATGATTTGGCTCCGAAGGGACTTCCGTTCGATCATGATTGATTGTATAATGTATATTGTATACAATTATAGGAAAATATTCGGAATCCACAAAAAATTAAAGCGTAGGGTGGCGTGGTAGCCGTTATTGCCCTGCTTCTGTTTGTAATGCAATTTCAAAAAACCGTGCTGTCGGAAAAGGATTGTATCGATAGGCCTCGATCTCGTAGAAACCGGCATGGGTATATAGCCCGATAGCCGCTTTCATGCTTGATAGCGTGTCCAAGCGCATATGGGTATAACCCAATTCAAGGGCAGTCGACAAGGCTTTTTGTAGCATCATCCGGCCTGCACCGCTACCCCGAAGTCCGGGGCGCAGGTACATGCGTTTCAATTCACATACACTTCCTTCCAATGGGCGAATGGCCACACAACCGGAAGCCCCGGCTTTTGACCGTCGCACTAAAAACAATGCGCCCCGCGGACGTTGGTAATGTTGTCTGATTTCGGCTACCTCTTTACTGAAGTCCTGGAATTCCAAATCGATACCGATGGCTGTCGCGTATTCTTGAAACAGCCCGGCCGCTTCTTGGTATTCGGTGTCGGTAGTGGCTTCGTAAACGGTCACCATTGGGTCTACAGGGATTTTGAACGTCGAAATTTAAGAAAACTGCGGGAGGGTCAACATGGAGAGGCTTTAAAAGGAAAGATCCGATTCCGGTTTCGTCCAGCTTTGCAATTCGATCAGGTTGCCTTCCGGGTCCCTGGCATAGATAAAACGGATGGTTCCAACGCCCGCAACCTCCTTTTCGGTGATCTGTCCGTTGGCGGCCCCACCTTCTTCCAATAGCAGCTTCAAAATGCCGTCGAGATCGTCAACCTCAAAAGCGATGTGTCCGAATCCACGTGAATTGGGTGCCGCTAGGGCCCTAGGGTCGATTTCGGCATATTGGTAAATCTCCAATGTAGGTCCTTCGGTACCGTATCCCGGCAGCGCCAAATGGGCCCCTTCGAGGGCGGCCCTGCCCAAACCGGTCCCTTTTTCCAACCATTCCCCCGATTGTTTTCGAATCGGCGGTACCACATGGCAATTGAAAACCTTAGTATAAAAGGCCACCAGGCGTTTCCAGTCGGTACTTACAATATTGGTATGGGCGTAACGTATGGTCATAAAATGAAGGTAGTCAAAATACGATGAAGTGCTGCATTAAAAAGGGGTCAAAGGCCCCATTCGTCCATAGTTTCCTTCTCATAGCGGCTGTCTTCGGCAGGGTAGCGCAACTGCCCCTCATAGCGGCCCGAGGCTTTCGCCTGGGAATAGATCAAACTTTCCCCCGCAAAGGGGGCATCCGGAAACTGTTCGTAAATCGGGTCTTCAAAGGCGGTGTCAGCATTCATGACCTCCCAACCTTGGTTTTCAAAGGCCGTGATCAGGTCGCCTAGAAATAGGGCCGATGTGAGGTTGTGGTGCAACAGCAGTGTATGCGATACGGTTCGCCTGTGCAGCGCTTGTGATAATTGTTCGTAATAGGTGGCCCGGTCCAAAAGGTGTTGTACATAGTAGTCCCGATAGCGGGCTACTTCGGTATGGGCAAGACCTTTAGCGGTGATGGCCTTGACAAGCCGTTGGTTGATATACCAGTCAGAGGCGTCAACCGTCACATAACCGTTGCGGTAACCGTGTTTCGTTAGCAGCCGGCGGATGCTATCGACCTTGGCCGCTTCGCCCCCTTCTTTGAGATAAGGAAAACGGAACAAGCGGGTGTAGTGCGAATATCCTGAAATGATGGCATCCGTTTTCAGGAGCTCGTCCTCGAAAAGGGCGGCGGTATGTCGGGTGGCATTGAAATTCGGATGGGAAAAGGTATGGTTTGCAATACGATGGCCTTCGTCGTTCCAGCGCTGTAGCAAAAACCGGCCTTTGGCAGTGGTTTTGTTCTTTCCGGTCACGAAGAAAACGGCCTTTAGATCTGCTGCTTCGAGATGGTCTAAAAGCATCCCGTCCCATTCCTCATAGGGGATGCCCGCGATTGCCGTGGTAACGCCATCGTCAAAGGTGAAACTGATCCGGGGTTTGGCGGTGGCGGATTGCTCGGCCACCATACCGGGTTCGGATGGGGGTTGCGCCTTGGGTTGTTTGCATCCCATACCTAAGGCTAGGCTAACGATCAATACCCCATAGTTCATGAGGTGGGCCGAAGCCACTTTGATACCATGTCCATATCCCATCCTGAAGTTTTTGGTTTCCCCTCCAAGGTAGGGGCTATTCCTGGGATTTCCGAATTAAAAAAGACACATAATCTTCGTTTCCATCGCTGTACAGAATCGGGTTGCCGTAAGTGGTCACATTGGGGACCCCCACTGCATCGGCGAATTCTTTGATTTCCCTGGCGTGGAAAGGGTGGTGGTTAAAGCTGTTTTGTGTCAGGGGTTCGTTGTTGTGTCCGCCGGTATTAGTCACCCAGATTTCCGGATCATCGGATGACAGCTGGGCCAGCATATCGATGCTAGCACGATAGGCTTCGATTTCAGGGGTATCGTAAGCTTCAGGGCCATCGACCCCATAAAATTCGTAAAAGGTGTCAGCCCCGAATTCATCGATCAAAGTGTCCAAAGACGATCCGAATTCGCCAAAGACATCACCCATCCATCGGGTCTCGATATCCAGACTCGATTGGGTGGCGTTCAAGGCAACGCCCTTGACCCGAGTGCTCTCTCGAAGGACCGGATCGCTACTGTTGGGAGCACTTAGGTCATCATTGGTGGCCAGCCAAAGTGCCGTAGCCGCCCCGGCCGAGGTGCCGAAAAGGAGGATGTTCTCTTTGTCGATATGCAATTCATTATGGATGTAGCGCAGGTATTGCAATCCCCGTCGGGAATCGTTCAGGCTTTTCAAAACCCCATCTTGGTCGCCAGCTACGATCAGTCGGTAATTGATCGTGGCTACGGCGATGCCCTGGTTCAACAGGGTGATGATAGCATCGTCGTATTCGCCATTGTAGAGAAACGTCTTGTCGCTATTGGTAAATCCGCCACCATGGATAAAGACCACCAAGGGGGTCGGGGCAGGGGCAGGGGGCAAAAAGATATCGAATTTGGTCAGGTCGTGTATGTCATAGGAAACGTCGGCTGCAAATTGGACCTCTGTGCCTTGTAGGTCGATGGGTGGATCGGAGAACTGCAGTTCGACTAAAGGGTCATCCACTTCGGGGGGGAAGGTTTCTTCTTGATCTTCGGAAAATACTTCTACCTCTTCTGTGCTGCAGGAGGTCGCTAGGGTGAGGATCAGGAGACTGATCCAAATCGTATTACGCATCGTTTGGGGTTTTTCGTTTTGGACTACACGAAACGCAATTGGTTTAATCAAAAGCTACCTAGGCTGCTATTCGCCCAACTTACGAAACCCGCCATAGACCATTTGGGCCGGGTCGAAAATCGGGGCGTCGGACTGTAGCAAAGGGGCGATCAGTCCTGCCATGCGAGGATCTTGGGGCACAGCCCGATTGGCGGCATCACGGATTTCCTTGGAAGGGAAAACGACCCAGCCGAAGACGACCGATTCATCGTCGTTCACCTTGAGGGTTTCAGGAAATGACCGAGTGCCTTCCAAATAGAGGTCGTCATCTACGAATTCATGATAGGCCAAGGCGCCATGGGCCTTCCAGATTTCGGCAACCTGTGTGGCGATGTCGCGATAGGTCTCCAGGTGCTTTCGCGCCAAGGGAAAAATGAATCCGTCGATATATTCTGCCATTGTACTAAGAATCAACGCTTTTCAAGATACGGATTTTAGAATCGTGCTATTTTACCCACTATTTCGAATCCAAGATTTCGCGCATCTTGTTTTTATCCGATGGGGTCCAAATCTCGGTTTTGGTAAAAAGACTCGAATCCTTCCAAATAATACTGGATCGTACCGCCTCCGCTTTTAGGGCTTCCAGATCTTCGACCCTTGCATAGGCCCAGACTTTCCATTTAGGCACTTGGATCGCCCAGACCAACCAGCCCAAAAGCATTCCCATAAACAGTGCAGGAACCATTAAACCTTTCGGGATAAGCCCACGCGTACCCAGAAGGTAACTGGCCACCATGGTACCCAACATCAAGCTCATGGTTGGGAAGGTGATCCGACGTTGGGCGTTCTTTATTGCGGTTTCAATGCTTATGCGTTCTTTCATACTGATGGTTTAATCCCGAGTATATAATTGCTTCCTTTCGGCCCACTCCGACCATGAGCCATCGAATACTTTAAGGCTGCTGCCGTCGGCCACGGTATTCGCCAAGGCCAAGATGCAGGCGGTCATGCCCGAACCACAACTGAATACCACTTCTTTTCCTTCTGCTCGGGAAGGGGCGAACAAGGCGAGCAATTCGGCTTTGGTTTTGAACCGCCCATCCTGCAAGACCTCTTTAAAAGGAAGGTTGATGGAATGGGGAATGTGCCCACTTTGCAAGCTTTTTCGCGGCTCCGCTTCGGTACCCGAAAATCGGCCTTTCGAACGGGCATCGACGATAAGGAATTTTTGTGAGTTGGTATTCGTATCCACTTGTTTAAAGGAGACGACCTGGTCGGCTTGGAAACGTGCCTTAAAGTCTCCCATGGCAAAATCGGTCATCGGTGTTTTTTCGGTAGGTCGGTCTTGGGCGATCCATTGGGGCAGCCCACCATCAAGGACGGCGATATTCGCATGACCCATGATTTGGAACAACCACCATACCCGTGCACTGGTGTAAATGCCATTGTGGTCGAAAACGACGATTTCCGAATTTTGGCCGATACCCAGTTTGCGGCATTCCCGTTCGAAATCCTCCGGTCGGGGAACCGTATTGGGGTAGGGGGCTTCCAAATCACGGAATACTCCTTTCAAATCGAACTTGCGCGCTTTGGGAATGGTTCGATCAAAGGTCTCGAAAGCTTGGCCATGGGCATTGGTGGCCACACTGGCATCCAAGATAATCAAATTGGGGTCGTGTAGCCGTTGTTGCAACCAATCAGCGGTAACAAGGGTCTTCATGGGTAATGGATCAAGGTTGGTTCTTTAAAAATTCGAGCAAAATGGTGGTGAAGGCATCGGGTTGGTCGAGCATCATCCAATGTCCGGCCCCTTCGAGGCGTTTGTAGGTGAAATCGGCGGCATGTTCCGATGATCGTTGCATCTGTGATTCGGTGAGAAACAAATCCCCATCGCTCCAAACCCCCATTACGGGGAGTTCCAATTCAGTAATGGCGGGAGGTGTTGGATTGTTCTCGGGACTGTAATCGACATCGGGTCGTGCAATCAGGTCCTGCATATTGGCGCGGTACCAATTCAGACCGGTCGTCAAGCGCCCTTCTTTTTGAAAACCTTCGATCAACGTTTCCGCCATGGGATGGCTCGCCATAAATTCCCTGGCGAATTGCCAATCGTTATCGGCCAGGGTTTTTTCGGCCAAGCCTTCTTGCAGGAAGAGGTAGAAATACCATGATTTTTGCCGTTGTTCGAGCGAATCCCAACCGGAATTTCCAAGGGAACCTACCGATAGGGCGGTTAGTGATAAAAAGCGGTGTCCGAAATACCGGGCCAAGGTCCACGACAGCGCGGCACCCCAGTCGTGACCGACCAGGTGTACCTGTTCCAGTTCCAAGGCATCGAGGACGCCGATCACATCCCCCATCAATAGCGGCATGGCGTACTGTTCTTTTTCCTTTGGTCTTGGCGAATCGCCATACCCACGTAAATCGGGGGCAATGACCCGATAGCCCGCCTCGACAAGAGCGGGAATCTGGTGCTGCCACAAGCGCTTTGAATCAGGAAAACCGTGCAACAACAACACCGGTGTGCCCCTGCCTTCATCGATGAGGGCGAATTCTCCATTTGGGGTGCTAACCGATTTGCTGGTTTGGGCCATTAGAAAACTACTCGTAAAAAACAGGGTAACAAAGAGGCGCTTCATGGGTGCGGGTGGTTTAGGTGGAAATGGCCCTTGGTTAGCGAGCCACTGTCTGCCTTAAAACTACGACAAGCCCAGGCCAATTGCAAGCGCATCGTCCCCACTTCGTCTATTCGTCAGCATGGTGTTGCAGGTAGAAACAAAGCAACATTAAGGTCAGGGTGGTTCCGAAAACGACCCCTAAGGTTTCCAAGGAGAGCGCCCGATGGTAAAACAAAATACTCGCACAGAGCATGATCGTGAACAAAACGAGGTAGATGATGTTCGCAAGATTCCGGTTCATTGGCGAATACGTTGGATTGACCCCCTGCGCTTTCGCTTTGTTCAAGTCCGCTTTTGGATGGCTGCATGGACATGCTAAAGGAGGCAGTTATGTCAAAGTAACACACCGCTTCTCTCATTTTTTGGGAGTTGTTTTTCATGTGCTCGGAAAACATAAAACCCACCACAAGCTGCGCTTGTTCGGTTTTGTATGAGCAAATGGTGATTGAAGGGGATTCACTTCGTGCATCCCAAGTAGGGAATCCTGGGCAAGCATAAAACCCACCACAAGCTGCGCTTGTTCGGTTTTGTATGAGCAAATGGTGATTGAAGGGGATTCACTTCGTGCATCCCAAATGGGTAATCCTGGGCAAGCATAAAACCCACCACAAGCTGCGCTTGTTCGGTTTTGTATTTTCCTTCAGTGTCCACAACCTGCGGTTGGCCCACTTCCTGAAAACACAAAACCCGCAACTTTCGTTGCGGGTTTCTTTTGCGGAGGAAGAGGGATTCGAACCCCCGGAGGTGTGACCCTCAACAGTTTTCAAGACTGCCGCATTCGACCACTCTGCCATTCCTCCTTTTGCGGCTGCAAATATAACAAGCTTTTTTCAATTGCCTGCGGCTTTGTCCTTAAATTTTATGGTTAGGCAAATGCGAATAAGGTGGTACTTTTGCCCCCATGGAAGAATGGTACCACTATCCGCTTTTAGTCGTCGTCGGTTTTGTCGTCGGTTTCATCAATACCCTGGCCGGTGGTGCGTCCTTATTGTCCTTGCCTACCCTCATATTTTTGGGCCTGCCCCCGGCCGTGGCCAATGGTACGAACCGCGTGGCAATTGTTGTTCAGACCGCCATGGGCGTGGCCGGTTTTAAAAGCAAGGGAGTGTCTACCTTTCCGTTCAACCTTTACCTCGGTATTTCTGCCCTCATGGGTGCTATCATCGGCGCCCAATTGGCCGTCGATATCAAAGGGGAGACCTTTAACCGCATCTTGGCCTGTATCATGATCGCCGTGGTGCTCTTGATCGTTTTCAAGCCCAAGATCAATGTGGCCGAATTGCAAGAGCGCCTTACGGGCAAATACCTCTGGTTGGGCATCGTCGCGTTCTTTTTTATCGGTATCTACGGGGGCTTTATCAACGCCGGTATTGGTTTTGTCATCATCTTGTTCCTGCATTTCGTAAATCGAATGGACTTGGTACGGGTCAATGCCACCAAAGTGGCCGTGGTCTTTATTTATACCCTCGCCGCCCTTTTGGTCTTTATCCTGAACGATAAGGTGAATTGGCAGGTGGGCTTGGTGCTTGCCCTCGGCAATGGCACCGGTGCCTGGGTCTCAAGTCGGGTTTCGGTCAACAAAGGCGACGGGTTCATCAAAATATTTTTAATCGTAATGGTCATCGCCATGGCCATCAAACTTTGGTTTTTTACCTAAAGCAAGCGTATGCCTGGATTTGAATTTTTCGGAGAATTGGAACGTAAACAAGTACACGATGTGTTGGACAATGGCGTGCTCATGCGCTACGGTTTCGATGGCATGAGAAAAGGCCATTGGAAGGCAAAGGCCCTTGAAATGGCTTTGGCCGAACGTATGCAGACAGCACACGCCCATGCGGTGAGCAGCGGTACGGCCGCCCTTACCGTGGCCCTGGCCAGTGCTGGGATCGGGGCGGGCGATGAGGTCATTATGCCCACCTTTACCTTCGTGGCCAGTTTTGAATCGATACTGGCACTCGGGGCGGTACCGGTCTTGGTCGATGTCGATGACACCCTGACCTTGGCACCAGACGCGGTCAAAAAAGCGATCACACCAAAGACCAAGGTGGTCATGCCCGTACATATGTGCGGTTCTATGGCCGATTTGGGTGCCTTGCAGGAGCTTTGTAAGGCACACGGATTGTTGTTGTTGGAAGATGCGTGTCAAGCAATAGGCGGGTCGTATCAGGGCAAACCCTTGGGGTCAATCGGTGATTTGGGATGTTTTTCTTTCGACTATGTAAAGACCATCACCTGTGGGGAAGGCGGGGCCGTTATCACCAACAACGGTACCTACTACGAAAATGCCCATAAATACTCCGATCACGGCCATGACCATGTCGGAAACGACCGTGGTGCCGAAAGCCACCCGTTCTTAGGATACAACTACCGCATTTCCGAATTGAATGCGGCCGTCGGTTGTGCCCAAATCCAGCGCTTGGATGGGTTCGTGGCCCTGCAGAAAAAACACTACACCATCCTTCGCCGGGCATTGGAAAAAGTAGCAGGGGTCAGCTTTCGAAGGGTGCCTGAAGGTGGGGAAGAAAACTATTCGTTTTTGAACTTCTTCTTACCGACCGAAGCAGAGGCACGCGAAGCCCAAAAGGCCTTGTCCGCTGCAGGGGTCGATGCCTGTTTCTATTGGTATGATAACAACTGGCATTACTATCGCAAATGGGAACACCTCATGGATCCCAAATCTTTGGGGAGCCTGCCTGAGGTGACTTTGGCCGGCATGCAACGCAATGTAGGCAATAGTTTTGCGGCGTCCGATCAATGGATCGGCCGAACCTTGTCGTGTCTGATCAAATTGGGATGGACTGAAACGGAAGTCCAAAATCGGGCAGAGACTATGGCCGATACCCTACGTCAAGTACTTAGTAAGTAACGTAGTCGACGATTTCCAAGCCATAACCCACAATACCGACCCGTTTCGCTTGTTCCGAATTCGTCAACAAGCGGATTTTTGAAATATTGAGGTCGTGTAGAATCTGGGCTCCAATCCCGAAATCCTTGCTGTCCATTTCGATCTTCGGCGCACGGGTCACCCCTTCGGCTTGAAGTTTTTTGAACTCGGCCAAACGGCCCAAAAGATTCAACGAACGGGAATCTTGGTTGATGAAAATGAACGCTCCTTGCCCTTCCTTGTTCAAGGCCTCGAACATTTGGCGCAAGGCCTGGTCGGGGTTGTTGGTCAAGGTTCCCAAGATATCGTTGTTGACCAAGGTCGAATTGATCCGCGTCAAAATGGGGGTGCCTTTTTTCCAGCTTCCCTTGGTCAGGGCGATATGGACCTGATCATTGGTCGTCTGTACGTAAGCACGTAGTCGGAATTCCCCGAAACGGGTTTGGATGTCGAAATCCTCCTTTTTCTCGATCAAGCTATCGTGCTCCATGCGATAGGCCACGAGGTCTTCGATCGATACGATCTTCAAATCGAATTTTTTCGCGACTTCAAGCAGCTGGGGCAACCGGGCCATGCTGCCGTCTTCGTTTAAGATCTCGACCAAGAGTCCCGCAGGTTTCAGTCCGGCCAGTCGGGCGAAATCGATCGCGGCTTCGGTATGGCCGGTACGGCGAAGCACCCCACCTTCTTTGGCCTTTAGAGGGAATATATGTCCGGGTCGCCCCAATTCATGGGCTTTGGTCTGCGCATTGGCCAGGGCCTGAACGGTTTTAGATCGATCATGGGCCGAAATACCCGTGGTGCATCCGTATCCGATCAAATCGACGGAAACCGTGAATTGGGTATGGTGTAATACGGTATTGTTCTCGACCATCATGTTCAGATCGAGTTCGCGACAGCGCTCTTCGGTCAAAGGGGCACAGATCAGTCCGCGGCCATGGGTGGCCATGAAATTGATCATATCCGGGGTGACCATTTCGGCGGCTGCGATAAAATCCCCTTCGTTCTCACGGTTTTCATCGTCGACCACGATGATCACTTTTCCTTGTCGGATATCGGCAATAGCCTCTTCAATGGAATTCAGCATTGGAAGGTTTAATTTTCGGTTGTTGCTGTTTCTTTTTTCTTTTTCTTGAACAGGGATCCCACACGATCGAAGAAATTCCCCAAACTCATCAGTCCCCGGTCGGCAGTAGCCCTTTTGGTCAGAAAGATACCCATCGGTAGGGTGACCATGGTCGGTAGCCAAGCACCCAAAATAGGATTCCATGCCCCTTTTTTGGCATAATTATCCGCAAAGACCCCCAAAAAGTGATAGGTCAAGAACAAAAGTATCGCGATGACCATCGGGAGACCGAGTCCGCCCTTTCTAATGATCGCGCCCAATGGCGCCCCAACGAAAAAGAGGATGATACACGAGAGGGCAAAGGCGAACTTCTTGTGCATCGAAAGGATGTGTCGGTAATAGATCTCATACCGGCGGTTCAACTCAATCTTGCGGCTTCGAACCGTGTTGAGAATATTGGTGATGTTGTTTCGCGCATTGATGAGCAACTGTCCTTTTTGCCATTCCGGGACCAGGGAAGCGATGTCTTGTTCGAAGAGGGCCTCGTCTATGGGCGCGGCCTCATCCGGGATTTCGGTAATGCCAGTAGGGGTAATGGTCTTCGTCTTGCCCGAGTCTACCACCTTTAGCGGAAACGCGCCAACACGTATGCTGATGCTGTTCGAAAATGCCCTGACCCTCACGAGGTTGTTCTCTTTCAAAGAATCGATGTCTTTGTATAAGCGCCCGACGTTTTTCATTTTATCGGTCACGATGTCCGACTCCTTTTCAATGTCTTGATTGTTCAAGGCCGAGATGTCTATATTCTTGATGTAGGTCTCGAATTCAGCCCGGGTAAAGGGTTGCTTCTTTTGGTCTTTGCTTGATTTCGATTGGACTTCTTCGTAATAGTGCCCGTCGTTCAAGACCAATTGGATAATATCGGAATCCTCGCTACTGATCAATTCACCCGTTTTGGCTTTGATCACGGTCGTATTCAACTTGGTCTGCGATTTTTGGTGGATGATGACATCCTCTAAAAAACGGTCGTTCTCCCCACTTTTCTTGGCGACCTTCATATTCATCTCCGTGCCTTCGATATCACTGAACACCCCTTCGACGATGACCGCTGCGGGTTTGACCTTGGCGATGTTCTTGCGGAGGTTGAAGATTTTCTGTTCGGCGATGGGAATGACATTATTGGCCAGAAAAAAAGTACCTATCCCTAAAAGCAGTACGAAAACGATGATGCTGCGCATGGCGCGTTGCAATGAAATGCCCGAAGCCTTCATGGCCGCGAACTCGTAATTCTCGGCAAAATTCCCGAAGGTGAGTATGGAAGACAGCAAGACCGTTAAGGGCAACACCTTATCGATTAAGGTCGGCATGTAGTAATAGAGGAATTTGCCGATAATGGCCAAATCAAGGTCCTTGCCTGCAAGATCATCAATGAACAACCAGACCGTCTGGAAGATAAAGATGACCATCAAGATGGCAAAGGAGCTTAAAAAATTATAAAGAAAACGCGATAAAATATATCGGTCCAGTAATTTCAAAACACTAATTTCTTATGATGTAATACCCCTCATCGGTGTATTTGGCCTCGTCAAAAGTAAATAAGCTTTTTGACAAAGGCTGATCGGTTTTGAAAGAATTAACGGTAATCGTGGTTTTGGTGCCGTTTTTACCCGTTTCGATCAGTTTGTAAATGTGCTTGGTGTTGGCATCGATACCCAATAATATCGTCTTGATCTCGGAGTTCGAATCAATGGGCGTCAATTTGACGAATTGGATGCTGCGTCCCTGTATGTTTTGAAGGATGTCCCACTGGTAGGTATGGCCTTCGCGGTAGAAGGTCAACATCTTCGAAGGGGTCACCGTATCTTCATCATCACCCCGATCTTCGATGGTCACTTCCTCATTGTCGGGCACGATGGTGTATACTTTTTTACCGTCGAACAGCTGTTGGGAACCAAAGAGATCGACCAGGTATTTATCGCCTTGTAAGGTGGCGTTCCCTTGGGTTTCACTTTTGGTATTCGCCTCGGTATTCTCCAAGGCATATTTGAAGTCGACCTGGATGTTGTCGTAGGAGGTGACCTTTTGATAGACCTCGTCCAATAAGGCTTTGGCCTTAGGGGAATTTTGGGCATTGACCATACCGGTCAAAGCGAGGAACAAAGCGGGGATAAGTGTTTTTTTCATGCTGTTTTGCTAAGAACCACCCGGGTTCATGTTATTCATTTTGTAGGAGCTGATCCAAGCTGTGCATATCGGGGACCAATACTTGGCGGGCTTTACTGCCTTCGAAGGGACCTACGATCCCCGCGGCTTCCAATTGGTCGATGATACGCCCTGCCCGGTTGTACCCTAATTTCAGTTTACGTTGGATCAACGATGCCGAACCCTGTTGCGCGATCACGATCACTTCGGCCGCCTGTCGGAACATGGCATCACGATCCGAGATGTCATAATCAATTGCCGTGCCAGAATCCTCACCGACATATTCTGGCAGTAAATGGGCGTCAGGGTAGGCGCGCTGCGATCCGATATATTCGGTAATCTTTTCGACTTCCGGGGTGTCGACGAAGGCACATTGCAATCGGGTCACATCATTGCCTTGGGTAAAGAGCATATCGCCCCGCCCGATAAGCTGGTCGGCCCCTTGGGCATCCAAAATGGTTCGGGAGTCGATTTTAGAAGTCACGCGGAAGGCGATCCGTGCCGGGAAATTCGCTTTGATGATCCCGGTAATGACATTTACCGATGGCCGTTGGGTCGCAATGATCAAATGGATACCGATGGCACGCGCCAATTGGGCCAGACGGGCGATCGGGGCTTCGACCTCCTTGCCGGCCGTCATGATAAGGTCGGCGAACTCGTCAATGACCAATACGATATAGGGCAAGAACTGATGCCCGTCGTTCGGATTGAGTTTGCGGGCCTTGAATTTGGCATTGTATTCTTTGATGTTCCGTACCATGGCCATTTTCAATAGCTCATAACGGTTGTCCATCTCGATACAAAGCGAGTTCAAGGTATGGATGACCTTGGTGTTGTCGGTAATGATCGCTTCTTCCGAATCGGGCAACTTGGCCAAAAAATGCCGCTCGATTTTATTGTAAAGGGTCAGCTCTACCTTTTTGGGATCGACCAAGACGAATTTGATCTCGGCTGGATGCTTTTTATAGAGCAAGGAGGTGATCACGGCGTTGAGCCCGACTGATTTCCCTTGTCCGGTAGCACCGGCCATCAGCATATGGGGCATTTTCGCCAGGTCGACCACGAAGGTCTCATTACTGATCGTCTTTCCGAAGGCGATGGGCAACTGCATTTCGGCCTTCTGGAACTTAGTTGAGGCGATGACCGATCGCATCGAAACCACCGAAGCGTTCTTATTGGGCACTTCGATACCGATGGTGCCCTTTCCGGGAATCGGGGCGATGATCCGGATGCCCAATGCAGCTAAGGATAGCGCAATATCGTCTTCCAGGTTTTTGATCTTTGAAATCCGGATGCCTGCTTCAGGAACGATTTCATACAAGGTGACCGTCGGACCGATGGTCGCTTTGATCTGGGCGATGCCGATCTTATAGTTCTTCAGCGTACTGACGATCTTGTTCTTGTTCTCTTCGAGTTCTTCCTGATTGATGGTGATCCCGCCAGAAGCGCCGTGGGGATCAAGCAGGTTCAACGGTGGGAACTTGTAATTGCCCAATTCCAATTTTGGATCGAACTCCCCGTAATCCTTGACCAATTGTTCGGCCTTGTTGTTTTTTTCCTCTTTCTCATCGGCCACTTTGGCCACCTCCAAATCGATTTTCGGTTCTTCCACTTCAGGTTCGGGCAAGTTAACGTCCAACCCGGTCTCAGGTCGCAAGGGCGGAATGTCCTCTTTATGGGTGTAGGTGTCGAGAGGCTCGTCAGAAGGATTGTCTACCGAGAGGTCGATAGTCGCTTCAGCCGCTACAACTTCCGGATCGGGCGTGCTCCCAACTTTGGGTTTGGAAGGCCGTAAGCCCCGTAAATAGGCACCGATGGCCTCGGGTGAAAAATTGAACAGCCGCACCATGATGACGATTAGGGTGAAAATCAAGAGCAGGAACACCCCGATCTTACCCGTATAATCTTGCAAAAAGTCGTTCATTTCGTAACCGATCAATCCACCCAAAAGGGGTTGTTCAAAGGCGAAGAACCCAAGGGCGATGGAAAGCCAGATGATCCCGATCAGACCCCAAATCCATTTGCTCCACAAACGTTTACCATCCAATCCCAAAAACAGATACAGTCCCGTAATCGCCAAGAGTATCGGAAAGGTGAAGGAAGCCAGGCCGAATCCTCTGTACATAAAGAAATGGCTGACTCCCGCTCCGAATTTGTTCAAAAGGTTTTCTGCCGCGGTATCGCGTTGGGCGAATTGGGAGAGGGTACTTTGGTCTTCCTGCCAGGTGAAATAAAAGGACAAAAACGAAAAGAAGAGCGCGATCGATAATACGATGAGCAAACTGCCCAAAATGACCTTGTTCTGTTTTGACAAGCCCGTTTTGGTCTTCGTTTTACGAGGGGTCGCTTTTGATTTTCTCCGTTTTTTGGCCATGTAGGTTCGAAAGGTGACTAAGTTACAAATTTACGTTGCGAAAGTGTGTTTAGGATGTTCCTATCAATTTCGGGAGGTAGATGATGAGACCGATCACCCCGGCGATCAACGACACGGCCATCACGGCCCCTGCGGCGATATCTTTGATAAAGCCTATTTTTTTATGGTATTCGGGGTGCACGAAATCCGAGATCTTCTCGACGGCGGTATTCAAACCTTCAATGCCCATCACCAGGCCAATGGCCAACAATTGTACCATCCACTCTTCACGCGAGATTTCGAAATAAAAGCCGGCGGCAGTGGCCAAAAGGGCAATGAAAAATTGGATTTTGATGCTCGCTTCCGTGCGTAGCAACAAGAACAGCCCCTTGAACGCGAATCCCACACTCCGGATCCGGTTCTTGAGAAACGATTCCTTAGGCATCCATCAAGGCTTCAAGGGCCGCTTTGTAGTTCGGTTCATCGGCTGTTTCAGCGACTTGCTCCGTATAGACGACTTCACCGGCCGTATTCAAAACGACCACGCATCGCGAACTCAATCCTTTCAAGGCCCCATCGGCGAAGGTCAATCCGTATGCATCGCTGAAACCCCCATCGCGGAAATCGGAAAGCATGTGCACGTTTTCGATGCCTTCGGCCCCACAAAAGCGTTTCTGGGCGAAAGGGAGGTCGCGTGAAATGCAGAGGACTTGGGTATTTTCCAATTCGGCGGCTTCTTGGTTGAATTGGCGCACTGACTGGGCACAGGTACCGGTATCAACGCTAGGAAAGATATTCATCACCACTTTAGATCCCGAGTAATCAGCCAATGAAGCTTCTGAAAGATCTTCTTTGACCAAGGTGAAATCGGGTGCTTTTGTATTCGCTGCGGGTAGCACACCAACGGTTTGGACCGGGTTGCCACCTAGGGTTATTGTTGCCATGTTTGAAATTTTAGGTGAAGGTACTAAACCAAGACACTAAAATCAATCAAATGGGAATTTCTTTATGCGGTTTCGGCAGGAGTGACCAATTGCTTGATCTTGATCTGCAAGGCGGCGAAGGTCAACGTCATAAACGGACTCAGCCAATTGAAGATGGCATAGAGGAAATAATCGCCAACGGCAACCCCCAAAACGCCACTATGGTAGGCCCCGCAGGTGTTCCACGGCACCAATACCGAGGTCACCGTTCCGGAATCCTCGAGGGTCCGACTCAAATTTTCAGGCGCCAGTCCGCGCTCCTTATACGCTTTCGAGAACATCTTGCCGGGTACGACCAAGGCAAGGTACTGGTCGGAGGCCGTAACGTTCAGTGCCAAACAACTACCCACCGTACTGGCGAAGAGGCCAAAGGTCGTTTTGGCGAGATTGAGTAAGGATTTGGTGATGCGTTCAAGGGCGCCGATACCGTCCATAACCCCACCGAACACCATGGCGCAGACGATGAGCCAAATGGTGCCCAACATGCCGGCCATCCCACCCGATGAAAACAGGTCGTTCAAAGCCGGGTCTGGGGTCTCAATGGCCGTGTCGACCGTGATCGCATTCAAAATGCCTTTATAGGCCGAGGTGAAATCCAGTGAGCTGCTTCCTGCAATACGTGCCACGATGTCGGGTTGGAAGATCAAGGCGAACACGCCACCCAAAAGGGTGCCGATCAGCAACGCCAATAATGGCGGAGCCTTCTTTACGATCATGAAGATCACTGCAAGGGGAACCAAGAACAACCACCCATTGATCGAAAAGGTCGATCCAATAGTGGTCAATATGGCATCGGTGTCGGCCACACCCGAAGTGTCAATGGTAAATCCTAAAATAATGAATACCAACAAGGTGACCGAAATCGTCGGTATGGTAGTCCAGGCCATATAACGGATATGGGCAAACAACTCACCTCCGGCCATGGCAGGGGCCAAATTGGTCGTATCGCTCAACGGTGACATCTTATCGCCAAAATAGGCGCCTGACAAGACCGCACCTGCCGTCATACCCAATGAAATACCCAAGGCTTCACCGATACCGATCAAGGCGATACCTACCGTGGCCGCCGTCGTCCAACTGCTTCCCGTGGCGATGCTTATGATGGCACAGATGATAACGCAGGCGGCCAAAAAGATGGTCGGGTTCAAAATCTGAAGCCCGTAATAGATCATAGCGGGAATGATACCCGAAACCAGCCAAGTGCCCGATAAGGCACCGACCATTAACAGTATCAACAGGGCGCCGGTGGTCGACCGTACGTTCTCGGCCACTTCGGCCAACATCTGTTTGTAGGATACTTTATTGAAAAATCCGATGATGGCGGCTACCGCTCCCCCTAAAAGCAGGATAAACTGGTTGGAGCCGCTCAGGGCGTCGTCGCCGAAGACATAGACGTTATAGGCCAACATGGCTACAAGGGCGAATACGGGGATCAGGGCTTCCCAAATATTCAGCTCCTTGTTTTCTACTACATTTTCGTCTTCGCGGTATTTCGGTTTTTTCTGGCTCGTTGGCATAAGGTATCAGTTAGTCACATCGTAATATTACGACTTTGACCTTGCTTACGCAAAAAGCGGACTTATACCAAGGTGGTTTCCGCATCCAAAATACCCAAGCGAACCATACAGTCTTTCATGGCCCTGTAGCTGCGGTGGATGTCATCGTCAAGGCCGATGGAAAAGCGGATCAACCCATCACCCAATCCCATGGCTTGTTGTTCTTCGATCGGAATTTCGGAAGAGGTGGAGGTGCCCGGGGCGCTGAACAAAGTCTTGTAGAAACCAAGGCTGACTGCCAGATATCCCAAATTCTCCGCTTGCATTAATTCCATGAGGGCATTCGCCCGATCCAAAGTACCGACATCCAAGGTCAATAGGCCACCGAAACCATAATCGCTGTTCATTTGTTTGGCCATGGACGCATGTCCCGGATGGCTTTTCAATCCAGGATATACGACCCGTAACCCATCATTTTCGAATTGTTGCGCCAAGTAGAGGGCGTTTTCACTATGTTTTTTGATGCGGATGTGCAGGGTACGGATGTTTTTTAGGATGGATGCCGCCCGTAAGCTATCCAATGTGCTGCCGAACAACATGCCCGCTCCGTCGTTCACATCTTTGAGTTGCAAGCAGAAGGCACTGGAGGCACATACCGCCCCGGCCACACAATCACTGCTGCCGTTGATGAACTTGGTCAAACTGTGCACCACGATATCGGCGCCCAAGCGGGCCGCACTGATCGACAAAGGTGAAAACGTATTGTCGACGACAAGGGGTATCCCGTATTTTTTGGCCAATGCTGAAAGTGCTTTGATGTCGGCAACCTCCAACAGCGGATTGCTGACCGCTTCGCAATAGATCATTTTGGTATTCGGACCGATTTCTCCTTCCACGGCCCCTAAATCGGTAATGTCGACGAAAGAGGTGCCGATTTCGAACTTTTTCAAGAAATTCTTCATCAGGGCATAGGTGCCTCCATATATGGTGCGGCTGCTTACAATGTGGTCCTTGGCGTTGCACAACTGGAAGATCACCGCACTGATCGCACCCATACCGCTGCCGTAGACATTGGCGGCCTCGGTGCCTTCCAATTGGGCCATTGCTTCCCCTAAATACAAGTTTGACGGGGAGGAGTGTCGGCTATAGAGGTAGCAGCCCTCCGTGTTGCCCTCGAAAGTGTCGAACATGGTCTTTGCCGAAAGGAAGGTATACGTCGATGCATCGGAAATGGAAGGGTTGACCCCCCCGAATTCCCCAAAGTATTGCAAGTCTTGAATGTGATCAGCGGGTTGATAGCTCATGATGTTGATTTTAATACAAAATTCGAAGAAGCAAGAATTAAAATCAATTATAAACTATAATTTTAGAATAAAAAACATAAATTATTGACTAATTTAGAAAATATATCTAATTTTATTGGATAAATTGAAGTTTCTTAGAATATACATCGTTTCCTATGGATGCCCTTGACCGACAATTGCTACATGAACTCCAATCCGATTGTAAACGGACCACCAAAGCTTATGCGGCGCGGTTGGGACTTTCGACTACGGCGGTCTACGAACGCATTCGGCGTTTGGAGCGCGAAGGGACGATCCGGGCTTATGTGGCCTTGGTCGATAAAAAGAAGGTCGAGCGCGATTTTACGGTTTTATGCCACATTCGACTGGTGCAACATACCAAAGACAACGTATTGCGTTTTGAGCGGCAAGTACAGCAATTGCACGAGGTCAGTAGTTGTTTGCATGTTAGCGGGGACTATGACTACATCCTGACCATCCATGTAAAGGATATGGAAGCCTATCGCGAGTTTATGATCCACAAACTCACAGCCATCGATCAAATCGGAAGCACACAGAGTTCTTTTGCCATCAACGAGGTGAAACACAGTACGGCCGTTTTTATGGAAACTTTAACCTAAGAGGGTGTTAAAGGGTTTCCGGGTGCTGCATATCGGTCGTACATTGGGAGTACCATCAAAAAACGAACCTTACCGATATGTCTTCCAAAACCCGAACGCTCTTGGCGTTCATGGCCACTGTAGTTGGCGGATTCTCATTTATTCTATTCACCACCATTACCCGTGATATCCTATTCGACGGCCTTAATTTTTGTTCGGCTTCCACGATGAAATTAATGCTCGGGGGGACCACCATGTTCACTGCTGCGGTCACTGCAGGGTTCATGACGTCCTTGATCGTCGTGCGCCAAAATTACCTTCCCCATATGGTGATATCGGCCTATGTCTTGCTCAATATTTCCTATGTGGCGAGCTGTGGGGCGTGGAACTTGCCCATGGCCTTTGAAATCGCTTTGAACCTCATGCTGATCCTCGGTATCTGGTTCGGGGATTATATCGCCAAGAAGTTTCCTTTGGCCCCGGTCTAAGACCGAAGCATTATCCTAAAAACATTCGTATTTTTGAGCTCGATTTTTATTGGGATACCATAATTTTTCTAAACTAAAGATATGAGTCAATACGATGTGGTCGTCATAGGATCCGGACCTGGAGGATACGTTGCGGCGATACGCTGTGCGCAATTGGGAATGAAAACCGCGATCATTGAAAAATACACTACCCTTGGGGGTACCTGCCTGAATGTAGGCTGTATACCCTCTAAGGCCCTTTTGGATTCGTCGCACCACTACGAAGACGCTGTCAAGCATTTCAAGGACCATGGTATCGACATTCCCGGGGAAGTGAAAGTCAATTTGGAACAAATGATCGCCCGTAAGCAAGGGGTGGTCGATCAGACCACGAAAGGGGTGCAGTTTTTGATGGACAAGAACAAAATCGATGTTTTCGAAGGCGTTGGGAGTTTTGTCGACAAAAACACCATCAAGGTCACCAAGTCCGATGGAAGCGAAGAAACCCTCAATGCCAAAAATACGATCATTGCCACAGGTTCGAAACCATCGACCCTGCCGTTCATCACTTTAGACAAAGAACGCGTCATCACTTCGACCGAAGCCTTAAAGCTCAAAGAGGTGCCAAAACACATGATTATCATTGGAGGAGGGGTCATCGGCCTTGAACTGGGGCAGGTCTACAAGCGCTTGGGCGCTGATGTGAGCGTGATCGAATTCATGGATCGGATCATACCTGGAATGGATGCGGCCCTATCCAAAGAGCTGACCAAAGTGCTCAAGAAACAGAAGGTGAAGTTTTACCTTTCGCATAAGGTGAAATCGGTTGAACGCAAGGGTGATGAAGTCATCGTTAAAGCCGACGATAAAAAAGGGGCGGAAGTCAGTTTTACCGGTGATTATTGCCTGGTATCAGTGGGCAGACGCCCGTATACCGACGGCCTCAATGCCGAGGCGGCAGGCGTACAACTCGATGAGCGCGGCCGAATTTCAGTGAACGACCATTTGCAGACCGCGACTCCGAATATCTATGCTATCGGCGACGTGGTGCGCGGGGCCATGTTGGCCCATAAGGCCGAAGAGGAAGGAACCCTGGTCGCTGAGTATCTCGCAGGACAAAAACCCCATATCGATTACAACCTGATTCCAGGCGTGGTCTATACCTGGCCAGAAGTCGCTGCCGTGGGTAAGACCGAAGAAGAATTGAAGGAAGCCGGAGTGGCCTATAAGGTCGGACAGTTTCCGATGCGCGCCCTAGGCCGTGCCCGTGCGAGTATGGATATCGACGGCTTCGTCAAGATTTTGGCCGATGCCAAGACCGATGAGGTGTTGGGGGTGCATATGATCGGGGCACGTTGCGCCGATTTGATTACCGAAGCGGTAACCGCTATGGAATTTAGGGCTTCTGCAGAAGATATGGCCCGAATGAGCCATGCGCATCCGACCTATGCCGAAGCGGTGAAAGAAGCGGCATTGGCCGCTACCGATGATCGGGCGCTACACGTTTAAGCCCGGTAAAGCCGCGATTTCCCATTTTTTTAAATAACTTTAGGCATCATAAAATTTAAACAATGGGAAAATTTGAAGTAAAAACCGATAACGCCGGTGAGTACAGGTTCAACTTGAAAGCTGGAAACGGACAAGTGATTTTGAGCAGCGAAGGGTATACCACCAAATCCGCTTGCGAAAATGGAATCGAGTCCGTTAGAAAAAATTCACAAGACGACAATCGTTTCGAGCGTAAAACGGCCAAAAACGGAAAAGTCTATTTCAACTTGAAAGCGGCCAACGGCCAAGTCATCGGTGCCAGTCAAATGTACGCTGACAATTCAGGTATGGAAAACGGCATTGATTCCGTCCGAAAGAACGCCCCGGACGCAAGCGTTGAAGAAGTTTAAAACCATTGTTGCCAACCAAAATTGAAAAAGCGGCCTCGGCCGCTTTTTTTATGTCCAGTTCGAATCGATCAACGCACCAAGCGAACCTCAGGAAAGGCGGCCTTATATCCGAACCAAAAAGCATTGAAGGTATGGATACGTTCTAGTATCTCGCCCGATTCGTTCCGCATTCCGTTTTCCTCGAGGGTCCACCAAAATCCATCTAGATCCTTAACCTTTTCGCCCCCGTCATATGTATCAAATTCCGTAGCATCGGTACGATACACCCGGTGCGCCCCCGTACTATCGGTGAAGATGGTAAAAACACCCATTTCAAGACGGTCGCGATGGATGGGGTTTTGACGCAGGAAACGGTTTGAAAACACCAATTGATCGCTCAGGTCATCGGGGTTGCGAACCACCAACACCTCATCTTTGTTGTTCAACCGGGAATCGATTTCAGGTACGGTGAACATCAGGTCGTCATCGGCAAAATAATCCTTGTAGGCAACGCCTTCCCGATAATCCCGCTGGTGTCCGGTGCGTAACGAAAGGACCGTGGTGTTCGGATGCCGCTTTTTCCATTCTCCCCAAGTCGTCGTCACCACACTCCGGAATTCCAATTCGATCCCCGTTCCGGTTAACGGCCCGATAACCGGTTTCCCTTCTAAGGTGCTCCAAAGCGATTGGGTCGCTTGATCGTACATGAGCTTATTGGAACGGTACAGAAATCCACTGGTTCCCAGTTCATGTTCGATTCCGTCATGTTCGGTTTCATAGAGGATTACGGTGCCACAGAGCGTGCAGTAGACACCGGCGACTTTGATCCCGCCTACGGTATCGGTAAAGAGCTCGTGCCAAGCCAAGATCTGTTTGGGATAGGCCCTCGCTTCACCGTTGATCTCAATACCGAAGACCAAGGCCCCATCACGAAGATAGGTAGCCTCATCAGGTCTGATCATGGTCGGATTGCGGAGTGGCGGGATGCCATCTTGCAATACCCCACCCCAGCGTACCTCATCGAGTCGTATTGAACTTTGTGCCGATCGTTTTGAAAAATACCTTTGGAAACGCGGGTCGATGCGGCGATGCAGTTCCGCTTTAAACTCGAAATAGGAGGGGTCGTAATTCGAAGGCTTGTTCCATAACCACTGCCACCATTTGTCGAAATCGAAACCAAATCGCTGGCCGGTATGTTTTTCCAAAAGGGCCAGTAAGGGTCTTCCGCGGCGATGGGTCTGCATGTAGTATAAGGTCTCGATGGCCATGATCTCGAAAGCGGGCTGCCAATCCTCATCGATAGCTTTGAGGTGCTTTCGAAATACGGAAGGTTCATAATCACTTAGGATTCCCAAAAAGTAGTGGTGTGCCTCAGGGGCAGTGTTCGGGGTGTCTTGGTGAACCGGTTCGGATGCTAGTCCCTTCCAACCAAGAACCATTAAAAACAAGAACAAGACCAAAGGTTTCGATGCCATAGCTTTTTTCGTCTTGGTCGTCGGAATTAGGCGGGAGTCGCAAGTTTAACAGGACTTTGGGAACAAAAAAAAAGACAATGGTGGTAGGAACATTGTCTTTTTATAACACATCAAAAAATCAAAACCTCAGCTACATTCAGTCAAGTGATTCGGGGGAATCATGCTGCTAATTTAAGCCGGTTTGCTTCAGGAATACCCTCGTATTCCGCGATAGGGAGCTTATGGATGCCGGGTAACCGAAAAGTGTCGATGAACGGAATCGGTACTATTTAGCTAGCCCGAAAAGTCGTGTCAAAGCAGCTTTTCCTTTTACCCAAACCCGCTTCAATTGCGGAGCGGCATGCTGTAGAAAAAAGCCGCGAATCGTCACTGTCACCCAGTGCAGCCGTTCCTTGACCCATACTTCGTGACGGTCGTAGACCAGTGCAAGTACCGTACACGCGACCATAAAGGCAATGGCGCCTCCTATGGCCCAATCGGGGGAAAGGGAATATTTAAAGAATCGGTACAAACCTATTCCGGTAAAACTACCATAGAGGATGATGAAATGGATGACGTATATCGACAGGGTGTTCTGCCCGATTTTGATGATCCAAGGAGCGGTCAAGATACTCCGTACGATCATGAAGACAGCGAAAACAACGAGTACATTCCCTAAACGGATGTACAGATAGTTGTTCATTTGGATCATTTCGAACAGCTGGATGCCGGTAGCCCGATAACTATCCATAAAAAAACCGGAGGAACCGTAGATAAGGGCAGCCCCTATCGCCAAACTTGCGAATATCGAAATGGGGTATAGCCATTTCGCATTGTGGTACCGATGGAAATAAACCGAGAGGAACCCACCAATGGTCGAGTAGCCCAACCAGGGAATGATGGTAAAGACCGAGCCGTTCGCTTTGGTCACGTAGTTGGCCAATGCTTCGGGTAGATAGGGGAACGCCCATTGTTTGTAAAGCGGTTCAAACGTGAACAGCACTAAGGTCGTTGCTAGTAGGAGTAGGGGAAAAAGCAGCTTATGACGATGTACACTAAGCAAATAGAGTCCGATAATCGCCAATAAGGCCAGCCCGATACAGTGTAAGACGTCAACGAGATAGAAGCCGCCATAGATGCGACCTTGGAAAAGTCCGAAAACATTCAACCGCAACAGATAGCCAATGAGTACGAGTTGTAACCCGCGACGAACGCCTTTCTTTATTCGAGGATTAGACAAACCGGTCTGTTTAGATCGAATCAGCAAATACGTGAAAATGAACCCGGAAACCGTAAAGAAGACCGGAGCGGTAATACCCCTAAAATACAACCAGGTCTTATAGATCGGATTGGCAGCATCCCGAAAGCCGGGATCCAATAAGCCATCAATGAAATGGCCCTGCAGCATCATCAAGATGGCCCAGGCGCGCATGGCATCGATAAAGAACAACCGGCTCGATTTGGTCATGGCTACGAGGTTTTCCCCTATATACTTGTGAAACAATCCGTTCGGATGTCCAACCTTGCAAAATTAGCCAAAATTCAGCCGGTGAGCCGATTTTGGGCTATTTTCGCAGAAACATCGATCATTTTTCGCTATGGCTAAGATTTTAGCATTCGCAGGAAGCAATTCTTCCACTTCCATCAACTATCGCTTGGTCAAACATACCTTGACTAAAATCGAAGGGCATGAGACCCGATTGCTTAATATGGTTAATTATCCGTTTCCGATGTACAGTGAGGATGAAGAACGCCAGAAAGGGTTTTCCAACTCCCTGATCGAATTCAAAGACGATATCCAAAAAGTGGATGGATTGATCATTTCGGTTAGCGAGCATAACAGCAATCCATCGGCCTATTTCAAGAACGTACTGGACTGGCTTTCTCGATTGGAGCGGAATTTCCTTGAAGACAAGCACGTACTATTGATGGCGACCTCACCCGGTAAAAGGGGAGGGGTCGGTGCCTTGGACGTCGTTGCCCAGTTATTGCCCCGATTTGGAGCCACACTTGCAGCTACCTTTACATTGCCCTCTTTTTCACAGCATTTCGACGACTCGGAAGGAATCGTCGATGCCGAATTGAACGCGGCCCATCAAGAGGCCCTGGATGCTTTTTTAAAAGCGCTTTAATTTTTACGAGTTGCGCGTAACGCAAAGCATCCCCATTACAGATCCCCAGGCTTTCAAGGCAAAGCTCCGTGAATGGGCCAATCGTTCCGAAACAGCGGTTTTTTTGGATTCCAATGGGCGTCAGGATGCCTATTCCTCAGCTTCCGTCATATTCGCGGAAGGCGTCGTCGATGCTATCGGTTGGGACCCGCAAGATGGTTTTGAGGCCTTGCAACGGTTCAAAAATGAGAAAAAGGATTGGTTGTTCGGCTATTTGGGTTACGACCTGAAAAACGAGCTTGAGGACTTGGAATCCTTGGGTCAGGATGGTTTGGGCTTTCCGGAATTGTACTTTTTCCAACCCCAAAAAATTGTTCGACTCCTCGGCGAAACCGCCGAGTTCCACTATAGGACCGAAGTCCACGGATCCCTTGCCCAAGATATTCGCGACCTTTTGCAGTCAAGGACTCGAATGCTACCTAAGGTGGCGACTTCCCCCATAAAGATCAAACTCCGCATCAAAAAAGAAGCCTATCATCAAAAGGTGGAAGCCCTACAAGAACATATCCACAGGGGCGATATTTATGAAGCCAATTTTTGCCAGGAATTCTATGCTGAAAATGTCAAAATTGACCCCATGGCAGCTTATGAGAACTTGAACACCTTATCCGAAGCGCCTTTTTCGGCCTTTGCAAAATTCAAATCGCGCTTCCTGCTCTCGGCGTCCCCCGAACGATACCTGAAACGTACGGGCAAGCGGCTGATTACCCAACCTATAAAGGGTACCGCGGCACGATCGGAGGACCCTTCGACCGATCGAAAGATCGGTCTTCACTTGGAGCAAGACCCAAAAGAACGTGCCGAAAACATCATGATTACCGACTTGGTACGGAACGACCTGTCAAAACACGCCCTAAAAGGGAGTGTAACCGTTGAAGAGTTGTGCAAAGTATACAGCTTCAAACAAGTACATCAATTGATTTCGACCATAAGTTGTTCCGTTGTTACTGAAATCGATAGTGTACAACTGATTAAATCGAGTTTTCCGATGGGAAGCATGACCGGCGCCCCCAAGCTTTCAGCCATGCGTTTGATCGAAAAATACGAACGTACCAAAAGAGGGGTGTACAGTGGGGCATTAGGGTATTTCACCCCCGAAGATGACTTTGATTTCAGTGTGGTCATCCGAAGCATCCTCTACGATGCCGAATCGGGTTTCCTTTCTTTCTCGGTGGGTAGTGCGATCACCGCCAAATCCAAGGCCGCTAACGAATACGAAGAATGTCTTTTGAAGGCGAAGGCCATGCGCAAGGTTCTCGAAGGTGATGGATATCCGTAACTTTGTATGGTGCTCGATCAATTTGCAGGACATATCGATTCCGAATTCCCCGAACTCCGGACACAAGCTTTACTTATCGCTTGTAGCGGTGGGTTGGATAGCGTGGTGTTAGCGCGCTTGTGCTCAGCGCTCGGCCTGCGCTTTGCTTTAGCCCATTGTAATTTTCAATTGAGAGGGTCTGAAAGTGATGGGGATGCCCGCTTTGTAGCTGAATTGGCGGCAAAGCTTGATGTTCCTTACTTTACGAAAGTCTTCGATCTAAAGGGGCAATTGTCGTCAAGCGAAGCGTCCCCCCAATTACGTGCTCGGGAGTTGCGGTATGCCTGGTTCAACGACTTGGTCGAGGAAACGGCCTTTGATTTGGTTTTGACCGCCCATCATGCCGATGATCGTTTGGAAACTTTTTTGATCAACCTGTCACGAGGAACGGGCATTGAGGGCTTATCGGGAATCCCGGCCTCCAATGGCACGATCAAACGGCCCTTATTGCCTTTTTCCCGTAAAGAACTTCTTGAATTTGCCCTTGCTCAAGGATACATATGGCGAGAAGACCGAAGTAACCAAGATACCAAGTACCTTAGAAATCAGGTACGGCATGAGGTGGTGCCTGCATTAAAAGGATTGCATTCCGAATTTCTAGCACATTTCTTGAAAAGCCTTCACTTTCTTGAAGCTACCGAAAAACTCGTCAAAATGCATATCGATGGGGTGCGCGATCGCCTTTTCCAGAATCGAGGTGATGGGAGTTACCAGATCGATCTGGCATCGGTCATGGCCCTTGACCCCTTACCAACCCATTTGTTTTGGCTGTTCAAAGATTTTGGGTTCACTGCGCCGGAAGAGGTCGCGAAATTATTTAAGGCCGACAGTGGTAAGGAAATCCGCTCGAAAACCCACCGTTTGCTTAAGGACCGCGGAAGGCTATTGCTCAAACCAGCGAATGCAACCCAGGACGCCGAATTTTGGATTTCCGAGACCCAAGGGTATATCGACCACCCCTTGGCCATGGATATCACTATGGTGAAGACCGTGTCCGACCCAGCTGCCAATGTGGCTTTTATTGACAAGGAAAAGTTAAACTATCCGTTATTGTTAAGGAAATGGCAAAAAGGCGACTATTTTTATCCCTTAGGGATGAGGGGGCGTAAAAAGCTCTCGAAATTCTTTAAAGACGAAAAATACGATGGGTTCGCCAAGGAAGCACAATGGTTGCTGTGCTCCGGTGATGCGATCGTCTGGGTAATCGGAAAGCGACTCGACGAACGGTTCAAAGTGGGCCCCTCGACCGACAACATACTCAAATTCACCGTACAGTGATTCGAAACATACTATTGATCGCACTCTGTTTTCTGCCAGGGTGGCTATTGCAAGCGCAAACGGAAGATGAACCCGCGGTTTGGACCCATGAAGTGGAGCAAATCAACGCCTTGGAGTACGAATTACGATTCAAGGGAAAAATCCTCGAAGACTGGTTCGTGTATTCGCTGTATACGGCTGAAGGCGGGTCCATGCCCAGCGAATTCGAATTCGATAGGGCAGGGATCGACTACGAATTGGTGGGGAAGACCGAAGAAGGCAAGACCTACACCAAGTACACGGAGGTCTTCGATGTTGACGAAACCTTTTTCAAAGAAACGGCCTTGTTTACGCAACGTATCAAACTGCTTCAGCCCGATACACGGCAATTGAAAGTGGTGCTGTATTACCAGATTTGTAAGGAAGTCTGCATCCTTAAAGAAGAAGTGTTCGAAATCGCGTTGGACGGCGGTTCCGTTACCCCATTGGCGGCAACGGCTGTTGATGCCAATAGTGTTGCCAAGTCGGCGAAATTGGAGGTAGAATTGAAAGCAAAAGACCGGCTTGTGGCAGAAGGGGCGGCCGACCCCAATGACGGTTCGGCGGTTTGGATGATTTTTGGCCTGGGATTTTTGGGTGGTTTGATCGCATTACTGACACCCTGCGTATTCCCGCTCATCCCGTTGACCGTCTCCTTTTTTACCAAACAATCGACGAATAGGGCGAAAGGGATCACCAATGCGGCTTTGTATGGATTCTTCATCGTATTGATTTACTTTTTATTGAGCCTGCCCTTTCATCTGTTCGATTCGGTCGATTCGCAAATCTTGAATACCATCGCTACGAATATCTGGTTGAACCTCTTCTTCTTTGCCATTTTCGTCTTTTTCGCTTTTTCGTTTTTCGGATATTATGAGTTGACCTTACCAAGTTCATGGGCCAATAAGATGGATGCGGCTTCGGCTAAAATAGGCGGAGCCATTGGGATCTTTTTTATGGCTTTGACCTTGGCAATCGTTTCCTTCTCCTGTACCGGACCGATATTAGGAGGATTGTTGGGAAGCACGGCTTTGGCTGAAGGTAGCGTGGCTACCAACCTGTCCTTCGGTATGACGGGTTTTGGATTGGCCCTGGCCCTTCCGTTCACCCTGTTCGCCCTATTTCCGGCCTGGTTGAACTCCCTACCGAAGTCCGGCGGGTGGATGACAACGGTCAAGGTGGTCTTAGGCTTCCTTGAATTGGGCTTGGCATTCAAGTTCTTGTCCAATGCCGATTTGGTCGCTAATTGGGGCTTGCTTAAGCGAGAGCTCTTTTTGGGAATTTGGATCCTGTTGTTCGTTTTGCTGGCATTGTATTTATTTGGACTATTCCGATTTCCGCATGATGGCCCGAAACAGAAACCGTCTGCTCTTAGAAAGATCGTGGGCTTGCTCAGTATTGCTTCGGCGGTCTATTTGGTACTCGGTTTGATGAACCTGACCAGTCTGAAAGTCTTGAGTGGTTTTCCGCCACCTGATTTTTACACCATACAGGCTTCGGAAAGTGATTGTCCTTTAGGCTTGGAGTGCTACAAGGATTTCGATGAAGGCTTGGCCGTGGCCAAAACGAAACGCAAACCCATTTTGCTCGATTTTACGGGCTGGGCTTGCGTGAACTGTCGAAAAATGGAAGAAAACGTATGGAGCGACCAACAGGTCTACTCCATGTTGCGTGACGACTATGTTATCATTTCGTTATATGTTGATGATCGAAAGGCACTTCCCATCGATGAGCAATTCGACTTTCAATTTGACAACGGGCGCATTAAAAAAATCAAGACCGTCGGCCAGAAATGGGGTACCTTTCAAACCCTGAATTTCAGTGCCGCTTCACAACCTTATTATGTCTTGTTATCCCCCGAACTTGAAGTGCTGAACCATGCCGTGCAGTATGTCGATGTACCGACTTACAAAGCTTGGCTGCAGTCTGGGTTGGAACGTTACCAGCTCTCCATGAATTGATCTGATTTGGATTTGGACGGATAGAATTGTTCCAAATAAGCTACCTTTAAGCAAAACTAACTTTGCTTACTATGAAGCGGCTTAAAAAAATCCTGCTCGCGCTGCTGGGCCTTTTTGCAATTCTTGCCCTTTTCATTTTCATCTTTTTGAATAGCCTGACCCCTACCTATGAGGGGAAACAGGAATTGAAAGGCCTCGACCAAGGGGTCGAAGTATACTTCGATGCCTATGGGGTACCCCATATTTATGCCGATAATGAAACCGATGCCATACGCACTTTGGGCTATGTGCATGCCCAAGATCGATTATGGCAAATGGAACTGCTCCGTAGAGCCGGGTCGGGAGGATTATCCGAGATATTCGGGGATTTGACCTTGGAAACCGATAAGTTCTTTTTGTCTTTAGGAATTGACGACTATAACCAAAAAGCCCTGGCGAAACTTGATCGATCGGCAGCTTCGGTACAATTGGCAGAAGCCTATCTCGACGGCATCAACCAATTCATTGATAACGGGCCGACCCCGGTGGAATTTTATTTGACCGGGCTCGAAAAACAAAAATTCGATCTTAAGGATGTGTACAACGCGGTGTCCTATATGGGCTTTACCTTCAACAAGGGCGCACGCGATATTGTCAATACCAATTTGTTACACCGGCTTGATTCCGTGTACACCCACCCATTGTTTCAAAGCGAAGTGCCCGGTTCACTTAAGATCCCAGTGTATCCCGATAGTACGGCGAACGGTTTGATGGCCTTGCATGAACAGATGGACAATGCCCTGTCAAGACTTCCGATTCCTGAGATCTACGGAAGCAACAGTTGGGTACTGGCCCCTGAAAAGACCGCAACGGGCAAGGTGTTGTTCGAAAACGACCCCCATATTGCCCAAGCCCAACCATCGGTATGGTATGAAGCGCATTTGGTGACGCCTGATTATGAAAAATACGGCTATTACTTGGCCGGGGTTCCTTTTCCTTTGCTCTCACATGATCGTTTTATGGCCCATGGGTTCACCATGTTAGCTAATGATGATACCAATTTTTACTATGAGGAAGCCCATCCTGAAGATTCGACGCGTTACCGCTTTAAAGGTGAATGGCGCAACTTCGATTTCGTAACAAAGACCATCAAGGTGAAAGACGCCCCTGATGTGGAATTCGTATATCGCAAGACCCATAGAGGGCCGATCGTCAATGACAATTTCGCCAACCGAACCCGGGTCGAAGGGGATCGCTTGGTAAGTATGCATTGGTTGTTTACCCAGTTTGAGAACCGACTCGTTGAAGGTTTGTATGGTATCAATCATGCCGAGTCCATCGAAGAATTCGCAACGGCCTTGCCGAACATCCATGCTCCCGGGCTCAATGTCATGTATGGTGATGCCGATGGTAATATCGCATGGTGGGGAACTGCCAAGCTATATCGCATGCCCGACAGCACCAGTACGAAGTTCATTTTGGACGGAACGACCGGAGACGATGACCCAACCGCATACCTTGGTTTCGAACACAACCCCCATGCCATCAATCCGCCATGGCACTATGTATATTCGGCGAACAACCAACCTGACTCCATATCCGGGATGTACGTGCCGGGTTATTTCGCCAATTCGGTATTTCGGGCCGGACGCATCATTGATCGGATGGAAGAAAAACCCACCGGATGGACCAAGAACGACATGATGGACATGGCCAATGATATTACCCTTAGAACGGGCGCCGAATTTTTAAAGCGTAGTTTTTCGCAGCTGGATGTAAGCGGATTGAGCGACAGACAAGTTGGATTTTTGGACTTGGCCGATAAATGGGACGGTCGCTTTGACGGCAAAAGCGTACCCGCCGTGTTTTACGAAAAATTCAGACAAAACTTGCATCGCGATATTTTCGCCGATGAGTTCGATTCGATTGCCGAATACGCCTCCTATGGGGTGCAGTTAAAGATGCGTATGATCTTTGATGACGAGGCATCGAAATGGTGGGACGATCTAGCGACCGACGACATTGTCGAAACCAAAGCGATGATCATCACCAAGGCCTTTCACGATGCCTGGGCACAGTTGACCGATGAATTAGGGACGGACTATACGACCTGGACATGGGATCGGGTACACTTTTTGGAACACGACCATCCTATCGGACGCGTGGCCTCGCTACGTAAATATTTCAATGTAGGACCAATGCCAACATCGGGTACGGGTGGAACACTGAATAACCAAGGCTTTAGAAGACAAGCTGACGGTACGTTCAAAGTGACGAGTATTCCCTCCACGCGGAGGATCATCGATTTTTCGGATATCGAAGGAAGCATGAGCATCTTACCTACGGGGCAATCAGGGAATCCGTTGAGTCGCCATTATCGGGATCAGGCTGAAATGTATGCAAATGGGGAATACCGTGGCATGCTGATGAACGAAGAAGAAATCAAGGCGAGAGCGATCGGCCAGTTGGACTTTGAACCAACGAATTGATACTATTTTGTTGATTTCAATCATTTTAAGGTATAAATGTACCCGATTGCACACGCAACCCTTTAAAGGATTGAAATCTTTTTATAACTTACAACTAGCTAATTCAGGTGCTATGCAAGAAGAAAAGGTCCGACGGATGCCGTCGTTGTCATCCTATGTCCTATTAATCCCATTCTTTTTATTCGTTATTGCTTTGAATGGGCAAGAAAAAACGGTTACCGCATCCTTCTCCGAAACCAATCTGGAAGAGGCGGTAAAAGCGGTACAACAACAGACCGGACTCCAGTTCTTCTTTGTTTCTGAATGGCTCACCGACAAAACGATTTCTGCAACATTTGAGGCTGCGGGACTTTCCGAGGTCTTAGAGACGCTTTTGGCCGACACCGAATTGAACTATTACGTTTTAGAGGCCGAAAACAGGGTCATCTTATTACAGAATACCATCATTTACGACGCCTTACCGCGTGATTTTTTCGGTAAGAAAGCCGATTCAACGAATGCCACGGTCACTGGGGTCAGTAGTGCCTTGCCCCCTCCGGTCTTTTATAATGACGGGGTGCGGAAGCGCAAGACCCGCTACCCGGTGGTTCGTATCGGAAAAGCTTTGGAAGGGCGTTTGAAATCGACCTACGTTTTGACCGGAAGGGCCATTAACCAACGTACGGGCGAGGCCATACCCGATCTGGCCATTCGTATCAAAGGAAGCAACGAAATTGCCGTGACCGATGCGAACGGGGGCTATTCCATCGAGTTGCCTTCGGGCTATAACGTCATCGCAACCAGCGCTATGGGAATCGCTGATTCGGAACGCGAAGTGGTCATGTACAATGACGGTCAATTGGATTTGGTTTTGGAAGAAGGACTGGAACAATTGGATGAAGTCATCTTGGAGGCCGACGCCATCAGTAATGTCGAGGATGCCGAAACCGGCACCGAACAGATCGACCTCGAAGAATCAAAGAACATCCCCTTGGTTTTGGGCGAACGTGATATTTTGCAGATTGCCAAAAACCTCCCGGGTATTTCTTCAGCCGGTGAAGGGGCAACAGGTTTGAATGTCAGGGGAGGCAAAACCGACCAGAACCTCGTATTGCTTGACGATGCGGTCATCTACAATCCGACACATTTCTTCGGCATTTTCCAGGCACTGAATCCCTTTACGACCAAAGGGGTCGATATCTATAAGGGCAGCGTGCCCGTTGAATTCGGCGGGCGCCTATCGTCCGTTTTCGATATCCGCACTAAAAACGGAAATGTAGAAAAGTTCTCGGGTGAAGGTTCCATTGGCCCGGTGACGGGGAACTTGGCTTTGGAGATCCCGGTCAAAAAAGACACCTCTTCGGTAATTATCGGTGCTCGTGGCGCCTACGCAGATTGGATTTTGCGTTCGCTCGATGAAGAATCCTTGAACAACAGCGAAGCCTCTTTTTTCGATGGTATTGTCAAGTACCATCATCGTTTGAGCGACAAAAGCGAGATCAAAGGAACAGCTTACATCAGCCGCGATGCCTTCAGCATTACTTCCGATTCGTTATACAATTATTCGAACCGTCTGTTCTCCTTCCGTTGGGACCAACAGTTCAATGAACGCACCAGTGGTGCCCTGACCGTTGCCAATAGCGACTATCGTTTCGGAATTGATTTCGATGGGGAATCGAATACCGATTTCGAATTGGATTACAGCATCAACGAAACGGAATTGAAATACCGTATGAAGACCCTAGTCAATGACAAGCATGCCTTGGATTATGGACTGGCGGCCAAGTTTTATTCGGTCAATCCGGGAAGTATTGAACCTACGGGGAGTGAATCCGATATCACCGATTTTGCCGTCGACCGTGAACGGGCCATTGAAGGGGCTTTGTTCATTGGTGATGAAATCAATATCGGCGAGAAATTCTTGGTGAATATCGGGCTGCGCTATGCCTTTTTCGCGGCTTTGGGCGAAGGCACGCAACGAACCTATGTCGACGGACAACCGCGGAATGAGTCCACGGTGGTGGAGACCATCGAATATGGTAGTGGTGAGGTCATCGAAACCTATGGAGGGCCGGAGGTCAGGTTTTCTGCCCGTTATTTGTTGGCGCCTGATTTTTCGATCAAAGCCAGTTTCAACAATGCCTATCAGTTCATCCATACCTTATCGAACAATACGACGGTATCGCCGATCGATACCTGGAAGTTGTCAGACTTGAACATCGAGCCACAAACGGGCTACCAAGGGGCCTTGGGCCTCTACAAAAACTTTAAGGACAACGAGTTTGAGGTCAGTCTGGAAGGCTACTACAAACGATTGGACAATGTCCTTGATTTCAAAACCGGTGCGGACCTCTTTTTGAACCAAAATGTAGAGACCGAGGTATTGCAAGGTGATGGAAAGGCCTATGGGGTCGAATTCCTCTTAAAGAAAAACCGAGGCGATCTCAACGGCTGGTTAAGTTATACCTATTCGCGTTCGTTTTACCGCTTCGACAGCCCGTTCAGTGAAGAACGCATCAACAATGGGGAATTTTTCCCTTCGAATTTCGACAAGCCCCATGACGTCAGCTTGATCGCGAACTACAAATTCACAAGACGCTACAGCATTTCGGCCAATTTCGTGTATCAGACCGGAAGACCGGTGACCTTCCCGATTGGAACGTTCCGTTTCAACAATGCCGATTTCGTGGCCTTCAGCAACAGAAACGAATTCAGGATCCCTGATTTTTATCGCTTAGACCTGGGGGTCAATATCGAGGGGAATCATAAAAAGAACAAATTGGCCCATAGTTTCTGGACCATATCAGTTTACAACGTGCTGGGTCGCAACAACCCGTATTCGGTGTTTTTCGTGACCGATAATGGAGAGGTGAAGGCATTGCAAAGCTCGATTTTCGCAATCCCGATCCCGTCCATAACCTACAATTTCAAATTCTAATTGCTAAGAAATGAAAAGAGAATTATTACGAAGAAAAATCAAGTGGTTGACCGCACTGGGGGTAGTGGTCTTGATGGGGTGCATCGAGGAGTTCGATGCGGAAATCGTGAATTTTGAAGGCGCATTGGTAGTCGATGCCCGTTTAAACGACCAGGTGGCCCAACAGACCATTTGGCTTTCACGTACCTTCAGTTTCGAAGAGACCGATCCCAGTCCTGTGCGCAATGCCCAGGTAACCGTTTTTGATGATGCAGGGGCCTCCTTTGGTTTTAGTGAAGCCGCACCGGGGCAGTACCGCTCGAACGCCGTGATGCAAATGCTGCCTGATCGCGAATACCGATTGGAAATCGTGACCAGTGAAGGCGCCCGTTTTGAATCGAGATCCGAACGCATGCCGGCACCGGTAACGATCGGCGATATGCACGCTGAGCGCAGAACCAGTGGTACGGGTACTGAAGGGGTTTCCATTTTGTTGGATAACGACTCGAGTTCGGGTACGCCGACATACTTTCGCTATGAATACGATGAAACATTTAAGATCATCGCACCTGATTTCAATCCCTTCGATTGGGATGAAGTCGATTACGACTATTTCTGCGAAGATGATGATGGATGGGAAGCTACCGTCGCCCCGCGTGGCGAGGAGGCAAGGACCTGCTTTGGCAACAACCGTTCCATCGATCTGATCTTGGCTTCTACCGAAGACCTCAGCAGCAATGGCCTGCAAGATTTTGAAGTCCGGTTTTTGGGAAGGGAGAATTATTTCATATCGCATCGCTACAGCATCTTGGTCAAACAATACCACCATTCGGCCGACGCTGCATCGTTTTTCAACACCATGCTGAGCTTTTCGAGTTCAGAAAGCATTTTCAGTAACGTGCAGACCGGTTTATTGGAAGGCAATATTTCAGCCTCGAATTCCGAAGGCTTGGTCATCGGCTATTTCGAATTGAGTGCGTACAGTGAAAAGCGGATGTTCTTCGATTATGAAGACCTCTTTCCTGGAGAACCCTTACCACCATACGCGATCAATTGTGAGTTCATCGGGAAGCCACCTTTATATCCCGAAGGGTTCCATGTTACCGAAATCGATGGCAAATTGGTGATAGACGGTACCTCGAACAGTCCGTTGTTGGATGGGATCATCGCCGGACTTATCGGATTTGTAGGCGTAAATGAGAATTATTTAAACGTTGACGAAGACGGAGAGCTCGATAGGGCACCGTATTTGGTCAAGGCATTGGGATGCGTTGACTGCCGTGAGTTCGGTAGCAATGTGGTCCCTGAATTTTGGATTGAAGAGCCGTGATAAAAAAAGCATTCGTAATTTTTTTGGGCACCATTGCCCTGGCAAGTTGTATCGATGAAGTGGATTTGGATATCGGGATGGGCAACGACCCTTTGGATATCCTGATCGTGGAATCGACCTTGTCCGATGAGGTGAAAAGACATCGGGTCGTGTTGAGCAAGATCGACACCCTGATCGACCTGCAATTGGACTCGGTGTTCAACCCTTTTATTCCGGTGCGTGATATGCAGCGTGATTTTGTGAATTACGAAGAAAATGCGAATGTTTCGGTGACCGATGGCAACGGCAATGTATTCGATTACGTTGAGACCGAACCCGGTATCTATGAATCCAATGTCGCCTATGGTGCTACCATGGGTAATACGTATCAATTGAACGTGGTGCGGAGTAACGGTACCCGCTACGCTTCGGAAGCTATGGCGATAGAGGGTATGGCTTCCTTGGATGACGTTTACGCTGAACGCATGACCAACGATGAGGGTGTAGATGGCATCGGGATATTCATTGACGGCTCCGTTATGGAAGGGGAATCCAATAATTTTCGATATACCTACGATGAGACCTACAAGATCATCGCCCCTGAATGGACCCCTTTTGAGTTTCGATTGACCAATTACGATCCTTGTGCCTTGCCAGAACCTACGTATGACCTCGAAATCGTAGAACGTGAAGAGGAACAGCAGGTCTGCTACCGTACGGATCCCTCGAATACCATCATCCAAACGGAGACGATCACGTCACAGTCAGGGCCTAGAAAGTTCATGGTACGGTTCATCCCCAACGACGATTTTATCATCTCGCACCGCTATAGCATTGAAGTGCAGCAGCGGGTGGCCGGGGTAGCCTCTTACGCCTTTTACGAACAGCTCAATAATTTCAGTCAGACAGGGAGTGTTTTTTCACAAGTCCAACCCGGATTCTTAGAGGGCAACCTATTTGCTGAAAATGGACGGCAAGGGGCCGTTATCGGCTTTTTCGATGTAGTGTCCGTCGCCAAGCGGCGCATGTTTTTCAATTACACCGACTTTTATCCGACGGAGGAAATTCCACCATTTCCGTTCAATTGTGGACTGCACTCCTCGCCGGAATCGCATATTTCTTTTTGTTTTAGCGGTCCTACAGGAGGAAATCCTTGTCCGCAATCCATCATCGAACGGGTCAACCTTGACCTGATCGCCTATGTGGGAGTGAATTCGGATAATATCGGGACCTGCCCAGGGCCGTATACCTATGTGGCAACGGTCTGTGGTGATTGTACCCAATTGGGGAGTAATGTTGTTCCTGAATTTTGGGTCGAATGAAAAAAACGATGCTTCATAGTATTTGCTATTGCTTATGTATGTCGGCCTGTGTTGAGCCGGCGAACTTGAGCTCCGGCGATGAAGTGGGCGATTCGTCCGTTGGGACCTTGGTCGTCGAAGCATCGATTACCGACAATGTCGAGACCCAATGGGTATTCATCAGTAGGATGTTGCAAATTGAAAGTGATAGTACCGTAAACGTTGCTGAAGATGCCTTGTTCAGTGCCAATACCCCTTTTATTGTTGAAAATGGTTTAGGAACCGATGTGGAATCGAATGCCATAGTTGAAATAACGGATGCCACGGGTCGGATGTACCGGTTCCAAGAAGTCGAACCGGGCAGTTACGCCTCTTTACAGCCTTTTGCGGCTTTGGCAGGCAGTTCGTATGAATTGCAGGTGACCACCGATGATGGGGAACGATACAATGCGGCTACCGAAGCCCAGACCCAAACGGCCCGGATCGACCGGGTATATGCCGAAAGGGTGGTCAACGGCAGCGGTCAAGAAGGTATCGGCATCTTTATCGATGCGACCACCGACGCCAACGAGAATACCCAAATCCGATATTCCTACGAGGAAACCTACAAGATCATTGCCCCGAATTGGACGCCCTTGGAGTTCGAGATCATCAGTGAGGGCAATCCGGCGATTGGCATACCCCCAGTGGTGACCACCGTACCGAGGGCACAGGAAGAGCGGGTGTGTTTTCGCACCGATCTGTCGACCACTTTGTTGCTGAACGAGACCGAACTGTTGGAGGGCAATACGATCGAAAGGAACCGCGTGCGGTTTTTGGCGAACGACAATCCCATTATCGCACATCGGTACAGCATTTTGGTGAAGCAGTCGGTCTTGTCGCAAGAAGCCTTTGGCTTTTACGAGCGCTTGGCCAACTTTTCAAGTAGTGAAAGTCTGTTCAGTCAGGTGCAACCCGGAAAAATAGAGGGCAATGTCACCAATACCACCGGTACTGACGATGTCATCGGTCTGTTCGAAGTGGTTTCCGAAAGTTCACAACGTTTGTTTTTCAACTATACCGATTTTTATCCCAACGAACCGTTACCCCCTTTTTTCGATACCGAATTCAATTGCGACCGGCTGTTGAGCCCAGTATTACTCGACCCTGAATTGGACGGTGAAATTCCGCCGAACGGGGGCTGCGCCCAACCGCTGGTCGAACGTATCAAATTGGGGTTGATCGAATATGTCAGCGAAAACGACAATCCGGCCATATGCCAAGGCCCGTATTTCGTTACACCGCGTATTTGCGGGGATTGTACGGTTATAGGAAGTAATGTAGTACCTGATTTTTGGGTGGAATAATTTAAGTCATATGAAGAAAGTACTTTTTGTCGCAATGCTATGTACCCTGTGGGCCCACGCCCAATACACGGTCAAAGATGGAAGCGAATTATTGAACTTGCGCAAGGTCGCCCAAGAAAAGGTATATGTGCATCATTCCGCTCCGGTGATCTTTTCGGGCGAATACCTCTATTACAAAATCTATTGCCAAAACACCCAGACCAATCGTTTGAGCCGCATCAGTTCCATGGCCTATGTCAACTTGATCGATAGCCAAGGGCAAGTGGTGTTCGAGCACAAGATCAAATTGGAAAAGGGGATGGGTACCGGTGATTTTTTCGTGAATACCACAGTGCCTTCCGGTAATTACAAATTAGTGGCCTATACCCAATGGATGAAGAACGGAGGGGTGGATCAGCTGTTCCAAGACGATGTGACCATTATCAATCCATATATGGTCGATCAATCGGCCTTATTGCCCGAACAAGCCGAGGCAGCCAGTCAGGCTGTACCCGCTTTCGAGCCTTCGGGTCAAGACCTCCTTGAGGTACAGTTGGGGCAATCGACGTTGTCGAACCGTACCAAAGCCACCTTGCAATTAAGAAATTACAAAGGCAATCTCGGTCATGGCAATTATTCCATTTTGGTCCGGAAAAAAGATGGATTGGGGGAGCGGCCGAACATGTCGGCGGCTACCTATGCCAACGCCTATCTCAATGCGGATAAAACGATCAAGCAAGGCGTGGGCGATGCGATTTTCTTACCGGAACAACGGGGGGAACTGTTTTTTGGACAATTGACCGATGCAGCCGGTAATGCAGCGGTTGATAAGACCGTAATCGTCTCGATCCCCGGTAAAGAGCATTTGTTGAAAAGTGCGATCACCGACGAGACCGGACATTTTTACACCTATATCCGAAAAGACTATAAAAACCCCAGTAGCATCGTTCAGGTACTCGAAGAGGGGGACTATACGGTCGATCTCAAAAAACAAAAAGGCCTTGATTTTTCCCAACTGGAGTTCGGATCCTTTCTATTGGACGAAAACCAAGGTGACGCCATTCGACAACGCAGCGTGTACAATCAAATCGAAAACGGCTTCTTTAGTGTCAAGCCCGATTCCATCTTGCCCAAAGAAGAGATCGATGTCTTTGACGGCGGTATTCCCGAAGTCTTCGTACTCGATGAGTATACCCGTTTTCCGACCTTGGAAGAAACCTTGATCGAAATCTTGAACACCGTCGGTTATCGCAATGGGGGCAAGGGCAACGACTATATTCGGGTAGCCCAGGAATTCGAAAAATTCAACGAACCCTATAACGATTACCAGGCCATCGTATTGATCGACGGGGTCTTTATCCCGAACCACGAATCGATCAAGGAATTCGATGCCCGCAATATCAAGACCATTAAGGTGTTGCGCGATGAATTGGCCTTAGGTTCGACGCCCTACCAAGGTTTGGTGGCCATCGAGACGTTTGACGGTGATTTTTACGAGACTTATACCAACAAGAACTCCGTTTCGAGCGCATTGGAATTGCCTATGCCGCGCAAGAACTATTTCAGGCAGCAATTCAATACGGTTGACGGTAGCGAATCAAATATACCGGATTACCGCAATGTGTTGCTCTGGGAGCCTTTCGTGAATTTGGATGGCACCGAATTGCAATTCGAGTTCTTCACGTCTGACGTTTCGGGTGAGTTCGAAATCATTTTGGAAGGCTTTACCTCGTATGGCAAGCCGGTGTCGTTGCGCAAAACCATCGCAGTTAATTAGAGTACCCACACCTACATTTGGGCATAAAAAGAAGGTATGCTCACCAAAGTGCATGGCAGCGCTGTTTTCGGCGTGGAGGCCACTACCATTGTGGTTGAGGTCAATGTCGACAAAGGAATCGGCTACCATTTGGTCGGTTTGCCCGATAATGCCATCAAGGAAAGTAACTTCCGCATTGCCGCGGCGCTGGCCAATAACGGATACCGCATTCCCGGCAAGAAAATCACTATCAACATGGCGCCGGCAGACTTGCGCAAGGAAGGTTCTGCCTACGACCTTACTTTGGCTTTGGGAATCTTATCGGCCTCCGAACAAATTCGCGCTCCAGATATCGCCGATTATGTAATCATGGGTGAATTATCCTTAGACGGCACCTTGCAGCCCGTCAAAGGCGCGTTGCCTATTGCTGTCCAAGCCAAATCAGAAGGGTTTAAAGGCTTTATCCTTCCAGCATCCAATGCAAAGGAGGCTGCTGTGGTGCAGGGGTTGAACGTATATGGCGCCGATAACATCGCATCGGTCATTGAATTTTTTGAAAGTGGTCAAGGGTTGCGCCAAGAACAGCCATGGGAAGGGATTCAAACAGGGGGGAGTAACCCGCAAACCGATTTGGATTTCGCAGATGTCAAAGGGCAGGAGGGAATCAAACGTTGTATGGAGATCGCTGCAGCCGGCGGACATAACATACTACTGATCGGACCACCAGGGGCTGGTAAGACCATGTTGGCAAAGCGCATGCCTTCCATCTTACCACCCATGAGCTTGCAAGAAGCTTTGGAAACGACGAAAATCCATAGTGTGGTCGGCAAGGTCAAGAATTCCGGCTTGCTAGGGGAGCGGCCTTTCCGAAATCCCCACCACACCAGTAGTGCGGTCGCCTTGGTAGGAGGGGGTAGTTATCCACAGCCCGGTGAGATTTCCCTGGCCCATAATGGGGTGCTGTTCCTCGATGAGCTTCCGGAATTCGAACGCAAGGTCTTGGAAGTCATGCGACAACCCCTAGAAGATCGGGAAGTTACCATTTCAAGAGCCAAATTCACCGTAACCTACCCCAGTAGTTTTATGTTGGTTGCCAGCATGAACCCGAGTCCCAGTGGGTACTTTCATGAGCCGGATAAGGCCAATGCGGCGTCTTCATTAGCGATGCACCGCTATCTTTCGCGCATTTCGGGTCCGCTGCTTGACAGGATCGATCTGCATATCGAGGTCACCCCTGTGCCTTTTGAAAAGCTGTCCGAATCGCGAAAAGGGGAGACCAGCCATGAAATTCGAAAACGGGTTATGGCAGCACGCAACATACAGCATGATCGGTTCGGATCATTGGAGCATATCCACTACAATGCCCAAATGAACAGCAAACAATTACGGACCTATTGTGGGTTGGAAGCTGCGGGCAAACAACTCCTTAAACAAGCAATGGATCGTCTGGGACTGTCTGCCAGGGCCTATGACCGGATCCTAAAGGTGGCACGCACCATTGCTGATCTGGAGGCCGAGCACCACATAAAAAACCGACATATCGCGGAAGCCATCCAATACCGCAGTCTCGATCGGGAAGGCTGGATGGGGTGATTTCATAAAACCAAACAAAAAACAGGTACTGACCGACTAACGCTCTTTGTAGAGGTAGTTCAATTCGGCCCCATAGTTTTCCCATTCCCCTTTTTCAGGATCGTACACCCACGAAAAACTCGCCACGGCCTCATCCCCTTCAAACTCGAATTCGAAATGCAAACGGTACGATGATAAGGTCAAATACCGATTTTCAGAAATAGGGAAAAGCTGCTTACTGGGAATTCCCGAACGCTTGTACATCAGCTTGCCGTCCTTGACGAAGAGCTTTCGGGTGTTTTCGACCCCTTCTTTCGAATAGGTGCCGACTACCTTGTTGTATTGCTCGATCAGCTGGGTCGAATCCTTGTCCTTTACATATTGGATATGCTGTAGGGCATATTTCAAATAATAGTGGTTCGGGTTTGCGTTAATCGCGGCATCATAGGCAAGCTCGGCTTTTTCATAATCGCCTTGCTGTAACAATTCCTCGGCTTCGATAATGGTGTCGTCTAATTTCCAAATCCAATAGGGAATGGTGGTATTATCGTAGTTCTCGTCGACCTTCGCACAATAAAATTCGCCGGAATCGTCTTTTTTAAAGCTGTAAAAGGCGCTGTATTGGTTGGGTTCCCCAATGACCATTTCGGCATCGCCCGAAGGCATCATGATCCGGATCTTTTGATTCGAATAATAATTCAACAAACGATCATCGTCTACCCAAAGGTCTACGGTGGCCTCACTTTGATGGGAACGGTACACCCCGACAAATGAATTCAAATAATCTTGGTCGACCTTTCCCTTGGCCATAAAATCAATGGCGGGTTCAAACGCTTTGTTGATATTGTCTTGGTTCGGATGCACCAAGCGTACCTTATCGTACGTGTTGCGCGCGGCCTTTTCATCCCCCTTTAAAATCAACGGGGGTAAGGAAAACGGGAAAATGAAATTGTTACCTGGATTCAACTTGATGTACAAATTGACCATCCTGAGGTAATCGTCATAGTCCCCGATGACTAGGGTGGCGTCGGCGATGTTTTCGATATTGTAGAAGCTTTTTGAAGCGCTAAATCGTTTCAGTGCGGTGTCATAAAAACTTTGGGCATCCTTGGTCTCTCCATAAATACCGTAAAGGATGTTGTTCAACGATTGGTTTTGGGGGGAGATTTCCAATTGCATCTCGACCAATTCTTTCGCCTTATCAAATTGATTGTATGCCAAATACTTATTGGCCATGGCTTCCATGCGAAGGTCGTACGGCAGACGCTCGCGGTATTGATAGGCCTTATCGGCCAAGGCCTGCTCATCGATTTTTCCACGACTGTAACGAATGTCCCTCCGTGAATTTTTAAGGTAGGCTAGGGCGAAGGTACTATCTTGGGCAATGGCTTCCTCAAAATTGGAATACACGAAATTTTTGATGGCCGGTAAGGAAGTGCTCACGAATTCTTTGATACTAAGATCCAAGTACTGCATCCGGTCCCCTTCAGGAAGGGCGATCGCCCCCCTGACATAAACGCTGACCTCATCGATCAGATCTAAGAAATCTTCGCCGGTAAAGGTTTGGCTTTCTTTGATATTGCCGTTTTTGCTATTTCTTATTTTGGTTTCAATGGTATAGGTATCCCCGTTTTTTTCATAGGTGCCATCAACATAGATCGAGGCGGCAACACTGGCCTCCAACACCTTATCGGCCGTGCTGCGTGCCCAATTCAAGCTAGGGGTGATGTTCTTGTCTTGTAGTAAATCGTAGTAGAGCAATTCCGAGATGCCTTCGCCCATCCATTTGAGCTCGTCGTTCTCGTTCAGCTGTTGGAAATTGTAGATAGGGACCTCGGTCCTGAACTCTTCTTTGGTAATGGTAGTCTGGTTCATTTCACCTAGGGCATCGACATAGGCGATTTCTTTGGTTGTGGCCCCTAGGTCGGTGGTGCCGAAACCGAAGTATAGGCCGATGAATACCAAAATGACATTGATGGGGAAAATGATTTTCTCCCGCAATTTCAAAATCCGCTGGTTGATCCGATCTTGGTGAAAAAGGTAAATGATCAAGGAAGGGATAATGCCTACGAAGAACCACAAAAAGATATCGACCCAATGGGGTGAGATTTGATAGCGGTTCAAAATCCACTCCAAAAATTGTAAGAAGGTCCACGCGGCGACTAGATACCCAGCCAAGTATTGCGCCACCTTCCACCATTTTTTGGAGAGGGCCTTATTCTTATCCATAGACCAGAGGCATTTTTTGTTCTGGTCGAAAGATACTAATAAATGGAATTCGTGATAAGGATGTTAGATCACTTTTAAGTTGGCTTTAAGGCCTTGAATGATTCCGAGGATGTTTTTTACGGTATCGTTCAGGTAATACTTCACCACGATATGCGGAATTCGGATCGTCGTAAAACCGTTCTTGAATGAATGCATCGCCTCTTCAAGATCAAGGATCGCCTGTTCGTGGGTGATCATTTGGTATTCGGTGTCGATTTCGATGTTCAATTTCACCCTTGATATGGCGATATCGATCGATTTGGTGCCATCCCACCATTCGAGCATGGGGTTGGCCCCGGCTTCTTTGAGGGCGTAGTATAGTTGAATGGTCTCGAGAGAGGTACCGTTCTCCAAAATGACTTTCTTGATGAGTTTGGTGTGCCGTTCACACAACGGAACGCCTAAGGTCGATTTGGAGTGTTCGTTTTCCTCTTTGCCAATATGCTTTTCGCAGTCTTTACACGTCATTAATCAGTTAAGTTTGGTCTATTCTAAGATTTGGGACTATTATAACTGGCGTAAAATTCAAATCGTATGCGCATTCGATGAACGGCACCCCACTTTTAGATGAAATGCACTTTTTTAGACGAAATGCAAATCGCATTGTTGGGAAAGTGTTATTTTTTGTGGTGAAAAAAATAAGATGTTCAAGAAACTAGGACCTGGAATTTTGGTAGCGGCCGCTTTTATCGGCCCAGGAACGGTCACTGCATGTACCTTGGCCGGGGTAGGGTTCGGCTACTCCTTATTATGGGCCATGATCCTATCCATCTTGGCGACCATGGTGCTCCAAGAAATGGCGTCGCGGGTCGGGATCGTGGCGAAGCAGGGCTTGGCCGAGGTGATGCGCGGGCAATTCAATAATAAGGCGGTACGCATGCTCATACTCGCTGTTGTTTTGCTGGCCATAGTAGGTGGCAATATTGCCTATGAAGGCGGCAATATCGGAGGGGGCACGCTGGGTTTACAAGCCCTATTGGGCGAACGACATACCGCGTATTTCCCATGGGTGATCACGGCCATTGCTTTTGCGTTGTTGTTTATAGGTTCCTATAAACTCCTAGAACGGGTTTTCGTTGCTTTGGTAGGCTTGATGAGTTTGGCGTTTCTGATTACCGCGGTCTTAACGGGGCCAGAGCTCATGGCCATGATCGAAGGGATGTTCCTACCGAAGATCACCGATGCCAACCTACTGACCGTAATCGCCCTGGTCGGCACCACGGTAGTACCGTACAACTTGTTTTTACATGCGGCTTTGGTCAATGAAAAATGGGAGAAGACCTCTGATTTGAAATACGCCCTTTGGGACACCTTGATTTCCATCGCTTTGGGGGGCGTGGTTTCCATGGCGATCATCATCGCCGCTGCGGCGATTCCCGCTACCGAAGTGAATTCGGCCCTTGACCTCGCCAAAGCCTTGGAACCCCTTTTCGGAAGTTCTTCAAGGTATTTTATGGGGATTGGACTATTCGCGGCCGGTATCACCTCGGCCATAACGGCACCACTTGCGGCCGCCTATGTGGCCAACAGTTGTTTTGGATGGAAAGCCAGCATCAAGGATTGGCGATTTCGCGCGGTATGGATGCTGGTCTTGTTCGCCGGATTATTTTCGCTATCATTCGATTTCAAACCGATTGAGATCATCAAAATGGCACAAATCGCGAACGGGACCCTCTTGCCGGTCGTAGCCATCTTATTACTCGTTGTGGTGAACAAAGCGGGGGTCATGAAAGGTTATGGAAATACGAAGCTTCAAAACCTGATCGGTGGATTGATTGTACTATTCGTCCTCTTTCTAGGGGCGCGGACCATCATGAAGGTGCTCGGGGCATTCTAATACATATGGAATATATGGATATCAATTGTGATGTAGGGGAAGGTGTCGGCAATGAGGCCGATCTGTTCCCATTGATCAGTTCCTGCAATATCGCTTGTGGCGGGCATGCCGGTGACGAACAGAGCATGCGTGATATTGCCCGCTTGGCAAAAGTACATCAAGTTAAGGTCGGGGCACATCCGGGGTATCCTGATAAGGAAAACTTTGGAAGAAAGCAGATGGAGCTCACCGAAAAGGAGCTGACCGAAAGCCTGCAACAGCAGATGAATTCCTTTACACGAATACTTTCCGAAGAAAACATTCCATTGCACCATATCAAAGCACATGGGGCCTTATACAATACGATGGCCATCGATCGCGAACTATCAGAGATCTATTTACGGGCGCTTCGTCCCTTTTTTAAAAATGGGGTCAAACTTTATGCACCTTATGGTTCGGTGCTAGCTGAAATAGGCGGATCACACGGTGTCACGGTGGCGTATGAGGTGTTTGCCGATCGAAACTATACCGCCCAAGGACAACTGGTTTCGCGCCAAAAAGCCAACGCCTTGATTCAAGATCCAAGAAATGCCTTGGATCATATGGTACGCATGGCTAAAAATGGAAGGGTAATGACCATTGCGGGCACTGAATTGGCAATTCGGGCCGATACCTTTTGTATTCATGGCGATACCCCTACGGCATTGGAAATATTGGTGTATCTTTCGAACACCTTACCCACTCATGGGCTAAGCATCGAAAAGTGAAAAAGTACCCCATTACAATCAAGCCTTTCGGCAACCACACCCTGTTATTGGAATGGCCCAATGAGGTCGATGTCAACATCCTTGATGATATTCTATCCTTCAAGGAAGTGCTGCAAAACACCTATGGCCCACGTTTTGAATACGTGGCCTCGTACAACTCGCTGGCATTGATCGGAAGGAAGGTCGATTTCGATTTCAAACAATGGGAAACCGAATTGTCGGTGATGTACCAAGAAATGGAGCAGGCATTGACGACCTCCCGTAGCCTCTGGAAGCTGCCGGTATGCTATGATTCGGAATTCGGCCTTGATATCGAAGAAGTGGCCAAGCAGTTGCAATGCAGTGTCGGCGAATTGATCGAACGGCATTGCAGTTACGAATACACCGTATTCGGCATCGGATTTTTGCCGGGCTTTATGTATTTGGGTGGTCTGCCGAAATCATTGGAGACCCAACGAAAGCAGACACCACGCTTGCATGTGCCCAAAGGGGCCGTTGGTTTGGCAGGCAAACAAACGGGCATATACCCTCAAGATTCCCCTGGTGGTTGGAACATCATTGGAAGCTGCCCGATTCCGATTTTCAATCAAGAGGCAGAAGATCCCTGTTTCGTCGATGTTGGTGACAAGATAAAATTCGTTGCCATACCACGGGCCGAATACGAATTACACAAAATCGAAGCCGAAGTCGGGGTCTATAAATTCAAAAAAACGGAACTGGATGCTTAAAGTGTTGAAATCTGGTTTTTATACGACCGTTCAAGACGAAGGGCGCTTTGGTCTGCGCGACAAAGGGGTGCCTGTATCGGGCGCCATGGATACCCAGTCGTTGATTAGGGCGAATTCGTTGTTGGAGAATCCGGCAGACGCGGCAGGTCTCGAAATCACCATGACCGGCCCGACCTTGGTTTTTGAAGAACCCACTCATATTTGCCTTGGTGGAGCTGCCTTATCGGCAACCTTGAACAACGAACCTATTGAAAACTATAAAGTATACCGCATTACGGCTGGAGATATCTTGTCTTACGGGAGGTTGGAAAAAGGATTCCGGGGATATTTGGCAGTAAAGGGAGGATTGCTCGGGGAAAAGATATTGGGCAGCCGATCTCAATATGCACCCTTGACCAAATCGAAGTGTATTGCGGATCAGACGGAAATCGATTATGGTCCAAGCACCGATTTTGAACCGAAGATCACGGAGTTGAAAGCCAAATCGAATTTCAGTGCGGACGGACTTCAGGTGCAACCAGGGCCTGAATATGGCTTGTTGGATGCTGCGCAATTGGAGAAGCTTTACAACGATGTCTTTACGATATCGAAAGAGAACAACCGCATGGCCTATCAATTGAATGAAACCATAGGCCCCCATACCATGAGCATGCTGACTTCGGCAACCCTGCCGGGAACGGTACAGCTGACCCCGTCAGGAAAGATCATCATCTTGATGAAAGATGGCCAGACCACCGGGGGTTATCCGCGTATTTTGCAATTGTCGGAGGAGGCTATTTGCCTATTGGCCCAAAAGAAATTCGGCGATGCAATCCGTTTTGTTCACTCTTAGACCGGGTGATAGACCTCTTCGAAGGGTACCCTGAACCGAGGACCGTAAACCCCATTTTCATCACGGACACCACAACCAATAACCATATTGATTTCCGCTCCATGGCCGAGCCCCAAGGCTCGCTTGACCAATAAGGTGTCACTTCCTTCCATCGGACAGGTATCGTAGCCGATGGCGGCCATGCTCACCATGAAATTTTGAGCGGCAAGGCCGGCACTCTTATGGGCGACGATTCGCATGTCCGAATTCCTGACCTGTCGATAGATGGGTTTAAAAAGACCGATGACTTGAAAGACCAAGAACCGGATCCATCCCAAAATCCCTAAAAAATCCGTGTATACCGTAGGGATCAATTTCTCATAATAGGACAAGGCGAACTTTTCGCGTCGGGTATAGGCACTTCGCGGCTTGTCACCTAAATTCGATTTGAAGAAGGAAATATTGGCTTTGGCCCGTTTTCTCCATAGGTCTTTTCGGGCAACGACCACCACCATTTGATTGGCGTATTTCGCGGCATTTTGTCCCAAGCAGGCCTTGGTGAGTTGTTTCAACTTGACAGGATCGGTCACATGATAAAATTCCCAAAGTTGCAAATTGCTGCTGGTCGGTGCCAAGGCAGCGTTTTCTAAACAAGCTTTGACTTTTTGGGTGTCGAGCGCCATGTCTTTGAATATCCGGACCGAACGTCGGTATCGAATGGCTTCGGTAACTGTTTTTTCCATAAGCGCCAAAGATACGCATTGCCCTATTGGCCATTTGGTTTTTCTTTAGTACTATTGTGTATGCGAAACGGCAAACTGATTATCGACGTGGTGATTATTGTTCCCTTCCGGGAATGATACGGACCGTGACGTGAATCGAAAAAGGCCTGTATCATCACTGATACAGGCCTTTTTCTTTGGTTGGATTAAGAATTGAATATGGTAATATTTTTAATTTAAAACCCTGTGAAACAAGGAGTTGCAAACCTAATGTATCAAATGAGCCTAAAGTGCGATTTTATGTTAAAATTCTAAGGTATTGGAAACATATATCTTTGAATGTTAAAGGAATTTCAAGCTTTTTTGGCAATCGGAAAGTGATTTTTAATGGAATTGAACAAATACAGTAAAAATGTTACCCAAGACCCCACCCAGCCCGCTGCGCAGGCCATGTTGCATGCGATCGGTTTAAGTGAGGAGGATTTGAGCAAACCGCTCATCGGTGTCGGGAGTACCGGCTATGAGGGCAACCCATGCAACATGCATTTGAATACCTTGTCGACCCATGTCAAACAGGGGATCCAAGAAACCGATTTGGTGGGATTGATCTTTAATACGATCGGGGTTAGCGACGGAATTTCAATGGGGACTTACGGAATGCGCTATTCGTTGCCTTCCCGTGATATCATTGCCGACTCCATGGAGACGGTCGTTCAGGCGATGAACTATGATGGGTTGATAACCGTGGTAGGCTGTGATAAGAACATGCCAGGGGCTTTGATGGCGATGATCCGATTGAACCGTCCTTCCATTTTGGTCTACGGGGGTACTATCGCTTCCGGTTGCCTTAACGATCGTAAGCTCGATGTCGTTTCTGCCTTTGAAGCCTGGGGAGAGAAAGTGGCGGGTACCATGAATGAAAAGGAATACAAGCAGGTCATCCAGAATGCTTGTCCAGGAGCTGGAGCCTGTGGGGGTATGTATACGGCGAATACCATGGCCTCGGCCATTGAGGCACTCGGTATGGCCATGCCTTACAACTCCTCAAATCCCGCTACAGGAAGTGAAAAGAAAGAAGATTGTATAGCATCAGGGCGTGCGTTAAGACAATTGTTGGAAAAGGACATCAAGCCTTCCGATATCATTACCAAGAAGTCTTTGGAAAACGCAGTGCGCTTGATCACGGTCTTAGGCGGTTCGACCAATGCGGTCTTACATTTTCTGGCCATTGCCAAAGCAGCCGATATCGAATTCGGTTTAGATGATTTTCAACGTATTAGTGATACTACGCCATTTTTGGCCGATTTAAAACCCAGTGGGAAGTTTTTGATGGAGGATGTGCATCGGGTGGGAGGTATTCCCGCGGTGATGAAGTTCATGTTGGAAAAGGGCATGTTGCATGGCGACTGTATGACGGTCACTGGCAAGACGGTGGCGGAAAACCTAGCTGAAGTACCTTCCTTGACCGAAGGACAGGCGGTCGTTCATGATTTGGATGATCCCATCAAAGCGACGGGCCACATTCGGATTCTGTACGGAAACCTTGCGGCAGAAGGAGCCGTAGCCAAGATTACAGGAAAGGAAGGCGTGTATTTTTCAGGTCCTGCAAAGGTGTTCAACGGTGAATTCGAAGCCAATGATGGCATTAAGAACGGGGAAGTCAACAAAGGGGATGTCGTGGTGATACGCTATGAGGGTCCGAAAGGAGGTCCTGGCATGCCTGAAATGTTAAAGCCCACTGCAGCGATTATGGGAGCAGGACTCGGCAAAGAAGTCGCATTGATCACCGATGGTCGCTTTTCCGGTGGGACGCATGGATTCGTGGTGGGGCATATCGCGCCCGAGGCCCAAGATGGTGGTGCCATTGCATTGCTGCAAGACGGGGACCTGGTAACCATCGATGCCGAAAAAAACACCATATCCGTTGCCCTTTCGGATGCGGAATTGGAAGAACGAAAAAAGAACTGGACCGCCCCAGCATTGAAAGTGAAACGGGGAAGCCTGTATAAATATGCCAAAATGGTTTCGTCTGCATCAAAGGGATGTGTGACCGATGAACTGTAAAGACCGTTTGGTAAGCCAAAAAATAGAAGTGCGATTGGTTAAAAATTGAAACCTATGGAAACGCTAAAAGCAGCGAAGAAAACGCAAGAATCCGTAAAGAGCATTCGCATAAGCGGTGCGGAGGCCATCATCCATTGCTTATTGGAAGAAGGGGTCGACCTGATTTACGGGTACCCCGGTGGAGCGATCATGCCGGTCTATGACGAACTTTATAAATTCCAAGACAAACTGACCCATATCCTGACAAGGCACGAGCAGGGGGCGACCCATGCCGCTCAGGGCTATGCCCGTGTAAGCGGGAAGGTCGGAGTGGCCATGGCGACCTCAGGGCCCGGGGCAACGAATTTGGTCACCGGCCTGGCCGATGCACAAATCGATTCGACACCCATGGTCTGTATCACCGGTCAGGTGCCGAGACACCTGTTGGGCTCCGATGCGTTTCAAGAAACCGATATTGTCGGAATATCGACACCGGTTACGAAATGGAATTACCAAATCACCAAAGCCTCCGAAATACCTGAGATCATGGCGAAGGCCTTTTACATCGCCAAATCGGGTAGGCCGGGTCCCGTACTGATCGACATCACCAAAAATGCCCAGTTCGATGAGTTGGATTTTTCATATGAAAAATGTGTCGGGGTGCGCAGTTATCAAGCGGTACCAGCACCGGATACCGATGCCATCGCAGCTGCGGCCGAGTTGATCAACAAGGCAAAGAAACCGTATATCGTTTTCGGGCAAGGTGTCATTTTGGGCGAGGCCGAAGCGGAATTGAAAGCCTTGGTCGAAAAGACCGGCATACCCGCAGCCTGGACGATCCTCGGACTTTCAGCCATGGATACGGACCACCCATTGAATGTGGGCATGGTCGGCATGCATGGTAACTACGGCCCGAATGTACTGACCAACGAATGTGATTTGTTACTTGCCATCGGCATGCGTTTCGATGACCGGGTCACCGGAAGCTTGGACACCTATGCGAAACAAGCCAAAATCGTGCATTTTGAAATCGATCCTGCGGAAATCAATAAGAACGTCACAGTCGATGTCGCGGTTCTTGGGGATGCAAAGAAAACCCTCGGACTTTTGTTGCCCATGGTCAATGAGAATTCCCATGAGGCATGGCGGGCCGAATTCGATAAGAAATATGAAGAAGAGTTCGATACTGTGATCAAAAACGACCTGCACCCGACAAAACCCGGGTTAACTATGGGTGAAGTGGTTGAGGAGATCAACAAGGCTTCGGCCCATAAAGCGGTGATCGTTACCGATGTCGGTCAACATCAAATGATCGCCTGCCGATATGCGAAATTCAAACAAAGTAAAAGCAATATCACTTCAGGAGGACTGGGTACTATGGGCTTCGCCCTTCCAGCCGCCATTGGTGCCAAGATGGGTGCCCCGGAACGGGAGGTCGTCGCCATCATCGGTGATGGGGGCTATCAAATGACCATTCAAGAACTAGGGGTGATTTTCCAACATAATGTAGCGGTCAAAATCGTGGTCCTTAACAACGACCACCTAGGAATGGTGCGTCAATGGCAAGAATTGTTCTTCGAAAGTCGCTACGCCTCAACGGTCATGACGAATCCTGATTTCGTAAAAATCGCCGAAGGCTATCATATCGAGGCCAAACGGGTTTCGGAGCGTGGGGATCTTGAAGCAGCGGTCAAGGAAATGATGGCCTCTCCGAATCCGTACTTTTTGGAAGTCAAATGTGAGAAGGAAGATAACGTGTTCCCGATGATCCCTTCAGGGGCTTCGGTTTCCGAAATCCGGTTAAAATAAATGGCCATGCAAGTTTCCCAACTTTCGAACATGCCTGAAATGTATCCCCAATTGGTCGTTAAGTCGAATGAAATCGGCTTTGACATGCCTTCTGATATTGGGGTGGGCAGATTGCTTCGGACTTTGGTCCGGTCGAAGCCCAACGGACGGTTTTTGGAGCTTGGCACGGGTATGGGATTGTCGCTTTCATGGATGGTGGCCGGTATGGGAACGTCTGGCACCATGGTTTCCATCGATAATGATCCGGAGCTTATCGAAATCGTCAAAGCATATTTCGAAGCTTACACGAACGTGCAATGTATCTGTGAAGATGGTGCTGCTTGGATCGAAAGGTATCAAGGACCGGCTTTTGATTTGGTTTTCGCCGATGCCTGGCCAGGCAAGTACAGTCATTTAGACCAGACCTTGGCCCTTATCAAGCAAGGCGGGTATTACGTTATCGATGATATGCTTGAACAGCCGAACTGGCCTTTAGGGCATGACAAAAAGGCGGCGGCCCTATTACAACATCTAAATCAACGCGAAGACATTGACTTGGCCGAAATGAATTGGTCGACCGGGGTGGTCATCGCCGTAAAAAAATAAGGTAATGGAAAAACAATGGTTTACCATTTCAGTGTACTCTGAAAACAATGTCGGGCTTCTCAACCGCATATCGGGAATCTTTTTGAAGCGCCATATCAATATCGAGAGTCTCAACGTATCGAAATCTGAAATCGAAAACGTTTCAAAATTCACCATCGTGGTCAACACTACGGAGGATTGGACGCGTAAAATCGTCAACCAGATAGAAAAACAGATAGAAGTGATCAAGGCCTTTTACCACAAGGACGAGGAAACCATTTATCAGGAATCGGCCTTGTTCAAGATCGCTTCGAACCTGCTTTTTGATGAGCGGCAGATCCAAAATATCATTAAGGAAAGCAATGCGCAGATCGTTACGGTATCGAGGGACTTCTTTGTTTTGGCGAAAACAGGGAGGCGCTTTGAAATCGATGAGATGCACGATGCATTGGAGCCTTTTGGGATCATGCAATTCGTACGTTCAGGACGGATTGCGGTCACCAAAGCTAAAATGCCCATTACGGAACTTTTGGAAGAATTTCAACTAAACGGATAATAGCGAAATACGAACAGAAAATGACAAACTACTTTAACACACTATCATTACGAGATCGATTGACCCAGCTGGGAAAATGTAGGTTCATGCAAGCCGAGGAGTTTGCTGATGGTGTTTCTGCATTGAAAGGAAAGAAAATCGTAATCGTCGGCTGTGGCGCCCAAGGATTGAACCAAGGGTTGAACATGCGTGATTCAGGACTTGACATCTCCTACACACTGCGAAAAGCCGCCATTGAGGAAAAGCGACAATCCTATAAAAACGCGACGGAGAATAATTTCACAGTGGGTACCTATGAAGAACTCGTACCCCATGCCGATTTGGTGATCAACCTCACTCCAGACAAGCAACACACCAATGTCGTAGGTGCGGTAATGCCTTTGATGAAGCAAGGAGCGACCTTATCCTATTCACACGGTTTCAATATCGTTGAAGAAGGGATGGAGGTTCGAAAAGACCTAACGGTAATCATGGTGGCCCCAAAAAGCCCGGGTTCCGAAGTTCGCGAAGAATACAAAAGGGGGTTTGGGGTCCCGACCTTGATCGCCGTTCACCCTGAAAATGACCCTGAAGGCAAAGGATTGGCCCAAGCCAAGGCCTATGCAGCTGCAACCGGTGGACACAAAGCCGGGGTATTGGAATCTTCCTTCGTCGCTGAAGTGAAGTCCGATTTAATGGGTGAGCAAACGATTTTATGTGGCTTGCTACAGACCGGATCGATTTTGAGTTTTAACAAAATGGTCGAGAAAGGGATCGATGCAGGCTATGCCTCCAAACTGATCCAATACGGTTGGGAAACCATTACCGAGGGATTGAAACATGGCGGAATCACCAACATGATGGATCGGCTATCGAACCCTGCCAAGATCAAGGCCTTTGATTTGGCCGAGGAGATGAAAGTCATTATGCGTCCCTTGTTCCAAAAACATATGGACGATATCATGAGCGGTCGTTTTTCAAAGACGATGATGGAAGATTGGGCGAACGACGATAAGAACTTGTTGGATTGGCGTGCTGCCACCGGAGAGACCGCTTTTGAAAAAACACCGGCCGGTGCTGATGAAATTTCGGAACAGGCGTATTACGATAATGGGGTTTTGATGGTCGCTTTTGTGAAAGCCGGGGTCGAATTGGCCTATGAGACCATGACCGAATCCGGAATTATCGGCGAGTCGGCCTATTATGAATCGCTTCATGAAACACCGTTGATCGCCAATACCATCGCGAGAAAGAAATTGTTCGAAATGAATCGGGTGATTTCCGATACGGCGGAATATGGATGCTACCTTTTCGATCATGCCTGCAAACCCTTATTGGAGGCCTTTATGAAAGACATCGACACCGATGTGATCGGAACCGCGTTTGCAAGTTCGGACGGAAATGGTGTTGACAATGTAAAATTGATTGCCGTCAACAAGGCGATCCGCGAACATGATGTCGAGATCGTCGGAGCGCGTCTTCGTGAGGCTATGACGGCAATGAAACCCATCGTGTAACCTATGGGATTTAGATGATGCGGCAAACTACGACCACATATTTTCCACAAATCGAGGCGATTCGAGATGCCGCCCAGACCATAGGGCAGGTCGCGAAAGAAACCCCGCTGACTGAAAGTATTCGGTATTCAAAGCGGTATGGGGCCAATGTCTTGTTGAAAAGGGAAGATTTGCATCGTGTTCGTAGTTATAAGATAAGAGGGGCCTACAACAAGATCAGTTCTTTGTCGAAAGCGCAACTCGAAAAAGGCATCGTTTGTGCCAGTGCCGGAAACCACGCCCAAGGGGTAGCATTCGCATGTAATCATCTTGGAGTGCACGGAACGGTGTACATGCCGGTGGTTACCCCCAAGCAGAAAGTTGACCAGACCAAGATGTTCGGCGGCCAATGGGTCGAAGTGGTTTTGGCAGGAGATACCTTCGATGCCAGTTATACAGCCGCAAAAAGAGCCTGTGATGATGAAGGAAAGACCTTTGTGCATCCCTTCGACGACCCCAAAACCATTGAAGGACAGGGTACCGTAGGATTGGAGCTGTTGGAACAAACCGAAAAGCCGATCGATTATGTTTTCGTCGCCGTGGGTGGCGGCGGATTGGCATCCGGTCTTTGCGCGGCCTTCCATCATCTATCACCCCATACCAAAATCGTAGGGGTCGAACCTGCCGGTGCGCCTTCGATGAAGTCCGCAATGGAAAAAGGTGCCTTGGTCGAACTCCCTGAAATCGACAAATTCATTGATGGGGCAGCGGTCCAAAAAGTGGGTGCTTATACCTTCCCGATCTGTAATGCCCATTTACACCAAATGGTCACGGTCGAAGAAGGTAAGGTCTGTCAAACGATTTTGGATCTTTACAATCGTGATGCCATTGTAGTCGAACCAGCCGGAGCGCTGACGATCAGCGCATTGGATGCGTTTAGTGAAGAAATCAAAGGCAAGAACGTGGTGTGCATTGTGAGCGGAAGCAACAACGACATCACCCGTACCGCCGAAATCAAGGAGCGGGCATTGCTCTATGGAAAATTAAAACACTATTTCATCATCAGATTTCCGCAACGTCCAGGGGCTTTGAAGGAGTTCGTGGCCGAAATATTGGGTCCTGATGATGACATTACCCATTTTGAATACTCAAAAAAATCAAGTCGGGAGAATGCCCCGGCCGTCGTTGGGATCGAATTGAAATCCCCAACCGACCTCGAACCTTTGATACAAAGGATGAAAGCCAGGCACTTTTACGGCGATTACTTGAATGATAAACCCGATTTGTTCCAATACCTGATTTAAAGGAGTAGCAGCGAAACGGTGCTTAGGAGCGAACCATGAAAAAGAACACCATGAAAACCATTCCACAAGAATTCGCGATAACCGAACCTTACCATCAAAAAAGTTATTTGATCGACGGGGAGCTCCTCCAATGGGACGGCCCGACCTCTGAGGTGATTTCGACCATTTCCTCGACCGAAGATTACCAACAAACCGTATTGGGCAGCATCCCTACCATGGGAGAGAAAGAAGCCCTGTTGGCCCTTGATGCCGCTTGTGGCGCCTTTGATAAAGGACAAGGTACCTGGCCGACCATGAAGGTCAAGGATCGTATCGAGTGTATGGAGGCCTTCGTTGGTAAAATGAAGACCAAGCGCGATGAAGTGGTCAAATTGTTGATGTGGGAAATCGGAAAATCCTTACCCGACTCACGCAAAGAATTCGATCGTACCGTCGATTATATCAACGATACCATTGAAGAGTATAAGAAATTGGATCGTGATTCGGCCAAATTCCATAAACATGATGGGGTGTATGCCCACATCCGAAGGGGACCTTTAGGGGTTGTGCTTTGTCTGGGCCCTTACAATTATCCCTTGAACGAAACGTTCACGCTCCTGATCCCGGCCTTGATTATGGGCAATACTGCTATTTTCAAGCCTGCCAAACATGGGGTGTTGTTGATCGCCCCGCTATTGGAAGCGTTCCAAAGCAGCTTTCCCAAAGGCGTGGTCAATATTTTATTCGGTAGGGGAAGGGCCATTGCGGGACCTATTATGAAAACCGGGAAAATCGATGTGTTGGCCTTGATCGGCCACAGTTCGTCGGCCAATGCCTTAGTTGAGCAACACCCTAAGAGCAACCGATTGCGCCAGGTTTTGGGCTTGGAAGCTAAAAACCCGGCCATCATCCTGCCCGATGCCGATTTGGATCTGACCGTAAAGGAATGTATTTCAGGGACCCTGTCGTATGATGGTCAACGATGTACCGCATTAAAGATCCTCTATGTGCATGAAGCGATAAAAGACGAGTTCCTGTCTCGTTTTTCTAAGGCGGTCGATGCGATGAAATTCGGGAATCCTTGGGACGAAGGCGTGCAATTGACACCGCTGCCCGAACCCGGTAAACCTGCATATATCCAAGGGTTGATCGATGATGCCCTGGCCAAAGGAGGTGTTATCCAAAACGAAAAAGGAGGGGAGCATTCGGATAACTTTATTTGGCCTGCCGTGATCTATCCGGTTTCCAAAGACATGGATGTTTATGAAGAGGAACAGTTCGGACCGGTCATCCCGGTGGTTTCCTTCTCTGACATATCAAGCCCTCTGGATGATATGGCCGAAAGCAATTATGGTCAGCAGGTGAGTCTTTTCGGAAAGGATGTCTACACTTTGTCGCCGTTGATCGATACCTTGGCCAATCTGGTCTGTAGGGTGAATTTGAACAGCAGCTGTCAACGTGGACCGGATGTCTATCCGTTTACCGGACGTAAAGATTCGGCCCAATCGACCCTTAGTGTCCATGACGCATTGCGCTCCTTTAGTATTCGGACTTTCGTCGCGTTCAAAGACAACGATTTGAACAATGAAACGGTCGAACAGTTGCTGGATGCCAAGGTGAGCAATTTCCTGAGTACGGATTATATTTTGTAAGCGGGATAAGCCGCCGAGCGAAGCGCACTATCTTTAACATATCATAATCTACTTTAACAGTACGCTAACTTCATGTGTAATAAGTTGTTAATACTTTGGTTCGACAACCAGTTTATTCATTAACAATAAAAAACGAACTCATGAAAAAAAGCTACTTGAGCGTAGTGCTTTGTGCACTATGCCTATCCGTGCTGGGTACTAGTTCCGCATTCGGACAACTCGATTTACCCAGAGGGAGCCAGATGGCCAAAGTTTCACAACGCATCGGGATCACCGACCTGACCATAGTCTATTCCAGACCTAGTGTCAACGGCCGTGAAATATGGGGTGCCTTGGTACCTTACGGGATGAACAATTTTGGATTCGGCACCGCTGAACTTTCCCCATGGCGCGCAGGGGCCAATGAAAACACCATTTTCAAGACCACCCATGATGTCATGGTAGAAGGCAAAAAACTGCCTGCGGGCAAATACGGGCTGCATATGATCATTAATGAGGACGGTAGTGCCAAAGTGATTTTTTCAAAGAACTACGGGGCTTGGGGCAGTTATTTTTACGAGCCTTCGGAAGATGTCATCCAAGTGGATGTCACTACGACCGAAACCCCCCATGTCGAACAACTACGCTATGAATTCAATGCCATTGATGCCACTTCAGGGGTCGCTTCCTTAAAATGGGAGAAGAAGGAGATCCCGTTTAAGATAGAAGTGCCGGTCAGTGAAATCGTTTTGGCCGATATCCGTTCCAAAATGCAAAACCAACCCGGGTTCAATCGACAAACCTGGGAGCAAGCCGCGAACTTTGCCTTGAACAACGGCGGCGATCTTGATGAAGCCTTGGGGTGGATCAATGCGGCCATTGAAGGTCAATTTTTTAGTGAGAAGAATTTCAACAATATGGCCATCAAGGCCCAGATTTTGGCCAAACAAGGAAAAGGGGGCGATGCCGAACAAGTCATGGAAGAGGCCATGCCGCTCGGAACGGTCTTTCAAGTGCATGGCTATGGCAGGCAGCTTATCGCGCAAGGTCAAACTGATAAGGCTTTGGAGGTTTTTGAATGGAACGCCAAAAAGAACAAAGGACAATGGCCGGTACATTATGGGCTGGCACGGGCGTATTCAGCAAAAGGAGATCACAAATCGACCGTAAAACACTTAAAATTGGCGCTGAAGAACGCACCGGCCCAAGCCAATAGGGATCGGGTTCAAGCGAATCTCGATAAGGCCGAAAAAGGGGAAGCGATCAATTGATCCATCCTGCCTGTGGATTGAAAACGCCTGGCACGTAGTCGGGCGTTTTTTTTAACTGATATATCCCCATAGCATGTTGTCTTTGGTCAATAGGGCATAGGTTTGTCGGATGGTTTGGTTTGATGCCTTTTCGAGCTTTGGATCTTCTCTTAATAGGGCTATGGCATGGTGTCGGGCGGTTTTCAGGATTTGATTGTCCTTAACGATATCAGCGATACGTAAATTCAAAAGACCACTTTGTTGGGTTCCCATCAAATCTCCCGGACCGCGTAATTTCAGATCGACCTCGGCAATTTCGAACCCATCGTTCGTACGACACATGGTTTCCAAACGGGTTTTGGCATCCTCCGATAATTTGTGTCCGGTCATCAAGACGCAAAAACTCTGTTCCGCACCACGACCCACACGGCCACGAAGTTGGTGCAATTGCGAAAGTCCGAAGCGTTCGGCACTTTCGATGATCATCACCGAGGCATTAGGAATGTTCACCCCCACCTCGATGACCGTTGTTGCGACCATGATTTGCGTATCGCCGTTCACAAAGCGCTCCATCTCATAGTCTTTGTCTTGGGGCTTCATTTGCCCATGAACAATGGAAATCTGGAATTCGGGCATCGGGAATTCGCGCGCGATGCTTTCGTATCCGTCCATCAAATCCTTATAATCCAAGGCCTCGCTTTCCTTGATCAAGGGGTAGACGACATAGACTTGCCGGCCTTTTTTGATTTCGTCCTTGATAAATCGAAATACCTTCAATCGGTTGTTGTCAAAACGATGCACCGTTTTGACCGGCTTACGCCCGGGAGGCAGCTCGTCAATGACCGAAACGTCAAGATCGCCATAGAGGCTCATCGCTAGCGTCCTTGGGATCGGCGTGGCGGTCATCACGAGGATATGGGGCGGAATCCGGTTCTTCTTCCAAAGTTTCGACCGTTGTGCCACCCCGAAACGATGTTGCTCATCGATGATGGCCAGGCCTAAGTTCTTGAATTGCACCTTTTCTTCGAGAACGGCGTGGGTGGCTACCAAGATATCCAGGTTGCCGTTTTCCAATTGGTTGTGTAGAAACGTCCGTTCCGATTTCTTGGTCGAGCCCGTCAACAGGGCCATTTTCAGGTTCATGTCGATCAAAAGTTCCTTGAGGCCATGGTAATGCTGTTGGGCCAGAATTTCCGTCGGGGCCATGATACAGGCTTGAAATCCGTTATCGATGGCCAGAAGCATGCACATGAGGGCGACGATGGTCTTGCCCGAGCCAACATCACCCTGTAGCAAACGGTTCATTTGTGCGGCACTGCCTAAATCACCCCGTATTTCTTTGATGACCCTTTTCTGGGCCTGCGTCAACGAAAAAGGAAGGTGGTCTTTGAAGAATCCGTTGAAATGTTCACCCACGATTTGAAAGGGCAAACCTTTGATTTTTTGCTTACGGGCCGCTTTTTTCGATAGGAGCTGCAATTGTACGAAAAACAACTCCTCGAATTTGAGACGGAATTTCGCTTTGGCCAGTAATTCTTGGTTTTTTGGGAAATGGATGTTCAACAAGGCGTCGGCACGGTGCATCAATTTCAGGTCGTCCTGCAACTGGGTATTGAGGGTCTCCGGAAAGTCGGCCTTGGTCTCCAAGAACAACTGTTGGATCATTTTACTGAATACTTTGTTGGTGATGCCCGAGTTGCCCAATTTTTCCGTGGAAGGATAGATCGGTTGCATGGCGATTTTTAGCCCGGCTTGGTGCTGTTTTAACAACTCCATATCGGGATGCGGCATCGAAAACGACTTTCCATATCGGTTAATGCGGCCGAAAACCACATAGGGCTCGTTGATCTTTAGGTTTTCACGGATCCATTTTTGCCCTCGAAACCAAACCAGTTCCATTTCCCCCGTTTCATCGGCAAAGGTAGCGACCAAGCGTGATCCCCTTTTCTGCTCGACGGTTTTTAGATGGATGATCTTCCCTAAGATCTGTACTTCGGCACCACTGTTTTGTAAGCTGTTGATCTTGTAGTACTGGGTCTTGTCCAAATAACGGTTCGGGTAGCACTGTAACAAATCCCCAAAAGTTTGGAGTCCCAGTTCTGATTGGAGGAGGGCGGCCCTATTGGGCCCCACACCTTTCAGATAGACTAAGGGAGTTTGGAGAATTCCAGCTTGCATCTAACGAAAATAGCTAAATTGGTGTGACTTTTGTTGTGGTATGACTATGAGGCGAGTGCTTCCCTTTTTTATTTTTTGCTTCCAGTGGGTTTTTCCGCAATTCCAGAATTCCGTCGATGCGACGAGGTTGCATGCCCAAATACGGGTCTTGGGCGCTCAGAAAACCATTCAAGGCCAGGTTACTTATGATTTTGACGTTACTGCGCCGGTAGATTCCATTGTATTCGATGCGATAGCTATGGATATCGAAGGGGTCAGCAATGGAACCCAACCCTTGGAATTCAAGAACACGGGCAAGCAGTTGATCCTTGCCAACCCGTTCGCAAGCGGCGGGTACTCGATAACCATTTCGTACCGGGCCGTTCCAAAAAAAACGGTCTATTTCATCGGTTTTGACGATGCTATCGAAGGAAACGAGCAAATATGGACCCAAGGCCAAGGAAAATATACCAGCAATTGGCTGCCCTCCTTCGATAATATGAACGAGAAGGTCGAACACGATTTGACCATTATCACAGCATCGAACAACACCGTAGTGGCCAATGGAAAATTGGTGGAGACCCAACGACTGGGGGATTCTGGGGAAGTATCTTGGAAGTTTGATATGAAGGCCCCGATGAGCAACTATTTGGCAGCCTTCGTTATTGGTGGGTTAAGCAAGAAAACAGTGCATTCGGCTTCAGGCATCCCGATTGAGCTGTACTACCATCCGGATGACAGTGCGAAATTCGAGCCTACCTACCGGTATACCCAACGCATTTTCGATTTTCTCGAAGCGGAAATCGGAGTAGCCTACCCTTGGCAGAATTACAAACAGGTGCCCGTTAGGGATTTTCTTTATGCGGGCATGGAAAATACGGGATGTACCATTTTTTCGAACCAATACGTAATCGATAGCACGGCCTTTGTCGATAAGAACTATGTCAATGTGAACGCCCATGAACTGGCCCATCAATGGTTCGGTAATTTGGTCACCGAGCAAAGCGGGAAACACCATTGGCTGCATGAAGGGTTCGCCACCTATTACGCTTATCTCGCAGAGCGCATGCTTTTCGGGGATGATCATTTCTATTGGCGTCTGTACGAAACCGCCAATACCCTCCACAATGTTTCTGAAAATGGGGGAGGGGAAGCCCTGACCGACCCCAATGCCAATAGCTTGACGTTTTATGAGAAGGGTGCCTGGGCCTTGGTCATGTTGCGGGACCGTCTGGGGGATGCCGATTTTAAAAAGGGAATTCGAAGGTTCTTGACCTCAAAAGCCTATGGCAATGCGACCATCGCTGATTTTTTGGAGGTCATGGAGTCGGTTTCGGGTAGTTCGTTGCAGTCGTTCGAAGGGCAATGGTTGCGCGACGATACGTTTCCTTGGCAGCCGGTCAAGGAATTGTTGATACGGAATAGCCCATCCCTAGCGGTGTACCTTAAGAATAAAGGGCAAGAGACCGATAAAAAAGATGCCACCCAAATGGGGCTGGATGCCTACTTCTTCGAGGAAAGTACGCCTGATCCCTATCGAAAACAAGTGGTTTTGGACCATGTAGATCGTTTCGATGAAGCGACGTTGAAACGGGTATTGTTGGAAAGCTCGCTCATCGTGAGACAGGCTGTGGTCATGGGTACACTGAAGCGATTGTCCCAAGGGCCCCAAAAGCTGTACGAGGGGCTTTTGGACGATGCCAGTTACCTCACTCAAGAAACCGCTTTGTACAAGCTTTGGGAGGCCTATCCTGATAGGCGCACGATCTATTTGGATCGTCTTGATAAGGTCAATGGGCTTCCGAACAACAATGTTCGCTTGTTGTGGTTGACCTTGGCTTTGGTCACACCCGACTACCGTCCTGAAAGCAAATCCCGATTTTATAAAGAGTTGAACGGCTATACCGCCGAACAATACAATTTTGAAACCCGGTTGACGGCTTTTAAATACTTATATCAATTGCAAGCAATAGATGACGGTTCTTTGGTCAATCTGGTCAAGGCCAGCGGCCACCATGTTTGGCAATTCAAAAAAATGGCCCGTATGCTATTAAGGGAATTCCGGGATTCCGACCAAGGAAGGGAACGCTTAGGGAATTTGGTAATGGATCCGCCCGAAGCGAAACTATTGCAACAAATATTGGACAAATGAAAGCATTGGTCATTTCAGGCGGTGGTAGTAAAGGCGCTTTTGCCGGCGGGGTCGCCCAGTACCTCATCGAAGGTTTGGGGCGCGACTACGACATCTTTGTCGGAACATCGACCGGAAGCCTGCTGATATCCCATTTGGCCTTAGGGAAGTTGGACAAGATCAAAAAGATCTATTCTTCGGTCAACCAAGAGAGTATCTTCAACAATTGCCCGTTTACGATAAAAAAGAAACACGGTTCCGATATTATCGGGATGAACCATTGGAACATTTTCAAAAACCTGATCAAAGGCAAAAAGACTTTCGGGGAAAGTGAAAACCTCCGCGATCTGATACGCCGCAGCATTACCGAAGCGGAATTCGAGCAATTGAAAAACAGCGCCAAAGATATCGTGGTGACCGTTTCCAACCTATCGTTGAACCAAGTCGAGTATAAATCGATCAACGAATGTAGCTATGCCGAATTCTGTGATTGGATTTGGATATCCTCGAATTACACCCCATTTATGAGCCTTGTGCGAAAGAACGGTTGCGAATATGCCGATGGTGGGTTGGGGAGTCTAGTGCCTATCGAAGAAGCCATACAACGGGGAGCGACCGAAGTCGATGTGGTAGTCTTGCATACCGAAGTGAGCTATTACAACCGCATGCCCTCTCGAAACCCGTTCGAATTGATCACGACTATGATCGGGTTCATCCTTGATCGGATCGAACATCAGAACATCAGGGTCGGTAAGTTGGTGGCCAACCAAAAGGACGCCATCATCAACCTGTACTATACCCCGACCATCTTGACCACGAACTCCTTGATATTCGATAAGGAAAAAATGACCCGCTGGTGGAAACGGGGCTATCTGTATGCCAAGAACAAAAATGCGGAAAGCATGCCGATACAGCCCGAAATACAAGAATAGGGGACGCTACCGGTAGCGGATTACCACAGTTCGGATATCTCTTTTTTGACAAAGGCCAAAGCCGTTGCCGATGGCGATTGTTTTTCCATCGTTTCGTTGAGGATATCTTCCCGTAATTTATCGGCGGAATCGGATTCGCTCATCCCAGCCGAACGAATTAGCTGTATGGTCGCACTTTTGGCGGCCTTGATGATATTCCAACACTCATCACTCATATAGATTTGTTGTGATAGGTTGTGTTCGAATTCGGTTTCGATCTGCTTGATCAACAGGTTTTCGTAATCGTTCTTGTTTTTTGATTTGGGCGCAACGCGAACCACGAGACTCGCTACGGAAATACGCTCCAAGAACAAGGCCATTCGTTCATAGGCCTGAAGGCGGATGGGTAAGGTTTCCTTTTGGGAATCTTTGTGCAGTAAGAACCTGCGTCTCCCTTCTTCGTTTCGGGTATGTAATCTGAAAAAATAAAATGCCACTGCCCCCGTGACGACCGCGGGCAATAAAAAGGCGAATAGTTGAAGGATGTCATCTCCGCTCATGCTGGGTCAGTTTGTTTTTGATGAAACTACAACGGAAGATTTCACCAAAAAGTATGGTCATTGACTCTTAAGGGTCTTTTTCGCCTCGCTGTAGAAGGCTTTGTAGTCCGGACCAAGACGAATGGCGATGCCTTCTTTGAAATTCCCATCCTTCGCGACCAGTTTCAAACGGGCCACCGGTACGGCATGGTTTTTCCAAAGCGCGTTGCCGATCGCTTGCGCCTGATTGAACGAAACTTCGAACTCTCCGGTGATGTTCAACCCTTCAATGGTGACACTGCGGTCGGGATTCATCAAAATGATCTGCGCAACGTTCGCCAACCAGTCGTTGGCGCTTTCCATAACCACCGTTCCCGTATCTGAACCAAAGAGAAAATCCAGTTTCTGGGTGATGACGATGGCGCCTCCGGCAATGGCTACCTGGGTGTCGGCCCCCAGTGTCTGTTTGGTCTGACCGACCAAAACCACGGCCAAAGAGTCATTTTTTGTAAAGCTATCGGTAAACTGACGCAGTTGTCGCTCTTTGGCATTCAAGCTTTCGAGGGCTTTGTTGACCGTTTCATTGTTTTGTTTCGAAATCTTCGAAAAACTGGTCAGGTTTTGCAGCAAGGTGGCATTTGCGTCACGGAGTTCCGTATTTTCCTTTTCGAACAGTTCCGCTTTTGATTCACTGGCATTGATTTGGCGGTTGGCTTTTGAAATGGAATCGTTCAAACTACCAATGGTCGCTTCGAGGGCATCGATCTTGGCGAAGAGTTCACTTTTCTTTTGTGCCTTTGCCACAGTCAATCCAGCCAATAGCACCAATACCACTAGAGTAATTTTTTTCATACGCTTTGCTCTTTGTTTCCCAAATACATACAATCGGCGATGGCCTTCATCCCTTCAAAAGGTACCCGACTTTTTTCATAACCATAGACCGCCTTGAGATCACTGCTCAAATAATCGTCGTCCACATTCACTTGAACGTCGTTCATGGTAAATTGGCAAGGATGTTCATATCCCGCGGCATGGGTCAATTCAACGAATTCCTTTCGAAAGGTCTTGAAATATTGTGCCAATCGTTCTGATTTCAAAGGTACGTCGATTCCTGCTTGTAACCACTTGCTTTGGGTCGCAATTCCGGCCGGGCATCGATTGGTATGGCATATTTGTGCTTGGATACAGCCGATTCCCATCATGGCCTCCCTTGCCACATTGATGCAATCGACCCCCATGGCAAAAGCCATGGCCGCTTTGGCCGGAAACCCCAGCTTTCCACTGCCTACGAAAACGATACGTTCGGTCAACCCGCGGTCTTGGAATATTTTGTACAGACTGCTAAAAGCATAGACCCACGGCAGCGAAACGTGATCGGCGAAGCTGGGAGGTGCGGCACCTGTACCGCCCTCACCGCCGTCAACGGTAATAAAGTCCGGGCCTTTGCCCGATTCCTTCATTTGATCGGCCAAGGATTCCCATTGATCCAGTTTTCCGATAGCCGCTTTGATACCCACGGGCAGCCCCGTGATCTCAGCGATGTCCTCAATAAACGCCAACAAGCCGGCAACATTTGAAAAGGCTGAATGTGTCGCTGGTGACAAGACGTCCTTACCTATTTCAACACCGCGGATCTGGGCGATTTCCTTGGTGATTTTGGCCCCGGGCAGCACACCTCCCTTGCCGGGTTTGGCCCCTTGTGACAATTTGATTTCAATAGCTTTGATACAGGGATTTGCCTCGACCAAGGCTTTCATTTTTTCCATGGAGAACCCACCTTCTTCCGACCGAACCCCAAAATAGCCGGTTCCGAAATGAAAGATGACATCACCGCCTTGTTTATGATAGGGGGAGAGTCCCCCTTCACCGGTATTGTGATAGGCATTTGATTTTTTGACACCAAGATTCAACGCTTCGACGGCATTGGCCGACAATGACCCAAAGCTCATGGCCGAGACATTGATGACCGAAGCGGGTCGGTAGGGCTTTCTTCGTTTGTTATGCCCACCCATGACCTTTGCACAGGGTAAAAAATAGGGGTCCTGACGATTCGGATGTCCTTCCGGGGTTTGAAAGGCCATCATGGCATTTTTCACGAAGATATGTTGATGCGCATAAATGTCACGATCTGTGCCGAAACCCTCATAATTGTTTTCCCTTTTGGCCGAGGCGTAGATCCAACTGCGTTCAATACGGTTGAACGGAAGCTCTTCACGGTTGTTGGCCACGAAATATTGCCGCATCTCGGGGCCGATGCTTTCCAATAAGTAACGCAGGTGCCCGATGATCGGAAAATTGTGGGTAATCGTATGGGCCCGTTGTAAAAAAATGTCGCGAATGGCGATGACGGCCAATCCCGAAATGACCCAAAGCCACCAAGGCAGGTTAGCCAGCGTTGCTATTAGTGTTTCCAAATTGTGAGCGATTTCGTTATTGTCCCATATTCAAATAGTCCAACGTCAAACCTGTCATGGCCTTGACCCCTAAGATCATTCCAGCATCATCGATTAGAAAATCCGGGGTATGATGTGGGAATGATTCGGTGTTGCCAGGGGTCATCCCTCCTAAAAAGAAGAAAAACCCAGGGACTTCACGCTGGAAATACGAGAAATCCTCAGCACCCGTTATGGCTTTTTGGGCGACGACATTCGGGGCACCCGCCACCCGTTTCAGGGTTGGCAACATTTGGGTGACCAATTCAGGGTCATTGTACGTAATATCGGTGGCGTCGATAATCTCGCAAGTCGCCTCACCACCATAGGCTTTCGCAATGGTCGCGACCATTTCCTTCATTCGTTTGTTGATATGATCTTTCATGCCGTAATCCAAGGTTCGGATGGTGCCGATCATTTCAGCACTTTCAGGAATGATATTGAACCGCACCCCGCTGGTGATCTTGCCCACGGTGATGACCGCTGCTTCATTGGTAAGGTTGGCTTCCCGACTGATGATGGTCTGCAGGCCATCGATGATCTTGGCACTGATCAAAATGGGATCGACCCCAGACCAAGGTTGGGATCCATGGCTTTGTTTGCCTTTGACTTTGATGGTAAAGCTCTGGGCGGCCGCCATGGTTCCCCCCATTTTGAAACGGATCATCCCTACTGGGGTCTGGGAGTTGATATGCAATCCGAAAATCGCATCGACATCGGGATTTTTCAATACGCCTTCCTTGACCATGAGTAGTGCCCCGCCTTCTTCACCAGGTGGAGGACCTTCCTCTGCCGGTTGGAAGATGAACTTGACCGTACCCTTGATGTGCGCTTTGTTCTTTGAAAGGACTTCGGCGACTCCCATCAGTATGGCCGTATGTGTATCATGGCCGCAGGCATGCATGACACCGACTTTTTGCCCTAAAAACTCAGAGGTCACGGTTGACTTGAAGGGCAGGTCGTTTCGTTCGGTGACCGGTAGGGCGTCGATATCGGCCCGTAAGGCCACGACTTTTCCGGGAAGGTCCCCTTTCAATACCCCGACGACCCCGGTATGGGCCACCCCGGTCTGCACTTCGATACCCAACGAACGCAAATGGTTCGCGATTTTTTCAGCGGTCTTGAATTCCCGATTGCTCAATTCGGGATGTTGGTGGATGTCGTGGCGCCATTCGATTACTTTGGGTTCGATGGCGTTGAAATCCGACTCCAGATTTACGGTTTGGCCGACTGCGCTGATCGCGATTAGGCCAAGAAGTAAGCTGTAACTGTTTTTCATGGGTCCTATTTTAAAATTTTATGAATCGATATCCTTCGTTTTGTAGGCTGATCAAAGCAGTCATTGCGGAAAGGGCCAATTGTACCCCCGGGATCAATTCGTCTTTCGGGTACCCTCGAGATAAAGAGGATTGCCCACAGAAAATGATATCCACATCGGCGGCCAACAATTGAGCGACCATTTCAGCATTCGGATTGCCGTGACCGAAACGCTTTTCGTAGGCCGCATCGGTAATGATATCCTTTGAGGCTTTGTTATGGACCACCAGGGCCACTTTCAATTGGGATTTCGGGATGCCGCTTTGTACATGCATGTTCAAAAAACGTGCGGCAGTCTCGATACTGCTGTTACGCACATTCGTGTTTTCAGGACTGGCCATGATATCAAAAACCACACGCAGCTCCGTGTCGGGAGCTATTCGGTAATCGATATCCTTCACCTCCCAAACCTTGCCATAATCGGCAATGACCGGACCGGAGCGTTTGGTTTGCCCTTGCAGGACAAGGGTTAAAAGAAGAAAGACAAGGGGTATATGATTTTTCATATGTCCTAAGGTATTTAAAATGGGGCAGATGACAAGATGCTGTTCAAAAGTATTGGTCAATGCATTTCAACAAGCCAGTAAGTTTAGCTAATTTCAACCCTTGTTTCCAATACACTTATGTCATACCTCGAAGAACTGAACGATGCCCAACGCCAACCGGTCTTGCACAAAGACGGCCCCTTAATGGTCATCGCCGGTGCCGGTTCCGGAAAAACAAGGGTGTTGACCTATCGCATTGCCCATTTAATGGATCAGGGTGTCGATTCGTTCAACATCTTGGCGTTGACCTTTACGAATAAGGCGGCACGGGAAATGAAGAAGCGTATCGCCACAATTGTGGGGAATTCCGAAGCGAAAAACCTTTGGATGGGGACCTTTCATTCGGTTTTTGCCAAACTGCTGCGTTACGATGGGGATAAATTGGGTTTTCCGAGCAATTTCACCATTTACGACACCCAGGATTCACAACGACTTATCGCTTCGATCATCAAGGAAATGGGGCTTGATAAGGATATTTATAAGTACAAACAGATCCAAAACCGCATATCCTCCTATAAAAACAGTTTGATCACGGTCAAGGCTTATTTTCAAAATCCTGAACTGGTCGAGGCCGATGCCATGGCCAAAAGACCGCGAATGGGAGAAATTTACCAGAATTATGTCGACCGATGTTTCAAGGCGGGGGCCATGGATTTTGACGATTTGCTGTTGCGTACCAATGAATTACTGAACCGTTTTCCTGATGTTCTTATGAAATACCAAGAGCGGTTCAAGTACATTTTGGTCGATGAGTACCAAGATACCAACCACTCGCAATACCTTATCGTAAGGGCCCTGGCAGATCGATATCAGAACATTTGTGTGGTCGGTGATGATGCGCAAAGTATCTATTCGTTTCGCGGTGCCAATATCAGCAACATCTTGAATTTCCAACGTGATTATGACGATGTGGCGGTCTATCGACTGGAACAAAACTACCGCTCGACCAAAAATATCGTCAATGCTGCCAATTCGATCATTGCCAAGAACAAGAACCAATTGGAAAAAGTGGTCTGGACTTCGAATGACGACGGCAACAAAATTAAAATACACCGAAGTCCGACCGATGCGGAAGAAGGGCGATATGTGGCCGGTTCGATCTTCGAGTTGAAGATGAACCAGCAGCTCCCGAACGGGGAATTCGCTGTCTTATACCGTACCAATTCGCAATCAAGGGCCATTGAAGACGCTTTGCGGAAACGAGACATCCCATATCGCATTTATGGGGGTCTTTCATTTTATCAGCGCAAGGAAATCAAGGATGTCTTGGCGTACCTACGTCTGACGATCAATACCAAGGATGAGGAGGCCCTGAAACGGATCATCAATTTCCCGGCACGGGGTATCGGCCAGACGACGGTCGATAAATTGCTTGTGGCCGCGAACCACTACGGTCGTTCCATCTTTGAGGTCATTGAACATTTGGACAAACTGGATCTGAAGATCAATTCGGGAACCAAATCGAAGTTGCACAATTTCGCGACCATGATCAAAAGCTTCCAGATTATGGAGCAAAGTGCCGATGCCTTTGCTTTGGCAGAGCACGTTGCCAAGAAGACCGGTCTGTTGTTGGAGTTCAAAAAGGACGGTACGCCTGAAGGTGTTGCGCGTATGGAAAATATCGAAGAACTATTGAACGGGATCAAAGACTTCGTCGAAGGGCAAAAAGAAGTGGCGGATGCTACTGGTAGCCTGACCGAGTTTTTGGAGGATGTGGCCCTTGCGACGGACATGGACAAAGAAGTGGGGGACGATGACCGCGTCGCCCTGATGACCATCCATTTGGCCAAGGGACTGGAATTTCCCTTCGTGTTCATTGTCGGGATGGAAGAAGATCTTTTTCCTTCGGCTATGAGTATGAATACCCGAAGTGAGTTGGAAGAAGAGCGACGTTTGTTCTATGTGGCCTTGACAAGGGCCGAAAAACAAGCGTACCTCACCTATACCCAAAACCGTTATCGTTGGGGCAAGCTTATCGATGCCGAACCGAGCCGGTTCTTAGAGGAAATCGATGAGGCTTTTGTAGAGAACCTAACCCCGGTCAATGATGGATATCGTTACAAATCGATGATCAATGATGCCATTTGGGGAGAGGTAGATAAGAGCAAACTGCGACAGGTAAAACCGCGTAGCGGAACACCGCCGGCTACGAACCGCCCCTCCGAAAACCAGTTGCGAAAACTACGGAAACTCAAACCCGAATTGGCGAACCCGTCTAGTACGAATACGGCAGTGGATGCGGGCCTGGTCGAAGGGAGCCTCGTTAACCACTCGCGTTTCGGTCGGGGCAAAGTATTGAAGATTGAGGGTAGGGGCCAAGACAAAAAAGCTGAAATCCAATTCGATTCAGGAGCCGTCAAAAAACTATTGTTACGATTTGCCAAACTTGAGGTGGTCGACTCCTAAGAAGCGAAAATCGCTTCTTTAGTCAGACTGGTTGGAACGGTAAAACTAAAATTACTGCCTTGTCCCTTAACCGACCTCACTTGGATCGCGCCCCCGTTCTTCGCGATGAAATCTTTACAGATGGAAAACCCGAGACCGGTTCCCTTTTCATTGTCCGTGCCCGTGGTCGTAAATCCTTCCCCTTTCGAAGCCAATAAACGTTTGATTTGATCCTTGGTCATGCCCACTCCTGTATCGCGAACGTTGATTTCCAGAAATTCCTGCTTTTCAAAGACGTCTACGCGGATCATATCACCGCTGGCCGTAAACTTCAAGGCATTCGAGAGTAAATTCCGGATAACGAAATCGATCATGTCCTTATCGGCATAGGCCCGGTGAACCGAGTTGTAGTTGAAAACCAATTCGATACCCTTCTTGGCAGCGTTTTCATTGAAAAGCTCGAAGTTCGCTTGGATCAGCTTGTTGATATCGAAGGCTTTTTTGACGATTTCTTGGTTCTTCATTTGTGATTTGGCCCAATTCAGAAGATTGTCCAAAAGCAATTCGAGGTTTTTTGAAGCGTCCGATAGGTACTTGATAAAGGTTTCCTTTTGGGCTTCGGGCAAATCTGCTTTTTTATTGCCTAAAACCTGGGCCAAAGAAACGATATTGGCGGTATGCCCACGCAGGTCATGCGAAATGATGGAAAAGAACTTGTCTTTCATGACCGATGCCTCTTTGATCTCGTCTTCCGATTCCTTAAGCTTGAGGTTCAAGGTGTTGAGTTCCCCGTTCTTCTTGTTCAAACTTTCGATTTGGGAACGGATTTTTTGGACCAGGCTGTTGTAGGTTTTGGTCAGTTGCTGCAGTTCACGAATTTGCAAAGGTGACTTCAGGCCGAAATCCCCACTGAAATCCTTTTCCGAAATAAAAGCCATATCATCGATCAACCGTTGGATGGGTTTAGCGATATGACCGGAAAAAACAAAGGCGAAAATCACGGCAAAAGCCGTCGTGATCATAAAGAATAAGATGAGGTACGATTTGACGCTTTCGGTCAACAAACGCAGGTCGCTATCAACGATTTCAAATAATTTTGATATCTCATTATCAATCTGACCGTTAATCAGATAGATGTCATTGATCAACCCAAAACTTTTATTCCCTAGCTCGTTTTCCAGAACCACGATACGATCGAAATTCCGTCGGTATGCGGTGAGGATGGCTATGGATGCCTCATTGGTTTCACGATCCAGGGCCATACGGTCCAAAATGCTATCGCATAACTGAACGACCTCTTGGGCATAGTCCATATCATCGCGAAGGAAAAAGTCTTTTTCACTTCGTCGGATGGAAAGGTTTTCTGCTAATGAAATGCCTTGGGCTTCAAATTCCAAACGTTGGATGTTATCACGCATCGCCCCTTCGACACCGAAATCTCGAAAACCCCGTTCACGACGGATGCCTAAAGCCCGAACGATGGCCGAATCCAATTGGTGGATGTGACCCTGCATATCCGACAAGCGCCTGGCCAATACCGCCTCCGACTCATGGTCGGTCGGATCGATCCTTGAGACGTTTGCCGCCGCCTTGGCAATGAACTCATGGTATTTTTTAATATTTTGTGTGGTACCAAACTGGTAAAAAGAGTCTATTTTGGTATCATTATCGAGAACCAGTGAAAAGGTGATGATCGAATTCAGTCGATTGGTGTTGAATTCAGCGAGCTGTTCCTTCAAGGTTTTGACCGAGTTGATTTTTCGTAACGAACGATACGAAAACAACAAAAGTGGGGTAATAAGCAAGCATAATGCTAAAAAGGCAAGTAAAATTCGACCTTTAATGCTTTTCATGGATAGAGTTTGGGCACAACAAGAACGATAGAAGAAAGATTTAATTGTAAAAAATGTAATAAAATTCTTATACATTTTTCATGGCACGATTGATCAAGATTTATGAAGAAAACCCGGACCCGAAGCGGATCATGGAGTGTGTAAACGTACTGCGTTCCGGGGGTTTGGTGATCTATCCTACCGATACGGTTTATGGTTTGGGCTGCGATATCACAAAATCGAGGGCGTTGGAGGCTATTGCGCGCATCAAGGGCATCAAGCTTGCCAAGGCCAATTGGTCGTTTATCTGTGCGGATCTCAGTAACCTATCCGACTATGTGCGACAGATCGATTCGACGACCTTCAAGGTATTGAAGAGGGCCTTACCCGGGCCATATACTTTTATCCTGCCCGGAAACTCGAAGCTTCCGAAGGACTTCAAAAAGAAAAAAACCGTAGGAATACGGGTACCCGACAATAGCATTGCGCAGGAATTGGTCTCCGCCCTGGGAAATCCGATCGTTTCGACCTCGATCCATGACGAGGATGATATCATCGAATACACTACGGATCCTGAATTGATACTCGAAAAGTGGGATCATTTGGTCGATGTAGTCATCGATGGTGGATATGGTGGTAATGTAGCCTCGACCGTAATCGACTTGTCCGGCGATAGCCCCACGGTCATTCGTGAAGGTAAGGGAGACCCCGATGTCATCTATTAAAAAAAGCGGCCCCTTTGGGAGACCGCTTTCCTTTGTATTCGTCTACGTTATTTTTTAATTTCCCGTACCGCCGATAGCTGGATCTTTCATCCCTTCTTCGATCATGTTGTAGAATTGATCGATTTTCGGTAGCACCACGATGCGTGTTCTTCTGTTCTTGGCGCGTTCTGAAGCCGTATCATTACTGGCCAATGGCACATAGAAGCTCCTTCCGGCGGCGGTCATACGCTTGGGATCCACCCCAAAATCGGACTGAAGGATCCTCACGATGGATGTGGCACGCTTGGCACTGAGGTCCCAGTTATCCAAAAGGACACCACTTGCGTAAGGGACGTTGTCAGTATGACCTTCGACCATGAAATCGAAGTCCGGTTTGTTGTTCACTACTTTGGCAACCTTGCCCAAGACTTCCTTGGCAGCCGAAGTAACGTTATAGCTACCACTTCGGAACAATAGTTTATCGGAAATAGAAACGAAGACCACACCTTTTTCTACACTGACTTCGATATCCTCATCATCCAAGTTGCCCAATACCCCTTTCAAACTTTGTACTAGGGCAAGGTTGACGGAATCACGTCTGGTAACGGCATCTTGAAGCCTGCGGATGGTCAGGTCTTTTTCTCGTAAGCTTTCCAATGATTTTTCAAGGTTTTCAGCACCTTTTGCGGTCAAGGTGGTCAAGTCACCCATGTTGTTGATCAACTCTTGGTTGTTCGCCTTCAAGAAGGCGTTCTGTTCTTCCAACGCGGTCATTTTGGAAGTAGCGGTCGCTTTTTCTTCCAGACAGGTGTTCAATTTCACCGTGGCCGAGTTCAACAAATCTTGGGTTTCTTGCTGCTTTGCTTCCAATTCGGCATACTTCTTCTGAGAGACGCATGAAGTAAGCAAAACTGCCATTCCGAGGGTTCCGAGTATAACTTTTTTCATAATGGTTTATTTAGATTATCTGCCGTTGCGAGTTCAAAATTATCGAAATTGCTAGGGATCGGCACTATGCCGCAGTTAATCTTTTACTAAATTGTTAAAATTCTTCACTTGATGTACGAAATGAGACCACACAATGGATTTCGTTCGGTAATATTTTAATAGAAAATTAGCTTTTTCCCTGCTTTTGTATAGCTTTCTAAAGTTAATGTAAAAAACCAAATGCGCCCGTAGAATGGCCAAACTGTGCATGGGTTTAAGTTGGAAAAGGAACCAAACGGCCGCGACCCCATCCAAGATCAATCGGTAAAAAATCAATTTGAAGGCGCTTCTTCTTGGCAGGTTTTTGGTAATCGAGTACAGCGAATTGCGAAAATTAAGATAGGTCTTATTCGGGTTTGAATTGCTTAAGGTAGATCCCCCCAAATGGTATACTTTGCTAAACCCGTTGTAAAAGACACTATACCCCTTGTTCTGGGCCCGCCAGCACAAATCGATTTCTTCTTGATGCGCAAAATACCGGGTGTCGAATCCACCCAAGTCCCAAAAGACCTTTGTTCTAATGAACATACAAGCGCCGGTCGCCCAAAAGACTTCAGTGATATCGTCATACTGCCCGAGGTCTTCTTCAAGGACCTGAAAGATCCTACCCCTGCAAAACGGATAGCCCAATTTATCGAGAAAACCACCTCCGGCCCCGGCATACTCAAAGTGACCGGTTTTCTTTAAATCCAGGATTTTGGGTTGGACAATGGCCGTTTTCGAATCCGTTTCGAACTGCGATACGATCGGTGTCAACCACCCTTCACTCACTTTTACATCCGAATTCAGCAGACAGAACACATCGGCTTTTATCTTTCGGAGCCCGGCATTATAACCGCCGGCGAACCCAAGATTGCCGGTATTCTCGATACAGCTTACCTGTGGAAAACGGGTGCGTACCAGTTCAACCGAGCCGTCGGTCGAGGCATTATCAATGACATAGAGGGATGCGTTGGGGCTGTGGGCGATGACCTCAGGAAGATAGGCCTTCAACAGCTCGACACCGTTCCAATTCAATATGACGATCGCAACTTCCAAAACGGGAGCAAATTAACGGCTAAATTCAGGAACTTCCTCTAGAAAATCATATTTTTCCCGAACCCGGTCCATTTTGCACTGCACGTGTTGCAGGCCATTGGTAACCATCAAGAGTTCGGCTTCCAGTTCCAGGTTGTAGATGGCGATTTGATCGAAAACCTCTTGGGTAATGCTGACCTTTGGCGCTTTGCATTCCACCAATAAGAAAATAGTGCCATCAGAACGGTAGACGATGATGTCATACCGCTTTCGGAGCCCATTGACCAACAATTGTTTTTCGACATTGATCAAGCTTAATGGGTACCCTTTGGTTTCGGAAAGGTAACGCACCGCATGCTGCCGCACCCATTCTTCGGGTTGCAGTGCCACGAACTTTTTCCGGATCACATCGAAAATCAAGGGACCTTTTTCGGTATTTTTGATCCGAAACCGATACGAAGGAAAATTCAAGGGTCGCATACGCAAAAATGCGTATTCTTTTTGAAATGGATCAACTCAAGAAAATAACCGATGATATTCGAAACAAGGCATTCGCCCCAGTCTATTTCCTTATGGGGGACGAGCCTTATTTTATCGATAAGATCACCGATTTCATCGCCGCCCATGTCCTGACCGAAGCCGAACGGGGGTTCAATCAACTAACCCTTTATGGGAAGGATACCAGTATCGATGAGATCGTTTCGAATGCCAAACGATATCCGATGATGGCAGCACATCAAGTGGTCATCGTCAAGGAAGCGCAACACCTGTCGAGGACCATCGAGCAACTGACCGCCTATTGCGAACAACCCCAACCGACTACCTTGCTGGTCGTCTGCTACAAATACAAGAAACTCGATAAACGTAAAAAGCTATACAAAGCGGTTTCAAAAAACGGGCTGTTGTTCGAGAGCAAAAAATTGTACGAGAACCAGGTTGCCGATTGGATTCGCAGGAACCTGTCAGGTAAAGGCTATGGTTTGGAACCCAAGGCCGGGATGCTGCTGGTCGAGTTTTTGGGCACGGATCTCGGCAGGATCAATAACGAACTTGAAAAGTTGTTTTTGATCATTGACAAAGGGGCCACCATAACGGCCGACTTGATCGAAAAGCATATCGGATTCAGTAAGGACTTCAACAATTTTGAACTGAAGAAGGCCATTGGTGAGCGCGATATGACCAAGGCGTCACGCATCATTGATTACTTCGCCCAAAACCCCAAAGACAACCCCTTCGTGGTCACCGTAAGTACCTTGAACAATTTTTTCATCCAACTCTTGCAGTATCACGGTCTAAACGATAAATCATCCAAAACGGTGGCCAAAACGCTGGGTGTGAACCCGTTCTTTGTGAAGGAATACCAAGTGGCATCCCAAAATTACCCGATGAAGCGGGTCAGTGGCATAATCCACGCCCTCCGGGTCTTGGATTTAAAAGGGAAGGGGGTCGGCGCACAAAATATGTCACAAGCCGACCTGCTTAAAGAACTCCTCGTAGCCGTTTCTTAAGGAAAACTACTTTTTATCCAGACTGTATTTGCCCGGACCCAATAAGAAAATACAAAGGAAGAAAGCGGCGTACAACAAGGCTTTTTCGCGAACGCCGAAAGGATCGGCAGCATGAACGATAAAAGCCGCACCCAACATGGTCACTAAGGCCAGAAGGGAAGCGATCCTGGTCTTATACCCGATGATCAATAGGATAGGGGCGATGAATTCGCCGACTACCGCTAAAAACAGGGTAGGGGCCGCTCCGATACCGAAGGGGTTGGGAAACTCGAAATCACCGGCAATCAGTTTTTGGAATTTCGGGACTCCATGGGCCAACATCATGGCCGCAGGAGCAATTCTAAGAAGGGCAAGACCAATACTTGCCATGGAACCGTTTTTCATTCTAGGGGGATTTAGTCTGCGCAAAAATATAATTTTTCAACTTTAGTCATTGAAATTTTCTTAGAAAATCCCTCGTTTTAGTGCGAATTTCATTAAAAAAGCCTTGATTTATCCGACAAATCAAGGCTTTTTTTAAAGGTTTTACAAGAAGTTCAAAAGAGCTTTACCACAGTATCCTCATCCTGTATTTCAATTTTACGGATCAGTTTTTTGATACCAAGAGCACTGATTTTATACACCTTTGTACCGGTGGTCCAATGTTCTTTTCTGATACTCCCGGGCATCATCGGGAACCCATAGCTGAATTTTCCACCTTCCGGTTTTGGACCGACGACATAAAATTGGTGGCGGTTGGCCGAATTGTTCTTGATCTTGAACCGGATATATTGCACGGCACCTTGATCTTTGACCGCATTGCGATCGATCGCCTTGGCTATGGCCGCATCTATGGATGTAGGATTGGATCGCAATTCGATTTCGGCCTCCTGGGCCATACGGCCACCGATGGAGCGACTAGGAGCTACAATGGCTTTGCCCCATCCCCAGATATTCAATTCGACTTGATCTACGGTAAGTTCCGCAGCATCTACGGTTCCGTTTTCGTTACTGATATTCAAAGTGCCTACACGTCCTGATAGTTCCAGCTTTCCGTTCAAAGCCGAAGCAGTGAAGAACTCCCTGTTCAAATTGATGATTTTGGCGTTATCATTGGTGCCTTGTTCTACCCGCTTTAGATTAGGCGCTCCGATGGTGATTTGGATTCGTTTGGTGGGTTGGATCCATTTCAATTGATCGAGTTGGAGTTTTCCGTCCACCACCTCGGTATCGATCAAGGGGAGCAAGTTCGATTCGCCGGTTAGAGTGATACCTGCTTTGCGGTCAGCGTCTATAGTGATATCGGCATAGATCGAAATCGTGATGTCGGTAAGGTTTTCATACGCTATGGTCTTACTAATGATATTCCCGTTCCCTTTTACTTGGCCCTGCATGACCATTGCAAAGGTCAAAGCTATGATGTAAAGTGCTTTTTTCATGATGGTTATTAATTATGGGTTTGTATTCCGGATTCGGCACTATCAAAGACCGCACTATATTCGATGGTTTCAGGGCGATAATCGAAGGTGATTCGGCGGTTTTCTTGACAAGCCAGTTCGACTTGATCCGATTGGTTGACGAATTTGAAGGATACGCTGTTTTGTGCTGTCTTTTCCTCGAGCGTTACCTCATAAATACCATCCCCGTCCGTATCGGTCATCGGAATGGTCACCTGCCAAGAGGGCGAAGTGAATTGACCGCGGAGCCCCACATTCGCGACATTCGTAATGCCGTTCATATCAACTTTGAAGGTTACGGTTTTTGCATGCTCTTGTTGCACACAGGCTTGTAGGAAGGTTAGGAGCATCAACCCAAGGAATATTTGTTGCAAATGATTTTTCATGTGTTAGGATTTTAATAGTTTTTTGGAAATAAGATAATCGATGCCGAAGCGGCCCGAACCTAAATAGAGGTGGTAGAGCGCGACCCAGAGAAAGCCCATGGCCGGCAACATGCCCCAGACACCTTGTCCCCATTTTTGCAGAAAAATGGCCACCAACATCGTACAGGCAATCAAGAACGAGGCAATACGGGTTTTGAACCCGAAAGCAAGGAACAGACCACCTACGGCTTCACTGAAAGCGCCCATCCATGCGAAAAACACCGGCATGGCCGCGAAGATGCCCCCATATTCGGCCACATCCTGTGGAAACCAAGCCGACACTTCGAAGAGATTGAGGTTTTGGCCTTCCGGGGTCCATGGCATCCCGAATTTATCGGCGCCGAAACTAAGGGCCAATAACATCCCACAGACAAAACGCATGATGAAGAAGGTAAAATCGGCGATCCAATGTTTCTGTAGAATGGGATCGATTACTACGTGCAAGACTTTTTTCATGATGTCGGGTATTGTGATTGAACACTCCAAAAGTGAAAAAAGCGTTTGGGTACCGCGCCCCAAATCTTATCGAAGCGGCTCAAATACGATTTGAGACGTCTCAAAAAAACGTAAATATTTTATTATGAGGTTTTTAAATATTCCGACGGCGAAGTGTTGGTCAACTTTTTAAAGACACGGTTGAAGGTCGCTTTGCTATTGAATCCGCATTCATAAGCCATTCCCAAAAGCGAAAGTCGATCTTGCTGGTCTTCCGAAAGCATTTTTTTGAAGGCATCGACCCGATGCATGTTGATGAAATCGTTGAAGTTTTTACCGAAACCGATATTGATCGTCTCTGAAAGTTGTGCCCGTGTCATATTCGCCATAGCGGCCAAGTCGGCAAGGTTGAGCTCGGGGTCTAAATAAGGGCGTTGGTTTTCCATTACATCCTGCAAACGGTCTTTCGCTTCCTGGGGAATCGATTTTGGGTTTACCGTTGAAGGCTCAGGAATACTATCGCGGTTTGGGGCGAAACTGAAATCCAATTTTTTGAGTTTCGTGGTATCGGTAAAATACCCTTTGATGCCCACGTAAATTATGACCAAGCCGGCGAATAGGGTCATCCACCATTGTTGCACATAACTGAGTTCGACCACGAATTCATTGATGATGGTCTGTACCAAATCGTAAAGGTAAAGGGCCGAATACAGCGAAAGAAAGGTCAAGATCCAATTCAGTTCCAGTTTGTAGGTATTCGAAAAATACTGCTTGATCTTTTTGCGATAGAAATAGAACAATTGAAAGGTAAACGCTAGGTACAGCAAGTTTTGAAAGAAACCGAAAGCGGCGTAAATGGGTAAAACGAAGGCTTCGTCAAGGTGGATTTTCAAATAGCCGTTCTGGGTATCGTCAAAACCAGGTTGCGATGCGTCGTAAACGTAGATGACAATGCGATAGGTGATGATCAAAAAAGCGGGGAGGAAATGCCACCAATCCATTCTTCTAAACCTGAACGACGACATGGTGATCGACTTCACATATAAGTAAATCAAGGGCACGACGGCGACCGATAGTCCGATAAGGGCATAATTGATCTTGGTGTTTCGAAAGGTGTCGTACCAGCCCATAAACCCAACGGTATAGCACGTCTGGCTGTAGCAGGTAATCAACAGAATGAAAAATAGGAACAAATCGGCACTATTGCCTTTTTTCAAGTACCGCTGCAGAAGCAACAAGGCGAATAGCAATCCTTGTATGGTAAGAAGTAGCAAGGGCGTACTCCAAATATTAAAATCCGGAAAGGCTAAAAAATAGTTCATACGACTAGTTTAAAGGTAAGCAATCGTTGAAAATAATCGGTGTTTCTTTGCGGCTATCGCCAACTAGGGTTATCTTGTAACACTACAATGAATCAATCAAAAAGTAACCTTAAATCAAATTCGATGAAAAAACTGATGATTATGTGCCTGTCACTGATGACAGGAACCCTATTGTGGGCGCAGGACTTTTCGTTCAAAGCCGACGATATTAACATTGCCTACAAGAAATACACCTTGAAAAACGGCCTGACCCTCTTGGTCCATGAAGACCACAAGGCACCCATAGCCGCAGTCAACGTATGGTATCACGTAGGCTCGAAAAACGAAAAACCCGGAAAAAGCGGTTTTGCGCATTTATTCGAACACCTCATGTTCAATGGTAGCGAAAATTACAACACGGATTATTTTCAAGCTTTGGAGAGCATTGGAGGGACCGATTTGAACGGAACGACCAACAATGACCGAACGAATTACTTCCAAAATGTTCCACTGTCGGCATTGGATCAGGTGCTCTTTTTGGAATCCGACCGTATGGGCCACCTATTGGGTGCTATCGACCAAGCGAAATTAGACGAGCAACGCGGGGTGGTGCAGAACGAAAAGCGCCAGGGTGAAAACCAGCCCTATGGGATGCAATGGGATTACCTAACCAAAGCGATGTACCCGAAAGGGCATCCGTATTCTTGGACGGTCATCGGTGAAATGGCAGACCTCAATGCGGCTTCGTTGGAAGATGTACAAGAGTGGTTCAAGGCTTATTATGGGGCGGCTAATGCCGTATTGGCCGTTGCCGGTGACGTGAATCCCGATGAAGTCTATCAGAAAGTGGTCAAGTATTTCGGCGATATCCCATCAGGACCCACTATCGAGCGTCAAGAAGTGAATATTCCCGAAAAGAATTTCGACTCCTATCAAGTCTATCAAGATCGAGTTCCGGAAACTCGGGTGCTTTTCGCTTGGAATTCGCCGGAGTTCGGAGCCCGCGAGGATTTGCATTTCGATTTGATCTCGTCCATCCTCACCAGCGGGAAAAATTCGCGGTTGTACAAAAAGTTCATCTATGAAGACCAATCGGCCAGTGCCGCGGTCTCCTTTCAAGCATCTAGCGAAATCGCAAGTAACTTCATTACGTGGCTGAACGTCAAACCGGGCCAAGATGCCAAAAAATTAGAGCAGGAGTTGTGGGCCGAAATCCAGAAGTTCATGAACGAAGGGCCGACCGATGAGGAATTAAAACGCGTCAAGGCCTCTTATTTCTCCGGTTTCATCAAGGGGCTGGAGCGCATCGGTGGCTTTGGTGGGGTATCCGATATCTTGGCATCGAACGAGACCTATCATGGCGATGCTTCTTACTACAAGACCCAATTGAAATTCGTAGAAGAGGCAACTGCCGAAGACCTTAAGAAAACGGCCCAAAAATGGCTTTCGCGAGGCAAGCATATTTTGGTATGTCACCCTTTTCCTGAATATGGTATCGATGAATCGACGGTTGATCGTAGCGAGCTTCCTGCCTTAGGGGCCCAAAAAAGCTCCCAGTTCCCTGACCTACAGCGAACTGAATTAAAGAATGGATTGAAGGTGGTTTTGGCTCGTAGGACAGGGGTTCCAACCATGGTGGTCAACCTAGTACTCGATGCCGGATACAAGACCGACTACCTGTCAAGCGCCGGTACCGCTGAATTGTCAATGAACCTCATGGACGAGGGAACCAAGGATATGAGTTCGTTGCAAATCAATGAACAGTTACAACTATTGGGTGCTAGTTTGAGTACGTTTTCGAACCAAGACCTTTCGAATGTCTATATGAGTACCCTAAAACCGAGTTTGGGGGCCAGTTTGGATCTTTTTGCCAATGTAGTATTGAATCCGGTTTTTCCGCAAGCCGAATTCGACCGTTTAAAGGACCAACAGTTGAACGATATCCGTCAAGAAAAAACCCAACCGTTTTCGATGGCGCTACGGGTCATGAACAAATACATGTATGGGGATGACCATCCTTACAGCAGCCCTTACACGGGTACCGGATACGAAGAAACCGTTTCCAAATTGACGCGTGACGATGTTGTGGCCTTTTACGATACTTGGATGAAACCGAACAACGCCACCCTTATCGTAACCGGTGATATCGAAATGGATGAATTGAAAGGGATGCTTGAAAAACGATTCTCGAAGTGGAAGAAAGGCAATGTGCCCACGGTAACCTTCAAGGCACCCCAAACCAATACCAAGAATACGCTGTATTTGATGAACCGCCCAGAATCGCAACAGTCGGTCATCATTGCGGGTCACTTGACGGAAAAGTACGGTGATTTGTCAGAAGTTGCCCTAGAGCAAATGGTCAACATCTTGGGAGGTGATTTCACTTCAAGGATCAATATGAACCTACGTGAAGATAAGCATTGGTCTTACGGGGCCGGGGGCTTGGTCTTGGGGTCGAAAGAAGATCGCCCGTTCATTGTGTATTCTTCGGTACAGACCGATAAGACCGCTGAATCCGTTACGGAGTTCAAAAAGGAAATCACTGATTTCGTCACTACGCGCTTGGCAACCCAAGAAGAGCTTGATAAAGTCAAGACGAACCAAGTCTTGAAGCTGCCAGGCCAGTGGGAAACCAATGGTTCGGTAAACGGTAGTATCCGGAATTTGGTGCGGTATGGACTAGCCGATGACTACTACCAGAAGTACGATCAAAATGTTAGGAACCTATCTTTGGCTGACCTGCACAAGGTGAGCAAAGAGGTCGTCAAACCGGAAGCCGTAAACTGGTTTATGGTCGGTGACCGTGCGAAGATCATTGACAAATTAGATCAACTCGGTTTCGATAACATCATTGAAATCGATGCCGATGGTAACCCATTGGTACCGGCCATGCAAAATCCGGACACCGAAATCAAAAATTAATATGGAAATAAAAAGCCTCCCATTCGGGAGGCTTTTTTTTATTATCGCAATTTGGGATAGGCTTCGGGATCAGCTTCATGCATGATTCCATAAACCTTCTCAAAAATATCTTCTTCATTGGGTTTCGAAAAGTAATCCCCATCAGTGGCGTAGGCTGGGCGATGCGCCTTGGCGGTCAAAGTCTGAGGAGCACTGTCTAGGTAGGCATACCCTCCTTGTTTCTCGAGGATCTCTTGCATTAAATAGGCGGAGCAGCCCCCCGGTACATCCTCGTCGATGATCAACAAGCGATTCGTTTTTTGGATGCTTTTCAACACATCGTGTGCGGTATCGAAAGGGAGTAAAGATCGTGCATCGATCACTTCGGCATCAATGCCGACCTCCTGCAATTCCTGGGCTACTTTTGCTACGATCCGAAGGGTCGATCCATAAGAGAGCAAGGTGATGTCGGTACCTTCCCTTAAGGTTTCCACAACGCCGATCGGCGTACAAAAATCGCCTAAGTTTGCAGGTTTTAATTCTTTTAGGCGGTAGCCGTTCAAACTTTCGATGACCAGGGCGGGCTCATTGCCCTTCATTAAGGTATTGTAGAAGCCTGCCGCTTGGGTCATATTCCTCGGCGTTAGGATGTAGATACCGCGCAACAAATGGATGAGGCCTCCCATTTGGGAACCCGAATGCCATATCCCTTCAAGGCGATGTCCACGGGTCCTAATGATGAGTGGTGCGATTTGTTTTCCGACCGTACGGTAACGCAGGGTAGCCAAATCATCACTCAATGTTTGTAGGGCGTATAAGATATAGTCAAGGTATTGGATTTCGGCAATAGGTCGCAACCCCCGCATAGCCAATCCGATTCCTTGCCCGATGATCGTGGTTTCCCGTATCCCCGTATCGGCGATCCGAGTGGCCCCATACTTTTTTTGCAGTCCTTCAAGGCCTTGGTTCACATCACCGATGTTCCCGGTATCCTCACCAAAGATCATCGCCTCAGGATATTTGTTGAATAAGGCGTCGAAGTTGTCCCGCAAAATCACCCGTCCATCCACTTCTTCAGGGGCATCAGGATACATCGGGGCAATCGCTTCCACCGATGCCGTATCGAAGGGTTGCTCATGGAACAGTTCCGAACTGTATTTGGGTTGGGTGATCGCCATGAACCGATCGATCCATTCTTGAAGACGTTGCTTGGCTTCCGAAGATTCGCCGATCAAGTACCGAAGTGCTTTTCTGGCGTGTGACGCAATATCTTTCTTTATCGGTTCGTCAATGGCAATGAAATCATTCATCACCTTGGTGATGAACGTCCTATTCGCACTACCTTCGGCAGCTTGGGCCAATAAATCGACCAATTCTTTCTTTTGGGCGAGGTGCGGAGCCAAAAACTCCGACCAGGCTTCCTTCTTCGCGTTGCGGACTTGTTGCTTGATTCGCTTTTCAATCGCTTTCAGCGCTTCTTCAGTGGCGATATTGTTATCAATGATCCACTCGCGAAACCGCTTGTTGCAATCATTTTCGCGCTCCCATTCCAAACGTTCCGGTGATTTGTAGCGTTCGTGGGATCCCGAGGTGGAATGTCCTTGGGGTTGGGTCAGCTCCGTAACATGGATCAACACGGGCACGTGTTCGTCACGCGCGATATCCGACGCATTTTCATAGGCGTGGATCAAGGCGGTATAGTCCCACCCGGCGACTTTGAAGATTTCATAGCCTTTATTTTCGGTATCCCGTTGCAATCCTTTAAGGATTTCGGAGATATCGCCTTTTGTGGTATGGAATTCGGCCGGAACGGAAATGCCATACGCATCGTCCCAAATGCTCATGACCATCGGCACTTGCATCACTCCCGCGGCATTGATGGTCTCAAAGAAATGCCCTTCACTCGTACTTGCGTTGCCGATGGTACCCCAGGCGACTTCGTTACCATTGTTCGAAAACTTGGTTTGATCGATGTCCTTCACCTTGCGGTAGACCTGCGATGCTTGGGCCAATCCTAATAATCTTGGCATTTGACCAGCGGTACAAGAGATATCGGCACTACTGTTTTTTTGCTTGGTCAAGTCGACCCATTGCCCATCTTGGGTCATGCTATGGGTTACGAAATGCCCACCCATTTGGCGGCCGGCACTCATAGGTTCCTTTTCTATATCGGTCGTCGCATACAAACCATGGAAGAACGATTTGGGATCCAAATGTCCCAGCGCCATCATAAAGGTCTGATCGCGATAATACCCGCTTCTGAAATCCCCATCTTGAAAGGAACGGGCCATGGCCAATTGCGGCAGTTCTTTTCCATCACCGAAGATGCCGAATTTGGCTTTTCCGGTCAATACCTCACGCCTCCCTAAAAGGCTGCACTCACGACTGGTAACGGCGATTTCAAAGTCCCGAAGGATTTGTTCTTGAAAATCGTCGTACGAAATCGAGTTGTTTGCAGTAGCGTCGTCTGTCTTCATTAAGGGTGATGGATTTTTTGCAAAAGTAGTAAAAACCAAGCGTTTTTTACGCACCTGGGTTTTGAAAATCATTTATGAATTCACAATTTTTTGTTACAAAAATCACGAATACAAAAATGAAACGTTTAAAAAAGCCGAATATTTTACGAATACCTCAATTAAAACCACCTTCGGGTGAACAGACCGATAAGTGTTCTCGGGCTTACTGTGACTACAAAACGTATCGTCTCACTGTAATTCGGTTGGGCGATTTCCCAACCGTTATTCGAATAGATCGGAAAGTACAGCTCAAAGTAATCCGTAACCAGGTTCAATCGGATGCCCGAATCATAAACAAAGCGGGCGGATTCTCCCTTGTCACCAATAAACCCGACATCGCCATAGAGCTCGATCCAACGCCAAACGTTGAAACTCGCATTGGTAGTCGCGATCCAATCGCTTCCGAATTGATCATCGAATTGTGATTTGAACCCTCCTTCGGCAATGATGATCTGTTGGCTGGTCAAGCCCGAGTCTTCAGAGCGCCCGAGGTAATTCAAATCAAAAAGGTAGTCGGTGGGTCGATCGAGCGCAAAGCTGAAAAAATCGGAGGTGCTCTTGTTTCGCAGGAACTTACCCGCAAAGAAGCGCAGGTTCAATTGCCTGTTGCTTTCGAACAATCTCCGATACTCCAGTTCTAAGGACAGTTTCGTGAATTCACTCGAATGTTGGAAGTCCAACGAAGAGGACTTGAAATTGATGATGTCATTATGCACCTTGTCATACCGCACATTGAACACACTGTAATCGGGGTTGTTTTCCAGATCAAGATCAATGCTGTTGTCATTCAAAACCGTCTCATCGATATTTCGGAAAACATTTCGATGCCGGATCAATAACGATTGCCTTTTGTTCGAACGTAGGTCCTTGGGCCGCCAGCCGAAACTTATAGCCGGGGTAATCGTCGTGAAGCGCGAATTGGTCTGGAAATGTGAGGTACTGCCCCCTATGAAATAGTTCGAAACGAACAACTTGCCCTTATCGTGGTACTTGCGATATCGAAAACTAGCACGCCCGACGACCGTCTTTTCCAAGAAGGAATAGGCCGGTGAAAAGTCGTAATTGAAATTTCGTTCCAAAAAGGTCTTGTTGTAAATACGCAAGCCCGGTGTCACCCCGTCGTAAATATTGAAGTTCGCGATCGGCACATAAAAAACTTGGTTGTAATACGGGTCTTCGGTATCCTTGAAAAACCGGAATTGCAACTTCTTATTGCTGGAGAAAAATCCGTTCAAAGTCTTCCAATTATCACGCTGATTGAATTCAGGTATTTTTTGATCGTAGTTCAAGACCAATCGGTCTTCCCCTTGACGCGGAATCGTAAAGGTGGCCGATGAATCGATATCGGCATACCAGTATTTCGAAATGACCGAATCCTTGCGCAATCCGAACAAGGAAATGGGTACGTTGGTACCTCTTTTGTTCTTTAAGGTGAAGGTTATGGAGTCTTCTGATTTTTCGACGTTCTTGATCTTGAAATCGATTTTTTTGTTGGTTGCCACATATTCGTCGAAAAACCAATCGACCTGATCATCGGCACACTGTTCCAAAATGGTGCGAAAATCCTTGACCTTGGTCCTAGCATTCAGTCGGTGTACATCATAAAAATCAATGATCGTACTGTCGATGCGTTCGACACCTACATAATCGGCCAGATAGGATAGTCCCAATCCCGCTTTATATCGGTTGGCGATCCGTTCATTGAAAAGTACCAAAGAATCGGTTGGGGTGGTCAAGGCCTGATCGATGTTCTTTCGGGCCGAAAGCATTTGCAGTAAATTGTATTGTTCATTAAAGGCCATTTTGGCCAAATGAGACCGCCGTATTCCCCAGAGTCCCGCAAGCTTCCCGATCAGCTTTTGGTTCGGATAGTTGATCTCCACATACTTGATCATCAAATAATTGGCGATCGCGTCGTTCACCCAGCGTTCCTTACGAGGGTCGAAGAACAAGGTTTCCTTGAGCACGCTGTTCAAGGTGGTTTTTAAAAACATCATCTCGAACTGGAACTGTTCGCGATAGGGCCTAATGAAGGAGGGGAGTTGGTTGAGGCCGTACAAAGGGTTTTTGTTGTATTCCAAGGTGCTGACCAACACATTGTCATGGGGGTAACTCCCCAAGTTGTTGTGGATAAAACGAGCTACTTTATTAATGGAAATCCCTTGTGATATCTCATCATACCTGGAGTTCACAAGATCGCTACTGACCGTCATAAAAGGGGTCACATGTCGTGTGAACTGTTTTTCAGGAGTCAATATGATTTGGCAGTTCTTTCGATCGGACCCTCTGAGTTGAACTTGTTGACCACCCGGAAAATCCGACACGTTCGATTCAAGGAAATTGGAAGCCAAAAAAAGATCTTGGGGAAAAATGAAGTTGATATCGGTCGTTGTGACATCCGTATATAAGTCATCAAATCCCTTGTTGGAATACACATGCCATTCCCCATCGAAAACCGCAGGGCTGAGATACCAATCCTTTAGGTTGATGGTGCCGTCGGAGTTGTATCCGTATTTGGTGAACTTACCATCGGGGAGTTGAAGGGTGTAGGTGAAAAACAAACTGACTTCTTGGCCAGGTTGCAGCGGGCTATCCAAACCGACCCTGATGATATCGGCGGCCGGTTCCCGTTCCCACTGCAAGCCGGCATATCCTTTGTCGACCACGCTCGTCAGTATGGTAAATCCACGTTCCCGGTTTTTGGCCAAGTGTAGGCTGCGATTGAAGTCTTCACCAAAATGTCTCGCCAAGGGGGTGGTATTGCTCGAATAGGCGTTGTTCCAATCATTGAAATATAAATGGGAAAGTGCGATATCGCTCGCATTGTGGTAGGTGAACGATTGGGTGACCCGCACTTGGTTGTTCTGGGCATCGAGGGTAGCCGTAATGGTATTTTTATGTTGCCCCCATAGCATACAAGTGCAGCATACCAAGAGCGGCATTATGATTTTCTTCAAAAAAGAAAGCTTTACCAAATCGTTCAGCGCTTAAAAGTTAGGGCTCAATTCGCGACCTTTATAGAACGCATCGATAATCGAGACCACTTCTTCTTCCGTATCGACCAATTGGATCAAATCAAGGTCTTTCGGACTGATGTTTCCAGCTTCGAGCATGGTATTCTTGATCCAATCGATCAACCCGCCCCAAAATTCAGATCCAACCAAGATGATGGGGAAGGTGTGGATTTTATTCGTTTGGATAAGGGTCATCGCTTCAAAGAGCTCATCAAGTGTGCCAAATCCTCCTGGCATGACCACAAATCCTTGTGAATATTTGACGAACATCACTTTGCGAACGAAAAAGTAGTCGAAATCCAAACTTTTATCCGGGTCGATGAACGGATTGTCATGCTGCTCGAAGGGGAGGTCGATATTCAGCCCCACCGAAGTACCTCCGGCAAGATTGGCCCCTTTGTTTCCGGCCTCCATGATTCCTGGTCCGCCACCCGTTATGACCCCATAACCGGCGTTGGCGATGCTTTTGGCAACGTTTACGGCAAGGTCATAGTATTTTTCACCAGGTTGGGTTCGGGCCGAGCCGAAAACAGAGACGCAAGGGCCGATGGCACTCATTTTTTCAAATCCATTGACGAATTCTCCCATGATCTTGAATATGGCCCAAGAATCGTTGGTCTTGATCTCGTTCCAGCCCTTGTGGTGTTGTTCTTTCCTCATAATTCCTGTATTAAACCGCTTTGGCTATAGTGGTGTTGGTTTGATCCAACTCCTTTTTTAAAAACTTGGCGGTGTGGCTTTTATTGTCTTTGGCAACCTGTTCAGGGGTTCCTTTGGCGACCACCATGCCTCCGCCGCGCCCCCCTTCATAGCCGATATCGATGATGTGGTCCATCATTTTGATCACGTCCATATTGTGTTCGATCACCAAAACCGTATTTCCTTTGTCTACCAATTGTTCCAAAACCAACATCAGCACGCGAATATCTTCAAAATGAAGGCCGGTCGTAGGCTCGTCCAAGATGTAAAAGGTATTGCCGGTATCGCGTTTGGAAAGTTCTGTGGCCAGCTTTACCCGCTGGGCTTCGCCTCCTGAAAGGGTTGTCGATTGTTGGCCAAGACTAATGTATCCCAATCCCACATCTTGGATGGTTTTCAATTTGCGGTAGATTTTCGGAATATGCTCGAAAAAAGCGACGGCATCGTTGATGGTCATTTCGAGGACGTCGGCGATCGACTTGCCTTTATATCGGATTTCTAGCGTTTCACGATTGAAGCGTTTGCCATTGCAGGTCTCGCATTCCACATGCACATCGGGTAAAAAGTTCATTTCGATGACCCTGAGTCCACCTCCCATACAGGTTTCGCAGCGACCTCCTTGCACATTAAAGCTAAAACGTCCGGGTTTATAGCCGCGGATCGTCGCTTCGGTGGTCTTGGCGAATAAAGAACGAATCTCACTGAACACCCCGGTATAGGTTGCCGGGTTCGAACGTGGGGTGCGGCCTATGGGCGATTGGTTGATATCGATGACTTTGTCGATATGTTGCAAACCGGTAATTTTCTTATAGGGCATGGGTTTGCGCACGCCATTAAAATAATGGGCGTTCATGATCGGATACAAGGTCTCGTTGATCAAGGTGGATTTTCCGCTTCCAGACACCCCGGTTACCCCGATCAACTTCCCCAAGGGAAATTCAACGGTGATGTCCTTAAGGTTGTTGCCGGTGCATCCGGACAAGACGATTTTCTTGCCATTGCCCTTCCTTCGTTTTTCAGGAACCGGTATGGTTTTGCTCCCGGTGATGTATGCCGCTGTAAGGGTTTGCTGTTCCTGGAGTTCGGAGGGTGGTCCTTCCGAAATGATCTCTCCACCATGTTTTCCGGCCTTTGGACCAATGTCGATGACGTGATCGGCATGTTCGATCATATCGCGATCGTGTTCTACCACGATCACCGAATTTCCAATGTCTCGTAACGACACCAAAGACTGTATGAGTCGTTCGTTATCCCTTTGGTGTAAGCCGATACTGGGTTCGTCCAAGATGTAGAGCACACCGACCAATTGGGAGCCGATCTGGGTGGCCAAACGAATGCGCTGGGCCTCTCCACCCGAAAGGGATTTCGAGCTTCGGTTCAATGAAAGGTAATCGAGTCCGACATCAAGGAGAAAACGGATCCGCGTACGGATTTCCTTTACGATTTCCTCCGCGATCTTCTTTTGGTCACCTTGCATTTCCGCTTGGAAGGACTCAAAGAACCGTGCGAGTTCCATAATATCAAGACCGGCCAGTTCAGCGATATTGCGACCGCCCACCTTGAAGTAAAGTGATTCTTTTCGCAACCTCGCCCCATGGCAGCTCGGGCAGTCCATTTTATCCATGTAATCCTTTGCCCATCGCTTGATGGACGCGGAATTCGATTCTTCGAATTGGTTCTTGATGAAGTTGCAGATCCCCTCATAATCGATCGCATAGTTTCTTTTGACCCCTAGGGTTTTTGAATCGACCGAAAAGCGTTCTTTTCCACCATGCATGATGATTTGCATGGCTTCTTCCGGAATCTTCTCCAATGGGGTCTCCAAATCGAAACCGTAACGTTGCCCTATGGTTTCGAGTTGCTTGAAGGCCCAAGACTTTTTGTATTCCCCTAATGGGGCAATACCACCGGCTTTGATACTTAGCTTGCGGTTGGGGAATATCTTCTTTTCGTTTACCTCGTAAACGTGACCCAATCCACTACAGCTGGGGCACATCCCTTTTGGTGAATTGAAGGAAAAAGTGTTCGGTTCGGGAGTAGGATAGGAGATGCCCGAACTGGGGCACATGAGATCCCGGCTGAAGTAACGGGGATCGGATGCATCGGCCTCCAAGACCATCAATACATTGTTGCCACTATACATGGCCGTGTTGATCGTTTCGCCCAGTCTTTTGTCAAGCTCATCGGAAGGATTGACTTGTAACCGATCGATTACGATTTCGATATCATGGGTCTTATAGCGATCGACCTTCATCCCTTTGACGATATCGACGATTTCACCATCGACCCTGACCTTTACGAAACCTTGTTTCGCGATTTGTTCGAAAAGCTCGCGGTAATGCCCTTTTCTTGATTTGATTACCGGCGCCAGTATGTTGATCCGTTTGCCTTCATAGGCCTCTATGATCAATTGTTTGATCTGTTCATCACTATAACTGACCATCTTTTCGCCGGTCTCATAGCTATAGGCATCGGCGGCCCTGGCATAAAGCAATCGAAGGAAATCGTACACCTCGGTAATCGTGCCTACCGTAGAGCGGGGCGATCTGGAAGTGGTTTTCTGTTCTATCGCGATTACAGGTGAAAGCCCGTCGATCTTATCGACGTCAGGACGTTCGAGCCCACCGAGGAATTGCCGGGCATAAGCTGAAAACGTTTCGATGTAACGGCGCTGGCCTTCGGCGTAAATAGTGTCAAAAGCCAGTGATGATTTTCCACTACCCGATAGTCCGGTAATGACCACCAGCTTTTCACGCGGTATGGTGACATCAATGTTTTTGAGGTTGTGGACCCTTGCTCCACGGACTTCGATATTTTCTTCGAAATTGATCATAGCACAAGCTGCTAAAATAATCAATTGGGGTGTAAAACGGAAGCCGGTCAAAGCTTACATTTTGTAAATCATCAACCAAAGCGTACCTTAAGAAAAAATAGGCCATCATGCGTTCATTACCGCTCGTTTCCCTTTGTTTCCTGTTCATGGTTTTAAGTGCCCCCCTCAGTCTGACCGGCCAAGAAATCCGGAGCGTCATTGTCGATGCCGACACCGGCAATGAGGTCGATGACCCCTATGCCTTGACCCGAATTTTGCTGGAACCATCGGTAAAGGTCACCGCTTTGAACGCAGCCCATTGGCAAACCAGTCATTGGTCGATCGACAAAAGCATGGAGAACAGCCATCGGTTGAACCAACAGCTGCTAGGTGAATTGGGCCTAGAGGTAAAAACCTTGCGTGGTGGTGCTGCCAGGACCTATGACTGGGGTGATCGGGCCCAACATTCCGCAGCGGCATATGAGATCATACGCCAGGCGCAGCATTCCGATTCGGTGACGATCCTTGTTCTTGGGGCTTTGACCAATGTGGCTTCCGCGATGCTGATAGCACCTGAAATCGCTTCCAAACTGACGATTTTTTGGTTGGGAACCACCCTTGATTTCGAAACGCAGGTATTGAAGCGCAATGATTTCAACCCACTGATGGATCCTTTTGCCTTGGATCTTGTGCTCGATTCGGAAGCTGATTTGCATATCATGCCAATCAACGTGGCGGTTGAAATGGAAATCGCATACCTTGATTTGGAACGGTCCATAGGACAACACAAAATCGGCAAGTATCTATTGAAGCGTTGGGACGATCATATCGACGGGTCGCGACAACGCAGGATCCTGTGGGATTTGGGATTGGTGGCCGCATTTATCCATCCGGAGTTCGCTACCAGCCAGACGATTACAACTTCACGCGACAGCGGCAACCGCCCGGTGACCTTTTATGATTCTATTGATGTCCAAGCGATTTATCGTGATTTTTACAATACCCTTTTGGCTTTTGAACCGGAGTAGGGTATTTTTAAGGTTCTAAAATCGCAAGTATGAAGTTATTGGGTATTGGATCCCGAATCGACCATCCGGAATATGGAAAAGGGGTGGTCACCAATGTCTCTTCACAACATTATTGGGTCACATTCATTGCAAACGGGCTGGAAACCATTGGTTTGGATTCGGAGTTTGAAGTCATTGAACGTGCAGATGATGATGTAGACACCGTCAGTCTTTTTGATGTGGAAAGCAGTTTGGTCTCTATTTTGAAAAAATGGGGTGATACCCACGAAAGGGTGGCCTTGGCCGATAAGTGGAAAGGGGGGAAGTTGATTTTGGAACCTGGGGAGGACCTCGCTGCCAAAGAAATGCCAATTGCCACTTTTTTCCACAAAATCGTCATGGTTCGCGATCGTCTGCGGGTGATGGAGCAAAAGATCAACAGCAGCAAGACCCTTGATGATCAAGACAAGGTCGAATTGCAACAGTACATCACTAGGATTTATGGGTCTTTGACCAGTTTCAATGTGTTGTTCAAAAACGATAGCGATCGCTTTGTGGGGGAAAAAAGCAAATAAAAAGCCGTTACAAGATGCAGTGCGGGCGGCTTATGAGGTTTTAGCGGAACGTTATGACGCTAAAATCGACACCAAGCCACACAACGCCCTGTATGATCGTCCGAATACCTTGGGCCTAATTGGAGAGGTGGCAGGCAAGCATGTGCTTGATGCGGCATGTGGTCCAGGAAAATATGCTGAAATCCTTTTGGGGCAAGGCGCGAAAGTCACCGGTTTCGACTTCAGCCCGAAAATGGTCGAGCTGGCGAAAAAAAGGAATCCGAATGCCGGGGAGTTCTTTGTACACGATTTGTCTACGCCCTTAGATCGCTTTGATGACGGCAGTTTCGATACCGTGCTCTGTGCGTTGGCTATGCATTATATCGAAGATTGGGATAGGGTCTTCAAGGAGTTCAATCGGGTCTTGCGCCCGGATGGCCAAGTCGTCCTGTCCATTGAACATCCTTTTTTTTGCTACGGGTATTTTAAATCCACTAACTATTTTGAAATCGAGGCCGTGAAAGCGACTTGGTCCGGTTTCGGAAAGAAAGTCATAGTCGATAGTTATCGTCGATCCCTCCATGATTGTATGCAGCCTATATTGGAAAACGGTTTCGTCATCGACGCTTTCATAGAACCCAAACCGCTTCCGGAATTCAAGGAATCGGACCCCAAACACTACAAGGAACTCATGGCGTTTCCGGCTTTTTTATGTCTAAGGGCCAGAAAATCAGTCTAAACGGCTTCTTTTTTCTCACTTAAATATTTCCAGTAACGCTTGGGAACATGTTGGGTGTGGAGCTTGCGATTGATCCTTGATTGGATGTTGGTGCTTTTGAAATAGTTATTCCACAACGATTGGTATTCGTATTCTTCCGTTTCAAAGGCCTTGTTATGGGCGATTCGGTTATAATGGACTTCATTGAGATCCAAGGAAACGATCTCGACCCCTTCCATATCATAGAATATCCCATAGCGCCGTTTCACGTCATAAATCAACCACTTCTGGTCTGCATAGCGGTTTCTAAAATGTTTTGATATCAAAGGCAAGACATCGAAATCAGGCGCGATATTCGCAAAGTAGATGTTGTCTTTGGTCAATTGAAATCGGACAAAGGCTTCCATGCGATGTTTTTCGCGTCCAACTTTTTTGGCTTGCGCATTGACATAAAGAATCACATCATCACTGAAATCGGTATGTTTCCCCTGTTGTTCCATCACTTTGCGGATGTAATGATAACAGTGCATCTCGATGCCGGTGGCCTCACTCAAAAAGGCGAAGTAAATGTTGGATATGGCGTTGTAGTTCTTTTTTCGAACCCCGTTCCAAACCCGCTTGGCCTTTTCGACATGGGTAAAGATGGTTTCGTTGTCTGAAAACAAACCGCTTTGGTCCCTGCCGTTCTTTTGGATGTCGGCCAATTGTAATTTTTGTTCAAAAGCGATATACACCGCGGTTAAGAAGCCGTTGAAACTTCCGTCGTAGATCAAGGTTTTCATTTCGTTCATCATCATAGTATTAAGAGGTTAAGTACCCAATCTGTTTTTTCAAGGTCTTCAAGGATTTTTTAGTGCGGCTACGAAAGGCGATAAAGCCGTAGCCCATATCCAAAATGACCCTTCTTTTCCGTTCCAAATAAGTGGTCTTCGTTGTGGTTGTGTGTATGATATTCGTTTTCATCGGCTCATAATTTAGGCGAACAGGGTCAATTGTTGTTGTTGGTGGCTATTGAATTTGCTCGTGGATCGCTGTAAGATCCGACCTTTGATGGTGTCGGCATCGAGGTCCTTACGTTGCCAATCCCGACTATCGCAAACTAGAAAATAGTGCGCCCGGTTCAGGCTAACCCCGATTTTTTTAAGATGCTCCCAATTCAACTTTCTGAATCGGCGTGCTTTGATGATCTTTCCGACGGATCGCATCCCGAGTCCGGGTACCCGGGCCAAAAGCGACTTATCGGCGCGATTGACGTCAACCGGAAAATGATGTAGGTTGCGTAAGGCCCAAGAAAGTTTGGGGTCGATTTCCATATCAAGATCGGGATATTGATCATTCAAAAGTTCGTTGACCTGAAACCCGTAAAAACGTAACAGCCAATCGGTTTGGTACAATCGGTTTTCACGTAGTACGGGCACTTGCGTCCCTAAAGCTGGCAATCGGCTATCGTTTAACACCGGGACATAGCCTGAATAATACACCCGCTTCATTTGGTATTTCCGGTAGTAGTAGGTGGCCGAATACATGATGTCTTTATCCGATTCCCCGGTCGCACCCACGATCATCTGGGTGCTTTGGCCGGCAGGGGCGTATTTTGGGGTGCTTTTGATCAGCTTGCGCTCATTGCGGTAACGGACGATTTCATCCGTAACCTTTCGCATGGGGCGAATGAAGTCTTCATGCTTTTTATCCGGAGCCAGCTTTTTCAGACCAGAAATGGTAGGCACCTCGATATTGACCGATAAACGGTCGGCAAAAAGGCCGGCCTCGTACATGAGTTCATCACTGCAACCGGGAATGGATTTCAAGTGGATGTACCCATTGAAGTTTTGCTCGCGCAACCTACGGGCAACCGCGACAAGCCGTTCCATGGTATGATCGGGACTCTTGAAAATACCCGAACTCAGAAAGAGGCCCTCGATATAGTTCCTGCGGTAGAAATTGATGGTCAAGTCGACCACTTCCTGGATCTTGAAGGCAGCGCGTTTGACGTCATTGCTCTTGCGCGTTACACAATAGGCACAGTCGAATATACAGTGGTTGGTCAGTAGGATCTTTAATAGGGACACACAGCGCCCATCTTCGGTATAACTATGACAAATGCCCATTTTCGAAGCATTGCCCAGCCCCTTTTTGGTATTGGTGCGATTGCTGCCACTACTGGCGCAAGACACGTCGTATTTCGCGGCATCCGCGAGGATATTCAATTTTTCTGTGATACGATCAAAACCCATAGTTGGAAATATTCCAATCAAAAATATGGAAATAATCCAATAATTGGAAATAATCCAAAAAATATTTTGGAAATAATCCGAATTGGCTATATTTGAGTATGGAAAACGAATTGACCCTCAAACGATTTATCGAAGTACGACGTGAATTGGGGTATACCCAAGCGGAGTTTGCCAAGTTATTGGGGATCTCGAATACCACGGCCGATATCGAACGCGGCCGTACGAAGTTGTCGGGCAAGGTGGTGATGGAGTTGTTACGTCAGTTCAAGATCAATCCGTTGTGGCTGTTCAGTGAAAACGAATCCAAACACTTAGAACCTTCACACACCCATGTAATCCCTAAAGTCGTTACCGTTGACCGCTCCGACAAAGACAATATGGTCTTGGTCAATGCCAAGGCCGCTGCGGGTTACCCCCAGAACATCCAAGACACCAGTTGGTACCAGCAACTCCCTGCCTTTGACCTGCCGATACCCGAATTTCGAAATGCGACCTATCGCGGCTTTCAAGTAGAGGGCGATAGCATGTTGCCGAACCTGAGACCGGGGGAGTGGGTGCTGGCCCGGGCCATCGAGCATGTCGACCATGTCAGTCCCAACAAGATGTACGTTGTGGTCTTACAAGATTCGGTGATGGTCAAGAAAATCGAAAAGCGACCCAACTCCAACAACATCACTTTGATTTCCTTGAACGAAACCTACCCTCCGTATGATATCAAACCCTTCCAGATCCAAGAGATTTGGGAAGTCAGCAGCAAATTGACCTTTCATGTCGATGCGACTACCGATCATGGTTTGTTGAAACAGCTGCAAGCCTCTATGGAAGAATTGAAACGACAGGTAGGGCAGTCGAATAATTAAGAACTTTCCCCTATATTTAAATGGTAAACCAACCCATTTTACCATGAGAAAAGGATGTGCCTTGCTTCTTGGCTTGCTTTTCACCCAATTGTTTTTTGCCCAATCACTTGCCGATACCCTTCGGGTAGGATTCACTCCGGCCGCACCCTTTATCATCAATGAAGACGGTTTGTTGGAAGGAATCAATGTGTGGCTTTGGCAACAAGTGGCCGAAGACCTCGAAATCGAATACGAGTTGGTCGAAATGAACTTTGCCGACATGCTCGATTCGCTGCGAAACGGCTCGATTGATGTCAGCATCAACCCCTTGACGATTACCGGAAACCGTAGCAAGCAAATGGAGTTCACCCATTCCTTCTTCGCTTCCCATTCGAGCATTGCCGTGACCAAGCAGTCCTCCATTCAAAAGATCCGCCAGTTTTTCGAAGCGTTTTTGCACATGAACTTCTTACGCGGATTTTTGCTTTTGTTCATCCTTCTCCTGTTCTTCGGCTTGCTCGCCTGGCTGAGTGAACGACATTATAATGAGGATTTCAGGAAAGATCATAAGGGAATTTGGGATGGACTCTGGTGGTCGGTCGTTACCTTGACTACGGTCGGATACGGCGATAAGGCCCCGAAAACGCGCTTTGGAAAGATCGCCGCATTGGGACTCATGTTCAGCGGATTGATCTTTGTCTCCGGTCTCACCGCAAGTATCGCTTCGAGCTTAACGGTCAACCAATTGGCCAATAGCAATGAAAGTTTCAATGCCTTCAAGGATCGGAAGGTCGGCACGGTCAACGGATCCGAAGCCAACGATTTTTTAAAAGCCCATTTCTTTAAGGACATCCAAACCTATTCCGGTGTTCGCCCTGGATTGATGGAGTTGAAAGCGGAAAACATCGAGGCGTTTATTTACGACGAACCCATTTTGCAATACCGCATCAAAAAAGACTCCAGCCTTAACAAATTGGAAGTGCTGCCGCTTAAATTCGATGTGCAATTTTATGCCTTTGGTATCAAAAAAGACGCTATCGAACTCGAACAAGCCATCTCACAACGTATTTTGGAGATCACCGAGACCCAAGAATGGGAAATCGTTTTGGCCGAATTCGGCCTATCGGAAATTTAATGCCAGACCACATGGCATAACACCAAGGAAAGCAACAATCCGAACCCGAACCACTTCACTTTTCGGTCACCGAAAACGACGTATTCATGTACGGGCTTCAAGCCATACCTCCATAGGTTGGGTAGGGCTACCAAGGCAAAAGCCAACACGATAATGATCAAGGCACGTACCAAATAGTTCATATCCGGATACAACCAGCGTGTCACCAAATTGATGGGTAAGGTGGCCAAGAACCCCAAAAGGGCCCATTTTTTTCGTGGAAGGATCAAAAAGGCGGCAATACAGATGATGACCACGAAGCCAGTGTTGAAAATGTAACGAAGATCATTCAACGCATGGGTGAAAGCCGATTCGGAATTCGAAATTTTGTAGGATATCAAGAAAATCGCGGTTGCGATACCGGTAAAAAGCCCCGTCAAGATGGTCTTTCGACCTACGGCGACTACTTCTTGATCCGTGGCGGTTTTGTTCAGGATGCCTTTATAGATGTCAATGGAGTAGAGGGTCGCCAGTGAATTGAAAACGGAGTCAATGGTACTCATCAATGAAGCGAAAATGGCACATAGCATGATTCCCCTTAATCCGGTAGGGAGGAAGTTATTGACGATATAGGAAAAGGCACGATCAGGTTCTTCGGCCAAGGCTTCCGGGCCCAAAATTCCAGCCAAAGCGATACCGGGAATGATAACGATCAAGGCCATGAGGTACTTCATGATGCCGCCTACCATGAGGCCCGACTGGGCATGCTTGAGACTTTTGGCTGCCAAACTCCGTTGCACCACCACTTGATTGGCACACCAATAATTGATATTCAAAAAGAAAAGCCCTAGCATACCGATCCAAGGCAATTGGGGGTGATCGGCGGGCAAATGCAAATGCATCAATTCAGGGGTCTTTTCGTAGAGCTGGTCGAAACCCCCTAGCTTTTTGATGGAGACCCAAAGCATCATGATACCCCCCAAGGTCAAGATCCCAAATTGAAGGATATCGGTCTTCACCACTGCTGCTAGACCTCCGAAATACGTATAAATCGCTGAAAATACCCCTAAGAAAACGATTAGGACCACCAAACGGGTCAATCGGTCTTCACTAATGAACAACAATTGGTCTTGAAAAACAAGATCGGCAACGTAGGCCCCCCACATCAAAGCGATACCGATTCCTAAAAAGGCGAACATGATGATATTGGCAATGGAATACACCCGGGATACGGTTTCACCCAATCGGTTTTTGATGAATTGCGAGATCGTCACCACTCTATCCTTCAGGTACAAGGGCACGAAAATAAAGGCGGCCATCCAAAGGCCTTGGATCGCATTGATTTCGAAATTCGCCTGGGCAAGACCAAACAGATAGGCAGAACCCATCATGCCCAAGAATTGATACCCATGCACGTTGGTGGCAATGGTCGAAAAGGCAATGGAATACCATTTAAGATTCCGCGAACCTAAAAAGTAATCATCGATTGTGGCATTCTTATCCTGTTTGCCCCGAAGTGCGATGACCATAACGGCTACGAAATACATCCCGACGATCGCGATATCCATGGTTATTGGCGTTTTGCGGCCCCTAGCGGGGTCATGGGTTCGTTCTTAGGTCGCCTGCCATAGACTTCAGGCAGCGACACGGTTTTCAGTTTCGGAAGTACGAGTTCCGCGAAAAGCCTGCATTCTTCCAAATGCGGGTATCCCGAAAAAATAAAACTTCGGATACCCAGGTCCATATACCGTTGGATCTTGGCTACGATTTGATCTGGGTTGCCAACCAATGCGGCACCGCAGCCCGATCGCGCCCTTCCGATCCCTGTCCATAAATGATCTTCGACGAAGCCGTCCAAATCGGCATTGTCGCGAAGGGCCGTTTGACGGGCAACCCCTAGTGATTTGGCATCCAGGGCCCTTTCCCTGATCTCGGAACCCTGTTCGGCATCGATTTTCGACATGATTTTCTTGGCATGCGCCCGGGCCTCTTGCTCGGTTTCCCTGACGATCATGTGTATCCGCAGGCCGAAATCGACCGTGCGTCCATGTTCGGCTGCCTTATCGGCCATGGTTTGCATCAGTTCGGATAAGCGCTTTTCGGTTTCGGGCCACATGAGGTATACATCACAGTACTCGGCACAGAGGGCCACTCCGGGTGGGGAATATCCCCCAAAATAGAGTAGGGGTCCCCCGTTTTGCTGATAGGGTTTGACCGGATCGGTTTTAAGACCTTCGATCTGGTAAAATTCCCCTTGAAAACTAATCTCATCTTGGGTCCAAGCTTGTTTTAGGATTTGGATGACCTCTCGAGAGCGTTGATACCGTTTTTCCGAATCAAGGTTTTCACCCGGAAGGTTAGACGAAATGATATTCACCGTCAGGCGCCCTTGGAGCATGTGGTCCATCGTGGCCAAGGCACGGGCCAACATCGGTGGATGCATTTCACCGCAACGAATGGCCGCCAACAGATTGATGTTCCGTGTCAAGGGGGCCATACCCGAAACAAAACTCATGGTGTCTTGACCAACCTGATACGACGAAGGACAAAGTACATTGCGATACCCCAATTCATCGGCAGTTTTGACGATTTCGGAGGTGTTGGCCCAAGAGCTTTTTAAATGGTCATCGAATTGGCCCATGTATTCGAAATCGCCATTACATAAGGGGGCGAACCAAGAAATTTCGGCCCCATCGAGCTGGGGCGAACTGATCGGAATCTTACTCATTATAGCCTTTTACTTGACCCATATCAAGATCTAATGGGCCCAATTCATGGGTTTTGGGTAAAAATGCTCCTGATTCAGTAATCAACCACGAGTCCCAACTCGCTTCGACACCACCGATGGGTATGATCTTGACCCACATTTTATATGCCCTTGGAAAACCGTTGTCGTTCAACAGCCACAGGTAACTGTCGCCAGGGGTAGACCCCCCTGATGTATAAGTGACCAGTAAAGCGTCTTCTCCCGATTCAAGGGTGACCGATTTACGGACGACCCCTGCATCGAATACCTTGTATGGGGCGACCAACCAAAAGGAATCGTTGTTGAAATTTTTCAAGGCCTTTTCGATCAGGTCCTCTTTTGCAGGACCCTCAATAGGTTTCCCGGTTTCTTTTACTGTTGACTTTTCTGGGTTTTTCAGGTTCAAAACCACTTCTTTGTCATCAAACCATACGATGCAACTCCCTGATTTTTTGTCCCATTGGTAATTGTTTGCCCCATTGCGATACGACCATTCCAAGAAACGGGTGTCCGCATAGGCTTTTTGGTTAAGGGCCTGTAACATTTTTTGTGCTAAGGCATCCGCTTGCTGACCGGTCTTTCCTTCGGGCAGGGGTTCGCTAGCTATCCACCCGTATAGCACCAGCCCGAGTATCAGAAGGCCGATTAAGAGTACCGTGCGTTTCAGGAATTTTTTCATGGCAAAAGGCGTTTTTGAAGTTGGCTTGCAAAGGTTTGGGCGGCAGCATGATGATGCCGAAACCAAAGCTCGGGTTCGAAGATTTCCAATTCGGCCAAGGCGATACGGTGTTGGTTGTCTTTGAAGATGTCTACCCGCGCGTACAAGGGTAAATCGGGCGAAGCCATGACCGTGCGCTTGGCGAAAGTAATTTCCGCCTCCGAAGGTTGGTACAATTCGACCGTACCGCCATAATCGTTCTGAACCCGAAAATCACCTGATTTCGCTTTTTTCAATATCGCGTGGGTAAAGGTGTCGCCCATGAACATCAATGAAACTTCGCCTTCACTCACGATGTGGTGCTGGAATTCTTGGAGCATCATCGCTTCTTTGGCGATCAACCGTCTGAAAACGGGATCGTATTCCAACCAATCGGTTTCATTGAATTTATAGGTGTGCCATGCACCACCTGCCACGCAAGGTTTCAACACGAAATCCGTTCCCTCGAAACCAAGGGTTTTTCGCGCTTCTTTGATGGCCTCTTGTAAGTTCAGTGTGCTTCCGGCTTCTATGAACAATGTTCTCGGAATATGGATGTCCCTTTGCTTAAGATCGAGTAGGTAGTGCTTGTCGATATTCCAATCGATCAACGCTTTGGAGTTAATGAATTGGGTAAGTTCGGCAGTCTTTACAAACCAAATTTGAAACTCCGCGTATCGATCAAAATAATCCCAAACCGCACGAAATATAGCGTATCGGGTGGATGACCAATCGAATTGGGGATCATCCCATGATACCCGTGTCACCCTAAAGCCCAGGGTTTCCAATTCCTTTTGAACCAAGGCGTCTTCCAAGATCACCTCGTCGGTATAGCTGTCACCGGGTTGGGCATGTAGAAAACGTGGATCGGTCAGAAGAACAAAATCGTAGTCCAAAATGGTGTCGTTTAATAGCCAACGGCCGTATCATCACCACGTTTATCGGCCCCTCCTTCATATCGGCCATCGGGTAGCACGCGTATGGCGTCTACTTTTCCGATAACCGGTGTACGCCCTTCCAATAATTGGTATCCTTTGCCTTGTAATCCGGATTTTAACTCCGCCGGAAAGCCATCCTCCTCGAACATGATGATATCGGGGAGCCATTGGTGGTGAAAACGTGGGGCGTTGACCGCTTCTTGCATGCTCATGTCAAACTCGTACACGTTCAAAATCGTTTGGGCCACGGCCGTAATGATGGTCGAACCCCCTGGGGTGCCGACTACCATCCACAGCTTGCCATCTTTTTCGACTATGGTCGGGGTCATGCTGCTGAGCATCCGTTTTTCGGGCGCGATGCTGTTCGCTTCGGCACCGATCAGTCCGAACATGTTAGGCACGCCTGGCTTGGCACTGAAATCATCCATTTCGTTGTTGAAGAAAAAGCCCAATTCATCGGAAAACAGTTTGGAACCATAACCACCGTTCAAGGTGGTCGTGGCCGATATGGCATTGCCATTGGCGTCAACGATGGAGTAATGGGTGGTTTCCGTACTTTCAATGATCTCGATCGCGCCGTGGGATACTTCGGAAGACGGCGTCGCTTTTTCCCAGGAGAACCCGGTCATACGTTCTTGTAAATACGAGTCGTCCAACAAGCGAGCGGTCGGAATGTCGACGAAATCAGGATCTCCTAAAAAGAAATTGCGATCGGCATACGCCCTGCGAGCGGCTTCGGTAAACAGCTGGATGGCCTGGATGGAGTTGTGTTCGAATTGCCCGATATCATGGGGTTCCATCATTTTGAACATCTGGTTCATGGTCATTCCGCCACTGCTGGGCGGACTCATGGAAACGACCTTGAGGTCTTTGTATTCGAAGCTAATGGGATCCCGCCACTTCGCTTCATAACGGGCGAGGTCTTCTTTGGTGATGAATCCGCCACTGCGAGTGATGAAAGCGACTAGACTGTCGGCAACCGCACCGGTATAAAAGCCGTCGCGGCCTTGCTCCATGATTCGGGTCATGGTTTTGGCCAAAGCCGGATATTTTATGGTATCCCCTGTTTTGAAAGATTGGGCGAATTTGGTACTGTCTCCGTTCACCGCGACAATGCGTTCGCGAAAGGCGTCGAGTCGTTTGGCCTGTTTTTCAGTAACGACCACCCCTCGGTTCGCCAAGGCGATCACGGGCTCGAAAATCGCTTCCAAAGACAGACTGCCGAACTTGCGGTGAACTTCGATGACCCCGGCCACGGTGCCCGGTACCCCGACCGCGGTGGCGCCTACCGTACTCATGTTCGGAACCACATTGCCCAACGAATCCAGATACATGTCTTTATGGGCTGATAAAGGTGCTTTTTCGCGGTAGTCGATCGCTCCCGTCGAACCATCGGCCATGCGGTAGACCATGAATCCACCACCCCCTAGGTTACCGGCATACGGATAAGCTACCGCCAAGGCCATTTCGGTGGCCACCATGGCGTCAAAGACATTGCCTCCTTTTTTCATGATCTCGACCCCGATTTTCGAGGCTTCTTCCCGGGCCGATACCACCATGGCTTCATCGGCGACTAGCCCCGTGGGTTCGGCATCAGGAGTGGTACAATGGACGAATGCCAGTAAGGGGAGGAGTAAGATCAGTCTTCGCATAGTTCTTTGAATTTATGTTCGGAAAAGGTAATCAATTCTTTAAAAAAGGCGGTGAACTCCCCTTCGAAAGCCTCATAATGGGTTTCAAGGTCAACAATGGCATGGTTCATTTTGGAACGGTTCTGGGTACGACGGTTCATCCCGTTCAACACCCTGGAGATACCATCGAGGTTGGCATAGTTGTACAGCCAGTTATCGGCGACCATATAAGGAAGCATCCGTTGGGTGCCCAAGGGTAGCATGTTGAAGTTCCGTTCCAAGAGGTCGTAAAAGTCATCGACGAAGACCGCCAAGGTCGTTTCGGAATAGGTGGCCCAGTTCTTGGCAAGGAAATGGTCATAAAAAATATCGACGATTACCCGGCTGTAGTGACTGTAGTTTTGGTGCAGGCGTTTGCTGCTCTGTTTCGCTATGGGGTGGGCATCGGTAAAGGTGTCGATTTCGCGGTGCAAGCGGATGCCTTTTTGGATTTTATCAGGGAAGTGGCCGAATTTGTTGCCACGGATGTGGTCAGCGAAAAAGTTGCCCAGGCTGATGTCGTCGTCACCAAAAGAAAGGTAGATATGGGCCAAAAAGTTCACGGTCTGAATTTACGAATTCGAAACAGGAACTCGGTCCGATACCGCTATATTTGCAAAAAATTTTTGAATAGATGACACTGATCAAATCCATTTCCGGAATACGGGGCACCATAGGGGGCGCTACCGATGAGAACTTGACCCCCATCGATGCGGTGAAGTTCGCTGCAGCCTATGGCACCTGGCTCAAAGGATATTCGGGAAAAGAGAGCTTGCGGGTCGTCATCGGCCGTGATGCACGACTTTCCGGCGAAATGATTCAGAGCCTCGTGGTATCGACTTTGGTGGGTCTGGGCATCGATGTGTTGGATTTGGGCCTCTCGACCACGCCTACGGTCGAGATAGCCGTTCCTATGGAAGGGGCCGACGGGGGGATTATCTTAACGGCGAGCCACAACCCTAAACAATGGAACGCCTTGAAACTATTGAATGAGAAAGGGGAATTCATCGATGCCGACCAAGGGGCCGCTTTGTTGCAATTGGCCGAAGACGAAGCTTTTGATTTCGCTGGGGTCGACGATTTGGGTACGGTGACCCAAGACGACTCCTACATCGATAAGCATATCGCCGCGGTTTTGGATTTGCCCTTGGTCGATGCTGAAACCATCAAGGCGGGCGGATTCAAGGTGGTGGTCGATGGCGTTAATTCCTCAGGAGGAATTGCCATTCCGAGCTTATTACATGCCTTGGGGGTCGAAGTGGTCGAATTATATTGTGAACCTACCGGTCATTTTCCACACAATCCAGAACCCTTGAAGGAGCACTTGGGTGCTATTTGTGAACTCGTGGTCGAGCAAAAGGCGGATTTCGGAATCGTGGTCGATCCCGATGTCGATCGCTTGGCCTTTATCAGCGATGATGGGGAGATGTTCGGTGAAGAGTACACCTTGGTGGCCTGTGCTGATTATGTTTTATCGAAAACCAAAGGGAATACCGTCTCCAACCTCTCTTCTTCAAGAGCATTACGCGATATTACTGATAAGCATGGGGGCCAGTATGAGGCCGCTGCGGTCGGCGAGGTCAATGTGGTCCAAAAAATGAAGGCCAATGCCGCCATTATCGGTGGGGAAGGCAATGGGGGCATCATATACCCTGAAAGCCACTATGGTCGCGACGCCTTGGTCGGCACGGCATTGTTCCTGATGTTGATGGCCGAACGTGGAGGTACAGTGGCTGAATTAAGGGCCAGCTACCCCGCTTATTTTATGAGTAAAAAGAAAATCGCCCTAACACCCGAATTGGATGTAGACGCCTTGCTTGAGGCCATGCATTCCCGCTATGCCGATGGGGAAGTCAGCACCATAGATGGGGTGAAGATCGACTTTCCGGAGAATTGGGTCCACTTGCGCAAGTCGAATACAGAACCGATCATCCGTATTTATACCGAAGCCAAAACACAGAAAGCGGCCGATGCCTTGGCCGATCGTTTTATCGGGGAGATCAAAACAGTTGCCGGACTTTAGTTACGCGCCAAACGGTAGACTTGTAATTGGGCCTCAAAGATCTCACGGGTCAAGTCGACCCGTTTGTCAACATCGTGGAAGAGTTTCCAACCCATTTCCGTTTTTCGAATTCCGACGGTAAAAAAACCGTAACCCCTGACGAGTGGTTGGGGCTCCTCCGCATTTTTCGAACTGAATTCGTAATACCCCGTTTGATAGACCAAGTCCTTGGTTTCATTTATGGCTGTAGACACCAAGGCGAAGGCGATGCCCAACCCGCCCTCATTGGCCTTAGTGGACTCTAAAAATCCACCGAATCGCTCGAGGTAGGGGATGCCGGTGCGCACTGTATTATTATCAAGGGTTACCCTGAAAATGTCTTCGGTGTGGATGGATTTCAACTTCGCGGCATCCAAGTCGGCGTAAGCTTCCATAAAGGGAATCCAAACGTCCGATTCGATTTCGGCAAGGAGTGATGGTTCGATTTCCCGTTGCTGGGCCATGCAGAAAGAAAGGGTTAATGAGCTTAGGATAATGGTGAGACGTTTCATAGCATGATATATCAAGGATACATACTTTTTGACTATGGCGTTATAGTGCTAAAATTGGACCAACAGCCACCCTAAAAATACAAAGAAGGAAGCAAGAATCCATACATTTCATTGCTACATAGAGTCAGTTAAACCATCTTTTGTGACAATTCAAGTTCTTCTTTAGCCGTTTAATATAATAATAGGAAAATTCCTACGTTTTCAAATCAAGTGCTAAACCGCCATTTCAACCGAAAATTACGCCAATGGCTACCTTACAGGATATCCCATTGTCTGTCAGACAACTTCCATTCCCAATGTTGGTGCTGGATAAAGATTTGATAATCAAAAACTTTTCCGTGCCGATGCTCGATATGTTGGAAGTTGAAGACAACAGTATTTTACAACAAGCTGCCGAAGACCTTTTAGGGGAATGGCCAACATCTTTTTCTGATTTCAAGGTATCGGAAGGATTCCTGAACCGTTCCAACGATGACTATTTGATGCATGTCACCCGGAAAAGCGAACTGAAATGGTTCAAATTGTCCTTGTATCCTTGTGAAAAGAGCGAATGCTACTTCCTTTATTTCGATGAGGTCACTAAAAACAAAGTGGCGTTGGATATCGCCCAAAAGGCCGAAAAGGTGGCCAAGATCGGAAGTTGGGAAGTCGATTTGATCAATAATAAGTTGTTCTGGTCCGATCAGACCAAAGCGATCCATGAAGTGCCGATGGATTTCGTTCCTGATCTGGAGAAAGGCATCAACTTTTATAAAAAAGGGTTTCATAGGGAGCGTATTACCGAATTGGTTTCCCATGCAATTGAGACCGGTGATGCCTGGGATGAGGAATTGATAATCGTCACCGCGAATGGCAATGAGAAATGGGTTCGGGCCATCGGTCATGGCGAATTCGTCAATGGGAAGTGCTCGCGCCTTTTCGGGGTGTTCCAAGACATTCACCATTCCAAACTCGAAATGGAGCGCTACGATGCCTTGAACGATCGAATGCGCATCGCCGTAGAAAGTGCCAATATCGGGATCTGGGATTTCAACATTACGGAAAACACCCTGATTTGGGATGAAAACATGTACAAGCTCTATGGGGTGGAGAAAAGTAAATTCAGTGGCGACTACGATGCCTGGGAAAGCACCGTGCATCCCGAGGATCGTGAGCGCTGTGAAGAAGAAGTGCGTTTGGCCATTATAGGCGAGCGCGATTTCAATACCGAATTCCGCATCATCCAATCCGATGGGGCGGTCAAGCACATTACCGGCATGGCCAAGGTGTTCCGCGATGAAAAAGGGAATGCCACGCGAATGGTGGGGGCCAATACCGATATTACCCGTCTTAAAAATTCGCAGCAACGACTGCACAAGCTGCTTGAAATCACGGAAAAACAGAACAAAAGCCTATTGAATTTCGCACACATCGTATCACACAATCTGCGATCGAATTCGAGCAACCTCCTCATGCTATCCGGAATGTTGTTGGATGGTGTTGATGCACAAAAGGAGCGGAAATTCACCGAAATGATCAAAGTGGCGGCCGAACGCTTGAACGAAACGGTCATGCAGCTCAACGAGGTAATCAGCATCCGCAACAATAAGGAACGCGAATTTGAAGATATCAAAGTGCATCGAGAACTTGAAAAAGTGGTGCAAAGTGTGAATGCCTTGGTGGAAAATGCCAAGGCGGAAATCGAGGTCGCCGTTCCGAAAACCGTTCAGATCCATGGCATCCGCCCGTATTTCAACAGCATCATCTTGAATCTCTTGACCAACAGCATCAAGTACCGCCAGCCCAGTAGGCCGTTGCGAATTAAAATCGGTATCAAAGAGAACAAACACCAAGTCGCCGTGCTTTTCGAAGACAATGGCAAGGGCATCGATCTCAAACGGTTCGGCCATAAACTCTTTGGGATGTACAAAACCTTTCACGGAAATTCGGATGCCACCGGCTTTGGGCTATTCATAGTAAAAAATCAGATGGAGGCGATGGACGGGACCATCGATGTAACCAGTCAGGTAGATCAAGGGACCACCTTTAAATTAATTTTCAACAAGAACTAAACATGGGGTCAGAAGGGGCTATTTCTTTATATATCATAGACGATGATTTCATTTTCAGAACCGCTGCGGCCGTCTTCGTCGAGCAAGAGGGATTTTCAAACTCTGTCGAAGAATTCGAGAACGGTTTGGAAGGTTTCGAGCGATTGCATGCCTTATGTGAAGCGGGGGAACAACTCCCTGACGCGATCTTTTTGGATATCAATATGCCTGTCATGAACGGCTGGGAATTCCTGGAAGAATTAAAGACCATCGATCCTAGGGTCAGGGCGGAATGTGCCATATTCATCTTGACCTCTTCGATCGACCATGGTGATTATATGCTTTCTACTGAATATGACTTTATCAATGGGTACATTACCAAACCCTTGACTAAGGAGGACTTGAACAAAATTAAGTCCGAATTGAACTCCTAAGTCCAGGTTGTTATTCAGGAAAATGGAGCTCCAGTGTAGCTCCCGGCTGCAGGGCGACCCATTGACCCCATAACACGCTAAACTCCCTTTGGATTTCAGAACATTGCCTGTGGTCCAAGCCTGTGGGCAGTTCCAAAGCATTGGAATCTAAAATGGGTACTAGCGTGGCCAACAAATCGAAGTCCCCTTGGGTGTCTAAGGAGGAAATGGTCAAAAGGTTGACCAGATGTTCGGTCACCAGGGCTTCTTGGGATAGGTTCTTGGGCCAAAGTGCCTTCGGTCGCTTTTCTTTGGGCAATTCAAAGTCTTGGATCTCAAACCCCTCCGATAACAGGCCATAGAACGCCTTTTGAAAACCCATTACCTTCTCTACGGCGAAATGCGCCAGATCGTGACCCTCGGTACCGGGGTGAAGGGGCGTCCAAGTCATACTGCCATCAACCCTGATGCAGCTTAGGGTACTCGGTTTGGCTGTAAATTTTCTGAATAGGATGCGCATGGCAACGTAAAAGTATCCCAAACTATTCAGTCGTCCAATCCCGGATAGCATCTTTGATCAAGGGTTCACGGTCCCACACAATGAAGTGCCGCTCGTTCTCCAGGGTAATGGTCTTCAATTCGGCCACGTTGGTAAATGCAGCTTCCATAAAGGCCACATTGCGATACGGTACCAGTTTGTCGTTGGTTCCATGGATGATCAACACCCGTTGCCGCAACCCTCCTAAAAGTGGTTTCATCGTTTTCAAATCCTCTTTCAACATCCAAAGCTCATCGTTGGAGGGTTTGAGGGATCCGGGTACCAAATACTTTAAGGGTACCCAGGTCAACGGTTTGCGCCATTTTTCGGGTTTCTCCGCATCGGGATCAAGAGCACCGGCCAAGATGACCAGGTTTTGGATCAATTCCGGGGCCTCTAGGGCCATTTTCACGACCAAAGGGCCACCATACGAATGCCCGATCAGGGTGTAGGGCTGGCCGTTGTCCAATTGTTTCAATAAGGTATTCAAAAGTTCGGCCTGTGGGCCCAAGGCCACGCTGGAACGAAAATCGCTGTATCCGAATCCCGGTCGGTCCGGAGCGATGATCCGGTACGAACGCATCAGGGTAGTGTCACTTAAATAGGCCTTGTACGCATCCCAGCTGCCGGGTGATCCGTGTACGAAGACCAGGGTAGGGGCATTGGGGTTGCCGGTTTGGATATAATGGATGTCCCTATCGTTTATGGTTTCGGTGCGGTCCACATACCCAAGGTTTTTACTATCGAAATAGGCTTTGGTTTTCTTTTTGGAGGTGCGCATGGTCATACAAGAGTTGACAAAAAGCAGGTACCCTAGGAGTAAGAACCCAATGAGATACCGTTTTTTAAGGAATCGTTTCAAGGCTGTCGGATTAAGGATTTAAGTGCTTGGTCGGAACTTTATCGCGATGCTTCCATCGTTTATGGGTCCAAAAATAATATTCAGGGGCTTCACGGATCGAATGTTCGACTTCCCGTAAAAATGCTTCCGTAATTCCAAAATTCGGGATATCCTTTGGGGAGTCGGCCAACACTTTGAAGGTACCTTCGTAATAGCCCCGTTTCAGCTTGGTGACCTTTAAGTAAACGGCCGGAAGGTCCAAGGTCTTGCAAAGGCCTTCCGCTCCAGTGTGTACCGGAACGGTAATCCCCATAAAGTCGCACCAGTGCACCGCTTTTTTTAACATAGGCGATTGATCGCTCAAGATGCCGTACATGCTTAATTGCCCATCCTGTCGGTTTTTCTTGACGGTATCTTTGGTGACTTTCGTGGTAATCAGGGTCGTACCGAATTTGCTTCGGATATCGCGGATCAGTTGATCGAAATACTTGTTTTTAATGGGTTGATAGATACCGTACCCTTTGGAAGCGATATGGGCGTCAAGCGATATGGCCCATTCCCAACTGGCGTAATGCGGAAACATCAGCATGATGCTCTTTCCTTGCGCTTCAAGTTGATGCAAGACTTCCACGTTTTCGAAAACAAAGCGTTTATGTAACGCGGCATTGGAAAGTCCCATGGTTTTGATCATTTCCATGAACATATCGATCATATGGGCATAGAAGCGCTTTTGTATGCGATCGATCTCTGTTTTGGGTTTGTCAGGGAACACCAATTCCAGATTCGAACGCACCACTTTTTTGCGGTAACCAAAGCAGTAATAGACCAAGAGGTACATACCGTCCGATAATCCATAAAGTAGTCTGAAAGGTAGCCTTGAAATGAGCCACAATAGCGGATAGGCCACAAGAAATACAAGCAATTGCATCCGAAAAAACGTATGGACAAATATAGCTATATTTGATGCCAAACCCCCTTGGTTATGTACAATATGCATGCGGTTACGATTGCGATCATGGCGGCCAATGTTTTGGTTTCCTTACGGGGTTTCAGCGATTCGTCATTCTTTGAACGGTATAAGTTCAGTATCGGCGGCATCCAGGCCGGGCAGCGTGAAAGGCTGTTGACCTCCGGCTTCCTCCATGTTGATTTCGCCCATTTGTTTTTCAACATGTTCACGCTGTATTTTTTCGCTGATGTGGTGATCAGCTGGTTGGGCAGCACCAATTTCGTCATCTTGTATTTCATCAGTTTGGTTGCGGGCAGCTTATTGGCGCTGTTTTTTCATAAAGAAGAGCCGTTTTATAGTGCGGTGGGGGCCAGTGGTGCGGTCACCGGGGTATTGTATGCCGCGATCCTATTACAACCCGATATGAGATTGGCCCTCATGTTCATTCCGATACCCTTACCGGCCTATGTATTGGGTATTGGGTATTTGCTTTATTCTATTTATGGCATGAAAAGCCGCCTGGGCAATATCGGTCATACGGCCCATTTCGGTGGGGCCATTGGGGGCTATGTCACCACCTTGCTGTTCCGACCAAGTCTTTTGGCGACCGATACCCTGATGGTCTTCCTATTGGCGGTGCCTATCGTGATTTTGTTCGTCCTTGAAAAAACGGGCAAACTATCTTAATTAGTAAGATATAACTTACAATTCCCCTGATTTTCTAACGTTTTCGTGCACTTCATCGAAAAAATAGGGTCTTACGTACCATCCGTTGGGGCTTCCCGTTTGTTTTTTACACCAATCACCCCCATTATGAGAAGAGTATTACTTCTAAGCCTACTTTTTACCTTTTTATTTCAAGCTTGTTCCGATACCACGACCGTCTTTGAAGACCAGGATGATAACCTGTCTTTGGAGACCAACGAAACGGTATTGACCTCGAGCATCAGCTATGCCGAAAGCGGTGTACTTGATATTTATGACGAGCAGGAAGACGGTGGACAACAGTCCCGTTTTTTGGACGAACAAGCTGGCGACTATCCATTGACTTTGGTCGCCAGAGTATCGCCACCTTCTTTTAGTGGCGCGAACAACCTGACGGCCACCCATGTCGATTTGGTCGGCGACTATGCGTATGTATCTTACAATACGGTCAATGAGCAATACGCCGGGGCCATCGATATCATCTACGTAGGCGATCCCAACAGTCCACGGGTAACTTCACGTTTGTATTTTACGAATGCCGACTTGAGTTCCATCATGTATGAGAGCAACTATGTGTATGCCGTAGGAGGCGTTGATTCGGAACAATCGGTGATCGCAACGGGCAATTCCTTTATCATCAAGCTACGCGTCGATAACGGCCGCTTCAGTCTGAATGCCGGTTATTCGCTTGGGTTCCAACAAGGATTCGTGGCCAATGATGTGAAGGCGACCACCTCCGGAATTTTGGTCACCAGCGGTAAAGATGGATATATCACCGAATACGATCGGAATGAATTGGAAATCATTCAAGAGGCTCCATTTACCGATTTACGTTCCGTTGCTGTTCATAATGGTCAAATCGCGGTGCTGGATGCCAGTTTAGGTGTCCGTTTATTGGATGGATCCCTGATGGAGACCAGTCAAATTCCGATCAGTGCCGATTTTAGGATTGCGGATAAACGAACCCTGGCCATTTCCGATGATAAGGTCGTAGTGGCCGAAGGAAGTAACGGGGCCGGAATCTATGATTTGAGCTCGGGCACCTTGTTGGAGAACGTACCGATCGTCATCAACCCTGAAGATACGGCCGAATCCGACATCGTTACCAACGCCACCGCCTTGAACGAAGGGGCGCTATTGATGGCCAATGGTGGGGCCGGACTTTGTATCTCTGAGGAAAATGGCAGTTTTGATGTGGTCGGGATCATTGAACTCAACGGTTCGATCAACTATGTTGCTTCAAAGGGAGATTATATTTTCGCCGCCTCGGGACGCGAAGGATTACAGATTATCAAAATGAACAAACCCTCGAACAGTTTGGAAGCGGCCTGTTCCGATGCCCCTGAATACAGCGGCAGTTCCAAATTATTCGTAGGAACGGGAGAGACCCAAGAATACAGCGGTTCGAAACGATTCAATTCCATTCAAGTACAGGGGGAATTGTTGTTGTGCGGAACATGGACGGTCCGAAACGGTATCGATGTCGAAGAGGACGCGGTGTTCGAAATGCGCGGCACCCTGATCAATGGGCGTAACAACCGAAGAAGGGATGTGACCGTTGCAGAAAACGGAACCATGCGCATTGACGGAAACCTCACCGTGTATGGGGATTTGATTTTGGAAGACAATGCCACGCTATCCTTCTTAGGCGATAACGCGACTGTCAATATTTTTGGGGATGTGATTATCGCCCCAACGGCCAATGTAACCGGAACCTTCGATGATATTCAGGATAAGTTTTAACGAAGCCTTAAAACAAAAGAACCAAAGCCTCCGTAAGGGGGCTTTTTTAGTTCAACAACTCGGCGACCTTCTGTTCTAAGGCAGGGCCACGCAGGTTCTTGGCGACGATGACGCCGTTTTCGTCCAATAAAAAAGCGGCCGGGATCGCATTGATGCCGTATTTCTCGGCAATCGGCCCTTGAAAGTACTGGAGGTGGCTGACATGGTTCCACGCCAAACCGTCCACTTCGATGGCTTGCAGCCAATCTTCGGCTTTTCGATCTAAGGAAACCCCGATAACGTTGAACCCTTTGTCTTTGTACTTTTCATAGACCGAAACGATGTTCGGGTTTTCCATACGACAGGGTTTGCACCAAGCGGCCCAAAAATCGATCAAGGTCAGCTTTCCCTTTACTTGGTTCAGGGCCAACTCCTTCCCATCCGGGGTGGGTCCGGAAAAATCAGGGGCTGGAGATCCAATGGCCGTAGCTTTTTCCTTTTCCAATAATTGTTTGACCCGTTTTCCAGGGCGGGTCGCTTTGATCTCATCGGTCAAGGCTTCGTACAATTCGGTGGCCTCTGCCACGGGGATGGTCTTTTGGGCGACCCCCTGATCCAGCAACAAGGCCGAAATCAAGGCTTCAGGGTGCTCTTTGATATAGCTGTTGTTGTAATTCTTGGCTTCTTCTTGGATTTCGAAGTATTCTTCCCGCAGGGATCCCAGGGCGATCGTGTCACGATCCAATTGCGCCTTGTTGAGGTCTTGTCTGAGGGATTGTACCATTTCGCCATAGCGGCGGATTTCTTTCAGATAGCCCATGAACAGTTTGTTCTGGGGAGTTCCTTTTACCTCGGAGTAGGGGAGGCTGTCTTTTTGGGCCGAAATGGTTATCGTGCCGTTTTCGGTGATAAAGGGCACATTGCCGCGTAGTCCGTCGACGAAGAGGTAATGTAATCTCGGAAGGTCGCTGACCCCTTCAAAAGAGAAGGTGCCGCCAACTAGGGTGGTCGTATCGATATCGATGACCCGATTCATCGAATCGGTGGCCTTTAAGAACACCTGGGTGCTGTCTTCCACTTCCCCACTGATGGTCCCATTGACTACGAACCCTTCCTTTTCGGAGGTACATGCCGTTATTGCGATGGCCAATAGTCCGGCTATGGCCCAATACTTTTTCATATCCTTGATTTTCCCCAAAGGTATGGATTCTAGATGGGGGCAAAAAAAAAGTGCTTCGTTCGGAAGCACTTTTTAGTTTGTCAGTTCTCATATCAAAATTGATAGCGGATACCCAAGGCGATGTCAAACAGAAAGTCGTTATCGAATTCATCGAAACCGATGATCCCGATTTCGGGCCGAAAGTCCAAGGATAACAAAAGCGGAATGTCGAAATCGTACTCGATACCGAGATTCCCAGCGGCGAAAAGAAAGAAACCGTCATCGCGGTTGCGGTCGGGTACCGGTTCGAAGTCCGAACTTCCGAGACCTCCACCGACACCGTAGTACCAGTTGAAATTGCCATCGAGTTGGTGAACCCATTGGTAGACCCCTGCCAATTTGAAGGCATCGAACTCACGGCTGTCGCGCCATCCCAAGTTGATTTCCGCCCGGTTGTAGCGGCCGATGGATTTTTGATACGAAATCTCGGCACCGAATCCGTCGCTATCACCCAAACGCAGCCCTAAACTATGGTCGGCGATACTTTGTGCACTAAGGCTCGCTGTTGCAAAAACGAATAGTACGGTAAATAATGTGGTAATCTTCATAAGTTGCTCTTTAAGTTCAAAATTAAGAATAGCTTTGTAACGCTATTGCGATATAAACTTCGTTTGTCATCCAAAAATTGTTCCAAATTGGATAAAAATGTTTTAGAAAAGCTATCCCAGGCCTTGGAAGGTGAACTACAGACCGATGCACTTAGCAAGGCCCTTTATGCTACCGACGCCTCGGTGTATCGCAAGATTCCCGCCGCGGTTTGCTTCCCTAAACATGCCGAAGATCTTAAAAAATTGGTGCATTTCGCCAATGAAAATAAAGTAGGTTTGATTCCCCGTACGGCAGGTACCTCCTTGGCCGGTCAATGTGTCGGTGAGGGCATCGTGGTGGATACCTCTAGGTATTTTACTAAAATCGGACCGATAAACGAGAAAACCAAGCAGATCGTCGTCGAACCTGGGGTGGTGCGTGATGAGCTCAATCGGTATTTAAAACCATTCGGTCTTTTTTTCGGACCCAACACCTCGACTTCGAACCGTTGTATGATCGGGGGAATGGTCGGTAACAACTCCTCGGGCACCACTTCAATCCAATACGGGGTAACCCGCGACAAGGTCGTGGCCATGCGCACCGTACTTGCCGACGGCAGCGAAGTGGTTTTCGAAGAAGTAACCCCAGAACGATTCGCGAAAAAGCTGACCCAGAACGATTTTGAAGGGCGATTGTACCAAACGATCCAAAAAGAACTGTCGGATGCCCAGATCCAAGAATCGATTCGGACGGAATTCCCCAAACCTGAGATCCATAGAAGAAATACGGGCTACGCCATTGATGGCATGCTCGAAAGCGCTGTTTTTACAGAAAAAGGTGCCCCTTTCAATTTTTCACACCTTTTGAGTGGCAGTGAAGGCACCTTGGCCTTCACCACGGAGATCACACTACAACTCGACGACTTGCCGCCTGAACATGCTGCCATGGTGGCCACCCATTACCACAGTCTTGAGGATTGTTTGTCCGATGTGGCCGTGACCATGCAACACAACCTCTTCATGTGTGAGATGATGGACAAAGTGATCCTCGATTGCACCAAGAACAACCGACAACAAATGGAAAATCGGTTTTTCGTCAAGGGGGATCCCGCTGGTGTGCTGATGTTGGAGGTCCGGGCGACCAGCGCCAAAGAATTGGACACCCAAATCACCGCTTTATTGAAAACCATCGCGACGTCGGGCTTGAGTTACCATCATCCGGTATTGTATGGCGATGACATCCAAAAGGCGATCGCCTTACGAAAGGCGGGCCTAGGCCTTTTGGGCAATATGGTCGGAGACCGGAAAGCGGTAGCCTGCATCGAAGATACGGCCGTAGCTTTGGGAGACCTGAAGGATTTTATCGGCGAATTCACGAAAATCATGTCCGATTTCGGTCAAGAGGCCGTGTATTATGCCCATGCCGGGGCGGGTGAACTCCATCTTCGCCCCATATTGAACCTAAAACGTACCGAAGACGTGCTCCTTTTTCGAAAGATCACCACCGAAGTGGCGAAACTTACTAAAAGGTACCGGGGCAGTTTCAGCGGGGAGCACGGGGACGGCATCGTGCGGGCCGAGTTTATACCCCTGATGATCGGGGATGCGAATTACGCCCTGCTCAAACGAATTAAAACGGCATTCGATCCCAATGGTATTTTCAACCCGGGCAAGATCGTTGATGCCTATCCGATGGATGCCTCCTTGCGTTATGAAGTGGATCGCGAAGAACCCCAGATCGAGACCTTACTCGATTTTTCGGATAGCGAAGGGATCTTAAAGGCCGTCGAAAAATGCAATGGTAGTGGCGATTGCCGTAAATCGGCGGATATGGGCGGGGCCATGTGTCCCAGTTACCATGCCACGAAAAGCGAACAGCATACCACCCGGGGTCGGGCGAATACGCTTCGGGAGTTTTTGACCGGTTCCGAAAAAACGAACCGATTCGACCATGACGAACTGAAGTCGGTCTTCGATCTGTGTCTTAGTTGTAAGGCTTGCGCCAGCGAATGTCCGAGCAATGTCGACGTAGCGACACTAAAAGCAGAGTTCCAACACCAATACCAAGAAGCCAATGGCTATTCATGGCGGAGCAAGTTGTTCGCCCACAATACCAAAATCAACCGCTTGGCCGTTCGCAGTCCGAAACTGGTGAATCGCATCTACCGTTCCGGAGTGGGCAGTTTGCTGAAACGCATGAGTGGGGTAGCGGCAGCACGCAGTTTTCCTGAGTTGCACCGTTTTGATTTTGATGCCTATTTGGAACAACAAAGGGGTAAGGGCGGTCCCACGAAATCTAAAGTCGCCTTGTATATCGATGAGTTTACCCGCTATATGGATGTAACGGTCGGCAAGGATGCCATCGATCTTTTGATCGGTCTGGGGTATGAGGTCCGCCTTTTTTATGCAGAAAGCGGACGCACCTATTTATCCAAAGGTTTTTTGAAACAAGCCAAGGCTTTAGCCAAGCGGAATGTTGAAAAGGCCCGACCGATTTTGGATGAAAAGATACCGATAGTGGGGCTGGAACCATCGGCCGTACTCTCGTTCCGTGACGAATATCCGCGTTTGCTCGAAGCTTCCGAAACTGTCGAAGCCTTGGCCGCTTCTTCTTTTTTGATCGAAGAATTCCTAGCAGCCGAGATAGCGGAAGGGCGCGTCACTGCGAATCGATTTACCGAAAAGCCGCGAACAGTCAAGATCCATGGGCACTGCCATCAAAAGGCCTTATCGAACCAAAAAGTCACCTTTGACTTGTTGAACCTACCCAAGAATTACAAGGTAAGCATCATTGCTTCCGGCTGTTGCGGTATGGCAGGTTCGTTCGGTTATGAAGCAGAGCACTATGACATCAGCATGCAGGTCGGCGCACTTAAACTCTTTCCATCCATCAAAAAATCAGATCCTAGCGTTTTGATTTCGGCCAATGGCACCAGCTGCAGGCATCAAATACAGGACGGCACCGGTCGAACGGCCTTACACCCCGTCAGCATCTTGCGTGAGGCCCTGCTGGTCTAAGTCCAGGGGTTCGCCAAGGGGGAGTTTCTCCTCAGGCTTCATTGAAATCGCAGGTTCTTTATCGGTAATGGAGGCGATCAGTTCGTTCATATCCATTTCCTTAAGATCTTCATCGACGAAAAAGGGAGACAGTTTATCGTGGTTGTAGTGGTACACCCGCCAACGTTTGAAGGAGTATTCGAGGGCGGTGAGGTTTTCTACCCAATCCCCTGAATTTAGGTACAGGCAATTTCCGTGTCGGTTTTCATACCGCTCTTTTTTGGGCTGGTGTATGTGTCCGCAAACCACATAGTCATATCCATTTTCAATAGCCAAATCGGCAGCGGTACGTTCAAAATCATTAATGTACTTCACGGCGCGTTTGACCCCTTTTTTGATGCGTTTGGAGAGGGAGTACTTTTCACGCCCCAATCGGGCCAAGATCCAATTTACTATACTGTTGATCATGATCAAAAGATTATACCCATAGCCCCCGAGTTTGGCCAGCCATTTGGCATTTTGGATCGACAGGTCGAAGACATCGCCATGGAAGATCCAGGCTTTCTTTCCATCCAATTCCAAGACCAATTTGTTGCTGATGTTGAAATTCCCCATCAGGGTCGGCGCGAATTTGCGCAACATTTCATCATGGTTTCCGGTGATGTAGTGCACTTCGGTGCCTTTGGAGGCCATACCGATCACTTTTTTTAACACTTTCAAGTGGGATGGGGGAAAATAACGCTTGCTGAACTGCCACATATCGATGATGTCACCATTAAGGAGCAACTTTTTAGGTTGGATGCTGTTGAGGTACGCCAACAATTCATCGGCGTGGCACCCATAGGTTCCAAGGTGGACATCGGAGATTACGGCTACTTCGATCTTGCGTCGTTTCACTAGAATAGGATTTTGGCTACAAAGTAACTTCGCTTCAATGAATTGAAAATCAAATTGAAATCAAGAATTCATAAGCTTTGCGTTAAGATAATGTCACGCCGGTACCCCCATTGTTTCCAAAACCTTAAGTGAAAACCGGCTTTTTTAACACGGCAATATGGAGTACCTTAGCGTTTTGATACTTATCGGTATGGCAGGAAACTCTTTTGGCACCCTATTTAAGCTTATGACGTACGGCGAATCACACGGTCGCGCCATTGGCGGGGTCTTGGATGGATGTCCGGCGGGACTGGAACTCGATATCGATGCCATTCAAGCGGAACTCGACCGAAGAAAGCCAGGGCAATCCGCCATTGTAACCCAGCGGAAGGAACCCGATACCGTCGAGATCTATTCGGGGGTATTCGAAGGGAAGACTACCGGCACCCCGATCGGTTTCGCAATCCACAATACCAATCAAAAGTCTAAGGACTATTCCCATATCAAGGATTCGTACCGCCCGTCACATGCCGATTACGTTTATGATAAAAAATACGGTTTTCGCGATTATCGCGGCGGTGGGCGTAGTTCGGCCCGCGAAACCGCCAGTAGGGTAGTGGCAGGGGCCATTGCGAAGCAATTGCTGTCCGATATCAAGATCAACGCCTTTGTCAGCCAGGTCGGGACCATGAAACTGGAAACGCCATACGCCGAACTCGATTTTTCGAAAACGGAATCCAATCCGGTGCGATGCCCAGACCCCGAAATGGCCGCCCAAATGGAAGCCTATATCAAGACCATCAAAAAAGAAGGCGATACCATCGGTGGGGTTATCAGCTGTGTGGTCCAAAACGTACCCGTCGGTTTAGGCGAGCCCGTTTTTGATAAGCTACACGCTGAATTGGGCAAGGCCATGTTGTCGATCAATGCCGTGAAAGGGTTTGAATACGGCAGCGGGTTTGCCGGTGTCGAAATGAAGGGCAGCGCGCACAATGATGCCTTCAATACCGACGGAACCACCAAGACCAACCGCAGTGGCGGAGTGCAAGGGGGGATCAGCAACGGTATGGATATTTACTTCAAGGTCGCTTTCAAACCCGTGGCTACCGTGCTCCAAGGCTATGAAACCATCGATAAGGAAGGCAAGCCGGTGACTACCCAGGGAAAAGGCCGTCACGATCCCTGCGTCGTACCCAGGGCCGTGCCCATCGTAGAGGCCATGACCGCCTTGGTACTGGCCGATTATTGGCTATTGGCCCGTTCGAACAAAATCTAAGCTTCGGCTTTTTTTATCACTCCAAAATAGTATCTTACTGCATAAATTATCAGTATGCGTAAGTTGGAACTGCACTGGAAGATCCTGATCGGGATGCTTCTTGGTATTCTTTTCGGTTTTGCCATGACGGGCGTGGATTGGGGCAAGGATTTGGTCTCCGATTGGATCCAGCCCTTGGGAACCGTTTTTGTGAAGTTATTGAAGTTGATCGCGATTCCCTTGATCATCGCTTCCTTGGTCAAAGGGATTTCTGACCTCAAGGACATTTCGAAGTTCCGGAATATCGGATTACGCACCATAGGTATTTACATCATGACGACCGTAGTGGCCATCACGATCGGACTCTTGCTCGTGAACGTATTGCAGCCCGGAAATGGGATTTCCAATGAGACGGTTGCCAAACTGACCGAGACCTATGCCGAATCAGAAGGGGTGCAGTCAAAGATGAGCGAGGCCATGAACCAAAAAGAAAGCGGTCCGCTGCAGTTTTTGGTCGATATGGTACCGGATAACGCCCTGGCCGCTATGAGCAACAACGGACTGATGCTGCAGGTCATCTTCTTTACCATTTTCTTGGGCATTTCCATGTTATTGATAGGCGAAAAACGCGCCAAACCCTTAAAAGACTTTTTCGATTCGTTAAATGATGTAGTGTTGAAAATGGTCGACCTGATCATGCTCAGTGCCCCGTATGCGGTCTTCGCCCTTTTGGCCAGCGTTGTGGTCTCTTCGAGCGACCCGGACCTGTTGTTGGCCCTCTTGAAGTATGCGGGCGTGGTCGTTGGCGGATTGTTGTTGATGATCGTGTTCTACACTATAGTCGTTTCGAGTTTTACCAAAAAGAACCCTTTTTGGTTTTTAAAGGAAATCAGTCCGGCCCAATTGCTGGCCTTTTCCACCAGTTCGAGCGCCGCGACCCTGCCTGTGACCATGGAGCGGGTCGAAGAGCACATCGGGGTAGATAAAGAAGTTTCGAGTTTCGTTTTGCCCGTAGGGGCTACCATCAATATGGACGGTACCAGCCTTTATCAGGGAGTGGCAGCCGTGTTTATTTCCCAGGCCTTGGGCTTCGACCTGAGCTTTGGGGATCAGCTGACCATTGTTTTGACAGCCTTGTTGGCCTCTATCGGTTCCGCGGCCGTTCCGGGTGCCGGTATGGTCATGTTGGTCATTGTTCTGGAAGCCATCGGTTTCCCGGCTGATAAATTGGCCATCGGACTGGCCTTGATTTTTGCCGTAGATCGCCCGCTGGATATGTGTCGTACCGTAGTCAACGTGACTGGCGATGCCACGGTGTCGATGATGGTGGCTAAATCCGTTGGTAAACTCGGTAAGCCCAAAGTCAAGGATTGGGACGACCACTATGATGACGTAAAATAACCCATCAATACCGATCAAATTATGAACATCTGTTTTTTAATGTATCCTTGGGAGGAAATCGACCCGGAGAACGACACCAGTTTGGCCTTGATCCACGAATGTGTCAAGCGAAACCACGGGGTGGCCCTGTGTACCCCGGCCAATTTGACCATTCGAAACAGCGTGACCAGTGCCTTTTGTACGGTGGTCGGTCGCATGGATAAGGTGCCTTCGAATCTGAAGACCTTTTACAAGCAAGCCAATATCAGGGAGGAAATGCTGCCCTTGGCAGGCTTTGATGTCATTTTTATGCGGGCCAATCCGCCTTTGGATCCTTTGATGTTGAATTTTCTGGATTCGGTCAAAGACGATGTCTTTATCATGAATTCCTTACAGGGACTTCGGGAAGCGAACAACAAATTGTATACGGCCGCATTCGGTGATAGCCATAGCAACATCATACCGGTCACCCATGTATCGAAGAATAAACGATACCTGGTACAACAGATCAAGGAATCCCCAGCCGAAAAGATGATCTTAAAGCCTTTGAACGGCTTTGGGGGCTCAGGGGTGATCCTGATCGAGAAATCTGCGATGAGCAACATCAAATCCCTCTTGGATTTTTATGTAACCAACTCAGATGGAACCTCTAATTATGTCATACTTCAAGAATACATTGAAGGTGCTGATCAAGGTGATGTACGTATCTTGATCTTGAATGGGGAACCCATCGGGGCCATGCGTCGTGTACCGGGTAGCGATGACCACCGCTCGAACGTTTCAGCGGGGGGATCGGTGGCCAAACACTCCATGTCAAAAGAAGAAAAAGCACTGTGCAAACAAATCGGCCCTAAGTTGGTCAAAGACGGTCTTTTCTTTGTCGGCATTGATGTGATCGGAGGCAAACTGGTCGAGGTCAACGTCATGTCACCTGGTGGCATTACCTATATGAACAAGGTTTACAAAACCAAGATCCAATGCCAGGTCATCGATTTTATCGAAAGCAAGGTCACGGCCAAACTCCAGGCCTTTGACCGTCGTTCACGCCTGCGTAAGGAAGTGGAAGATGCGTAGGCTATCGGTCGACGCCATCATCGGTTTGATCGAGGCGGGGGAATGCTTTGAAGCGGTTTCCGATGATTATGCCTTTACCCTTAAGGTCGAAAACTATGTGCCTTATGTATGTGGGGCCGTGCATAACGGCCACCAATTCAGAAGTTCACTCTGGGAAAATTGCCTGCATACCGAATACGAACGCTGGTATGAAGAAGATCCCTGCACAAAGCAGATGGTCGCTTCCCATCCCATTGTAATCGCGGGTTGTGACAGCCGTTTCGAATACGACTTGAACCGGCATCCCGATACGGCCATCTATACCGATGCCTGGGGCAAGCAGTTGTGGCGTACCCCTTTGGATCACGAAGAGAAAACACATAGTCTGACCAAACATGCGCGTTTTTATCAAGTGGTCGACGCCTTGATGGGGAAGCTGGAGTCCTTGTTCCCAAAAGTGCTGGTCTTCGATATGCACAGTTACAATTGGAAACGGTGGGAACGGGAGGTGCCGGTCTGGAACTTGGGTACGGCGAACATTGACAACGACCGCTTTGGTGACTTGGCCAAGGCCTGGAGCCGCAAATTAGGGACCATGCAATTGCCGAATGGCATCGCTTCGACTTCCAAGATCAACGATACATTTCAGGGCAATGGGTATTTCCTGAAGCATATTACCCAAGGTTTTTCGAACACTTTGGTCTTGGCGACCGAGATTTCCAAAGTGTATTGTGATGAGCTGACCGGGGTGATTTATCCGGAGGTGGTCGATTCCGTTGCCAAACAATTGCAGGAATTGATACCTTTGCAGGCTAAGGAATTCGATGCGCATCCATGATCCAAGAACAAGAGAACAAAGCCTTACAAGAACAATACGCGGCCTTATTTGAAATCGATGCCAATTTGGATCGGCTGGTCAAACGCATTGAGTTGTTGACCTACGTCAATCCGTTGAACATCGAAAAGGAGAAGCACCGCTTTTTTGCTTCCAAATACAGCCTTGATCCCGAGTTCAAATATCCCAAGGTCAAATTCAACCCCTTCAAACTCCAACGCCTCTTCTTTGCCCAACGCCTTGAGCGTATTGAAGACGATGTCTTGCGCAAGATGTACCAAGATGTGATCAATTTCTATTCGAACATGATCCAGTGCATCGAAACTATTGGGAAGGCCAAACAGTTTTACTACAATTCGTTGAGTGTCTACGGCACCCCGACGGAGAAAGACGTTCAAAATGCCCAGTTCATTCTGCATTACCCCGACGAAGCCATGGGTAGTGATATGGACCATGTGTTCAGTCCATTTGAGGCACGGGACTATTTTGAGGATTTTGCCCGGCGTTACGATTTTCCCTTGAACATCCGTTTTTCGACCAATATTGCGGCAGAGGCCATGGTGAGCAACAGTTCGCAAACCTTGTTGATTAAAAAGAACACTAAATTCAGTAAGAACCAATTACTGACCTTGGCGAATCATGAAATCGGCATCCATCTGGTTACGACGTACAATGGCTTGCATCAACCTTTGAAGATCTTTAGCAATGGTTTGCCCAAGAACGTAGAGACCCAAGAAGGGCTCGCCGTCTTCAGCGAGTATATGGGCGGCGCCCTGACCTTAAAACGGTTAAAGGAATTGGCGTATCGCGTATTGGCCTCAGACAGTCTGATCAAAGGCTATGGTTTTGCGGATACCTTCGACCTCATCCACAACAAATACAAATTGAATCGGGAAGAAGCCTTTACCATTACCTTACGCGCCCACCGTGGGGGCGGTTTTACCAAAGACCGCCTGTATTTAAGCGGCCTGCGCAAGATCTATAAACGCTATCAACGTGAAGAATCCATGGATTGCCTGTTGATGGGGAAGGTGGCCCTTACCGATGAACCCAACATCAACTACTTGAAAAAATTGGGATTGGCGCAGCCCATTGCCCACAAGAGCCTTTCGTTTGAGCAAAAGCTGAACACCAACCCCACATTGGATTTCATCCTCAACAACCTAAAGTGAGATGAACCGCCCCCTGGGGTATTTGACCTGAAAGGAGAACTTTTCGGTACGCCGCTGTTGTGGTCCTAGATCCAATTCCCATTCCAACAACCCTTTTTTGGCATCGTAATCGGCATTTTCAGTGACGATCTCGCTGACCTTGATGTCTTTATGCTGTGATTTCGGGATGCGATCCAAAAGCTTCAGCTTTATGGCCACCCCTTTGTTGTTCTTGACCTCGAGGGTGTAGGTCCGCTCCAAGACCCGGTTGCTACCCGTAAAGGATTTACTCTTGAAGTTGCGGTCTTGGGCACGACTGACCGTGATGTTGGGGTCGATGCCCAATGACAATACCATGTCTTTTTGTGTGGTATAGGGATCCAAGACCGTTTTACCTGCATAAGTGCCTTCGAAGTAGATATTGGCTTCACCGGGCAACAGTTGGTGTCGTTCCCAGTTGGAAAAACGGGCGGTCAAGAAGACATTTTCATTGAGGATCGGGGCGGCGTAGTACGCGTAGGTGGCCGGCAATTCGAAAGTGCTGATGCGCACCGCCGTTATATCACCATCGGAGGCTATGGTATAGGTTTTTTTGATCCGGAATTCGGTCTTGGTCGCCCCTTCGATCGTGCTGCTGGGTTTGGTTTTGATGATGACGACACCATGGTTTCCCCGTGAACCGTAGAGTGCGGAAGCTTCGGTCTGGGTCAAGGTCCTAGTACTTTGGATTTCCTGGGGGTCAAGATCCCCTTCCATAAATCCAGTAACCGGAACACCATCGATGATATACAAGGGAGCCGGAGCTGTTTTGTATTTGTTCGAACCGGCACCCCGGATTTGGACGCCCGCGACCTTTCCGCTTACCCCAGTGACGGAGGTGACCGCATACCCCAAAGCTTTTTTTTCACGACGTGTACCCATTGCGGTTACGACGACTTCTTCCAAGGCTTGAAGATCCTCTTCCATGGATAGGTTCATGATCGAGGAATAGATCGGTTGGGACACGTTTTTTTGTCCGATAAAATGATATTCCAGTTCTTGGCCATAGGGAATATCCAAGCTATAGTGCCCGTCAAAATCGGTTTGGGTGCCCTTGTTCGTCCCCTTGATGATGACATTGACCCCAGGGAGGGCCAAACCTGTGGCATCGGTTATCGTGCCACTTACGGTTTTAACGGCCGGGTTGAAGGCATAGCGCTGTTTTTGTGTGGCTTGTCTTGATCGCCTTTGGTAGCGGCTGGTGAAATTCAGGAAGTGGGGTTCCAGCTTCGGTTTGTCGATGTTGTATTTGGGATTGCCGGTCGATAGCACCACGGCCACATCCTTCCAATCTTGACCGGTACGTTGGTACACATTGCCCTTGTAGATCAGTTCCAGTTCATCATTCAGTGCTTCGGACTTGATATCGTAATTGGGTACCCAGCCGGCCTCTCCCACCATGTATTTCAGGGTAATCGATAGGGTAACGGCCTTCGGGGCATCAAAAGTCACGGCCAATGTTCCGGTTTCTTGTTTCGGGCTTTGGTTGACCTCTTGGATTTGCCGTTGCAGTTGGATTACCGCTTCGTTCAGGCGTTTGATTTTTTCTTTGGTATCCAGGATTTCATTCCGGATTTGGGTGATGCGTTTTCGGTAATAGGCGCTGATCTGTTGCACTTTTTCAAGACTAAGGGCTTGGTTGTCGGTGCTCACTAGCCGGTTGGTGGTAATGACCTTTTCCTCTTCTTCAAGTCCGTGGATGCTATTGTTCAAACGGGCGATCTGAAGCGTTAAGGCATCGATCTGTAGCTGCCATTCCGAAACTTGTGGTGGTACAGTGCTGGGATTCAAATGGTCGAGGTCATAGGCCATGGCCAAGATGGAAACATTACCGAGTCCGGAAACTTGGATGCTGCTTTCATCGATGCGGTGCGATAAATCGGTAAAGCGGATTTCATTACGTCCGCCGACCAAGTTGATTTCGGCGGTTCGTATGATTTCGGCCCCGCTGAGGTATACGGTCACCGATTCGATTTTTGACGGGGTTTGCTTGGGGTTGGCACTGACCAAAAACGGCAGCAACAGCAGGTACAGGAACATCGTTTTCATAAGAAAGGCTTTTAGGATTTTAAGCGAACCTAGGGGATAGGCTGGGCGCAGAAAACCTAGATTTCGTAAAGAAGGCCTCCCGATGAGTGAAATTGTACTTTCACAAAGTTTTGATCGTTACCTTTAGGAAACCAATCCAATCCAAACCAATCCATGAGGTTCCCATCCATTGCCGCACTCTTGTTCATGTTGTTTGCCATCACCCTAAGTGCGCAAGAACCACCGGAATTCGGGGCCGTAGACAGCCACCGGCATTTTGTTGATGAACTGAACAAGGCCAAGGATGTGCATTTCGAGACCATTCTGGCGGCCTACGACGCGCATATTGCCAACAACCCAGGCGATATCGGCGCACTTGTCGAACGCTGTAAATTCATCGGCAATTCCTATTTTGATGAGTATGAGGGGTACAACCTCAAATACGATGAGACGGAGGCTTGCATCGATGCGCTCTATCAGACACATCCCAACCATCCCAGGGTTCTGATTTATGTGGCCGAAAATCGGTACGGCGAATCCCGATTGGAATTGTTGGAATCGGCCCGGACCCTGATCCGTGAAGATGATGCACAATGGTCACCCCGGCAAAAAGGGGAAGTATTCAAAATGCTTGGGGCCTACCATCAAGAAGACCAACCTAAAGCTTTGGCCTACTACCAATCCGCACAGCAAATCGATGCGGATTTGGATCTTTCCATACAAATTGCCGGGATTTTGCAGGAACAAGGGAAAACGGAACTGGCTAAAAAAGCCCTCTTGCCTTATTTGGAAAAGGATACGGTCGTCTGGAACATCAACCAAAAGGCCAACCTGCTGTTGAAACTCAACGAACCCGAAAAGGCCTTGGAGTTGTTCGATTGGGTACGGACAAAGGACTCTACCTATATCGACAATGCCGAAGTGGCGAAAGCACTGGCCGATCTCGGTAGTGTGGATGCCGCACGTGAAGCTTTGGTACGTGACACCTTGAACGAATGGGATCGCGTGGCTAGCAAGCAACGACTTTTTGCCCATGACCTGACGTATTCCAATGCGGAACAGGCCTTACAAACGTATAGAAACCTACAAGAGGAGCGAGCCTTCGATGATTTCTTCGGAATCAAACGGTTCCGTGTTTTCTTAAAAGATCCGTTTTTAGCCTGGACAGTCAAAGAAGCCTTTCATTTTGCCTTGTTGTACGTACTGATCATCATCTGTTTCATCATTCCCTACTTCTGGATCTTGCCCATATTCGGTTTGGGAAAGGTTTTACACAAAAGCGGCGTCCACTTTAAGCGGCGCCTCGATTTTAGCTGGACTATCGAACATTTTTGGTTGTTGAGTGCGGTCTATTTGTTGGCCCAGATCGCCACGATTTTTGCCTATGAATACGAACAGACTATGAACTATATGTTCGACCTGGTAGTGGTCTATGGGGAGGAAGTCCTCGAAACGGAGGTATTGGCCGGTGAGATGATCTTGTTCGTGCTCTTTATGGCCCTAGGCACGCTCTTTGTTTTGAACAAAGCCCGTCTAAAGCAGGTCTTCGGGGGCGAATTGGGTTGGGGGCGGATCATCGGCTTGGCCGTGGTTTTCGTCATTTTCAATCGGATTTTACTAAAGATCATCGGACTGTTCGTGGAAGTGGAAGGCCCGTCCTTCGATTTGAATTTCATTTTGGGCGCCGAACAAGAGATTTTGGCCGTGATGTCACAACACGGCTTTTTGGTGACCGCTTTGATGGCAGCCGTCATCGTACCCATTTATGAAGAGATCATCTTCAGGGGGGTGATCTTGGGTTCGGTCGAGAAGTATATTGGGTTCAAGGCGGCCAATGTGTTTCAGGCGGTCTTGTTCGCCTTGGTGCATGATGACTTGAGCTTGTTCCTGTTTTTCTTCGTCTTTGCCTTGATCGTGGGCTATTATACCAAGAAAAGCCATGGGCTCTTGGCCGGTATCGTCCTCCATGGGCTGCACAACTTCACCGTACTCTTGGGCTTGTATTACCTGTCGCAGCTGCACTTTGGGGGCTGATCGACTCATTTTCTTTGACCGTTTCTGAAAACGGAATGGGTTGATTTTGTGGTCAGTGGTACAGGATTGGTAGGCAGTGGTACAAAAAGTGACGCCGAATCCATAGCGCGACCGTACCTTTCTGTTGAAAACCCACCATCATGTATAAATCCGTTCTCATTGTTTCCCTAGTGTTTTTGATCCCCTTGCTCGGTTTAGGCCAGGAGGGAAGTGTTTGGTATGCCTACAGTTTACAGGGAGACAAACAACGGATCACGGAAACCAAGGACCTGATTTTGTACGAACAAGTTCGGGAAGCAGAAAGTCCCTATCCCGCCCGAATCGACACCGTCGCTATCGGGAAACGCTTGAATGATTCCACTTACATCGTCACCCGGCGTCGCGGCAAGGATGCGTATGCCTTGATGGCCACTTCGATGAGGGATGGAGGTCAAATCAAAGCAATAGGTGTTTATTATCCTGCTGATAGCATGGAGGCCGTGGAAACCGCCTATGTCGAAAACGGATTGCCAGAATGGCATACCCTGACCTTGAATTGGGTATTCTCCGAAGCCGGGGCCCAACGTTTGGAAGGCTTGCCGGGCTATGATGAAGTCACTCGAGAAGCCTTGTTGGAGGCGTTATCGATCCGTGAGGAAATCAGTCCCGCCCTAAAGGCCTACGCCCAGGCCCATCCGGATACGAAACCCTTCCGGATGTATCGCTTCGTGGAGGTCAAAGGCCAGCAGAAGTTTATCGAATTGGGGTACAATCCGTACAAACCCGTACCCTACAACTTCGAAAAACAATTTGCAGGTGACGACGAGGTCATCAAGGCGCTCACCCAGCCGGTTTCTTTTGATTAATCCAAAAATTTAGCCTGTAGCTCGGGGGTCGGGATCATGCATTGGTCTTTGCGACCGAACCACCGGTAGCGGTTTCTGGCGATGAAATCGTAGACCACATCCCGAATGGAACTCGGGATAAAGGAAAAAATGCGAAGTGCAGACCACCCACCGCTAAGGTGTTTGGCGATTTCAAGGGCGGCATCCGACTTGACGAAATACGCCACCCCTTCTTCGACCAAAATGATCGAATCCGTTTTGGAGGTGTCGATACCCCGCTCTGCGATCATTCGTTGGCCGATCTCGCTTTGTAGGGCCGCATACCGAAAAACATCCTTCTTGTCGCGTTTGATCACGAATTGGATGGCGCCGTTGCACAGATTGCATACCCCGTCAAAGAGAATGATTTTTTCTTGCTTTTCCACAGTACAAAAATACGCAAAGGACCATCAAAACCCTAAAGTATTGAGGGTGACCAGGTGTCAATTTCTACTTAGTGGTCTTATCGATGAAGGCATCGACATCTTTTTTGAATTGCTTTATGGAGGGGAAATGGGTATACCGCTTCATGATGTTCTTTTTCGTAGTTTTAAGGATAACCAAAAACTATAGAATGAAACATTCAAAATTCAAGCATTTCCTATTTCTTTTGGCAATAGGAGCGATGTCGATCTCTTTTACGGCATGCGCCTCGGAATCAGACCAAGATCTGTATGACCAATCGGCCGATGGCGGCGATGACGATGAGGATCAAGGCAATTGGGTGCAATTTTAAAGTGTATTCAAAAATCCGACCAGATCGATGTCCTTACCCAAGTCCAATTTCTTTTTGAGCCGGTACTTTGATTTCAAAATACTATCGGGCAAGACGTTCATCGTGGCCGCGATTTCCTTCGTGGTCAGGTTCATCCGTAAAAAGGCCGCCAATCGGATTTCTTTTTCCGAAATATCGGCATAGAGGGTTTTCAACTTTTGGTCGAAGTCGTTGTGCACCTCTGAAAAATAGGTTTTAAAGGTCTCCCAATCCTTGTCGGAGGCCTTTTCCTTTTTGAGCAGCATCACAATGCGGCGAAACTCCATCTTAAACTTGTCCGGGGAGCTTTTGAGGTTCTCCAAATTCTCTTTGAGCTCGTCCAAAAAGGTGTTTTTCTGCACCAAATGCAGCGTCTGGCTGGCCAGTTCCTTTTTCTTGTGAGCGATTTCCTGTTTGTAAATCGCTTCCTGCTTTTCGCGGGCGATACGGTTCTTTTTGATGCGTTGACGGTACCCGAAAACGGAGAGTCCAAAAAGGGCCAGGGCAGAGGCCATACCTCCCATATACAGGCCCTTGCGAAGGTTGCTGATTTCAACCTCTTGGTTCAGCGTTTGTATTTCCTTTTCTTGTAAGACGAGCGCGGCTTCCTTTTTTTCGGTCTCATACATGATTTGCAACTCTCGAAAACGATTCCCATTTTCAATATTAAAGATGCTGTCATTCATCCCTTTGTAATTTTGATAAGAAGCTAGAGCAGCTACCGGTTTGCCAAGTTTTGACTTAAGGGTGGATTGCAAACGAAAGGCCTTGCTTTTCAAGCTGAAACCAATTTCACTTCCCATGTTGCGTAGTATTTTTTCAAGCAATTCATCCGCTTTGGCAGTTTGCCCTCGTTCTACATAAATCCCAGCCAAACCCAGCCTTGCTTGAAATCCATGATTTCTGTTTCCCGTTGAATCCGAAATCGTTTGGGATTTCAGAAAGTTATTCTCGGCATCCGCGAATTTGCCCTGATGCTGGTACAACCCACCTTGTATCAAATAGGCAAGCGATTCATAAATAGGCCCCTTTATCTTCTTCGCAATCGAAATACTTTCCATCAAAAGCGAATCTGCTTCCAGCTGTTTTTCAGGCCTTTTAAACAATAGGGCTGCCAGGTTCGTCATGGTTAGGCATTGGTAATGCTTGTCATTTTTCCTTTTATAAAGTTCCATCGCGCTTCTAAAATAGGGCTCCGCTGATGTGCTGTCTTTCATCTTTAGATACGATTGCGCAATCAATGAATTGGCATCACTCCACCGAAGGGAGTCTTTTACGGATTCAAATATTTTTGCAGCCGAAATTGCGTTTTCCAATGCCAGTTGGTGATAGCCTTGACTGCCGCGTATAACACCTAGGGTATGATACACACTCCCCAACCCAGCACGATCATTTATAGCTCCAAAATTACTCTTGGCCTTTTCAGAAAAATATAGCGCGCTATCCATCATGCCCAGTTTTTCGTAATTCTGGGAAATATTCAATTCCATCGCCGCCGTGGTTGCGGTTTTTCCTTGTTGTTGGCTTAACTGCAGTGTTTTCTTGTAAAATGACGTTGATTTGGACAGGTCATCATAATAGAAATAGGCAATGCCTTTACGTTGATAGCCCGTAGCAAGAATCGAGTTGTTATTCAAGTCTTTTCCCAAAACAATAATTGAATCACTAATGGTGAGGGCCTGATCTACATCATTATTGATATGTGCTCTCCAAAGGTCAACTAGAATGGAAGTTCTTGAAGAATCTCTGGGGATAGCTTGCAAAAGGTTTGAAAGACTATCTATTTTCTGACGGTTGGAGCCATACTGTGCATTAAGCGACACATAAAAAGTGAGAAAAAATAGAAGGCTATAAAGTTTCATAGGGTATTTAAAAAAGTAGTTAGGTCTGTTTCTTTATCCAAACCCAGTTTCTTTTTGAGCCGGTACTTTGATTTCAAAATGCTATCGGGCAAAACGTTTAAGGTGGCCGCAATCTCTTTGGTGGTCAAGTTCATGCGTAAAAAGGCCGCCAAACGGATTTCCTTCTCCGAAATATCGGCATAGAGGGTTTTCAACTTTTGATCAAAGTCGTTGTGCACCTCTGAAAAGTAGGTTTTGAAGGTCTCCCAATCCTTGTCGGAAGCTTTTTCCTTTTTCAGTAACATTACAATGCGGCGGAACTCCATTTTAAACTTATCGGGCGAGTTTTTGAGGTTTTCCAAATTCTCCTTGAGTTCGTCTAAAAAGGTGTTTTTCTGCACCAAATGTAAGGTCTGGCTCGCCAGTTCCTTTTTCTTGTGTGCGATTTCTTGTCTATAGATTTCTTCCTGTTTTTCACGGGCGATACGGTTCTTTTTCATCCGCTGACGAAACCCGAAGACAAGCAGTCCTGATAAGGCTAGGGCAGAGCCCATACCTCCAGCGTATAATCCTTTTTGCAGGTTATCGGCCCGGGACTTTTCATTCAAGGTGTTGATTTCCTCTTCCTGTAACGCGATTTCAGCTTCTTTTTGTTCTGTCTGGTGGATAATTCTTAGTTCATCGATTTTTTGGGCATTGGTCTTCTTGGAAGTCGAATCTTCCAATATTTTAAAGGTTTCAAAATGTTCGTAAGCCGCTTGAAACCTGCCTTGTTCCTTGTAAATTTCCATCTTGATTTTATAAGCGGACAATAAGTACTCTTTCTCATTCGGAAATTCACGGATAATTTCGTCCAACAAGGCTAAACTCTTTTCTTTGGCATTGATGTTTTTAAGATATTTTGCCCTTCGCATCTTAAAATAAGATGCCATACGATGGATATTCAGTTCTTTTGATGTCGCAATTCCCTCATCTATTAATTTTTTCGCCTTTTGGTTCTCGTTAAGCTCTAGATAAGTATCGCTTAGGTGCGCAATACTCACTAAGTAAATAGTGGTATAACCAAATTTTTGTGAGATTTCCATGCTCTTTAAAAAATAGGTTTCCGCTTCCCTAAATTGTTTTTTGAATTTGTAAGAGATTCCTAGGATATTCAACATCATTGCTTGGTATTCAATATCCTCAAATCGCTCATAGATCTTCAATGCCTTGTTGCTATTCGCTATAGCACTATCAAAATTTTCTAGCGAGTTTTCAATAACCGCTATTTTTTGGAAAACATCAGCTATACGGATACTATCTCCAAATTTTTCATAAACCTCCAGACTCTTCATCACACTTTTGAGGGACAATTCATAAAACCCCTTGTCCGTGTATATGGAACTCTCCGTTTCATACGACATGGCTAAACCCAAGGTGTCTTGAATTTTCTGGTTGAACTCGATGTTTTTTTCATTAAGAGCCATTGCCTTTTCATAATTACCTCTATCTATTTCCATGATTACCCAACTATGCCTGGAAATGGATTCCTGACTTAAGTTTTTTGTTTCAATGGCAAGGTCCAAGGTTTTTTCAATGTAATATTGGGCGGAGTCATATTGACTTAGCCGAGTATAAATGGTTGAGAAATGATTCAAGGCTTTCAGACGTGCTTGATCATTGTTTGCATCTTTCGAAAGCTGCAATTGGATTTGGGCAAAACTCTTTGCTTTGTCGATATCACGATACATATAATAGGAGGTAATCCTATTACTCGCCCGAAGTTTTATACTATCATTGTTTGTTGTTTGATATACATGTAAAAGGCTGTCTATTTTAGTACTGTTTTGCCCAACTAGTTCGATTGCCGAGAGCATAAGGAGTATGGTTAGTTTTTTCATAATGTGTTCAGATATGAGGTTAAATCGGTTTCTTTGTCCAGGCCCAATTTCTTTTTGAGCCGGTACTTTGATTTCAAAATGCTATCGGGCAAAACGTTTAAGGTGGCCGCGATTTCTTTGGTGGTCAAGTTCATTCGTAAAAAGGCCGCCAGGCGGATTTCCTTCTCCGAAATATCGGCATAGAGCGTCTTCAACTTTTGATCAAAGTCGTTGTGCACCTCTGAAAAGTAGGTTTTGAAGGTCTCCCAATCCTTGTCGGAGGCCTTTTCCTTTTTCAGCAACATCACAATGCGGCGGAACTCCATTTTAAACTTATCGGGCGAGTTTTTGAGGTTTTCCAAATTCTCCTTGAGTTCGTCTAAAAAGGTGTTTTTCTGCACCAAATGTAAGGTCTGGCTCGCCAGTTCCTTTTTCTTGTGTGCGATTTCTTGTCTATAGATTTCTTCCTGTTTTTCACGGGCGATACGGTTCTTTTTCATCCGCTGACGAAACCCGAAGACAAGCAGTCCCGATAAGGCTAGGGCAGAGCCCATACCTCCAGCGTATAATCCTTTTTGCAGGTTATCGGCCCGGGACTTTTCATTTAAAGTGTTGATCTCTTCTTGCTGTATTGCGATTTCAGCTTCCTTTCGTTCCGTCTCATAAACGACTTGCAATTTGTTCATCTGTTTGGCCTTTTCCATTGTAAAGGCGCTATCATTGATTTTTTGGGAGCGTTTTAAGTCCACCAATGATTTCCTTAGGTCCCCTTGCTTTTCATAGTTAAGGCTTCGAATGGCCAAAGCCTCTTTCAGTTTTTTCAGGAGCTTTAAGGAATCCGCTTTATGGACCGAAGCATTTAGGTATTCAAGCCCTTGAGTCCATTCATTGTTCAGGGTATGGGTGTGGCCCAGATCCAATAAAAAAGCGATTTGGTTGATTTCGGAAACATCCGTCAAATCTTGGTTTAAGCATTTGTTATAATAGGAAATGGCCGTTTCGTATTCTTTTTTTTCCAAAAAAGCAGCTCCAAGTTCGTAGTAAGCGTAAACAACCTGGGTGGGAAAACCATGGGTTTCAGCGATTTCAAGGCACCTATTGTGAAATTCGATCGCCTTGTCGTAGTCTTTTTTCAGTTTATGGACGTTGCCTATATCCATAAGGGTCGTGGCCTGATACAAGTGATCGTCGGTTGCTATATAGGTAGCCATGGCAGCCTCGAAGGCTTCCAAGGCGGGATCGTGTTCTTTTTGCACCAACATTAGATTGCCGATATTTCGGTAGGTGTCTGCCTGGTGATAGGTTTGGGTCGGCAGCGTATCCATGGTAGAAATGGCCTTTTTGAAATATTCCATGGCCTTTGGGTAATTGCCCAGCTCATAATAATTGTAACCGATCACATTTAAGGCAGAACCGTATCTAAGGAAATCCTTGTACTGGAGTTGGTAGGTAGCCGCAGAGTCCATTAAGGAGATGGCTCTTTTATAATTCCCTTTGTGTTCCTCATAAGTGGCCAAGTTCCTTAGAATGGAAGTGATAAAGAAATCGTTGTCATAGGTATGGGATAGTTTTAAGGCTTTCCGGTCATATTCCGCCCCTAGGTCCACTTGCCCGATTAGGGCATAATAATGTCCATAACAAATCGCGCTTCGGATAATACCGTATTCGGATTCGGCGGCTGTTGATAGCTCCGAACAGGTATCAAGATACTCCTTCGCCTTTTCCGGATCATCATATACGGTAACCTCATAGAGCCTAAACAGGGTTTTGATTTTCTTTTCAGTTTCAGTGGTCGACTCATAAACTTGTAAAAGGCTATCGATTTCTTCTTGGTTTTGGGCAAAAACGCTTTTGATAAAAAGGAATAGGAGCAAAGTGACAATGAATCGGAACTTCATGGAAGATGGATTTGAATTGTTAAGATACGGAATATGGAACAGTGATATTAAGCCCAATTGTTCATCATCAAACACCTTGTCCTTGATTCGTCCATGAATATAATTCGTTCAGAGCTTATAAAATGTAATATAAAGGATTAAAAATCAATTACTTAAATTTTTAATTCTAAACAACGGAAAAGCTGTTGTCCAGGGGTGTTCTTTCCCGAAAACCAAAGTCCTGTCCATACTTTGTCCATGCCGAAAATTAGGACTGGGCGTATTCGGCTTCTAGTTTTGGGGTGTTGAATCTAAAAAAACAGAATGATGAAATCAATGAACCAAAAACTTAGAATGTTGCCCGTACTCTTCTTGGGCATGACCCTGATGACTACTGTTTCTTGTAGTAAAGACGAAGATGAAACAGAACCGCCTGTTGTCGAAGTAGCGGACATCCGTTTTCGAGTGAACCTGACAAAAATCAAAGCCACCGATACCTCAGGGGAAGGTGATGCCAACAATGTGGAGCTTGAAATTTACGGTGATTTAACCACATCGTTGACCATTGGAACTACTGTTGACACCAGAGTACTATGGTCTACGGTTATGGATGAAGCCATTAGCGTAGGGCAAAACGACACCCAGTTGACCGGTGAGGCAACCTTTACCGTACCTGAGGATCAATTGAGCAATAGCAGTATTACCTGCGCTGGCGAATTGGACGAAAATGATGGAGGCGGTTTTTCGCAGTTCCAAGGTGACGAGTCAAGTACTTTTACCTTGGCTGCCATTACGGGTACCCAAGATGTTGAACTCACGTTTTCGGACACTCCCGGCCAAACATCAGTGGTGACTTACACCATAACGAGGCTTTAATGGTTGTATTAGCGGCTGGTGCTTTAAGTTGTAGATTCAACAACTTGGCATCGGTCGCTTTTCAACACGGCACGTGGGTCGAACCAGACCAGATGCGGTCCTCTCAAGTATAACCATTAAAGCAATACCGATGAAAACGAGCATACTTTTGCTTGCCTTGGTATGGATACAAGGGATGCAAAGCCAAGAATTACAACGCCAAATGTTGGCCTCGGCCGGAAACAGCCAAACGGTAACCTCAGCTGCCGGAACCTACTTCATCCAACAGAGTATCGGCCAACATAGCGTGATCGGAACCTTTCCGGTCGAAAACAACGAACTACGACAAGGGTATATCCAAGCCTTACCGGCCATCGTGTTGGGGGGTGACCCCAATGTCTTGGAAGTGGTGGTCTATCCGAATCCGTTTACCAACGGCGTCATTGTCAACCTCGAACAGCAGCTTGAGGAAGCGATCGCCATGGAACTTTTCGATATCAGCGGCCGCCTCATACGTACCGAAGATTTTGATGCCAGTACCCAACTGACCATACCCTTATTGGGGTTACCGCAAGGGTCCTATTTCCTTAGGCTCCGTTCAGGGACCCAGCAAACAGTGGCCCAATTGATCAAGCGATGAGCCGTTTATTGCTATTCGTCGCTTTGGTGGCTTTGTCACAAGGGCTTCGATCTCAACAGCTGTATGCCGAATGGGGGCAAGTGATCTCTAGTTTCGATTATGAAAATTCCGCCGGGGGCACCTTGGAAAACCTACAGTCCAATGGCGCTTCCTACCTGAACGCCGGCTATGCCTTTCAACTGCCGGGGGATAAGGTCAACATCCTGCTGGGTGCCGTTCTGAACACCTACGGGGCTGTGGCCAGTGATGCCCTATTGGATAATTACTTCGAGTGGAATGTCAGCTACGCCGGCCTACAAACCGGCATGGTCTACTATTTCAGCAGGTCGAAGGCCTTTGAATTCTACCTCAAGCCCACGGTTTCTTTGGAGTACCTGGTTCGGGGGACCCAGATTTTGAACAACCAGGTGTTCAATCTGTCGGGTGAAGATGAATTCGATGCCTTGCTATGGGTGCCGCGCTTGGGACTAGGGGTGCAATACCCCATTTCGAACAAAGCCGCACTTTATTTGAGCTACCACTACGGGCGGAGTTTCGCATTGGCCAACGCACGCCCTGAGGATAATGAAAAACTAAGTATCAACATGCACGCCGTCGGTTTGGGCATCGTCATCCAATTGCCCGGCTGTAATTGTGCCTTTAAATCGTTCTAATATGAAAAAGCAGTACTTTTTGATCGCATGCCTATGGGCGCTTCCCCTTCTGGGATGGACCCAGGTCGAGGGCATTACCTATCAAGCGGTCTTGGTCGATAACAATCCGGATGAGATACCCGGCGTAGATGTGCCTTCGAACAACATTCCCAACCAAGACCTTCGCATTCGATTTACTTTGATCGACACTTTCGGGAACATCGATTACCAAGAGACCCAAGATACCCGTACGGATGCCTATGGCACGATCAACCTGACCATCGGCCAAGGTCAACCCACCGGGCAAGGGCTCGCCAGCTTTGATTTGATCAATTGGGATGGGGCCAAAACCCTGGAGGTGGATATCGATTTACAAGCAGGAAGTAATTTCACGCCTTTCAGTAGACAGCCGTTGACCTATGTGCCTTATGTGCGCCACCGCAACCTGATCGCCGATGGCATTACCGACCTGAACAATGATTTGAATGTCAACAACCAACGCACGGCTTGGTTTACGGGCGATGTGATCGTAGACCAGAACACCCGTCTGAATCGGTTACGGGTTGAAGACGATGCCGAGTTTAGAGATCGGGTGATCATCGAGACTACCATGGAAAGCACGCTACAAGAGGATATCGATTCGTATCCGTTATTGGTCACGGGCAGTGCGCATGGGGTGGCCATTCAATTGAATCGGGACACTCCCACCAGGGAACATAACTTCATGTCGTTCTGGAATGCCCAAAACGAACCCATCGGCCGTATCGAAGGCTTTCAGGCCTTCAGCGACGTCAGTCAGAATTTCATTCTGGAGGTCTTGTTGGATAGCGAACCGTCCGAAGACGAAGCCAAAGATCAGGAAGATGATGATACGGCTCCCCCTGCCGATGCTCCGGGTGCCTTTGACATTTATTTGAACAACGACTATTCCTTAAACTTGCTTTTGGAATATATGGACCTGCTGGAAGCTTCGGCCACTTTCGGGACCAACCTCGCGGCTTGTATCGGGGGTGTGGCTGTTTTGGGGGACTGTGATGATGCGGCTTGGTCAGGTTTTTCCCTATTGATCCAAGGCTTTCAGATTTCGCTCACCATCGCCTACAACGAGATCAATCGCGGTACGGCCTTTGAATCGGGCGGTGCCGATTATGCCGAATGGCTGAAAAAATACGACCCAAAAGAGACCTTGACCTATGGAGAGGTCGTTGGGGTGCGGGCCGGTGAAATTTCCACCACCTTTTTGGATGCGGAACGCTTCATGGTCATCTCGCACAACCCGATCGTCACCGGGGCCATGCCGCTACAACATGAAGAACACCTGTACAAGCGCGTCGCTTTTATCGGGCAGGTTCCGGTAAAAGTATTGGGCACGGTCGATAAAGGCGATTACATCCTGCCATCGGGGAATGGCGATGGCATGGCCATTGCCGTGGCCCCCGACCAAATGCGGGTCAACGATTACCAACGCATCGTCGGGGTGGCCTGGGAAGCCTACCAGGGCCAAGAACCGTTCTCTTTCATCAATACCGCGGTAGGCATCAATGCGAACGATCTATCGCAAGAACTCGCGCGCATGCAGTCGACGATGAACCGCATGCAAGAAGCCTTGGCTGAAGTCAACCCTGCATTCCGCCCCGAGTACTTCGAGGTGGAAACCGTATCCGTAGCCCCCCAAAGCAAAACGACAACGGCCAGGCCCCTGAACGAACTGCTCGCCAAGCAATATGGTTTGGACCAAATCACCGATAACCGGGAAAAGATGCGGACGCTGCAGACCCTAATGCAGGAAAAAGACTTGGAAAATCCGCATTTCAAATTTGCCGATATGCCTTACCTCTCTGAAATAGTGTCGAATCCGTCCGAAGAGAACCTGGCGAAATACAACGCCTACTATGCACGGGCCATTCAAAAAATGCAAGCGATCATCGCTTCGAAATCAAGTAACTGAATCCAAAAAAAAATAGCATTCTAAAAACCAAAACAATGAGAAAACTACTGTATTTACCCGCACTTGTATTATTGCTAATTGCCACCTCCTGTTCGAAGGATGATGAAGGCACTGAAATCGATCCCAGCCTGGTCGGAAGCTGGAGTGGCACCTACTCCGGCGGTGACCGCGGAGTCTGGACCGTCAATGTGAGTTCGACCGGTAATGTGACCGGCACGGCCACGTCTTCCTTCACCTCCGATTCGGCCGATATCAGGGGTCGAGTGGCCGATAATGGCAGTCTTTCCGCAACCTTGGGCAATTCCGAAGACCGCGAATTCGTTGGGCAGTTGGAAGAAACCAATGAAGCAGCGGGTACCTGGGTCGACAACCGCAGGGGGCAGAACGGCACCTGGACGGGTGTGAAAAACTGATTCGTAGGGCAGGCTTATTTTTTTGGGCCGGCCTCGACCAATTCCAGCAAATCCACACTCACTTGGGTGGTAAACAAGCCGTAGTTCACTACGGCTTTTCCTTTTTCCAACACATCGATGCTACCGACGGCCTTCCCGTCGTGCATGCGCACCCGATCCCCGAGCTTGAACACCGGTCTGGGTTTCGCTTTTTCGGCTTGTACTGCCTTTTTCTTTTTGACCGCCTTTTCTTGGCGCACCTTGACGATCTTTTGTTCCAGCTCGTTCGCTGTTTGTTTCTTGACCGCTTTTTTGGCCTTGGCCTCCTTGGCCGAGCTTTTTTTGCGCTTGCTGTTCTCCGTCTCTACGATACGGAGCAATTCCGAGATCAAGGGTCGCTTTTTATTGTCAAGGAAATAGCGCTCCGCGGCATCGTTGACCTTGTTTCCCAAATGGATCATACGTTGGTTGTGGTCGTAGAGTTCCTGGTAGTTCTCCAACTTCGATTTGATCTTGGCGTTCAGCTTTTCTAGCCGGGCCGCTTCTTGCTTGGCCTTGGTCTCCTCGTCTTGCAGGCGCGACTCGGTCTGTGACATTTTCGACCGTTCTTTCTGCAACTTCGAAATGGTAGCATCGAAACGCACCTTGCCCCGGTCGATCTTCTTTTTGGCCTTATTGATCAGCGAATAGGGGATGCCGTTCTTTTGGGCCACTTCGAAGGTGAACGAACTGCCCGCTTCACCCAAGACGAGCTTGAAGGTCGGTTCCAAGGTACGGTTATCGAACTGCATGTTCGCATTGGTCATATGCGGCAATTCGTTGGCCAAGAGTTTGAGGTTCGCATAGTGGGTGGTGATGACTCCATAGGCTTCCCGTTCGTAAAACACTTCAAGAAAAGCCTCGGCTAGCGCCCCACCCAATTCGGGATCCGAACCTGTTCCGAATTCGTCGATCAAGAACAGGGTATTGCTGTTGCACCGCTTCAGAAACTGGTTCATGTTCTTCAAGCGATAGCTGTAGGTACTTAGGTGGTTCTCGATGGATTGGTTGTCACCGATATCGGTCAATATCTTATCGAAAAAACAAACGGAACTCCTTTCATGAACGGGAATTAGAAACCCCGATTGAAGCATTACTTGAAGTAATCCTATCGTTTTTAGGGTGATGCTTTTTCCTCCGGCATTGGGCCCTGAAATGACGATGATGCGGTTGCCTTTTTCCAAGGAAATGGTTTGCGGCCAGGTCTTTTGCTGCTGTTGCTTGTTTGCCAAAAACAAGAGCGGATGAAAGGCATCGCGCAAAAACAAGGTCTTATCGTCATTCAATTTGGGCAATGCGGCATCCATTTCGCTCGCGTATTTAGCCTTGGCCGCCGTGATATCGATATGGGTCAAGTAGTCTTGGTAGCCCGATAGTTGATGGGATTCGTGGCGGATAGAATCCGTCAGTTCCAAGAGGATTCGGCGAATTTCCTCTTTTTCCTCATATTCCAAATTGCTGAGTTCCGTGCTGAACTGCAAGGTAGCCTCGGGCACCACGTAGACGATGCTCCCGGTTTTCGAGGATCCCATGACCGTACCTTTGACCTTGCGGCGGTGCATGGCCTTTACGGCCAATACGCGGCGGTTCTCGACGATGGATTCTTTGATGTCGTCCAGAAAGTCGGCCGTTTGATAGCGTGAAAGGGCAGCCCCGAAACTCTGGTTGATTTTTGAGCGTACCGTATTGATCTGTAACCGGATCTGCTTCAATTCGATCGAGGCATCATCGCGGATCTCCCCGAACTTATCGATGACGCGGTTGATCGCGTCCGGTATCTGCTTATTTTCCTCCTGTATGTCTACCGTCGCAAAGAGCAGGGGATAGTATTCCTTGAATTTTTTGAAGAACTTTTTGTGGATGGACAGCGTGGTGCACAAATGACCGATCCTTCGGAATCCGGATACCTCGAGCGTGGTGTTCTCGATACCCAACAGCTTCAATTCCTTGGTGATGGCGTCGAATCCGTGGTTAGGGATGCGGTTCTCATTGGTGAAAGAGGCCAAATACTCCGAGGTCTGTCCCAAATGCGCCAGCAGCGCTTGCTTGTCGGTGAACGGGGCAAGCTCCAATGCAGCCGCCTTGCCCAGTTCCGTTGCACAGCGTAGGGCGAGTTGTTCCAACACGGTCGGGAACTCGAGATCTTCCAGGGTTTTTTTGTGGATGGCCTGCATAGTCTTTTTCAAGCAGCGCAAAGATACGCATTCACCTCACTTGAATAGGGATCAACTGCCCGCAAAGGGGGTACCGAAGATACCGACGCCGAGTTCGGCCCAAATCAAAAAGAGGAGGATAGCCACGACCAACCAAAGGATGTGCTTACGTTTTAGTTTCATTACCAGTGTGTTGCGTTACTGCTAAGATAAGTTTTTCAACCCCAAACCGTACCACATCGGTGGTCGGGAGTCCCGTCAGAGCCTCGGTGGCATCGACTTTTTCTTGCGCTACTTCCTCGCTGAGGCCCACCGTGTTCAAGGCGACACCCAAGGTTTTCGCGGGTTGTAAAGAGCCGTTGACCGCAGCGACCGCCTCATTGAGGGCGATAAAAGCATCCAAGGGGGGTATCGGGACATGGGAGACCGGATAACGCAAATGCGAATGTGCGGCCTTATGGCACAGGATGAAATGGGTCGGTTGTGAACCGCGGATCAGTGGTAGGGTGGCCGTGCTCCCGGGATGGGCCAGGGAACCCTGCCCTTCGATGATGACAATGTCTTTATCGGCCTGTTCCAAAACCGCCTGTTCGACGGCCCCAGCAGCCTGGTCGACCTTGATGGCGTCTAGTGGGATGCCATTGCCCATCAGGGTGATTCCGATTTGCCCGGTAGGTACGAATCCTACGGAACGTCCTTCGGCCTGTAAAGCGGCATACAATTCCAATCCGGCCGTCATTTTCCCAGCGGCCATGTCGGTACCGATCATCAAGATGCGCTGGTTGGGCAAGGCGGCGGCCTTGGCCGTCGCTATCGGATAGCTCGGCTGGGGTTTGCGCACGTCCCAAATGCGATTGGTCACCAGATGCTCGCCGTATCTGGCGTTCAAATCATCGTGCAGCCCATTGATCAACGACATGCCGCTTTTCAGGGCTTCGGTGATCGGTGCGTCCCAAGCGTCGGGAAAACGTCCCCCGCTCGGGGCGATGCCCAAGACCAAGATTTCGGCTTCGTACCGCAAAGCTTCGGCTACGCTGCCCACCACGGGAATCGCATAGGGCAGTGCCACCGCTTCCGCAACGGTTTTTCCGGCATAGTTGGAATCGATCACGCAGACGATCGGATGTTTTGAAAAGCGCATCAAACCGTAGCCCATCTTGCCGGAATCGTTGTCTAAAGCCCCTTCCATAAACAGGGCGATTTTTTGATCGGTACTGAACATTAGGGAACGGATTTGAATTGGCCACCATGGCCCGGTACATCGAGCGGCATGGTGATTTCATTGAATAAGGGAGCCCCTTCGCAGGGATCCGGGTTCAGGTTCAAGTGCGAATCCAGGTCGATATGGTCCAAGGCCCCGGATACAGCGGCCCCGGCAGCGATCGAGATGGAGGTTTCGCCCATGCATCCTATCATGGTCTTTAGACCAAAGGAATTGGCCGTGGCAATGATGCGCAAGGCACCGCTTATCCCACCGCATTTCATCAGTTTCATATTGACCCCGTCGACCGCATCGGCCCATTTGGGGATGTCGGAAGCAAAACGACAGCTTTCATCCACGAAAATCGGGAGGGGTCGGTCGACAAATAGTTCGGAAAGCCTGGCTTCCTCGCCTTCTTTTAGCGGTTGTTCGACGTATTCGCAATGCCGTTCGGCCAACCACTGCATCATATGCTTGGCATCGGCCACGTTCCATCCACCGTTGGCATCGACACGGATGGAGATGGGATAGTTTTGATGATAAGCCAGGACCGCTTCGTACATGGCCTTGTCGGCCACGATGCCTTCAGGATTCCCCAATTTCACCTTCAAGGTACGGATACCGTCCTGCTCCAAAATCAAGGGTAGCCGCACCGCCGCCTCTTCGGGGGACATAATGCCCAAAGTGATCGAGGTGGCCTTGTTGGGTTTCGAAAAGCCCAACAAACGGTATAAAGGCATGCCGGCTTTTTTCGCCTTTAAGTCCCAAAGCGCCATATCAAGCGCGGCCAAAGCACAGGGGGATACCCCATGGACCAAGGCCTGGTCGTAGGTATCGAAAACGGCGTCGGGATCGATATCGTGCTTTGCTTCAAAAGCCTGCAGTTGGGCTTGGGCCTCCTCAGCCGTGGCCGCCCCTTCGGAAGCACCGGGGGAGGTCTCTCCCCAGCCGGTATGGCTGCCGTCGGTTATGGATACGAACAGGTTGTGTTGGCCATCGCGAACACCGCGGCTGATGCGCAGCGGAAAGCGTTTTTTCAAATACTGGATGTGGTAATTGAGGGTCATGGTTCGGGTTTGTCTTTTAAATGTATTCGATTTTGTTTGGGTAGCAAAGAAATCAACGGCAAACTGTATTTTTATGCCAAAACCCAGTCATGGAGGTACAGATCGAACCCAGTTGGAAAAGCCGGTTGCAATCGGAATTCGAACAGCCCTATTTCAAGCGATTGATCGAATTCGTCAAAGCCGAATACCGCAGCCATACCTGCTACCCCAAGGGCGGACAGTTGTTTGCGGCCTTCGACCACTGTCCGTTTCAAGAGGTGAAAGTGGTAATCATCGGCCAGGATCCCTATCACGGACCCAACCAAGCCAACGGCCTGTGTTTTTCGGTCAATGATGGGATTCCGCATCCGCCTTCGCTGATCAATATCTTCAAAGAGATCAAGGTCGATATGGGGGTGCCCTATCCAGAGAGTGGCAATTTGGAACGCTGGGCCGAACAAGGGGTATTGCTGTTGAACGCCACCCTTAGCGTGCGCGCCTCCCAAGCGGGTAGTCATCAAAAACAAGGCTGGGAGACCTTTACCGATGCGGTGATCAAAACGCTTTCTGCCGGTCGCGAAGGGGTAGTATTCCTATTATGGGGCGGATTCGCCAAGAAAAAGGCCGGGCTGATCGACAGTTCGAAACACCACATCCTGACCTCAGGGCATCCTTCCCCCTTAAGTGCGAACCGAGGGTTGTGGTTTGGGAACCAGCACTTTAGCAAAACCAACGCCTTGTTGGCCCAAATGGGCCGCCCGTTAATAAGTTGGTGAACTATAAGTTTCCTACCCAAAAATTTTGCAATATTAAATTTTGTACGTTTAAATCTTATTAACTTTATACGAAAATTCTTATAGGGGTGGGAAAGCTACAATCGGTGTTGTTGGTAGATGACGACGACACCACCAATTTCCTGAATAAATTCTTCTTGAGCCAATTGGACAGCGGTTTGGAGGTCAATGTGGTCGCCAACGGGAAGGAAGCCATCGAATTTTTACTGCTCAACGGTGGTGAGATCGCTCCCTGTCTTTTGATATTGGACACCAACATGCCGGTAATGAACGGCTGGGAGTTTTTAGACGCCTATGAGGCGAAAATCGATGCGGGCATCAAAAAGAAGGTCGTGATCGTCATGCTGACCGCCCTCGACACCGAGAACATCGTTGCCAAAGCCATGGCCGCGCCCAACGTGGCCGATACGGCGCAGAAACCCCTTTCCGATTTGAAATTCAGGGCGCTTATCAACAAACATTTTTCTTAGTTATTCCAACAAATAGGTGGTCGAATCATGGGTGGATTCCAACAAGCCCAATTGGTGTAGGCGGTGTTGCACGTCCAACAGGGTAGCCGTCTCGAGCTGCTCTTGACCCCATTCGGTCTTGGACAACCACGAACGGATATCCTCCAATTGCTGCCCATAACGGTTCGCCAAGGTGCGATCAATACTGGGGATCATCTTGAATTCGCGGGTATAGCCATTGATGACTTCCAAAATATGGGGCAGCAGGGTCGGATGTCGTTCCAAAAAGTCCGTACCGGCCGCGACCACGAAACAAGGCCAAGGGGTCGGGCAATCGCCCAAACGGCGAAAAGTACCCGCGTCTACCAAAGGCTTGGTCGTATAATGTTCCCATAAGAAATAGGCATCCATTCCGCCCGTCAATCCGGCTACAGCACCGTCCAAATTGTTGATGATCTCGAATTCGAGTGCCTTACGGTCCCAACCTTGGTTTTCAGCATGTACATAGGCCATCAAATGACTGCCACTGCCCATACGACTGATGGCCGCTTTGGCACCTTGGAGCTGGTCGAGTTGGGTATAGTGACTGTCTTGGGCCACATGGATGCCCCAAAGAAGGGGCGAAGCCACATAGGTCTGCACGATCTTGGTCGGATTGCCGGCCGCGATGCTTTTGACGATGCCTTCGGTCAAGATGATGGCCAGATCGGTCTCTTGATCCGCCAACATCTGGGCCATACGCCCCGTGCCTTCGGGGATGTCGGTCCACTGCAGGTCGATGCCCCGGTCGGTAAAGGCGCCATCTTCAATGGCCATATGCCAAGGGAGGTTGAAATGCTCGGGTACCCCGATGATCCTAACGTGCTGCATCCGTTTTCGCTTTTAGATAGGCATAGATAGCATATTGTGACCGAAGTTCGGCTGTATCGTCCGCTTTTTCCACCTTGTGGTTGCTGTCCTCGGCGTCGATCACCCGGGCTTTGGCGGTGTCTTGGAGTTGCAGCTCGAGAATATCCTTCAATTCCGAAAAAACAGCGGTGTCCAAAATGGGGGTCAGTACTTCGATGCGCTTGTCGAGATTTCGGGTCATCCAATCGGCGGATCCGATAAACATTTTGGGGCTTCCCCCGTTTTCAAAAAGGTAGATCCGGCCGTGTTCCAAATAGCGATCGATGATGCTGGTAATCACGATCGGCGCTTCCCCTGGCGCCAATTCCGATAGGGCCTTGGGTTGCAGGCAACAAAAGCCCCGGACCAACAACCGAATGGGCACCCCGGCTTCGCTTGCCCGATAGAGGGCCTGGATCATCTTGGTGTCTTCCAAACTGTTCATTTTAGCCGTGATACCTGCGGGTTTTCCTTGTCGGGCGTTGTCGATTTCGTTTTGGATCAATTCCATAAAGCGGTTACGGCTTGTAAAAGGCGATACCAAAAGGTATTTTAATTTGGGGATGATCAACTTGCGGTCCAAGACATCGAATACTTGCGCCAATTCACCGGTAATGCCTTCATGGGCCGTTAACAGGCCGTGGTCGCAGTATAGTTTGGCGGTCTTCGCATTGAAATTCCCGGTACCGATATAGGCATAGCGCTGGGTGCGGCCTTCCTGTTCGCGCTCGACCAAGGCGATTTTCGAGTGTACTTTGATGTTGGGCACGCTGAACAATACGGTAGCACCTTTCTCTTGAAAGATCCGGCCCCATTTGATATTGTTTTCCTCATCGAAGCGTGCTTGGGCCTCCACGAAGAGCAAGACCTGTTTCCCCAGTTCAAGGGCCTTCAATACGGCATCGGTCAATTTCGAGCTTTTGGCAATGCGGTAAAGCGATAGTTTGATGCTGGTGACCGAAGGGTCCTGGGCGGCGTTCTCGATAAATGTTTCCACCAAATCGAATTCTTGGTAAGGAAAATGCACCAAAAGGTCTTTTTCACCGATACGGTCCAAGAGGTTGCCTTCATACCCGGCTTCCGGATGGGGCAGCGGTGGCATGGGTCCGTATTGCAAGTGGCTATGGGCCGCTTTCACAGGAAAACCGAACAGGTCCGATAGGTTGTGGTATCGGCCACCCTCTAGCATATCGACCGAACCCAAGCCCAATTCCGATTGCAAATGCCGTTGCAGGCTTTCGGGCATGGCCGCATCGAAGAGTAGGCGTGTGGGTTGCCCCGATTCACGTTTGCCCAATGCGTTGTAGATCCGATCGACCAGCTCGGCATCGGTATAATCATCTTCCAAATAGAGTTCGGCATCCCGAGACATCTTGATGCCATAAGCCCCTTTAACTTGCTTTTGGGGCAAGAGGGTCGGGGCATGGGCCCTGACGATGTCGTCCAAGAACAGCAGGTTCAGTCCCGGGCCGGGGAGTTCGATAAAGCGGCCGCACGTCTTGACGGGAATTTTGATGGTATCGAAGTCGGTATCGGAGATATCGGCGATCAGGTACAATTGGCTGTCGTCGACATCGGTTTCCCGCACCAGGTCGATGACACTGCAGTGGGGCCGGATTCCCGTTTCGAACAGGGCCGAAACGTATTCGTTCTGTTCGGTATCCAGCTCCTCCATTTGGAGTATTCGTATGCCTTCTTCCCGTAATTCCTCCAAAATCCCCCCAAAAACAGCACCGTATCGTTCTTGTTGTTGTCGAACGGTCTTGAGTATGAACTTCAATTTTTTGTTGGGCTTTAAGACCAGCTTCTTGCGAAGGGGTTTGTCGACCGCCTTCAATTGACGCAACTGCGAGACCCGTACCTTGAAATATTCATCGAGGTTGGATGAAAAAATGGCCAAAAACTTCAGCCGTTCGAGTAGGGGGGTAGTCGGATTGGCCGCTTCGAGCAATACCCGCTCGTTGAAATATAGCCAATTGATGTCGCGATGCTTCAAAGGTCGTTTGTCCATACTGCAGTTTCCCCAAAAATAACCAGAAGATAGGGGTTGTACTTAAAGCGAACGTTAAGTCAGCTGCTCAAGGGTGTATTGAATGAGGGCTTCGACCGTGTCAGCGGGTCGGGTCGAGAACGCTCCAGTGGCCCGGTTGGCCAAAATGGCGTTCATCGAGACCGCATGATGTCCTAAAGCGGTCGCCAGACCGTAAATACCTGCCGTTTCCATCTCCAAATTGGTCAAGGGGCGGCCTTCAAAACGGTAGGTCTGCAACAGTTCATTTAAGTCGGGATACTTCGGGGAGAGCCTGATTTTCCTGCCTTGCGGGCCGTAGAAGCCGGCGTTGGTCACGGTAACCCCAAATCGTATACGATTTGAATCGAGCTGTTGGCATAGGCTTTTCGAAGCTTCGGTCACATAATGGGCAATGGATACCCCATGGTCTTGTAAATAGCTCGAAAAATGGGTGGCGAAAGGGGAATCCTCGGCTGTGTAAAACTGGAAGAGGCCGTCAAAACCGATGGCGCGTTCCGAGATCAAAAAGCTATCGACCGGAATGTCGGCCTGTAAGGCCCCCGAAGTGCCGATCCGGACGATGTCCAGATGGGTCAGGTCCTTTTTTATGGTCCGCGAAGCAAAATCGACGTTGACCAAGGCATCCAATTCGTTCAAAACGATATCGATGTTATCCGTACCGATCCCCGTAGAGATGACGGTCAACCGTTTTTGGTTCAGATAGCCGGTATGGGCGACGAATTCCCGTTTTCCTTTTTGGAGTTCCAGGGAGTCGAAGTGTTTGGAGACCGCTGCCACCCGATCGGGATCACCGACGGTGATCACGGTAGGGGCCACATCCCCAGGATGCAGATTGAGGTGGTATATGCTGCCGTCGGAATTGAGAATCAGCTCAGATTCGCGCAAAGGCATGCTATAGTTTTAGGATGCGTTCCGTAGTCGTATTGTACAAAAAGTTATACTTCAAGGCACCGCCAAGATAGGCGTCGTTATCGCGTAAGAAAGCGTAGTAGTTGGTTTGTTCTTCCAATACTTCCTTGCCCTTTTTATTCAAACGCACCGGACTAAGCGAGGAGAACAAAGGACGCACGTGGCCGATAATCCGTTCGAATTGGGAGTCGCCGTAACCGTATACCCCTTGGTTGCTTAAAATAGCCCCCATCAATTCCCGTTTGTTCTTCGGTTTTTGCGCTGCAGCTACCTTCAACACTTGGTTTTCAACGGCATTCAGGCCATTGCGGATGCTCGGGAACCGTTTTAAATGGGCCTGTACGGCATCGCCTAGGTAGGCGAACTGGTAATTTTCGAAATCCTTGAGGTTTTCAAGACGCATGGGGTTGTCGCTGCAGTACAGCTGCCATACGTAATCGGCGTATTCGATATCGTCTTGTGAGAGTATGGTGCGGTTCTCGTACAAAGCCAAGAGCTTTTCATCACTCAACTCGTTCAAGGCATACAGATTGCCTGAAGCGTCCTCCTTGCCACTGCAGACCAAAGCGATTTCCGCATGACGACGGTGGGTCTTGAGCCAGCTGATGACCGCTAGCATATTGACCTGACAAAAAAGATCGTATTCAAACCAAAGGACGATACGATCTTGTTGTTTATGATTGCAGAGGGAACGGTATTCCTTCAGCGTTTTTTCTACGAACCACGACTTGGTGACTTTGTAGTTTTTGTTTAAAAAATCAAAACGGGTTTTCCAAAAAGACTCGCTTCCGACCGTGCTTAGTGTTTTTCCTTCACACAGCATCTCCCTCCAAGTAATAATGTCTCCTTTGATAGGCAAAGTGTTCAGCCTATCTGTGAAACTGTCCCCATTGGTAATGTGCAACAGCGATTTCATTTTTAGTTGTAGTTTTCGTTGGTTAGAAGAACTAAAGTAAGCTTAAAAGGAAAAAAACAAAAATAATTTTCTCAAAACCCTGCGTTTCATCCGAGAAATTTAACAGTTGACCGAATAATCGGACGGACTAAAGCAACCACTGGTTTCAACCCCCGACACGCTTGACCGAAAACCCATTTTCTTTCAGGAAATCCATGATCTTATCCCTAAAATCCCCTTGTATGATGATGGTTTCGTTTTTATGGCTGCCGCCCGTACCCAATAGGTTTTGCAGGGCTTTGGTCAATTTCTTGAAGTCTGAGGTAGCTCCGTTATAGCCTTCGATCAACGTAATCGGTTTGCCTTTCCGTTTCTCGTATTTGCACAGCAACGGGTCGTCTTGCAACCAGAATTCCGGGGCCTCAGGCTTGGGCGTATCATCAGGTTCGGGTTGGTGATCGGGAAATAGGTTTCTCAATTGGTCTTCCAAATCCATGTTCAGTGTAGTTTGAGTTGTTTTGGGTCTACGGTCAGGCTGACTTCGGTGTCATATACAAGGGCGTCGATCTTCGGCAGCAAGACTTCGAGCGTGCTGCGCTGATGTTGGTGTTCGACCTTGGTCTCGGGGTCGGGCAGGTACACCAATCCCTCATAGTCGTCCTCCCCATAATGCAAGGTGATGTCGAAGAAATAAAAGTTTTCGGGCGGAATATGCGGCGTCCAGTCCAAACCTTCAACAAAATGCTTGGGCGTGCCGATTGCGTATTGCAAAGGGGAAATATCCAGGTTCAAGGTCCCCATGAAATAGGCCTCCAAGTCGATACCCCGAGCTTTGAACAAGGGGGCTTGTTGTTTTAAGGTGCCTTCTGGATAGCGGGTATCGCCTTTCTTTCCTGAAGCGGCCCCATAGCCCCTGATGATGGTCGCCTTGACGGTCATCTTATTTTTTGATCAGGCCCAATTCGATAAGGCGTTCGTTGAGATAGCCCCCGGCGGTGATGTCTTCGAATTGCTTCGGATGGGCCTGGTCGACACAATTCTCCAGACAGTCCAAGGGCATTTCACTGATGGGATGCATGAAGAAGGGGATGGAGTAGCGCGAGGTGCCCCATAGTTCGCGAGGTGGATTGACCACCTGATGGATGGTGGATTTTAGTTTGTTGTTCGTCAAGCGGGATAGCATATCGCCCACATTGATCATCAATTGATCGGGTTGGGCGATGGCATCGACCCATTCCCCCTCGTGGTTCTGTACCTGCAAACCTTTGCCATGGGCCCCCATCAACAAGGTTATCAGGTTGATATCGCCATGGGCGGCGGCACGCACCGCGTTCTTGGGTTCACTGGTGATGGGCGGATAATGGATCGGACGGAGGATGGAATTACCGTTCTTGATGAATCCGTCGAAATAGGTTTCTTCCAAATCGAGGTGCAGGGCCAAGGCGCGCAGCACGTATTGGGCGGTCTTTTCGAGCATTTGGTAGGTTTCCTTGCCCACCGCATTGAATTCCGGCAATTCATGGACCGTTACATTGTCGGGGTATTCTTCTTCCAGCTTTGCATTGTCTTCCACATACTGGCCGAAATGCCAAAATTCCTTCAAATCGCCTTCCTTGCGGCCTTTGGCGTGTTCCTTGCCAAAAGAAGTATAGCCGCGTTGCCCGCCGATGCCCTCGATCTCGTAACTGTCTTTGGTAGGCTGTGGGAGGGCGAAGAACTTCTTGATTTCCCCATAGAGGTCCTCCACCAAGGCATCCGAAAGAAAATGTCCGCTCAGGGCGACGAAGCCGATGTCTTCGAAAGCGGCCCCGATCTGTTCGACGAATCGTTGTTTTCTGGCGGGATCACCAGAGACGAAATCCCTAAGGTCTACGCTGGGTATGGCACTCATAACGGTTGTTTTTACGGACTATCAAAGGTAAGCAATCTGAAAGAACCGAAAATAAAAAGTAGGTCCATCCCCCTACATTTTTACTACTTTTATCCCTGTTGAAAAATAGACCTATGCGATACCATAGTGGGGGACTCGACCCGCAAACGCTGATCGACCTGTACCGGGGCATGTTGAAACCCCGGATGATCGAAGAGAAAATGCTCATTTTGCTACGCCAGGGCAAAATTTCAAAGTGGTTCAGTGGTATCGGACAAGAGGCCATCTCGGTCGGGGTGACCTCGGCCTTGAAAGCGGAGGAGTACATCCTGCCCATGCACCGCAACCTGGGGGTCTTTACCTCTCGAAACGTACCCTTGAACCGGCTGTTTGCCCAATGGCAGGGTAAGGCAAGCGGTTTTACCAACGGCCGCGATCGCAGTTTCCATTTCGGTACCCAAGAACACCGCATCGTGGGCATGATCTCGCATCTGGGGCCCCAATTGGGCGTGGCCGACGGCATTGCCTTGGCCGACATGTTACGCCGCAAGAAGCGCTGTACGGCGGTCTTCACTGGCGAAGGGGCGACCAGTGAGGGGGATTTCCACGAAGCGCTGAACGTGGCCTCTGTTTGGAACCTGCCCGTACTGTTCTGCATCGAAAACAACGGCTATGGGTTATCGACACCGACCAGTGAACAATACAACTGCAAGCACTTGGCCGATCGGGCCAAAGGCTATGGCATGGAATGCCGCATTATCGACGGAAATAACATTTTGGAGGTCTACGCCAAGGTGAACGAACTCTGTAAATCGATCCGCAAACGACCGCGACCCGTCTTGGTCGAGTTCAAGACCTTTCGCATGCGGGGCCATGAGGAGGCCAGTGGCACCAAGTACGTGCCTGAAAAGCTGATGAAGAAATGGGAGAAGAAAGATCCCATTGCCAATTATGAAAAACACTTGCTGAAAGAAGGGGTGTTGACCGAAGCCGATATCGAAGGCTTTAAAGCGGAATTTAGCGCTGAAATCACCACAAATCTCGATTTGGCCTTCTCGGAATCGGCTGTCGAATACAATGAAAGTAACGAATTAGGTTCGGTGTACAAAGAGTTTGTATATCAAGAACATAATCCTTCAGAGAAAACATCCAATATTCGATTCGTGGATGCCATTTCGAAAGGGCTGTACCAATCCATGGAAACCCATAACGACTTGATCATCATGGGCCAGGATGTGGCCGATTACGGCGGGGTTTTCAAGATCACGGAAGGCTTTGTCAAAGATTTTGGCCGCAGCCGGGTGCGGAATACCCCGATTTGCGAATCGGTGATCGTTTCGGCGGCCATGGGGCTCTCCATCAATGGGATGAAGGCCGTGGTCGAAATGCAATTTGCCGATTTCGTCAGTTCGGGCTTCAATCCTATCGTGAATTATTTAGCGAAAGTCCATTACCGCTGGGGACAGCAGGCCGATGTGGTGGTGCGCATGCCCTGTGGTGGGGGCGTCGGTGCCGGACCCTTCCATTCGCAAACGAACGAGGCATGGTTTACCAAGACCCCGGGACTCAAAGTGGTCTATCCGGCCTTTCCGGCCGATGCCAAAGGGCTGTTGGCCACCGCGATCAACGACCCCAACCCGGTGATGTTCTTTGAACACAAGGGCTTGTACCGCAGCGTGTACGGCGACGTGCCCGAGGAATATTACACCCTGCCTTTCGGGAAGGCGAACGTGCTCCAACAAGGCACGGCAGCGACCTTGGTCACCTACGGCGCCGGCTGTCATTGGGCCTTGGAGCTGTTGGAAAAGCATCCGGAATGGGATGTGGAACTGCTGGATCTGCGTACCCTGCAACCCTTGGACGAAACCGCCATCTTCGATTCGGTCAAAAAGACGGGCCGATTGCTGGTCTTGCACGAAGACACCCTCTTCGGGGGCTTGGCCAATGATATCGCAGCCCTGGTCGGCGAACGCTGTTTTGAATATTTGGATGCCCCCGTCGTTCGCGTGGGCAGCCTCGAAACCCCGGTTCCTTTCGCCAAAGCCTTGGAAGCGAACTTCTTACCCAAGCAACGCTTGGAAACCGCTATGGGGGCCTTGCTGGCCTATTGAGTGAAGGACGGATTTTTTTGGATTCCTAGACGTCGCTAGGGGTTGTTTTACTCGTATATCCACAAACGCTAAATCATTAGGATATGCTAAAACAAACCTCACTTATGGGTATCGTCTTGCTGTTATGCTGTGCTTCCTGCACGGTCTCGAAGTCGGCACGGACCCAACGCAACCTCTTTAGTGGTACCTGGAATCTGGACAACATTCGCTATGAGAACAATTCAGGCAGTTTTCAAGCCCTGCTGTTCGGCGATGCCAAAGACATCTGTTTCGAAGACAGTGAATGGTTCTTTCGCGACAACAACAGCACCGGCCGGTATACCATTACCGGGGGGTCGCTTTGTCAAGGCGGTGACCGCTACTTCAGATGGTCGGTGGTCGAACCGACCCAGAACTACTCCAGTCAGCTGCAGTTCAAGTTCATCGATGAGAACAACAAGGATATCACCGGTCAGGGGTATCGCTTGAACATTTCGAACCTGACCGAATCGCAAATGGTCTTACGATCCAACGCCAATGTCGATGGGGAAACCGTGACCATAGTCTATGAATTCTCAAAAAAATAATATGAAACGAATTGCAAAACAAAGTGTATCCTACCTGCTCGTTTTGAGCCTTTTGGTAGGGTGTAAGACCATACAGAATGCGAACAACGCCCAAAAAGGCGGGGCCATAGGCGCTGCCGGAGGGGCCGTGATCGGCGGGGTGATCGGTAACAATGTCGGCAAGGGCAATACCGCCCTTGGGGCCATCATAGGTGCTGTCGTCGGCGGGGCCGCAGGTGGGTATATCGGCAGCCGAATGGACCGTCAGGCCGAACGTATCGAAGAAGAGATCCCCGGAGCCGAGGTACAACGGGTAGGGGAAGGGATCAACGTGACTTTTACCCAAGATGCCGGGGTGTTTTTCGACACCAACAAGTCGGATGTCAAGGGGTCCTCGGCCGAGACCCTGAACAAATTGGCCGGTATTTTCAAGGAATACCCCAAGTCAAACATCTTGGTCGAAGGGCATACCGATAGTGCCGGATCGGATGACTACAACTGGAAGCTTTCACAACAACGGGCCGAATCGGTGACCCGATTTTTGGTCGCTCAAGGCATCAGTCCGCTGCGCTTTACCACCAAATGGTATGGAGAGAGCCAGCCCCGGGCCACGAACGAAACGGCCGAGGGCAAGGCTAAGAACCGTCGGGTCGAATTGGCCATCGTTGCCAGCGACGCCTTGAAGGAAGAGGCCATGCAGGAAACCAAGAACTAAAGTTTCGTAAACCCCACAGAAAAATCCCGATTTCGATCGGGATTTTTTATTTCTACACTATTTTCAAGGCGTGGAACGCTTCGACATCGCGATTTTAGGTGGGGGATTGGCCGGCTTGACGGCCGCCATCCATCTGGCGCGCCAATCCTATAGGGTCGTGTTGTTCGAAAAGCATGCCTATCCGCACCACAAGGTCTGTGGGGAATATGTGTCCAACGAAGTGTTGGCCTATCTCAACCATCTTGGGGTCGATGTACAAGCCGAAGGCGCCGTGGCCATTGAACGCCTGCAACTGAGTACTCCCGGCGGGAAAGGCTTGGAAGTCGATTTGCCTTTGGGGGGCTTCGGCATAAGCCGCTACCATTTCGACCACCTCTTGTACCAACGGGCGATCGCCCTTGGTGTTACCGTGCGTTTCGAAACCGTAAACCGAGTCGATTTTGAAGCCGAATCCTTCACCATTGGAAGCACTGGAGGTTTGGAAATCCAAGCCAGCTTGGCCTTGGGGGCTTTCGGGAAACGCTCGCTCTTGGATAAAAAACTGGACCGGGACTTCCTCCGCGTCAAATCCCCATGGTTGGGGGTGAAATGCCATTACGAACATCCGGACTTCCCTGAAGACCTAGTGGCCCTCCACAGCTTCAAAGGCGGGTATGGGGGCTTGTCGAAGACGGAGACCGGCCAGGTCAATTTCTGCTATTTGGCGACCTATGCCAGTTTTCAACGCTTTGGGGACCACCAGCGGTTCGAAAAGGAGCATTTGCGGAAACAGCCCCATTTGAAGCGTTTTTTCGAAGCTGCCACCCCCGTTTTCGAAAGTCCGTTGAGTATTGCCCAGATTTCCTTTGCCCCCAAAAAGCCGGTCGAAGGGCATCTGTTGATGGTGGGTGATAGTGCCGGCCTCATCCATCCGCTTTGCGGTAACGGCATGGCCATGGCGATCCACAGCGCGAAACTGGCCGCAGAATGCTGTACGGGTTTTCTAGAGGGCATCACGGATCGTACAACCATGGAAAAGGACTACACCCAGCTTTGGCAGCAGCATTTTAGCCGACGCCTTCGTATGGGTAGGGGACTGCAACGGCTGTTGTTGCATCCGTTTTCAGCCCATCTGGCCTTGCATTCCGTCGCCCGTTCAAAAAAATTCGTCCAGACCATGATCCGGCAAACCCATGGAAGTCCTATCTTAGTGTAATGGACTTTAGCCTACGAAGCACCGTCTTGGAACATATGGACGACCCTTGTTTGGACAAGGAATCTTACCAAAAAGCCTATAAGGACATCAATCGCTGCAACCGATTGCTCGGTGGCAACGCCATTACCATCAAAGGCGTGCTCGAACTCCTCAAAAAGCATCCGAAAAAATCGTATACGATTTATGATATGGGCTGCGGTGACGGACAAATGCTTCGCAGTCTCTCTAAAGCCCTTGATAAACAAGAAGTTACTTGTGAGTTGGTCGGCATCGACCTGCGCGACGAGGTGTTGGACATCGCTCGGGAAGCCTCTACGGCCTACCCGCAGATCCGCTATGAAAAAACGGACATCATGGCCTTAAAAGGCGGTCAATATTGCGATATCGTCCTCTGTACGTTGACCATGCACCATTTCGAAGAGGAAGCCATCCACGCTTTTACCCGACAGTTCGCCGACATGGCGCGGGTGGGGGTGGTCATCAATGACCTGCAACGCAGTACTTGGGCCTATCGGCTGTTCCAACTCTTCAGTCTGGTCTTTATCCGGACCGAGATCGCCAAAGACGATGGACTGATCTCGATCAGCAAGGGGTTTCGACAGGCGGAATTGGAGGATTTCGCGGCCCGACTGCCCGATTGTGAACACCGGATCGAATGGAAATGGGCCTTCCGCTACCGTTGGATCTTTTCACCCAAATCCCGATAACACGCATGGCCAACCCACGCATCATACAAGCCAGTAAAGTCCTGCCGCCCTACACGCGGACGACCGAGCAGATCCTGCCCTTTGTCCAGAGCTGGTTGCAAAACCAAGACGAACGTTTTCGCCGTAAGGTGATCAAGATTTTTGAAGGGGCCGGGGTCGACAAGCGCTACGGCATCATGGATATCGAAGACGTCTTTACGGCCACCTCCTTCGAGGCCAAAAACCGCCAGTATGCCGAAGCGGCCGTGTCCATGGGCACCGAAGTGCTGCAAAAGGCCTTGCTGGCGGCCGATTGGGCGCCGGACAGCCTGGATTATATCTTGACTGTTAGTTGTACCGGGATCATGATCCCTTCTTTGGACGCCTATTTGGTCAATGCTTTAGGGTTGCGTCAAGACATAGTGCGCTTACCGGTGACCGAAATGGGGTGTGCGGCCGGCATTTCCGGCTTGATCTATGCGGCCCGCTTCTTACGCGACAATCCGGGCAAACGCTTGGCCTTGATCGCGGTGGAGAGTCCCACGGCCACCTTCCAACTCAACGATTTTTCGATGGCCAATATGGTCAGTGCCGCCCTGTTCGGTGATGGGGCCAGCTGTGTTTTGGTCTCTTCAGAGGCCGATGCGACCGGTCCAGAGCTCGTAGGAGAGGGGATGTACCACTTTCCGGAGTCTAACCATATGATGGGCTTCGATTTGACCGATACGGGCCTTAAAATGATCCTGGATCCTTCCGTGCCCGAGGTGATCGCCGAACATTTTCCGGCTATCATCCATCCCTTTTTGGAGGCCCATGGTACCGACATCACTGAAGTCGACCACCTGATCTTCCATCCCGGGGGCAAAAAGATCGTGCAGACCGTAGAACAACTGTTCGGGGGACTGGGGAAACAGATCGATGAAACCCGCAGGGTGCTGCAAGAATACGGCAACATGAGTAGCGTGACGGTGCTCTATGTATTGGAGGAATTTTTAAACCAGGCCATACCGGCTGGCGAACAGGGCGTGATGCTCAGTTTCGGCCCCGGTTTCTCGGCCCAACGGATTTTGTTGCGATGGTAGGCGAAGTGCAACGATGGGCCCTGGTATTGGGCGGAAGCAGCGGACTGGGACTGGCTACCATTAAAAAATTGGCCACCCATGGCTACGGTATCTTGATGGTGCATCGTGATCGCCGTACGGAACTACCAAGAATTGAGGGTGAAATCGATGATATTCGCGCTTTGGGGGTGCCTTGCGAGCATTTTAACGTGGATGCCACGGCCTTGGACAAGCAGCAGGAGCTGGTGGCGAGGTTTCGAACCTTATTGGGGGAGCAGACCATCCATGTGGTCGTACACAGCATCGCCAAAGGCAATTTAAAACCGCTTTGGGGGCCGAAGGAAGATCGCTTGGGGCATGCCGATCTGCAGCTGACCCTGAACGCCATGGCACACTCCTTTTACGATTGGGCCAAGGCCCTCGTGGATGCCGGTCTGTTGGGTGATGATGCCCGGTTGCTCGCCTTTACCAGCGAAGGGAACAGCCGTGCCTGGCCGACATACGCTGCGGTATCCGCCGCCAAAGCGGCCTTGGAAGCCCTGATGCGCAATATGGCCCTGGAGTTCGCCCCTTTGGGTATCAAAGTCAACTGCATCCAGGCGGGAGTGACCGATACGCCCTCTTTCCGGCGCATTCCCGGTCACGAGCAATTGAAAGAAAACGCCCTAAAACGCAATCCCAATAAACGCTTGACCACACCCGAGGACGTGGCCAATGTGGTCTACCTCATGACCTTGGATGAAGCGAAATGGATCACGGGCACCGTGATCAAAGCCGATGGAGGGGAAAGTTTGTTATGAAGCCACACCAATCCATCCTGGCCCAACTGCCGTATCAAGCCCCATTTTTGTTCGTGGACGGTCTGAATCGCATCGACGATACGGGGGTGGAAGGATATTACACCTTTACTGCAGATGCGGACTTCTATAATGGACATTTTAAAGAAGTTAAGGTCACACCGGGGGTGTTGTTGACCGAATGCTGTGCGCAGATCGGTCTGGTCTGTTTGGGCATCCACTTATTGCGGGATTCCGGACTGGATGCCGAGGCGATGGTCGGTCTGTCGAGTACCGAAATGGAGTTCCTGAAACCGGTCTTTCCCGGTGAAAAAGTGCGGGTGGTCTCGGAAAAGGTTTATTTCCGCTTCCAAAAACTGAAATGCCGGGTCAAAATGTACGATTCCAGCAACACCCTTGTCTGTCGCGGCACCATTTCTGGCATGCTCACCCAAAAATCGGATCATGAATAGGGTGGTCATCACCGGCATGGGGGTCTGTGCTCCTAACGGGGTGGGGCTCGAAGCCTTTGCTGCGGCCTTGGAACAGGGGCAGAGTGGTATTCGCTTTCTGTCGGAACTGGAAGAACTTCAATTTTCATGTCAAATCGCTGGCAAACCGATACTTGAATATATTAACTTAAATTACTACTTCACTAAAGTGGAGTTGAAGGGACTGGCTGCCAATGGCCTGATTTACGGGATGATCGCCGGGATGGATGCCTGGTGGGATGCCGGAAACTCCCGGGAAACCCAGGAACGACCCGATGAAGAGACCGGGGTGGTCTTTGGGACGGGACTCTTGGGCATCGACAAGCTTCGGGAAGCCATCTATCAGGTGGATGCCGGAAACGTCAAACGCTTGGGCAGTACCGCTGTGGCCCAAACCATGGCCAGCGGCATCAGCGCCTATTTGGGTGGCAAGATCGGTGCCGGCAACTGGGTGAGCTCGAATTCTTCCGCCTGCAGCACGGGTACGGAGGCGCTGTTGATGGGCTATGACCATATCAAAGCCGGCAAGGCGACCCGCATGCTGGTCGGCAGCTGCAGCGATAGCGGACCTTATATCTGGGGCGGTTTTGATGCCATGCGCATCTTGCCCCGAAAGTACAACGACTGCCCGGAGTCCGCCAGCCGGCCGATGAGCGCCACGGCCTCGGGCTTTGTGCCCGGAAGTGGGGCAGGGGCCTTGGTCTTGGAATCCTACGCCAGTGCAAAAGCGCGTGGGGCCCGCATCTATGCCGAAGTGCTGGGTGGGGCGGTGAATAGCGGTGGGCAACGCCAAGGAGGCAGTATGACGGCCCCGAACAGCCAGGCCGTACAAGCCTGTATCCGAAAAGCCCTAAAGCATGCCGAAGTGCATCCGAAGGAAATCGATGCCATCAACGGCCATTTGACGGCCACCTCCAAGGATCCCGTCGAAATCGCGAACTGGGCCGCCGCTTTGGAGCGGCAAGGGGCCGATTTCCCCCATATCAATTCCTTTAAAGGGCATGTGGGGCATTGTTTGGCGGCTGCCGGCAGTATCGAAAGCGTGGGGGCGGTCTTGCAAGTCCACCGCCAACGGCTGTTCGGATCCCTGAACTGTGCCGATCTGCATCCTGATATCGTCAACCAGGTGGCTGCGACCTGCATCCCCCAAAAAACCACGGCCATGTCCCTTGATATCGTGGCAAAAGCCAGTTTTGGTTTTGGAGATGTCAATAGCTGTGTTATTTTTAAGCGCTATATCGAAAAAAATGAGTGAAGAAGAAAAGTACAGCAAGCTGCTGGGCATCGTGGAGGCCTATTTGCCCGATGATGTCGCTGCCTCCCAGATCACTAAGGAGAGCAATTTTACCACCGAATTGAACATCAACTCCGCCAATCTGGTCGATATCGTCCTCGATGTGGAAGATGCCTTTGACATCATCTTGGAGAACGAGGATATGGACGGCATGCAGACAGTGGCCGATGCCTTGGGCATCATCGACAAAAAACTGGCCTCGTGAGTAGCGAGAAACAGCGGCTGCGCAAGCAATGGTGGCTGTTCGGCACTATGGGGGCACTGCTCTTGGGCAGTGGGCTTTGTGGCATGATCGAAAGTGGCTTTTTAAAGCATGATGGGGCCGAAACCCATCTTTGGGTACTCGGCGGCACCGGATCGCTCTGTTTGACCGTTGCGGGCGTCGTCTTGCTGATCAGGGCAGGGGTGATCCAAGGAAAACGGGAACAACTATGAAAGCATTTATCGCGTGGGCCAAACCACGCCTGCAGGTCGAGCGTTCGCTACTGCTGACCTATGTCATCGTCTATTTCGTATGGGGGATGGCCATGAACCAAGTGGGCATCGAACTGCAGATCGCCAAATTTACCTATTGGTGGCAGGTGATCAGCTGCTATATCCTCTATATGGTGCCCATATCGCTAGTGTTGCGGGGTTTGCCGTTTCACCAGCAGTACGCCTACGGCCTGGTGGCCATGGGCTTGTTGGAATTCGGGGGGTATGCCTTGCGGACGTCCTATGCCTATCCGGATAACCTCTTGGATCAGTTCTTCAGTCCACAAAACTTCAGCCTGGGCATGGCCCTGTTCTTCGCCCTGTATTTTCCATTGGGGAATTGGGGTGTGGGGAAATTGCACGCCGCCCTTTTTCGTCGCTAGGGGGTACCTTCAACCCAAAAATCGGTCGTTCGCCCTGAATCTTTAGGAAACTTGGGATGGGGTAGTACCTTGTGCCCTACGAGAATACGAACACTATGAAAAGATTCCCCCTAGTGGTGGCCTTGCTATGGGCCGGCACGGCGGCTATGGGCCAATATACCACCCGGTCTGAAGTCGAACTCCAATCGAAAAAAGAGGTGGCCGAGCAGACCTTGGTCTACCAATTCGAAGACCGTTTACTGCCCGACAAAGCGGCCCGTGAAGCCAAACAGGCGGCGGTACGCCGCCGCAAACAGCAGTTGGCCTTTATGATCGATACGGCCAGCATTTCGGATCGGCAACGTACGGCTTTACGTCGCGATATGGCCGAAAATCCCTTTTCGAAGCGCTTGGCGAAATTCGTACAGCGAATGAAAGCGCTAGAGGAGACCGGTATGCCTACGGCTTCGGCCCAAAAGTAAACTCCAGGGCGATGGTCACGCGATTGTCTTCCCGTTTCTTCTTGATGTTGATATCAAAATCGGAACTGTAGAGCTCCGCCTTACCCAATAGGCGGTCGCCCGAACGGGTGAAGGTGAATTGCAGCGGTTTTTCAATGCCTTTGATGGTCAAAAGACCGTCGACGACCCATTGGTTTCCATCGGCCTTGACTTCGGTACTTCGAAAGGATATGCGCGGATATCCCTTGGCATGAAAGTATTTCCGGCTTTTGAGCGACCAGTTCCTCAAGCCGTTATTGGTATCGAGGGTTTCGGTGGCCACCGAACCGGCGAATACCGAGGCTTCGGGCCGTTCCAGATCGATTTTGGAGGTCGATTGAAAATCCCCCAACGTGCCTTTGGTGCCTTTGGAAACGTATTCAAAGCGGATTTGGGCGTCCTTCAAAACGACATCCTGCGCCTGGGTGATCCAAGAAAACAGCAGGAGGGAAGCGACCCAAAAAAACGTACGGCTTGACATACCCAAAAGGTCGGCATTCCCGCGGATTCTTACAAGTCTTTCAACTTTTCTTTCCGTTTGCGCAATTGGGCGTCCAATTCGTGGATGACCTCGTGATAAGAGGTGTCGAAGCTATCCGTATTCGCCTCGGCGAAGAGGAGGGGACCCGGTAGGCTTAGGCGGATCTTGCAGATCTTTCCGGCTTTCGGATGGTCGGGCCGGTATTGCAGGAAGACAAAGGCGCGGATGATACCATCGTATTTGGCCTTTAGCCGTTCCATTTTGTTTAAGATCAGCTGCTCCAGGCTTTCGCTGGAGGGGGTGCCTTGGTATTCGAAGATCGTGTGCATCGGTTCAGGGTTTTAAGAGTGATTTTAGGATCGAAACCCGCTGTATTCTTTAGGTTAACGGAATGCTAAGACAAAATTAAACCCTGTTAAAGTTCTAAAAGATGACGGTTGTCATGTTTATTTTTATCAGAAATTACGTAATTTATAGGGAGAATATACCTTAAACAAAACAGGCCATGACCCAGACCAGCAGCAAAGAAGCGTTAGAACACCTTTTGATCCGATTGGAACGCAACCACCAATGCGTGCTGCGGATGGCTAAAAATCTGAACAGTTACCGTTACGAACCCAAGGATTACGAGGGTTTTCTGGTGTTTCGGGATTTGAAGTTCGATGTGAACGAACTAGCGGCCCAGCAAATGCAGTTGTTCGACCGTTTGCATGTAACCGATACGTCGGTTTTGGACCAAGCTACTACGGAGGTCGATGACTTATTCGACCGCTTTGCGGCTATTGAAAAGGCCATGGCGTCGTATTTGTTGAACAATCAGGGGGTGTAATCAGAAATCTTGTAGGAGAAAGAACGCTGGCGGGTGGAGGTTTTAAAATTTGGTATTTTACATAATATAAATTATGGGGCAAACAAAATAGTTCGATTTCCGTATAGCTTGGCTATTTGCACATAAAATCAGTTCTGTGCTGCTAAGCACATAACGGCACCGATTTTATGTCAAAGGAAACCAACACGTAATTTGCTTGTTAGGTTCATTCGTAGGCTATAATTATTAACTCGATATTCATCCACGTTTCGCATGTCTTAGCCACTTGGCCAGCGCCATTAAAAGCTCAGCTTTTCGTTTTTATTGAAGCTATTGTGTTTAATTGGAAACTTGGAGAAGAAAAATTTCAGGAACTTTTCGTCAGCTTACCGCAAAAGCTTAAAATTTTGCTGAAGCATAAATTTCTAAGCACTTGCTAACTTCCTCCTCCGAACCTATTTTTTTGCAGGAACTTCCAATATTATGTCAAATAGCACGATGTTGTAGTGAAAATTATTCAACATGTTTTTTTAAAGCTTGCACTATTTGACCAATCTTTTTTCTTTTCTCGATATAGTCTTTAAGTTTAGGGTCATCTAAATTTCTTTCCACTGCCCTACCTAGTTTTTTTAGCTTTTGCCATATTATAGCAATCTTGTTTATTTCTTCCGTAGGTCTTGGGTTTCCTTGTCCGTCTATAAAGGATTTAGGCATACAATTTGCTCTCATTGATACCGCAAGCCAATCTGCAATTATGAAATTGGGATGATCTTCGCCAGACCTTTTTTTTCCTTTGGAATCCTTATAGCTTTTAAGATTTGCAAATGTAAAACTACCTCCATTAGCGATTTTTGAATTCTCTTTCCAGTTAGTATTTGTTCCAGAATTTTTGGTCAATGCTTCAGAAAATTCCAATGCTTTCGCTGAATTGGTTGGTAATCTGTCTAAAAGAAAGGTTGCTTTTTTTACTCCCATACGGTTTAACCAAATAGCAACTCGTAAACCTATAAAAGAAAGCATTGAAGTATAACCACAAATACCAAACATAAGACTTCTTGGATAATCGAAATCTGACCAGTTATATTTGGTAAAGTTGTCTAACCATTTACCACCCAAACTTTTATTCGCTTGATTAAAAACATCTCTTACGAGATGCATTAACGTTAGTTGAGTCGAAATAAAACCAGACGCATAAATATTAATTTCCTTTTTATCGATTGCTTTTACTAAGTTCTCCGCATGCTCCAACTTTTTTTTCCAGGTTCCAGATTTATATTGTTTTAAACCTTTAACTCCTTCATCCTCGTCAACTACCACTCCAACCATTGACCATTTGTGATCATTTTCAAATGAAAAGTTGACTTCCCCCTTAACCACGATTTGTTCTGAAGGACTAACATCTACAAATACTAAAAGACCATGCTCTTTATGAACTGCCATTATTCTATGATTAAATTAAATAAGTTTTGGTTTTGGACTTTCTTTTTTCTTGATAAAAAAGAAACAAAAAATCAAGAAGAAAATATGCTCCCACGCTCCCTTTGTGTCTTAATAGCTACGCTATTTGGGCGTTTCACACCCTAACACAAAGCCCAGGGCAATGGCTCTTTGTGCCAAGCCACAAATTCACCCCAACGCAGGCCCGCATTTTCTTCCTGCCCCGAATTCTTAATCGCTTAAATTATAAGTACTCTTTTAGAGATTTCATGGTTTCATCAATTGTAGAGGGAATGTCACCACTTAAAATTTTATCATAACCCACTACTTGAATATTTGCAATATCAATAGTCATACAGGCAGAGGGATTAACTATATAATCTTCAGAGTAATAAGATGATAAAAATCTATATAAAGCTTCCGAGTAAATACCTAAATCACTTGGCTTGAATCCTTCCTGCCAAACAACAAGCCAGATTCCACCAATACATTTATTATTCTTTGCTCCATAAGAAAATATGTGTTGTGGTAAAATCTGAATGGGTAAACCATTCATGTCTAAAACTGACTTTGGTTTTGATAAAAAAGTCAAATTCGGTGATGGCATCCAATGGGAAAAATCGAAGTCAATATATTTTTCAAGTATTTCGATATTCCTCCTATACATGTTCTTAACTTGGGGTGTCTTGTTTAGGTTATAAAGAGCCGAAACCTCATCTATTTTATCCGTGATATGTGATTTGTCATTTTCTCTAAAAGCGCCACTAATTGCACTTATACTCCTTACCCAATAATTTCCTCCCCCATCTGAAACGGATTTTTTAGCAACTTTTAATCTGTTAGTAAAAGTCGTTTTTTGCGATTTAGACAATCTTCTAAATTCAACAAGTTTCTTTACAGGTAGTTTCTGAATAGCCATTTGAGATTCGAAATATTGGGTTAACCATTCTTTTTTTGATTGTACTTAGGATTATTACCACTATGATTTCTGCGATAATTTTTTAACTGGCGTGTTTCCTCTCTGATAGCTCCGATTGGCGTTTTTGCTCTTCCAACTACTTGCATATGTGTAAATTTTTTACCAGATTCTCTATGCTGAACCTCTCTTAATTCTGGATTACTTGTTGTTCCCTTGTAAACAATTTTTCTTCCAACTTTAAGGTTGTAATTGTAGGTGTTTCTTTTTTTCTTCATAGCAAAAATCTTAAATGAAAATATTATTAATCGCTACGAAGAAATGGCGACATGACGCAACCTATGTTCGCCATGAAAAAAAATTAATAAAGAATTTATTTTTTTGAGGTATAGTTACTTAAGGCACCTTTAAAAATATCAATGAATTCTGCTCTTAGAAAGGCTGGTGAGACTATTTCAGCTGTTTTTCCATAGCTTAAAATTTTCGAGTAAAACTCGTATGAAGGTTTTACAGAAACCTTTATAATAAACTTCATGTCATCGTCTTCTAAAATTTCTTGTGTGTTGTGGATGGGAAGAGCTTTTAGATAGTTACCTTGATCAGCATCAAAGGAAATAACAACTTCAATAGGTGGTTTGTGAGATACAGTTATGCCAAAAGAATACTTGAAGTATTCTACGCTATCGAACTCAATTGCTTGGAACTCTTCATCTAAAATGGAAACATCTACGATTCTATCAAGTGCTAAAGTAATTAGACTTTCATTTTTGTAATTAACACTAATTACGTACCATAGTTTTTTGTCTTCTTTAAGTAAAATTGGCTTTACCCTATGTCTCTTAATTTCGTCATCGAACTTTTGATAGTCTATTTCTAATACTTTTTTCTTAGCAATAGAATCTAAAATATCAGCAATATGTTCTGTTCCACCAATTAATGGGTGTTTCTCGGTTTCTAAAATAGTTTCCTTCTCAAATAATTCTTTAACATTTGGCGAGATATTTGAGTTTTCTATTACCTTCTTTACCGCTTTGGTAATTTCACTAAAGAGAGGGTATTCCTTATACTGACTTATTGTTTTAGCGTAAAAAAGTAGAGCACTTATTTCATCTGGTTCTAATTCTAATGAAGGAAATATATGTTTTGGGATTTCTTCATAATAATATGTTTTAGTAGCAGTATCCTTGTTTATTGGAAGAAAAAAGCCAAGTTCCGTGTCTTCGGCCAAATCTTCCAAGTCCTTCTGAATAGTTCTTAATCTTACCGGAATTCCAGCATCATTGCAAATTTCTACGATTCGAGTTGATTTATGCTTACCTCCCCTTCTAAGTACATTGTGAATTATTCTATACCTTTTTAAAGCCTCTTTATTTTTTGGCATAATATCAAACAACTAATTCTTTAAAATGTTCATATAACATTACCATTGCTAGGGTATCCAATTCGCAATATTTCAATAAAGCCGAGGTTATTTCCTCAATTTCTGCTTCCGACATATCGGTATATTGTAGTTTGCCGTAGGCAGTTAAAGCTGCACCTCCGTCATTAATGTTTTCAATTTCAGAAATTGATTGCTCAATTTTTTCTTCAGTCCAATCATCAAAGACAGGAGGAAGACAGTCGTATGGATTGATTAACTGTCCTTCATCTCCCCATCTTAACCAAACAAAATTATTTGGAAAGTTTGTTGATGTCAAAGAGATATCACCGATAGATTTTGAGTATTTGTTTTTCAAGAAGTCACTGCTATAAAGTGCAGCGGGTAGCAGGTCTTTTAAGGAATTTGAACCATTTGTTGCTGGATTAAAGTAAAAGCTCTTTGCTACCTGCCATAGATCGACCATATCTCTTTCTCCCTTCCATTTATTTGGGCTTTTCCCTGTGGAGTGTGTAATACTTTCAATAAATTCAATCAAAGAGTCCTTATCTTTTTCATCTGATTCCATTAGTTGGTAGTGAATTGCATTTAATACGGTGTTTTCATGATTATGAAATCTAAAAATCGTTCCACCATCATTTTCAAGAACTTTTTTTAACTCGCGTATAAAATCAAAATTTGGAAAATACCCTGCTTTATTGCTTATATATTCTGAACAATGGAGAATATCACCACTCTTTTCATAGGAATGATGAGAAAATTGAAAGGCAATTTGTTCATATGGTTTTCGCCCTTTTGAAAAAGGTAAAGCTGCAGTACATGTTTCAAAATCGATAAAATGCAGTGGAAATTTCCACTTGTTCATTTCTTCTGCTAGCCCTATTCTATCAACATAAATTGAATAATCATAGTTAACAGCTTTTTCTATTTGTATCCAGGCTCTTTCAGTATTTGACAACTTACCTACCTCTTCTTTATAACCAATATCTTCTTGGGTCATTAATTCTACAAAAAATTTATTGCCGTCAAATAGCTTAGCTGACTTTCTCCAGTCTATTCCACTTATATCGAACAAACTGGTTTTATTGAAATCCTCTGTTCTCCAATTATGTTGCTTTATGAAACACTCTTTAAAACCAGATTTAAGTTCTGTTTCGTTACTTTCTTTCGTGATTTTGAATTCACATTTATTACACTTCGAGTAAGAAGTTGGAACATTTTTATACTGATCATTAATATATGCTTGTTTATATTCTTCAATAGCATCTACAAAATTTAACCCATTGGAATATATATGTTTTCCATTTTCAATGTTCTCCACAATATCGGTAACTTCAAGCCTTCCCAATATAGAATTCCCTAATTCACTTTTAGATTGAACCAATACATTAACTCCAGTTCTATTATTTGCTTGTTTTGTAATTCTAAAAAGTTGATTTAACCCATCAATGGATGCTTCTTGTGTTTTATCAGCCATCAGAATAAATGACTTTATTTCCCATTGTGGGTAGCAGAGTTGCATGACGTATTTTTGAAAGGCAACATCAAATAAATAAGGTTTCCATTTACTATCAATCCCCCCTCTTTTTCCAATGAAAATGTGCTCATTGTTAGGTTCAAATGATTTTGACTTTACCTCAATTAATTCGACTTGATTTCCTTTTTTAACTATAATATCTGTTCGAATAAAGAGTCCATCATATAAGAAAGCGGCTTCGTATAGGATGACATTATCTCGTTTAAGTAATATTTTGGTATGTTCCGAATGCTTTAGATAATCCCAATCCTCTCCTTCTAAAAGATGACCACCTGGATAATATAATCTAGCTAATTCTTCAACCTGAAACCCTCCTTTCGCCAATGCCTCCAAAAAAGGATTCTGATCTTTCTGATTAGCATATTCTTTTTTACCTGTATAAAACAATTTATTGGGACACTCTAGGCCTATTTTAAATCTTGATTTGGATAATACTCTCATTTGACAATCAGTTTCTATGAATTAGCACTTTTTGTATAAAAGAATACCCCTAAACCAGAAAAAGCAGTTGTTAAAAAAATTACACTAATGGTGAATAGCATTAAACTGCAGTATTCTAAAATATTTACCGCCTTTTCTTCACGAAAAGGTCTGTCATCATTAATTGAATTGAACCTTTCAGTTAGAATTTCTCCCCTTTGACTTGTTGAAACTCTTATTACCTGCATGTCTTCAGTATATGAGTACTTCATATCCTTCACAAAAAGACTTTTAATAGCCAAAAACGAAAAAAGTGAAATGAAAGAAACCACAATTAAGATTATAGACGTTTTCCTAACTTTGACTAAAGAAGAAAGCTTATCCTCATATAAGAACACGAAAGGAATTGATAGCAAAGCAAATGAAGTGGGAATCCCTATATAGAATTCAGATAGAACTGAATCTTTAATATGAGATGTATTTGAAAAATAAATGATGGTAGGCAGTACAACACTAAAAGAAGCCAATATGCCCCAAAACGATTTCAAAAATTTGGAAAACTTATTAAAATTAAAACCTCCCGCCATCGTTTAAAATTTAATTTTTAGTAGTTTCTTGGTTGCCTTTGTAATTTCCTTATCTACATTATTGAGTATTGCAGTTTTGGATACTTTCTCAACCGGCGTGATTGCATTGTTCTTACCAATAACCGCTTCTGCAATTTTTTGAGCCTCCGAATTGGACTTTGCAATGGCTATTATCTCCTTTTGTTTCTCAAGGTAGTCCTTAGCAGCTTGGACAAGTAGATACGTGACATCTTTTTTGGACCAAATATTCAATACCGTGTTTGTCGAAGCTGTGGTATCGTCCCCTCCCTCCTCTTTTTCGAAGGCAGAACTACTAGATAAGAAAACTGGCACAGTGGCATCAATAATTGTTTTTGAACTTTTGTATTTCTCTACACTGATAATTGCTGACTGAAACAAATATAAATGGTCAAGTTGATGCATTGTCAATGTAGTATCGGCCAAATATCTTTTTACAACTCCATTCTTTACAATTGGATTCAATTGAGAAAAAAGTTCATCAATAGACTTTCCATTTGGTCCAGACCAAACTCTTGTACCAATATCATTGAGGTCATATTTCAACTTATAACCCCTGCTACTATTTACTGCAATTGACGCGGATGCTATGCCTGGTACTTCGCCGTTATTTTTTGTTAAGAAGCTACCAGTAAAAAAAGCCTCAATCTTTTTATCAAGATTACCATACTGGATAGGGTTTTTAACGGCTTTTAAGACGGACGCATCGATTCTATCAATTTCATTACCTTCTTTGTCTCTAATCGATAAACCACCAAAGAATGTATTATATGCATCATCTGCAGGTATTACTTTTCTGGAATTCTCGGGTGGGGTGTCACTTATTGCTTTTAAAAGATTCTGATATGATATTTCATCATTCCCAACCTCATCCATAGTGGCAGTCATAGTAATAATATGCTCACTGTTTCTTCTCAATAATGTAGATTCAAAAAACTTGAAAAGACCTTTAGCTCCAATTTGCCCTAGAACAACGAATTTTTGTCCTTTTCGAACATCTCTAAGTCTAATGAAGTCAGGTGTTTCAGAATTGGCCTGCATAGTTTGTGTAAATACTTCGGACATACTTTCAATTGGAGTAGAAATTTCACCATGCCTTACTTTAACCACTATCTGTTCGTCCAAGGTATTGTTGAACTTTAACTTAACTTGTCCATTAATATTAAAGGTTATTAATGCTAAAAGTAAAAAGTGATAATGCTTCATGACTATGATATTTTATTTAGTGTGCAAATAATATTTTAGTAGCTGGTCAAGCTCGAAAATTCTAATTTCAATCGACATTTTCAATACCCGTTTATAGGTATTATGGGGGAGAAAACAAAAGGAAGTAAGTCAATCGTTTGGAGTACTTCAATATAAAAATTGAATATGAAAACCCATTACACAAAAACCTTATAAATTCTGAGGTTTTTCTACAAATATTGAATAGTAAAATGTGATGAATCGAATTAGATTTATTGATTTTATCCAAAAAATCCTTCCAAAATAAATTAGAAGGACTTTTAATCATTCAAATTGGGTTTCTCAGGCTTTGAGTACAGAAAGTCTAGAAAATAATTTTACTAAAAAGTTGATATTTACACTTGTTAGGGATACACTATCGAAAATATGTTTTTTAGATAAGCCCAACACTTGGTTTTCGATACTGCCAGACAACATGCCATGCAAACCGTCTATATGGTCCTCCAAAGAATTTACGTCGAAATAGTCATCAATTGTGGTAATAATCTCAAGAATTGCCTTCCTTTTTTGGTTTGAATCTGTAATGGATAGATTGTTCTGCAATTGTTGATACCATTCTTCATGGATTTTGTTTTTTCTTGTAGACATAAAGAAAATTTTAAAAGCGGAGCCACCCCGTCAGCCCTGTCTACACAGTCTAGGACTGGAAGCGGTACTTTCGTGGCCGCTGGACTTGTGAGCGACTCCTTATCGATAAATAATTGTTTTAGAATTTTCCTAAAACCGTGTAGACGTGGTAAAGATACAAATGTTTATTATAACCCATTCCACACACATTACCCTCCCCTCCTACCTCGGGTCGTGTAAAAAGTGTTCCATTACCTTTTCAAAGAAGATTTTTGGAAGAAATTTTCCACGAGCTGCACGGTAAACTTTCGCTTTTACCAAAGCTCAAGTTACATAACGCGGTACATTATGATACATTTTTCTTTTAATTATTATCATGTCACCCAAATGTCAATCTTACTAAAACCAATGTCATCAATTTGATTCAGCACAATCCTAAAGATCATAAGCAAAAACAATACCGCCTACCGCCTATGGTGACACAAACCCGCCTACAATCTTCCCTAGACATATCAACGTCAATATTTTCAATAATCGAATAACTAGGGAGACCTATTTTGTCATCAATAATTTGTAAGATTGTTTCTTTTTGATATTCTAAATTGTCTATATCCAAACCTGAATCAGCAGGGATTTCGAAAAATTCTTCTTCCATTATTCTGTTTTTGAAGTTACATTAATTAGTATTGAATCTGATATTTCTTCATTATTGTTCACCACACATTCAATTCGCAAATCACCCTCAAATGGCAAACCGTTTTTTAATAGATTTCCAGCACTAAAAATTGCGCTCGCATTCCCCATACTGTTAATGTTAAGCTGTTGTTCGCGAAATCTTACATCAGTAAACAAAAGATCATTTGAATTATCGTAAATACGGAACAGAACACTTGACCCAGCTGATGGAAAACCCGTATCTGACTTAACCAGTGCTGTCAAGACCAGTTCAGAATCAAAGGTGTTGGTTACCTCAAGTTTATCTGCTGAAAGAGAAATGGTGGTTGGAGGCGCTTCCGTGAAGCTTAAAGTTGTTCTGGCGGGATATAAATCAATCTCAGCCGATACCGTCAACGATTCTGTAACCGTATTGCTGGACTTTAAAATTACATTTGCACTTAAAAACTTTTCGCCCCCCAATTCCAAGGTATCTTCTGCTTTAAGTTCTACCTCCTTTTCATTGTTCTCCGTAAAGACACCTGAGGTAGTTTCAAACCTAATGGTTCTTTTATCATCATCTGCATCCTTGGGGATATAAGCAATCAACTCTATTTTCGAATTGTTGTCGGCGGGAATGGATGTTGTTCCATCAGGTACTCGAATCTTAATTACATCTTGAGGGTCGAAAGTATCTGCACAACTTACGAAAACTAGTAAAAAGATGAAAAAAGCATGTTTTGTTCGTCTCATATTAAAATACTTTGCCGAGGTTACCCTGAGTTGCATTTTTAAATTCTATGTCAAATGAAATAGACAGAAAGCCTAAAGCCTTCGTCTTCTTATCGGAAAGCAATGGGTTTGGATTTATCTGATTATACCATAAAGTTCCACCTGATAACCGAATAGCACGGTTAACCCGAAATCCAAGACCCGTAACAATATTAATAGAGCCAAACAGGTCTTCCCTGGAGTCTTCAATTTTAATTGATCCAACCGATACACCTAGCATTAAAGAAGTATGTTGCCTCAAAAACCTCAAGGTCCTATTCGTATTAGGAATATTGTTCTCTTTTCCCCTTGGCATAAATCTAGATTTTACGTCCTTGTCAACAGGTCCAAAATTTATATTTACGCCTAAGAACGGTCTCAGAACGTTTGCTTCCTTGCTGAAAGCAAAAAGAAGTCCAGCATCGGGCAATATCCACTTACTGGCCTCAGAGCTAATTTTCTCAAAGCCCGTATTGCCAAATATATTTTCATCAACGATATGGGAGTTTAATTTTTTTAGTTTTTGAACCCCTTTGTTAATAGCTTTACTTTGCTCGGTTAGATTGGATATAACCTTCTTGGATTCTACGACTATAGCATTTAAATCAATCTCTTGTTCTGGGTGGATAATGCTCAGAATCTTTACATCCTCTATTAGCGTTTTAAAAGTTTTTATATTCTCTGAAGTGTTATTTCCTAATGCAACAAAATCTGAATCCTCAATTAGTTCTTGGGTCAATTCACCATTTATTTTGCCCTTTCCCTTTAAAATTTGCAATAGATCATCATTCTCTAAAATCTTAAGATTTGAAAGCGTTTTAATAGTGTTAACAAAGGACTCTGAATGGCCCTTTTCTGATTGATAATCACGAATTAGTTTAGCCGTTAAATTTAAACACCTCTTATCGATTAAATTTTCCAAAATAGCTGCGTAGTCCTGATTTATGCTGACTAACGATGAATAATATTTATCAGAAATGGCAACGTAGGTACTTAAGTTATAAGGGAAAAAATTTGGACAACTTAGCTCAGTGCCTGTATTCTTATCGTCATTTAAAGTGCATATACTTTTTAAAAAGACTAGATATTGTTGAGCAATTTTCAAAGTCCCCGATTTCATCAATACTTCATTAAATTCCTCACAATCAGTTTTTTTGCTACCTTGTAAACTACTGCAATCCAAAGCTTCCATATTTACAATTCTTTGATAGAACTCCAAATACCTATTAACACCTGTATTATTCTCGCTAAAGTCTACAATCGTAGAATCGTAGGATTTTTGAATCTTGGAATAAATCGTCTTAAGCTCATCTTCCATTTTTGAATAGTTTGGATTTAGTCCAAACTCCTTTTCATATTTTATCCATTTTCGAAATTTTGGATCGACATTATTTGAAATTACTTCCATTAGTTTAAGTAATTCTTTAGTTTCTTCAGATGAATATCGTCTCGAAAGGATAATCTCATATTTTAGATTGGGCGGTAAAGGTGGGCATAAAGCCGAAAGGTATTTGTACTCTTTGTCATCTTTAATCTCCTCGGTGGTGGTCTTTAACCGCAATAATTTTTCAAATTCTATTTGTTTTCTTCTTTTGCGAAATTGTTTGAGCTCCTTTTCAAGATTTTGAACCCCTCTCATTTTTTTGAAATCCCTTGTGATTAAAACATCAATGAATTCTATTTCTTTCTTTACTTTAATTTTTAGATAAAAACTTCTGTCAAAGGGAAGTTCTTTGTCAATAAGGCCAGTAATTCCATCAACCTCAACGACCTGAGTTTTTGGTGCATTTTGAGCTATGCCAGATGCGCTTAAAAGTAGAAGTATTAGTATGTATATATTTTTCATAAGTGAATTACGGTTGGTTTTAGCAAAAATGAATAATGAACCTTTCCTGTTAAATACCCACAGGAGGGTATTTTTACGGGGAATTAAGTTGTAGGTAGTCAATACTTTGGAGCAATTCAATATAGAAATTGTATGCAAAAAACGATTGAAGCTAAACCACAGAAATTCTACGGATTCACTGCTGTTTCAAAGTGAAATTCTTACAAGTCTTGAAGAAACGTTTGCATTTTCAATCCCTAAGTGGTTTTGGCTTGAAAAAGTCGGTTGCTATTTCGGTCATCCCAATACCGTATCCAAAGAGGTGACTATGGAAATTTCCTCAGTCGCTAGCGACTCCCTACCCGAAAGGGTGCTTACATCCACGAAATTGAACCCGGTTTTCTCGGAAACTACGTGCAAGGGTACCTTGTAGACCTCGAATTCGTCCAGATCCAAAGCTTCTAGACCGGAGATCAAGTCGGCTTGGGTTAAAATGAAAGCGTGGTGCTGCAACTCCTTGGTTTCCTCGTCTACATACCACACGACTTTCCAAAAAGCTTTGGGGATTTTGACATCGCGGTACTCCGGGTCGTTTTTGTCGTCGAAAATCGGTCCGCCAAAGACACTCACTTTCAATTGTTCGATCAAGGCCCCGTCGAATATCGCATTTTCAAGTCCGCCCCAAATACCGGCTTTTTTGGATTGGTTAAAGCGTTCATGCTGGGGCACCATGTTCGAGAAATAAAACGAATCCTTATTCGCCTTTTTTGCTTCGGCCATGGTACCCCAACACAATTCGGCCCTTCGAGCGATATGACCGCGATCCAAAGGATTGGATTTGTAAAGTTCATTGCCGATCTGCCCTGAACGGAAATCAGGGTCTTTGGTAAATGGGATTCCCTTTCGACTGATTTTCTTGATACTGCCCCCATCGATGTTCCAAGCCACCCATGAAGCGAACTTCCGTCGTTTATGCATGGCCAATGAAAAGTGCATGTATTCGATTTCGTGTTGGCCATTGACTTTCAACAGGCTGTTTTGTACCGTTTTGTTCTTGGCTTCAGGCGGTTTGATGGCCACGGAAAGGAAGTTGCGGTCATAGCCCAGGTTCATGGCTTCAAGCCCCCTGACCTCGGCCTTGCTCGGCACCAGGTTCAGTTTCTTGAAGACGGAAGAGGCATAGCACGCCAATCCGTGTTCGCGTGCATCACCGACCTCCCCGGCAAAATGGAGGCCCACCATGATCGAGCTCGCTTTGTTGTTTTTCACCAGAAGCACCGCGGAACCGGAATCGCCGCCCATGCTGATCTCGCCATCATGCGGAAGGTGATCTGGATCGGGTTCGTATTCGAAACATCCGATTTGTTTGATGCCGACACTTCCGTAATTCAGTTTGGCCGTGATATCGGTACGGCTGACGATGCCTCGGGTGACCGCGGTAGTCCGTCCTGATTTGATGACCTTATCATCAAGTTCGACATCGGCAATTTGTTTGACGCTGGTGTTGAGTCCCATAATAGTATCATCCAATTGCCGGCTATCGATTTCCGCAATAGCACAGTCCCCGGCCAATCCCAGGTGGCTGTTGATCAGTTTTCCGACGATGTTCTGCCCTACCCGATTGTCGTCATGCCGACCCGGTTGTACGATCGCATCGCCCACTTTGCCGTCATTACCATGAAGGACATGCCAGTTCGACAGCAGTAGTTCTTGTCCCGTATTGGCATCGTATACCACGCAACCCGCCGTGCCGGCGGAAATTTTAGGGTGACCGATACTGGCCCCGGGGAGTATAGGGTCCATTCGTTTTTTGCGCTGGACTTTCTCGAGCGCACTGACCATGACGGCATCGTGTTCATAACGTCGTTCTTTCACGTCGGTAGGGATGGTGACCCCGTCGATTTCGAACTGCTCCGGAATGGCCTTGCTATCTAGGGATTCCAAGCCTTCCAAGGCGACTTTCTCTCCTACGGTAAATTGCACACAGAGTTCTTTGGTGGTGGTGCCCTTGGTTTCCTTATATGCAATACCTACAGAGGTAATGTTGTTATCGTCTAAAAAGGCAGTGGCGTTTTTTCTGACGAATTTCTTGAGTTTCGCTCGGTTGATTTTTTTTGACATAGTTGAATTGATTTGGAGATAAAGCTATAAGTATCTATAAATCAAAAACATACCTGCTAATGGGGATATTTTCCCCGCAAAATCGAGTATTCCTTGAGTCGTGTTTCAAGGGGTCAGTGGGTCATGGCAGCGGTTGAAAGGTCATTGAACGTAAGTGAACTGGAAAAATGGAAATAGGACGGCCCGAAGGACCGGTCAATCCCGTTCTTCCTATACCCTATTTACATTTGAGGCCAAGTCCTCCTCCCTAACACTTTCTACCTATGGCATGTTCCTTCGACTCCGCTCAGGAACCGGATGGTTAAAGGGAAAAGGGAAAAGGGCTAAAGGGGTTGGTAAAAGGCTTAAGGTTTAAGGGCGAAGGCTTTGAAGTGGTTGGTCCTCTGATTCGCTTTAAGCTTTCCTCCTATCATCTTGTACCTTTGGAATGTTCCTTCGGCTCCGCTCAGGAACCGGTTGGGTGAAGGATGTTCGCCCAAAGCTCAAGTAACCTAACAAGGAGTTCGTGAAAACCAAAAGTCCAATTTTCCAGTAAGCTATGCTATCGTTACCGAAAGTGCTGCAGTCACCTTTTTCCAATGCCAGATCATTTCTTCACGCTGCACTTTGTTTACAAGTAGTTCTTGTGCAAAAGAGACCACAGTGTTCTTGCCGGACCGCATGATCCGTAATTGCAAACGTGACGTATTTTCCCATTCCTCCTTTTTCCATTGCATACGGATATGGGAAAGCGGCTTAAATACGGTGATTTTGAACATTACCCCACTCGCTAAGTTATAGGATGCCCCTACCTCCAGGTCGACGGCTTTTACAGGTCCCAACCATAGCTGCAGGCCTTTATCGGAAAACAGGAATTCCCAAACGGAGTCAAAATCCGCATAGATGGTCTTTCGCACCCCCATCTGCCAACCGGACTCTTTAGTCAAACCAACTTCGCCATTATCCTTCATTAATGGAATTTTTTGGTAGGGAAATTATTCTTTAGAATGGAAGGTAGTAATTAATTGTTAGCTGCAAATAGAGCCAATGGTGGAAAGGTAAAGGGTAAAAGGAATAAGGCGAAAGTTTAGTGGGCGAAAAACGATTCATTCTTAGAATTGCATAGCGCTTGCTCCCTTTAGCCTTTCTACCCAAACCCTACCACCAAAAAAAGGGAACCGCTTTCGCCATTCCCTGTCCGATTCGTTTTTTGAGGTATGCTTATTGCCCTTTTAAGGCTTTGGCCTGGGCAAAGGCACCTTTGGCCTCTTCGTTTTGGCCCATACCCTGTAAGGCGGTGCCGAGTCCTTCCCAGAATCCGGCGTTGTTGGGGAAGTTCTCCACAAAGGTGCCGAAGACAAAGGCCGCGGGTTGGTACTGCTGCTGGTCCAACAACATTTGACCCACCTGACCGAACTCTTTTTCGAAATCGATGTGCTGGTATTTCGGGTCCCCGATGATCTGTTGGGCCTCGGTCTTCAATTGTTCCAACTTCCCTTCGACGAACAATTGTTGGAAATAGGCCATAGGATCGATGATGGTGTTCTCGGCATCCATATTTTCGATCAAGGCCAAGACAGGGTCTTGGTTGCTGCGGTACTCGGCAAAAGTCGGTTCTGCATAGAAATTGGGCGTGGTGGCATCGGCATTCTCCCATTGCGGCTTGTCTTGCCACCAGGCGAAAGACAGGTAGGCCTTGATGCCGGAGTTCGGCATCTCCACCGTTTGGGTGTCGCCGTAAAAATTCTTGTTCTCCGAACTGGGCTCCCCCACCATGATGGCCTCGGTATAGGTTTCCACATCGTTGGTCAGGTTCTGACAGGCCGAAAAGGTATTACGACCGATGATGTAGTAGAACTTGCCCTTCTGGTTCAACTCCGGCCGGGCCATGATGCCCTTGATGAAGTGGATGTTGTTGTAGTTGTTGCCCCCACCGTTCAAGCGGACGTCGTAGATTAATTTTTCAACTGCGTTAGTATCGATGAATTCGAACAATCGGGCATAGAAATCGCGCAAAGGCTCTTCCGGATGGTCAAAGACGGAACTCTGGCGTACATAAAGGGTCTTGGTGCCTTCCAGCAATTCGAAATAGAAGAACTTCTCGTTCAAATGCTTCAAATAGGCAGGGGTCTCCCCTGCTTCCCGTGCACTCAACCAGTCGGTATTCGGGATGGCGAAGAGGTAGTCGCGTGACATCCCCGCTAAGGGAATGGCCGTAAAACGATGCGTAAAGGTCTTACCGTCTTTTTCCAAAGTCAAGGGGATTTCCTCTTGTAAGCCGGGGGTAATACCCTGGGCGTGCAATACGCTGGGTACGGTCAAAAAGCGCAATCCATAACCCTTGAAATACTGATCGTTCTCTGCCGGTACCACGGGGCGGATCTTGGTCAGGGCCTCGGCCACCGGTACCCCATTGACGGCCACCACCTTGGCACCGAGCGCTTCGGCATGATTTCTATGGACGCCTTCGACATAGATGCCGTCCTTAAAGTGATAGAGGTTGACGGGGAGTACGGCCTCTCGGGCCAGCGTACTGAACGGGATTTGGGTATGCCCGTAGCCAAAGGCGGATACCATTCGGGTAAGACCGACTTTGATCTCATGGGCTTCCAAGTTAGGGATGGCCGCCCGAAGCTCGGCCACTTGGGCATCCCAATCGGATGGGGCAATCTTTTTGAATAAAAAAGGGAAATCGGTATGGACCCGCCGCTGCAGGTAATCCAGATCCGACTGCCATTGTGCGGCAGTCGGGCTTTGTTGGGCAATTCCTGCGCTTAGACTTAAAAAGCAAAGGAGTAAGGCGGTTACAATTCGTTTTTTCATGACGTTGATTGATTTATGATTTGTTATTGGAAGGCAAGTAGCCCCTTTTGTTACGCTTTTCAAGCGACATTTCTTTGAACCATCGTTTTTGATTGTTGAAGTATCGCGACTTGGTCCATTTCGGCCGAAATCTTGTCCGCTTCGGATGGATTTTCCAAAAAAGGGACCGCCCTACCCCCTACTTTCACCTTAGTAACCCGGTCGCCGATCGCGACCTTAAACCTTATCCTATGCGATTCTTCATTTTGCTGATTGCCCTTGGCAGCACCCTAGTACTGAATGCCCAGTCGAAAACGATTTTCCGACACGCCTGCGACGGAGATCGGGCGCAGTTGGATTCCCTCCTACAAACGACCGACATCAACGTACGCAGTAAGAACGAGTCTAACCTCTTGCATTTCGCAGCCTATTGCAGTCAAGAAGCGGTGTTCCACGAATTGATCGAACGGGGCATCGACCTGCAAGCCAAGAACAAATACGGCGATTCCCCCTTGATGTATGCCGTACTACGCCGCAACCTGCCCATGACCCAAGCTTTGTTGGAACGCAAGGTCGACGTCAACACCATGAATACCGATTCGCTAACGCCCTTGTTCAATGCGGTACAAGCGGATCAAAAGGAGCTGGTGACCCTCTTGATACAAGCTGGGGCCGATATCAATCTCGGCAAGCCTTTGTTGCACAAGGCGGTACTCAACAACAGCCTGGAAGTGGTCAAGCAACTGATCGGCGAAACTACGGACATCGATGCCCGAAACGAATACGGCAATACGCCTTTGGCCCTCGCCCTACGGGAAGACAATATGGAGATCGCGGAATACCTGTTAAAGCAGGGCGCCGATAAAGCAAAAGTGCCCACTTACCACAAGCAGGGGCACTATTTGGGCGAACAACAACCGGACAGCATTCCCCTCCTATTCTCCAAAGGGTTCATCGCCACCGAGAATTTTGTGCACAGTCCCACCTTTTCCCCTGACGGGAAAGAACTTTATTATACGGTGGAGTCATGGCGCTACCACGGGGGGACGGTCTTCGTGACCGAACAAGATGCAAACGGCACATGGAGCAGCCCGAAGCCCATGGAGATCGATGGGGACTATCGGGAGATCGATCCGTTTCTCTCCGCCGACGGCAATACGCTCTATTATTGCACCGATCGACCGGTGATGCCTTCCGATTCGACCCGAACGAACTGCGATATGTGGCTGCTGCAACGCAAGGATGAGGGCTGGAGCGCCCCGCAGTATATGGGCGAGCGTGTGAATAGTGGGGAACACCACGATTGGTTCCCTACCCTATCCAATGACGGTACGCTGTACTTCTCTACCGGACCCAACCGGACCAGCAACATCGTCTATGCCGAATCCAAAAACGGGGTGTATCAGGCGCCCCAAGACCTGGGGCCGGCCGTGAATTCGGAGTCGCGGGATTATGATCCCACTATCGCCCCAGACCAAAGCTTTTTGATCTTTAGTTCGAATCGGGCCAACGGCTATGGTTCCGTGGACCTTTACATCAGTTTTCGGGATGCCCAGGGTGAATGGACCGAAGCAAAGAACATGGGCCCTTTGATCAATACGAACACCATTGAATTCGCTCCCCGACTGTCACCGGATGGCCGCTTTCTCTTCTTCAACCGGGAAGGCAGCATCTATTGGGTATCGACAAAGGGGATCGCCTCGCTCAAGGATTAGCAACGAATACCTGAATTAGCGTACCTTGGAATCGTGAAGCGCAACCGCAGTTACATTTGGCATATCATCGGCGCCGCCATCGTGGTCACCCTATTGGCCAATGTGGGCTTGTTCAACCATTTCCACAAGCTGCACACCCAAAGCGACCCGACCCCGGAGAGTGTGGAGCAGTATTACTTTACGGTACGGATCGGCTTTGTCGGGGTGGCGAGTGAATTGCTGATCCTGGTGGTCTTCGCTTTTTTCAATTATTCATGGAAAGACCGCTTGTTTACCAAGCACAGGCTGGCGTTGACTATTTTGGGCAATGTCGTCTTGCTGGTCCTTTTTATCGGGATGGACATGCTCATCTTCAAGTACGGGGTCAAAACGCATCCGAACCTGACCTTGAATTGGTTCTATTTGAAAGACTATCTCATCAACCATTCCTTGGTCCTTTGCATCGCGATTGTAGCGCCCTATATGTTATTGCGAATGGAAAAGGCCCAAAAGATGGAACGCAACCTGCAGCAGCTCAAGGAAGAAAAGGCGACCGCTGAACTTGCGGCCTTGAAGGATCAGATCAATCCCCATTTCTTTTTCAATACGATGAGTACGCTGAGCACGGTGGTTCGGAATGAAACCAAGGCCTCCAGCTTGGAATTCATCGATGACATCTCGAAAACCTACCGCTACTCCATCACGGCATCGACTGCCGATGTGGTGCCCTTGGCCAAGGAATTGGAATTCATTACCGCCTATGCGGATGTGTTGCAGCGCCGCTTCGGGAAAAAGCTGACGGTAGCGATCCAAGTATCCAAACGCTTATTGGAAGGTAGCATCCCCCCCATGTCGTTGCAGCTATTGGTTGAAAACGCGATCCGACACAATGTGATTACCAAAGAACGGCCATTGCATATCACCATTACCGATGAAAGGGACGGTATTTGGGTACGGAACAACCTTCAAGAACAGTCTGGGGTCCAAAGTTTGGGTGTGGGATTGGTCAATTTGGAGAATCGCTACCAATTGATCGCGTCCCAGGGCATCCGGATCGAGAAAACGGCTACCCAATTTGCGGTCAAAATCCCGGTACTGCTATGAAGGTGATCCTGATCGAAGACGAAGACAGTGTAGCACGCAACCTGAGCGATCTGCTGACCGAAATCGACCCGCAAATCGATATTCTGGTCGTCTTGGAGACCATCCGTGATGCGGTACGCTGGTTGGAGCAAAATCCACCTCCGGATATCGGGTTTTTCGATATCAAGATCGCCGATGGCCAATCCTTTGAGATCTTGGAACGGGTATCGCTGCAGTTCCCCATCATCTTTACCACGGCCTATGATGCCTATGCCTTAAAAGCCTTTCAATACAACAGCATTGACTACTTGTTGAAGCCCATCAATCGCGGGGAGTTGGAACGGGCACTCGCCAAATACCGTACCCTATACGCCTCAGACCGTGCGCTGGCGCAAAGCAACGAACGACTGTTGCAGGCCATTGCGGAGATCAAACGGGAATCCGGCACCGTGTTCAAAAGTTCCTTTCTGGTCCATTTTCGAAACCAGCTGCTACCCTTGCAGGTAGTAGAAATCGCCTATTGCTACCTGGACAACAAAATGGTCTATTGCCGCACCCATTCGGGAGATACCTACCGCATGTCGTATACCCTGGAACGCCTGGAGCATGATCTGGATCCCCAATTGTTTTTCAGGGCCAACCGACAATGGATCGTAGCCAAATCGGCCCTAGGTTCCATAGAAGCCCTTGCGCATCGCAAACTCCGATTGCATCTAGCTCCGAAACCCCCAACCGATGTTCTGGTCGGGAAAGTCAAAGCGGGAGCCTTTAAGCGTTGGATGCAATAAGACTCAGGATTAGGGTCAAATTTGTTGGGATAAGGGCAATGGGTATAGGGTAAAGGACGGGGACGATAGTCAGTCCTTCCCTCTCCCCCGAAAGGCTGATGGGGTCTGCCCTTCGAATTTTTTAAAGGCGCTATTAAACGACGATAGGCTGTTAAAGCCCACCTCAAAGGCAATGGATGAAATGGTATACTTGTCGTTTTCGGTCGAAGTCAACAAATTCTTGGCCGCTTGGATGCGGTGGTAGTTGATGTAATCGTTGAAGTTGCGTTGGGCCTGTTCGTTGACCAATTTGGAGAGCTGTTGTGGACTGGTGCCCAACAATTGGCTCAGTTTCGACAGGCTGAGGTCGGGCTCCAAATAGCGTTCCTCCGTGATTACCAAGCGTTCCAACGCTTCGAATAAGGGTTGCTGGTCACTGACTTCGAATACCGACCCGTCCAAATCGATGATGCGCCCTTGAAAAGCCTTGAAACTTAAGAAATACACCACCACGGAATACAATAGCGGACCGACCACATAAGGCACGGCATTGTCTAAAATGTTCAAGACATAGGTCACCCAGAGTAATACGAACCCCCATAGCAGCCAACGCAACCAGTGTAAGACGGCCTGTTGCGATTTGCTACGCTTGGATTCCGGATATTCCCGGTTGACCTTTCGGAATCGTCCCCAGGCCAAGCCGATATAAACTGCCAAATGGAGGTAGATAAAGAGCAGTCCACTGGCAAAAACAGGGATCACCCATTCGCTTTGTTCATACCACTCGCGTGATACGAACAAACTGGCCCCAAAAATCAGGGCGAAAGGTGCCAATTGCAGCCCATCGGAGCGGGTCAAGGCGAAACCGGGCCGGGTCATGCTGATCACATACCAGCGCAATAATGGTCCGATCAATAACAGCAATGCCAAGCCGATGAAGATAAAAACGGGTTCGAGGTCTTGCCCGAAATTCAGGAGTACGGACTTGCCAATACGGAAGGCCATAAAGATCAAAAGCCAGCCCAACAGATAATTGGACCGGCTTTTTTTCTTTTTAATGACCATGAGGTACAAGGCAAAGAGCAGCCCGTGCAAAAGCCCGGCACTGCTCAATAGAATCAATACGATATCGGATACCTTCACTTGATGGACTTTTTACGAAAGTAAACGAATTTCAAAGGTGCCCCTTGCCCCTGCCCCATTTTTCCGTTCGTTCTTTCAAATGCTCACTTGCGTTGCGCCACTTTTTTGGTGTATGCCGTCAACCGTACGAGGCCGAAAAAGCGACCGATATCCCCCCGCATGGCGGCAATGATGCTGTGCTTGGCGATGAGCACGCGTTGCACTTCGAGCTCGCGTTGGTTGTAAAAGTTCGAAATCAGGTTCTTGGCACTTCGCGACCCTTTCGCATCATAAGTCTGTAAGACGGTTACCGCATTTTCTTCAGCGGTCAGCTTTCGATATTTGGGGGTATAGCCCATTTCTTGGATCATGGTCTCGGCCATTTTCCAAGTCGACCAGGGGTTCTGTCCGGTGACCAGGTTCTTTTCGTGACTGATGTGTTCCAAATAGGTGGTGCCAGCACTAAAGCGGGCTCCTTGGGCTTCCAATTCACTTTGTAGCAAGAAAGGAAAAATGGTCTCCGCCTCCGGAATCAGGAATAGTTCCTCATCATTGGTAAAACCACTGACCGTTTTGTCTTGCAACAGGTGCTGGCCGTTGTCGAGGGTTACATTGACGAAGGCTGCGGGCCCATGGCACACGGCCCCTACCACCCTATCGGTCTGGTACAACTCGCGTACCAGGTTTTGGATGGCGTGGTTGTTTGGGAAATCGAACATGGCCCCCTTTCCGCCCACGAAAAACACAGCCTCGTAATCGGCCGGATCAACCTCGGCGATGGGCAAGGTGTGTTTCACCTTGTATTGGGCCAGACTGTCCTTTAAAAATGCGAAGTCATAGGCGCCCATATCCTCGTCATCGATAACGACACGGGGTTCGCCACCTTTCGGACTGGCAACCTCCACCTCAAAGCCATTGGCTTGAAACACGTAATAGGCCCGCGAGAGCTCGGTGAGTTCATAGCCGGTGCTTTTACCGCTACTCCCCATTTCGGTGGCACTGGTGACCACGGCCAAGACCTTGCCCCTGTGTTCGGGTACGTTTTCGTTCACATAGGCAAGGTCACTTACGACGGCCGCTTTGATCTGGGCACGTTCTTCTTTTTCAGGGATCAGGCTCATAAACCACCAGCCAAATCCGATCAATAACAGGATCAGGGTGGCTAAACTGATCAAACTCCATTTGATAATCGGGTATTTCTTCAACATCGTTTTTGATTTTAAATGATGGGCCGAAATACGCTCCTTTTCATAAGAATAGCTGTCGGAATGATAATTCCGTCAGTGTAAATTATCATTTCGGAGGTCCTTGGTTGATGATAAAAGGCAAAAGTCAAAGGTTAATGGTTGAAGGCTTTGGGTTATTCCACGGTTTCGAACAAGCGATGGAGCTCGCCATGCTGGGCTTTGGGGGTTTCGGCCCTGAGGTAATCCAACAGCTCTCTCGAGCTGGCATAACGATCGGTCTGCGTCTTCTTGGCACCTTCATAGCTGCGCCAATCGGCGATGAACCGTTTTAAGGCCTTATTGATCCGGGCTTCCCCGATCAGTTCGCTCAACTCGTTCATGGCCAAAACCCCTTTGTTATAGTACACGAAATCTTGGTTTTCAACCAAAGCCAACGAGGCTTCCTTTTTCACCTTTTTGCGCTCACGCTCATAGATCTCTTCTTGCATTTCCAAGAACTGCTGCACCTTTTCTTCAGGATAATGGGCCTTCAACACCATCAAAGCGCCATATTGGGCCAGGGTCTCCAAGACGAAATACTGCCCCTGTACATGGGCGGCTTCGAGCTGCATACCGAACCACTGGTGGGCTATTTCATGGGCCGTAATAAAGAACACCATATCGACATCGCTGCGGTCGTCAATGTCCAAAACAAAGCCCAATCCTTCTGAAAAGGGGATGGTATTCGGTAACGATTGGGCAAAATCAGTATAGCGAGGCACTTCCATGATCCGTAGTTGGTCGTAGTGGTAGGGACTGAAATTTTCACTGAAATAGGTCAAGGAAGCTTTCATGGCCTTTTGCATCCGATCGAGGTTGTAGGTATGGGTGGGATGATGGTAGATCTCCAAGTCCACGGCCTTATCTGCCTCTGAAGAAGATTTCCAGTTGTCTTTGAGCACTTCGTATTCGGCAGAAACGATCGTATAGAAATTGACGATGGGTTCTTTACTTTGGTATCGGAAATATGAACGTCCGTTGGTCGACCACTGCCTTTGTAATGTTCCTGGGGCCAAGGCGGTCTGTCCTTCCTTGGTGCCGATGGTGATATCCAACAGCAAGCCATCCGAATCGCTACCCGAACGGGCGTTGATCAATTCATGTGCATCATCGATTTCGGCTTTGCGTTTCCTCGGTGCCAGACCCATGACTTCCCTTTCGTTAGGGTCTTGTAGCTCGTACTTTCGGTTGTACCCCAAGGTCGGGAACTCGGTGTTGTGGATAAAACTGCCGTTGTCCACCATTTTGGTGTCTTGCCCTCCTTCTTCAAAGCCTTTGGGGCTGTAGGTCTGTACGAAATCGAACTGTACCGTTTGGTTTGGTTGTAGTGCATGTTGAAGGGTGTAATCGATATAGCCAAAACGGGCATGGGTCGAATCCGCTACGGCCCCACCTTCGAACCGTACTTCGGAGAGCTGCAAGTGGGAAGCGATCCGTTGCTGGATGGCGATCGTTGTCATTGGGGCATCCGTGAGGTTCGTCAGTGTGTAACTGCCCTGGACCTCATAGCTTCGGGACTCCGGATAGAGCTCGACTTGGAGTTCGGCCGCTGTAATTTTAGGTTGGGGGCGGTATTCCATGGGTTTTAAGGTTTGCTCATAGGCCGCCCTGAAGTCCTGTTCCTCACCGGACGTCCAATAGGTGTTCAATACATTGGTGTTGTAGAAAATATAGCCACCACACAGCACCAGCAGCACAAGGAGCGTAGCCCCCAGTTTACGAACCGCTGGTGTGGACTGCCTTTTCAAGTTTTGGAACCGCTGTTTCAAGGAACTGCCCATACCCCGCTGCATCAAAAGACTGGCCAAGACCATCACTAGGGCGGCAAAGACTGCCCAATAGGTCTTGGTCCATAAATAAGGGGCCAGAAAATGGCCGTAGCCGTTCATTTCGGAATAGCTGCCTAGGGGCTTTCCGCCGAATTTATAGAGGCTGTGGTTAAAGCCCAGGAATTCGGAACCGATATTCGCGATAAAAAAGATCAGCGTAAGGAAGATGCCCACAAAACGGTTTTTAGCGATGGCCTGGAAAAGGAACGCCATACAGCTGTAGAGGGTTAAGAAGGGCAGTATTTCAACGAAGAAGCCCGTGAAATAGACGCCTAGGTCGAACTGGTAATAGCCGTTCAAGGCTTGGAACAGTACGCCGGCCAGGATCAACACCACCATCAAGACCACATACACCAATTGCAGGGCCAACAATTTACCGATCATCACGCTACCGTTGGCAATGGGGGTGGTATCGTTCAAGACGAACTGTTTGTTGGTCCGTTCTTTCCAGAACAATTCACCGGAATAGAACAACAAGAGGATGATAAAAAAGTAGAGCGAGTTTTCCTGCAGTTCGGCAATGATGAAATGCGTCGCCGGATAACTGTCTACCCCATAAACGGTTCCTAGGTTCACTGAATTGATACCGATGATGACCAGGCCGCATCCTACGATCGCCCAGAATGAGGCCTCCTTAAGAAGGGACAAGGAATAGAACTTTACCAATTCGAACAGGCGTAGACCTTCGGCCTTCAGGCTAAACCGTTGCTTTGCCCGTGGTATCGCCTTGGTATCGTCGGAGGGTTCGATGGCTGTCTTTTTCTTTTTGCCTTGGGTCTTGACCAAGGTGCTGAATGAGAATTTGCGGTAGCCATACCCCAGGACGGTAAGCCCCAAAAGGAACCAAAAGAGTTTGTTGTGAAGCATGATCCCGTTAAATCCGATGCCCCTGGCATTCCGCTGTGCCGCCGTCCAACTTTTAGCGAATTGGGTGAGGGTGGTCAGGGAGAACGGATCGAATACGCCTTGCCAGTAGGGATCGGTGATGGCTTTGGTCAACAAGAAGATGACAAAGAGGACCACTCCTTGGGTATAGACCACCAACAACTTTTTACTCAGCATGCCAGTGACGAAAAAAAGGCAGGCACCAAAAAACAAGGTCGGCAATACGACCACGGTAAAGGATTGGAGGTAAGGCCACACTGCAAAAGGCAGCATTTCCTCGACTTGGTGCCAAGGCATTTGGCTCCCCAACAGCATGCCCAGGGGCATACCACTGAAAATAAGCAAGAGCACGGTAAAGGACCCCAAGAACCGTCCTAAAAGATAGGCCCGTTTCGATATGGGATTGACGAATAGCAGGGCCTCGGTTTCGTATTGGTAGTCGCGTAGTACGGGCACCCCCATGATCATGGACACCATGATCATGAAGAGCGCCGTCAGGGCCCCCATGGTCTTGGCCAAGACTAGTGGGGCGTTACGTTTCATCAACCCGATTTCGACCCCTTGGAAGATAAAATCGACCCCAACGATCGAGAATAGGAACAATACCCCGAAGAACACATAGGTTTCTGGGCGTTTTAGACGATAATTCAATTCAAATTTGAAGAGTTTCAACCACATGATGTTTTGTTTTATTGATAGACTTTTGAGAAATACACCGCTTCCAAACTGGTGTCGATGGGTTCGAATCCGTCGCCTGGTGCGACATCGCTAAGAATCTGGATAACCGGCTTGCCGAAAAAACGTTTGTCATTGATGACCTGGTAATAGGCCTTATGGCTGTCCAGCTCTGCGGGATTGATCTTTTTTTGATAGACCTTACCTTTCATTGCGGCCATCAACTCAGCGGGCTTGCCTTGCAAGACTACCTGCCCGCGGTTCATGATGGCCATGTCAGGACAAAGTTCCTTGACATCTTCAACGATATGGGTCGATAGCAAGACCAAGGTGTGTTCGGCGATCTCGCTCAACAGGTTGTAGAATCGGTTCCGCTCTTTGGGATCCAAACCCGCAGTGGGTTCATCAACGATCAAAAGTTTGGGATCGTTCAACAGGGCCTGGGCGATTCCGAAACGCTGTTTCATCCCCCCTGAAAAACCACCCAATTGCTGTTTTCGCACCCCATAGAGGTTGGTTTTATGCAACATGGCGGCCACCAATTCGCGGCGCTCGGCCTTATCGGTAATGCCCTTTAAGACCGCGAGGTGATCCAGCAAGACTTGGGCCGATAGTTTGGGGTACAAGCCAAATTGCTGTGGCAAATATCCCAACAGTTTTCGCACCTCATGTTTTTCGGTGCGTACATCGAGTTCGCCTAATCGGATGTTCCCTTGATCGGCCTCCTGTAAGGTGGCGATGGTGCGCATTAAGGTTGATTTCCCGGCGCCGTTCGGACCCAGGAGTCCGAACATGCCCTTGTTGATTTCCAGGGAGACGTCTTTGAGGGCGTGTACCCCGTTATCGTAGGTTTTGGTTAGATTTTCAATTACTAGTTTCATGACTGTCCGTTTTTTGGATTCAGGCACAAACCTAGCGCTGTGATACCCCCCGATAAAGGAATTGGGATGGGTGGTGGCCGTACGGGTTCGGATGGTGGTAAACGTATGATGAAGGGCGTTCATCACTGCCTAAGGGTCGTTCATCAACTTATTTGTTCAGGGGCTTTAAATCCAGTAATATTGGGGCATGAAGTCAACAACTCCATCCCGACGTACGCTTTTTTCGATGCGCAACCTGCGCATCGCGTTGGTCGTACTCGGGATCATCATCGTCTTGTTCAATGATACCTTCGGCAAGTTGGAAGGCTTTATCGAGTTTCTGCTCCTTTATGCCATTGCCGTCTTGGTCGCTGTCTCGCATTGGTTGTTCGTCAATATTCGGGGCATCATCAATTTGAAAAACGAAAAAGCAAAGACCGAATTGAAACTGCTGCAAGCCCAGGTCAATCCGCATTTCTTTTTCAATATGCTGAACAACCTCTATGGACTTGTCGATAGGGATCAGGACAAGGCAAAGACCCTGATCTTAAAACTTTCCGACATGATGCGGTACAGCATTTATGAAGGTCAGAAAACCGAAGTCAGCCTTCTAGAGGAAATCGAATTCCTCGAACAGTATATCGCCCTTCACCAAATGCGCTATCATAAAGAGATCACCATTGATTTCAAGGTGGATATCGCTGATGGAAGTCTTAAGATCGCCCCGTTATTGTTCATCATTTTGGTGGAGAACGCCTTTAAGCACGGCGTGGAAAAATTACGGGCCGATGCTTATGTGCACTTGACCATGCGCTCGGATGCGGATGGTATCCGTTTTGAAATAAGCAATAACTTCGACCCCGAAGAACAGGGGCCGCCCGGGATCGGGTTGCCCAATCTGAAACGACGTTTGGAGCTGATCTATCCGAAACGGCATCAGTTGGAGTTCGAAAAGGGAGCAACGACCTATACGGCTACATTACTTATAAATCCAGCCCCATGAATTATATCATTGTTGATGACGAACATATCGCCCATGACATCGTCAAAGGCTATTGTGATGCCCTACCCCATCTGAATCTGGTGCAGCACTGTTATGATGCCATTGAGGCGATGGAGTGTTTGCGGAACCATCAGGTCGACCTCATGTTCTTGGACTTGAACATGCCCAAATTAAGCGGCTTTGGTTTTTTGAAAAGCTTGCCTAACCCGCCAAAAGTCATCGTAACCTCGGCCTATCAAGAGTTCGCCCTAGAAGGTTACGAACTCAATATCGTGGACTATTTGCTGAAACCCTTCGCATTCGATCGTTTTGTCAAAGCGATAAACAAAATCGAAGCGAAAACGGCCAGCGAACCTGAAAAGGTCCAGGTCGAAGAAAGTCGGATGTTCCTGCGTTCGAACAAGAAAATGGTTCAAGTGCGTCTTGAAGACATCCTTTTTATAGAATCCACCGGAAACTATATCAAAGTGGTATTGGAAGATTCGGAGGTGCAAGTGCGTGAAAAACTGTCGGAAATGCTGCAGTCCCTACCGGAAGGGGACTTTATCCAATGCCATAAATCCTTTATCGTTGCCAAAAAGCATATCAAAGAGATCGAAGGCAATCGGATCCATAGCAAGGGGTTCACCATTCCGATCGGGAAGACCTACAAGCTCAACCTGAAAGGTTTGATGGGATAGTAGGTCGCACCCTGGCCATCTTGTTAATTCTGAAACCCTTAACAGCCCCCTCTCAAAGTTTTTGGTAATTTCAAGCAACACCAGTTCCATTAACCGTACATGAGACTATCGATCCTATGCTTGTTGTGTTTCGCCCAATTCGCTCCGACCATGGCGCAAACCCCAGTAGAACAGCCAGTTTTGCCCACACTTTCCTTAGATGAACGATTCTCCCAATTTCGGGTCGAATACCCCTTGGGGGTCAATGGGGAGGACTTCTCCTATGGGTTGTTGGAATACCGTATTTCAGAACGCCTTGGTGCCCGGCTACAGCATACGGTGAACAGCTTCGGAACGCTTCAGCAATTCAACACCTCGCTACAGGTCAAATGGTACGTCAAGGAAAAACTTTACCTTTTCGGAGGTGCCGAACAGGAATTCGGGACCAATGAGTTTACCAGCGAACAAGAGGTCTTACGAATCAATCTGAACCTTGGGGTGGGCTATGAAGTCAATGAAAGCACCTTGCTTGAAATGGGGCTCAACCCGCAGATCGGAGGGCCCTCTAAGGACCTTATGGGTAGGCCCTTACCCAAGAAAAATACCTTGTCGTTGCGCGCTCGATTTTAGGAAGATTTAAAATCCTTTGTTATTAGCGCCTCCCTCATTTCGCTTCCGTGATACAGGCGGCATCCACCCAATAGATGTCCGACATGCCATTGGCTTCGTTATACCGACTGAAGAAGAGGTACTTGCCATCGGGACTGACACTGGGGCAGGTTTCCGTAAAATCGGAATTGACCGAGGGCCCTAGGTTGACCGGTTCCGACCAGCTGCCATCGGTTTCTTTGAAGCAGACATGGATATCACGATCCTTGCCTTCCGCTTTTGGGGCATCGAACAAGAGAAAGGACTGATCAGGAGCAATAAAGCCATGTAAGCCTTGTGGGATTTCCAACGCCAATGCTTCCGGATACCCACCCTTTCGAAATGGGGCCCAATACAGTTTCAATTCGGAGATGTTGGTGTAAAACAAGTCCCCGTTATCGGCCAAGGTCGGATAAAAGACCAAGGCATCGTTTACTGGGGAATCCAACAATCGAGCGCTACCCCACCTGGAAGATTCCTTTGCCATCATCCAGATGCGCTCATCGGAGAATATGGAATCAAAAGCAGCGAATACCAGCTGTTGGCCATTGGGGCTGACGAAGGCTTCGAATTCGTTCTTCTTGCGACCTTGGGTCAAACTCCTGATTTTAGGTGCCGTCCATAGGGAATCCAACCACTTCGAAACATAGACGCTTTGTATACCGTCTTCCCCATTCCCTGAAAAGTAGATTTCCGAGAGATCTGGGGTAAACGATACCCCGTATTCGTAGCGTCCTTGTACGGATACTACATTCGGGGCAAAGCGTTCGGCTTCCCTCCCCGGCGGGGTTTGTCCGAAATAGGGTTGCAATCCAGTGGTTTCCGATGGTTTCGGTTTTTGAGACTGGCAGGCCACCAACACGAGGCTTAAGACGAGCAATCGATAAAGCACGGTGGTTTGCATATGTTATAAAAATGCAGGGATGATATGCTCCGCCACCATTTGAAGGGTGCGGTTTTCATTGTCATGGCCGGTCACCACCACCATGAGGTCAAGTTCTTCGATAAGAATGATGTATTGCCCCCCGCCACCTTGGGCCGATCGGGTAAAATAGGAAGTATCGCCCACTTTGAGATCGGCACTCCACCAATAATAACCATAGCCTTGTTTGCTGACAGCCTTTCCCCCACCGAAAATATCATCGTCACCGGTGAGTACGATACGGCTCAAGGCTTTTTCAAGATAGGCTTGGGGTACCAGTTGTTCGCCTTTCCATTGCCCCTTGTCACGGACCAGTTGCCCCCACTTGATCATGTCACGCGACGTCATGCTCGTGCGCCATCCCGCCTCGGGGATACCGCTCGGTGAAATACGCCATTCGTAGTTGCTGATACCCAGTTTGTCAAGCAGTTCTCTTTTAAGGAAGTCCATGGCCGACCCTGGAACCACGGCCTCCAAGACCTGCATGACCAAACGGGGATCGCTTTGGTATTTAAAGGTCTGGGACGCATCAGTGATCGGGGCACTATGCTCAAGCATGAGTTGCACTTCTTGTTGCCCCTGCAACAATTCGGGTTTTTCTTCGAACATCTTTTGGTGTTCCTCGCTCACCCGAATGCCCGAGCGCATGGTCAAGGCTTTGGCCAAGGTGATCTTTTCGGCACCGGGGGTAAATTTTGATGGATCGAGGTCTTTCAGAAAATGGACCAAGGGCTTGTCCAAATCCGCCATCGTTAGGTATCCCAATTGAATGGCGCGCCCAACGGCGAGGCAGGTGTAGGCCTTGGTGGCAGACGCTTGTGGATGGGGAAGGTTGCTGCGCCCTTTGATAAAGTAAGATTCGAACAGCAACTTGCCCTGATACGAGATCAAAAAACTGTCGAATTTGCCGTATTCCGCCTGGGCTGCCTTTTGGGCTAATTGCAGGATCAAGGCTTTGTCTCCGCCATCCGTTCCCAATTTGCCGACCGGGATTCCGTCTTTTTTAGCGTAGGGACTGGCATCATAGAAGGCGGGTTCCAGATTAGGGATGTCCCAGAATTCCAGTTTTCTTTCTTCGGCGGTCGCTTCGGCCGTTGGGGCCGATTGCTGGGAAAAGCCGAATGTCGTTGCTGTGATGAGCAGCAGGGTCAAACGCATGGGTGTTGTCATGATGGTTCGTTTTTGAATTGATATGGGTAAAAGTAGCCTAGATACGGTCAAAGAAAACCGTAAAACGGACCAGCGAGCCCTTTTAGTGACGAACGCGTTTCGTCAGGAGCCAATGCCATTCGTAAGAATTTATGGGATGTGGCCCCAATTGGTCGTAATTTTACCGGCAATAGCCTATTTGTTTATGTTTCAGCGCTCGTTGAAAAATACCATCCTTTTGAATGTCGGGGCCTTTGTTTTGGTGACCGTCTTGGAAATCCTGAGCATTTGGATCATCAAGGATAAGTTCGATACCGACTATGAATTTTACATGCACGGTATCAGCTATGCCGTCAACATCATGCTGATCATTTGGATCAACCATTTTGCATTGATCCCTTGGTTTTTAGACCGTCGTCGGTACCTGCTTTATGGCATATTACTTATGGGCTGTATCTTTTTGGCGTCTTATTTCAGGGGATATGCCAAGGGAGGTTGGCCGGTCGTTTCGAAATTCTTTTTCTTTTTGATCTATACCACCGGAACCGGTATGGCGGCTTTTTTATTAAGGCGGAACGCCATCATCCAACGCGAGAATGCCGAAAAGGATAAATTGCAGAAAGAGTTGGCCTTGAATTACTTAAAGGAACAAGTGAACCCCCACTTCTTATTCAATTCCTTGAACAGCATCTACTCCCTTTCGCGACAGCAATCCCCGGAAACCCCCGCGGTGGTGATGCAGCTTTCCGAATTGATGCGCTACCAATTGGAAAGCGCGAAAAAAGATGTCGTTTCAGTGAAGGAGGAATTGGAATTCATTGAGAACTACCTTTTGTTGGAAGAAAAGCGCTTGGGCGAACGCTGTACCATCGAGTTTTCGATCGAAGGCGAGCTTACTGATGAACAGATCGCGCCGATGTTGCTGATCCCTTTTGTTGAAAATGCCGTGAAACACGGTGCCCAATTGACCAACACCCCGAGCACCATTGATGTATCGGCCCAACTGAAGGACGATGCCCTTTTTTTCAATGTGATCAACTCCAAACCCGCCCAAATGCCGCCATCAAATCGAGAAGGCATGGGGCTTGACAACGTAAAACGCCGTTTGGCCCTGTTGTACCCCCATGCCCATGAGCTGAAGATCGAAGATTTGGACCACAGCTATCATGTGGCCCTAGCCCTCACCCTAAAAAACGCCCTATCATGATGCGGATCGCGATTATCGATGATGAAGTCTTGGCCAGAAAGGTGTTGGAGGAATATTGCGCCAAGATAAATACGTTTGCCTTGGTTTTGAGTACGGGCAATCCGCTGGAATTTATCAATTTCGCCCAGCAGGAAAAGGTGGACCTCATATTTTTGGATATCGAAATGCCGGAATTGAACGGCTTGGAAATCTTGAACACTTTGGTAAATCCGCCAAAAGTCATTTTGACTACGGCCTATTCGGAATACGCCTTGAAGAGCTATGATTATGGCGTGGTCGACTATCTGTTGAAGCCCATCAAGCTCGAGCGTTTCCTAAAGGCCATAAACAAGGTCAACGCCTCCGCTCTTCCCGATACTACCGCATCGAATCAAGGAGAATTGCAGATCAAGCACGACGGCATTCCCGTTTCCCTTCCCTTTGCTTCCATACAGTACATCCAGAGCTTCGGGAATTATGTCAAGATCTTCACTGACGACCGCATGTACCTGGTCAATGGGACCTTGACCCATATCGCTTCCCAATTGTCAGATCATTTCGAGCGCACCCACAAGTCGTATATCGCAAATTTGGACCGTGTAGAAAAAGCCACACGGACTTCTGTCCAGATCCAAGGAAAGCAGGTGCCGATCAGCGCCAGTTATAAGCTGTTGGTACAGCAAAAATTGGGAAAGTCCGGGTAGTCAAGATGGCCTACAAGCAAGTTGTTAGGGGTTCGTCGTCTTGTTCAAATAGGCGCCGGTAAAGTACTTTTTACAGAAGTTGGCAATGTTGTCGTAAAAGATCATGTCGACCAATTCTTCCGGGCTGAAACCCATCAGCAGCTCGTTGAACTGTGTTTTGGTATACGGTCTCGAAAAATCCTCCCCTATGAAAAGTACCCGTGCTTTTTTCCGTTCCATATTATCCGCGAAGTTGTAGTCGATAGCATCACGACAACGGCCCTTGAATTCGGTTAGAGAGGCCGAGGTGTTGAAATGATCGAAAGGATCGATGATGCCGTCGAAATCCGTACCCAATCCCGCGGTTTTCCATGCTTCTTTGTGATCGATGCCCGCTCCGGTTTGGGCGTTCATTTTTTTAATATGATCGAGAGTGACCCGAACGACATGGAAAATGTTGGTAAGAAACATCTGGGTGTGTAAGCGCTGCACCCGGATCGTACTGCCCATGGCCCGGTTTTCCACTTTAACGAGCTTGTTGAACTTGCCGCCCGGCATCCGGCCATCGTGCATACATATGCCTATGATCCCATCGGTATCGAAGATGTCGGTGATGTCTTCATTGGTCAGGTTGATATCCCATCGACTGACATAAGAGCGCTGATCGAGTTTATTGGTATCCGCACGATTTGCCGATTCGGCCCGTGTCGAAATCCCGTTCACCGCGGTATGGCTGCAGATAATGGGGATGTTGTCGGGGTGGGCCTTTACGAGTGCGGTGAATTCATCGCGACATTTGAGCGACATATGTTTGGTGTCGATCAAGATCCGACGGTCGAAATAGTCTTTGGACAGCAGGAAGTCGGTGATCAAGGTCTTTCCGAAATCGGTAAAGCCATCGTCTAGGCCGTTCCGTTGGTCGAAAACATTGCTAAACCCCGGAATCAGGAAGTTCTTGGCGTCTTTAAAACTTTTGGCATGCCCGGAGACTAGATTATTGAAATGGTGTGAGAAGGTGATGAAGAACGGGGGAAACTCCAGTTGTTTTACCTTTTTGATGTTTTCTTTGAAGGATTCCTCCAAATCACGTCTTGGGCCGGCATCGAGGGCATCGATGTTTCGAGCATTGAACAGGTCGTCTTTATTGTAATTGGCCAAGACATGGGCCCCTTCAAGGGTGATGATGCCTGCGATTTCCCAGTTGCTCAGCGCATCCACTTCCGAAAAATCGTTGATCAACTTGAGCTTGACCGGCCTGGAATACCCGGCCAAGGTATAGGGTTTGTCATGCTCAGTACGGATCTTGGTGTATTCGCGCATCAACCCTTTGAAATAATCGATTTCAGGGGCATGGTAAATGTCTTGTAGAAAGCCGTCAACCTCTTTTTTGGAAAATCCGGTCAAGGCGCGAATGATCTTGGAATCGATTCCCAGATTGGCAAAAATGCCCTTGAGCAGTTTTTTTTGAATACCGGTGGTCCCGTTGTTGAAAGGCCTGTCGGGCTTCATAAAGGGGCGTTCCGGCGGATAAATGGCAAAGAAGACCAATTTGTTGTTGCCCTCCATACAGGCCTCGAGGTTCGATTGGGTGTAACGGGCCATGTTCTTTAAGAACATATCAATGGCGAGTTTCCGGAGTTTGTCAGACAATCCTCCACCTCTAAACAGGGCCCGAGTGGTAATGTTCTTCTTTTCGACCCAAAGATTATCGATATCCTCGTTAAAGGTCGGTTTTAGGGAAGGATGGCAGTGCAGATCGGCGATTTTAGTCATATCAATTCTTTTTAAAGGTTGCCGGGGAAGCGTTTTCGCATCTTGATTAGAGGGTGTTTGAAAACCCACTTCCGAGCCGTACTTCTACGAACTATCGGATTTATGCGAAGACTTAGTTGATGTTTAGGGGGGGACTACAAGATAAACAATGGTTCTTGAACAACATTATGTAAAAACCTTAGACTTTTTGAGGTTCAACCCTAGTCTTAGGGATAAAATCTTAGGTGTTGGGTGGAACTTTGGAGAAAAGATTGGTTAGAAATAAATGGATGAATCCCGATAATGGAAGCTGTCCTTTTTTAAAGGAGACCGTTAAGCAGCGTGCTGTTCGCTCTCCATGGCCAAGAAATGGGTGACTTGGTTTTGGGCATTGCGCAAAGGCACCACATCGATATGGCAAAGATATTCTTCCCCGTTTTTACGGTAATTCACCAGGGTTTTCGAAAAACGGATTTCTTGCTGCAACAGATCCCTTATCTCTTTTTTGGTGGTTTTCGAGGTATTCACCCCTTGCAAGAAGACCGGCCGCTTGCCCAAAGCGAATGTTTTGGCATAGCCCGTCATCTCCCGAAAACCATGATTGACCCATACGATGTTCTTCTGGGTATCGGTAACCACCAAGGCCTCATAATCGGTGTCTTCCAAAATTCGTACGATTTCAGGGGCAACGTTGCGCTGCAATACGTCCGTCAGTTCGGCTAACTCATGCTGTAATTTGAGCCTTTTACACAGCGCCTGGAAATGAGGTAGGTAAAAATCCAAGCTCTGCAAAGGCGAGACGTATTTTTTTTTGCGGTTGGGGTGTTGCTGGGCACTCATGCGGTGGTAAATGTAGTATAAATATTACGACCCTGACCATCAGGTGGATGGTTTTCGTTCAATAACATCTTGAAAGCACTACTCCTGGGTCAAATCGGCCCGGCAACGCAACGATTGCTGCCCGGTTCGGGCGTAATGTGAGGACAAAGCGAGTTTGGCTTTGTCATTTTCAAGGTACCAACGTTGCTCCGGGATTTGGGCCAGGGGAATCGGGATACCGGCAATTGGGATATCCCCGATGGTGGCTTGGTTCTCAAAACCGTCTTGAAAAATAACCGTCCCAGGTCCGGATCCTTGGTACACCCCCATTTCGATATCATCAAAATAAATATCGAATCCGGCTGCATTATCAGGAGCGAAATCACGGCCGCGCAAGGCAAAGGTATATCCAGTAAGTGCCGCTTCATCGAAAGGGGCGTAATTCGGGTACTCCAAAGGATTGCCTGCAATGGCAAAGGTTTGGTCAAGACCGTTCCCTTCCAAACGTACCGAAACGAATTCCAAGCTATTGAAATCGCATGCAATGGTCATTTTGTACCAGCTGTTCGGTTGTAATTCGATACCGGTATCCTGTACGATCCAATTGTCGGTATCGGTGGGTACCCCTTCCCTATTCTCAGGATATCCGATGGGAAACCACAACCGGCCCGTTCTATCGAAACCTGCCAAGGCCATCCAATCGGCCCCTTCAAAACGAAGGGGGTCGGCCACCCCTTCCAAGAACTCGATGTCCAGTCCAAAAATAATATCGGAGGCCAGATCTTCTTCAAAATAAAAATACCCACTGACGTAGGCGTTTCCTGGAGTTGTCAAAAAGTCTTGGACTACGGCATTGGAATATGCGAAAGCGACTGACGCACTAACGATGGATTCCATCAACACCTCCGGTTCTTCGATGTTCGCATCGCTAGCTGGATCGGAGTCGGAACTACAGGCTTGGAACAGGAATAATCCTAAAAGTAGGAAGCGCTTCATGGTATTTAAACGCTTTAAAACAAGATAGCTTGCCTTAAACGAATATTCATCAGGTGGGATTAGCGCAAATACCCATGTTTGACCAAAAAGGCATCCATAGCGTCTTGAGCCGCCTGCCGGATTTTAGGATCGGGGTTCGGCCAATCGTTATCCGGTTCCGTGGCAGGAGTGAACAGATGCCCCACCCCGTCATAAACAATGAGCTCGCATTCCCTTCCAAGCGCCTCCATGTTATTTTGGTAGCGTTCCGATTGGGCCAAAGGGGTCACCGTATCGGTACGTCCGATAACAATAAGGGTGGGTGGTGTCTTGTCATGTATTTGTTCAGCTGGGGAAAGGTCTACTACTGAAATCTTGTCACCCAAACGCCTCGGAAAATCGGAATAGCCCATCAGCGATACCGCCGGGGACTTTAATAGCAACAAGTTCGGGGCACTGGAATATTCTGCCCGAGGGGCACCTAGATTTTCAAAGACCGCGGCACATGCGGCCAGATGGGCCCCTGCCGACCAGCCGTAAGCCGCTATTTTATCCGGGTCGATCGCAAATTCATCCGCATGTTCTCGCACCCATCGCATCGCCTTTTGGGCATCCAACACGGCCTCATACGGGGTGAACCCTTTTTCAGTGTTTTCCAATCGGTATTGTACCGAGAAGGCGACCATGCCCTTTTTGGCATAATGTTGGACCGTTGAAAACCCCCAAGACGCCTCACCAATCGACCATCCTCCGCCGTGAAAAACCAATACGGCCGTATAGTTCCCGCTTGTTTCGAAATTAGGCGGTTTCACACCATAGATCTTTAAATCATGGGCGGTATCGTAGGTATAAGTTTGGATGGGAAGGGAGTCAAGGGTGGATTGGGCCAATACCTTTGCGTGGATACAAAGCACCAATACGAAGAATAGCGATCTCATGTGATAAGTAATTTGATTGATGGTCCGGCTGTTCGCCTTGCCTTAAAAATACGGCATTTCTTTTAGTACCACTGTATACATTTCGTCGATTGCTACCGTGGGGATTACCGTTCTTCCACTAAGAAACCGCAATACCCCTTCCTTATGATACGCAGACGATCGGTCAAACTCAGTTGTTGGATTGTCGTTTGGCTACTGTTGATTTATGGAGGTTTTCATGCTTGGGAATACCTAAGTGGAAATCCGTATGTGGATTATTTGGAAAATCATAGCGAAACGGTTCCTTTGGGTACCGCATTCGACTATAGCCTGATGCATGAAGACCTGCAATCGAGCCGGGTGATCTTGGTGGGTGAGATCCATGGGTTTGCCGAGCCCAATCGTTTCGATGTCGATTTCTTCAAGCAGCTCCATCAACACTATGGCGTACGCCACTATCTCAGCGAATTGGATTTCGTACAAGCCAAATATGTGAACCGATTCTTGGATTCGGGTAATCGCTCTTATTTAGATCAAGCGCTGAAGCACTGGGGGGTCATACAGGGACGGGACAACCAAAGTTATTATGACAAGTTTTTGGCCCTTCAAGAATTCCAAAGCACTTTACCGGTATCGGAAAAATTCACCGTGGTCGGCATCGATAAAATCAGGGACACCCTGCTTTTGGACCGGTATTTGGATGATGCCTTCCCTATGACCGAAAGGAATGCCCGGTTGCAAACATCAGATAATCGCATCGGACGACTGGATCGGTTGCTTTTGCGCGACAGTACGACATCCGAGCAATTGGCTACCTTAAAGCATTTGAGAAAAAACCTCCAGTACTTAAACGAAGGCCGAAATCGGGAGGAGATCCTGTTTCATAACTTTACTTCGTTTTACGACAGCCTTCGTTTGCAAAAAGAGCGGGTTTATGGATTCTTGGGACTTTATCACGTCATGCAATACAGCATCAACCAAACCGAACCCCTGGCGGCCAAGATCCGGAAATCGGGCATGGTGCCAAAGCGGGGGTTACTCAGTATCAATTTCATCATGAACGAGAGCAAGATGGTACTCCCAAGTGACCAGCTACCCGATATGCTCCAAGACGATGGGCCATATACGCGATTCCCGATCAGTGCGGACAATATGCTGACGACCTATATTGTGGGAGTCCGTGATTTGAAACGGATCACGCCACCCAGACATCTTTCGTTGGTCAAATTGAATGGAGTTCACAGTCCTTACGCCCAATCGACCCGTTTGCAGCGGATCATCAAGGTATTGCCTTTGTCACAAGATTTCACAATGACCGAAAAAGGCCGACCCTACGTCCAATATGCCATTTTCGTCCGTCATTCGGATTGGGCCGAACCTATGGGAGAATCATTTATTCCTTAATCCACTTTCTCGAAAACGTTGACACCCCCTGTGCTCATGTATTGGACCTGCCCTTGAGCATTGGTAACGAATCCCATTGTACGTTCACCATCCGTACTTCGAAATAAAAGGGGGGCAACTTGAAAGAAGCGGCGACCGAAAATGGAAAAGGTACCATCTTCGTTGTCAACCAATTCATGTACAGGGGGGCGATGACCCGATGCGCAACCATGGCAGAACGTACTCCATTGATAGTGGCCGGTAAAGCGCGCCAAATCCGTTGTTTGGGCAATGGGCTGCGGCTCGGATCGCTCGGTTTCGCCTTTTGAAAAATGGGCCATGATCACTTCCATGGCTTCATAACGCAATCGGGTACCTTCGTGATGGTGCACGATATAGGCCCCTAGGTTTTCTTCGGGAACCATGGCTAAAAAGGAAGCATATCCGAGCATATCGCCCCCGTGGGCGACAGTCCGAAACCCTTGAATGTCTTCTTCATAGAATCCGTAGGCAAAAGACTCGATTTTTTCGTGTACACGGAGTTCCGGATATTTCATTTGGTCGCAATAGCTTTTATCCAAGATCGATCGCCCGTTCCACTTTCCATCGTTTAAATGGAGGAGCAGGTACTTCCCCATATCAACCACCGTACTGTTAATGTCCGAAGCCGGATAGGTATGGTAATATTCCCAAGCCATGGGTACGTTTACCCCATTTCGGTATTCATATCCCCATGATAATCGTTCTTCTACCGAGTCGGTCAATTGCATTCCCGTGCTTTGCATGCCTATGGGATCCCAGATATGCTGGCGCATGTATTCCTCTAAAGGCAGTCCACTCACCTCCTCCACCAACAGTCCGGCCAAGGCGATGCCATACGATGAATAACTTGAAACCACTCCTGGTTCGCGGATAGGGATAAGCCGTTCCTGCAAAAACTCCGACAATGGTATCCGATCAGCAAGATCGAAGACCCGACGCCCTCCAAGTTCATCAAAACCGGCGCTATGATCGATCAGGTGTGCCGGCGTAATCACCTTTTGAAAGGGTGAGGAAACCTGGATACTTTTCAGGTAGTCGTTAACGGGCCGATGCAAATCGATCTTGCCGGCATCGGCCAACTGCAGAACGGCCATGGCTGTAAAGGTCTTGCTCACCGAACCGATCCTGAATATCGTCGAATCGGGATCGACCCGATCGATCGCTTCCCCCAGTGACGTAAATCCATAACCACCTTTTAACAAAATGGCTCCGTCCTTGACGATGATGTAGGCCGCACCCGGTATATGTTCGGCTTCCATGATGGTGGAGAACACCGAATCCAGTTTTTGCCGAAGTTCCGAGCTATCGGTAGAGGTAACTTGCGCCTTAACAGGGAGGCTAACGAGCATCCAACACCATAACCACCAAGAAGCAGGGGGTACGTTAATTCTGTCGTTCATATCAGTAGGCCTCCGAAGTAAAGGATTTGTGGACGATTTTCCATTCCCCTTGGATCTTTAGCAGCATCATGTAGTCGGTATATAGGCGTTTTCTACTGGGCACATCGATTTCGACCTTGGCCATGGCCGCATCGTTGACCACATCGATACTCACGATCTTCCCATCACGATCATTGGTCTCTCCCTCCTTAAAGTATCCGATGTATTGGGTGCCGGGCAGGGCCCTTAGCTGTTGTTCCGCATCGATGGAATACAAGTTCAAGTCGGAATGGAAGGCTCGTTTGATACGTTCAGGCTGACCTTTTGAAGTTCCTTCGATGTAGTCCATAAGTGTTGCGGTGATGGCCGCTTTGTCCGTTTGCGCGGTGGTCCATTGGATTCCCAAGATGAATACCGCCAGTAGCGTGATGGTTCTCATATGTTCGTTTTTTATAGATGAAACATGCTTCGAAGCTAAGGCTAACGCTGTTGCGATACGTCGCTTTTCGTCCGGATTTCCTTCGGATTTATAATCCAAAAGAAATTAGGAAACCAATGAGCGCTTGAACTGGGCCGGTGTTACCCCTTTGAATTTCTTGAACGCCGAATAGAAGGAAGAGTTCGATTTGAATCCACAGTCGTTTCCAATGGCCTCGAGGGTCAATCGATCGTCTTTATGCAACAAGTCAACTGCGGTTTCGATGCGTAGGGCATTGATGTAATTGGCAAATCCGGTACCCAGATTGTCGTTAAGGAACTGCGATAGCTCGTGCTTTCCGATCTTTATGCGATCGGCTACTTCAGATAGTTTCAGGTTGGGATCGAGATGTGGTTTTTCGCTGGAAAACAACTGTTGCAGTTGCTTTTCGATCCATTCGGCCCGTGCATCGGGAATTTTCTTCTTGGCGTATTTTTCGGCCGGCTGAAGAAAGGTCAGCGCGTTTTTCCGTCGTCGTAAAAACCAATAAAAAAAGGTGACATACAAGGTAAACGAGAAGGAAATGGCCCCGACGATATACGAAGTATAGGTCGTGGTGTTATAGGCCAGCCATACCACAAAACAACCAATGAGGATCGAAATGACCCAATAGTCGAATACTTCCATCGATTTTCGATCACGCAGCCACTTTTTGAACAGCGGTCGGGCCAGAAAAAGTGCGGCACCCAGATAAAGGGTCCACAGGGCGAACAACAAGCTCCCCATGATACGCGGCGGGGTACGCCACCACAATTCCCGGTTTTCGGCATAGGGATATTGAATGCTCACATAGACCATCAGGATACAAATGGGAAGCACGTGAACGACCCAACTCCATTTGCGAAGCGTGTCGGGATACAATGCAACACGGGTATAGAGGTAGGTCAAGGGTCCGATCAAAAAACAGGCAGTGAGTCCGATGCTGACAAAAGTGGAGGAAACCCCAGGATAAAAGGTTAAAAAAACCGATTTGGCCACCCGCACACTAATAACGAACAACAAGGCTGCCAAAAAGGTAGTGGCCCTATTCCTGTTTTTGATGAACAGCCCGAAATAGAGACTTAAAAACAGTCCGTTGAACGCCCCAAGGGCGCTAAAGAAAAATAAGAGCTGCCGTTCAAAGTCCACAACTAAAAATACGAATAAGTTGGATTAGCGGTTCAGCCAGTCCTTAAAGTCATTCGATTTCGGTCGGCTTACGATAAATTCCCGTTCCCTACCCTGTCGTAGGGTCAGCTTCAACCGATGGTTGAAGTATTTGTCGATTTTTTCAATGGCCGATTTGGCAACGACCTGCCCGCGATTGATGCGAAAGAACTTGGTGGGGTCCAAGGTGGCCTCGAGTTCATCGATGGTTTCGTCGATGATCACCCGTTTGCCGTCAAGGATCCCGAAGGTTATGCTGTCTTCGGAGTATACGTAGTTCAAATCGGCGATCTTGATCTGGGCGAATCCATCCCCATCCTTGACCAAAATACCCTCGCGCTGCTTGGGGGCCTGTAAGTCTTGAAACAAGCGTTCCAATACCGTTCGATCCACTTGGGAACTTCGTCCGGTCTTTTTGAATTTTTCAATAGCCTGGCTCAAATCGGCTTGTTGGATCGGTTTCAATAGATAATCGACGCTATTGACCTTAAAGGCTTTCAGGGCATACTGGTCAAAGGCCGTTGTAAAAATGATGGGGCATTCGATCGTTACTTTCTGGAAGATTTCAAAACTGAGGCCATCGGCCAATTGAATGTCCATAAAGACCAGTTCGGGCGCGGTGTTTTCCGTAAACCATCGGATGCTATCCTCGACCGAATCCAGAATATCGAGTAAAGTATAGTCCAATCCGATATCACGCATCAGTCGTTGCAACTGGTTGGCCGCCCGGGCCTCGTCTTCAATGATCAGAATGTTCATGTTTTGGTTTTTGGTCGTGTTGTTCCAAGAGTGGGAGCCGTACTTCGAAATGGGTATCCTCCTTAAGGATGGTGATCTTCCGTTGGGCGATCAGGGCGTAGCGGCGTTCGATATTCTTCAGTCCCAGTTTGGTGGTGGGCAATTGGGTCGATTTGGGCTGTATCTTGTTGGATACGATCAGTTCGCTCCCTGTCACACCCACCTTGACCACCAAGGGCTTCGATTTGGAAACCACGTTGTGTTTGACCGCGTTTTCCAACAATAGCTGCAAACTCATCGGAATGATCCATAGCTTTTTTGCCGATTCGGGTACCTGCCAATCCAACTGCAGGTTATCGCCAAAGCGTTCTTTTTGGATGTGTACGTAGGCCTGGGCGAATTTCAGCTCATCGCGCAAAGGGGTCAAATCGGCATTGCCCGACTCCAAAATGAATCGGTATATATCGGCCAAGCGGTCAACGAATTCCTTGGCTTCCGCTTTGGTGTTTTGATCGATGATATCACGCAAGGTATTCAGGGTGTTGAAGAAAAAGTGTGGTTGGGCCTGGTTCCGTAAGGTATCCAACTGGGCCTGCACGATCGCCCGTTTGGCTTGCTCCTCTTCACGAATGGAATTCTTGAGGCGGATGTAGTAGTATATGGCCTCATAGATCGACATGGTCATGGTGCTGATCAAGATGATGGGTAAGATGATGCGCGATCGAGCCGGATGGTTATAGTTTTGGCCAAAAAGGAGGCCCAATCCCATATTGCCCATAAAGTCGACCAACAAAATGGTGCTCACGATGGTCACGAAGAAGAGGGGAATCCTAATTTTGTTGTCTTTCAAATCGGGATAACGCTTTCTAAGGGATATCAAAATAGAACGCATAATGAGCCAGTTGGCTGTTGAAAAAATTAAGGAAACGCTCCAATTAATAACGGCTTCGATGAAGGGCAATCGTGCGAACGAATTGCCCGAGAACAGGAAATCGGTAATAAAACTTAGCAGCACAATGCCCAGTATGACAAACCAGGCATCGTTAAATGCTAAGTATTTGATCCGTTTTTCCTTGTTGAATAGGCGCATGTTATAGCTTTACTAGGGGCATGCCTTGTTTGGCTTGGTAAAAGGTGTATCCGATCCAGGCGAAATACAACAGCCCGAACAGTATGGTGAGGGCAATTCGGTTGCCTTCCTTGGTCTGCCATTTCCGGGTCAGTGCCCATGCGAATAAAGGGATTATTTGGATGCCATGCAATCCGAAGAAATGGGCCACCCGTAAATCGCCGGCTACGGTACTCCAATTTAACAACGGCAGGCCTTCACCCCCATCGGCTACGCCTACGTTGTGGGCCATTTGCCCGATCATCTGCCCTCCGACATAGCTGCTGAAAAAGACGACTAGCCAGCCCAGTAAGACGCCCCATTGTATGGCCCGGGTCGTATGCATTTTCAATCGGATGGTCTCTACAATGAAAATGAACATGGTCAACACCACGATGCTGATGAAAAGGCCCATAAGGGCGAACAGTATTCCGTTGAGCAAACTCGTTTGGTTGTAGTGGCTTTGCTCGCCGCGAAAGGCCTGGAGCATCACGATGATGATCTCGATACCCAATGACCAAGACACCAAGTTGTTGATAATATTCCGTTTTCTCCTTGAAAAAGGATAAAAATGGATGATGTACCCGACCGTTAGGATGTAAAACATACCTGAGATACAAAATTTCAAGGGTTTGATCCAGATATTGATGCCCATCAGTTCACGATCGTCTACAAAAATCCCGATTAGGCTCGCGAGGGCGAAAATGGCGTGCATCACTACGATGCCATAAAGGATCGGACTTTCGGTCTTCACCTTTTGAAGGATATGGTTGAGTGTCTTCATGATAGTTTCAATTTAGCGGCACGCATGCCCATGAACAATAAGAAGCCTACAGGCCCCAACATAAAGGTGAAGAAGAGGCAAGGCGCCAAAAGGATCTGGTGGATCTTGAGGGTTCGGTTTTGATTGACCATCCACATGCCGATCAATAGATCAAACGCCAAGTAGTGCACCCATCCGGCCATAACCGCATGCTCTTTGGTAAATAGTTCCATGACCGAGGCCAGGCTTCCGAAATCCATCCCTCCTGCTTGGATCGAGATGGCTACGTAATAGACATAAAATAAGGAAAGCGCTAGGGGGATGATCTTATAATCGATCAAGAAGCGGGTGACTTTCCATTTGGGTAGGAGGATCAGTAAGATCCACATGGGCATCGCCATCATATTGGCGATCGAGAAAACTTCAGCAGTTGTCATAACGGATTGGTTTTAGATTGATTAACAACTCAAAATTGCCGAAATCGGTACAAAACCGAAAGTAAAATCCGTTGAATCATCGCATCAGCGGGTTGAATTATCAACCTGCTTGACTTAGGACGGGGTCACTCGTAGATCCGGATGACTTGCCCATGCCCCTTTCCTTTGACACTGCGCTCGTAGCCACGGATTACTTTGTCCATTGGGATGGGCGTATGGCCCGGAAAATAGTCTTTGTATTTGTCATAGGCATCGACCACGACACCTGACGAAACCACATTCAATCGCAGACCGTCCGGAAGCTCCAAGGCGGCAGCTTGAACAAAGCTATGGATAGCCCCATTGACCATGGCGGCACTACTGGTTAGGACTACTGGATCATCGGCCAGTATACCCGTGGTCAAGGTCAGGGACCCCCCAGCGTTCAGATGGTGCTGTCCGATCCGAACCAGGTTCACTTGCCCCATGAGTTTGCTGTTCAAGCCGATGTGGTAGTCGGCTTCGGTAAGTTCGCTAAAAGGTGCCCATTTGGCTTCTCCGGCAATGCATATGATCGCATCGAGCATTCCAAGGGTCTCCAAAAGCTTTTGTATCGAAGTGCTATCGGCAATATCGACTTGGTGCTCGGCCGTTCGGCCGGCGACGATGACCTCGTCGGTCGTATTGAAATGGGCGGCTACCGTTTTTCCGATGGTGCCATTGCCCCCAATGATCAAGATTTTCATTCGTGTAAGATTATCTGGATTGAAAGGTCCAGATAAAGATATCAAAAAGCATTAACGGCGACGCTGTTTTTTATCGGCTGCGACCAATTGATCCTCCTCCCAGGTACCACTGGCCATGATTTTACCATCTTTTCCGTAGAAGACCCCTTCTCCAGAGCGTTCGTCATTCTTCCATAGGCCGACATATTTTTCACCGTTCGGCCACAGGTAGGTACCTTGGCCTTCTCGCTTGTCGTTGACGTAGCTACCATCGTAGATTTGCCCGTCGGCCCAAAAGAATTTTCCTTGACCATGACGCTGGTTGTTTTTCCACTCCCCCTCGTACCTACTCCCGGTGCTCAACAAGGCGACGCCGTGGCCGTTGGCCTTATGGTTTTTTACTTGCCCGACATAATGCATGGGGCTTCCCTTACTACTTTGGAAGGTGAGATATTCCCCAGCGGATACCAGTTGCAATTGTTTCCGAATGCGGGCGAGTTGTGCCTTGGTTTTCTCGTGGGCGAACTGTAACGAATCGAAACGATCGATTTCCTCTGGGGTCGCCACTGCCGTTTGATCTAGGGTGTCGAGCTCGTTTGTTCGTGCCAAGGTAGAATCGTACAGTTTGGCTTGTAATCCTTGGATGCGCTGGGCAATCGCCAATCGCCAGCGGATACCGAGACTATCGGTAGACCCCGCATCGGGTACTACGCTATTGTAGGCCTTTAAGGCCTGCTTGTATTGGCCTGAAGCCAACAGGGAATCGGTAACCAAAAGCGCTTGGTGCCGTTCCAGATTAGTCTGTAATACAAGGGTTTGTGCTTCTTGGGTGACCAACGCTTTACTGAGGGAACGGGTCTTTGCCAAATAAAAGATGCCAAATACCATGGTAACGGCCAAGAGCAGGTATGCGATGCGGATTTTGGTTCGGTCATTCATATCGAATCGTGCTTGCTGACATGGGATATACGTGCTAATCGTCGAAATGGATGGCGGGAAGCTTATTTTTTACTTTTCGGAAATCAGGTGAGAAGTACACATGGAAGCGGAAGGTCCAATTTTGCTTGAAAACGCCCGGATTGGCTAGCGTTTGTCCTTGGCTGTACATGGGGCCTGCCGCTAGGGTCAACCGCGGATTGACAATGTATCCGATCGTACCGGTGATCCGAAGGTCTTCCATTAAGCTACCGACCACTTCCTTGCCACTTTGCATGATCAACTCGGCTTCCGGGGAAACATACCAGGTCTCGGGTACCAATTTGTAATTGTTCAGCGGGATTTTGGCCCGGAACATATAACGCCAACGGTTTCTGAAAATGTACTCACTGTTTTCGGCAAAACCCTGCGTCCAGCGGTGCTCGATCCGTATGCGGTGATAGATCATCATGCTCGATAACGGCTGGGCGAACTGGTACTGGTGCCAGATACGCCATTCTGGAACAACATTGCGATCATCAGAGGATTCGTCGGTATTGAAATTGATCCGAACGACACCCCCTAGGCTCACATTGAACTTTTTCGAATAGATATAGCCTATGGCGTGCCGGTTGTAAATCTGTCCGATCTGCCCGATGAACGGGGTACTTTCGGTCTCTTCGAACCTAAAATGGGTTTGGGCATCCCAAAACAAGCGTTTTGAGATACGGATGTTGCCGTAGGTGTTGAACCACGTACGTGTACCCGGATCTTTGAATTCCGAAGCTTCCGGTAGCAATTCCCCTTCCTGACCGATTACCGGTGCCAATCCGCCTAAAAGGAAGACCAAGACTATGGCAAGTTTTGCGATACGTGTCATCCTATTGTTCGTTGGTTGGAAGGTTGAACAATTGCCAGACCGCATCGGGGTCTTGGATTTTTCTCAGTTTTCGCTCCAGTTTGGAGGTGTCCTCATCACGCATCATCGCCATTCGCTTGTACAAGCCCTGTAATTGGGAAATGTAAAGTGCCACGTTGTTGCAATCGAGATCATTGCTGATGCGTTGTAATAAGTCGGGTATCAAAATACGTTCGTAGGCGTTGATGATGCGTTTCTTGACTTCTTCGTCCATGATGGTCGCCATAAACGGGTTCCATACTTGATCGGTATAGGTCGTTTTGATTTCAATCGTCCGCTCCGGAATATCGGCTACCATGGCGGCCAAGACATTCATTCGCTCGAGGCATTCGATCAGCGTTTTTGCCGTTTCAAGCTGTCCATCTTCGACGGGTTGATCGGCATAGCTCCTGACATCGGCATTGGCCACTTGGGTGATTTTGGCAACGGCCGTGACGGTCGGTCCGGTGCGTTGCCTTTCCAAAGAATCCAGTCCTTGTTCCAGACCTTTGACATAGGCGACCATGCGTTCTTCGTAGGAAATCAGCTCTTGCTGTCGTTTGTCGTTACTTAAGCGTTCGTCCAATTCCAAGGCAATGGCGTTCAGACTTTCATCCACATAGGCCGAAAGCATGGCTACGTATGCCAAACCTTCACGATCCATTTCCAGCGCATTGAATCCCGGGCCTTCATAGATGCCACGCCCCTCCCCTTTTTCGATGCGAACCGAAGGTTTTCCTTCGGGCCAAATATCACGGAGCAAGGCCACTCGCGAAACATAGGGCAAGACCCCCTCTCGGTCATAGGCTGCCAATTGCGAAATGGGTTTTACGAAAGCATCGTTGAAACCGGAGATGACCTCATACAACTCCCCGGCCCGCTCATCGGACAGTTTCAAAATGTTCAATTGTGAATTATTAAGGAGCTCGGTGCATATGGCCAAGGAATTCCGGTTGGCGGCATTGATTTGGGTTACGGCGTTACGTTCTAATGAATCCAAAGGAAAGGATGCCACTTTTACGCGAAGTTCCGGCATGAAATCGGCATCTCCCAATTGGTTCAACAACTGGTCGACCCGTTGATAATGCCCGTCATTTTGCGCCAACAGCCCGTAAATACCCGAGGCTTGCTGGAATGGGGCATAACGCCCCTCGGTCATGATTTTCAGCACTTGGATGTAGCGTGAATCCAAGGCAATGGTCTCCAAGTTTTGGGCTCCGGCATCAAAAAGGGGTAGCTCTACGGAGCTTTCTGATGAACTTGTCTTTATTGCAGTGAGGATACCTTCCGTAAACGACCATAGCTCTTCACCACCCAAGGCATCATCAGAGTACAGCGTCCATTCGTCATGGGCCAGCCCGTTCCGTAAAAAACGACCGACCAATGTGGCGTCCTCGCCTTCGATCTTAAAGCTTTGCTGCGGAATGCCGGCTGCGAATTCGAATTCACTTTTGAATAGCGTCTTTACGACTTCGGCATTTTCAATTCGATCGATACGAAAGACCCAAGGCCCATCTGGGCGGCCACCGATCAAGCTTCCGTTGGCCTGCTCTTGGGTACCCGTAACCGGGATGCGGTATTGGAAGCCTTCAATTTGGCTGTCATCGCTAGAAGTGAACTCGCCGAATTGGAAGGTCCAGGGTCCCACAGGAATGTTGCGCTCGAACCGACCCCTGAAAAGAAAGGTCGTATCCCTTTCGTTCAAAAGCGCGCGAAGGTTCGATTTCTCAATACTGAAGGGGCCGACGAAAAGGGTGTCACCCGCCGCTACTTCATAGGCGAATCGCGCTTGGCCTTCATATTGGCCGACCGCATACCTCCCTTCAAAGGTCAAGGGCTCCTGACCGAATAGCCCGGTCAGTCCACCAAACAAAAGAAAGGTCAGGCATATCGGGAATACCCTAAAATTGCTGGTTCTGGTCATGATGTGTTCTCTTGGTCCGGTTGGGTCGCTACAACGACCTCACACCCTTTATACGGTGAATTCGTTCCCTTAGATGTTCCGGGTTCGATTTTTATGGCAAGAAGGCCTCTTTGTTGGCATGAAATACTTCCATGGGGGCCTGGCGTCCCTTAATGGGAAAGGTGCCAAGGCTTTGGAAGGCATTTGAATACCCAGGTAGCTGGGCAATGACCGCGGCAGAGATGATAAAGTCCTTCTGGAGCTCTTTGCAAAGACCTTGAATACGGGCCGTGACGTTCAAAGGGTCTCCGGTAAAAACGATTTCTTTTTTCAGCGCCCCGATTTCCCCGATGCTTACCGTTCCTGCATGCAGTCCGGCCTTGAAACGAGGGACAAGACCAAAGCGGTCTTCATAGGCCGGGGTCTTCTTCCCCAAGTCCTCTTGCATGGCATAAAAACAACGGATGCAATTAGCCGCTTCCACACCAGTCTCAAGCGGCCAGGTAATCACGATCTCATCCCCCACGTATTGGTAGACTTCCCCTTTGTGTTTAATGATGGCATTCGATAGGTCCTCATAGTACCTTTGGATCAATTGAAAGTAGCGTTTATGGCCTAATTTTTCGGCAATGGCGGTCGATGCCGTCATATCGACGAACATAAAGAACCGTTCTTCCTGTTTGGGGGAATTGTATTTGCCGGTGATGAAATTGATCAAGACCGAATGGCCGAGATTTTCACTGATTGCCCCATAAAACAAGGATAGCATTAGGCTGAAGAACAACTGCAGGCAGGTGCTCCAGAATGCCAAACTGCCCCAAAAAACCGCATATCGCTTCCATACTTCGGCTTTCCATAGCGGTACCTCCATTTCAATGGCGGCGGCCATCGGATAGACAATTGAAATCACGATGCTGAACAACAGCGTATACAACAAGAATTTATATGCTACTTTTTTCCAAAGGACCTGCTGGGTAAAAAGTCGGTTGATAAAGACCACTTCCAAAAAACCGACCAAAAGGCCCATCACCGTGACGGCGATGCAGGCAAAAAAGAAAATTTCGCCGTTCGGATTGATCGCTCCTTCCAACACGGGGTTATTTCCGATCGCCATTTTATCGGAAAGCAAAAACACCACCCCGGTAATCAACCAGATGATACCGAAAGGTAAAATCCTAACGAGTTGGTAGCGGGTTTTGGGTGAAAGTGGCAAAAGACGGTCTTAAGAAGGGTCCGTATAATGTACCCGATAGATGGCATCACCATAGTCATCGGAGATCAGCATCGATCCGTCTTCTAAAAACAGGATGTCGACCGGTCTTCCGAATTGATCTTGACTTTCGTCATCGAGCCAGCCATCGATAAAGGTCGTATAGCCCACGGATTCATTGCCATCCAGTTCGACCAAGGCGATACGGTAACCGACCTTTTTCGAACGGTTCCAAGAGCCGTGTTCGGCCACGAAGGCATAGTTTCGGTAGCTTTCAGGAAACATGTCACCGCGATAGAACTTCACGGCCAAGGGGGCGACATGGGCGCCCATTGCTTGTACGGGGGCGGTGAATTCGTCACAGTCGCGGTCATTGAATTCAGGATCGGCAACCGTACCACCATGGCAGTAGGGGTATCCGAAGTGTTGGCCTGCCCTTGAGATGCGGTTCAATTCGCAAGGGGGTACATCATCCCCCATCATATCACGGCCGTTATCGGTAAACCACATTTCCTTGGTTTCCGGATGCCAGGTAAAACCCACCGTATTCCGTACCCCATGGGCATAGATTTCACGATTGTTTCCATCAGGGTCCATACGGGTGATGGTCGCGTATCGTTGATCAGCGACCGTACTATCACAAATGTTGCAAGGCGCGCCAACGGGTACGTATAGTTTATCATCCGGACCAAAGGCGATATACTTCCATCCGTGGTGGAACTCCGTTGGGTAATCGTCGTAGACGATTTCGGGGATGACCTCAAAGTCTTCGAGATGCGACTCGATTTCATCATACCGCAATAAACGGCCCACCTCGGCCACATACAGATCTCCATCGCGAAATGCGATACCGTTAGGAACTTCAAGGGTCGAATCCAAGACCATGACCTTGTCGGCCTTAAAATCCCCATCTTGATCTTGGATGGCGTAGACCGTTTTTTCGTTACGGGTGCCGACGAACAGCGTACCTTCATCCCCCATGGCCATAGAACGTGCGCCATCGATTCCTTCGGCATACAGCTCTATGGTAAAGCCTTCGGGTAAATTCAGACGCTCTAAGGGTAGCGTAGGTTGGGCTTCAGGAACGGAAGCTACTTGAGATTCATCTTCCGCCTTCTGTTTACAGGCCCCAGCCAATAGGATCATCATGCCCAGGGCATATGCATAGACTTTCGTTCTTGAAATTTCCATGGTTTAGGGATTTAGACTTTCACCGTTAAAGATAGCCTATTTCCCTTATGGCCGGATTGCCTACTCACTAACTTTATTCAGAAAACCTGAGTAACCTATGGTTAAACGCTGTGTACTATTGACATAAAAAGTCGCCGCATTGTTGGGATAGACCGTGCCGTTTACATTGAAACCCTCACCGAGCTCGTTCACGATATCGAATTGGAAATCATAGGCTTGTTTTTTCTCATTGAAATCAATGGAAAGGTCCTTGGGTACCCCTTCGAAATTGATGCCTACATCTTGGGGGTTGTAGGTGCTGGCGAACTGTCGTTCCCCATAATAGGGCAGTTTCGCGAATACGCTGTCATTTTGGATTCTCAAAAAGCTGGCAGTTCCAGTAATTTCGATACGGTTGGCCGAACTACCCGGGGGCAGCAGGCCTGCTGAAGCGATCGCATTGATGCTACGCGTACCCAGTGGATTGGCCCAACGGGCCCGTAAATCCAGTTCTTTGTTGTCGATTTGCTGTTTTAACGCCGCCAGTTCTTCTGGGGACGGCATTGATTTTTGGCTACCACAGGAGAGCATCGTTCCGAGGGTCACTAGTGCAACTAGGGCTAGTACGTTCTTTTTCATTTGTTCCTTTTTTTGAATTCGTTTTTAAAAGTACCACCACAAAAGTGTTGCCAAAATCACCAATGCGTGAAGGGTGCCACGATGATGGTCAATGGTTCATTCGGTCGAGGGTGCGGTTTGACGATATCCTGGACCCTTAATGAATCGACCTGGGGTGGCCCCCGTATGTTCACCGTCGCGCAATACCTGCTCCCCGTTCACCCATACATGTATCATGCCTTCTGCGTATTGGTGCGGATCGGTAAAGGTGGCCTTGTCGGCTACCTTTTCCGGGTCGAAGACCACAATATCGGCGAAATGGCCAATGGCCAATCGCCCCCGCTTCTTTAGTTTCAAGTTATCGGCAGGCAGGGCAGTCAGTTTACGAACGGCTTCTTCGAGCGAAAGCACCCCTTCATCACGTGAATATTTGCCCAGAACCCTGATGAAGGATCCGTAGGCCCTAGGATGGGTACTTTGCTTTATGAATACCCCCTCATTGGTATACGATCCCGCATCGGAGCAAAAACTCACCCATGGGAGGGCTACCTTTTTGGAAATGTTGGCCTCGTCCATGGAAAAGTAGACGACCTGTATTCTGCTTTGGTCTTCAATGATGAGATCGACCAAGGTCTCTGCCGGACTTTTCCCCCAGGCTTCGGCCACTTCGGTCAGATAGGCTCCGATGTAGTTGCGTAGCCCTTCATTGCGAAACCCGACCAGCAATATGGTTTCGGGACTATTGCGGAATTTAAGGTCGGCAATCGCGCGTAGACGGGTATTCGGGTCGGACAAGCGGTACAGCATCAAGGCAATACCCCCTTCCCGCACCCATTCGGGGAGTTGGACATGCAAGCCGGTAGAACTGGCGTTATAGGTGTACATATCAGCGGTCACCGGCAGTCCGGCCGTTCGGGCAGAATCGATTTTGGCGATGGCGCTGTCCAGTTTGGCCCAATTGCGTTTGGCCGATGCTTTGAGATGGTATACCTCGGATCGGATCTCTGCCTCCGATGCTATTTGCAACAGTTCATCCAAGCTCTCCAAAAGGTAATCCCCTTCATCGCGGATATGGGAGACGTACATGCCATCGTAATCGGCAGCGATTTTTGCCAGTGCCGTTAATTCCGCGGTATCCGCATACCGACTTGGGGCGTACAACAGGGAACTCGAAATGCCCACGGCCCCTTCTTCCATAGCGGTAGCGGTCAATGCGGCCATTTCTTCGATTTCTTCGGCGGTAGCCGGCCGGTTTTCATACCCGATCACGTGACGTCTCAGGGTACCGTTACCTACAAAGGACGCCACATTGGTCGAGACCCCTAAAGCTTCCAGATGGGCCAGGTATTCGCCTAGGGAGGTCCACTCGACGGCATATTTGATGTCCCCTTGGTTCTCGATCATTTCTTTTTTCATATCCTCGGTCAATGGACCCATGGAGCGGCCTTCCCCCATGACCTCCAAGGTAACCCCTTGTCGGATGTCACTTTGCGACCGCCCGTCTTCCAAAAGTGCCACATTGGCCCAACTGAGCATATTGATGAACCCAGGGGCCGTAGCCATGCCTTCCAAGTCGATGGTGGACGTCGCTTCTAAGGAAAGCCCTGGATCGATCTTGGCGATCGTGTCGGCGTTGATTCCGATATCGGCAAGGAAGGGTGTTCCTCCATTTCCGTCATAAACCAGTCCGTTTTTCAATACGAGATCGTAGGTCTCCGATTTTTGGCAGGCAACACTGAAGATGAGCAATAAAAGGATGTAAGGTCTCATGGGTCGGTACTTGAAGTATACCAAAAAGATAGTGATTTTCAGGGAGTTCGACCTATTGGCCCCCGAACCACTTTTTGAATTCGGCCACTTTTTCACGGCTGACCACGATATCGGCCCCCAGTTTGGTATGCAGCTCCAATTTCAACCTTCTATTCGAATACACCACCACATCGGCAATGGCCGAGAGGGCTACGATGAAACTCCTGTTCACCCGAAAAAACTGTTTGGGGTCCAAGAGTTTCTCAAGGGCTTCCAAACGATACTCGATCAGGTATTCCTTTCCACTGGAATTGAAAAGCGATACATCCCTGCCTTCGGCTTGAAAAACCAGCACCTCATGGGTGCCGACCGAACGGATGTGGTTGCCGATCTTTACCAAAAACCGGTCTTTATACGTCGTTTTTCCCAAAGAGCGGATAAGGGGCTCCATGTCGGGTTGGGTATAGTGCTTGCGTAAGGACGCGAATTTTTTCAAAGCCTTGGAAAGGTCGGTGAACGTAATCGGTTTCAAAAGGTAATCGATGCTGTTGACCTTAAAGGCGTCAACGGCGAACTCGTCAAAGGCCGTTGTGAAAATGATGGGTTTGTCCAAATTAAGTTCCGCGAAGATCTCAAAACTCAAGCCGTCACTCAATTGCACGTCCATAAAGAACAGGTCGACCTTATCTTTATGCTCGCGGATCCAAGGCACCGCTTGACGCAATGATTCCAAGACGGTCAATACTTCGATATCGGTGCTGTATTTTTCCAAATAGCGCACCAATTTTTCAGCGGCTAAGGGTTCGTCTTCAACTAGGGCTACTTTCATCGTAATTCAATATCGGTAATGTTAGGGTACGCCATGTTGCTTCGTCAGCTAGTCGAATGGGTTCGGATGAAAAAAAACCGAACTTTTTCACTACATCCGAGATCTTCGCCAAATCGAATCCATACCGAAGTCGCTCTTCGGGCTGGTATCGGATTTTCATATACCCTTCTTTGCTTTCAAGGGACACCTTAAGCTCTTTTTTCGAGGATGCAATCGTACTGCGGATGATTTGCTCGATGATCGCCAATAGGGTCTTGGGCGGTATCCATAATCGTTCGTCCACATCGATTTCCAATTTCAAGCTGCGATGGGGTAAATTGTCGAATAAGGCTACCAAAGATCGTGTGGCATCCAATTCTTCGGCAAGGGAAACCAATTCCGTTTGGTTTTTGGATAGGATATAGCGGTATACCGAAGAAAAATGATCCGTCATTTCCTCGGCCCTGTCCGGATCGTTTTTCATCGTGGCCAACATACTTTCAAGGCTTTCAAAAAGCAACTCGGGGTTGATGCCCTTCTGGTAGACCCGGAAGGCTTCTTCGACCGATTGCCGTTCAGACAATTCTTGCTGTTTTCTCTCGGTATTGGTACGATACAGGAATTGGTGGCTGAAATACAGGACCATATAGACCAATCCGATAAAAAGGAAAATAAGATTCAAAACCTGCAACTCACTAAAATTCGGGGTGTAGAGCAAGACGTACTTGAAATACAGGAACATGACGGTCGATACCAAGGCCACCACACCCAGGAGGGTAACCATTACTTGAATCGAAGCCCGAAGCAACTCGGAACTCGGTTTTTTTAATTTTTTAAAGCCGAGGATGGCCCATCGTATCATTTCTTGGATCAAATAGGTCAACCCGATACAGATGTACAATTCCTCCCCGAAAAAACTTTCGCCCAACTGCGAAATGTTATTGTTGATCAATAAGAGCAGCAAGTATACCAGAGTGCCCCCAAAAAGCGGGCTAATGATCCTGAAGATCGGATGATGTATAAAAAACCGCTTCATATCAGCACGGGTAATTTGACCGAAAAATCCTTTTGATCCAAAACCTCGACCGATTGCCTGGTCAACAGCCGGTAGCGTCTTTTGATATTCGAAAGTCCCAGTTTGGTGGAGTTCACTTGTTTGCGTTGCCCGGTCTTGTTGTTCATAACGACGATATGGCCATCTTGCAAGTCCATTACGACCCTCAGGGGCATTTCGGAATTGAACACATTGTGTTTTGCTGCATTCTCGACCAACAGCTGTAGCGTCAACGGGGGTACTTTGCTTTGTCTTATCGCTTCAGGAAGATCGACCTCGACCGTGAATCCGTCGCCGAATCTCGTGGACAATAACACCGAAAAGGCATTTACGAAATCCAATTCCTCGTCAATGGTGACCAGGTCGACCCGATGTTTTGCCAAGGTGTATTCATAACAGGTCGCCAAGGCACGGATGAAGGTTTCGGCCTGTTGTGGGTCTTTATGGAACAGCATGGAAAGCGAATTCATGCTATTGAATAGAAAATGGGGACTGAGTTGCGAACGCAACAGGTTCAATTGGATCTCGGCCTGTTTGCGTTGTTGGCGTAGCTCTTCGATCTGTACCTTGGTGTACTGATTGTAGGAATAAAGGGCGAAGTAGACGACCCCATGGATGATTGAAAGGCTGAACACCACAATACCCAATTTGAGCAGTTCTTCCCAATGATCCCCCATGCGCAATTCTTCGTCCATAAGCAGATGGTAGCTGGTAATGGCCGCATAGGATAAGCCTAAGGAAACGAGAAGATTACTTACGATTCCGAGGAGCAATCGCATCCCCGGAAGTTCTTTCCAAGAAACCAATTGGTTGATCCCCGAATTCGCATAGGAAATGGCATAGAACACCAGGATCCCCAAGAACCCACTAAGGTAAAATTCCATAGGCTGGCCCAGTCGGTTGAAATTGGCGAACCCATACATGAGCAAACCAATGGAGAAGCCAAAGAAAATGAGGACGAAATGTCGTTTCATGCCGGGTTGGTTGAAGAAAGTTGGAAAGCGCCACTCCATATCACCAAAATACTCATAAAAGTCCAGAGTATTTTGGCGCAGGGAATGGAACGGTGGTTGGTCGATCAGTTGATGGCCTTAATGGCCCTGCCTAGATGGGAATCACTATCGATATCCATGCAGGCATCGGTGTAGGCGTCGGCAACGGCTTTCGAACCGCCGTTGACCGCACTCGAAAAAGCGATCAAGGTTTCCGCCTTGTGGTAATCGGAATCTATGGACTCAGTCGCCCCTAGAATCGCGATGAGCTGCTTTTCGGAAAAGGTGCTTCTTGAAAGCGTTTTAAATACGTCGGCCTTATGGTGGTCTGAATCGATATTGGTCAACGCCCCCAAATAATCGGGTAGGCTTTCGTCGATCTGGTGGGCCGTCGCCATGCGCTTCAATACGTTGGCCTGGTGGTTGTCTGAAGTCATGTTCTCTTCGACCAAGCGTAACAAATGTGCCTTTGACGAGGCGTCAAGATCTTGTTTTACCAATTCTAGGAACACACTCGCGATGTGATGGTCCGAACTCATATTCGATACCGAAGCGAGCAGTGCATGGCTCGTGGCCGATCCGAGATCTTTACCCAAGGCTTTCTTCAAAACACTCGCCTTGTGGTGGTCTGAGTTGATCGATTTCGATGTAGCGATCAACAGTTTGGTATTTTCGGCATCCAAGTTTCGTTCGCGCAGTACCTCGTTCAAGACGCTGGCTTTATGGTGATCGGAATCGATATCGTCGACAATCGGGAAAAGCGCCTTCATTTGGGTATTCGATATGGATCCGTCACGAATCGATTTTTTCAGCACCTCTGCGGTGTGGTGGTCCGAATTGATATCGGATGCAGCTTTGATATAGGCGGCCGTGGTATTGTCGGAAGCCAAAAAGGCCTTTGCGTTTCTTTTGAGGATATCGGCTTTGTGATGATCGGAATCAAAATCCTCCCCTACCGTATTCAAAATGGCGATCAGATCCTTTTCTTTTAGGTCTTTATCCAAGAGTAATTTGATATAGCGGGCTTTGACATGGTCGCTGGCGATTTTATCGACTTCTTTCAATACTTTATAGGAGCCTCCCTGTCGATACATACGATCGACACGTTTTTCCGAACCTAGGGTTGTGGTTCGAACGACTTCCAAAAGGATTTCCGATAGCCACTTCTTGCCCTCGGCATCGAAACTGCGTTGTGAGCTGCCGACGTAGTACTTTTTGACCAGTTGGCCCGAACCATTGGGTTCGATAATGATCCTTCGTCTATTACCGAAAGCACTTTTTTTGATTTCCATATAACCTCCACGCGATATACCTACCACATCGCTGTCGTCATCCGATAAGGTGATGTCCCCTTTGTACTCAATGTAGAATTTATTGCTCAATCCATTTTTTATCGAAATGGTGGTCTTCCCCCCATTACTCACACTTACAGAGGTACTTCGGCGTTGTGCCTCGGTATTGGAAGGGATGAGAAAGAGGACGATCAAGACTACTTTAATGAGCAAAGCGGTCAAAATTTTGATGAGTTGTTGCATGATTTTCCGTTTTTTGAAAAATCGTCCGCTCTTGATTGGAGAACGGACGATTTGATGATTGATACTGCGTTTTTTGATTGATGATGGTACAAAGATGCTTGCTTCGTTCCAAGTACGAAAATGCAATGTCATGAATTGTACATTGGGTGCCATGAATTGTACATGGCGCGTTTGGAGCGGGTAGTTAGGGCGTCAATTTGCGGATGGGCTTGAGGGTGATTTCCTTGAATTCCATCTCGGCACCTTCAGCTTGCAAGGCGATTTGACCGCGAGAAGCCGTGCTGTCATACCCATAGTTTACTAGGTCACCATTGATCCAAACCTTGATTTCGGAATTAAGGCATTCGACGACCAAGGTGTTCCACTCGCCCAACGGTCGCTCACTGTTATCCGTTAGGTTTTCTATGCGGCGTGCTTTACCTTCGGTAATGCCCCAATTTTCTTTTGGTCCACGACGCTGCACCATATCCTCGCAATGAATGTCTTCAACGATACACCAAAAGTCGCCTGCGTTTTCATGCATCAATTGCACTTCGACCGATTTAGGGAACATCCCATACAAGGCGCGTGGTGTGGAAGCATGCACCAATACCCCACAATTGCCCGGTTCGGATGGAAAGCGATATATTACTTCCAAACGGTAATCGGCGTATTCGGCATCGGTAATCAAGTGCCCCCTAGGTTCCCCCAAGGAGACCAAGTGACCTTCACGGACCACAAAGGGAATAGGGGCTTCGGGCACGGTATCCCTTTGGGGTACATCCATATGCCAGCCCGAAAGATCGGTCCCGTTGAACAATTTCGCTTCCCCATCGTTGTTGCAGGCCGTCATGACAAGGGCCAACCCAATGCCGAATAAGAGACTTTTCGATATCATGGTTTTACTTTTTAAATCGATTGAACAAGACCAATTTCTTTTTGGTGTTGATGAAATAGACTCCGGTCAGCAAGATGACCGCAGCCAAAATCGACTGGTTTGAAATTTCCTCCTCCAAAAAATACCACCCTAAAAGCATTGCTACAATGGGGTTTACGTAGGTGTTGGTCGCTACCTTCTCCGGTGAAACGGTTTTTAAAAGGAAATTGAATGCCGAAAAAGCGATGATACTTCCAAAGATGATCAGCAACAACATCGAATACCGCACTTCCCCACTCCATTCGGAATAAGGCACCCAAGTTTCCTGAAAGGCGAAACTGGTTAACAGTAACAACAACCCACCCGTGAACATTTGGTAGCCGGTATTTACCACATAGTTTTTGGGCATGTCCGCCTTTCCGATGAATAGGCTTCCATAAGCCCAACTCAACATGCAGGCGAAGATCATGATCATTCCGAGAATGGCGTTCTCCTGTTCCAAAATCGAGCGTTGTCCCACCAAAAGGTAAATGCCTAAAATGCCCAAGGCAACGCCGACCAATGACATCGGTTGTATTTTTTTTCCATGAAGGGCCCACATCATCAATAAGACCACCAGTGGCTGGGCCGATATTTCCAGAGCGGCGAAACCACTATCGACGAAACGCAGGGCCCAAACTACCACCCCATTGCCAAAAGTCAAGAACAAAAATCCGGCGAAAGCCGTATTCAATAATTGTTTTTTGGTGATCCTCAACGATTTTCCACTGACTAAAGCGATAGCGAAAATCAATAGTCCGGCACATAGGAATCGTATGGATGCCAGCATGAACGGTGGTAAGGCCTCGACGGCGATCTTATTCCATAAATAGGTCGATCCCCAAACGACATAGGTCGCCAAAAAGGCGAGAATGATGTAGACTTGATTTTGCTTCATGGTAGCGGTCTGATTGCCGTATAAAATTACGACAAATAAGAAGCGATGAAAGGGTAATGTGTACTTTTGCAGGCGAAGACTTCAAGCTATGTATGTTGAACGCTGGCATTCTTTTTTCAAAGACCATTTGATTCGTAACGCCATACCCGAACAGACGGCCGTTTATCTCAATGCCGTACTCTTGGCTTTGGTCATGTTGGTTCTGGTTTTTTTGGTAGACTACCTGACTTGGAAGGGCATTCGCGCCCTTTCGGCGCGTATTGCAAAGCGTACCAAGAGCGATCTAGACGACTTGATGATACGACATCGCTTGCCGCGTCATTTGGCCCATATCGTGCCTTTGTTGCTCGCTATGGAATTGGCCCCTTTTGTCTTCTATGATTTTCAATATGCAGAGAACGTGTTGTTCAAGATTTTGAACATCCTTGGTGTGGTCCTGACCCTGCGCATCGCCAATAGTGTGTTGAAAACGATCAGTTCCTATCTGAAGACCTTGCCCCGATTTAAGGACAAACCGATCGACAGCTACATTCAGGTGTTTATGATCTTTGCATGGGTCGGCGGGATTTTGGCCATACTTGCCATTGTGACCGAAACCGACGTATGGAAGTTCATAACCGGTCTTGGAGCCGCATCGGCAGTTTTGTTGCTGGTCTTTCGTGATACCATTCTAGGCTTCGTTGCCAGTATCCAAGTCAGTATCAATGACATGGTACGGATCGGTGATTGGATCACCTTTGAAAAATATGGGGCCGACGGTGATGTCATCGAAATCAATTTGGCTACCGTCAAGGTGCAGAATTTTGACAAGACCATTACGACCATACCCACCTATGCCCTGATATCGGATAGCTTCAAGAATTGGCGTGGAATGCAGTCTTCAGGAGGGCGTCGCATCAAAAGGGCGGTTATTATCAAACAACAAAGCATCGTCTTTTTGACCGAGGCCAAAATCGATGAACTCAAGAAGGTACAATTGATATCCGATTACCTTGAAACACGGCAGGCCAAAATCGACCAATACAACGAAACGAATGCCATCGATAAATCCGTGCTGTTGAATGGCCGCAACCTGACCAACCTCGGGGTATTTCGAAAATATATCGAATCGTACTTGGAATCGCACTCGGCCATCAACCCCGAAATGACGATGATGACCCGTCAATTGGCACCGACACCCCAGGGGATTCCCCTTGAGATCTATGCCTTCAGCAGTGATAAGCGGTGGGTGAATTACGAATATATCATGGCCGATATTTTCGACCATGTTTTGGCAGCCGTTCCGTTCTTTGGGTTGGAGATCTTTGAATTACCGACTACAATGACCGTCGATTAATCGGCTTTTTCGGCAACAACGAACCACATACGCTTGTCGGGATCATTTTCCCAAAGCCCATGATCTAAATCCTCATCAACTACCCGAAAGCCGGTCTCATAAAGTTCTTCCTTTACGTAATTCGGTGCCATGGTATGACCAAACGCTTGAGCCTGACGTGATTCCCCTTCGAATCGTCGCTTCAATTTTTCTAGGATGATAAGTTGGCCGTTGCGTTTCAAGGAACGGTGCAATAGCCGTAGGACTTTTTTGTAGTCATAGATTTCATGGTAGGTATCGATGACGAAGATCCGATCAAAGGATTCCAAAGGCAATTTGGGATTGTCATATTCGCCTAAAAGGGTGACCACATTGTCCAGGTTCAGGGTCTGCACATGTTCGCGTAAACGTTCTAGCCGGACTTTGTTGACGTCTTCGGCATAAACCCTTCCTGAGCTACCGACCCGGCGTGCCAAGCGCACTGTCAGATATCCCTCATGACATCCGATATCGGCGACATTCATACCAGGGGTTACCGTAGCATGCTTGAAGAGGTTGTCCAAACCCATCCATTCATCCCGTGCTTCCCACTCGTCGGCCGAATACTGTGAAAAGGCGACCAGTGGGAGCAGGAACAAAAACCAAAACTTTTTGGGCATGCTAATCGTTTAAGAGGCCTTGGCCTTCGATCCATGGGGCGCCGGCAGCCTTCAACTCAGACTCAAGACCAGGCAAGGTGGTGTTGACCATGGCGCGCAATTGCGCTTTCACTTCTTGCAATTGGGATTTGGCTCGGGCAAATGCTTTTTTGTGATTGCCGGTTGGCCCATAGGTATTGTTCAGTGCGACATATCCAACAAAAGCGCCGTCTGAAGGAGAAGGTGGATTACGTTCCCCAACCTCATTTTTGGCACTGTTGCCATTCATGATCGAACTAATGGCCTGCAAATCGGAATTTGCCTTATGGATTTTAGCATACAAAGATGGGGACGGGTTTTCAGCTTGTTGGAATGCCCGCTTCATCGCTTTGGCCAATGAGGTGGCCTTGTTCAAGGTCGTATTGGTCGCCATCAAATCTTGTTGATAGGCTTGGAAACCGGCACGGAAGGCATCGATCTCTTGGGTAGGTTTCGCAGGAAGTGCCCCTTTGCGCAATGGAACGACTTCAAAACTTTGCGGCCCCGCCAATTCTTTCAAGTTGCCGTCGACCCTTTGGTGTACGCTGACCGTGTAAGTTCCGGGAGTGGCCAAATAAGGCGACCCAAAGAATTCTTCTTCATCGCTTGGCCCGGGGGCTTTTAGGGAAATCCCCGTACGGTTGGCATGGGTCAAATTCCAAGCCACTCTGTTGAACCCTTTGTTGGCGGAACCCTTTATGGTGTTCACCACTTTACCGGATGCATCTTTGACGACCAAGACAATGGCCGGACCTTCGGCATTCTTTTCATCCTGAAGGGCTTCCCAACCGGGAAAAGGGATATTGGCCTTCTGCTTCGTCAATTCTTTTTCCCGTTTGCTGCGTTGGGCCTTCAACGACTCCAGTTTGTTGGGCAGGTAGTAGGTGATCTCAGCTCCATAAGGCGGGTTTTTGGCCATGTAGGTATTGTTGCCTTGACCGTAAACCCCATCCCTTTGGATGTACCAATACGCCTGCTTCGGTGCGAAAAGTTGAACCGTGTTGGCTTTGGCCGTATCATAATCACGTAGTGGACCGATATTGTCGAGCACATAAAACCCACGACCGAAAGAGGCGGCCACTAGATCATCCTCGCGGCGTTGGATCGTAATGTCACGGAAGGAAATGGTCGGTAATCCTCCCTTCAACTGGGTCCAACTTCCACCACCGTTGGTGCTGAAATAGATGCCGAACTCCGTGGCTGCGAAAAGAAGGTTCGCTTTTTTATGATCTTGAACGATGCGCCAGGTCAATAGTTTCTTGGGCAAGTTGCCGTTGATCAAGCTCCAACTGCGTCCTTTATCGGTACTTTTCAATAGGAAAGGGCGATAGTCGCCTTCTTTATGGTTGTCCAATACCAAATAAACGGTGTTCGCATCGAAGAGATCGGCCCTTACATCATTGACAAAGGCCCTTTCCGGGACCCCTTTGATGTTGCCCAAGTTGACCTTACGCCACGAGTCGCCGCCATTTTCAGACACTTGAAGGATACCGTCATCCGTACCGGCATACAACAGCCCTTCTTGTACTGGGGATTCCGCCAAGGACGTAATGGTGTTGTAGTTACTCATCGCACCGACATCCCATGGATTGTCCCAACTTTGTTGTTTGCCCATGATCGGTAAGGCCAACCGCTCTTCGTTACGGGTCAAATCATTGGAAATGGCCGTCCAGTCGTCTCCCCTATTCTCTGATTTCCATACTCTGTACGAGGCGAAATACAGCCGTGTGGGCTTGTGCGGGCTCACTAAAATCGGGGCATCCCAGTTGAACCGCTCATGGGGATCCCCTGCCGAAGGTTGTGGTTGAATAAAGACCGTCTCACCCGTAGTTTGATCGATCCGCCATAACCAACCTTGTTGGAATTCGCCGTAGGTAATATCCGGATTACCCGGTTCCGTAGCCGATTGGTGTCCGTCGGCCCCAAGGGTGATCCACCAATCTTGGTTCAAGATTCCGGCTTGGTTGTCGGTACGGGAAGGTCCACCATGGGATCCGTTGTCTTGGGTTCCTCCATAAATATTGTAAAAAGGTGCCGAATCGTCTACGGCGACTTTGTAATATTGGATGACCGGTAGGTTGCTGAAATAGCGCCATGTCTTGGTGAGGTCATACGATTCGTAAAGCCCGCCATCGGTACCGAACAACACATAGTTTGGATCGTCCTTTTTGAAGGCCATGGCGTGGCTGTCAACGTGTTTCTTTTCTTCGTTCATAAACTGGAAGGTCTTGCCATGGTCTACAGAGTATTGCACATAGTTACTCATAAGGTACAGGCGTCCTTCTTGGTGGGGTGAGGCATACAGTTCTTGGTAGTAGTGTGGCCCTGTGCCCCCGGAAACAGCGTCTGATTGCTTTGACCAGGATACCCCCCCATTGGTCGAGATGTAAACCCCGCCTTTTTTACGGTCCAATTCGATGGCGGCATACACCGTTTCACTATCGAATGGCGAAATGGCCAATCCGATCTTCCCCAAGTTGCTCTTTGGGATTCCACCACTAAGTTTTGTCCATGTTTTGCCCCCGTCGGTGGATTTATGCAATCCAGAACCTGGCCCTCCGCCCATGTAGGCGGCTACGGTACGGTGTCTGTCCCAAGTCGCCGCGTACAATACCTCTGGGTTCGAGGGGTCCATGACGATATCGGTAACCCCGGTCCAAGCCTCATCGCCTAAGGTTTTGGTCCACGTTTTCCCTCCGTCTTCCGAACGGTAAAAGCCGCGTTCGCCCCCCTTGCTCCAAAGCGGTCCTTGGGAAGCGACGTATATTTTGTTCGAATTATCGGGATGTACGATGATTTTTGAGAGATGTTCTGAAGATTTGAGTCCCATGTTCTTCCACGACTTGCCGTCATCATGGCTGACATAGATACCATCCCCAAAGCCGACGTGTCGCCCTCCGACATTCTCACCGGTTCCTACCCAAATCGTACTTGGGTTGCTCGGGTCTATGGTCACGCACCCAATGGAATAGACCGATTGGCCATCGAAAATGGGTTCGAAGGTCGTTCCTGCATTCACGGTTTTCCAAACCCCACCGGATCCTACGGCCACATACCATACGTTTTCGTTTTGTGGATGGATGGCAATATCGGCGATCCTACCGGAGGTCAGGGCCGGACCTAGGCTTCTGAATTTCAAACCACCATAGGGGTTTTCTTTTTTGTCTTCTTGTGCCAACAGGATGGATGACGACATGAGTAGCAAGGCTACCAATGCCAGGCGAATGCTCGGGAATTTCATACAGGTTTCTTTTTGGTTAATCAGTCTGTGAAAGGTAGCGAAAAGGGGGTGCGGAGAACCTTAAAAAAATGTGAAAATTGCAGTAGGTTCGGTTTATTTTCAGCGGTCTTTAAGTCGGTACATGAACTTCAAGCCACTCCAGTCCGAATCTACGGCGCAGACCTTGGTATCTACAAGGCCTACAGCCAATAAATGCTCGCGTATCGGCTCCCGTTTTAAATCGGTGGTAATCGATGACGAACCCTTCGGCCAACTCACCCAAAGCATGCCCGACTTCTTCAATGCCCGCTTGATTTTCTCTGCGCGTTTTACCAGCTCTTCTTCGGAACGACAAAACCAATGGATGAAATCGGCTTCTTCTGAATGGGCCTCGTCCAAAAACAACAGGCCATCGGGAAGTGAATGGAAAAGATCGTGATAATGGTCTGGGGTATCGATCAACCAGAGGGCAAAACCGGCTTTAAGACCTAATTTCTTGGCCAATGGTGTTCCTGAATACCCTTCCGTCTTCGCCATTAGTCCAATTGTTCGGGAATTTCGTTGTCAGAACTGATTTTCCAACGATCGCCATAGATCGAGGTATAGGTGAATTCGTAATAGAACGATTTTTCTTGCTTTAGTTTGCCCAATACTTTTCCAAAACGGGTAAACAACTCCTCATCGTTGCCTATGGCCAACATGACCACTTTGCCGTTGGCGGGAATGGCCTGGCCGCGATATACATTCGACCAATTGTAGGGTTCGATGCCTTCCAGTTCCGGAATACTGCGTGTCATGAATTGGTAGAAATCTTGATCGTATTCCTTGCCATTGTAGATGACCTTCCGGCTTTCGATAATCGCTGGACCTACCCCTTGATTGACCAGGGTGAATTGGATTCGGTGTGCCCCACCATTGGTACTTTGTTCGATCATCAGATAAGGCATTGCCGATAACCGACTTTGTTTATCCATGATATTCGTTTGTCTGACGAAGATGACCAAGGTCACCAAGCTGATCAACATGGCGGTCAGTCCGAACAACTTGTCTGAGGACAAAAATGGTTTTTTAGAAGCCATGGTTTGTATTTCTATGCCTAATTTACAAAAGTATCCCTTTAAACGTCAGAGCGCTTATGTTGGGCAAAATCGAACAAGCCCTCCAGGGCAGTTCGGGTATTCTTTTCGAAGGCTTTTTTGGCGAACAGGGCGATCATTATTCGTTTGAGAGGTGATTTGGCCTCCCAGAACAGTTCCACTTTAAGGTGGCATGTGTTTTCAGAAAGGGGGGTAATGGTGTAGAATTGGTAAATGGCGTCAACGGGCAATAGATCCCGGGTCATTTCACCATAGACCAACTGCCCGGGCTCACCGGCTTTGGTGACCGACACGAAATTCAAATCCTTTCCATTGACAACACAAACGTGTTCGGTACCGCAACGGGTCACTTCATTGACCTTAAAGTCGAAACGATCTACGCCTTTGACCCATTCGGCCCGATAAATAAGATTGGAGATGTACTCATACAGTTTTTCGGCCCCAACGGGGTATTCCCTTTCAAAAATTAAATCGGCAGGTCTTTCAATTTCGATTTCCGCAACGGTTTCAGGTTCCTTCAACGGCAGTTGCTGGGTGTCGATGAGGGAGTACAAATAGTCGATCGTCGTGTCATCATAGTGGTCGCTGCCTTGCCGAAACCGGAAGAGTTTGCTTGAATAATAGGCGGATAGTTGGATTTCAAAAGCTAGAGAACGACTGATTAAGACGTAATTATCACTGTTGACCGAGTTCTTCATCAAGCGATGGGCTTCGATCACCTGTTGTCCGAAGGGTTTTCGCGTGCCTTGTACTTCGATGTGTTGCAGCTGTCCGGCATGGGCAATGATCTTGAGCTCTAGGTCAGGTGCGGTAGCACAGGCATTGCAAGGACAAATGCGGTTTTTTTTTAAGAATTCGAGGTGATTGTAAAAAGCCGTGAACATGGTTTCGATCTGGGCCAAAAGTCGTTCTTGTGAAGGCACCTCACCCTCTTTGTAAAAGAAAAGGGCATCCCCTTCGATTTCGGCCAATTCCATATTCTCGGTATTCGCCGCGATAAGCACTTCCAGCAACTCGGATATGATGTGCTGGCTATGCTCTACTTCCGTAGTTTGGATGAACTTGGTGTAGCCCGAAATATCGGGCAGGAACAGCAGCGATTTGGCCATGTTTTTTGGATAGGTTTTTCTAGTGCGTGCCTATATCCCGTTGGGACTTATGGTACGTTTGGGGTATCAATACCCTTTTTCTTCCAGCTCGTCCAAGATTTCCTTAAAGCCGAGGGCAACCCCGTTGGTCCATCCAAATCCGTCCTGGGTTTCATACTCGCCTCCACCGGAAAGCAAGCTCAGGTCTTCCACATTGTACTTTTCCATCATCTTGCCCGTGTTTTTATACACCTTTTCGTTTAGGGCCAACCACCGTTCAATGATGATTTTCGCCTCATCGATATACCCATAGGTCAACAGCCCGTTGACCGCCATCCATTGTAATGGGGCCCAGCCGTTGGGAGCATCCCATTGCTGACCTGAATTACGAAGGGTGGTGACCAGACCACCATCCCTCAAAAATTGGTTCATGATCACATCCTTCATCTTTTCGGCCTGGTCACGATCCGCAATACGGAAGGTCAAGGGATACACCCCCCCTAAAGTGAGTTCTTGGGTGGTTTCGGCACGTTTGAAATCAAAATCCATATAGAATCCGGCTTCTTCGTCCCACATATACTCTTTGATCAAGGCTTTACGCTCAATGCTCTTTTTGCGAAAATAGGTCGCCGCTTCTTTATCCCCTTTTAACATCGATCCCCTTTCGAGAATAAGCTCCATATGGTACATCAAGCAATTCAGGTCGACCGGCAGTAAAGAGGTGGTTCGGGTCGAAGCGAAATCCTCTGGATCGGAAAACCATCGCGAACTGAAATCCCAACCCGATTCAGCGGCTGATCGTAAATCTTTGTATAGTTGTTTTTTAGCGCCGGCTTCAGTGACTTCACCTGCCAAGTGCAAATCCTCCTTGTAGGCTTCAGGCCTTGGGGCCTCCCCTTGATCGTAGTACCGGTTCATGAGTCCACCTCCGATCATTTGAACCACATGTTTGCTTGCCCCATAAGGGCGGTCGATGGAATCGTGATCCATAAAATACGCATATTCCTTAGCGACTTCAGGCAGGTAATACAGCAGCATGTTGCGGTCTTCTTCGGCCAACGCATAGACCATCATGGAATAAAAAGGCGGTTGCGATCGGGTGCGATAGTAGTCTCTTGTACCATTTGGTATAAATCCGATGGAATCGATTAAAAAAGTGAAATTGTCGACCATGCTTTTGGCCAAATCCTTCCTTCCGGCGGCCAAAAGCCCCTCCATGGTGAAATAACTGTCCCAATAGTAGATTTCCTGGAAACGGCCACCCGGAACCACATATTTTTTGGGCAGGGGTATCCGCGATGCGTTGGCTTGGTAACTATCCGGACCACGGGTCAATTTATCCCACATCGATTCGATATGCTCATACATGGTCTTCGTCGTGTCGGTCACGAATTCGAGGGATTCCATGGATTGGTCGCTAAAATTCGCTTCGACAAAAGCGGTCAGATCGAAACCGTCTTGATCTTTTTCAGCGAGGTAACGTTGTTCCAATTCCAAAAACGAGGCGTTCGGAACCAGATCCACAAAAGTTTTGGAGTCAGGGTAAATGGCGGCCAACTGCACGTCTTTGAACAATTGGGTTTCATACAGGTTACCGGCCTCAATGGTAGGTTCAGTATCGTTGCAAGCGCTAAGGCTTAGTGCTAGTGCGATGAGCACGGTATACGTGTGCCTCATAAACGGGTTTTAAAGAATTGTCCGCTAAAGATAAGGCAATAAACCCTATTGCAAACAGTTCTTAAATCGTATACGATTATCTTTGTGTCATGAAAAAGAAGTCCATGCTTCGCGATACGGTAAAATCCCATTTGTTGGAAAAAATCCAGCATGGACAACTGCACATTGGACAAACTTTGAACCTGGCGGCTTTGTCAAGGGCTTTGGGCATCAGTGTCACCCCAATTCGTGAAGCGTTAAGTCAGCTGGAGCAAGCCCGCATCATCAAAGCGGTGCCCAACCGCGGGTTCATCGTACCTGCGCTTAGTATGCAAGAAGCCGAACATCTCTATAAGACCATCGCCGAGTTGGAAGTCATGGCATTGGAAGCTTCGACCTTCGATGCCCGGTCGATCGCTGGTTTGAAATCGGAACAACGGGTGTTGCTGCAGACCCACACGGCAGTTGCGCGATTGGAGTCACGGATCCGATTCCACCATTTGTTGGTCGCTCGATGCCCGAATAGTATTTTGACCCAGCTGTTGCGGGATCTGGAGGCCCGTGTGTTGTTTTACGAGCAGGTGTTCGTGCAAAACGGGGCGTTTTATGAGCATATCGACAATCAAAACGAAGCGATCATTCAGGCGATTGAAGAAGACAACCTGCCGACGGCGGCCCTCATCTTAAAAATGAACTGGATGAGCGTTTTTGAATACATCCAGAAGCAAATGTTGCGGGAAAAAGAATTAACCTATGAAGAATTACGCCCTGATATGGAACAATGATTCGCTCGCCATTACGTTTCTTAACTATGAATTACCTGAATCCTGAAATCGAAAGACGGGTCAAATCCCGAAAAAAATCCTTGATACGCCCAACCGTTTCCTGTGGGATTTTCCAAGAAACCGATTCCACACCATCCTTTTCCAATACAGACACCGCCCAAGTTTCCGATTCCGAAAGCCGGGATTGATATTCCCTATGTACCGTAATGCGCGTAGAGTTGCCGATACGAATCCATCGTATCGATATCCGTAGCATTTCCAAAAGGCGGCAATGATGCCGTATAGGCCGACTGTGATCGGATGAAACGTCGCGCACCCATTGCCCCATCCAACGCAGCAAGTCCATCGAACATTTTCGGTCCGAAAATAGCGGGCACACCGGGCTTGCTGCCGTAGCTGGTTGCGACGATTTGTCGGTCGCCGGAAAAAAAGCGGGTTCTCAAGCGTCCATAATGTTCGGTTTCCAACAAGGGCTGATCGACCAACATGATCAATACGGCCGTTGGTGTCGTGTGCGAAATGATATGGCGCATTCCGATAGCGATGGAGTGCCCCATCCCCTTTTCCCAATCCTCATTATCGATCGGAGTAACGTTTGACAGGTCGGTCCGTGATTTGATGATTTCACGTTGGGCACCAAGAACGACATAGACCTCGGGACTTTGTAACAAAGCGGTTCGTATGGCGTGATCCAATAAATTTCCGTTTTTCCAAGGCAATAGCTGTTTGGCTTGCCCCAATCGGGTCGAGGCACCAGCTGCCAATAGCAAAACGGCCAATCCCCTATCAGGCATGGATCCTCCCTTCCTTATCCTTCAATGGGCTTCCATCACGATTTCGAGTCGTACCCAAGATTTCGGCTAAGATGGACAAAGCGATTTCTTGCGGTGTATCGGCACCGATATCCAATCCGGCCGGTCCGTTGACCGACTCCAAGAATTCAAGGGATAAATCCGGGTCATGTTCCAGGGCTTCATGAAAAAGCTTTTCCCGTCTTCGTGCCGGCCCCAGAATCCCGAAGTAGGCGAATCGGTGGCTTTTCAACTGCAACAAAAACTTTAAGTCTTTTACATAACTATGTGTCATTAAGATAATTGCGGTATGAACATCACCTTGAACGGTCAAGGTCTCCGCTTCTGCGTATGCCATGGCTTTTGCCCCCGGAAAATCCTTTAATTCCTTTTCTTCGTTCGGCGGTGCGACTACAATGACCTCCCATCCCATTAGCGCCGCCATGGCGCATAGTTGTACCGCATCGTGTTCAGCCCCGACAATAAGCAGTCTAAAAGGGGCATCCAATCGTTGTTCTAAAACCGTTGGTCCGACATAAGGCTGGTCAACAGGTCGGAGTGGCAAAGTGACTTCATCGACATGAAGTTGTGATCCAAAACCTTGGTTTTCTTCAATCCTAGGTTCAAAATGACTTTGTATACCGATTGGTTTTCTGGTATCGATGCGCTGCCAAAACGCTTCGACCACTTCGCTTGAAGGTTCAAACGGTTCAATGAGTATGAAGAGAACGCCTTCACACCCGAGGCGGTAGCGGCCGTCATAAGTCATCACCTTCGGGATCCCCTTTTCGAAAACCGACTGGGCTTGTCTTTTGACCTCCTTTTCAACACAGCCACCGGATACGGCCCCGACCATATCCCCATTTTCGATAATGAGCATCCGAACACCTGGTTGGCGGTATGAAGAACCTTCGAGGGCCACCACCGAAGCCAAAACGGTTTTGTGTTTTTTTTCGTTAGCCGCTGAAAAGGCCTTGAAGATTTTTTTTAGTTCATGTGTTTTCATAGTATGCGTCGCGTTGGCGTGAATTCTAGGATCGTACCGGCGCTAACCTTCGTTTTAGGGGTTATGCGGACAAAACCGTTGGCTTCAGCCAAACTCGTGAGATCTCCCGAACCATTGCCATGGATCAAGGTGGCCGTTAGCTTTCCTGATTCGTTGGTCGCCTTTGCATGGATAAAACGCGTCAATTCCAATGGGTTGTCAAACCCTTCTTTTAAAGATACGGTAAAATGCTCCTCCTCGCGTTCCAAACTTTGCAAGTACCATGGGCGGAAATAGCGGTGGAAATTTACGAAGGTGGATGATGGATTTCCTGGAAAACCGAAAACGACCGCTCCGGAATCCGGATGCTTTCCGAACCAAAATGGTTTGCCCGGACGTTGTTTTACTTTATGGAAGTGCTTCACGACCCCCAAATTCTCGAGTACTTCTGGTAGATGATCGTATTTTCCTTTGGAAACCCCACCACTGATAAGAATGGCCTCATTCTCGGCCAGGGCGCGGGCCAAGGCTTCTTGGATGGCGCTTTTGTCGTCTTTGACATGGCAAATTTCAGAAGCGACACCCCATTTCAACAGCGCGGCCCGCATGGTATGCGCATTCGAACGACGAATTTGATGCGGTTCCGGGTTTTGCTCGATGGAAACCAGCTCATCTCCAGTTGAAAACAAACAAATCCTCGGATTGCGATGGACTTTAACGGTGGATGCCCCAACCGACGCCAGTACCCCAATTTCAGCAGCTGTTAGCAACTTCCCTTCCCGAATCAGTACGGTTCCTTTCGCTGCATCACTTCCTTGTTGATGGATGTTTTGACCGTCTTCAACGGTTTCAAGCAGTCGTGCTTCCCCGTTCGACAGTGTGATATGTTCATACATGACGACCGTATCCGCATTTTTCGGTAAGATCGCCCCCGTCATCACCTCCAAACAGGAAGTGTCGTTTTCCAAGCGCTGTTGCGGACTTCCGGCGGCAGCGATTCCTGTAACTTTCCAGTGCTTATTGGATGGATTGTGTCGAATGGCGATGCCATCCCTTGTCACTCGATCAAAAGGAGGAAAGTCCCGATCGGCAAGGATGTTTTCAGCCAAAACGCGTCCGTGGGCCTTTTCCAAGGGTACTTCGACCGTGCCAAAACCTTGAGCCGTTTGCATGACTTTGCTAAAAGCTTCTTCGAATTCGATCATTGCATAAAACTAAATTGTAATCCATTTTTGAGTAGTATCCTGATTCCGACGATCAAGACCAAGACCGCGGTCAGCAAGCGCAATCGTTTTGGGGATGCTTTTACCAAGGTATAGCGCACTCCTAATTGTCCGCCGATTAATACGGCCAGCACCAATCCGATAATTTCAGGCCAAGGAAGGGATAAGGTCCCACCCAACCAAAGTCCACTGAGACCCGAAACCGAGTTTACTAAAATAAAGAAACTCGCCAAGGAGGCTATAACTATCGGGCGATCCCATTTCATGAAATGTAGTATCGGCGCTAAGAATATCCCACCCCCGATGCCGACCATGCCCGATAACAAACCGACCACTGCCCCCATAATAAAGGCCATGCCTTTAGGATAGGATTTTGGCCGATCATTCCACGGTCTCGAATAGGTTTGGATCGTCAAAAACACTGCGGCCAAAAGCAGCACAAGTCCCAAAACGATGAAAAACGTTCGTTCTTGCAGCGGTATGAGAGCCCCGATAAAGGCCAAAGGGATGCTGGTGACAATAAACGGCAAGAACCGTTTCCATTGCAAATACCCTTTTCGATAATACAGCAGGCAATTACCGGTTACCACGACGAGATTGCAAATTAGGGCGGTGCTCCGTATCATGAAAAACCCGGTAAGTACCAATGCCAGTATGGCCAGGTAACTAGAACCCCCACCAAAACCGGCCGAGGCGTACAGAAATGCGATGAGGAAGAATATCGATACGAGGCCCCAAAACCCCTCTATGACTACCGACATCGATTTCCGATTTGATCCATACCCCCTTCGATGTTGACGAGCTTATGTTCAGGAATCCATTGTGACAAAGCACGTTGCGCCGCCCTACTCCGCTGTCCGGATTTACAGATAAGATAAATTGGTTCGTTGATTTGGGCCACACGACTCCAAGGTTCCAATTCGGATAAGGGAATATTGAGTGCCTGCGGCAAATGGTCGTCATCGAATTCGTGCGGTTCCCGTACATCGATCAGCAGGTGTGCGCCCACACCTTCTAAATACCCTTCACTTGAAATGGAGTCCAAAAAAGTACATGGAAGTCCATCATAGTGCTGTTCAAGGGCCGTAATCTTGGGTAGGGATCCGTTTTTCTCAAAGCGTATTTTGCGACTCTCCTGGTGTAAACCGTCGTAGATAAGCAGTTCACCGCTCAAGACTTGACCGAGTCCTGTCAAGACCTTTACAGCTTCCAAGGCCTGTAAGCTTCCTATGATACCCGGCACCACTCCCAAGACACCGTTTTCATCACAATTCGGTATCTCCTCTAGCTGTGGGGGGGTCGGAAAAAGGCAACGATAGGTAGGTCCATTGTGATGGTTGAAAACACTCACCTGTCCTTCAAATGCGTGCAAGGCCCCATATACAAAAGGCTTGTTCAAAATCACACAAGCATCGTTGATCAAATAGCGCGTCGCGAAATTATCACTGGCATCGATGACCAAGTCGTAGGGTTCGATGATGGCCATGGCATTTGATCGGTCCAAAAAAGCGTCATGGGGTATGAGTTGGGTCCCTTTGTTCCGGTCTTGTAACTGTTGTATGGCCACATGTAATTTGGATTTCCCTACATCCGCCTCACCATACAACACCTGCCGTTGTAAGTTGTGTAAGGCAATGGTATCGGCGTCCATAAGTCCTAAAGTACCTACTCCCATAGCATTCAAATACAACGCAGCCGGAATCCCCAAACCGCCCATACCCACGATCAAGATCTTGCTTTGTTGCAAGCGGGCTTGGCTGTCCGGGCCGAACCCCTTGAGTCGGATCTGCCTACTGTAGCGATCTTCACTCATGAAAGTAGGGATTTGGCCAAAGCATAATCTTTTGGCGTGTTGGCATTGTACAGTATCTTGTCACTATCAGGATACACCAAATAGGCGTTTTCTTGTATCAGGAAGCTGCGAGGCCCCAAATTCGACCCACTAGCCAATTGGACCATGGCTTTTCGGAGGGTACTGGGCTCCCAAATGGAAATCAAAGGTTCGGGCAAACCGGATGCTTTACTTGCGTAAGCCGTAGCTGAGCTAGCTCTTTTTCGATGGGCGATTAGTTTATCCAATGCATCCTTGTCTAGGAATGGAAGATCGCAGGCCATCACCAGCCAGGCGACTTCAGGATGTGCTAAATGCGCGCTCAAAATTCCGTTGAACGGGCCTTTGTATCGGTTCGTATCGATGATCAATGGGGCGCTTTCATCAAATTCATGCCGTTGTTCTTCACGAACGCTATACCAAACCTTAGCGGTGAATTCACTGGCAAGATGGAAAAGGATTTGACGCTGGGGCTTGCCATGGTACCTAATCCGCCCTTTATCGGTGCCCATTCGGGAGCTCCGGCCGCCGGCCAGGATCAAACTAAATAATTCAGCTGTGTGTCCCATAGTAGTCCCGCTTATCCCCCAATCGATGTCATGCTGCTATCGAAGACCGATTCCGCATGCTGGCTTTGCGCCTCGAAGCCGGTTTTCGCCCTGGTACCGATGACGTCCAATATGGCAGCTTCGAAGGCATTGTCGCCGCTGTTTTCCCGAAGCAGTTCACGTACATTGGTTTTGGGTTTCCCATATAGGCAACTGATTACATCTCCGGTGGCTGTGATGCGCAGGCGATTACAGCTACCACAAAACGTACGGCTAAAGGAAGGAATGATGCCAAAACTGCCCATATGTCCGGAGATGCGATAATTTACTGATGTCGAGGTTTTCGGAGCGGGGAGCTTTTGGATATCCGGATAATGTTCTTGGATATACGCAAAAATGCGTTTATGGTCCCAATGGATTTTCCCAAAGGATTTAGACCCTCCGTTAAAGGGCATTTCTTCCAGGAATCTGACCGCAACATGCTGCGCTTTAAAAGTTTCGATCAGGGGTATGATTTCCTGCTCGTTCTGACCTTCCAAAACAATGCAATTGATCCGGACGTTAAAATTCCTGGCGATGAGTCGGTTCACATTGCCAACGACGGTTTCATAGGTGTCTCGGCGTGTAATCTTTTTGAATGTATCCCTATGTATCGCATCCAAACTAACATTAATGTTTCGAATGCCCAGCTTTTCCAATTCATCGATATGGGGTCCGATCAAGGTGGCGTTGGTCGTTACCGAAATATCCTGAAGGCCATCAAGTGTAGCTAGAAACCGAAGCAATTCCATAATATCCTTGCGCACAAAGGGTTCACCTCCGGTCAATCGGATCTTATCGATTCCGAGACCGACCATGACCTTGGCGACACGCTTCAATTCAGCGGTGGTCAAAAGGGTGTCCTTTTTGGCGAAATCAATACCTTCAGCCGGCATGCAATAATTGCAACGGAGGTTACAGCGATCGGTCACCGCCAAGCGCAGATAATTGATTTCCCTTCCGTGATTATCGATCAACATCCCACTAATTTAAAACCGATATTCAACAATTCCATTGTTTTCATCAAAAACATCAGGATAGTTTTCCCGCAGGTTGCCCATCATGAATTCCAAAGGTACATCTTCGAAAGCGCCATAATCTTCCAGGTACTCCATGAATTGTCTTCCTTCTTGATTGAATTCCTGGAACATCGAATCGTTCTTTCCATCAAATTCCAATGGGGCCACTTGGCATCGCTCGCAAAGGGCTTTGTTAAAGGCGGGGGTGGCTTTGACCCATTTGCCTTCCAGGTGGACATCGACCATGCCATGTGGCGTTAAGACGTTCGAACCGAAACGCTCTGTCAGTCGGTCTACGGCGATGTGATTGGTCACCTTGGCAAGACGCAGTCTAGCAGGAATGCCCAGCCCCCGTAAGCAAGCCGTCAGGAGTATCGCTTTGTCGACACAATGTCCTTCCGACTTTCCTGAAATGACGCTGGCCCGATAGTTTTCGGTATTCATACTGATTTGGTAAGGATTGTAACGCCAGCCATCCCTAATGGCCAGATAGATGGCCTTCGCACGATCAACCGGCTTTTCAATCATAAGGAAAGGTGCGGTCAAGGCCTTAATTGTCGTTGCGTTGTAGTCGAGATAATAACTCTCTTGTAAATAGCGCTCCATAATTCAGCCTCCGCTTACCGGTGGGATCAAGGCGATTTCATCATAGCTGTTGATGGTGGTGCCATCATCCGCATAGGAATTATTGACCGCAATGGCCAAAGAAGAAAGCGCTTCCAACCCGGGGTATGAGTTATACAAATGTCGGCGTAGTTCCCCGACGTTCTTAGGGACGCCCCTGCCGTTGAAACCGGCAGTAGGTATAGAAAGTGAGGGGCTACCAATGATATCTTTGGTAACCCCGAACAACAATACATTCATAAATGATCTATCCAATAATTTCCTGTTTTTTCGGACGCAGCAATTCAGGCGTCTTGCTAAACGGTTGATTGTACAGGCGGTTTCCGGTTGCGGCTTTGTAGGCATTCGCAATCGCCCCTCCTGCAGGGGGTAAAGTCGGTTCACCAAGGCCGGTCGGTGCGATTTCATTTTGGATGAAGTGTGTTTCGACCGTCGGTGCCTCTTTCATTCTAATCAACCGATACCGGTCGAAATTTTGGGCAAGGGGTTTTCCATTGGCAAATCCAAAATCCCCATACATGGCGTGTCCGATACCATCGACTACCCCACCTTCAATCTGGTTCAGGGCGCCCAGTGGGTTTACAACGATACCACAATCGACCACGCAGGTCACTTTTTTAACAACAGGGGCCCCGTTTTCGATGACCACATCAGCGACTTCGGCCACATGGGTATTATGGCAATAGTAGTTGACAAAACCTTGGTACACATTACTTGGTGAATTGCCCCAACCTGATTTTTCGACTGCAGTCTCAATGACTTTGATCATGCGCTCGGGCGAGTATTGGATGCGGTCATCGGCAGCGGCGTCTACTTGTTTCAACAAGTCGATCCGCATCTGGATCTTGTCCATATCCATCATCTCGGCCAATTCGTCAAAGAAGCTCTGTTCAGCGCAAGCTAGAAAATTCGTATACGGTGCCCGCCATGCGCCTGTGGTAATGGCACTATTGTGGCTGGCCACATCGACTTTGTAGTTGGCCACAGCACCTGCCGGAAAGAAATTAGGGATCAAGCCGTACATGTTCGAATTGACCGCTGCCTCCTTAAGGTGGTAGCCTGTGAGCTTCCCATCCTTGACGGATGCTTTGATGCGGTATTTCAATGCCATACGATAGATACCGTCATTCATATCATCTTCACGGGTATAGACTACCTTGACAGGTTTGCGGATGCTATTGGCTATTTCGGCGGCTTCCAAAACGAAATCCCCGTATAAGCGTCGTCCGAATCCACCACCCATCCGGGTCATTTCAAGTTCGATTTCCTCCGGGGCACGGTCTAGCATGGCCGAGACGGCTCCAGCTTTCCAAGCCGGGGTTTGTATGGGTCCAACCAAATGGACCTTTTCATCGGTGATATCCGCATAGAAATTCATGGGCTCCATACAGTTGTGTGGTAGGAAGGGCGCTTCGTAGGTTCTTTCAAGAACCTCATCGGCCTCAGCAAAGGCTTTGTCAACATCCCCGTCTTCCCGCATGGTGTTGAATTCGGAACCATCCAAAAGGGCATGTAAGGAAGCATCTAGGTCTTCGGTGCTTTCCATTTGTTCCGCATCTTCCCAAACCGCTTCGATGGCTTCCTTGGCCTTGAAGGCCTGCCAAGTCGATTCTGCGATGACCACCACCTTGTCACTTGAAGAAAGGATTCCGGCCATGTTGGGCTGGGCTTCGATCAGTTTACGGGCTTTTTCGCCAATGGTAAGCACATCGAGTACTCCAGACATGGTCTTCGCCTTTTCCGCATCGAAAGACACCAATTTTTGCCCGAATGCGGGTGGGCGGACTACAGCGGCATAAACCATGCCTTCGGATTTATAATCCAATCCGTATAAGGGTTTGCCGGTAATGATCTCATCGATATCCACGTTCTGTGCATCTTTTCCGATGATCTTATAGTCTTTAGGTGCTTTCAGGGCGACCTCTTCGGGCACTTCCAATAAGGCAGCTTCAGACACCACTTCACCATACCCCAAGGTCTCCCCTTTTGGACTGGTGATGACTCCTTCGCTCACACTGCATTCGGAAGCATCGACCCCCCAGCGGGCAGCAGCGGCATTGACCAACATCTGTTTGGCCGTAGCACCGGTCTGTCGTAAGGCATCCCAACCATGACGGAGCGATTGACTCCCTCCCGCGACCTGACGATCAAAGTTTTGGGTATCCAGTTTCCCTTGAACGACATGCACGTTTTTCCAAGCTACGTCCAATTCCTCGGCAATGATCATCGGCATGGAGGTCTTGACCCCTTGTCCGATTTCGGGATTAGGGGAAAATATCGTGACCACCCCGTTTTCCGCAATTTTTATGAACGCGTTGAAGTCCTTGTATTCCAAGAGGGAAAGGTCGACCGGGGGTTCCAGTTTTACTTTGGGTTTACACGCCTGGAAGAGATTGAAACCGATGAGCATTCCGCCACCGGCCAAACCCGTAGTGCGCATGAAGGCTCTCCTGCTAAAAGTATTTTTTGTTGTTTCCATTGTCATTGTATTGGTGGGTTAGCCCATGTTCTCTGCAGCCTTTTCAACAGCGCGGTAGATTCGGTTGTACGAGGCGCAGCGACAGATATTGCCATGCATGGCGTTTTTGATATCCGTTTCGCTGGGGTTCGGATTGCTTTCCAAAAAAGCGGAAGCGGTCATGATCTGACCCGCTTGACAGTACCCACATTGCGGTACGTCGATTTCCTTCCACGCTTGTTGTACGGGGTGCTCACCGAATTCGGAAAGTCCTTCGATTGTGGTGATCGACTTGCCATCAACCTGTTCCAAAGTCAAGGAACAGCTTCGCATGGCCGTGCCGTCAACATGTACGGTGCAGGCACCACATTGCCCGATACCGCAGCCGTATTTCGTTCCGACGAGATCGAGATGATCTCGCAATACCCACAATAATGGGGTGTCAGCAGTGACATCAACGGTTTTCGAATTTCCGTTGACCTGTAGTTGATACGTTGGCATAGTTTTTTGATTACTGTTGTCTTGCTTGAAGGTACCAAAAATTAAAGGAGCTTGGCTTTTTTTAACCCGAAATAAAAGTGTTTTAACAAAGCTTTAAATATTTAATGTCCTCCCCTAGTGATCTCATCCCGTATTTCACGCCAGGTGACTAATTGGATCTGCTGCTCCTGGAGCAACTCCCGGCAGCGTTCGCTAGTGAAAAAGTCAAAATCGGCTTGGCGCCAGGCCGCGCCCCAATTCGGATGATCGATCGTGACGGCCTGCATCTCAGCGTCATCGTAGGCCGTATGGATCAAGATGCAATTCAAGCCGGGCCCAAGGTTGGTTAGCACTTGTTCGTAATAGGAGGCCATTCCCTGAGCATAATCCTCGGGAGAAGCCGAATACACCGAATCGACCAGAACGTCTTGGGCATCGAGTAGTGTTCGGACACTGGGGTCTTGTAGCCCTGCGATGGCTTCTACGAGCAATACGGGTAATTGGTGTGCTTTGCCCACTTCGATATAGGCCTTTAGGAATTCAGGAGTTGCCATAACGGCTCCCATATGGGCATCCAAGTGGGTCACATCGATTCCGGCATCCAAGGCCAAACGAACCTGGGCCTCGAGTTCTTTTTTGAGCACCATCACTTCGGCATTCGTAACGACGTCAGCTACGTTATCCGGAAAATGTCCGTTTGCATCGGTGAGGCTTTGGGTGTTTTCATGCTGTAACACAGGTCCCCATTTGTATTGCTTCCATTCACTGGTTAGGGTGAGATGAACTCCGATATCGTGTGTGGTGTGGGTCTTGGCGTATGCGGCGATTTCAAGGAACCATGGGCAAGGGACCATAACACTTCCTGAATTGACACTCCCCTGCTCCAAGGCCTTAAGGCTGGCCCTATTTTCAGAATGGGCCACGCCCAGATCATCGGCATGGATGATCAACAGTTTGGTGTCCTTCGGATATCCCAGGCGTTCGGCAATGCTCGATTGCTGGGTGTGTAGGGCTTGGACAGCTAAGGTCATAAGCAAGAATGTTAAAAGTCGCTGCTGCATGGTTTTTTTTGCTTTCGAAAAGCTACAAAAAATCATTGAGGTACACTATTGGCGCAATTTTTGCGTTTCAGATTTGAAGAACCTGAAAAACATGAAAATGAAATCATCAATCAAATCACTTTCCTATTTATTTATTTTTTTCTTGTTGTTGCAGTCGTGTGGCAATGCCGATGACGATGTCAACTTCAATTTGAACCAGGGTGAATTGGGCCAAGGGGAAGAACCCGACTCTTGCTTGGAATTCGGGGAAAACGAATTGCTTCTATCCATCCAAGATCAATTTACCACCTTACCAGGTAAGGTCTCTGTTTTGTTCAAAGTGTCCGATAACCTGGGCAATCCGATTTCGGGCTTGACCGCCAATCAATTCACGATTTACGAGCAAGGTCGTAACGACGACTGTTTCAACACCATATCGGCTTCGGAATCACTGGCGCGGATTTCGCCCAATTCCCAAGTGTTCAGCAGCAATACCTTATTGGTGCTTGATTTGAGTAATTCGGTGTTGGAAGGTAGTTTGGATGAGCTGAAGACGGCTTCGGCCAGCTTCGTCAACAATGTCATGCCGGTTCCGGAAACCGAATCATTCAAAATGGCCATTTACTGGTTCGATGGTGAAGATGAACTGCATCTTTTGAACCCATTGACTTCCTCGATTACGGAGTTGACCACAGCTATTGACGGTATAACCGCCGATATCAGCAATGACCCCTCGACCGACTTGTACGGCGCTGTAATCAAATCTGCCGATATCGCCAATGGATTGATCGATGAGGCGAACAGCATTCAGGGATCGCCCATCGTGGCCGCTTCGGTTGTTCTTTTCACAGATGGAACGGACCAGGCTTCCCGTTATACGGAGGAAAGTGCGTTGAACGCGGTTAACAATGCGAATCCGAATATTTCCTTCTTTACCATTGGATTAGGTGCAGAGATCGATACCCAGATCTTGGATGGAATCGGAAAGACCTCCAGTGTGGTAGCCAGTAATGCCGCGGAGTTGGAAACGACCTTCAACCAGATTTCCGCGCGGGTCAGCGAACAGGCGAATAGCTTCTATTTATTCGAATATTGCAGCCCTAAAAGGGATGGCAGTGGTGAGAACAACCTGGTCATCCAATTGACCGATGGGGTCCGGCAAGGAGCCGTGCAGACCGAGTTCAATGCCGATGGTTTTACAGGAGGCTGTGAATAAGCCCAAGTTTTTCTAAAGATTGGTTATCTTCAAGGCTTAAATTCCTTGAAGTTATGCGCACCCTTTTTTCCGTATTGGCCCTCTTATTGGTTTTGACCCAAGGCATCGCCCAAAAACAACACGAGTTGGAAGGCCGATGGGATTTGGAAATCGAATTCATGGGCAAGACCGCCCCCTCATGGCTCGAAGTACGCCATTCGGGATTTAATACCTTGACCGGTCGGTTCGTATTCGCTTTTGGAAGTGCGCGGCCAATCGCCCAGATCCATACATTCGGTGATCGGTTCAGTTTTACCATCCCCAGGCAATGGGAACCTGAAGGTAGCGATATGGCATTCCATGGCAGCTTGCAAAACGACACCTTGTCGGGGACATTGGTCTACACCGACGGCAGTATTATTACCTGGAAAGGGGTGCGGGCGCCGAAGTTGCCCCATACCAGCGATCCGAAATGGGGTGAATCCATCGCATTGTTCAACGGGAAAGATCTCGAGGGATGGCACTTGGATTCAGATAAGAACGAATGGTCGGTCAACGGAGGGGTCTTACGAAACGCAAAAGGGGGCGCCAACCTGATCAGCGATCGAAAATTTACCGACTTCAAAGCACACATCGAGTTTCGGTATCCGGAAGGCAGCAACAGCGGCGTTTACCTAAGAGGGCGTTATGAAGTCCAAATCGCCGACAATTTCGGATTGGATCCCATGGATATCTATTTTGGGGGGATTTATGGTTTTTTAGAGCCCAATGAGAATGCCGCCAAAGCCGCTGGCGAATGGCAAAGCTATGACATTACATTAATCGGAAGCCGCGTAACCATTGTAGCCAATGGGATAACGATAATCAGTAATCAGACGATACCCGGTATCACAGGAGGTGCATTGGATAGCAAGGAAGGCGAACCCGGACCATTCATGATCCAAGGAGATCACGGACCTGTCGAGTTCCGCGCTTTTGAGGTGACTCCTATGGAATAGGCATTATTCTGGTGTCGTGGCCTGAATGGGGGTTAACACAATGTTCTTCCATCGAACCTTGATGCCCCCACCATCGTGTATCTGCAGCGCTATGGCCCCTTTACCTCGGGCGATTTTTTCATCTTCCAAATAAATCATTTCCTGACCGTTCAACCAGGTTTGCACTTGTTTGCCGACCACTCTGATCTTTAAGGTGTTCCACTCCCCCATTTTCAAGGCGCGCTCTTTATCGGCCTCGGGCTTGATCAGCCAGCCACGGCCATAGGATTCATATACACCCCCGCTATGTTTACCGGGAGGAGCTACCTCCACTTGCCATCCGGTCACCTTGGTGCCTTCGAATGTTGAACGGAAGAATACCCCGCTATTGCCATCCGCTTCTTGTTTAAACGCTACACTAAGCTCGAAGTCGTCATAATCGGCCGCGGTTGAAAGATAACCGTAAGCGGCGTCGGGGCCGCTTTCGCAAATCAATTCCCCGTTTTCAACATACCATTTTTCGGTGCCATGGGTGATCCAACCCGTTAAATCCTGTCCGTTGAACAATTCGATCTGGGATGCGTTTTGGGCCAATCCTGATTGGAAGAGCAAGCAAAGGGTGAAAATTTGGAAAAGGTGTTTCATGGGAGTTGTTTTCTTAGACCAAGGTACTAAATTCATCGGTGAAGCACTACTTTCGACCGAATACCCCAATGATAGTAGGGTTTTTGGCCCAGTATTTGTTTTATATGTGAAACAACGATCAACATCCGAAAACTAACGATACAAGTGAACTCAAAAAAGAACTGTTATGGATGTATTACATGAAATTATCGAAAATAGCGCCATCGGGCCCTATTCGCTTTGGTCGAAAGGCCTAGTAATATCTATATTCTCAAGCATTGTCTGTGCCTTGGCCACCATGTTCGTCCTTTTAATGCTCCATGGCCCTGCCATGAGCATCCAATTCGGATACTAGCGTAGGTTCAAACCGTTACCGAAACCTTGATCTTCAAGCGGTAAACTGAGATCTAAAACGAATCCGTTGATGACCGCATGGGTGAGACGGCCTTCTTTCTTCAGGAAAAAGGTAGGGTTGATACCGGGTTGGAGTTGAAAAGGCGGAAGCTCAAAACGCCTGCCTACAAGGTGGATCGGGAGTTCCGTAAATGCAGTTTCCGGAAAGCGGTCTGAACGCAAATAGGCAATTCCATTCGAAAGCAATTCCATGGCATTTAAAGCCGTTCCGTCCCAAATGGTTTCGGATACCTTTGGGGGCACGATGGTATATCCGCTTGCATCAAAGGTTTGGTAACCGTAAAAGGTGGAGAGGTCCCCTTGGTCTATGACACGACTCGAATAGTAAAACCCATTGTGGTCGGCATGGTCTATCTCATTGCGATAAATGCCCAAATCGATGGTATAGGCATGGTTGCGCAATAAGTAGGTCGCATTCGAGATTTTCAAATCAAATAACTTTCTGTCGTTTCTTGGGATTTTGGCATACGTTTCCAAAGCGATATCGCGATATGATCCCTCAGCGATCGTTGAAAGGGCGGCCAAGATGGAAACGTAATTCAATTTTCTGATTTCCTGTTTTTCAATATCGTTTTGAAATCCACCCGATTCAATTAGAATCAGGCTCGTACCCCATTTGGCAATGTTGTCACCGAAGGCCCTTGGTTCGAAGTCATCACTATAACGACCCACTTGGCCTGGGGCGTAACCTTGGATGATATCGTTCATGAAAACGATCACCTGCATGGCCTTGGCACGGACTTCATTGATTTCTTTTTCATAATTGTACGCAGTAGCCAAGTACGATATGGTCGCCGGTTTTTCCGTCCGTTCCGCATTGTAATACGTGCTTTGATCGTGAAGGTTGAACCCGAAAGAAGCATTCAAACTGTCGCGAACCTTTTTCAGGGTCCGGCCTTCTGGTGATTGTAAACGGAGCGCATCCCGATTGATGTCGATGCCCAGTGCATTTCGGCGTTGGTAGCGTTCAGCCCCATCCGGATTGAGCATGGGTAAAAAGTGAAGACTTAGTTTTGATAGTATGGCCGCTTTCTCGGTTTCGAACCCTTCGCTATTGAAAAAGTTCAAGATATCGAAAATGGCCATGGTGGCCGTCGGCTCATCACCGTGCATTTGTGACCATAAAAAAATCGGTTCCTTTCCATTTCCGATACTGATCAGGTTAAGGTCACGACCTTCAATCGACTCCCCAACCTTGTTAACCTTGAATTTGGGGTTCGCTTTATAGGATGAAACCAAGGGTTGCAATTGGGCGTATTTGATCCGTCGTTTGTCTAGGCTGGGTTCTTTGAATTGGTCGTAGGTTCCGTAAAGATCCGCGGTAAATTCTTGGGCCGGAAGGATGGCCCAAGTACAAAACAAGATAAAACTGATCAGCTGTTTGCTCATTTTTCAGAGGGTTTGGGTAGCGGTTTGAATTGGTGATGCTGTGTACCTGCCCTGACCTGTTGCATGAATTCCGGTCCGGGATCGGTTTTTTCGGTTCGATACGTAGGGTCGATTTCGAGCCATAGTGGGTGTTCTTCGAATCGGGTGTACTCATAATGTCCGATCAAATAGTCTATCGGATATTTGCCAGCTAGGTAGTCGATCAATCGGATGTTGGCTTCAACTTGTGCTGCGGTAAGGGGTTGGTCGGCAGCCCCGCCGACATTTTCGACCCCAATGGCGCAATGGTTCAGACCTATTACATGACGGGCCATGTAGGTTTCGGGCATCAAGCGGTAGATCGTGCCGTCATGATCTACCAAGAAATGGGCAGAAACGTTCAAACCACTGACGCTTTCGATTTCTGGGCGCCAATTCGGCAAGGTCGGTTTTTGAAAGGCTTCGTACGATTGCTCTAAGGTAGGAATGACCGTCCAATGTAAGACGATTATTTTGGGTTCGATTTCCGGATGATCTTGTATTATGCCGTAGCGTTGGGCCAGATAATCCTTGGTCAAAGTGATTCGTTGCCCATCGAATTCGATCGGCATCTCCTGCAGCTCCAATTGGTCTTTGCAACCGATGGTGCCCAATAACAAGAGGAGTAGTATGGCGGCCCGTATTCCCATTAGTTCAAACGATTTTCCAAGATTAAGACATCAGGACTGTCCTTAGCCCAGCGTTCAGAGAATTCCTGGGGTATCGGGGTGAATCCGTAAGTAAAGGCACTCAAGACCAGGTCGGTATCCCCATCCCCATCTAAATCACCCTTATCGATCAAGAACCAGCGTCCAAGATTGGGATGCTTCAAGATATGGGCCTCGAAACCGTATGAGGTCGGATCGGTGTTCTTCAACAAAACGAAGGAGGTCTCAGGGGCATGATCGTAATCGGGAAAGGTACTCACTATGGCGAAATCGAGACTTCCATTTTGATCGAAATCCTCGGCCACGAAGCGTGTTGCGCCATTCATCGGATAGAAAAAAACTTCCTTGAAACGGTTACTGCCATCGTTTCGATGGATACGCAGCCCATGGTAGGGTTTGTGGACATAGGATTTGTCAGCATTGTCGCCGTGAACGGTTACGATATCCAAATGGCCATCACCGTCGTAGTCGACCAAATCGAACCAACTGCTCCCATATACAGGGCTGAATTCCAGCACCTTGTCGGCCCTGAATTTCAAATCTTCTTCTTGGTAGAGAATAAACACGGCTTCTTGGCTTTGCGAGGTCATGACGACCAAATCGGTACGCGCATCCCCATCCATGTCTTGGGCAATGGTTCTTAAGCCTCCTGGCAATGCGAGCAGCGTCGTTTTTTTAGAACCGGCGCTGTCCACGCTTTGCAGCATACTAATCGCTCCGGTTTCGTTGCCAAATTCACAGATGACCCATTCTTGGCGGCCATCGCCATTCAAATCCTGCATGAGGGTATGTACGGGTCTGTGCAAGGGTTCTTCCATAGCTATGTTCGGTGCTGTTCCCATAGGCGTAAGCGCGCCTTCTTGGCGTTCAGACGGGTCCAAAATCCCAACCTGGGTGACCCATGCCCCGCTTTCGTCGGTATTGAACCAGGTGATGGGACTTCCCCCTTCAAATACGGGCTTTGGATGCAAATTGTCGAATCGATGTTGGTATAAAACCCCTTGCAGGGTACCCAACATCAGGTTTTCGGAGCCTGCGTCCCATTCGAGATAAGTGATATCCGATTCAATATCAGGGATTTCCGTAGGAATTTCCTTGAATAAATCTTGAGGCTTGGTTTCATAACGAATGGGTTCCAGCTTTTCAGGGGCCATAGCTACGATGTACCGTTGCAGGCGTACCCAATCGTTAAGACCTATCTTCGGGCGATATCCGGTTTGTGCGAGGTTGGGATCGTTGTACATTTCCGCGATTTCCATCCGATCGCCCATATCCGGTAATACTTGGTTTTCCCAAATATGCTTTGGTAAAGCCTTAATATCCGGAGCCATATGGCAACTGGCGCAATATCGGGCATACAAGCCCACTTCTTTTTCCGGTTGCTTTGGTGAACAGGCCGAGATGGATAGGGCGAGCCAAAGGAACAGCCCTATTGCTGGTGTTATGCTAGGTATTCGTTCCTTCATTTCGGTAAGGGCACATAAGATCGATCTTCGGACATCATCGGAAAGGTCTTGGCCTTCCAAGCCGCCTTGGCGGTCTCGATACGTTCTTTGGAGCTTGAAACGAAATTCCAATAAATGTACCGTTCTTCGGCCAACGGTTCACCCCCAAAGAGCAGCAGGTGGGAATTCGGTCTAAGGGTTATGGTACAAGTGTCTTCTACTTTGGATACCACGATATGGCCTTTTTCGATAGTCTCCCCATCGGCGACGATCGCGCCATCGACGATACAGATCCCGATTTCCCCAGATAGCTTATCGCGCACGTCCAATGCGAATTCGGCAGTATTCTTTATTTCTACCATAAACAAGTCAGAATATACCGGCACTGGTGATTCTAAACCATAACCGGAACCTGCTACAAGGGTGAAGGCCGCCGAACCTTCGGTCCACCTTGGTAATTTGTTTGCCGGAACGTGGTGGAATCGGGGTTCCATTTCCTCTAGATCTTTGGGCAGGGCCACCCAGATTTGATACCCGTGCAAACGCTGGGTCGAACCGTTTCGCAAGGTTTCCGGGCTACGCTCCGTATGAGAGACCCCACTGCCCGCTGTCATCCAATTCACCGAACCTGGTGTGATGCGTTGTTTGGTGCCGATGCTGTCTTCATGCATGATTTCACCTTCTAGCATATAGGTCAAGGTCGACAGGCCGATATGCGGATGTTGGTCTACATCCATGTATTGGGTGGGCCCCACCGTAGTCGGACCCATATGGTCGATAAATATAAAGGGGCCGATCATGCGTTTTTTACGGAAAGGCAACAAACGGCCTACCAAAAACTGCCCGATATCCCGGCTGCGTTCTTCAATGATCATTCCTAGATTCGACATAGTGCAATTCCGTATCTTTAGCTTTCAAATTACGATAATTCAATTTGCGTTACATGAAGTGGATCAAAAGAATTTTGCTCTTGTTGGTGGTGGTCATCGGTTTGGTGGTGTTTTTCAACTATCCGAAACTGAACATTATTTCCGGCTACGCCTCAAAATATATGGCTTCGAGTGTTTATGTTGCCGGACATCAACCCGCGGCGATGATCCAATCCGACCTCAATGTACCCCTGGTTAAACTAGCGACTACCGCTATCGATCGTAGCGATAAATCGGCAAGTGCCGCCGTCTATGGTCTTTTGGAGCGAACGGCCGTGTATCGCGAGGGACTAGGTGCCGTTTTGGTCACTTCGGATTATGAAAGCAGTACAACGAAGCTGATCCCCAAACGTGAAAAGGAAGCGCTCGACCTCCCCTACCCGTTTGGTCATGGAATCCCTTTGGATACGGTCTTCCCTGAAATCGACTATGATCGCTTTCAACAAGCCGTCGCCCTGCCGTTTGGCAATAACGATGTCCAGAAAACGCGCTCCTTGTTGGTGCTTTACAAGGGACATTTGCTCCATGAGAATTATGTGGACGGATTCGACAAGGACACCCCGGTTTTGGGTTGGTCGATGACCAAAAGTATCTTGGCCACTTGTTACGGTGTCTTGGAAAAACAAGGAAGATTATCCGTTGATTGGCCGGCACCCATTACCGAATGGAAAGATGATGCCAGAAAGGACATCACCCTAAACCATCTGTTGCGGATGCAAAGCGGTCTGGAATGGGATGAGGACTATGGCGGAATTTCGGATGTCACCAAAATGCTGTTCCTTGAAAGCGATATGACCCTGGCCCAAAAAGCGAAACCACTGATCGGCGCCCCCACCGAAATATGGAATTATTCTTCAGGCACGACCAATCTTCTTTCAGGGATTTTGCGCCAACAGTTCCGGACCCACCAAGAATACCTTGATTTTCCTTATCGCGATCTCATTGATAAGATCGGGGCGCACAGCATGCTAATCGAAGCCGATGTGGCCGGAAATTACGTAGGTTCTTCTTACGGTTGGGCCAATACCCGAGATTGGGCGCGATTCGGGCAACTCTACCTCGATCGGGGTCAATGGAACGGGGAACAGCTGTTCAAACCGGAGTGGGTCGATTATATTGTTACCCCCACAGCCCTTTCGAACGGGATTTACGGAGCGCACTTTTGGCTGAATTCAAGTGGAAAATTTCCTGATGTACCCCGTGATATGTATTCCATGAACGGTTTTCAAGGGCAGTATGTGTTCGTCATCCCTTCCAAATCATTGGTCGTGGTGCGCACCGGCCTCGCAGAAGAGCCGGAATTCGACATCAACGGTTTCCTTTCCAATTTGGTAAAGGCTATCGAATAGACCTCGCTCTTTTGCCTTAACGACAGCTTTTCAGGTCCTAACCACAAAAGGACGGCACTTCACAACAATAATTTCTATCCGAGGGCAAGTCCCCCTACATTTACCATGTATTTAATTACGAAAGTAAATTTTTTCATTTTCATATAGTGTTCTCGTAAAAGGGCCTTTGTCAATAGACAGGGCTCTTTTTGATTTTACCCCCTTCGAACACTACAGCTGAAGGATTCTTACGGAATCCACTTGTTTTTACCGAAGTTCGGTTTGCGCTTTTCAAGAAAGGCGTTCCTACCTTCTATGGCTTCATCGGTCATATACGCCAATCGCGTTGCCTCACCTGCGAATACTTGTTGACCCACCATACCGTCATCGGTAAGGTTCATGGCGAACTTCAACATTTTAATCGATGTCGGTGATTTTGCCAAGATTTCTTGAGCCCATTCAAAGGCGGTCGCTTCAAGTTCTTCATGGGGTATCACGGCATTCACCATTCCCATCTCATAGGCTTCCTGGGCCGAGTAATTACGCCCTAAAAAGAAAATTTCACGAGCCTTCTTCTGCCCGACCATTTTAGCGAGGTACGCCGAACCATATCCGCCATCGAAACTGGTCACATCGGCATCGGTCTGTTTGAAAATGGCGTGTTCTTTACTGGCCAATGTCATGTCACAGACCACATGAAGGCTGTGGCCTCCACCAACGGCCCAACCCGGTACCACGGCAATGACCACTTTGGGCATGAAGCGGATCAGCCGCTGCACTTCGAGAATGTTCAGCCTGTGATACCCATCGTCGCCGACATAGCCTTGATGGCCCCGTGCTTTTTGATCACCTCCACTACAAAAGGCCCATCCCCCATCCTTTTTTGAAGGACCCTCACCGGAGAGCAAGACCACTCCGATGGAAGTGTCTTCTTGGGCATCATAAAAGGCCCGATATAATTCACTAGTGGTTTTTGGTCGAAATGCGTTGCGTACTTCAGGGCGGTTGAATGCGATTCGGGCTACCCCATCGCTTTTCGTATAGGTGATGTCATCAAATTCAATGGCGGTTTGCCAGTTCGGTGTGGCCATAAAGGTATTTTTTCCAAAGATAAACAGAATGGAAGTCTCTTGAAGCCCGAACTTGTCATGGCTTGTCGGGAAATCCTTAAATTTCACCTATGGCACTATCGAAGGAATTAGAACGCTTTGCGAACCGGTATCCCAGAATTTCCGATTTGGCCGAGAAAGCGGCTCGACGAATGCCTAAAGTCGCTTGGGAGTATTTGGACTCCGGAACCGGTGATGAAGGCCTGTTGCAAGCGAATAGAGACGCCTTGAACGCTATTCGCTTTACACCCCGTTTTTGTCAGGGACCCTTCAATGCGAATACCGAAACCACCTTATTCGGTCATACCTACAGTGCGCCCATAGGTATCGCCCCTGTGGGTTTGACAGGGTTGATGTGGCCCAAAATAGAGTTGCATTTGGCGGCTACCGCCAAACGACAAGACATTCCTTTTTGTTTGAGCACCGTTGCCACGGAAACACCTGAACGTGTTGGAAATAAAGTTGGTACGATGGGATGGTTTCAACTCTATCCACCCAAGGATGCCCAAGTGAGGGACTCGCTGTTGCAACGCGCCCAAGATAGCGGATTCCATACTTTGGTGGTTACCGCTGATGTACCCATGGCGAGTCGCCGTGAACGGAGCAAACGGGCCGGTTTGGCCATTCCCCCTAAAATCACCCCAAAACTGATTTGGCAAGGGATCACCCATCCGGTTTGGAGTTACCATACCCTAAAACGCGGATTGCCACGATTGCGAACGGTTGAAACCTATACCAACAATACCGACATGAAATTCGTTAGTGGCTTCGTCGGTAATCGTTTGGGCGGCACTCTGGATTGGGCCTATTGTGAAGCCTTGAAACGGCTTTGGGACGGTCCGGTAGTGATTAAGGGCATATTACATCCTGAAGACGCCAATATGGCCGTTTCATTAGGACTGGACGGTATTTATGTTTCCAACCACGGCGGTAGGCAGTTCAATGGGGCCCTAGCGGCAATTGACGCCTTACCGGCTATTGTCGAAGCGGTCGATGGTCGCGTTCCCGTGCTGTTCGATAGTGGGGTCCGAAGTGGTCTCGATGTCATGCGTGCTCTCCATTTAGGCGCTGATTTCGTTTTCGCAGGCAGGCCTTTCGTTTATGGCGTTGCCGCTTTAGGTCCTTTGGGAGGCGACTATGTGGCCGAGTTATTGATCGATGACCTCAAGAATAACATGGTGCAATTGGGGGCACGTAGCTTGAAGGATATTTAAACAGGAATCAACCTTTGTTTCCTCGATTTTTTTCTTCGATCCATCTGCCCATAAATTTTGTCGAGGCGTAGGCTTCTTGTTGTAGGATCCTACCCATGGTATTCGCCAACCGATGTGTTCGTAGGTTTTGTCGGATGGTCCGAATTTGATGGAACAAGCGCTTTTGGATTTCCTTTTCAGGAAACCGATCTGCCAAGATCTCGAATCCCCGTTGTTGGGCCGATATCCATTGCGATTCGGATTGATAAAGTGCTACCGCGGCAGCAACCAAGGCTTCCGGGGTATTTCCGATTTGCCCTGACCAGGATTCCTTATCGACCATACCTTCAGCCCCAATAGGGGTGGTCACGCTGGGGGTACCACATTGCATGGCCAGCGCCAGTTTGCCTTTGATGCCCGCTCCGAACCGCAATGGGGCCAAGACCACTTTGGATGCAGCGACCACAGCCTCTAAATCGGCAATCCAACCTTTGACCAAAAAACCTTGGGTATCATCATGCATGTTTTGAATGCTTTGGGGCAAGTAGGCCCCGAAGACATGTAGGTTGGCCCCAGGAAGTTGCTTTCTGATCATCGGCCATAGGGCGTCCTTAAGATAGTGTAAGGCGTCGGTGTTTGGAAGATGGCGTCCGTTACCAAAGGTGACAAAGTCCTTCCGCCCATGAAAACCCAAAGAAGGTGTATTGGTTGCCCCGCGTTCAGGAATCAAGAACGGGCAATGTGATACATAAGCGGATGGGATTCCGATCCGTTGTTCCAACAATCCCATTTCGTAGGTCGAAAGGACCAAGGTGAGATCGGAACGGTAAATACTGGCCAATTCGCGAAGGGTTTTTTTACCCGCCAACCAGGCATCCAGTTCGAAAGGCAGCTGTTTTTTGGAAAGCATCGCCCGTGTTTCACGTAGGGAATGTAAATCTTCGGTATTCAAGATGCGCAGGGCTTCGGGGGCATTTTCGGCTACTCGCCACCCGAACTGCTCTTCGGTCATAAACCGATCGAAGAGGACGATATCAGGCTGAAGTTCCGTTATCAAATTGTCGAAAGACGGGTCATTGAGCGTGATGCATTTGGTTTGGATCGCATGTTCATGTAAATCGACCGAATACGGGGTTTTTGTGGCAATACTTGTGAATAGGATGTCGTAACCTTCCTGCTGAAACGCCTTTAAGAGCTGCATCATGTGCACTCCGGCCGCCGTGGTTTGGGGTTCGGGCCAAACAGCTCCTATGACCAAAAGCTTTTGCATTACATGAGCTGAGCGAATTTTTTCGAGATGCTGGAACGCAGTTTACGCTCATAGTCTTCTTCGAGCCATTCTTTATAGTTCTTGGTATTGTTCATGATACAATACGAGTATTGGCGTACCCTGAAGGCGATTTCCTCTTTCAGCTCCTTGGCCAAAATCCGGGCGTCGAATACATCTTCGCTGTTTTCAACACATATTTGGGCATGTTGCTCGATACTCCGCTCAAGCACCAGTTTCGATTTCAATCCTTGGGCGAAGACTTTCTTGTATTCTTCCTTCACGTCGAAGGTGATGTGTTCCGATTTACTGAATTTGGCCTTTAGTTCATCTGGCATGACATAAATGAACTCCCGTTCGATTTCTTCATCGTTCTTGATGTTCTCCAAATAGAAGTCGGGGAAATGGAATATTTCCTGCCAGTCGACCGCCTCATCCCAGGGTCCGAAACGGGCGATATTGTTCCCTAAATCGACCACATTGAACTGCTCCTTACCCGGCAATACCCGGGATCCACGACCGATCATTTGAAAGTACAGGGTCAAGGAACGTGTGGCCCGGTTCAAGATGATCGTCTCAACTGAAGGTTCATCGAAACCGGTGGTCAAAATACTCACCGAAGTCAATATCGCGTCTGGCGTGTTGGAGAACCATTCCAATATCTCACGTCGTTCTGAAGGCGAATTCCGGTTGTCGAGATGACGTACGTTGTACCCGGCCTTTTTGAAGGTCTCGTAAACGTAGTGTGAAGTACTGATGCCGTTGTTGAATATCAGGGTCTTTTTCCCTTTGGCTACCTCCTCATAGGCTGAGACCAACTTGCCGAGCATGCTCAGATTGCCATAGAATTCATCGGAAGATTTGACGGTATAGTCGCCGTGGATACCCAATTTCAGGCTTCGAAGGCTTACATCATAGTTGTATAGGTTCGCCTTGGCCAAAAAGCCTTTTTCGATCAACGATTTGATGGACTTGCCTACGATCAACTTTTTGTAGTGGTCTTTCATCGGCAACTTGATGTTCGAGCTCAATGGGGTGGCCGTCACCCCTAAAATCGTGGCTTCCTCGAAATACTTGAACAATTTTCGAAAGGAATTGTAATGGGCCTCATCGATGATGACCAAACCGATGTTCTTTATTTTGACCTTGTCTTCTTGCAAGCGGTTGTTCAAGGTCTCGACCATGGCTACGAAGCACATGAATTCGTCTTGGTCGTCGAGTTCCTTGACCTCACTATTGATGACCTTGTTCGTTACGCCGAAACCGTGCAACATGTTCGAGGTCTGTCTGCTCAATTCGATCCTGTGGGTCAAGACCACCACCTTTTTTCCGGTCTGTTGGATGTACTTCCGGGTAATTTCGGAAAAGACCACTGTTTTGCCTCCTCCGGTAGGAAGCTGGTACAGCAGGTTACTGCCTTGGGGCATCTCGTCCAATTCCTTGAAAATCGTGTTCAGATCTTCAAGCTGGTAATCGTACAGTGATTTTCTCTTAATTTCCTTTTCTAGCCTCAACGAAAAAACTGCTTAGCATTAGTCAAACAAAAACCTTACAAAATTAGGAGAAAATGAAGCCGCTTGGTTAAAGTAAATGTCAAATTATTCCCAATACTATCAACATCCTTGTTTTAAAACTTTCTGGCGGAAGCCACCGATGCTGCTCATAAATTCTTGAAAAGAAACCTGGGTTTGATTTGGAATTTAGAATCTAAACCTGTATCATGAAAGCTTATACGAACAACCCTAAAATGACTTCATGAGGCAACTAAAAATCATTAAACAAGTAACCAATCGTGAATCCAAATCCCTAGATAAATACCTACAAGACATCAGCAAAATCGAGCTGATCACTGCCCAAGAAGAAGTTGAATTGGCCCAAAAGATCCGTGAAGGAGATCAACTGGCCCTAGAAAAATTAACCAATGCCAACCTTCGATTCGTCGTTTCGGTGGCCAAACAATACCAAAACCAAGGGCTCACCTTACCCGATTTGATCAATGAAGGTAACGTGGGTTTGGTCAAAGCGGCGAAACGATTTGATGAGACCCGTGGTTTTAAATTCATCTCGTATGCGGTTTGGTGGATCAGACAATCGATTTTACAGGCCTTGGCCGAGCAATCGAGAGTGGTTCGCCTGCCCTTGAACAAAATCGGATCGATCAATAAGATCAAAAAGACGTTCTCATACCTTGAGCAGGCCCATGAACGCCCACCTTCGGCGGAAGAAATCGCCAAAGAGCTCGACATGACGGTCAGTGAAGTCAAACAGTCCTTGCAGAATTCAGGAAGACATGTCTCTATGGATGCCCCCTTAAAGGAAGGGGAAACCTCAAGCCTCTATGATGTGATGCGTGCCGGCGAATCACCAAAACCCGATAAAGGCCTGATGCACCAGTCATTGAATACCGAAATCAACAGGGCTTTGGAAACACTTTCGCCCCGAGAGGCCGACGTGGTCCGCCTGTATTATGGTATCGGCGAACAGCCTTCAATGACCTTGGAGGAAATCGGGAGTACGTTCGACCTGACTAGGGAGCGGGTGCGGCAAATACGGGAAAAAGCCATTCGAAAACTGCGCCACAGTTCTAAAAGTAAGATATTGAAAACCTATTTAGGGGGATAAAAAAAAGGGCTTTGAAAACAAAGCCCTTTTTTAATGATAAACACTATATAACACTTAAACTTAAGAACAACTCAGTTGGTTGATGTTGTAATCGACAAGGATTTCATTCAAACTATTGATGAAATTCATGTACGAACTGTTTTCTTGATTTTGTTTTTCCATGGTTTTGTTTTTGGGGAAACTATAGGTAATCCAACTCGGCCAATTCGTTAAGGCTTAAAATTTCGTTCAACTCTTGTAGAAAGGCCAAATATTCCTCACCGTAGGTATCGTATAACATAGTTTAGGTAGATTAGGTTTAAAATTCGGGTCTTACCATATAAACGTAAACTTATCCGAAACATTATGTAATGCCAATATTTTGTGGTGAACCCCTTCATTTTTGTTGTGAACCCTTTTATAGGAATAATCTGTCAAATTGAAGATGGCAATAAGGAATGGGCAATTCCGTTTTAAGGGTACCCCTACTCCTATTAAGTACGGGTGAACCCAATAACCGGTTTCCATGCATTTCAATTCCACTATCGTAAGTCCAACGCTTTTTTATCGTTTGTCCCTTTTCTTTTGGGTGATCTGTCTTGCTATTCCCAATGCGCTGAATGCCATGGCCGAACGGTCTGAAAGCGAAACGGAACTACAGTTGGCAAGCTGTAGTTTCAATGCGAAAAAACGGAGTTGGTTCGGTCTTGACGGCCAAAAGGAATACGCGCAACGAGGATTGACCGTCATCCATTTCAATTCAAGCTCAACCGTCGAATACAAAACCCTTGACACCTATGGTAGTGTCGAGGCCAGACAAGAAGTGTTGGAGCTTTTGCGACAGCTGCGATCAAAGCAAGCCTATTTTGTGCTTTTGGCCCATGATTCCGCGGTACCCGGTAGTTTTGGTGATGCCGCAGCCTTAGAGGCTTTGGGCTTTGAAAGCTTGGCTGCATTGAAAAGCCGTGAAGCTTATGTCGCACACAACCTCAATGGCGAATTGAAGGAATGGGTCGACGGTACGGAGTTGAACCAGAACATCACGGTACCGGAAGGCATTTCGGACCCGACCATCTATTTCCCAAAGGAAACCTACACTTTTGATGCCCGAAACGATCGCTATATCGCCCATGCCGCAGGTGTGGTCAACGGTGTCAAATCTACCAATTCCATCGAGGCTTTGGATGCGAATTACAAAAAAGGGTTCCGCTATTTCGAATTGGACATCATAACTACTTCAGATGGACATTTAGTAGCCGCACACGATTGGAAAATGTGGGCGCGTTTCACGGATTTTCAAGGGAGCCTCCCTCCTTCCTTAAAGGAGTTTAAAAAGCATAAAATTTACGGGGATTACCGTACCATGGATTTGCCGGCCATCAATGCGTGGTTCGCGGCCCATCCCGATGCCTATCTGGTGACCGATAAGTTAAACGACCCCATGGCCTTCGCCCAAACCTTTGTCGACAAAGACCGTTTGATCATGGAGCTCTTCAGTAGGTTGACCCTAGAGGAGGCATCAAGAAACGGCATTGCCGCCATGATTTCACAAGAACCTTTGCTCGCCCTACGTGGTAAAGCCTTGGATTACCTCGCCATCAACAACATTCAATATGCAGCCGTCTCAAGACGCATCGTCAGCTCGCATAAAAAACTACTTGCTTCCCTACGGGACCAAGGTGTTAAAGTGTTCGTATACAATGTCAATTTCGACCCTGGAAAAGACGAAGTGTACGTACAGGAAAACGAGTTGGGCCTGGTCTACGGTATGTATGCCGATAACTGGGTTTTCGATGCTTATGGGGGTGCCCCTAAGGAAGACTAGAATTTCACTTGATAGTTGATCCCGGCTGAAATGCCCCAAAAGAAACGGCCTGAATCAAAGGCCAATTCCTGCCTTCGTACCCCTAGGTTCATCCGGTAGATATTCGGACTGTTCTTACTCGTAAACTGGTATTCGAGGTTCAGACGTTGGGTTTCGATATACAAAATGGTTTCCGAAAGCAATTCCTCACCGGAAAAATATTGGCGCAACTCCGGAGAAAAACCCATACCCACGTTGAAGCCCAGAAAGTTCTCCCCATCCCTAAAGTACTTTCTCACCAAAAGGTTGGATGAAAAACGCGTGAGGTTATCGGGTCTTGGGGTAATGTACGAACGAAGCGAAAAGTAATAGTTGCCGCTGTAATGCCCAAGGGAATTGGTAATGATGGTGATATCCTGTGTTCGGGTCTTGATGAACCGTCCGCCGGCCGAGAATTCAAAGGCGGCCGGGATATTGAAATTCCAATACAGGTCCCCACCGAATTTATGACTCGGATAGATTTCAGCGTTGGAATACCCATAATTAATATAAGCATACATCTTCTTGGCGATCTTCGGGTAGAGGTCGATATCGAATTGCACCCCGTGCTGACCCAATCGATTGCTGTAATTGATCCTTGGGATAATGCTTCCGAATTTGGTCCGTCTCAAAAAGGAAACACTTGAAAAAATCATGGGGTCGTAGCGTTCGCTGAACACCGTGAACGAATTATTGACACCGATCCGGTTTTTCGGTAATTCGGGTTCGGTAATCTGTTCAGGGGCCGGAGGGCCAGTAGCAGCTACTTTGGTCGCTTTTTTAGCAGGTCGGGTGTCTTGATTGTGCCACCCCAATGCAGGATACTCCGTTTTGGCATACCGCGTTTTTGCCATGCTGAGCAGGCGCAGCAATTCGCGATCTTTGGGGATATAAACCAGCCCTTTATTGGCCAGGCCTATAGCAATCGCGTTGTTGCCCGCGTATAATTCGTTTTTGACGGCTGATATCCACGCTGTGCGGTTCGATCGATGGACCGTGGTGATTTTGTTGAAAAGCTCCCTGGCCTTTCCATATTGCCCTGCCCAACTGTGGGTATGGGCCAACAAGAGCTGTGCTTCAAGTTGGTCGTTCTTGTTCACGTCGGCTTCCAAGAGAACGGTTTTGGCCGCTTGGTATTTGTCGTCAAAGGCCAACTCGTAGGCTTCTTCAAAGGCTTCCATGTCGGTAAAGGCAACTGATTGGGCCGACAGTCGAAAGATCATGAAGACCAGTACAAGCAGCGTGTATGTGCGGTTACTTCCCATCATTGATCCAAACTTAAACTGGCCATTTGATCCGTTGTTTCTTTCTTTTTCTTTGGTAAGCGCACGCCGTGTTTTTTAGCTTCACGCTTGGCCCTTGCGATTTTATCGGCCACCATATGGGCGCTTGAACTGTTCGCTTGTACGGTTTCGATGAGTTCTAGGGCCTGGTAGTGGCGATCACCCCAGAAGTACACATCGAATAGGGCCGCATAGGAGTCGATGTAGTTGGGGTTGGTGGCAATACAGTCTTGTAGTATTTCAATCGCCTTATCACGGTCCCTCCGCCAAGCATTGATACGACCGGTCAGGACCTTGGTGTCGATATGACTGGGTGATTCAGACAAGATGTACCGACAAAGCAGCAATGCCTTGTCATAGTCCTTATCGAAGGCCAACTGCCGGGCGATCATATAATACCGATCGAAATTCTGGCCGTTGTATAGACTGCTGACCCAGACCATTTCACTTTCAGTGAACTTTTCTTTCTTGACCGAAAAAATGGCCAAACTATCGGGAATGATCTTGTTCTGGCTGGTGACATATGCATTCATGGACTTGAACGCCTTTAGTTTTTTGTCGATACCCCCGCCAGAAAAGGAACTGCTCAGGTTCATCGATGCGTCGATATCATAGGTCGCACCGTCTGAATACAGTTTTTCACCGCTGACGTACTCTTTTAATTCGTTTTTGTTTCGCATGAGCGGGATGTCTTTCGTCGACCTATAGGCGACTTCGGTGTCCAAAGAGCCCCCCATCCAGGCGACTTTCCTGGGCATTTTCATCTCATAGGCCCCTTCAAGCAGGCTAAGGATGGTCGGCGTGATATCGAAATGTGAGTTCAACGCACTCATCTTGCGGGGTGATTTCAACAGCGGACTATACATGATCAAGGGTACATGAAAGCGGCTTAAAGTGTTTCGCTGTGGAATCGGGATCAATCGGTGGTCACCGGTGACTATGAAAATGGTGTTTTCATAACCCGGTTGGTTTTTATAGGCGTTGAACGCATAGCGTAAGGCGTCATCGGTATACAATAAGGTTGCGAATACATTGTCGTTCTTGCGGATGACCTTTTGGGTGCGTGCATCAAGTCCGCTACCTTTCAAGATTTGTTTCACCTGCGCTTCATAATGCGCTTGTCGCGGCGGTATGAAGGGCTCGTGGTTGCTGATGGTCATATAGACTTCCATCCGGGCTTGGCCGTCGGCACGTTTCAAGCTCATGCTTTTCTTAAAGAGCTCCATGTCAGGATAACCCCAAGAAGAACCCGCGGCATCTTCAGCCTGCATTTCATATTGGGAACCAAAACCTGATTTATCCAACACAAAATCGACATTTTCGCTTTGTAAGAAACGATCGACATTGTCGAAGGAGCTATTGGTGCCTTGATAAAACGAGGTTTTATAGCCGTTGTTCTTTAGGATGCTGAACAGCGTTAACTTGTTCGGATACTTCTCCAATTCCATAAAACCACTTTTACCGAAGGGTAAGGACCCCATGATACCGGGCAAGACCCCGAAAGTACGTCCGGTATTGCTGAGACAGTTTTCCCAGTACAGTGATTTTCGGCTCAGGGAGTCCAAAAAAGGTGTAAACCCTTCGAATTCGGCGTTTTCACCCACGAAATCGCGACCAAGACCTTCCACTATGAAAAACACCAGATTCGGTTTTTCCGATTTCATTTCGAAAAATGGGGCAAGTACGTTATCGAAACTATGGTTTTTGATGAGCGGATATTCGACATCGGCCTCATAGGTAGTGTCTTCCGTAGAGCTGTTGTACAGATTGACCGCCAAATACTGACTTTTGTTTTGGTTGATAGGCTTCCCTTCCAAAAACAAGGTCGAAATGAACAAACTGAACAAGACGATGGTAAAGGGATACATCCTTCCGATAAAATGGTAGTAGCGCGAGGTCAGCTTATAGCTTCCGATAAAGATGGCGATGATCGCGGCAAGGCCTACGATGGCCCAAATCGAAATCCCACCTGAATTGGAAATTGTTTCCTTGATATCGGCAAAACTATAGCCCAACAAATCGGAACCCAAAGGCACCAATGCCGTGGTATAATAACTGATCAGCATAGCCTCGATGATCAGTAGGAAAACCAGCACCGAGAATATCAAGTTGAAACCCCATCTCGGACGGTAATTCTCCCAAAAATTATAAGGAAAGGTCAAGATGACCGCGATCAATGAGGTGTAGCCCATTTGATGCGCAATGGCAATACCCAAACTCGCACTGAAAATCGTGTCGACCACCCCTTTGATGTAAAGGGTCACGTATTGAAAAGCATACAGGACCAACAGACTCAAAAAGAATGCAATGATGAGTCTGGTGAACTGCTTTAAACTATATCGTTCGAGTTGACTGGTGTTCATGATATTTCGTTAGGAGGTCGTGCCCAATCCTTTACGGACCTGGGATCCCCATCCTGCTTTTTTGCCTGTCAATTTTTTATAATTACCACGAATGGCCGCCCATACCACGACCGGATGAAAGGTCAATGGTTCTATGATGGCACATAGCATGAGGGTCAAGATATCCTTCGTTTTGGTGTATTCGTTATAGGTATAGACATCCCAAAGGATGGCGTAGAATGAAAACATGATGGAAAAGGCATAAATCGTTGCCGTCAAGGCAAGAAAAAACGACCAATTCAAAATGCCTAGGTATCCGAATAGGATGATGGTGAAAAACCCGAAAAACTCCAATAACGGTGCCAACCATTCGTAAAAAAACCAATAGGGGTAACTGATCAATCCCAAACGACCGAATCTCGAATTGAAGAACATGTCTTTGTGTTTGAACAAGGTTTCCAAGTTGCCCCTAGCCCATCGATCGCGTTGGTTTACCAACATCTTAAGATCTTCTGGGACTTCGGTCCAGCACAAAGGATCCGGGATGTACTCGATCGTGTATGGCTGCCGTAGGTCATGCATATAGCGACGCATGCGGAAAATGATTTCCATGTCCTCCCCCACCGTTCCGGTATCGTACCCGCCAACTGCAAGGGCGATCTGACGATCGAAGAACCCAAAGGCCCCGGAGATGATCAAAAGGCTGTCGATGCGCCCCCAGGCCATCCGTCCCAATAGAAAAGAGCGGGTGTACTCAAGCAGCTGGAACTTCGCCAACCAGTTCTTCGGTAAATTGATCTGTTCCAAGGCCCCACCTGTAATTCGGCATGAATTGGCGACCCTGATGACCCCGCCAACGGCGATTACCTTCTTTTTTGAGCGCTGCGTAAACGATTTGACCACATGCAACAAGGCATCGGGTTTGAGTAAACAATCGACATCGATACAGCCGACATAATCGTTTTCGGATAAATAAATTCCGCAATTCAAGGCGTCCGATTTACCTCCATTTTCCTTATCGATAACCGTCAATTTCGAAAAAGAACGATGTTTCGATCGATAGATGCCACGAATGGGCTTTGATTTCAAGTTCGGGTCGATGGGCTTGTCGATTTTTTCAAGATCATACGCAGCGATCATTTTCTCAAGGGTATCGTCTTTGCTGCCATCATTGACCACCATAACCTCGTAATTCACGTATTTCAACGATAAAAGCGATCGAATGTTTTCAACGATATTCAAGCCCTCGTTGTAGGCGGGCGCTATGATGGTTATGGAGGGTGCGATCGGCGAAGCCATGACCTTGCTCAAATCCCCAAAACTGTTTTTGTTTTTGTAATGGATGGCATTGCGGGTCGAAAAATAGCCCATGAAACTGAACATGGTAAACAAGACCACCGTGAACACCATGAAAATGATGTTGATGTATTCGATCAATAAGTCGAAAAAGCTATTCCCCATCCTGATCCTGGTTTTTGGGTGAAACGGCTTCCCGTCTTAATTCGAGGTAAAACTCATCCGACAATTCAAAATCAAAACCGGTATCTTCTTCTTTTGAAGGTTTGATCCCAAGCTCGTCGTATAAAAAACAAAGTTCCAAGGGGAGCTTGTTCGACCTCGTAGCTTCCGGTTCGATGGCTTTTTCAACCTTGATTTCAGTGAACGAAACTTCCAAATCGGTAATTTGAACCGCTGTATCACGTACTTTGGTCACCACTTCATCAAACTGTTGTTTTGCGGGTTCGAAAATGGAAATCGCTTTTTGCACCAGTTTGCTCAATGTCGTATTCGAGGTCTCTTTGGCCACCCCATACAAGAACGGTAGATCACGATGGTCGGCCAATTCGATCAATTCCTTGATCAGGATTTCTTTTGAATCCTCATCGGAGGCGTGGTTGAATAGGCTGTAGAATATACTGTCTTCGGCCATTGAAGGGGTATCCCCATCGTTTTCTTTGACGGTTTCTTCCGTTTCAGGCTCCGCCTTGTTGGCCTGTTTAATGTTCTTGAAGGCTTGGTAGCGTACCTCGCTGTCGCCGTCGCTCTCGACGACGAATTCCAAGAAATCGGTCTGTTGTTTGGGGTGTGCCTTCGTATGATCGTTGACAAAACTGATTCGCTCATCGGTGGTCAGCTTACTAAAGTCCTCTTTCTGATCATCAGGTGTTTCGGGTGCCGATTCGTTGGCGGGTATTAAATTCAAGGAATGGTTGACCGCTTCATCCATATCATCTGACAACGGCTCCAACTCAAAAGGGGTCGAAGGTTCGGCTTCTTCCGGATTTTCAGCAATTTGTGGTTGTGTCAACGGGGATTCAATGACATCGAACACTTCGACTTCTTGGACTTCGATATCCAAAGGTGACGTTTCTTTTTCATCAGGCTTTGGAAAGTCGTTATCCGTCTTGGTGGTATCCAAAATGGTCGTTTTGGTCACCACGGTTTCTTCATGGACTTCCAAATCGGAAAAAGAAAGGTCGTCCAAGATGTCTTTGGTCGGTAGTACGGAATCTGGGCGGATGGTATTGATCGCCCCCATCGCTTTGCTCGCTACCGAAAAGTGTTGTTCATTATCTTTTACCTGATAGAGGAATTCCAGTTCGGAAGCACCCCCGATTTTGGAAACCGCGGTCAGGATTTGGATTTTAACGGGTACTTGACACCCCCAAAACACTTGTTTTAAAGGCTCTAGGGCTTCCGTGAAGCCAAAATGAGCGATGCATTGTACGGCAGCGATTTTGATCACATCCTCCTTATGCTTGGTCAATTCGATAATCGAAAGCTCCGCTTCACGTTGGTTGTAGTGCTTGATCAATCGCAATGAAAACAAGACCACATCACGGTTTTCGGAGGTCAGCCACGTCTTGAATTTTGGCGGACGGAAATCCTCCAAACGGGCCATGGCCTCAATGAGTTTCAATTGTTGCCATTCACTGATGGTGTAGGTGGTCGTATCGAGAAGGAATTCGATGCCGCCTTTGTTCATGGCTACAAGGGCCAATTCGGCCTGCTTTCGCACGACGCGCCTTTTATCGTTGACGAAGGCCTTAATGGGTTCATACGCAACGGAGACCTGCATTTGGGCCAACTCCAAAATCCCTTTCGATACCTTGGGCCAGTGCCAGGAGCGCAATTTCGCAATAGAATCGTGGTGTAGTCCCATTTCCTTGAACAAACGGAACAAGCGCGCTTGTGTCTCACCTGAAACATCCTTCTGTAAATCGAATAGGATATCGGCCAAGATTTTTCTAAACCTACGGTCGTTGAGGTATTCCCTGATTTCGATTTTCAGTTTGACATAGTCACGTTGTTCACTTTCAGGATCCGTTTCACTGTGGAACAGGAAATTACTGATGATCGGCGCCAGCTTCTTACGCTTTGCAATGGTTTTTAGATAGGTCTTGGAAATCCGGTTCCTGAAAAGGAAGATAAAGGCAAAATACACCCCGCCTAAAATGCCGAAAAGCATGGTCAGGTCCCATAATAGATCCGAATGGATCTTAGGCAATAGGGCGATATTTGCGTTACAGATCAAGTGGCGTAAAAACGATTGATTTCCCGAGTGACCCGTACGACCAATTCAGAAGGACTTACCGGTTTCGATATAAAGTCATTGGCCCCCATTTGGAGGGCACTTAGTACATTGTCTTCATTGGAAGCCGCCGATATCAAAATGATCGGTATACCCGATCGTATCGAGTTGCGTAAATGATCCACCAGCTCGATGCCCGAACAATAGGGCATCATGATATCACTGATGATGGCATCCGGCAGTTCATTTTCCAATGCGGCCAAGACTTCTTTACCGTCTTGGGTTACCGTAACGAAAAAACCCGCCTTTTCGAGGCGGTAGCTCAGCAATGATGCCAGCATTTCGTCGTCTTCAGCCAATAAGATCTTGTTTCGTTCCAAGGCGTCGGCTTTATGATTTTCTTTTTTCCATCTCCTGATCCAAGAGCTGTTCAACTTGGGGGTAGGCCTCGACAAACTCCAAATACAGGTTTTTCAATACTTGAAAATCGCCACCGTCTTTGCATTCTTCGGAAAGTTGCTCGCATAAATCGGACAACGATTTGGCCTCCATCATCTTTAAACTCGACTTGATTTTGTGCGCGGCAAACCCAATGCCCTGGATGTTACGACCGTCTAAATGCAATTTCACATTTCCGATGAACTCGAGCATGTTCTGTTTGAACAGTCGTACCAGTTCCTCAAGCAGTTCGATCTGTCCGAGGCACTCCTTCTCAATGGGATCAAGGTTGATCAGTGGGTAGCGTTGCGAGGCTTCGGCAGCGTCAATGGATCCAAGGTGTTGGGTCGCTGATTGGGCCATATGATTCGCTATCATTAGTTGCAATTCTTCTGAATCATAGGGTTTTAAGATGAAGTCGTTGATGCCCCACTGTCGACAATGTTTTTGGTCGTTCAAGCTGAAATCCGCGGAGACGGCGATGATCGGGATGTTGCGTACACGGGCGATGTGGCTTTCACGGATGCGTTTCGTGATTTCGAGTCCGTTCATACCGGGCATACGCAAATCCATCAATACCAAATCGATGGGGTGGTTTTCCAACAGTTTAAGTCCATAAATTCCATTTTCAGTGATGTAGCTCTTACAACCCCAATTCTTCAATCGGTTGTACATCAGTTTTTGGTTCATGGTATTGTCTTCGAAAACCAAAATGCGTGCACCCCGGATGCTTTTTGGATCCAAGTTCGGTTTGACCACCGGCGGTACCGATTCAGCCGTCATTTCCCTGGTTTTTCCGAATGGGAGGATGACTTGAAAGGTCGTGCCTACCCCTAAGGTACTTTTGACTGCGATACAACCTTGTTGTTTTTCTACGATTTCCTTAACGATACTAAGTCCTAATCCAGACCCTCCGTATTTGGTAAAGGTGTCGTCTTCGGCTTGTTGGTAGGATTCGAATATGCGTTTCAGTTGATCATTGGCGATACCGATGCCGGTATCGGAAACCTCAAATTCCAAATAGGTCCGTTGTTTTTCGTTACCCTTTAACCGGATGTTCAACCGTACTTCCCCTTCCTTAACGAATTTGATCGCGTTACCCATCAAGTTCAACAGGATCTGTGATAGCTTCGAAGGGTCTCCAACGAGGTGGTTGGGGATATTTTCGTCGATTTCGACTTCAAGCTTGACTTGGCTTTCCGTGATCAAGGTTTGGCAAAGAAAGGAGACTTCCTTCACCAAGTTGACCAAATGAAAAGGGACCTGTTCGAAGGTCTCCCGCCCTGCGGCCAGTTTTGAGAATTCCAGAAGTTCATTGATGATGTCCATCAGATGGTTGGAAGCCGTACCCATGGCATTGACCAACTGCTGCTGTTCGACATCCAATTCGGTTTCCCTTAAGAGCTCGATAAACCCTAGGATTCCGTTCAGTGGTGTTCGAATTTCATGGCTGACGTTTGCTACCAGGGAGGTTTCCGCCTCGCTAGGTCCTGCTGACTTGGCAGCAGCCGATTCAGGCTCTCCGAACACTTTTTCTTCAAGACCGGTCTTGAAGGTTTCGAACGATTGTTTGAGTTTTTGCGCTTCTTTGGAATTCAATTCGGTGAAAGAGAAGCTATCCAAGCCTGTTTCCAGCTTCGATAAGTGCGATAGTAATTCTCGGGTATTCAATTTAAAAATGCTGTAAAGGTTTGCGGGGTCGATTGACCTAACAAACTGGTTTATATATTTTTAAAACTCCCCAATTCACCTAGTGTATGCAATAAATTGTTACCTAGGGCCTGATAACTGTTGTCAAAGGACGAAAATTGTAGGTGTGGCAGAACACCTTGTTCAGTACCAAGCGGAACCTATGTCAAACTTGGAATAGTCTTGAAGAAACTTGAAAAAGTGCTGATAATAAGTGGGTTAGACAAGGCTTGGAAGGTTTTCCACACCAACTCAAAATATAAACTTATTATTTAGATACTTGACATTAAACCACTGTTTAACAGTGTTATAAAAAATAAATCAGTTATTCTTCCTGATTTTTAGCGAGCCGGTCTTTTACGTATTCTACTTTGGTTTTACCATGTGGCAAAGGCTTGCCATTTTCATCCAAATTGACCATGATAATGTTGTCGACCGTGACAATGGTCTCTTGGTTCATCTTATTGCGGACCTCACAGTTCAAGGTAAGCGAGCTTTTTCCGAACTTCACGACCTCGATTCCGATTTCGACCACATCACCTTCTTCGGCCGTACTCATGAAGTTGATTTCCGACATGTATTTGGTCACCACCTTTTTGTTCTCGAGTTGCACGATACTATATAAAGCGGCTTCTTCGTCGATCCAAGCCAATACCTTACCGCCAAAAAGCGTGCGATTGGCATTCAAGTCCTCTGGTTTGACCCATTTTCTGGTGTGAAATCGCATAGCTAAAGGTTTTGTTGCAAAATTAAGTATTAATACCCTTGATAGCCCTACTCCCCTTTTCTTAACAATTGGATTTACCGAATTATAAAATTTGTTAAGCCGGAAATAAAGTTTTCTTAATTCGTTGGGAATGGTTTTGACGAAAAAATAAATTGAAAGACCAATAAACGAACATTCATCATCAACAAATGGAACTTTCTACCGACAACTACTATTCCGATCCTAGTTTTACCGTATTCCAAGTCCCGCATTGGCGGGCCTACCTCTACCGCTTTTTTTCCGTTAAGATTTGGGGTGGTCTGCCGAGCACGACCCAAAGAAAACTATCGCAATGGTATGCCAGCATCTACGATAAACCGATTTCGAAATGGATCATCAAACCGTACATCAAGGTCAACTACAACGATGAAACCTATTTGGACAAATTCAATCCACCAGGTCGAAAAACCGAATTCGAGACTTTTCAGGACTTCTTTACCCGGGAGTTCAAAGAGCTTCCAAAAAATGAGAGTCCCTGGGTTTGGCCTTGCGAAGGACTCCTTTGCGAAGAAGATAAGGTCGCTGCCATTGATACGGTGCAGGTCAAATGCGACCGTCGTGGGGTCCAAACGGTTTTTGGTGCCGAAGTGCCCAGCACGCATACCTTTACCAATGTGTTCTTGCATAATAAGAACTACCATCGGATCCATGCCCCTATTGATGGGACCATTAGCCGAATCCAGCATGTGCCGGGTGATTTAGTGGTTTTGCGCCCATGGATCTACAAACAGAATCCTTCATTGCCCGCTTTTCGAAACGAACGGTACAATATCGATATCGTTGACGGTCAGGGCCGCACATGGTATCTTTCCATCGTTGGAGGGCCTGCGGTGGGTACCATAGCTTTACATGCCGATGTGGCCATAGGGGCCAAAGTGAAAAAATTGGGTGAATTGGCCTTGTTTTACCTAGGCTCTACTTGCTGTATGGCGTCTCCTGTTTCACCACGGTTCCATCTTCGGAATTCGTTTGTGGAAGTCGGTGCAAGTTATTGAAGGACGGGCCGTTGGTCGATCTTCTTTTAAATGTGTAGGATTTTTGGTTTTTTTTAGGATTTATCTGTAACGGAATCCCCTATTTTAGTACTAACCAGAATAACACACATTTAAATCACTTCAAATGAAAAAACTAAACTTGGGCATTGCAATGCTACTTATTGCATTTGCCCTGCCGTTACAGGCGCAAACCGCCGATGAGATCATCAGCAATTATTTTGAGAACATTGGTGGCTTGGATAATTTCAAAGCCCTGGATGGATTGAAAATGACCGCAAAGGTCAATCAAGGTGGGATGGAGATCCCGATCGAGATCTACCAAATGAAAGACGGTCGCCAAATGACCAAGATCACTTTTCAAGGTAAAGTCATCAAGCAAGGGGTTTTTGATGGGGAAACGCTATGGAGCCATAACTTCATGACGATGAAAGCTGAAAAAAGCGACGCCGAACAAACGGCCAATTTCAAGTTGAACATCAATGATTTTCCTGATTCTTTCGCTGATTACCAAGCGAAAGGGTATACTGTTGAATTGTTGGGTAAAGAAACCATCGATGGCGCGGAGACCTTCAAAGTAAAATTGGTCAAAGAGCCGATTATGGTCGACGGTAACCAAGAAGACGATATTTCTTTCTACTTTTTCGATACGGAGAATTTCGTTCCTATCGCGGTTCAGTCTGAAATCAAATCAGGTCAAGCCAAAGGAATGATTTCCGAAACCACCATGAGCGATTACCAAGAGGTCGAGGGACTTTACTTTCCTTTCTCCATGACCCAAGGGATCAAAGATGGACAAGGTCAGCCGATTACCATCGATTCCATCGAGCTGAATCCAAGCATCGATGCTGCCGAATTCGCTTTTCCTGAAGAAGTAGCCGAAGAAAAAGAATAACGCAACACCCGAAAGACCCTTAACCGAGGGTCTTTTTTAATTGTATCGAAAATGAAAAAAATTATCCTAGCGATTTTTGCTTGTGGGATGTTGCCCGTTGCTGTGGGACATGCCCAAAGTTTGGAATCCATTGATGGCAAAGCCCTTTTTGGTGACCTGAACGCACGACATATCGGCCCTGCTTTAATGAGCGGTCGAATCAACGATATGGAAGTCCATCCGACCAATAGCCGAATTATTTATGCCGGAACAGCCGGTGGTGGGGTTTGGAAATCGAACGATGCCGGATCGACCTTCAATCCTATTTTTGACGACTATTGCCAATCTATCGGATCGGTCGAATTGGACCCTAACGATCCCGATAAGACCATTTATGTGGGTACTGGTGAAACCTGGCCTCGCAACAGCGTTTCCGTCGGTGATGGTTTATACAAATCCATCGATGGTGGCTCGAACTGGAAGAAAATCGGTTTCGAGAAATCGGAGCGGATCGCCAATGTCATCGTAAATCCTAAAAATTCCAAAGAAGTCTACGTGGGTGTACTTGGTGCACTCTGGGGTGATAGTGATGAACGTGGGGTGTTCAAATCGAATGATGGAGGCGAAACTTGGGAAAAGCTCTTGTACATCGATGCCAAGACCGGTTGTGCCGACTTGACGATGGACCCGAACGACCCTAACATTCTATATGCTTCCATGTGGGAATTCCGCCGAACCGGATGGTCTTTCGAGTCGGGAGGTGCCAACAGTGCGTTGTACAAATCGACTGATGCCGGAAAAACTTGGAACAAGATCCATAACGGCTTTCCGGCAGGGAAACTCGGTCGTTTGGCCATTGCCGTTGCCCCTTCGAATTCAAACGTGCTCTACACGGTCATCGAAGCGGAAAAAGATGAACGTAAAGGGTTGTATCGCAGTAACGATGCCGGTGCATCTTGGGAACAGTTGAACAACGATTTCGGAATCACGGTACGTCCATTTTATTTCTCAAGGATCGTAGTCGATCCCCGAAATGAGGATGTCGTGGTCAAAGGCGGCCTTAGCGGGTCGATTTCGCGTGATGGAGGTAAAACCTTTAAAAGCTTAGGGAATATGCACTCCGATATCCACGATATCGCGTTCAGTATCAAAGATTCCGATGTGATGTATGTCGGTACCGACGGTGGGGTCTACCGCAGTTGGGATGGTGGCACGAATATGGAAATCGTCGAAAACCTTCCCCTATCGCAATTCTACCACATCAGTGTTGATGATGCCGAGCCCTATAATGTATATGGCGGATTGCAGGACAACGGATCTTGGTGGGGTCCTTCCTCATCACCTGGTGGTGTGGAGGCACGTGACTGGAATTCCGTCGGTGCAGGAGATGGCTTCAGGGTGTTGAAACATCCGACCAAGAACATCATCTATTCCGAAATGCAAGGGGCCGAAAACGTATGGCGTTACGATGTAGATCGTAATTTGACCAAGACCATCCAACCCCTTCCCGATAGTGAAGATCAAAAACTACGTTGGAACTGGAATGCCCCTATGGCGATCAGTGTCCACCAACCCGATCGTTTTTACATGGGTAGCCAATACCTACACCGATCGGAAGATATGGGTGATACTTGGGAAATCATTTCTCCCGATTTGACCACCAATGATCCGGCAAAACAAAACCAAGAGGATTCCGGAGGTCTTTCAAAAGACAATTCAGGAGCTGAAAACCATACCACGATATTTACCATCGCCGAATCCACTTTGGATCAAAACGTCATTTGGGTAGGTACCGATGACGGTAACGTCCAAGTGACCCAAGATGGCGGAAAGACCTGGACGAACACAGTAGCCAACATTCCTGGCCTGCCCAAGAATATTTGGTGTTACCATATCGAGGCCAGTAGCTTTGATAAAGGAACGGCATATGCTGTTTTCGATGGGCATACCATGCACGATCAAAATCCGTATGCCTATAAAACGACTGATTTTGGAAAAACATGGACCAACATCATTTCAGACGATGTAGTAGGTTTTGTGCGCAATATCCAAGAAGATTATGTCAATCCGGATTTACTGTTCCTTGGAACGGAATTCGGCTTATACATTACCATGGACGGCGGAAAGAACTGGAAGAAGTTCACGAACAACATGCCATCAGTGGCCATCCATTTCATTGATTTGCAAAAGAAAACCAATGATTTGGTCTTGGGCACCCATGGTCGTGGGGTCATCATTCTCGATGATATCTCCCCACTTCGTGATATCAATGACGAGGTATTGACCAAGAACGTCCATTTTTTCGACACTCCTGAAACGGTAATCAATGAAACCGGAGGGTTCTCCGGCAACTTCGGTGCCGAGACGCAATTCGTCGGTCGGAACAAAACGAGGCAAGTCCAAATCAAGTACTACTTGAAGAAACGACACACCTTTGGCAAAATGAGCATGGAAATCCATGATATGGACGGCAATGTCGTATCGACCTTAGGCCCAGGTAAATCGAAAGGAATCAATATCGTCAACTGGAACTATACCCGTAAGCAGCCTAAAGTAGCCAAAGGGAAGACCTTCAGTTTCGGTGGATTTACTTCACCCCAGGTTCCTGAGGGCACCTATAAAGCCGTGATGAAGAAAGGAAAGGAAACTTTTGAGCACACCTTCAATTTGGTATACGATCCGAAATCCCCGTTGACCGCAAAAGACAGGGAATTGAAGAACACTACCACGAATCGGTTGTATGACATGACCCAAGAGTTGGCCTATTTGGTCTATGAGGTCGATGAGATCATTGCGAATGCCGAAGGAAAGGGTGACAAGAAAACCATGGCCAAATTGAACGGTTTGAAAGAAACCTTGGTGATCACTACCGGTGACAACTATGTAGGTTCGGCCGAACCGCAATTGCGCGAAAAAATGGCGGACCTTTACAGTAAGGTAGCATCGAGCTATGACAAGCCTACGGCTGCGGAGCTCAATAACCTGAATGTAATCGCGTCACGCTTCGATAAGGCCAAAGCCGATTTTGCCAAGATCAAAACGAAATATTTGAAGAAACAGGAACTGGAGTTAAAGTCTTTTGACGAATTCCTGGAAAGCAAATAATTCGCTTCCCATTCAAAGAAACCGCATTGAAAAATGCGGTTTTTTTGTTTATATCCCCGTTGAAAACTATCCAAGTACATCCAAGGGAGAGGATTTCAAAGTCATACCTTTAATAAAACTTGCGATATGGACGATAGGTCTTCAAAACTCCAAAGCATCCGCCCCACGATCACGACGACCAAAGTTTATGCCGATACCCGTAACGAGGAATACTTCCAAAACGAAAGCCTCCGGCCGATTATCAAGTTGCAAAACCCCTTGTTACTGGCTGCATTCAAGAACTACGTCCGTAAACATAAGAACCGGTTTTACGAACTGAACGTTGAAAACCGTTTGCTTTACATCGAGCGGGCCATCCAAAAAGACATCAAATTCCGAAACTCGCTAAAGGGGATGATCATCGGGCAGTTCACTTTGGAAGAATATAACGAATACATCCAAAACTCATCCGCTTTGAACAAACGCATGATGAATATGGTCATCGCCAGGATAAAGGATCAAGTACAGCTGCTTGAATCGGATGTGTTAATCTATCAGTGATTCCCCATTTAAATTGGTAGTGAGGATGTTGCTCATGAGATCGAAGTAGGGCCGTATCGCTTTGAAGGAACGTTCGATCTCATCGATGAACGTAGCCGACAATACCTCCTTATCGGTAAAGTTCCGAACGAAGATAAATTGCTTTCGCTTGATCAAATCAATATCCGGATGGGTCTTGTCAAAGCCTTTCGGGGCGGTTTTGACACCATCGCCCTGAAGTTCACCCCAGATATCCTTGAACGTAGGGTCACCGATAACCGCACGGAATTCTTCGGCATCCAATTCGAATTCCTTTCGGATACGGAACAGATCCTCTTTATTGGGATCCCAAAAACCGGTGGCCAAAAAAGTTTCCCCAGGCTTCAAACGCAAGTAGTAGCCTCCTCTCCTACTGGGGCCTGATCGGGCGAACGATCCCGCGAAATGCGATTTGTACGGGGTTTTGTCCTTTGAAAACCGAACATCGCGATAGATGCGGAACAATTTCATTTTTTCAATCTCATCATGCTGGTTCAGTCCTTCCATAACCGCTTGGTAGAACTCCTTTACGGCCGATTCGTGCTTTTTGAATTCGGTTTTGTGTTCGGTGAACCATTCGCGATTGTTGTTCTTTTCCAGTTTTTTCAAAAAATCCAAACTGGCCTTTGTAATGTTAGGCGCGTCCATACGATTAAGGATTCGATATTTTATGCTAAAGTTAACCATTTGTACTTCTTCAAATAGCTACTTTTAACATCTGGACGAAGCAACGATCAAAAAATGGACACGGAAGAAATCATTAAAAAATTGCAGTTTCATAAGAAACAACCCTACTTGGACTATAGGTTAAAAAGGAAGACGGAAGCTTTTACGGACCGTTTGTTCCATACGCTTTTCGATAGCTACACTCCGGTTAAGGACAACTTGGACCCCTTGGCCAACGATTTTTCGGCCTTGGTCGATTTGGCTTGTTGGAATACGGACAAGCCTTGTTCCAAGGTTTGGGAGCGTTATGTTCACAGCTTGCCTGAGATTTTAGAGAAACTGAATCTCGACGCGGAGGCCATTCTAAATGGTGATCCCGCCTCCTTATCGATCGAAGAAGTGTATATGGCCTACCCTGGCTTTTACGCCATAGCTATTTATCGTCTCGCCCATGAGTTGTATGATGCCGGTTTTCCCCTTGTTCCACGGCTGATGACTGAATACGCCCATCGGCAGACCGGAGTCGATATCAATCCGGGGGCCAAGATCGGTAAGGCCTTTTTCATCGATCATGCGACCGGGGTGGTTATCGGTGAGACGGCAGTGATCAAAGACCATGTCAAGATCTATCAAGGGGTGACCTTAGGGGCGCTTTATGTGGACAAAAGCTTACACCGTACCAAACGTCATCCGACCATAGAATCACATGTAACCCTATATGCCAATGCCACCATTTTGGGAGGCGAAACCGTCATTGGTGCCCATACGGTAATCGGTGGTAACGCTTGGGTGACGGCTTCGGTGCCTCCGCATTCGACCGTATTCCATACCCCTGAGATCAAAATAAAAACCGTGACCAATGCCTGATTCCGTTTTAGCACTCATCGGGAATACCCCTTTGGTGAAATCACAGCGGTTGAACACCAACCCGAATGTGGATGTCTACTTTAAATTAGAGGGCCATAACCCTGGCGGAAGCGTGAAAGACCGTCCTGCCTTCCATATGATCAAAAGGGGAATCGAGCGCGGTGATTTCAATGCGGACAGCAAGCTTATCGAGGCTACCAGTGGCAACACTGGGATCGCCCTTGCCATGGCGGCTGGTGTTTATGGCCTTGATATCGAATTGGTCATGCCCGAAAACTCGACGAAAGAGCGTGTTCAAACGATGCGGGCCTATGGGGCAAAAGTGACCCTGACCCCTTCGGATATCGGTATCGAAGGTGCTCGTGATTTTGTCATGGACAAGGTGGCGAACGAAGGCTATATCATGCTCGATCAGTTTGGTAATGCCGACAATTGGAAAGCCCATTACCTTAGTACGGGACCTGAAATATACGAAGCCACAGCGGGTAAGTTGACCCATTTTGTATCAAGCATGGGCACGACAGGTACCATAACGGGTACCGGCACCTACCTTAAAGAACAGGACGACAACATCAAAATCATCGGGGTTCAGCCCAAAGAGGGTTCACGGATCCCCGGGATACGAAAATGGTCTCCAGACTATGTGCCCGGTATTTTCGATGCCAGTAAAGTGGATGATATTTTGTTCGTTGATGAAACCGAGGCCGTCGCTATGGCCAAACGCCTGGCTAAAGAAGAAGGTATTTTTTCAGGAATGAGCAGTGGAGGTGCGGCCACCGTGGCACTTCGCCTGGCGGCGCAATTGGACCATGGGGTCATCGTCTCCATTGTCTGCGATCGTGGCGATCGTTATCTATCGGCTAATCTTTTCGATTGAGTTCGATCTCTACTCCTTCTCGATAACTTTCAAATTCAATAAGGTCGTTATGACCGCCACCTGCAATGGTATACAATTTTTTCGGTGCCTTTTCGATAGCTTCGAATAAGCGTTTGCCGGAGTCATAGGGTACTACCATATCATCGGTGCCATGGAAGATGGCGATAGGGCATTTCACCTTACCAATGCCCTTATCCGATTCGAATTTATACTTCAAAAGGGCCTTTGTCGGCAAGAAGGGAAAACGGGTTTTGGCTACATCATGCAAATTGTAAAAGGGTGTTTCCAGAATGAGTTGTCTTGGCCGGTGTTTTGCGGCAAGCGGGGTGGCGATCGCCGCCCCTAGCGACCGACCGAAAACAATGATATCGGCTTCGTTGTACCGTTGCAAGGCATACGCATAGAACAATTCGGCATCTTGATGTAAGTTCGCTTCGTTCAAGGTGCCCCTACTTTTCCCGTAGGTGCGGTAGTCCGAAATGAGGACATCAAAATCTTGTTCCACGAAGTATTGGGTAATTTTTCCCCAACGTGAAAGATCACCGGCATTTCCATGAAAATATAAGATCAGCCCTTTAGGACGGTCACTTGTAAAGTGAAGGGCGTGCAATCGGGCACCGTCGCTAGCATCTAAAAAAACTTCTTCAAAGGGGGATTCGAAACGAAACTCATAGTCGATGGCCAATTGGGTCGGCAAGAAAATGATTTTTTCCTGTACGAAGTATAACAATGCGGTTCCAATCATAAATACGGCCAAAACGACCCCTGCGATATTTCTAAGCCTTCGCATCGGCTTTATTGGTTTTTGAGGTATGTTGTACATTGATGCTTGAGCCTTCCAAATCGACTTTGGTCGGTTTGGAGTGTACGATATCGGATAACATCTGATGGTATGACTCGAAGGTATTCAGGTTTTTATGTCCCCCACCGATAACGGTGTGTAAGGTGGTGGTTTTCGGTTGGATGCGTGACAACTTTACACTGGTCTTGTATGGGATCAATTTGTCGTCGGTACCATGAATGATGTGTATGGGGCATTTTACGTACTTCATCCATTTATATGTGGGCATAGGAAATTTGATCAATAAGGACAATGGCATAAAAGGGATGTACTTTTTGGCTACTTTGCTCAAGCTGTAATACGGGGCATCCAAGATCAACATGCGGGGGTCGTTCATTGACGCCAATTTGGTAGCGAAACCCGACCCCAATGATCGTCCATAGAGAATGATGTACTTCTCAGCGACCTTGTCCTTGATCTTGTTGTAGATGAGTTGCATATCCCGCTTTACGGCCTTTTGGGTACGGCGGCCCGTGCTTTTTCCGAAGCCCCGGTAATCGACCATGATCACGTCGTAACCATGTCGGGTGAAATCAACGGCGAATTTGCCCCACCCTTTAATACTTTTCGAATTGCCTTTCAAATAAAACACCACACCCTTTGGATCTTTGGCCTTGAAGCGCAGGCCGTTGATCACGGCCCCGTCGCGGGTTTCGATATTGTATTCTTCGGTTTCTTGATTGTCGTAATGGAACTGGAAATCAGCCGTGAGTTTTTCAGGTTTAAAAAGGAAATAATCCTGCAAGAAATACAATAACAGACTGAGAAGCACATAAACCGCTGCGATCAGTATCGTTATGTATAGCCAAGGCTGCATTGCTTGAAAATACAAAAAAACCATAAAGGGGTATACTTCCATCAAAAAAGACCCCAAGTTGTAACTTCTTGGTTATCTTGAAGTCTAATTTCACAACACCATCAAAAAACGACCTAAATGACCTCCCAAAACAATACCCAACGGATTGAGATCATCGATGCTTTACGGGGTTTTGCCCTAGCTGGTATCGTATTCGCCCATATGCTTGAGAATTTTGTGGCTTCCCCGATCCCACAATCCGCTATTGAAGCGATGAGCCCTGGATTTATCGATCAATTGGCCGATGGTATCGTAGCGTTTTTCCTCCGCGGAAAGTTTTTCGCCCTGTTTTCCTTTTTATTCGGACTCAGTTTTTTTATCCAAATGGACAATGGTGCCCAACGAGGTGGCAATTTCGCCCCTCGCTTTTTGTGGCGTTTGGTCTTGTTGTTCGCCATTGGTTTCGTGCATAGCATGTTCTATCGTGGTGATATATTGACCTTGTATGCAGTATTAGGCATTTTCTTGATCCCATTTTTCAAAGTGGGCAACAAATGGATTGTTGCTTTGGCGGCCTTGCTGTTTTTGGGTGTCGGGCGCTATGTGGTGTTCTTTCTTACCCAAGGCAACGGATTGTTCATTTCAGAAGAGTTGACCCCTGACAGCCCTATGGTCGCGGCCTATTTTGAATTATTGCAGAACGGATCGCTATCTGAGGTCATGGCGTCGAACGCCATAGAAGGCAATATCAACAAGGCGGAGTTCCAATTCGGAACCTTCTCAAGGGGTTATTTGACCTTTGCCTTCTTTTTATTGGGGCTATGTATGGGCAGGACCCAGTTCTTCAAAAACTATGCGACAGAAAAGAAATTCACCCAAAACCTTTGGGTCGGTGGACTTATTGTTTTTGCTGTCGCCGTTATCGGCATGATCGCCATCTTTGCGAGTATGGGCCCCAATGTCGACTTTAAGTCTTGGCCGGCCATGATCGGTTTGACCTTCTTCGATCTAATGAATTTGGGCATGACGGTTTTGATCGTGGCTTTCTTCGTCATTTTCTATAAAAAGGCGAAAGGCCAACGATGGTTGGCCAAGTTCATCCCGTATGGCAAAATGGCCTTGACCAATTATGTAGCCCAAAGCATTCTCGGAACCTTTATATTCTTCGGGTGGGGTTTGGGTTATTTGGCCGAAATACCGCAGCGCTACGTGTTCTTGATGGCGATATTTGTCGTGGCGGTGCAAATGTGGTTGAGTGCCCTTTGGCTCAAGCACTTTCGTTATGGCCCCTTGGAATGGCTCTGGAGAAGCCTCACATTTTTCAAACGGTTTCCGCTAAAAAGTTAATCCTTACAAGCGGCTGATGTAACCGCCATAGAGGTCTTTGAACTGCATTCCTTCTTGAAAACGATGCTTGCTCAATTTTTTATGGGCCACCAAGCCCCAAAGCAAGAACTCTTTGAAAAAGTCTTTGTCCTCATCGGAAACGTTTTCCCCAAATTCGTTGACTAGGCTGTTCAACGGTCGGATCTTGGCCAATTTTCGTTGGTAATCCGCATCATCATCGGCATCCAACAATTCGAACCCTTCTTGATCGAAGAACCAAGCCACCAAGTCATCATAGGGGGTTACGGCATCTTTCTTTTCCAGTTTTCCGATTTTTGGAAAATAGGTTGGAAAAAGGGAAGTGATGGCCGATTCCAACAAAGTGTCGGCAACGAAAGCCGCTCCTTCCTGTTCGCCTTCATAAACCAGTTCGATCTTACCGGTTATCGCAGGTATGATCCCCATGAAATCGGTCAGGCGAACCGTGGTCGAGGCACTCCCCAGGGTCAGCATACGCCGCTCGGCGGTGCTGAGAAGATTTTCATAGGCCGTGATGCTCATTCGCGCACTAACCCCGCTTTTCGCGTCGACATATTCGCTGTTTCGCGCTTCGAAACCGATCTGCTCCAAAAGATCCATGGCTAATTCCGGAACATGGATATGTGCGCTCTGGCGTTGGTCAAGATCCGCTTCCTGCTTGGTGATTTTTTTGGCAATGGCCACTGACTCCGGATAATGGGTCAGGATCTGCGATCCTATACGATCTTTCAAAGGGGTTACGATGCTCCCCCGATTCGTATAGTCTTCAGGATTGGCGGTAAAAACGAATTGGACATCAAGGGGCAAGCGCAATTTAAAACCACGGATCTGGATATCCCCTTCTTGAAGGATATTGAACAAAGCCACCTGGATCCTAGCTTGTAAATCCGGAAGTTCATTGATAACGAAAATACATCGGTTTGCCCGGGGGATCATCCCGAAATGGATGACCCGGTCATCGGCATAGCTCAATTTCAGGTTCGCCGCTTTGATCGGATCCACATCGCCGATCAAATCGGCAACGGTTACATCCGGTGTGGCCAACTTTTCGTAGAAACGTTCATCGCGATGTAGCCAGGAAATCGGGGTTTTATCGCCCATTTCGGCCAGACGTTCTTTGGCAAAGCGACTCATAGGCGCGAAGGGATCATCGTGGATTTCGGAACCTTCAACATATGGAATGTACTCGTCCAACAAATTGACCATCAGGCGGGCCAAACGGGTTTTCGCCTGTCCGCGCAACCCGAGTAGATTGATGTTATGGCGTGAGAGTATCGCGCGTTCCAATTCAGGGATTACGGAATCTTCATAGCCCCATATTCCTGTGAATACCGTTTCCTTTGCCTTGATTTTTTCAATCAGGTTGTCGCGCAATTCATCTTTGATGCTTTTCGAACGATAGCCCGTTTCCTTGAGTGCTCCTAGGGTCGTTATTTTTTTTATTTCCAAAGTCATAGTGGTTTTATCGACCGGATTCATTGGAAGGGAATCATGCCTTCGCTTTCCGGGTTATTTGATGCGTTTTTTTCTATTGTTCTCGTAATCTTCGAATATCATTTCACCCAACCCCTTCAAGCCGGTATAAAAGGCTTTACCGCGGTTCGCCTGGGTAAACTCCCTAACGAACTGCATCAAATACGGATCTTGGGCGATCATGAAGGTAGTGATGGGTATATGCAACTTACGGGCCTGGGCCGCCATGTTGTAGCACTTTTCCACAATGTAATCGTCAAGACCGACACTGTTCTTGTAATAATCACCATTCGGTAAGCGTAAACAACTCGGTTTGCCATCGGTGATCATGAAAATCTGTTTGTTCGTATTCCTTTTTCTCCGTAGCATATCCATAGCCAATTGCAGTCCGGCGACCGTATTGGTATGGTAAGGCCCTACTTTAAGATAGGGCAGTTCCTTTATGGCAATGGGCCAGGCATCGTTGCCGAATACCAGAATATCAAGGGTGTCTTTCGGATAGCGGGTCGTGATCAATTCGGCCAAGGCCATGGCCACTTTTTTAGCGGGTGTGATCCGGTCTTCACCGTAGAGGATCATACTATGACTGATGTCGATCATCAATACGGTACTCATCTGGGCCTTGAATTCGGTGTCTTCTACGACCAAATCCGATTCATTGAGTGAAAACTCCCCTACTCCATGGTTGATTTGGGCGTTTTTCAAACTCTCGGTCATCGAAATACGGTCTAGCGTATCACCGAATCGGTATTCCCGGAATTCGCCGGAATGTTCATCACCTTGGCCTAATTTACCCGTCTTGTGGTTTCCTGAACCACTGCGCTTTATTTTTCCAAAAATCTGATCCAGGGCCCGCTTGCGCAATAGTTGCTCTAACTTGGCGGTGATGCTTATCTTGCCTCCATTTCCATCGCCCTCTTCCCCTTCGTCTTCCGCTTCGCCCGGTTCACCTCCCCCATCTTCGAATTCTTCACGAACGTATCCTTTGCGTTTGAGGTCTTCGATAAAATCATCGATGGTGTACGCGTCATCGGTCAGTTCATATTCCACGTCCAATTGTCGCAACCAATCAATCGCTTCGTCGAAATCCCCCGAAGTATGGGTAATCAGTTCTTGAAAGATCTCAAAAAGTTTCTCAAACGGGGATTGATCGGGAGCTTCGTAAGGGGTAAAACGAAATCCTTTTTTCAGTTCCATAGCCATTTGTTAAAATTACGGCATTCCTGACAGTGAAAAAATCTTTTAAGAAAAGTTAACGTTGGCTACTTTTGAACCATGCATCCGCTCCTACAAGGCTTTTATGAAACCCCGCCACTTTGGACGAACTCCCAATTCGGACTGGAGCAATTCGATTTCCCGGAAATCCAGTTAGAACAAGAAGACGGGTTCGAGCCAAAAGAAGGGCTCCGATTGGGGCACCAAATGGAAGGGGTCTTCGAGTGGTTGCTTGAAAAAAGCGGTCGATATGGGCTCTTGGCATCGAACCTATTGGTCGAAGAAGGGAAAATCAGGGTCGGGGAACTCGATTTTATCGTTAAGGAACAGGCTACGGAAGCCGTTTTCCATGTTGAACTGGCTTTTAAGTTCTATCTGATCGATTCCAGCATTTCGGAACCGATTTACCGATTGGTCGGGCCGAACAAAAAAGACATGTTCTTTACGAAATTGGAAAAACTGAAGTCCAAACAGTTTCCACTGCGTTCCCATCCTAGTCTGACCGACCTTTGGCCGCGTCTTGATGTGGCTTTGGAGGATGTCGTCTCGCGTTGTTGTTTTAAGGCCCAGCTTTTTGAGCCCTATTCGGGGCCGGTTTCCATACGACCGCTCAACACTTCATGCATCCTTGGGCAATGGATTACTTTTGAGGATTTTGAGACCAATTCATTTCGATCTGCCAAGTACTACATCCCGTATAAGAGCGAATGGCCACTTCGACCCCATTCAGCAGTAGTTTGGATGACCCATTTCGAAGCTTTGATGGAGGTCAATATCCGGATGGTCAAAAAGCAATCGCCGCTACTTTGGGTCAAGGATTCCGATGGCGGATTGTCCAAACTCTTCGTGGTTTGGTGGTAGGGCCCACAACGTATTCCATATAGCGACCTGTCGCATGCGACAAAAAAAGCCTCCCTTTCGGAAGGCTTTAGCAATCAATCTACAATCAACCTAACGCTTAAAAATGTAGCGTGTTATGAAAATTCCGTTAGCGTCTCCCTTTCCAGCGGCACTTTCGACCGCACTGGTAACGAAGACCAATTCCCAACCATCAGCGACCATGGCATTGATCTTTGATGTAATCAAAGCGTCGTTCGCCGCAATGTTCTGAAAGCGGATTCCGCCCAGATTAAAAAAGTTCAGCAGTTTGGTTTCTTCAAAATTCTTGACCCGTATCTCACTTCTACTTGATTTGTTCCGGGTGTTGTCTTCTTCGGTCTGCACACTGGTATAGGCTTGGTAATCCTTTTCCTCGTTTGCCGAAATGATCCGTGAACGTCCCAATCCACTGGGAATTATCGATTCGACACTAGTGATCACCTTGAATTCTTGAGCCATGCTGGGTACCGTGGCGGTTATGGCCAAAACCGCTGTTAAGAAGATTCGTTTCATTTGCATTTTCGTTTTGTTTTTATCAAAGACAGTAGTACTTGCTGTCGGGTTGCACCATGATTTATAATGGTTGCGATTTTGAGAATATTTTAACATCAATGTGGTAAAATGTCGGGCGCTAGCAACCCGACACCTTCACACATCGATCCTAATACCAATGAAGTTCAATCAGCAACAAAGGTGTAACTGGCCTTGTCGACTTCGGTTACCCGAAAATACCCGAACGCATACCGATCAGGGTCGGTTTCATTGACGCAGTTTCCTCGCACGGCTACTGGGGTGGTCTCGAATATTCCCACGCCACCCAATTGCTCAGCGATGATCTTAATATAATCATAGTAGTCCCTTGAAATCCCGATCATTTCGATATCCACGATATCACCGGCTTCGAATGGAGGAACGTCGTCTTCGTCTTCGATCTCATACCACCAGTCGATTTCATTGCCGTTCACGAATTCGTCTTCAGCAACTTCGATATCAGGGAGCAAATCGCCACGCCTTTGAAAGCGGAACAGATAGTTGTCGCCTTCGGTAATCGGATCGGTAAACAACACATGCACTTCGAGGATCTCTTCATCGAAACCATCGGCCCGGTCTTGAAAAACATCGGTAATCTCGGTAACCGGCGTCATGGTTTCCGTTGCCGAGTACACCTCGCCGGCATAGGTGACACGTAAGGTATAGGAGTCACCGATGACCGGGTTGAAACTGTTGGTCCTATAGGTGCCGTTTTGCATATCGGCAAAGAGGAACAATTCCCCACTATCGTTGTTCGTGACTTGGACGGTCGCCCCGACCACATCTGTAAAACCATCCTCATCGAAAAAGGGAGAGGAGGTCCGTAATGCAATGGTCTGAACAGTACCACTGGTGCCCTTTTCCCAATCCAGCGAGGCTTCGATAACCAGTCGTTCCGGTCCGGTTTGGACTTCGACATCGACTACGTCGGTACAGGAATAGATGGTCAACAAGAGTATCGGGAGTATGCGAATTATCTTTTTCATCGGATTAAAATTTGAAGTTATACGTCAATGAGGGTACAATACCGAAAATGGCGGTGCGTGTGGCTTCGTTCGCCCCTGTTTCAGTGTTTTGACCGAATGAGATCGAAGCGGCGTTCTTTCTGTGGTACAGATTATAGATGCTGAGTACCCATTCGCCTTTAAAGCGTTTGTTCTGGTATTTCTTGGGTTTGTAGGTGGCCGATACATCGACCCTATGATAAGCGGGCAAGCGATCCGAATTACGCGGGGCATAGCTTGCAATGGAGAGTCCTTCATATTGGTATTGCCCGTTTGGATAGGTCACGGGACGGCCGGTCTGAAAGACCATATTGGCACCGAACGACCATTGTTCGTTGTACCGATAGGCCGTAGTCAAAGAAATATCATGGGTGCGGTCAAAAAAGGTGTTGTACCAGTCCCCATTGTTGATTCCCGGGCCACCGGCGGCACCACCCAAGGTACGTTGTTCGGATTTTGAAAGGGTGTAGGCCAACCAACCTGTTAGATCACCTTCGTTTTTCCGCAACAAAAATTCCAGTCCATAGGCCCGCATTTCCCCATTCAATATTTCGGTCTCAATGGTGTTTTGCCCAATCAACTCGGAACCATCGATGTAGTCGATACGATTGTCGACGGTTTTGTAATAGGCTTCAAGTTCCAACGAATACTCCTTGTCCTTAAAGTTTCGAAAATAGCCGATGGCATATTGGTTCGAGAGTTGGGGTTCGATAAATGGGCCACTTGGGGTCCACACATCCAAGGGGGTTACCGAAGAAGTATTGGACAACAAATGGATGTATTGGGCCGCCCTTGAAAATCCGGCTTTGATCGAGGCATTTTCGTTCAATAGGTAGGCCAGCGAAATCCGGGGTTCGAAATTTCCAAAATCGGTTATGGTGGCGCTTCTGGCAAATTCGGTTTCACCGATGGCCTCCCCCCTTTGGTAAATGCCGAGTTCCTCATTGTAGACTACAGGCAATCCATTGGCGTAATCGGTAATGGGTTGGCCTCCCAAACGGGTAAACGTACTGTATCGCAAGCCGTATTGGGCCGTTAAACGATCGGTCAATTTATGTTCCGCATTGAGGTAGGCCCCGCTCTCGAAGGCCCGCTTTTGGTCTAAGGACAAAGGATTGATCGGCGAGGAATCCGAAGTGGGACGTATCTGCCCGGGATCGAAATCGTAATAAATACCATTCAAGCCGAAATCAAGACTAAACCGATCGTTCACATAATATTTCAAATCGTATTTCAAGTTGTAATTGGTGATCGAAGAGATCCATTCAAAATCGTCTTGATCGAAATTCAGGTCATAGTCGTAGCGACTTACGATGGCCGATAGGTTTGAAAACAATCGATCGTTGAAAATGTGGTTCCATCGTAGGTTGCCCGACCCGTTGCCATAGCTGTTCTCGAAGATACCGGCGAAGTCAAAAGCATCGCGACCGAAATATCCACTTAGATACAGTTTGTTATTCCGGTTGATGCTGTAATTGGTCTTTAAATTCAAATCGTAAAAGGAAACCCGATTGTCTTCACCCGCGGCAGCCAATATCAGGTCGACATAAGAGCGACGGCCCGCAATCAAAAACGACCCCTTATCACCAAAAAGTGGCCCTTCGGCCGTCAGTCGGCTAGATATCAATCCAATGCCACCGGTCATTGCGAATCGCTTCCGATTCCCATCTTTTTGACGAATATCAAGCACCGAGGAAACCCGTCCTCCAAAACGTGCAGGAATCCCGCCTTTATATAACTTGACGTCTTTGATGGCATCCGCATTGAAAACCGAGAAGAAACCGAACATGTGGGAGGTATTGTAGATAATGGCCTCGTCGAGTAACACCAAGTTCTGGTCTTGGGCCCCACCTCGTACATGGAAACCACCGGTACCTTCCCCATTGTTGGTGACCCCTGGTAAGAGCTGTAGCGATTTCAACACATCGACCTCACCCAACACCACCGGGGTTTGCTTGATGGTACCGACATTCAATTTGACCACGCTCATCTCGGGTTTTCGCAGAATGGCCCTTTCCGGTTCTTCGGCGGTGACGACCACTTCTTCCAAGGCGGTTGAAAATTCGATGACTTCAATGTCTTTTTTTAAATCTTGATCAAGGGTAATGGTAAGGTTCACATCGTTATACCCCATGTACGAAATGTTCAGCACATACTCCCCTTCAGGTGCGGTAATGGAATAAAACCCGTATTCGTTGGTCACCCCGCCGATCGTGGTACCTGTTAAGAACACCGTGGCCCCAAAAAGACTTTCCCCATTGCTTTTGTCGGTAATCGTGCCACTAATGGTGTGGTTTTGCTGCGCATAGGCTTGGGAAGCCATGATACATAGCAGCAATCCGGTCATCCACTTGCTGAACCACAAGGGAATTTTCGTTCGTTTGTTGTCCATTTTTTGATTTTAGATGGTTGTAAAAAAGTTTCACCACCATAGACAGCTTCGAAATTCGAAGGTTGCATCTTCAGCATTTTTTTGTCATTTCCGATGAAAAATCAAATTTCCATGCAACCCCTTACTTTTGTGGCTGTCTTTAGCAATAGCAACGCAAACCATTTCCGTTGGAAACCGACATTCGCTTCACACATCAACATCTGGTCGAGCAGTGCAAGACCGGCAATAGTAGCGCACAGTATGAACTGTATTCGCGTTATGTCGATGCTATGTACAATGTCGGAATGCGGTTTTTGGGAAATAAGGAAGATGCAGAGGATATCGTTCAAGAAAGTTTTATCGATGCCTTTAAAAAACTGCACAGTTTCAAGTATGAAAGCAGTTTCGGGGCCTGGTTGAAACGAATCGTTATCAATAAGAGCATCAACCACTTGCGTTTGAAAAAAGTACCGTTAGTCCCAATGGAAAAGCATGAGTTCCATTTGGAGGAGGAAACCCCGGTCGAAGCCGAGGCGGTTACCATCGAGAAGGTACGGCAGGGCATTGCCAAATTGCCGGAGGGGTACCAACAGATCATCAACCTCTATTTGATTGAGGGTTACGACCATGTGGAAATTAGCGAGGTTTTAGGAATTACGACCAGTACTTCCAAATCGCAATACCACAGGGCGAAGAAAAAATTATTGGAAATCTTACAACGCTTGTAATGGACAATTTTGAAAAACACATTCGGGAGCAAGCAGGGCAATTTGACACCCATAAGGCCGACAAGGAGAAAATGTGGGCTGCGATTTCACAAGCCATAGAACGACCTGAACCCAGAGTCATCCCGCTTTGGAAACGCCCCATGGCCCAGATTGCAGCCGGTATCGCCATTCTCTTTGGAATCGGGGCCTTTACGGCTTTATCGATATATAACGAAAGTCCTGCCCAAACGCAATTCGTTTCAAAGGAACTTTTGGAAATCGACATGCATTATCAGGGTTTGGTGTCGTACCAGGTACGATTGGTACAAAACAGTCCGCATTTATCAGCGTCGGACAAAACGGAATTCTTGGCATTTATGGATGAGCTGGATGCCGAGTACGCCTTGTTGCGTGAAGAGATGCGTAACAATTTGGATAATGAGCGCGTATTGGAAGCCATCGTGGCCAACTACAAACAGCGCATAGCACTAATTGAGAATTTATTGCAACAGATCAACGCAACAAAAAATAACGAAGGGAATTATGGATACACTTTATAAACCAATCCTGTGGACGGCCTTTGTACTCTTTTCGGTACAACTTGGTTGGGCACAGGAGCGCGTGTCTAAGACGATCGAAAAGGAATACCCCTTGGATATGGACGGTGAATTGATGGTCGAGAACAAATACGGTTCGCTGACTTTGACCGGATGGGAACAAAACCGAGTTGCCATTAAGATCGATGTTAAGGTCAACCATAGAAAATATGATACGGCCAAATCATTACTTTCTCGAATCGAAGCCGAAATCAAGACCAGCAGTGGCTATGTTTCGGTGGTCTCCAAGATCGAAAACAAAAATACGGGCTGGTTGGCTGATTTTTTCAATCGCAACAACCCCATCGATGTGGACCGGAGCCGTGTACAGATCGACTACGAGATTTTCTTGCCGAAAAAGGCCAAGTTGCGGGTCACCAATCGTTTCGGCGATGTGTTCCTTGAAGATTGGAGTGGCGAATTACGTGCCTTGGTCGAACATGGGGATCTTTGGATCAACGATGACCTGGGCAAGGCGGATGTGATTTTGAAATTTGGCAAAGTAAAGGCGAGGAACCTGGATTATGCCAGCCTGAACCTTAAGAATGGTGAGTTGGATATGGCCGATTCAAAAAGTCTTCGATTGAACAGTAGCGGTACCGAGATCAGCTTGGGTGAAATCGGTGCCCTTGAAATCTATTCGAACAAGGATGGTATCGGTGTGGACGCGGTAGGAAGCATTTATGGAAATTTAAAATTCACCACCTTGGCGATAGAACGACTTGATAAGGAGGTAGATCTCGAACTGAAAATCGCGGATTTGATGGTGCGCAACATTTCAGGACCGGATACCGAGATCGCCATCAATCAAGAATCTTCGGATATTGATTTGAACGTAACCGGTTTTTCGCATCGATTCGACGCTACCCTAGAACAAGGGGTCGTGCGGTTACCGCGAAGTTTCGAGAATGTTGAATCACAACTCTTGGATAAAAGCAAGAAGCTTCGCGAAATCAAAGCGACCTTCGGCGCCATGAAAACAGGACGCGTTTCGATCAAAGGGGTCAAGGGCATCGTAACCTTGAACGATTAAAATCGGCGGCTATGCAACCTTTACCCTCCTGTGTTGTCTTTAAAAGTAATCAATCAAAACAGAGCTTAAACATGTACCATTTCAAAACGCAATTCCTTTTTCTAACCTTGTTGACCAGTTTGATAATGCAAGCCCAAGATGATGATGACTACATCACCTTCAATGACCGTAGTAACGTCGTACATGGGGTATATGTGGGCATCGGATTAGGCTATGGTGAAATCGAAGGGGAAGACACCTACATCGGAACGTTCAAAGTGGCCTATGTGGCCAACCAACAATTCGAAGTCGGTTTTTTAGCTAGAGGACTCTATTCGCGACAGGATGTCTTCAACCCACAATCAGGACAGAATGACGATCTGTTCGCAGGGTATGCAGGGTTTCATCTCGAACCCATTCTTTTCGGAAAATCATTGGTCAGTCTCTCTTTTCCGCTCTTCATCGGTGGTGGTGCCGTTGGGTATGCCGATCGCGAAACGATCGAAAGTGACGAATTCGATCCGGATGAGGATGACCTCGATGCCATCTTCGTCGTCGAACCTGGTGTCAGTGCCTTGTTCAACATATCGCGATATGCCCAACTTGAAGCAGGGGTCAGGTATCGGTTTTCCAGTAAGATCGAATTGACCGATAGCCCTATCGATCGCATTAATGGGTTTTCGGCCGGGATTGGTATCAAACTCGGAATTTTCAATATGGGACGAAACCGATACAAAAAACAGCTGGATTGATGGATAAGCAACCCTTCGAAGAACGACAACCGATTTTGACCCGCCGTGTGTACTGTGATTCAAATCTTGTTTTCGCTAAAGACGATGATGAAAACTGGATGCCAATAGCCATTAATTGGGTCACCGTCGGCGACATCCAACACCTTTGAAGTACCCATGCTTATACATCCCATACCAATGAAGCCATAGGGCACTTGAATCACGGAAACGGGTTCATTGGGGTATTGGGCTGCTATTGTATATCACCTTCTTGATTTTCAAATGCCCCCCTACCCTTTCAAACACAAAGAGGTTCTTGGTTTTGAACCGCATTGCCGCACCCCCATCATTGGGATAAAAATGCCCTGAGACGCCCCCGCGCATGAGCACCAGTCCCCCCAAATTTTCCACTTCATCGATGTGATGTTCCATAACTACCTTTCCGTAGGATCTTTGCGTCTGCAAATACGTACCAAGTGCCTTTTTGCCTAAGATTACTTCAGCATCAGGGGCCATATGAACGACCTGTTCATGGTATACTTCCAATTGCTGGGCAATCGGAACGGTATGATCGTCAAGAACTGCCAAAACCCTTTCGATCTCTGTGCGTGTGCTGCTATCGCTTTGTGATATGCGAATGAAGTTTCCTTCATAAAATAGTCCGGTGGGGCTATCGTTTTGATCATACTGTACGGACTTCATATGATACTCATCGGCAGACAGCCATCTGTAGTGGTAAACCCTATAGGTGCCTTTTGGTTCCCCTTCGAAGGTGATTCTTAAGGTGACATCCCCATCTTTGGAAATACTTCCATGACCTACACCTGCCCGAACGGTTCCGAAACTTGACAAATGATCGACCGCCCCGGTGATGGGATTGTAGGACCAATAAATCTGCCCGTTGGGGGCCGGACCATCGATGATCGACAGCAAGCTGTTAGCCGTATTCAAGGCGGTTGTTACCGTATGATGCCCTTTAATTTGGATCGTATCGGTCGTACCGCCCCAATTATGGATCCAACGATTTTTTTTGAGGGTCCACTCGCCTACGAATTTCCGGAACGGGTTTTCGGAAAGGAGGGTGTCCGTACGATGTTGTTCGTATTGAATGTGCTTCATTTGTCCTTGACTTAAATAGCAACACAAACAGCAAAGTGTTATCAAGAAATTTTTCATGGATTTTTAGATTTTGGTGGCATGCTGTGATTGATCATTTGTCGGTATATTTCGACTTGTCCGTCTGCCCTTTTACGGAATACGGATAGCCCTTTTCCACGGATATAGTAAGCCTCGTTTTCATAGGTCCATTCTACATAATATTCCCCGAATTTTAGGGCGTGACTATCCAGTTCGATGATGCGCACGGCCTTGGTCATTAACGAATCCCTTGTCACCGAAGGATCGTAGTGGTCTCGGTAGTAGTCTAAAATACGGGTCTTACCGATATATGGTGGGTCATAATAGGTCATATAGACGGCATCGTCGGCATAGGGCTCGGTTTGCTTATTGGCATTCCCTTTGAGTACGGCATCATAGGCTTTGAGACGGATGTATTCTATGGCCCTAGACCATTCCGTTGGTTTGATTTCAAAACTTGGCGATTCCGAAACGGGTTTTTCAAATACCAATTGCGTGGCCTCCATATACTTGGAAGCGCCCCAAATGTGTGCGATGATAATCGGTGTGTCGCCTTCCATCCTCCAAAAAGTCAAGTACTTACCATCGTAATCAATAGGAGTTTCATTTACTGTTTTGTAACGATGCTTGTAGGTCCCCAATTCAACAACATAAGTATCATATTGCTGTATTTCAAAAGGATGCTTTTCAAAGTGGACGGTTTCAGTAGCTAAAAACAAATCTTCAAAATAACCACGAATCCTGGCTTGACCTTGCAGCATAGGCGCGTATTCAGGCAAAAGGATCGATTCTTCGATGAACATGGAGACCAAAGCCTGGGTATCTTTACCCTCCATGGCCAAAGCAAAGCATTCACTTTGGGCCTGAACGGCGGGGACATTTCCTCGTATTCCACTGAAAAAGAACAGACATATGCTAAGAATCGTTACATGTTTCATAGCCATTACTCTTGATAGGGTTGGATGATTTCATGCAGCGTGGCCCAACCGGTCGGGCTGGCTTCAAAACGTTTTAGTACGAGTAAGGTCCGGCCTCGGAAAACGAAGGGCGGATCCCCGTTTTTGGGTATCAGGCGTAGGGCAAACTTCATTTGTTTGATGACCAGATCACCTTCATAAACAAATGCTTCCTCCAATTTTTCATCAAGGAACTCTAGGTTGAAGGAGGCTAAGGTTTCTTCGAGGCCTTGCATGACCGCTTCACGCCCTACCCTAACATTGTCATAGCCCAATGCCTTGATCACCTCAGGATGGTGGTATTTCGCAATGGTCTGCACATCCCCTTTTTTGAAGGCTTCGCGAACGGCTTCACCCGTTGCCGTTATTTGGGCCCTAGCTTCTGCTTCGTCTGACTGCTCTTGTGCCCTTAACCCGAATAAGGGAACAAGGCAGATGATAAAAAAAGCGCATACGTTCTTCTTGATTCTTTTCATGATCGACTCGTTTATTGAGTAAAGGAAATTAAGGTTGCCTACGCCACAAAAAGAGAATGTCGACCGGGCTTGGAAATTTGACAAGGTGTAACTTGAACTTGATTAACGGTATGCCATGCCGCAAGGGAACCAAAATGCAATTTCGTCAATGATTCACTGTCGTTCATCAATAGCCAATACAAGACTTGATCTCGGACGATTCTTTTTGATTACATTTAATTTATAGGGAAGTTCAGCGCATGCAGAAAAGGATTTTATCGTTTATCATTACGTACAAATTGTACCACTTGTTGTTTTGGTTTTTCTACCACTATTTTTGGTGGTCATTGACCAGTGGCAGTGTCGTTGAAGCCACCCAGAACATCTTATATTCCGATTATACCACCAAATTCCTTTTTTATGTCGGCATGCAAGCCTTAGGGGTCTATTTCAATCTGTATTATTTAATACCGAAATTTTTACAACAAGGTAAGGTGTGGGCATATATTCCTTTGCTTCTTGCTACGGTGATTTTCACTTCAGCCGGTATTATCGGTGGGTATTTCGTCAATGCTTGGATCGTCGAACAGCCATTCGAGACCCTGTTTTACCTTCCTCCTTCCGATTTTTTCGAACTGTTCAAGAACAATGCCTTACCATCGACTTTGGCCAGTATGACCTTGGCGATGAGTATCAAATTGACGAAGAATTGGATCGCCTCCGAAAAACATCGCAATACGATGGAAAAGGAAAAATTACAAACCGAACTCAAGTTCTTGCGTTCACAGTTCAACCCCCATTTCCTTTTCAATACCATCAATTCCATTTTTGTGCTCATCCATAAAGACCAGGATAAGGCATCGGAGTCCCTAGCGAAGTTTTCGGAGCTCCTTCGCTATCAGCTGTACGAGTGCAATGCCCCTTTTATCAATTTAGGGCATGAGTTGGATTATTTGGAAAACTTCATAGAATTGCAGCACCTGCGTCAAGAGCGGGCGAATTCCGAACTACAGGTAGAAATCGACAAAAACGCTACTGCTGACCTCGTCATTGCCCCCTTTCTTTTAATGCCGTTTATTGAGAATGCCTTTAAACATATTTCCCATCATGCTGATCGGAAAAATTGGATATCCATCCTTTTACGGGTCATTGATGGTAAGGTTCTATTCGAGGTGGCCAACAGCAAAGATAGCCTTGCGGTGAGCCGCGAAGTGGAATACAGTGGCATTGGCTTGGAAAATGTCAAACGCCGATTGGAATTGATCTATCCGAACGCCCACGACTTGACGATTATCAAGGATCATGAAAAACACGAAGTCCGACTAAACATCAATGTAAAAACAGCCGATACACCTAGCACCTTAACCGCCTGATGCGACCGATGAATTGTGTACTTATCGATGATGAACCTTTAGCCCGAGAGGGCTTGGCACACTATATTTCCAAAATTGATTTTTTGAATTTGATAGGAGAAGGAGGAAATCCCACCGATCTTTCGAAATTGGGGCAATCCCAGCCCATTGACCTGATTTTTTTGGACATCCAAATGCCCATTTTGACCGGTATCGAATACCTGAAGTCAACCAAGAACAGGCCAATGATAATCATCACTACGGCCTACCCCAGTTATGCGTTGGAAGGATTTGAACTGGATGTTTTGGACTATATGGTCAAACCAGTTACGTTCGAACGTTTTTTTAAAGGGGTCACCAAAGCTCGGGAGTATTTTGAATTGGGGCAGCAAACGATCCCAACATTCAACAAAGCCGATGCAGCCTATTTTTTTGTCAAATGCGATTCGATTTACGAAAAAATCAGTTTTGACGCGATCGAATACGTGCAAGCCATGCAAAATTATGTGGTCATCCACACCAAGGATCGAAAATATATGCCCTTATTGACCATGAAACGCATCGAGGCCTTGCTTGCCCCTAAGGGCTTTCTACGGGTTCATAAATCGTATTTGGTGGCGATCGACAAAATTACATCCGTCGAAAAAGCGAAACTGAAATTGGGTTCGGTTGAAATCCCCATCAGTCGTAACTATAGGGACAAGCTGCATCAAACCGTTCTCAATCGATCGCTCTTTAAGAAATGAGTTCCGTTATTCGTGTCTGGATTTCAATACATCGACCACGGTGTCAAGACGGTAGCCTTTGGCCTGTAATAAAATCAGATAATGGAACAATAAATCGGCACTTTCGTTCAAGAAAAGCTCCTCATTATCGTCTTTGGCTTCGATAACGGTCTCTACCGCTTCTTCGCCGACCTTTTGGGCGATTTTATTGATCCCTTTTCGGAACAGGGAAGCCACATAGCTTTTTTCATCTTCCGAATTGGCTTTGCGTGAGGCGATAACCGACTCCAATTCAGTTAAGAATCCATAAGAAGCTTCGTTGGGTTCTCCCCAACAGGTTCCTGTGCCCAAATGGCATGTCGGTCCTTTCGGGTGGGCCAAAACCAATACGGCATCTTGGTCACAATCGACTTTGATGTCGACCAACTCCAAGAAATTACCACTGGTCTCCCCTTTGGTCCATAAGCGTTGCTTGCTTCTGCTAAAAAAGGTAACCTGCTTGGTTTCCATCGTTTTGGCGTAGGCGGCTTCATCCATATAGCCGAGCATAAGCACCTTCATGGTCGTTGCATCCTGAACGATGGTGGCCACCAATCCATTGCCGTTTTTGTCAAAATCTATTGTCATATGCGCATAGGAATCCCTTCCGAGTTTAATTGTTGTTTCAATACGTTTATTTCGATCTCTTTAAAGTGGAAAACACTGGCCGCCAAGGCAGCATCGGCCCCTCCTGCTTTAAAGGTATCACTGAAGTGGCTTATTTTTCCTGCTCCACCGGATGCAATCACCGGAATCCGGAGTGTTTTCGAAAGTTGAGCCAAAGCCGTATTGGCAAAACCGTTTTTGGTGCCGTCATGATCCATGCTGGTGAACAAGATCTCCCCTGCCCCGCGATCTTGCACCTCTTTCGCCCAATCGAACAAATCGATGTCGGTAGCTACCTTTCCGCCCACCAAATGCACCTTCCAGTTCCCGTTGACTTGTTTGGCATCGATAGCCACGACGATACATTGTGAACCGAATTTGGCGACCAGTTCATCAATCAGTTGCGGTCGTTTTACCGCAGCGGAATTGATAGAAACCTTATCCGCTCCATTCTTGAGAAGGATATCCACATCGGCGACCGAAGCGATACCACCCCCGACGGTAAACGGAATATTCAATTTTTCGGCAACCCGGTAGACCAGATCCGCCAAGGTTTTCCTGCGTTGTTCCGTAGCCGAAATGTCTAGGAATACCAGTTCGTCGGCCCCCTCATCGGCATAGCGTTGCGCTAATTCGACCGGGTCACCTGCGTCTCTAAGGGCAACGAAATTGACCCCTTTCACGGTTCGGCCGTCTTTGATATCGAGACAGGGTATGATTCTCTTTGTCAGCATGATTATAGTGTCCTTAAAAGCTGTTCAGGACCGTATTTTAGTTATTCGTTTTTCGTATTCAAATCATGGCCGTCGTAAAAGCCAAGTGGGGTGTCTTTCAACTGTTTGATCCAAAACGCAATTTGACCGGTATGGTAGGAAAAATGTTCTACCACATGGATTATATTCCCGATTCCTGAAAAGTCGAATCCTTGCACTTTGCGATGGGCCAACAAGCGTTCCGTATCGGTGTTCGAAAACGTGGCTTTGACTTCAGCGACCGTTTCCCGCAACTGTTGCAACAGTTCGGCTTTGGTCATACCATCTTCTTGATGAAACTCCGCGTCACGGTCCCGTCTATCGGCTTGATCCTTTAACGAATCGATCCCATATTGGGTCATATTTCCGCAAAGGTGCAAAATCAAATTCCCCAAACTATTCAGCGAACTATTGGGGCGCTGCCAAACCTGGGTCTCATCGATTTTTTCCATGGCAATTTCGATCATTCGTACACTTTCATCCATTCTGTAACAACAGTTGGTGATGAATTCCTTTTGAAATTCGGTCAGCTTATCCATGGTTTATGATATAGGTTTCCAGTGCTTTCAGACTGATGCGTTCTTCGTATATGGCTTTACCGATAATCACCCCTTCGCATCCGGTTTGGGCTAGTTTTGGCAGCTCGTCAATGGAAGAAATGCCCCCGCTTGCAATCAGGTTGATCCCATTTTCAACGTGATCGACAACACCGCTACCCCCAATTTCGGTTCGGGTCACTTGGGTTTCCCTTAAAATCTCACCGTAAAGCTCGAATGCAGGTCCGGCCAGCATCCCATCCTTTGAAATATCGGTACAAATGACATTCTTAATGCCCTTTTTTTGGAACTTTTTGATGAACGGAATCAATTTCATTTCGGAAGCTTCCTGCCATCCCGAAACTGCGATGAAGCCATTGTCGGCATCGGCACCAAGAATGATCTTTTCGGGACCGAAACGTTCGAGCCATCCCAAAAAGGTAGCCTCGTCCTTTACGGCTATGCTTCCACCGGTCACTTGTTGGGCCCCGCTTTCAAAAGCTATGCGCAGGTCTTCATCGCTTTTCAAGCCCCCTCCAAAATCAATTTTTAAATTGGTTTTGCCCACCAAGGTTTCCAAAATACGGTGATTGACGATATGCTTGGATTTTGCCCCATCCAAATCGACAAGATGTAAATGGGAGATTCCGTGACCTTCAAATCGTTTGGCCATCTCCAACGGATCGTCACTGTACACTTTTTTAGAATCGTAATCGCCTTTTGTTAAACGAACACACTTCCCATCGATGATATCAATTGCGGGTATGATTCTCATTTCATATTGTCTTTAAACATCCATGTATCAGGGTCTTCAATCGTTTCAAAGCCAAATTTGCGATAGAGTGCTTGGGCATCCTTGGTTCGAAGACCAAAACCGTTGACTTGCTGTAGATCGGGGTGCTCCATCACATGACGGATTAGGGTCTTGCCAAGGCCCTGATCGGTATACCCTGGTGAAATGAAGACGTCCATCAACCAGGCGAACACCACAAAGTCCGTAGCTACCCTTGCGAATCCTATTTGGGATCCATCGGGTGTATACATTCCAAAACATAGGGAATGGGCCATGGCCGTTTCTACTTGAGTCTTCGTTCTCCCCTTTGACCAATAGGCAGTTTGACTCAGATACCGATATACGAAATCGATATCCAATTTATCGGGGTCGGTCGATATTTGGTAGCCGGCTTCCTTCATAACTTCAAGAAATTCGTTAAGATCTCGGCACCATAGGTGCTGGACTTCTCCGGGTGGAATTGTACCCCGTAAAAATTGTCTTTTTGCAAAGCGGCACTATAGGCGAACCCATAGGTGCTTTGGGCTATGGTGTTCTCGGTCAATGGGGCATAATAGCTGTGTACCAAATAAATGTAATCATCCTCTAGCCCTGAGAACAAGGGGGAGCGAAGTTGCTGTATTTTGTTCCATCCGATTTGTGGCACCTTTAAACCGTTGGTAAAACGGACCACATCCGTATCGAAAATACCAAGTCCTTGTGTGGCGCCTTCTTCCGAAGAACGGCACATCAGTTGCATGCCAAGGCAAATGCCCAATACGGGTTGTCGCAGGGTCGGGATGAGGGTATGCAAACCACTTTCATTAAGCTTGCCCATCGCGCTACTGGCTTCGCCAACCCCAGGAAAAATCACCTTGTCGGCTGCTTCGATAGTATGGCGATCGTTGCTCAGTATGGCATGCACGCCCAAACGTTGAAAGGCAAACTTGATGCTTTGAATGTTGCCTGCACCATAGTCGATGATCACTACCTTCATAACATCCCTTTTGTTGACGGTAATACCATTTTTTCAATATCTTGTTTGACCGCCATTTTAATGGCTTTGGCGAAGGCCTTGAAGATGCTCTCTATTTTGTGGTGTTCGTTGTTTCCTTCCACTTTGATGTTCAGATTCGCTTTCGCCCCATCGGTAAAGGATTTAAAGAAGTGGTGAAACATCTCGGTGGGCATGTCGCCGATTTTCTCCCTTTTGAAGTCCGCTTCCCATACCAACCAATTGCGCCCCCCGAAATCTATGGCAACCTGCGCCAGGCAATCGTCCATGGGAAGGCAAAACCCATAGCGTTCAATGCCCAATTTGGTGCCCAGGGCTTCATGGAATACCTCCCCAAGCGCAATTCCGGTATCTTCAATGGTATGGTGTTCATCCACCTCAAGATCCCCCTTGACCGTGATTTCCAAATCCATTTGGCCATGTCGCGCCAATTGATCCAGCATATGATCGAAGAATTTTAAGCCCGTATCGATCTTCGACACCCCCGTGCCGTCGAGATCTAGGGTAATGTCAATATCGGTCTCATGGGTCGTTCTTTTTATTTTTCCTTCACGCTTTGTGCGTTTTAAAAAACTATAAATAGCTTTCCAATCATTGGTTTCCAGCGCGATGTAGGCAGAAAGGTCAGTCTTTGAAGTTGTTATTTCATCGACACCAAAGTGCGTTTCGTCGTTAATAAAGATGCCTTTCGCCCCTAAGTTCTTGGCTAGCTCCATATCGGTCAAGCGATCCCCAATGACGAAGGAGCTTTCCATGTCATATTCCGCTGTCAGAAAATGTGTAAGCAAGCCTGTATTCGGTTTCCGGGTTGGGGCATTGTCTTTGGCAAAGGTTCGATCGATACATATTTCAGAAAACACAACACCTTCACTTTCAAAGCTCTGTACCAAGAAATTTTGTACTGGCCAAAAATCCGCTTCCGGAAAAGAAGGTGTTCCCAAACCATCTTGGTTGGTCACCATGACCAATTCGAAATCCAATTCCTTGGCAATTTTACCCAAGTATGTAAACACTTTAGGATAAAAGACCAACTTTTCGAAGGCATCCAGCTGTTCGTCTTGTGGTTCTTGGGCAAGGGTGCCGTCCCTATCGATGAATAATACCTTTTTAGCCATTGTCCAATTGTTTTAATGCTTCCAATAACAACTTGTTCTCTTCTTTTGTTCCGATGGTAAACCGTAAGGTGTTCTCACATCGGGCATGTGATGACCGATTTCTAACTACAATGCCCAACTTCAACAGTTCATCATAGCGGCGATCGGCATCGTCGACCCGGGCTAGTATGAAATTGGCTTCGGTCGGGAAGGTCTTTTTAACGAACCGCACGGTCTCCAAAGCTTTTGCAAGTTGCTCACGTTCTTCCAAAATGTGTAGCACTTCAGAAGACCTTCGCTGGCTTCGCAACCCTTGCAAGGCCTTGCTTTGTGTTAAAGCGTTGACATTATATGGCGGTTTGATCTTGTTAAGTACTTCGATGATGGCTTTCGATGCAATACAGATACCCAAACGTATGCCTGCCATACCATAGGCTTTCGATAAGGTTTGGGTAACGATCAGATTCGGGTAGTTGTCCAGCTCCATGGTCCATGACGGTTGCTGTGTAAAATCGATGTAAGCCTCATCGATGACCACCAAACCTTGAAATTTTTGAAGCAATTCGGCAACCGTATCCCTATTGAAAACATTACCTGTCGGATTGTTCGGGGAACATAGGAAGAGGATTTTCGTATTGGGGTCTACCCTATTCAATATCGCCTTGACATCGGGTTCAAAGCGTTCATTCAATAAAACTTCCCTGTTCGCTATCGCATTGATGCCCGAAAGCACTTTGTACATGCCATAGGTGGGTGGTAAAGTGATGATATTATCTACATTCGGTTCACAAAACGCCCGAAAAATCAAGTCCAAGACTTCGTCACTTCCATTGCCCAATAACAATTGCCCACTACGGAGGCCACGTTGTTCGGCCAAATACCTTTTCAAATCACGCTGTTGTGGATCTGGGTATCGATTCACACCATTTTCAAAGGGATTTTCGTTAGCATCCAAAAACACCATTTCGGTATCCGCCCCTTTGAATTCATCCCTGGCGGAAGAATACGGTTGCAATCCTTGAACGGAGGGTCTTACCCAAGTATTGATGTCAAATGCCTTCATCCAACTGTTTTAATCGTATACTGACCGCATTCTTATGGGCCTGAAGCCCTTCGGCCGCAGCCATCAATTCAACGCTGTTCCCTATAGCCTTTAGGCCTTCACCGCTGATTTTCTGAAAAGTCATATTCTTCATGAAACTATCCAAATTGACCCCGCTGTATTGTTTGGCGTATCCGTTGGTCGGCAGGGTGTGGTTGGTGCCGGAGGCATAGTCCCCAGCACTTTCAGGGGTATAGTCACCAACAAAGACGGAACCGGCATGCTTGATCCCGTCGAGATAGGTCGATTCGTTTTCAACACAGACGATCAGGTGTTCAGGTCCATAGGCGTTCATCATCGCAATAGCTTCCGAATCGGTCTCCACATAAATAAGCCGGCTATTGCCAATAGCCTGCTTTGCAATTTCCTTGCGTGGTAAGGCTTCGATTTGAACGGCCAATTCTTGGGTAACGGCATCTAGGATCGCTACATCCGTGGTCACTAAAATCACTTGGCTATCGGTGCCGTGTTCGGCCTGACTCAACAGATCGGAAGCAACGAAAGCCGGATTGGCAGTGCGATCCGCCACTACCATCAATTCACTGGGTCCGGCAGGCATATCGATGGCCACCCCGAATCGTGTCGCCCATTGTTTCGCTACGGTCACATATTGGTTGCCCGGGCCAAAGATCTTATCGACCTTCGGTACCGATTCCGTTCCAAGGGTCATGGCGGCAATTGCCTGAATTCCGCCAATCTTGAAAATTCGGGTCACCCCACATTGGATGGCCGTGTATAGTATGGTTGGGTCCAATTCCCCATTCACATTGGGGGGACTACATAACACGATCTCTTCACAACCGGCCAAATTCGCCGGTACGGCCAACATCAGTATGGTTGAGAACAAAGGGGCGGTACCCCCTGGTATGTATAGCCCTACACGTTGTATCGGTCGTTTTTCCTGCCAACACTGAACGCCCGGCATGGTTTCCACTTTCACGGCTTCGGTACGTTGGGCCGCATGGAATTTTTTGATATTCGCTTGCGCCAAGGCGATCGCTTCCTTTAATTCTTGGGATACCTGCTTTTGAGCTGCCTGAACCTCTTCATCACTGACTTCAAACCGTTCCAACGCCACCTTGTCGAATCGCTCCGTATATTTTTTAAGGGTAGCGTCCCCGTTTAAGGCAACCTCATTGAAAATAGTACTGACTACCGGTTCGATATCCGTAAAGGTCTGGGTCGGCCGTTCCAACAAACCAGGCCAATCCGTTCTATTCGGCTTAAGGATCTTTTTCATTACAGTACCATTTTTTCGATAGGACAAACCAAAATCCCTTCCGCTCCTGCCAATTTTAAGGCATCGATGACCTCCCAAAAGGTATCCTTGTTGATCACGGTATGAACCGAACTCCACCCGTCCTGCGCCAAAGGCAAAACGGTCGGGCTGCGCATGCCCGGCAACAATTCAATGACCTTATCGAGACTGGCATCCGGCACGTTCATCAAAACATAGCGGTTTTGGCGTGCTTGCAAAACGGACTGTATGCGAAAGCGGAGTTTGTCAAGGATCGCTTTTCGATCGTCGTCGATTTTGGGTGACACGGCAAGTACGGCTTCGCTTTTCAGCAGTACCGCTACTTCTTTCAAATTGTTCTTGAACAGGGTACTACCACTGGATACGATATCACAAATGGCATCAGAAAGGCCGATGTTCGGAGCGATTTCAACCGATCCATTGATCAAATGGATGTCGGCGTTTACACCCCAGGATTTCAAAAACTTTCGCACCGTATTCGGGTAGGAAGTCGCGATACGTCTGCCTTCGAAATCTTGATGCCCCTCATAAGAGGTCCCTTTCGGAACAGCCATGGAAACCCGGCACTTGGAGAAGCCCAAACGTTCGACGGTCTCGATGTCTTCACCCTTTTCAACCAAAACGTTCTCTCCGATAACCGCGATATCCACTACCCCATCACGGAGGTATTGTGGGATATCACCGTTTCGGAGGTACAACACTTCCATTGGAAAATTTCGGGCTTCAGCCTTCAATTGGTCTTTTCCATTGTCTATGGAAATACCGCAATCCTTGAGGATCCTCAATGAATCTTCGTTAAGTCTTCCACTTTTTTGGACAGCAATCCTAATCTTGCTCATAACACTTGGTACAATCAAAAAACCCGTTTGATTGCTCAAACGGGTTCGGTTATTTTGACATACAAAATATCGTTACCTCGCCTGAGCGATAGTTACGATATGGTGATGTGTCGATACGTTTTTCATTTCGTTGACGAAGTTAAAACATATTTTTTATACAAAAAAGGTTCCTTTAGTTATTTCCTAAAATCAAGGGCAATCCACTATCGCCCGATCCTACCACGACGATTTTGGAGTTTGGTGACTGAGAGAGCTGTAAAGTAGCTTCAATACCTTTGTCTTGAAGGATCTTGTCTGTCAAGGAGGCACTTAAAATACGGTTCGCATCGGCCTTACCTTGGGCTTCGATCCGTTGCCTTTCCGCTTCCTTTTCAGCTTTGGCCAGCCTGAATTCGTACTCTAGACTTTCCTGTTCTTGTTTTAGCTTACGTTCAATGGCCTCCTTGATGGTCGGGGGCAACTTCACATCCTCGACCAAAATCCGTTTTACGTTCAAATATTGGCCTTGGAGTTCCTTGCGGACTTCTTCCAATATCTCTTGCTCGATCACATCCCTTTTGCTCGAATAAAGCTGCTCGGGTGTGTATCGACCTACTACGCTCCTTGCGGCGGAGTTGATGGCGGGATCCAATAATTCATCGATAAAATCCTCCCCCTTGGTTTTGATCAGATTCCCGAGGTTTTCGTATTCGGGTTCGAACCATATGGTTCCGTTAACCGAAACCTGCAGGCCGTCGACCGATAGCACGTTCATCTCATCGGTTATCGATTGCTGGCGCACCTTATGGATCAACATGTCGTTCCAGGGTGCGACGATTTGCCATCCTTCACCATAGGTCTTGTCGGTTACGACACCCCCTCCGGCCGGTTTGAACAATACACCGCCTTCACCAGGACCGATGCGAACGATCGTTTTGGAAACAAAAACGATAAGTAAGATCGCAATGAAAACGATCGGTAGGGCTATTCTTGGTAATCTATCCATTTTCGTGTGTTTTATAATAATCCGTTATACTTTCTTATTAACCATTCCGCACCCAAAAAAAGAACGATGAGGAACATCATGATGCGAAAATCTATTAAAGATACTACATTCTTAGTGCTTTTTTGAACCGGAAGGTATTTGTCGTCCGAATGGAGGGTGTCGACCAAGTCCCCAACCGCATCGCTATAATAGAGCTGTCCATTGTTGCGACCTGCAAAACGGGCCAATTTTCCGTCATCCGCCGAAAGGAATTGTTGCTCCAAATCAAAATCGAGTATGCTGAACTTGCCTGACCGCTTTCGGTTGTCATTGGTTTCCGTAACGGTAAAACCATACTCCCCCGCCGGTAAATCGGCCAAATCGATTTCATATTGATAGCCTTTCAAAAGCATTGGACGCTGGGTGTTAAACCCATTTGGCCCTGAAATTTCAATTTCCAGACTGGCATTTCTTTTAAACGTAAAGGTTTCATCGAAATAGGACGCATTGATCCTCGCAAGGCCATCACCTTGAAAGACATTCTCATAATCCAATTCCAGTCTATTTCGTGTACCGGCATCGCCTAGATAGCGCATTAACTGGTCCATGAAACCATCGAACATTTCGAAACTCCGATTGGAACGATAGTCCTGCAACCGCCATTTCCATAAGTTCTCACCTAACAAAAGCACTTCTTTCGTTCGATCTTCCCCCAGGGTCAACAAAAGGGGATCGGTCAATCGCACTCCTTGTATGATCTGGGTGGCCACGGCCTCGTAGGGTACGGTAATCAACAATTCTCCCAATGTGGTCTCCAAAGGTGGAAAATCGATCATTTCGAAACCGCTGATATCAAAACTCGAAAAGGCCTCGTTTTTATCGGCCAAGACATTCTCGGATTGGGTGTAACTTTCCTTCGTATACGCGGACTGTATCCGATTTAGAAATTGCCAATCCGTTCTTGGTCCGGTAATGGTGAACTTCCCGACACCTTTGTTACTTATCGCCTCATATAAGGGGCCGAAGGAGTTGTCAGGTTGGTACAAAATGACCAGATCAGCGCCATCCATCCTTTCGAGGGCGCTCTTTGGCGAAAGTAAACTGACCGTGCGCTGTTCATTGGATTCAATGGACTTTGTAAGCGCACCTAGATCGGGATGCATAAAGGAGGTGACCAAGAGGATATCGGTTTTTTCATCGATGACCTCAATGAATTCAGACCGGGTGTTATTGGCCAAATACTGTTCATCAGGTATCCCGGTGGCCAACAGTCGTACTTCTTGTAGTCCAACACGATCGGCACGCAAAGTGGTCGAAACCGTACGAGCTCGATTTGATGGTGAGAACGTAACCGTTTCCTTGAAAGCGGTCCGCCCGTTCCAAACTATGGAAAGTTGTGTTTCTACCGCCTTGGCACCGGAATAAACCAAACCGATCTCAACAGGAAAAGAATTCCCTAAAAAGGAATACTTGTTCATCGTGACTTGATCGATCCGAAGGTCTTGGTATCGGGTAGTATCGCCTATGACAACCGGAAGGGTCGTGACAGATGCCGGCATATTCACATACTCATAATCGTTACCCAAGTTTTGGTTGCCATCGGTCAAGACCACCATTGCCGTTGTTTTGGAGTCGTATAAGTCGGACAAGTTTTCAAGGGCAGCTGCCAGGTCGGTCGTTCGTCCGGAAAAATCGGAACTGTCGTTTTCCTCGATCCGCTCGTCGAATCGATAAAAGTGTTGGTTGAATCGATCTTCAAGTGTGGGATCTGATTTGATCCGATCCAAAACATCGACCAAAACCGAATCACCCCCAAGTGCGGAAATGGATGAAGAATTATCAACCAAAACCACTAGTTCCGGTTTTTCTAGATAATACTCCGATTTTTCGAGTTTTGGATCAATGAACAATACTAGTGCCGCAAAAACGGCCAAGCCCCTGAGCAAGGCAAGCACAAAGCTGTACGGACGTTTTGGTACTTTATGGTAATATTGGAAATATGCAAGGGTACATGCAACCAGAACGGCGAGTACGATCAATAAAACGGTACCATATTGCATGCTTGTATATCGCTAATTTAGGTCAACATCCCCCCGTCGACGTTCAATACCTGCCCGGTAACATAGGCAGATAAGTCACTGGCCAAATAAAGACAGGCATTAGCCACATCTTCCGGGGTTCCGCCACGTTTCAACGGAATCGCATCACGCCAACCCTGTACGGTCTTTTCGTCCAACTTATCGGTCATTTCGGTTTCGATAAAGCCAGGGGCAATGGCATTGCATCGTATGTTTCGAGAACCCAGTTCGAGGGCGACCGATTTGGTAAATCCGATCATACCCGCCTTTGAAGCGGCGTAGTTCGTTTGACCGGCATTGCCTTTGACCCCAACGACACTGCTCATGTTGATGATCGACCCCTTACGCTGCTTTAGAAAAGTACGTTGGATGGCCTTGGTCATGTTGAATACCGATTTCAAGTTGATTTCAATGACTTGGTCAAAGTCCTCCTCACCCATACGCATGAGAAGGTTGTCTTTGGTGATTCCGGCGTTGTTGATCAATACATCAACCGTTCCGAAATCGGACAAAACATCGGCTACCAGTTGTTCCGATTCTTCGAAACTACCTGCATTGCTCTTATATGCCTTGGCCTGTACCCCCAATGCCTTCAATTCATTTTCTAAGGCAATGGCCGGACCTTCGCTAGAACTGTAAGTGAACGCCACATTCGCCCCGTTTGCCGCGAATACCTCTGCGATTCCTTTTCCGATTCCCCTACTGGCTCCGGTAATGATGGCCGTCTTTCCTTCTAAAAGTTTCATATGTCTTATTGTTTGGTCGGTATGCTATCAAATATACGTGATGTGGGCGATGTTTGCCCATAAAAAAATCCCGATAAAATCGGGATTTATCAAAGTTTTAACGAAACTACGCCATCACCGACTTCACCTTTACACCGATTTCGGCAGGTGAGTCGACTACGTGTATGCCGCATTCTTTCATGATTCTTTTCTTGGCCTGTGCGGTATCATCGCTACCACCGACGATTGCCCCAGCGTGACCCATGGTCCTTCCTGCCGGAGCTGTTTCCCCTGCGATGAATCCGACAATCGGCTTGTTGCTGCCACTTGCTTTATACCATTTGGCAGCATCGGCTTCTAGCTGTCCACCGATTTCACCGATCATGACCACGCATTCCGTTTCCGGATCATTGATCAATAGCTCAACGGCTTCTTTGGTCGTGGTTCCGATAATCGGGTCACCACCGATACCAATAGCGGTCGTAATTCCCAATCCTTGACGAACGACCTGATCGGCCGCTTCGTAAGTCAACGTCCCTGATTTCGAAACGATACCAACATTCCCTTTCTTAAACACGAAACCGGGCATAATACCCACCTTTGCTTCTCCAGGGGTAATGACACCCGGACAATTAGGTCCGACTAAGGTGCAATCCAGGTTTTTAATGTAATCGTTGGCCTTAACCATGTCCGCCACTGGAATACCTTCCGTGATGGTGATGATTACCTTGATTCCGGCGTTAGCCGATTCCATGATCGCATCGGCAGCAAAGGCCGGTGGCACGAAAATAATCGCCGTATCGGCTCCGACTTTTTCGACAGCCTCGGCCACGGTATTGAATACCGGTCTGCCCAAGTGTTCTTGCCCTCCTTTGCCAGGCGTTACACCGCCTACGATATTGGTACCGTATTCGATCATTTGCTCAGCATGGAAGGTGCCTTCGCTTCCGGTGAACCCTTGTACGATTATTTTGGAATCTTTATTTACTAATACGCTCATTGTGTCATTTGTTTTGCCGGCACAAAAATACAGTTTTGTGCAGTTCAAAAAAGCTATTTGTCTTGTAATTTTTTAAGGATCTCGGGCATGCTCTTTAACGTGGCGAGTTCTTTCATTTTCTTTCGTGCTTCTTCAGCCGGACTGCCGAAATAGGTCTTGCCCCCTTCCAAAGTACGTCCTACACCCGATTGGGCATAGACCACTGCACCTTTACCGATTGTGATACCACTGATAACCCCTACTTGGCCCCATAAGGTAACTTCGTCTTCAACCACAACGCATCCCGCTATGCCGGTATGGGAGGCGATCAAACACCTTTCACCTACAACGGTATCGTGACCGATTTGGATCTGATTGTCCAATTTCGTGCCTTTTTTTATCGTAGTATCCCCGCTTACTCCCCTATCAATGGTGCAGTTCGCACCGATATCGACATGGTCTTCAATGATGACCCGGCCACCGGATTTCAGTTTATCGAATCCTTCCGGTCGTTTTTTGTAATAGAAGGCATCCGCCCCTAGAATGGTGCCGGAATGGATGGTTACATGATCACCGATTATGGCATGGTCATAAATCGCTACATTGGCATGGATGACACAGTGCTTACCAATTTGGACATGATTACCGATGAATGCATTGGGTTGGATGATCGTGCCTTCACCGATTCGAGCCGTTGCTGAAATATTCGAAGCACAAGGTTCGAAAGGTTTGAAATGCTGCGTCAAGGTATTGAAATCGCGAAATGGATCGTCTGAAAGCAAAAGGGCCTTTCCTTGCGGGCAATCGACCTTTTTATTGATCAAAACAATGGTCGCTTTCGATGCCAATGCCTTGTCATAGTACTTGGGATGGTCTACAAATACGATGTCACCTGGTTCGACGACGTGGATTTCGTTCATTCCCTGCACAGCAAAATCAGCTGGGCCCACATAGTCACAGTCGATAAGGGCAGCGATTTCCTGAAGCTCATATGTGCGTGGAAATTTCATGGTCGGGATTATTCCTTCGCGCGTTCCATGTACGCCCCTTTTTCAGTATCGATCTTTATCTTATCACCTTCGTTGATAAAAAGAGGAACATTGATCCGCGCCCCGGTCTCGACCGTTGCGGGTTTGGTGGCGTTGGTCGCGGTATTGCCTTTGACCCCCGGTTCGGTATGGGTGACCTCTAAAACGACACTTGCCGGCATATCGACCGATAAGGGCATGCTGTCTTCCGTATTGAATAATATCGTTACCACCTCTCCTTCTTTGAGAAGGTCGGGGGCGTCCAAACTTGATTTTTGGAGTGAAATCTGATTGTAATCATCGGTATTCATAAAATGAAAGGTGTCCCCTTCATTGTAGAGGTATTGGTAAGAGCGGGTCTCCACGCGTACATCCTCGATCTTGTGTCCCGCCGAGAAGGTATTGTCGATGACCTTACCAGTCGTTACACTTTTAAGTTTGGTTCGTACGAAAGCTGGTCCTTTACCCGGCTTTACATGTAAAAACTCCACGATTTTGTAGATATCGTGATTGTATTTGATGCATAATCCTTTGCGGATGTCGGAAGTGTTTGCCATAATCAGTTGCTGCTAAAATATCCTTTCATGATACCACGTTGCGAATCCCTGATGAACTGTAAGATCTCATCACGTTCGGGGGTGGCTTCCATTTCGGCCTCGATGATCGAAGCGGCCTGGGAGTTGTTATAATTTTTTTGGTATAGAATACGGTAAATGTTCTGTATTTCACGGATTTTTTCCGAGGCGAACCCCCTACGGCGAAGTCCGACCGAATTGATCCCCACATACGAAAGGGGCTCCCTCGCCGCCTTGACGAACGGGGGCACATCCTTACGTACCAAGGAACCTCCGGTTACAAAGGCATGCTTGCCGATCGAGACGAATTGGTGTACGGCGACCATGCCTGCCAAAACCACATTGCTTCCGATGGTCACATGACCTGCCAAAGTCGAATTATTACTGAATATACAGCCGTCATTGACCAAACAATCGTGGGCGATATGGCAATATGCCATGATCAGGCAATTGTTACCGATAACCGTTTTCATACGATCTGAAGTACCCTTATTGATCGTTGCGCATTCTCGTATCGTGGTATTGTTTCCGATGTGGACCGTGGTTTCCTCACCTTGGTATTTAAGGTCCTGTGGGGTCGCCGAAATGACGGCACCGGGAAAAATATTGCAATTTTTTCCGATCCGAGCTCCTTCCATAATGGTCACGTTCGAACCGATCCATGTGCCCTCACCGATTGTGACATTATTATGGATGGTGGTAAAGGGTTCGATCACGACGTTTTTGGCGATTTTGGCCCCTGGGTGGACGTATGCTAAGGGTTGATTCATCTCAATTTCCTTTTACTTTGGTTATTTGGGCCATGATTTCAGCTTCTGAAACCACTCTTCCATTCGCATAGGCCCTAGCTTGCATTTGACAAATCCCCCTTCGTATCGGGGTCATCAAATCCAACTTGAATATCAAGGTATCGCCTGGAACGACTTGGTGCTTGTAACGTACATTATCGATTTTAAGCAAATAGGTCAGATAGTTTTCCGGATCCGGAACGGTACTGAGTACCAAAATGCCTCCTGTCTGGGCCATCGCTTCAATCTGCAATACTCCCGGCATGACCGGTGCTCCCGGAAAATGCCCAACGAAGAACGGTTCGTTCATGGTCACGTTCTTCACACCGATGACATGTTCTTCGGAAAGTTCCATAATCTTATCGACCAATAAAAAAGGCGGTCTATGGGGTAACATTTCCATGATCTGGTTGATGTCCTTCACAGGAGTGGCATGCAAATCAACCTCAGGCACGTAATTGCGACGTTCTTGCTTGATGATCTTTTGCAGTTTCTTGGCAAATTGGGTATTGACATAATGACCCGGTTTGTTGGCGATCACCTTACCCCGAATCCTAGTGCCTGCCAAGGCCAAATCGCCAATGACATCCAATAATTTATGCCTTGCTGCCTCATTGGGCTGGTGCAAGGTCAAATTGTCTAAGATGCCGTTGGGTTTTACCGATAGTTTCTTTTTGTTGAAGGCCTTTTCGAGCTTTTTCATAGTCGGCTCCGAAATTTCCTTATCCACATACACTATGGCATTGTTCAAATCCCCGCCTTTAATGAGCCCATGCTCTAAGAGCATTTCGAGTTCGTGCAAAAAACTGAAGGTTCGTGCGTAGGCGATCTCATCCTTAAAATCACTGATATGATCCAAGGTCGCGTTTTGGGTACCCAATACTTTGGTGCCGAAATCGACCATGGTGGTAATTTGATATTCGTCTGCAGGAATAATGGTGATTTCACTACCAGAGGCCTCATCTTTATAACTGATGACATCCTTGACCACATATTCTTCGCGGGCTTCATCCTGTTCGACGAAACCGACCTTTTCTATGGCCTCGACGAAGTATTTGGAGGAGCCGTCCATGATGGGTGGTTCAGGGGCATCCAATTCGATCAGTACATTGTCGATCTGCATGCCGACCAGGGCGGCCAAAACATGTTCGGAGGTCTGGATCTTCACTCCGTTCTTCTCGAGATTGGTTCCTCGTTGGGTATTGACCACATAAGCGGCATCGGCTTCAATGATGGGCTCGCCTTCCAAATCAACGCGTTTGAACGCGAAACCATGGTTCGCTGGAGCCGGGAGAAACTTCATGTTGACGTTTTCACCGGTATGTAATCCAACTCCTTTAAGGGTAATCTCTTGAGCAATCGTGCGTTGCATCGTGTTTGTCTTCATTGTCACTTTTCCTTTTCTAGATCAGAAATCCTGCTAACAATTTTGGGTAGGTTTTTAAAATGCACGTATGATTTATTGTAATCTCCGTAATTCAATGCAGGTGAGCCTTGCAACACTTCGTCATCCTTCACGTTACGACCAATACCGGATTGGGCCTGAATCCTTACACGGTCACCTATGGTTATATGGCCGACGATCCCCACTTGCCCCCCTATCAAGCAATGCTTGCCGATCTTGGTCGATCCGGCGACACCGGTTTGGGCTGCAATGGCCGTATGCTCTCCTATTTCAACGTTATGGGCGATCTGTATCTGGTTGTCCAATTTGACGCCCCTGCGCAACACCGTAGATCCCAAAGTCGCGCGATCGATGGTCGTGCCTGCCCCCACGTCGACATGGTCTTCAATAATCACGTTTCCGGTCTGTGGTACTTTGCTATATTCTCCCTTTTCATTCGGGGTGAAACCAAAACCGTCTGCACCGATGATCGCACCACTATGAATGACACAATCCTTTCCGATAATGGATTCCGAATAGATCTTCGCTCCGGCAAAGATGACGCAATTGTCACCAATGGTCACGTTATCGCCTATATATACGTTAGGGTATACCTTCACATTGTCGCCTATGGCCACATTATCACCCAAATAAGAAAACGCCCCTAAATAAAAGGCTTCTCCGTATTGGGCACTTTCAGATACGAAAGAGGGGTTTTCGACACCCACTTTGTTGTTCTTGACCTGGTTGTAGTATTCCAAAAGTTTCGAAAACGACTTATAGGCGTCATCCACCTTGATCAGGGTCGTTTTTACCTGTTGTTCGGGAATAAAGTCGCGATTGACAATAGTTATCGAAGCTTTTGTGGAATAAATATAGGGGGTGTATTTCGGGTTGGCCAGAAAGGTCAACGAGCCTTTCTCCCCTTCCTCGATCTTCGAAAGTTTGTTTACCGAAGTTTCAGGGTTTCCTTCGACTTCGCCCTCTAATATTCCGGCGATTTGGGTGGCGGTAAATTCCATTTCGGCAAAAGTAAGAAAATTTACTAAACGCCATTCTTGGGATAGCAGGCATAATACTTCACCACTTCTTTTGAAAGCGCCTTCAAGTTGAAATGGTCTGAAGCTTTTGCAACATCGACCAATTTTCCTTTCTTGGTCAGGATATTGATGTTCTCTTCGGCATCGTTGTAGGCACGGTTGCGGAGTTCCCCATCAAAGACAAAGAAGGCTACTTCTTGGTCATCCAATTGATGCGTCTGCTTCAAAAACGCCTTTCGTTCTTCAAGTTTGGCCGTATCGATCGGGCGGTCTTTGATCTTTATCTTCAATAGCCTTCGATCCAATAACATTTCGGAAAGCCTTGAAATCACGAAATCAGGTTCCTTCTTCCATGCTTTCAAAGCTGCGAGTACATCGATATCATCAAGTTCGGCAAAAGACTCGAGTGAAAATGGGTTTTCCGACTCTTGTAAGAACCCTTTGAGCACAACCGGGCAGTTTTGCAACCGGCCTGCTACGAGTAATTGGCGCGCCCTACGAATGACCTTTACCAGCAATTGCTCAGCCACCAAACCTGTTTTATGAAGGTATACTTGCCAGTACATGAACCGTCGGGCCATTAAGAACTTCTCGACGGAATAGATCCCCTTTTCCTCGACCACCAATTCATTGTCTTTGACGTTCAACATGGTCAGCAGGCGTTCGGAGTTGATGTTGCCTTCAGAGACCCCGGTATAAAAACTATCTCGCTTGAGATAATCCAATCGGTCCATGTCCAATTGGCTAGAGACCAGCTGGTTCATGAAATTCTTGGGATGCTCTTTTTTAAATATCCTTAGGGCCATATCCAGCGCCCCATCGAATTCCGTATTCAATCGCTGCATGAACAACAAGGAGATCTCCTCATGTCCTTTATCGGGCACTAAAACATGTTCAAGGGCGTGTGAAAAAGGGCCATGCCCGATATCATGGAGTAAAATGGCACAAAGCAAACCGGTTTCCTCCGCTTCCGAAATGGATACCCCTTTGTAACGTAAGACGCCGACGACCTTACGCATCAAATGCATGCAGCCCAGGGCGTGGTGAAACCGGGTATGATGCGCCCCAGGGTAGACCACGTAAGACATTCCCATCTGTGAGATCCTCCGCAATCGTTGAAAATACGGATGCGCGATCAGGTTGAAAATAAGTTCATTGGGTGTGCCAATAAAACCGTAGATTGGGTCGTTAAATATTTTAAGCTTATTGGTCTCGGCCAAGGCGTAAGGATTATTCCGCAAAGATAGCTACTATATGAAACAAATCTCAATTCTTTGGGTTGACGACGAAATCGAACTACTCAAACCCCATATCCTCTTTCTAGAAAACAAAGGTTATCAGGTGGCTACCTCACCCAGTGGTCAAGATGCCTTGGAAGAGTTGTCCGAACGCAATTTCGATATTGTCTTCTTGGATGAAAACATGCCGGGTATTTCCGGATTGGAAACCTTGAACGAATTGAAACAGATCGATGCTTCCTTGCCCGTGGTGATGATTACCAAGAGTGAGGAAGAATACATTATGGATGAAGCGATCGGCAACAAAATCGCCGATTACTTGATCAAACCGGTCAATCCGAACCAAATACTACTTTCCCTTAAAAAGAACTTGGATAATTCGCGTTTGGTTTCGGAGCGTACAACGGCGAATTACCAACAGGAATTCCGAAAAATCGCTATGGACTTGTCTATGGTGAACAGTCATGAGGAATGGGCGGAATTGTATAAGAAGTTGATCTTTTGGGAACTTCAGCTCGAAGCCATCGAGGATTCCGGCATGTTCGAGATCTTGGAATCCCAAAAGGTGGAAGCCAATACCCAGTTCAGCAAATTCGTGGACAAGAATTATCGCGATTGGTTTGATGGGGACGGACCTGTGCTTTCGCACCGGGTTTTCAAGGAGTTGGTCCAACCTGAGTTGAAAAACGCCCCTACCCTTTTGGTCGTCATCGACAATCTGAGGTACGATCAGTGGTTTGCTTTTGAGGATGTGGTTTCCAATTTTTACAAGAAAAGCTCGGAAACCCCCTATTACAGTATTTTGCCCACCGCTACACAATATGCGCGCAATGCTATTTTTTCAGGACTGACGCCCCTGCAAATGGAGAAACAGCATCCCGAATTCTGGAAAAACGATACCGAAGAAGGCGGTAAGAACCTCTACGAAGCGGAGTTTTTGGATGCCCAATTGAAGCGGCTTCGACTTGAATTGAAATGGGAATACCACAAAATCAGTAGCTTGCGGCAAGGAAAACAACTGGCACAGAATTTCAGGTCGCAAAAAGACAACGATTTGACGGTTATTGTGTACAACTTCGTCGACATGTTATCGCACGCAAAGACCGAAATGGAAGTCATTAAGGAGTTGGCCAGTAATGACAAAGCCTATCGTTCCTTGACACTGAGTTGGTTCAAGAATTCGCCTTTGTTGGAAATCATCCAACAAGCGCAACAACTTGGGTTTAAATTATTGATTACAACGGATCATGGTACGATTAACGTGAAACAGCCTTCCAAAGTCATCGGCGATCGTGAGACCAGTCTGAACCTGCGCTATAAAACAGGTAGAAGCTTGACCTTTAACGAAAAGGAAGTTTTGGCTGCCAAAGAACCGGCGAAAGTGCATTTACCCAATATCAACGTCAGCAGTTCCTATATTTTCGCAAAGAACGATTTGTTTTTCGCCTACCCGAATAATTACAACCATTACGTTAGTTACTATCGCAATACCTATCAACATGGAGGTATTTCCTTGGAGGAAATGATCATCCCATTTGTCGTCATGGAGCCTCGTTAAGGAGAAATTTTGACCGTAGTTCGAACGAACTAAAACCACCCCTTATTTCGAAAAGTACCCAAATTTAAATTCTATGGGTTCTGAATAGACATAACTTTGTATGCTCAGATCATAGGATACCGGGGCTTCTAGTTCCTTCATGGTCTCGATCATGCGGAATACGGTCGCTTCGGAAACCCCAAGTCGTTCGGCCAATTGCTTCGGGCGACCTGTGGCCCGCAAGCGTATCAAGCGATCGACCCGTTCCAATAGGGCGATTTGTTTTGAAAGTTGTTTCATAGCTACAGTTTATAGGGTTAGGTACATCTCCAAGGCATTATAAAACCAATGGCTATCGAATGCCTGTTGTACTACATATCCAAATATAGTATATTTTCTATATATGAAGTATATATCCGCTATTTTTTTATCTTAAATGGGACGAAGACCCTTATTTATAGAAAATAGTATATTTGATTCCACAATACCCTATTTGCCATGGTGAAGACCATTGATAGACTCTTACAGTACATACAGCATGCTGGATTAAGTGCGCGCCAATTCGACATTTCGATCGGGGCCAGTAATGGGTATACCTTACGGATGAAAAAAAACCATGCCTCTATCGGGAGTGACGTCATCGAGACCATTGTCAAAACCTATCCTGATTTGAATCTGGTTTGGTTGATTACCGGAGAAGGGCCTATGCTCAATCAAAACAAAGGGATATTACAATCCGGTGCGCTACCAGAGGCACAGCAAAAGGAAATCGAGGCCATTGTCGATAAAAAACTGGAGGCCCAACACCAACAGGAAGTCAGGGAGTTGTTGGCCAAAGTAGCTGCTGAAATAGCGCAGCTCAAAAAGCAATAGAAAACCGATTAAAGCTGTTTTCGCAAATCCCTTTCCAAGCGTTCAAGGGCCCCTAACTTCGCTTTTCCCCCTTCTTGGGCAGCATTGATTTCTTCCAATTCGGAACGTGCCCTTTCAAGACGGGCCGACGATTTCCGCCAGGTATTGGCACGGCTAATCCCTGAGGCGGAAAAACTTTTGCGATATAAGGCCAGCAGCCGCATACGATCATAGGCCCGCATGCCCAAAAAGATGATGCCTAGCGCAGTCCCTAATAAAATCAATAGCATTCCAAGACTGGGAAGTACCATGGAATCCCCTGTCTTGGTCATCGCATACAGTGTCAAGAGCATTGGAACCAAAAAAGCATAGGTCCACCATGCCCGGATCTTGACGAAAAACAGGGTCAGTACCACAAGCAAAAGCAAAGCGCTTACTAAGGGGTAGTACGTCAACAGCTCTAGGTCGGAATCATTCACCATAGCCATCACGAATGGGGAAACTGCCCAACCGGATACCAAAACCAATGTTGCCATGATCAACCCATTGCGTTTGTAATCAAGGTGCTTGATAAAACATAAGAGAAAAACAAGTGGTTGTAAAGCAGCGAGTCGATTAGGGCTTTGCAGGTCGTTTCCATCAAACCACAAAGTGCCCGTATCGTGGGTACTGTATCCCCATATCGGGATATAGCGTAAAGTGGTCAGCAACAGGATCACGGCGACCCAAAGCAATTCCTTTCGAAAGTAGGAAACCCCATAAAGCGAAGATCGAATCATATTAGTTAAGTCGTTCCTGTCATCCAAATATAGATTATATCCTATAATCAAGAAAATCTACGCTATGCATTGCTAGACGGTTACTATTCATAACTTAAAATATTCTACTCATTTTGGGATGCTTTTTCATGAATTGTAAATAGTTTCGCAAAGAAACGCTAAGCGATAGCCGATACCATGGCGAAAAAGAAATTTAAATTGGAAGACCTTACGAAGGTTGCCCAAAGCATACTGAAAGGGGATGGATCAAAGCTCATTGCATTCCAGGGAGAAATGGGTGTAGGCAAAACAACCCTCATCAAAGCCTTGATCCACGAGTTGGGTGCTATAGACCAGGGGAATAGCCCGACCTTTGGCCTAGTGAACGAATACCATGACACCCAAGGGAAATTAATCGCTTATCATTTCGATTTTTATCGAATCGAAAATGAAGGGGAAGCCTATGATATGGGAGTTGATGAATATTTTGATTCCGGCGCCTATGTTTTCATGGAATGGCCCGAGCGCATCGCCACTATTTTACCAGAGGATACCCGGACTGTTTCCTTACACTTAATCGATGAAATCACCCGTAGTATCGAATATTGAATCTTACAAAAGCCGTGCTTCGTTTCTTTTTCTATCTTCTAACAGATTTAAAGTTCCCTCGATGAAAAGGTTAAAATTCGGGATGAAATGCAACTTTTATCGATGAAGTGCATTTCGGATAGAATATTTTCCTACATTTGCAAGGAATGAATTCATTTTAATAACCAAAAAATTAGTACGATGAACACTAAGAAGTTATTTTTTGGGTTTTTCGCCTTATTGATGTTGGTAGCTGCTTCAACTGCAACTGTTGCGGTAGACGGTCAACAGTCAGGGGTGAAAAAGGGAAAGGTTGCGAAAACAAATAAGAATTAGTTTTCTTAACCTCAATTTTTAAAAAAGGGCAATACTATTATTGCCCTTTTTTCGTTGTTATAGGCGAATATCGCCCCCAAATGAAGTATACACGATATACAAATCAACTGGCCAAAAAAAGAATCATCATAGAATCTTTCGTTGTGCTGTTAATAATTGCCTCTCCATTTATATTCAAAATCCATGAATACTATCCGGAAGATCCTGAGGCAATGGGTAAATTTTTATGGTTCGATGTTTCATCCAATGGATTTGCCGATGTATCGACCCATGTGTGGTTCTTTTTGAACAAGTTCATACCCCTATACTTATTGTTCATGTGGTTTTTGACCTGCAAACATTGGTGGTATCATATCATCTTGATACCTATACTCATGTATGCTTTTCAATTGTTTGAGTTGTACTACACCCCTGCTAGCGCTGATTCCTCAGTTGACAGTGAGAATATTCTTTGGTTATTGCCGGTCTGTATGGTCATTATCCCCTTTGTCTACTTTATCAGGGTGAAATTGTATGACAAGCATGTGCATGGCATCGACCTGAAGGCCATGGATACCGAGCTTCAAATCTTGAAAGAGAAAGAAGAACTCCGAAAGGAACGTGAGAAGCTGGAACAACGACGGGAGACCCTTGCAAAAAAAATGTAACTTTGGTCTACAGCTGACTGATACATGGGCCAACCCGCTTCACCATTTAGTAAACAACAACTTTTACCCCAAGAAGAAACCCTTGAAGTCCTAAAACAAAAGGGGGAGCTCTTCATTGGCATTCCGAAAGAAAACCAATACCAAGAAAAACGCATCTGCCTTACCCCCGATGCGGTGAACGCCATTACGGCACATGGGCACCGGGTCATGATCGAATCGGGCGCCGGTGACGGGGCCAATTATTCCGATCTCGATTATACCAATGCCGGGGCCGAGATCAGCAATGATATCAAAAAGGTGTTTTCTTGTCCGATCCTACTTAAGGTCGAACCCCCTACCCTTGAGGAAATCGAATTGATGAATCCGCAGGCCATTGTGATTTCGGCCTTACAGATCAAGACCCAATCCAAGAAGTATTTCGAACAATTGGCGCAAAAGCGTATCACTGCGATCGCGTTCGAGTACATCCGGGATGATGACGGCAAATATCCTGCGGTACGTTCTTTAAGTGAAATTGCCGGTATCTCCTCCATTTTGATCGCTTCCGAACTCATGGCGGCGACCAATGAGGGCAATGGGCTTATGTTTGGCAACATCAGCGGCGTACCGCCGGTAGAGGTGGTGATCATCGGTGCCGGAACGGTTGGGGAGTTCGCGGCACGATCGGCCTTGGGGCTAGGGGCCAATATCAAAGTGTTCGATAATTCGATCACCAAATTGCGCAACATACAGACGAACCTTAATCGGACCATCTACACCTCGACCATACAGCCTAAGAATCTTTTGAAGGCCTTGAAACGTTGCGATGTGGCCATCGGAGCCGCACGTGGCAAAGACCGTTCCCCGATCGTAGTTTCCTCGGGCATGGTCGAGCATATGAAAAAAGGGGCCGTCATCATCGATGTGAGCATTGATATGGGCGGCTGTTTCGAAACCTCTGAAGTGACCAATCACGAAAAGCCGACTTATGAAAAGTTCGGGGTGATCCATTATGGGGTGCCGAACATCCCTTCTCGTTACCCAAGGACGTCATCGATTTCGATCAGCAACATCTTTACCCCCTATTTGTTGAAAATAGGAGAAGACGGTGGATTGGAAAACTCGTTGCGATTCGATAAGGGCCTACGTAATGGACTTTATATGTACCATGGGATCTTGACCAACAAATCGGTGGGTGATTGGTTCGGACTTCCTTACAATGATATCAACTTCCTAATTTTTTGATCCCTATGGGTTTTATTCGACGCTTGGGCTGGTATTTGGTCGGCCTTTCGATTGGCCTGGTTTTCTTGTTTTTCTTTTTGAACAAAAAGTCAAAAGAGACCGACACCGAGTTTTGTTATTTTCCGAATTGCCGGGTGCTTAAAGAGCTACGATCAAAACCACTTGCTTATGGTTCTGAATCCATGATTCCTTTGGACAGCGTTTCGCTATTGGACGTATTCAAGAACGGCAAAGTCGATTTCGGGCGGAGCGACACCCAGAAGGAACCTTGTAAGGAGTATGTGATCGTTAATGGGGAAAAGACCATGGAGCTGGTCGTTGACAATTGTTCCGACAAGGTTGTCATTCGAGAAATGACCCGGCTCGACGATTAAAGTTTTCGCCTTGCTTTTTCCTGTTTCAACAATTCCAATTCCCTAGAGGTCTGCCCTGCCACCGAGGTATTCTCTTCGGCCCGCCGAATCAAGTAGGGCATAACGTCACGAACCGGGCCGTAGGGTACGTACTTGGCAACGTTGTACCCATGATGGGCCAAATTAAAACTAATATGGTCACTCATTCCATAAAGCTGGCCGAACCAAATTCGCGGATCATCTTTGGCCCTACCTAAGGTTTCGAGCTGTTCGATGACTTGGTAACTACTCGCTTCATTATGGGATCCCACAAATACCGCGAATCGATCCAAATGCCCCAACATGAAATGGACCGCCGCATCAAAATTAGCATCCGTAGCTTCTTTTGAGTGACAGATCGGACTTTTTAGTCCCATGGCTTCCGCTCGATCGTTTTCTTTTTCCATGTAGGCTCCCCTGACCACTTTGATACCTATGTGGAAATCCCGGGCTTCGGCTTGGGCATTGAGTTCTTTGAGATAATCCATCCGGTCCCATCGATACATTTGGGCCGTATTGAAGACTATGGGCTTGTTCTTGTTGTAGGAAGCCATCATTTGCAACGCCAAATCATCAGCTGCATCCTGCATCCAGCTTTCCTCGGCATCAATGAGCAGTGCCACTTCCAAATCATGTGCCTTGCGGCACACCTTGTGGTATCGCTGTATAATGCGTTCCCATTCTTCTTGCTCTGCTTCCGTTAGGGTTTCATTGGCCCCGACCTTTTCATACAGTTCGATGCGCCCAAAACCGGTTGGCTTGAATACCGCAAAGGGAATGGCGTTTTTCTCTTTCACAAAATCAAGGACTTGCAAAGTTTTCTCTAGGGCATGGTCAAATTGCGCCTCCTCTTTCTTGCCTTCTACGGAATAATCCAAAATCGAGCAGACCCCCTGTTCGAACATCCGGTCAATGATCTTTAAGCAATCGGCTTCGTTCACGCCGCCACAAAAATGATCGAATACGGTAGCACGGATCAGGCCTTCAACGGGAAGGTGTGCATTGATCGCGAAGTTGGTCACAGCCGTTCCGATACGCACTAAAGGTTCGTTGGCGATAAGGCGAAACAAAAAATAGGCGCGTTCGAGTTCGGAATCACTCTTTAAATGAAAAGCTATTGAAGTATCCTCAAAAATCGGCTCCATAATTATCAAATTCTCAAGAAAGCAAAGATAAGCAGGCCCTCTATATTCCAATCCATAAAATATGTCTTTATTTTGTCAGGAAGTATTTGCCTATGAATTCGGTTGTTACAGACGCACATGAAGTCCATTTTGGAGCGGTCGCCAAAGCGGCTTTACAGCAATATTTGCGAAACAGCACCTACTCCAAAGTCTTCGTCTTGGTTGACGAGATGACCGAAGCATGTTGTTTAGGTATCTTACGTGAATTTGTGGGTTGCAATTTCGATGGGGTATTTTGTATCAAGCCCGGTGAGCAGTACAAAAACATCGAAACCTGTGTTAGTGTCTGGGAAGATCTCTCCGACTTCGGAGGCGACCGTAAGAGCGTGTTGATCAACCTTGGTGGAGGCGTGGTGACCGACCTTGGTGGCTTCGTTGCCTCAACCTTTAAAAGAGGAATCGATTTCATTAACATACCAACGACCCTACTGGCCATGGTCGATGCCTCCTTAGGCGGTAAGACCGGTGTGGATCTGGGCAGTTTGAAGAACCAGGTCGGTGTCATCAACCAGCCGAAAATGGTACTGATCGTTCCTGAGTTTCTCCGCACCTTGGAAGCGCGCCAACGTACCAGCGGAACCGCTGAAATGTTCAAACATGGTTTGATCGCCGATAAACCCTACTGGGAAGCATTGCGGCAAACAACGGATTTTTCCGACGAGGCCCATATTAGGCAAAGCGTGCATATCAAGAACCAGGTCGTCGCCCAAGATCCGACGGAACAGCACGTTCGCAAAAAGTTGAATTTCGGCCACACCCTTGGTCACGCCATAGAATCGTACTTTTTGGAACAACCTGAAAAAGAAACCTTGTTGCATGGCGAGGCCATTGCGATCGGGATGATCCTCGAAGCCTTCCTTTCACACAAACTGACCGGACTTTCGATGTTGGAAGTTCAAGAGATCAAATCATCACTATTGGTCCATTTCGAAAAAGTCGACTTTTCAAAGCAAGACATCGAGATTATCTTAGATCTGCTCAAGCACGATAAGAAGAATGCCCATGGCAACATCAACTTCGTCTTGTTGGAAAGTATCGGAATTGCCCAAATCGACGTCAAGGTTCCCAATGAACTTTTTGTCGATGCCTTCGCATACTACAAGGAATCTTAGCTACGCATACTTTTTTTTGGCGTTGACAACTCTTTACGGACCCTGCATGTAAAATTGACTAGCTTAGGTTTGTGTAACCATAAAAACCTACCATGAAACGAAGCATTGTCGATTACAAAAAACTTGACCGTGATGTTGCCGCGCTCTTGATCGATCTATACCCTCACGGCTATGGTGATGAAGACATCATTATCTTGAGAAAACCCAGTGGAGAGGTGATCGAGGCCGTAGAAGTGAAAACGGAAGACACCATTTATTTGGTGAAAATCAGTAAAAGCCTATCCAACTTCATTTCGAATTTTGAAGAGACTATCGAAAAGGAACTCGATTCGAAATCGGAAAAGCAAACCTTGCCTACCGAAGCCATTGCCCCGGAACTTGAAAATGCAGGTGACCTCGAGGTGGATGCGGAAGAACTCTAACTACTACTACTGATTACAGATAGCGCTCACGGAGGATTTTAAAATGATGCGCTTGATGACCGCTGATTACAAACCCTAATGCCCTAACACTCATAGGCGTGCTATTGGCTGTTCCGATACTAGCCAACTCCCCTGCCCCGAATGAGGCGAAAAGTGACAAGCTCGACTTCCTAACGTTGGTATATTCTTCCAACAAACTTTCCTTAGTTCGCGAAGCGGCATTGGAATTCGGAACATATTCATCTTGATCGAATCCAGGTAAATCGGTGCCATCCTTTCTTGCAAAGCGCAAAGCACGATATTGAAATACCCGCTCGGCATCGATCAAATGCAACAAGACTTCGGCAACCGTCCATTTTCCATCAGCATAAGCGTGACTTAAAATTTCGGGTGATAAATCGCCAATGAACGCCTTCAAATCTTGCAAGCTCTTCTCAAGTGCTTGATCCATTTCCAGCGTACCGAGTATCTCGATATACGATTTGTAATACGGATTATATTCGTCTTGTGGCAATTCGCTGGCCTGCATCACAACTCGTTGAAGATGGTGTGCATCAATCTTTTCTTATCATTGATGCTTTCTTCAAGTGAAATCATGGTTTCCGTCCTACTGATGCCATCGATATCATCGATTTTGAAAATGATGTTCTTGGCATGCGTCGTATCACGGGCGCGAATCTTGCAGAAAATATTGAATTTGCCTGTGGTAATATGGGCCACCGTCACATAGGGAATCTGTGTTAAACGTTCCAATACGAATTTGGTCTGATGGGTCTTCTCCAAGAAAATCCCGACATAGGCGATAAACGAATACCCCAATTTAACATAGTCTAATGTTAAGGAAGACCCTTTGATGATACCGGCTTCCTCCATTTTTTTGACCCTAACATGCACCGTTCCAGCGGAAATCAACAATTTTTTGGCAATATCCGTAAACGGGGTCCTGGTATTGTCAATCAACATATCCAGTATTTGGTGGTCTATTTCGTCAAGCTTTACCTTGTTCATATTCAAATTATTTGCAACAAAATTAGTGAAAGTTAAAAAAATATATAATAAAAAGTACTTTTTTTTAAAAATTGTGTAAGAAAACAGCCATATGAAGCGCTTAAACAGTTTTTGCGCCTTAATGGCTGGGAATTACATTTGTAAACGTATTAAAAACAAATGTTTACATTTGTAAAAACTGATTGTTCATTTGTGTTTACAATTAGAGCGTGCACTGCTTTTTTATATTATATAGCTATTTATCAGTTAATTATAAGGGTTTAAATAAACAATATATTCATTTTTAAAGTTGATTTTTCGGGGCAATCGCCCAAAATGCTTGCGGATTTACCCTAAAAAGTCAACGTTCAAAGACCATAAATGGAAGTACATTTTGTTCAACGTTTAAAGCTTTTGTTGTCGCAAAAAGAACTAAGCGCCGCCGCGTTTGCAGAAGCCATATCGGTCCCCCGCTCCAGTATTTCCCATCTTTTGTCAGGTAGGAACCGACCGAGTTTGGATTTCGTGATGAAAGTTGTACAGCGATTTCCGGAGGTCGACCTGTATTGGTTGTTATTCGGAAATGAAGCGAAAGCGATGAAGTCCCCCACTCCAACGTCAAATTCCGAAGCGCCTGCCAAAAAGGAAATCCCGACAAAGAACAAACCCCAGCCAGTCTTAGCGATGGACACCAAAGACATCGTCAAAATCGTTTGGTTTTACAAGGATGGTTCTTTCGATGCTTTCAGTCCAAATCAGTGACCCAATTGGATTGGATTTAGTATTTTTCTGTCATGAAAATCATCTACGGGATTTGCTGCTTATTGGTGTTGATCATCGGATGTTCCGAACCGCCTAAGCGCGATTGCCAAAACTTCAAGACCGGTACGTTCAGCTTTACCACAAGCCTAGAGGGCAAGACGGCAACTACCTTTTTCGAAAGGAATGATTCACTTGAAATCGAGACTTTTCAAGGTAAAAAGGACACCTCCTACATTCGATGGATCAATGATTGTGAATACGTGCTGCGCAGAAAAAACCCAAATAACCGCGCTGAGGAAAAGGCGATACATATCAAAATCCTTACGACAACGGATAGCACTTATACCTTTGAATTCAATACGGTCGGTGATTCTAAAAAATTGAGGGGAACCGCTATAAAAACACAATAAGCATGTTAGAAATATTTACTTCACCCGACGCTTGGATGGCGCTTTTGACCTTGACCTTTTTAGAAATCATCTTAGGGATCGATAACATCATCTTCATTTCGATCGCCGCGGGCAAGCTGGAAAAACAGAACCGCAAAAGAGCGACCAATATCGGGCTGGTGCTCGCCATGGCCATGCGTATCGTGTTGCTTTTTGGAATCACCTGGTTGACCTCCTTGAAAAAGCCCTTCATGGTGCTCAACGAATCCTGGATAACAGGCGGGATCAGTTGGCAGGCCCTTATCCTATTCTTAGGCGGCTTGTTTTTACTGTACAAAAGCACCAAGGAAATCCACGAAAAAGTAGAAGATCGGGGGCATGATGAGCGTGAGGTCAAAAACCAACGTTCTTCATCGATGACCAACGCCATCGTTCAGATTACCGTCATCAATATCGTATTCTCTTTCGATTCCATCTTAACGGCCATCGGTATGACGAATGGGATTTCACCCAATCCGAACGATGCCTTGATCTTGATGATAGTCGCCGTGGTCATTTCGGTATTGATCATGATGTTGTTCGCCAATCCTGTAGGGGATTTTGTCAACCGCCACCCTTCGATACAGGTTTTGGGACTTTCTTTTTTGATCCTGATCGGCTTTATGTTAATCGCAGAGGCCGCCCACATTTCGCACTTGGTGGTCTTTGACAATGAAATCGGAAGCATTCCTAAAGGATATCTCTACTTCGCGATCGCCTTTTCATTAATGGTGGAATTTTTGGATATGCGCATGAAGCGCAACAAACGGCCTATCCCAGAGACAAGCGAAGAGACCTCTTAATTCGGGCGTTGATAGACCAACTCCGGATTCGCTGCCTTCTGTGCTTCGAACAAGCGCTGTTGTTGTTTTACGGTCAAGGTGCTGCCGTCATGGCTCCAACCCGGAGGTCCGAAGATGTACATGAGCTTGTCACTGAGCTTCTTTGACTTTTTGGTGTCGTTCCATATATCCTTGAACTCGTGGGTCAAGATGACCATGGGGTTGTAGGAGTTGGGGCTATGGATGACCCCGTACTTTACGTCGATATCGTCATCGAGTTCTTTCCACGTACCGAAAAGTTTGTCGAAAATATTCAGGAAACCGCCATGGTTTTTATCCAAATACTCCACGTTTTGGGCGTGGTGCACCTGATGCATGGTGTGGGTGTTGAAGATTTTTTCAAGAAAGCCCAGTTTTGGAACATAAACCGAATGCAACTGAAACTGCCATAGGGCCTCGATGCCTAAACAGACCACGACCATTTCTGGTGGAAAACCGATGGCCGGCATCCACATGTAGAACAATGGCTTGTAGAGGATCGTGAACCAACCATTACGTACCGCGGTTCCCAAATTGAAGTTGTCCGAAGAATGGTGCACGATGTGTGCGGCCCATAAAATCCGGATTTCGTGGTTGGCCCTATGGAACCAATAGTAGGTGAAATCATCGGCCAATTGACACAACAGCCACACATACCATGCGTAGCCAAAAGACTCGTATCCCAAGAGGTTGGTGCGCACCCCATCGACGATGGGATTGCAGGTCGCATAAACGAACTTAAAAAGAACGATAGCGAAGATCACCTTAAACAAAGGACCCAAAATCGCAGAGCCGACACCCATGAATCCGCTGGCGGCCAAATCCTTCCAATCGTAAAGATCGTGGTCGCCATGGGTCTTGCTGTATGTTAACTCAAATAGGATAAAGGCAATAAAAACGGGTACTCCGTAAACCAGGGGGTTGGTAAAATCCATATAGTTGTATCAAGTCAGCGTTACGATTGAGACGCTGCACAGCGCGTAAAATAGCTAGAAAAAACCACTAAAACAAAGTTGTTTGATCTGTTCCCGCATCCTTATTTTTTATATCGGCATCAGTATTCGTTATAGGCTCTTCATCCACGACCTCGATCTCATTGGCTGCCTGTGATTTAGGTTCCTCATAGGGCAATCCCTCCAAGGCATTCACATTTTTGACTTTCAATGCCGTCAATTGGTTTCCGAGCGCTTTGATGCCCTTGACTGAAATGAAGGCCTCGATATCGACTTCTTGGTTCGGTTTTGCCTCTTTGCCCCTAGGCTTGGCATAGACGATCTCGACAACGGGCCGCCATTCGGTACTGACCAACTCCAATTGTGATTTGCTATGCTCCGAAATAACAAGTTCTTCACGATTAGGCTGTTCGATCAAGAAGCGCTTGATGTAATAACGCTCCTTCTCCCCCTCATAGTAAATGACCGAAATGGGTTTATTGGGTTTCCACTTCTCCAAAACGATCATATCGTCATCAAAACGAGCGTTCAGATCGGGTACAATGGTCTTTACGAATCCTTTTTGGTTGACTACCAGTAACTGGTCTTCTGCCCTGAATTCGCCCAACAACTCCCCTCTTTCATCAACGTTCAAGCGTTGCACCACATCATCGAACCAGATTTTCCTGGGCTTCAGTGTCGATAATCCCTTTTCTTTCAACTCGATCCTTTTGACCGGGTATTTCGTAACGATATTTCCTTTCGAGGCACGGCCTTTGATCAAGACATCGGCGAAATCGATATCCCATTTGAGCTTTTTGATGCTACCCGATTGTCGCAAGAGTACGGTGACCACTTCGGCCTCACCGTTTGGGTTGGCGGTGAAGTACAATACATCCGAACTCGCTTTGCCACTGGTCAAAGGGTACAATTTGTCGCGAGTGATCGAGGTCACGTTGAACCGTTTGATATAACTGGGCCCACCACGGCCATCTTTATAGATCATGTTGTAGGTCGTGCGTTTGTCCTTTTTCTTGAAAACGGCTACGTGTATAATGTTCTTGGCGATAAAGGTCTTGCTGTCGACCTTGGTGACCATCATCTCCCCTTTTTTGGTGAACACGATGATGTCATCGATATCGCTGCAGTCAGTAACGTATTCGTCTTTGCGCAATGCGGTACCGACAAACCCTTCTTCCCGATTGACATACAGTTTGGTATTGCGCACCACGACTTTGGCCGCTTCAATGGTATCAAAGATCTTGATTTCCGATTTACGGCCGCGATCTTTGCCGTATTTGGTTTTCAGGTTTTTAAAATAATCAATAGCGAAATCGACCAAGTTTGCCAAGTGGTGTTTGGTTTCCTCAATGCGCTCTTCGAGATTTTCGATCTGTTGCTTGGCCTTATCGAGATCGAATTTCGAGATCCGCTTGATCCGGATTTCGGTCAAACGGGTAATATCTTCTTCGGTCACCGCCCTGCGCAAGTGTTTCGTATGCGGTTTTAACCCCTTGTCGATAGCAGCGATGACGCCCTCCCAGGTTTCCTCTTCTTCGATATCACGATAGATCCTATTCTCAATAAAGATCCGCTCCAAAGAGGCGAAATGCCACTGCTCTTCCAGTTCATTCAACTGGATTTCCAATTCGGCCTTCAGCAATTCAACCGTATTGTCGGTCGAGCGTTTCAACATCTCCGACATGCCAATGAAAATGGGCTTGTTGTCTTCGATGATACAGCCTAGGGGTGAAATGGAGGATTCACAGGAGGTAAAGGCGTAGAGCGCATCGATGGTCTTGTCAGGCGATATGCCCGAAGGTAAATGCACTAAGATCTCGACCTCCGCCGCCGTATTGTCTTCGATTTTTTTGATCTTGATCTTTCCTTTGTCATTGGCTTTCAAAATCGAATCGATCAACGAAGAAGTGTTGGTGCCGAACGGGATTTCCTTGATCACCAAGGTGTTCTTGTTCAAAGGCTCGATACGGGCGCGTACCCGTACCTTACCACCCCGCATCCCATCGTTGTAATTGGTCACATCGATGATGCCCGAAGTCGGAAAATCGGGGAATAATGAAAAACGTTTGCCGCGAAGGTGTTTGATCGACGCATCGATGAGTTCGTTGAAATTATGGGGAAGGACCTTGGTCGAAAGCCCCACGGCGATCCCCTCGGCCCCTTGGGCCAATAGCAGCGGAAATTTGACCGGAAGGTTTACGGGTTCTTTCTTTCGCCCATCATAAGACAGTTGCCATTCGGTGATTTTCGGACTAAAAACGACATCCAAGGCGAACTTCGAAAGCCGTGCTTCGATATATCGAGAGGCCGCCGCACTATCACCGGTCAAAATGTTGCCCCAGTTTCCTTGGGTATCGATCAAAAGGTCTTTTTGACCGATCTGCACCATGGCATCGGCGATACTGGCATCACCGTGTGGGTGGTACTGCATGGTATGCCCTACGACATTGGCCACCTTGTTGTAACGCCCATCATCAAGTTCCTTGAGGGCATGCATGATACGTCGCTGTACCGGTTTGAACCCATCTTCGATGGCCGGTACCGCTCGCTCCAATATTACATAAGAAGCGTAATCTAGAAACCAATCCTTGTACATGCCCGTTACCCGGGTCAGTGCCTCTCCAGAATTTTCCCCTTCATTTGGAAACACGTTTTCCAATTCTCCGTTTTCACTCATGAACTATTGGTATGCTATTGGTTTATAGTTGGTTTTATTCAACTAAATCAAGTTCTACTTTAAGGTTTTTGATAATAAATTCTTGACGATCCGGCGTGTTCTTCCCCATGTAGAACTTCAGCAATTGATCAATGGACATCGCCTTGTCGAGCATCACTGGTTCGAGACGGATATCGTCACCGATGAAGTGACGGAACTCATCAGGGGAAATTTCCCCCAATCCTTTGAAGCGGGTAATCTCGGGTTTGCCGGTCAATTTTTGGATGGCGTTCCTTTTCTCCTCTTCGCTGTAACAGTAGATGGTTTCCTTCTTATTGCGCACGCGGAACAAAGGGGTCTGTAAAATATACAAATGGTTCTCCTTGATCAATTCTGGAAAGAACTGTAGGAAGAAGGTAATCAACAGCAACCTGATGTGCATGCCATCGACATCGGCATCCGTAGCGATCACGATGTTGTTATAGCGCAGATCTTCCAAGGAATCCTCGATATTCAAAGCGGCCTGCAACAAATTGAACTCTTCGTTTTCGTATACGATCTTTTTGCTCATGCCGTAGGAGTTCAACGGCTTTCCGCGTAGACTGAACACGGCTTGGGTGTTGACATCCCGTGATTTGGTGATGGATCCCGAAGCGGAGTCCCCCTCGGTAATAAACAAGGTGGTCTCTAACCGCCTATCGTTTTTCATATCGCCGAGATGTGCCCGGCAATCCCGCAATTTCTTGTTGTGTAAACTGGCCTTTTTCGCCCGTTCACGGGCCAGCTTGCGAATGCCCGAAAGTTCTTTCCGTTCTTTTTCGGCCTGCACGATCTTGCGCTGAATGGCCTGTGCGGTTTCCGGATTCTTATGGAGATAATTGTCGAGATACCGACCAACGAAATCATTGATATAGGTCCGCACGGTGGGCAATCCGCCCCCCATATCGGTGGATCCCAATTTCGTCTTGGTCTGACTTTCAAAGACCGGCTCCATCACTTTGATCGAAATGGCCGAAATGATCGATTTACGCACATCGGAGGCATCGTAGTTCTTGCCATAGAAATCGCGCACCGTTTTTACGATGGCTTCGCGAAAGGCCGCTTGGTGGGTACCGCCTTGGGTGGTATGCTGCCCATTGACGAAGGAATGGTATTCTTCACTGTATTGGGTGCGGCTGTGGGTCATGGCCACCTCAATGTCATTGCCCTTAAGGTGGATGATCGGGTATAAAAAATCCTCTTGGCTATTGGTATCTTCAAGCAGGTCTTTCAAACCGTTTTGGGAGTGGTATTTTTCCCCGTTGAAGACGATGGTCAAGCCCGGATTGAGGTAGACGTAGTTCTTCAGCATCCGCTCGACATACTCGCTGCGGTACTTGTATTTTTTGAAAATGCTCTCGTCTGGGATAAAGCTTACCAAGGTACCCCGGCGTTTCGAGGATTCGCTTTGGGCCTCGTTGACCAGGTTACCGGTACTGAATTCGGCCATTTTAGACTGACCGTCACGGGTCGATTCGACCTTGAAGTAGGTAGACAGCGCGTTCACCGCCTTGGTCCCTACCCCGTTCAGTCCGACCGACTTCTTAAAGGCCCGAGTATCGTACTTGCCCCCGGTATTCATTTTAGAAACCACATCGACGACCTTCCCGAGCGGAATACCGCGACCATAATCGCGCACTTTGACCTCGTTCTCCTTAATGGTGATCTCAATGGTCTTACCGGCCCCCATGACGAATTCATCGATACAGTTGTCGAGCACTTCTTTGAGCAAGATGTAGATCCCGTCATCGGCCGAAGAGCCATCCCCCAACTTTCCGATATACATTCCAGGACGCATTCGGATGTGTTCTTTCCAATCGAGCGAGCGGATATTGTCTTCGGTATATTGCGTTTGTGCCATTAAAAAAGGGATAATGCCGTCTAATATAAAGTTTCGGGCCAAAATTCAAAATGACGTCAGCGGAAAGTAATCAACAATATCGGGTCGGCATTGTTGATAGCCGCTATCCAGCTTTTGGCTTTTTGCGTATGGCCAGAAATGTGACCCCGCCGATAACGATCAGCATGCCCAACAATTGGGTAAGGGTCATCGTTTCGTCCAAAAAGAAATAGGCCAAGATGATCGTAGAGACCGGCCCTAAGCTTCCCAGAATCGAAAAATTGGAGGCGCCCATCCGTTTGATCGCCTCCGAAACCAAAAACGAGGGAATGATGGTGGCAATCAACGCCATGGCGATGCCATAGCCATAGACGATAGGTGGGAAATCAAAGAGCTTCCAATCTTCGACCAGGCTATAATGCACGATGACGCAAGCGGTCGAGACCAGCATGGCGTAACAGGTAAACCGGAGCACCCCGTATTTCGGGATGAGCCAACCGCTGCCTACGATATAGGACGCATAGGTCACCGCACTCAAGAATACCAAAAAGCCACCCCACAACGTTTGGGGCCCTGAAAGTCCGAGTTCGTTCCAGAAGGTAACGACCACGCCCACATAGGTGATAACAATGGCAAGGATCTGTTTCCGGCTCAGTTTTTCCCGAAAAAAGAGATAGGAAAGCAAGACCACAATGGTCGGATAGATAAAGAGGATGATCCGTTCCAAACCGGCCTTGATGTAGTTCAATCCCAAAAAATCAAAATAACTCGCGAGATAATACCCCAAAAAACCAAAGAGGAAGATCCAAAGAAAGTCCTTCCCGGGTTTCGGGCCGTTCTTTTTTCTCGATAGGATGACCAAGATGGTGACATATACCGGTAAGGCGAACAGCATGCGGAACAAAAGCAGTTCCAACGAATTGATTTCGTATTGATAAGCGAGTTTGACCAGTACCGCTTTGGTTGAGAACAATACCACGCCCCATATCCCTATGAATATGGCAAGGGGCGTAATGGTCGGTTTCCTCTGCATCCCCCTAAGGTAAGGTGATGCAACTGACTTTTTATCCCATGAAAAAAGGGGTTACAAGGTCCAGCCGCTATACGTTGAATCTAAAGTGCATGATATCACCATCTTGCACGATATATTCTTTTCCTTCCACACGCATTTTACCGGCTTCCTTGACTTTGGCTTCACTGCCTAGATCGACATAATCCTGAAAAGAAATGACCTCTGCCCTAATGAACCCTTTTTCAAAATCGGTGTGGATGACCCCGGCGGCCTGAGGGGCCGTAGATCCGATTCCGACCGTCCATGCCCTGACTTCTTTGGGGCCGGCGGTGAAATAGGTCTCCAAATCCAACAGGCGATACGCCCCTCGGATCAATTTTGAGGATCCGGGTTCAGAAAGCCCCATATCCTCCAAAAACAATTGACGTTCCTCAAAGGATTCCAATTCGGCGATATCGGCTTCGGTACCTACCGCTAAAAACAGCACTTCGGCCTTTTCATCGGCAACGGCTTTTTTGACCGCCTCGACATAGGCATTGCCCTCAACAGCAGCGGCTTCATCGACATTACAGACATACATGACGGGCTTATCGGTAATCAACTGCAGGGGTTTAACGAAGGCCAGGTAATCTTCGGCCTCAACGGTTATGGCACGTACCGAACGGCCTTGCTCCAAACCGTCTTTCAACCGTTCCAAAACTTCGGCTTCCTTCAAGGCATCCTTATTGCCGGTCTTGGCCGCTCGCTTGACCTTATCCAGTTTTTTCTCGACACTCTCCAAATCCTTCAACTGCAATTCGATATCGATGGTCTCTTTATCACGGATCGGATCCACCGAACCGTCGACGTGTACGACATTGTCGTTATCGAAACAGCGCAACACATGCAAAATGGCATCGGTCTCCCGAATGTTGCCCAAGAACTGGTTGCCGAGCCCCTCCCCTTTGCTGGCCCCCTTCACCAAACCGGCGATATCGACGATCTCAACCGTTGCAGGAATGACCTTTTCTGGATCGACCATGGATTCCAATTGCTCCAATCGCTTGTCTGGCACGTTCACCACCCCGATATTGGGTTCGATCGTACAAAACGGGAAATTCGCACTTTGGGCTTTGGCATTCGACAAACAATTGAACAAAGTAGACTTTCCTACATTGGGCAAACCGACAATTCCAGCTTTCATCTTTAGGTTTTGAGGCTGCAAATATAAGTTGAAGTTTTCACTAATCTGGATGGATGCGGCCTAAAGCCCACTAACGAAGAAATAGATGCCCAAACAGACGATGGTCAAGAGGCAAAGCATGACCAAGGCGGATAGGATACAGCCTAATTTCTTCCAAAAACCCTTGTATTCTTGTTCTGTTTCCGCCATGGGCGGCAAGATACCGCCTTCCCCTTGGTTACACAAATTGCGGTATCTTTAATCCATGTCGAAAATCACACTCCAAGGAATCGTTTACGATGAAAAATCATCCTTCCTTCAAGGCCCCGCATCGGCCCCACCCTTGATCCGCGAGGCCTACCGATCGCCATCGGCGAATTTTTATGCCGAAAACGGGGAGCTTGTGCCCCCTACCTATTTCGAAGATGCTGGGGATTTTGAGATCGATTCCTATTTTGATATCACCGAGATTACCGCCAAAAATTTGGAAGCCGATCGGCCCTTGCTGACCTTGGGTGGCGATCATTCGATCAGCTATCCAATTTTAAGGGCCTTCGCTGCGAAATATGGCCCTCCTTCGATCCTGCATATCGATGCCCATAGCGACCTCTATGCCGATTTTGAAGGGGATCCGTATTCCCATGCTTGTCCGTTTTACAATATTATGAAAGAAGGCTTGGCCAAAAACCTGACCCAGGTAGGCATTCGCACCCTAGGCGCCGAACAGCGGGATGCCGCGGCCACCTTTGGGGTAGCGATTGTTGAGATGAAGGACTTGACCGATTTCAAGATGCCTGACTACCAACAGCCCATTTACCTCTCTTTGGATATCGATGCTTTGGATCCGGCCTTTGCACCGGGCGTATCACATCATGAACCGGGTGGGTTGACCACACGTGAGGTGTTGCATATCATTCAACAAATACCGGTACCCATTTTGGGTGCCGACATCGTAGAATACAATCCGAAACGGGATGTTAATGGCGTTACCGCCATGGTTTGCGCGAAGTTTTTAAAAGAAATTGCCGTAAAAATGGGGCGGTCTTAGCCGTCGGGGTGCATAAAGCGCTGCTTGCCCAATAATTCGTCTTCCGTCTCTACGATATCCTCATCGGGAACACAACAATCGACCGGACAAACGGCTGCGCATTGCGGTTCTTCATGAAAGCCCATACATTCCGTGCACTTATCGGGGGCGATATAGTAAATCTCATCACTGATCGGTACTTGCACATCATCGGCATTGACCGCTTTGCCACTGGGCAATACGACATCGCCGCTCAAGGACGTACCGTCGCTGTATCGCCATTCATCCGCACCTTCGTAAATGGCCGTATTCGGACATTCCGGTTCACAAGCTCCACAATTGATGCACTCATCTGTAATGATTATGGCCATAATTTTCTGTTTTCAATGCGTACTTTTGCGCAAAAATAAACCCTACCTAATTGGTATACAAATATAATGGCAGCGGAAAGACCCTTCTATAAAGCTTTTGTTAAACTAGGTACCTACCTTAGGCAATCTTGTGATTTTGACAACAGCGAGGCAAAGACTCCCGAACAAGAGCGTTTGCTGGAAGTATTGGTCAAGGCCGAACAACTCAACGGCTGGTTTACCCAGGCCAACCTGCTTCATGCCTTAGGCCATTGGGGCAGCCTATTGACCGAGGCAGGTTTGAGAGAATGGCTCGAACCCTATGATTTGAAAACACCCCAACAACCCAAACGGGTCGCCCTGATCATGGCGGGAAACATACCGCTCGTTGGTTTCCATGATCTGTGTTGCGTCTTGTTATCAGGGCATAACGCCATGGTGAAAATGGCCTCGAACGATACGGCGCTTATACCCTTTCTGATGGAACAATTGGTCGCTTTTGATGACCGTCTGGCCGGTCGGGTGGTATTCGTTACCGAACGTATGGTCGATTTCGATGCCGCCATTGCCACCGGCAGTTCCAACACAGGCCGTTATTTCGAGCATTATTTCGGAAAATACCCCAACATCATCCGCAAGAACCGGAATTCGGTGGCCGTTCTTGACGGTACCGAAACCGAGGAAGAATTGAGCGGTTTGGGGGAAGATATCTTTCGGTATTTCGGCTTGGGGTGTCGTAGCGTTTCAAAATTGTACGTACCGAAGGATTATGGATTCGAACCCTTTTTCAAAGCGGTTTTCAACTATCAGGATATCATGGAGCATGCCAAGTATGCCAACAATTACGACTACAACAAAGCCGTATTCTTGATGTCGGAATACAAACTGCGCGACAATGGATTTTTATTGTTGAAAGCCGATGACGGTTTTGGATCGCCCATCGGTACGCTCTTTTATGAACACTACGTTTCGGTCGCTGATTTGGAAGAACGTCTCGAAGCTTCGGCCGACGCCCTACAATGCGTGGTGGGTCGAACGCTACCCGATAGCATCGCCTTTGGGCACACCCAGGTACCGGAACTAGACGCCTATGCCGATGGAATCGATACGTTGGATTTTCTTAAACGCTTATAAAGGGGATTCGCCAAAATTTTAGAACTTTGGCCTTTCAAATTTTATACCTATGACAAAGCACAATTTCAGTGCAGGACCCTGCATCCTTCCCAAAGAGGTCATGAAAAAAGCGGCCGAGGCCGTGATCGAACTTGATGATATCGGACTATCGTTAATCGAAATTTCGCATCGAAGCAAAGAGTTCGTTGCGATCATGGAAGAAGCAAGGCGTCTTGCTCTGGAACTTATGGGGCTCGAAGGAAAAGGCTATACCGCCCTATTCCTGCAAGGCGGTGCCAGCACCCAATTCTTGATGGTCGCCCAGAATTTCCTGAAAAAACGTGCGGGCTATGTCAACACGGGTACTTGGAGCCTAAAGGCCATCAAGGAGGCGAGGCTTTACGGTGAAATTCTTGAGGTCGCCACTTCCCAAGAACAGAACTATAATTTCATCCCCAAAGGCTATACCGTACCCGAAGGCTTGGACTATCTGCATTTAACCTCCAACAATACCATTTTCGGCACCCAGATCAAAGAGTTTCCACAGACCGATGCTCCGGTGATCTGCGATATGAGCTCGGATATCTTCTCGCGCCAATTGGATTTTTCGAAATTCGATTTGATCTATGCCGGCGCCCAAAAGAATATGGGCCCCGCCGGTACCGTATTGGTCGTGGTCAAAGAAAGCTTGTTGGAAGCGATGAACGACAATGTGCCATCCATGATGAGTTATAAAGTACATGCCGGAAAGGACAGCATGTTCAATACCCCGCCTGTTTTCGCGGTCTATACGTCTTTATTGACCATGCAATGGTTGAAGGATCTCGGGGGCATCGCCGCCATCGAGGAAATTAATGATAAGAAGGCCAGTCTGATCTATTCCGAAATCGATTTGAATCCGGTGTTCTCCGGTTTCGCTGCCAAAGAAGATCGATCAACAATGAACGCCACCTTCAACATTACCGATGATACCTTGAAAGACACCTTTGATGCCATGTGCAAAGAAGCAGGCATCAACGGCATCAACGGCCACCGTTCGGTCGGGGGCTATCGCGCCTCGATGTACAATGCCCTTTCCTTGGAAAGTGTAGGTGTTTTGGTCGATATCATGAGTGAATTGGAGAAAAAAGGATGAGCATGAAAATTTTGGCCAATGACGGAATCTCGAATTCCGGTAAGGAAAGTTTGGAACAATCGGGCTTTGAGGTCTTGACCACAACGGTCGCCCAAGAACAACTGGCAAACTTTATCAATGAGAATAACATTATCGCCCTCTTGGTCCGCAGTGCGACCGAGGTGCGCAAACCACTGATCGACGCTTGTCCTTCGTTGCGTCTGATCGGCCGCGGTGGAGTGGGCATGGACAATATCGATGTCGATTATGCCAAGTCGAAAGACGTGCATGTCATCAACACTCCGGCTGCCTCCTCTTCGTCAGTGGCCGAATTGGTCTTCGCCCATTTGTTCGGCGGGGTGCGCTACCTCTATGACGCCAACCGCAACATGCCTTTGGAAGGTGATCAACAATTCAAAAAATTAAAAAAATCCTACGGAAAAGGATTGGAGCTCCGGGGCAAGACCCTGGGCATCATCGGTTTTGGAAGGATCGGTCAAGCCACGGCACGTATCGCCTTGGGTATCGGAATGAAGGTGGTCTTCAGTGACCATCAGCAAGAGGAAGTCGCTTTGGACGTGCCTTTTTTCGACGGACAATCGGTCACCTTCAAACTGCAATCGGTTTCCATGAACGACCTTTTGGCCGAGGCCGATTTCATCACCTTGCACGTACCCGCCCAATCGGACTATGTGATCGGGAAAGCGGAGTTCGAAAAGATGAAAGATGGGGTCGGCATCATCAATGCGGCCCGTGGGGGCACCATGGACGAGGTGGCTTTGGTAGCGGCCCTGTCCAGTGGCAAGGTCGGCTTTGCCGGATTGGATGTCTTTGAATCGGAACCCTCGCCTGAAATCCAGATTTTGATGCATCCGAAAATCTCCTTGACCCCCCATATCGGTGCGGCCACGGTAGAAGCCCAAGATCGGATCGGATTGGAATTGGCCGAGCAGATCATCAGCCTTTTGAATTGATCCGAAAAACTAGGGGATTTTCGTTTTTCCCTCCTTCTTTTTCGTACATTGTGAATTCTATTCTAAACACTAAAACATGTCAGGATTACTGGAATTACTCGATAGCCCAATGGGCAAACAATTGATTAGTGGCGTTGCGGGCCAAACGGGTCAGTCGGCCAATAAAACCGCCGATATCCTAAGTATGGCCATGCCCGTACTCATGGGGGCCATGAAGCGGAATGCCGCTACACCCGATGGGGCGTCAGGTTTGTTGAATGCCTTGAATTCCAAACACGATGGAAGCATTTTGGATGATTTGGGCGGACTGTTCAATGGAGGTGTCGATCAATCCGTGATGGATGATGGTGCAGGTATCTTAGGGCATGTCCTTGGGGGCAAGCAATCGATGGTCGAGAACGCATTGAGCCAAAAATCAGGTGTCGATGCCAATACGATCGCACAAATCTTAAAAGTAGCCGCTCCGATCCTACTCGGGTTTTTAGGCAAGCAAAGCCGGCAACAGCAGGTGTCAAGCCCTGATGCCATGAGCGGATTGCTCGGTGGATTGCTCGGTGGTGGAAACCAAGCCAACAAACAGCAATCATTGATCGAAACTTTTTTGGATTCGGATGGTGATGGCAGTATCGTCGACGACCTCGCAGGAATGGTGTTGAGCGGTGGTGGCCAGAAAAAAGGCGGCCTAGGCGGACTTTTGGGCGGTTTGTTCGGTAAATAAGCCGTTTTTCAAACGATTTAACAAGCCATTTGCATCTAGCGAATGGCTTTTTTCGTATTTTAAAGTGATGAAAAAGAATTACTTACCCAATATTTTATTTGGTATTTGCCTGTTTATGGGCGTTTTGTCCGGCTTGGCCCAAGAATTGGAGATTTCCGCTGAAGAACAGGCTATTTTTGAAGGTGAGGCGGATGACACGACCGAGACCGCCGAGACTGAAAGCGAATACGACATCGTGATCATCGATATCGGTTTTAACCGTTGGCTCAACCAGATCGCCCAGCCCAAAGGTTATTATTCACAGCGTTTTTTGGAACAGCGTAACTATCTGTATGTGTTGGAATGGAACCGAAGGTTTCTGGAACCGCAACGTTTTGACCCCTTATTATACGAGGTAAATATCAATTACGACCCTGAAATCGATTATGGGTATGATGTGAACTACCAATTGTACAATTACTTCATCTATTTTCAAAGGCGGTACAATCAGCGCCTCGGACCGTTTTTACCCCGAATTTAATCCGTAGTTTTGCCATCGATTTTTAAAAGCGATGGAACGACTCAAAAAACGGTGGGAAATCCAAAAGAACTGGCAGTTGGTGTTTCCGATTCTTGGTGCCCTGTTACTTTTGGGTACGGCTTATATGATCGCCAGAAGACTGCTGCATCTTTTTGAATGGAACAATACCCCTTATGAATGGCCTTTTACCATAGCCATAACCCTTTTGGGGTATTGGATGGCCCAACGGTTCTTTTTGTGGTGCTTCAAGAAGTTAGAACATAAGTGGGTGGTATCCCATAAATGGGAAATGATCGTGATCTTCATTGTTTTTGCTATAACCGGGAGCATTTCGGCGCGATTGGCCCAGCCGTTGACGAACCTAATCGGACTGAACCCTGAAACTACCAATGGTTGGTTGTACTGGCCTATTCGGATTTTCATCATTCTACCGATTTATCAAATATTGCTAGTTTGTTTTGGCTGGTTATTCGGACAATTTTCTTTTTTTTGGGCCTTTGAAAAGAAAATGCTGAAACGCATGGGATTGGGCTTTCTGTTCCGTTAAACATTATGATTTCCTTAACACATCCGGTTCTGGCAAAAAAGTTAGTTTTGCAGCTTATGGAAGTTCGAAAACTTCTTACTGCACTAGTCCTACTTGCTTTGATGCTATTCAAAGTATCGGCCTTCCATGTCTACGACCATCAAGATGAAACAGAAAACATTGAGCATTGCGACGACTGTGAGCAAGCTTTAATGTTACAAAGTTCCGATCTTGAATCAGCAATCGGAATTGATTTGCCTGTTGCCAATAAATCTTGGCTATTTCAATCCCAAGATTTTGAAATGGAACCTTTGGCCATTGAATCTTCGGTTTTGGGGAGTTTTTGTACAAGACCCCCACCCTATTCTGTTTGACTGAGATTCAGAAACAGAGCATCCTCCCTTAAAACACTTTCAAGGGAATATTTTTTCTAAATGAGACATTTTATTTTAAGTATGCTGTTCTTCGGCATACCCATACATACCATGGCGCAGGATTGCACCAGTAACTTGTCCGGTAAGGTCATCGACTTTCATGATGGTACCATTTTGGAAGGCGCTGCCTTACTGCTCGTCGGCTCCGAAATCGAGGTAACATCGGATGTAAACGGAAACTATGTTTTTCCGAACATTTGTGATGGCTCCTATCAGCTTGAGGTCTCCCATCCTTCATGTACGACTATCTTGGTCCCAATCCGTGTAGCCGGGAATACGAATCTTAACATCTCCCTAGAGCATCATTTGGAAGAGTTGGAAGAAGTCCAGGTTGTTGGCGATGTGGTATTTGAAAAGACCAATTCGGCACAAGAAGTGGTCTTGGATAAAACGACTCTGGAAACATACAGCACAGCTAGCTTGGGAAATGCCCTAAAACAGCTTTCAGGAATCAACACTTTATCAACTGGAGCGAACATCGTCAAACCTGCTATACATGGACTGAACGGCAGTCGGGTATTGATTTTGAACGATGGGGTTCGCATGCAGGATATGGAATGGGGCGAGGAACACGCCCCGAACATCGACATTAATTCAGCAAGTTCCATTGCGGTGGTCAAAGGGGCCTCTGCCCTGCAATATGGTGGAGATGCAATTGGGGGAACCATCATTTTGGAACCGCAAAAATTCCCGGCAAGGGATACCCTATTCGGAAGGACGTTGATCAATGGCGTATCCAATGGTAGTGGAGCCAACCTAAGCTCAGAATTGACCAAAGTGTATAGCTCAGGTGTCTTTGTCAGGGCCCAAGGGTCGTTTAAGCGGTTGGGTGATCAAAAAGCACCGGATTATGTCTTATCAAATACGGGAATCGAAGAACTCGGGGCTTCCATCGAATTCGGGAAACGGATTTTTGAATGGGGCATTACCGGTAAATATTCATACTACGACGCTGAAATTGCAATTTTAAGGGCTTCCCATATAGGAAACGTGGATGATTTGATACGAGGGATCAATAGCGGCGAGCCATTGATTATTCGACCGTTCACTTATGACATTACCAATCCTAGACAGCAAGTAACCCACCACCTCGGCAAATTACTGGCTTATAAACGTTTTGAAGGTTTGGGCAAATGGACCGTACAATATGATTTCCAAAATAACAGGCGATTGGAATTCGATGTAAGGCGCGGCGACCGTGATGACCAGGCGTCTTTAGACCTTGAACTGAAAACCCACACCATCAATACGGATTTCAAATGGGACAGTGGTGAGAGGCATCAGTTACAAGTTGGGCTAATGGGCAGATACCAAGATAATTTCGCTAGTCCTGCCACGGGTGTCCGGAGGTTGATCCCCGATTATGAAAAATTCGACCTTGGGGCCTTCCTGATCGGTGAATACCGTTGGAACGATTCTTGGACATTCGATGCCGGTGTCCGATTCGATTTTACCCGTATAGATGCCTTGAAATTCTACCAAACGACACGTTGGGAAGAGCGGGGTTATGATGTGGAATTCCCTGAATTGGTCCTCGAGGATCGTGGTACCCAACTGCTTACGAACCCGAAATTCGATTACAACAACATTTCCGCAACCCTAGGTTTTCACTATGCTCCCAGCAATTCAGAAGGGCTCAAATTCAATTATGCCTTGGCGCAAAGGGCGCCCAATCCTTCCGAACTGTTCAGTGACGGGCTGCATCACTCAGCGGCAAGGATCGAATTGGGAGATCTTCGAATCGATAGTGAAACATCGCATAAGTTAAGCCTAACCTATCGCTATGATGGGTCTAGATGGGGCGTATCCTTCGAGCCCTATCTCAACTTGGTCAACGATTTTATCTTATTAGAGCCCACAGGTGTCGAGTTGAACATTCGTGGGGCATTTCCGGTTTGGAGCTATCGGCAAACCGATGTACGGATCCTAGGTGTGGATTTCAACGCCTATGCCAATTTTTCGGAAATGTGGCGTTCGGAACATCAGTTCTCCCTGGTCAAAGGAAAGGACATCGATTCGGATTTAGCGTTGATTAATATTCCAGCAGCAAACCTCTCGAATACCTTAATATTTCGAAAACCCGCTTGGAATGGCCTTGAAGTCGCACTTCAAAGCCAATATGTTTTCGAACAAAATGAGGTGCCGCCGAATTTTTCAGTGTTCTCCCCTTTGGATCAACAAGAAGTGCTCTTGGAAATCAACAACGCACCTGAAGCCTACCATTTGTTGAACTTGCGGTCAAAAATGGAATTTGACTTAGGGCGTACCACCCTTGCCACCAGCTTGATCGTCAATAATCTTTTGGATACGCGATACCGCGAATACCTCAATCGTCAACGCTATTTCGCTGATGATTTGGGTCGAAATATCATTTTACAATTAAAACTCAATTATTAATCTTTAAACCCTAATTTCTGTTATGAAAACAATCAAATTATTATCACTTTTCGCTCTAAGCGGATTGTTGTTTACCGCTTGTTCCGATGACGATGACACTCCGGAAGAAGTCAATGAAGAAGAAGTAATTACGACCATGACCGTTACTTTGGTTCCCCAAGGTGGTGGTGATACGATCACTTTACAGACCCAAGACCTTGATGGTGATGGACCGAACGCGCCAGAAGTGACCGTATCCGGTGCATTAGCGGGGAATACCACCTATGCAGGAGCGATCGTGCTGCTGAACGAGACTGAATCCCCTGCTGAAAACATTACCTTGGAAGTAGCAGAAGAAGATGATGAACACCAGTTCTTTTTCGAGACCACTGGGTCGATCAGCAATGTCCTTTACGGTGATGCGGATGGCGATGGTAACCCTTTGGGATTGGCGTTCACCATGGCAACAACCACCGCAGGTTCCGCTTCAATTACGATCACGCTACGTCACGAACCTAAAAAACCGAATGACGGTACCTTGGCCGACGCTGGTGGTGAGACGGATATTACGGAGACCTTTACATTGACCGTGCAATAAGCATAAGCCATACATACTTTACCAACAGGGGCGGTTTTACCGTCCCTTTTTTTTGGTGTTATTCTTCAAGAATCGTCGTCATGGCGTAGATTTCCTCAACCAGGGGTACGGTAATTCCTGGATAGCCCGCTCCGGCATTGACCGAGGTGATTACGGCTTTTCCGATGATATGGCGGCCATTCAGCTTACCATCTTCGGTAAGGTGTAAGCCTTCGATTGGATACTGGCCTAATTTGACACCCAATTCCTGGTCATCGTAGGAAGTCTTCAGGCCCCAAATCGCATGGAATATCAAGGGGTCTCCATTGGGCGCTTCGCCCACATAGAGCATGTTATGTCCCTTTTTCCTTAAAATAGTACGAAATGGGATGCCATGTGCTTTGATGATCTCGATTTTCTCGGAAATGGATCCCGTCAACTCATGTCGCTTGCCTACCTCGATCTGGTCTTTGGAATCGCGGGGCAACCAGACCATAAAAGTAGCCATAAGGTCGCGGATCATCGATGAACAATCCCTATTCTGAAGATTACCGCCCCAACCATAGGGTTTCCCTTCCAAATCCGATATCAAAACTTTCAAATGATCAGCATCAAATCCATAACCGTCAAATGCAAGATGTTTCTTTTCGACTTCGGCCTCTAGCTTAACGGCGGTTTGATCGGCATCGGTGTTGACATAAAAGGCTTTGACCGTATTCGGATTTTTAGAGGGGCGAAAGGGCAATACCATTCCCATTTTGGCTTCTAAGGCATAAAACGAATCCGTATCGAGAAGGTCGATCTGATCGCTTACCGGCATGGCATATGACCCTGTTTTCCATTCTTGTCGAAAATGTTGATCGACGATGCCGATAGCCTTCATAGGGACCCATCCCTTGTAGTACGGACTGATGACATAACACCATTGTCCGTCTTTGGTGCGGTGCAACAGTTGCAAGGGGGTATTTGCCCATAGGTTGGTTTCCTGAAAATAATCAAAAGGAAATCCTTCGCCGGCTTTTCCATAGGTATCGAAACCCGGGCGTTCTGATGGAATCCTGCGTAGATCGGTGTGGGAGTAAACGATGCCCTTGTGCAAAAAATTCGGAAATGTTGCGGTATCGCTATTTTCAACGAGTGCTTCCCGTTGCGACGGGTCATGGGTTTTTTTGTTTTCCCCATACCAACCCGAGTCGGTGCGATACTTTTCCAAATAACCCATGTCCTTTCCCGGAAAGGAATCAAGTGCTGACACCAGACGTTCCGCCTCCTGGTCCCAGGGGACGAAAAAGTTTTTGAGGAACTCCTCGCGCTCCCCATCCGGGATGGGAACGAGGTCTTCCGGATAGACCAACTCCCCGGGGGTGAAGGTTTCGATTTCAATGGATATTGCCTCCGATACCCCTTGGCCACAAGAGAAGAAGAGCACGCTGAGAAACAGACTGAAAAACCATGCTTTCAATTTCATTCGTTAAAGTGGGTTTGCGAATGAAATTAGGGTTAAAAGTCCACATTTCAAATTTCTTTGGGTGAATATCATCATAACGGGCAGCGTTCACGAACCCCTAACAAATTTCGTACCTTGGGTACCGTTAAAATGCAAACTATGAATACCCGTTTACGACTCCTAGCCTGCCTTATTTTACTAACCACCTCGACCTTGGCCCAAGATCGGATTACCGGTGAAGCTTTCGCCACCCGTTCCGTTGTCTTAGGGCAAAACGGTATGGTAGCCACCAGTCATCCCTTGGCCACCCAAATCGGATTGGAAATGCTGAAAAATGGGGGGAACGCCATAGATGCGGCCATTGCGGCGAATGCAGCACTTGGGTTGATGGAGCCAACCGGCTGTGGAATCGGTGGAGACCTGTTCGCTATTGTTTGGGATGCCAAATCGCAAAAATTATATGGGTTAAATGCCAGTGGTCGTTCACCGCAAGACTTGGAATTATCATATTTCGAGGATGCCGGAATGTCTAAGATCCCATCGCACGGACCGCTACCGGTCAGTGTTCCGGGTGCCGTTGACGGTTGGTTCGAGCTCCATGGCAAATTCGGGTCGAAACCCATGACCGATATCCTAGCCCCTGCCATAAACTACGCAGAAACAGGCTTTCCGTTGACTGAATTGATCGCTTGGTACATACAACGTACGGTTCCCTTTTTTGAATCAAAGGGCTTTCCGAATATAGAAGACACCTACAAGACCCAAAACGGAGGCAAACTTCCTAATGAGGGTGAAATCTATAAAAACCCCTACCTCGCCAATACCTACAAAAAAATCGCCCAGGGCGGTCGTGATGCCTTTTATAAGGGGGAAATCGCCAAAGTAATCGGTGACTTCATCAAGGAGCAAGGTGGGTTTTTATCGGCCGAGGATCTCGCCGATCACAAATCGGAATGGGTCGAACCCGTTTCGATCAACTACCGGGGTTATGATGTTTGGGAATTACCACCCAATGGTCAAGGTATAGCGGCCCTGCAAATGCTACAAATCCTAGAGGGATATGATTTTTCAAACATTGATTTCGGCAGCGCCGAACACTTGCATTTGTTCACGGAAGCCAAAAAGTTGGCCTTCGAGGATCGGGCCAAATACTACGCCGATATGGACTTTTTCGATGTGCCGGTCGAAGAACTGTTATCCGATGCGTATTCGGCAAAACGAAGGGAATTGATCGGTGAACGTGCCGGTACCTATTCGGCCGGAGCGATTTCTGCCGGGGAAACCATCTATATGACCGTGGCCGACAAAGAAGGAACCATGATATCCTTGATACAAAGCAATTATCGCGGCATGGGGTCCGGAATGGCACCACCGAAATTGGGCTTTATGTTGCAGGATCGCGGAGAGCTTTTCAGCCTGAAACGCGGTCAAGCGAACACCTATGAACCCAAGAAGAGACCGTTTCATACCATCATTCCTGCCTTTGTTACCAAAGACGGAAAGCCCTTTGTCAGTTTTGGGGTAATGGGAGGTGATTTCCAACCGATGGGACACACGCAAATCGTCATGAACCTGGTCGACTTCGGCATGAACATCCAAGAAGCGGGTGATGCCCCGCGATGGGACCATACTGGTGGAGCTAGTCCGATGGGACGTACGACGGAAAATACAGGGCTCATCCGAACCGAATCAGGCATTCCATACTCCACCCTACGTGGCTTGATGGACAAAGGCCATCGCATCGGCACGGCTAGGGGAATTTATGGGGGATACCAAGCCATTCTTTGGGACGATGAAAACAAAGTATACCACGGTGCTTCTGAAAGTCGCAAAGACGGTCAGGCGGCTGGATATTGATTGAATTGAAACAATTCATCCCTAAAATAAAATAGTAACTTCCGATCAAAATTCCACATAGCGAGTTGAAGTCCAAACACACCTCACTTTTTGAACGAATCCCCCATGCCATTACCATGCTCTTTGGTATCATCGTTTTGGTATCCGTTTTGACGTATATCCTTCCCGCAGGTATCTATGAACGGGTTTTGGTAGACGGAAGGAATGTAGTGGTGCCTAATTCCTATGAAACCATACCCGCTACCCCTATCGGTCTTTTGGATATGTTCAAGGCCATTCCCCTTGGTTTCAAGGCCGCCGCTGAAATCATCTTTATCGTTCTGGCCGGGGGCATCATGTTCGGGTTTATGGAAAAATCAAAGGCCGTTGAAAATGCGGTGGGTACCTTGGTTAAAAAATTAGGGCAAGAACGAAAGTATTTGATCATTGTCATTATGACTTTTATCTATGGCTTGCTCGGGGTAGCCGTTGGTTATGAGAACAATATCGCCATGGTACCGATCGCCGCGGTTTTGAGTTTGGCACTGGGTGGAGACCTGGTACTTGCCGCCGGCATTTCAGTGGGCGCCATGACTATTGGCTTCGGCCTATCGCCGATTAACGCCTACACGGTCGGTACTGGTCATAAATTAGCCGAGCTACCCATGTTTTCAGGGGCGGCCCTACGATCAACACTCTGTTTTTTGGCTTTATGCATTATGGCCTTTTACAATGTGCGCTATTTTAAAAAAATCACGACAGATCCCGAAAAGAGTTTGGGCAAAGGGTTGAATACCGACAATTTGGCCCTTTCCAAATCCATAAGCGACTATGGGTTAAGTCGAAATAACTGGATGGTTATCGGTATTTTTTTGATTGGGCTCCTAGTCATCCTATACGGGGTATTCAATCTACACTGGTATATCAACGAACTCTCGGCCCTCTTTTTAATGGTGGCCTTGCTTTGCGGTCTGGTTTCCAGGATGAGCGCCACGACCATGAGTGAAACCTTATTGAAAGCCGTAGGCTTGGCTGCTCCTGGGGCGTTTATGGTAGGCTTTGCCACCTCGATCAAAGTGCTGATGGAAATGGGGAATATCGGGGATACGATTTCGTACCAACTCGCTTCGGTCTTGGAGGGGCTTCCTTTGTACGCTTCCGCCATCAGCATGTCGATTTCGCAATCCATCATCAACTTTTTCATTCCATCGGGCAGCGGACAGGCCTTGGCGACACTACCCGTAATGCTGCCATTGGGTGAAACCCTTGGATTGACACGGCAGATTACCATCTTGGCCTTTCAGATCGGGGATGGCCTGTCGAATCTGGTCAATCCCACCCTTGGGGGACTCATTGCCATGTTGGGCATGTGTCGTGTCCCTATTGATCGTTGGATCCGTTTTATATTTCCGGTATTGATCGGTTTGCTCGCCTTGGCCTTTTTGGCCTTGATCGTAGCAGTAACCATAAATTACAGCTAATCATGATGCATGTAGAAGCTATTCTCGCAAAATTGGTGTCTTTTCCCGTCTTGGGTGGGCAAAGCAATCTAAGTATCCTGAATTGGATCAAATCCGAAATCGAAGCCCTAGGGATCGAAGTCCATTTGGTACCCAATGAAGAAGGGACCAAAGCCTCCTTGCATTGCCGTATCGGACCTGCCGTGGATGGCGGGGTAATCCTTTCCGGACATATGGATGTAGTACCTGTCGAAGGCCAGGAATGGAGCACGGACCCCTTTGTTCTGACCGATAAGGGGGATGGTAAATTGTATGGCCGGGGTTCCTGTGATATGAAAGGGTTCTTGGCCTGCTGTTTAGCGGTTTTACCTGATATGGTCAAAGCCGACCTTCAAAAACCGATTTACTTCGCCTTTTCGTACGATGAGGAAATCGGCTGTTTGGCCGCACCTGAACTTGCACGGGACATTAATGCGTACTATACGGAAACACCGAAATACGCCATAATCGGTGAGCCGTCGATGATGGAGCCTATCGTGGGCCAAAAGGGGATTTACATCCTGGAGACCTATGTGAATGGTTCCGCTGGCCACAGCAGTCGCATCAAGCAAGAGGTCAGTGCCATCCATGAGGCCATGCGATTGATTCTCTGGCTGGAAGAAAAAATGAACAGCCTTATCGCCGAAGGGCGTATCGATGAACGCTTCCATCCCCCCCACTCTTCCATCCATATCGGTTTGGTGAATGGAGGGATAGCCCCAAATGTCATTGCCGATAAAGCCCACTTTTACTGGGACCTTCGAACCATTCCCATGGACGACATCCATGGCATCGTTTCGGAATTCGAAACCTTCTGTAGGGAACGCGAGCAGGAGTTGCGTAAGGTATTTCCCGGTTTTGAAATCAAAACCGTTGAAAACCACCCACCGGTTCCCCATTTGGATACCAAGGAAGATGATGACGTGGTCGAACTCATACAACGTATTACAGGGAATTCGAACTGGGATACGGTATCCTATGCCGCAGAGGCAGGGCAATTTGCAAACGAAGGCTTTCAATCGGCTATTTGCGGACCCGGTTCCATTGCCCAAGCCCACCGTGCTGACGAATTTATCGACAAGGAACAATTGACCAAAGGGACCCAAATGTTACAAGTGCTGGTCTCCGAACTTTCATCAACATCCTTTTCTTGATCTTCGGCGGTCTTTTATCGTATCTTTAACTACAACAATAATAAATCAAAACCAATGCGAAAGTCCATCCTAACCACCATACTCCCGATCCTTGCCATCGTGGCGATCAGTTCTTGTAAAGACAACAAAGCCGCTGCCGAAGCCGAAACGGAAACGGAAGAGCAACTGGTACAACGCGCACTGGAAATCCACAAACGCGTGCTCACCCTCGATACCCATGCCGATACGCCACTTCGAATGATCGAACCCGGTTTCGATATGGCAGAACGGCACGACCCCAAGGAAACCGGATCCAAGGTGGATTATCCCAGAATGAAGGAAGGGGATTTGGACGCTATTTTCTTCGCGGCCTTCGTGGCACAGGATATCCGTGATGATGATGGCCATGGTCGGGCAAAGGCCCTTTGCCTACAGATGATCGATTCGGTCATCGCCTCAACGGAACGAAATTCCGATGTGGTCGGTTTGGCACTCAATCCCGAAGACGCTTATACCCTAGAAAAAGAAGGAAAACGTGCGATCTACATCGGCATCGAAAATGGATATCCGATCGGAAACGACTTAAGCAATATCGAAACCTATTTCAACAAAGGGGTACGTTACATCACCTTGGTACACTCCTCGAATAACGATATCGCAGATTCCGCTACCGACCCGAATGGTCCCGAGCACGGGGGTATCAGTACTTTCGGTGCTGAAGTCGTGGCTGAAATGAACCGTTTGGGCATCATGGTGGATGTCTCGCACGGAAACGACAGTGTCTTCTATGATGCCGTAGCCTTATCGAAAGCCCCGATCATCGCCAGTCATTCCAATGCTAGGGCCGTCACTGATCACCAGCGGAATATGACCGATGAAATGCTGAAATTAATGGCCGACAATGGCGGAGTCGTACAGCTGACCATGTTGGCCGACTATCTGAGGACGGCGCCACCTAACGCGGCAAGGGATTCCGCAATTGCCGAATTGCGGGCCTCCATGAAACCGATTTCTGAAATGACCGATGAGGAACGCCAAGCCTTGCGTAAGTCATTTAATGAAATCAATGAGAAGTTTCCAGAACCACCGGCTACGGTCACACACGTCGTTGACCATATCGACCATATCGTATCGGTTGCGGGCATCGATCATGTGGGCATAGGCTGCGATTTTGATGGCGGCGGCGGTATTGAAGGGATCTTCGATGCCAGTGAAGTTATGAACATCACCATCGAATTGGTACGTCGCGGGTATACCGAAGCTGAAATCGAAAAAATATGGGGCGGTAACCTGATCCGGGTATTCAAGGAAGTACAGGCTATCGCCAAGGAATCCGCTTCCTAATCCCAATAAATCAAAAAAGAGCTTGCGGATCCTTCTCACATATTTAGCGCTGTTGTGCAGCATCTACGCAACGGCACACCCCTTGCGTTTGTCTTTATGTGAGATTGAATATGTCCCTACAAAACAGCTAGTTACCATTAATCTCAAGTTGTTTTTAACTGACGTTAACGAAGCCTTGGTATTCGATCCGGAAAGCAAGGAACTGGCGTTTTGCCAACCCAACGAAGCAGCGCATGCCGAACGCTTGCTACTGAGGTACCTCGATCGCTTTTTTTACGTCAAGGTGAACGGACAAAAGCTTCCGCTCAAAATCAAAAGGAAAAAATTGGGTGGTGAGGGTGAAAATACGGCCCTATGGGTGTATTTCGAATACCGACAGGCCACACCCCCGAAATCAATGGAAATCAAAAATGCCGTTTTCACTGATTTGTTTTTCGATCAAAACAATATCGTTTACGTACATGCCCATGGTGATTCCAAAAGTATGATGCTGAACAAGAAAACCGCGGTCCACTATTTGAAATTTTGATATGCATCCGTTTGAGTTCTATTTAAAACTGGGTTTTGAACATATTTCGAATTTGGCCGGCTATGACCATATCCTGTTCCTGGTCGCCTTATGTGCGGTTTATGAACTAAGGGCCTGGCGCAAAATATTGGTTTTGGTCACCGCCTTTACCATAGGGCATAGTGTGACCCTTGCGCTAGTGGCCTTGGATGTCGTTAGCATTCCTTCCAAAATCATCAAAGTCTTGATCCCCGCTACGATTCTGATCACGGCCCTACATAATGTTATTTCCCCGACAACTGGAACCAGCAGCAAGAGGATGGCACCTAAATATGCCATGGCCCTGTTCTTCGGTTTTATCCATGGAATGGACTTTTCAAACTATTTCAAAGCTTTGATCATGGGCACCTCTGATATCATAGTGCCCCTTTTGGGCTTTAATCTCGGCATCGAAATCGGGCAACTACTCATCGTACTGGGCATCATCGCCCTGTCTTTTGTGTTTTTGTTCGCTTTGAAGGTCAAACTCCGTGTTTGGACGGCTATCGTTTCGGGTATTGCGGCGGGAATTTCCTTCGTATCCATTTTGGACAACCTATAAAACCCAAGGGCAATAATGCTTTTCTTAGGATGGTTAGGGTTCGTATGCTGTTGGATGGAAAGGCTCAATTGGAAACTATGCTACAACTTCCAAGCCGTGTCATTTTCCGAAAGCACTGGCCTTTTCAATAAGGTAATAGGTACGAGACGGGTCGTTTCGATTCAATCGTAGTATTCCGGTGACCATGATCAGGTCGTCCATTTTAAAGGAATTTTTCTCGTCGAAAAACACTTCCGATACGGTTTCCGGTCCCCCATTTCCACAAAAAAAACAGCTTGCCATCGGGTTTTTGGAAAGCATGTAAATGGATTGTATACCGTCAAGAACGATCAGATATCCGATCAAGGAGATTTCCTTTCCTTCCAAACTCGAAAGCTTCTCAGAATATTCGGCCTGTAAAAAGCCTGGGAAAGTGGCGTCCACACTTCCTTCTTCCCATGAAATACCGCGTTCGAGGTCATTCCAGTCCAAAACGGCCTGGGCAGAAACCCTAATCGTAACTAATAGAAAAAGAACGGGAATTAGGTATCTCATTTATTGGATCAATTGGGCACTCGCCTTTCGGAGCACATAGGTCATTTGGTCAACATCATCGCGATTCAATTCCAAGATTCCCGTGGCCCGAATGACCTGATCGGTCTTAAACGAAGGAAAGTCCTTGAAATCGACTTCAATGATACTTTCTGGCCCCGCGGCCCCACAGAAAAAACAAGTGGCCATCGGGTTGGCTGAAATCAGCAATACCTCCCCAGAACCTGTAATATCCAAAAAATATCCGGTAATACGTACCTCTTTGCCCTGATAGGCTTTGATCTTCTCGCCGAAATTAGGTTTCAAAAAATGCACGTCATACTTCTCATTGTATTCCGGTTCAAAGGTAATGTCGGCGAAATCAGACCAGGTCAGGTCTACCTGTCCATGGGCTTGTAAAAAGCCTACGAGCACCAATACCAGTACCACCATTTTATTCATTTGCCAATACTTTTGAAATGTCCAATTTAAAAATCGAGGTCGATGCCAACAAAACGGCCAGACCTGAAATCAGTAAGGTCGCAACGAAGAACCAAAGTTCCGTAAGGTCAGGGCCACTGATATCAAGGGCGTACCCATAGGTCGCTATCATATAGTTCGACACCAATTTTAATGCCAATCTCCCCAAAAGCCACCCTGCGACAAAGCCTAGAACCGCCAAAAACAGTCCCTCGAAGAGTACAAGATACAGCAATTTACGGGTTCCAAGTCCATAAGTCCGTAACAATGCGAGTTCTTGCCGTCGTTCACGGATCGTTTTTAACAAACTGATAAAAATACTAAAGCCCGAAACGAACAAGATGGCCAAAGCGATACCGTTGATCGTCTTGACACCGGAACCCAAGAGGCCTGTCAAGCGTTGGATTTCAAAACCTGGTAAGGCCGCTTGCATGTTGGTGTTCTCATTGATGGAACGCGGCAATTGTACCAAAGCCATAGGGTTCTTGAATTTGACCAATAGCGAAGTGATTTCCAAATCCTCTTCCTTATGTTCATGGGCCGCTTCACTGTCATCGCTATGATCATGCCCTTCACCAGGGTGTTCTTCATGATCATGCCCTTCGTCTTCGTGATCGTGGTCGTCATGGTCATGTCCTTCGTGATCGTGGTCGTCATGATCATGTTCGGCCTCATCGCCATGATCGTGTCCTTCGTGATCATGGGCTTCCCAAATACTGGCCAAATTCGATATGAGCAACTGATCTAAGACCGTAGAAGTTGGATTCAAAATACCCACAACGGTATAGGGTTTGTCATCATGCACATCAATAGCTTCAGCGGCCAAACCATGGGCGCCAACGAATGTATCCCCTACCTGCAAGCCCAATTTGGTGGCGACTTGGTGCCCCGCGACCACTTCAAAGGATTCTTTAAACAAACGCCCATTGGCTAGGGTCCCGCCATAAGCATCTATATAGGAGGGTTCGGTACCCAAAAGTCGGTACCCTTTGTAGTTATCCCCATAGGAAACTGGTATGGCCATCTTGACAAAGGGATGCGTCATCAAGGGTTCGGCTTCTTTTAAGGGAATGTTGCCTGTAGGGGCGTCGATATGTAAAACGGAAGAAAGCACCAATTGCAAGGGACTCCCCTTGGCCCCAACGACCATGTCGACCGGAGCGATGTTTTTATCCATTTGACCGTTCAGTTGTTGGCTCAATTGGAGGATGAACGTGACCAAGGATACGCTCAATACCAACAAGAGCAGGCTCAAAACCATATTCAACGGTTTCGAGATCATGTTTCGGTAAGCTAAATACGCTAAATTCACAAGACGATCTGATTTGGAAAATGTTGGGTGACCCGCTGGTCATGGGTTATAATGACCAGACTGCTGCCACAGAGGTCTGCCTCGTCCTTTAAGAGGGTAATGACCTTTTCACAGTTCGCATCATCAAGATTCGAAGTCGGCTCGTCGGCAAAAACCACTTTGGGTTTATGGATCAACCCGAGTCCGATGGCAAGTCGTTGTTGCTGACCTTGGCTTAAGTGGTTGACACTTTTGTTCAAATGGTCGGTCAGACCTAAGCGCTCAGCGATGCCCTTCAAATACGCCTTATCCCCTTGTTGTTTAGGAAACTGTTGGCGCAGGCGTAAATTCTCGGCCACGGTCAAAGATCTTACAAAATGATATTGCTGGAAAATCAACCCGATTTCCTCACCTCGAAAGGCATCAAGGCGTTTTCTTCCCAGCTCGGTAATTTCGATTCCATTAATGGCTATTTGACCGCTACTGGCGGGTAAAATACCCGAAAGTAAATGGAGAAAAGTAGTTTTTCCCACCCCTGAAGGTCCTAAAATCAAGAGATGCTCACCGGATGCCAAGGATACATCCGGAAATTCAAAGGCTTGCGTCGCTCCATAATCGAATTGAAGGTCTGAACACTGTACTGCGAATCCCATATGAACAAAATTAAGAAGAATTTTAAATGCGACTAAGTTGCGTTAAAATTTTTGGATTATTTTTGCATTCCAATTCTAAAAACACATCGTATATGTTGAGTTCCCTGCGTTTAACGGCCAAACCGAACATTTTGGGTGCTGCGGCAAGTACCTTGTGTCTGATCCATTGTTTGGCCACCCCTTTTCTTTTTGTCGCACAGGCGGAGATCGCGGGCCATGCTGAAGCCCACCCGGAATGGTGGGGCACTTTGGATATCCTGTTTTTAATCATATCCTTGGCAGCGGTTTGGCGTTCGGCACAGACCAGTTCCAAAACCTGGATGCAAGTGGCCTTATGGGGAAGTTGGATCGTTTTGGCCTTTATCCTACTTAATGAGAAAATGGGTTGGTACCATCTGATGGAGGAAGTGATTTACCTGCCGACACTTGCCCTGATCTTTTTTCACCTTTACAATCGGAAATATTGTCAATGCGGTGAAGCCGATTGCTGTGCTACCGAACAAATCGAATCGTAATGCGAACGTCCAAAATGAATATCGAACAAATCGAAGCGCTTGGCGACCAGCATGTATCGACTTCGGTCGATACCCCGATGCGGGCCGATGCCTTTATGCTAAGCGAGCAAGAAAAAATAGAAAAGATCCAACACCACTTTGGAAAAATCATGGAAACCTTGGGTCTTGATATGGACGACGACAGCCTATCAGGTACTCCTTATCGCTTCGCCAAGATGTACGTGAAAGAACTGTTCTACGGGTTGGACCCCAGCAACAGGCCGAAGGTATCGACCTTTGAAAACAAATACGGATACCGCAAACTATTGGTCGAACAGGACATCAATATCGATTCTTCCTGTGAACATCACTTTTTACCCATCGTCGGGAAGGCGCATATCGGCTACATTCCGAAAGATAAAGTGGTCGGCCTTTCGAAAATCAATCGATTGGTCGATTATTATGCCCACCGCCCACAAGTTCAGGAACGGCTGTGCCTTCAAATCCGAAACGATCTCAAAGAAACCTTGAAGACCGACGATGTGATCGTAGTGGTCCACGCCAAACATTTGTGTGTTTCTTCACGGGGTATCAAAGACAAGGAAAGTTTTACCACCACGGTGGAATACGGTGGCGCATTTGAAGACGAACAACTACGCAATGAATTTTATGGGTTGATCCAAGACGGTCGCAACGCCTAACGACAAGATCAATTCCGAAAGAACCATCCGTATGAACTCGGTAACGCAGTGGAAACGAGCTGCGCTATTCTTCCTTATAGGTGCTAACGCAAGCTACCGTCTCCCCTTTGTTGATCGGCGGGGTGGCCAAATGGTATAGGATGATCCCATAATTCGGGGCACGGTATTCTTCCAAACGGTTACCGAATTCGTCGGTAGCATAACCTAGCAATTCGTCTTTTTTTACGGCATCACCGGCCTTCATCGTGGTATGGAAGATGCCCGTTACCTTCGAACGCACATAGGTCTGTGAATTCAATTGGATAGGCACTGTTGCTGCTAAGGTTTCAAGCTCCCACATCCCCATCCCGACGAGCATGCGATATACCCCGTTTTTAATGAGTGCAACCACCTCTTCCTGCACATTCCCTAATTTTCCACCTTCGATGCTCAATGCGATCTTCCCATCCTGGACGGCTTGTTTAAAAGCATACTTGGCCGGATCGGTCGCTTTGATGGTATACGGATAGGAAACCACATAAGGGAAGCCGGCAGTATCGGAAAGGCGTTTGGCAACCGCCGTATTTTCGGCTTGTTCCCTATTGTTGTAATAGCATACGAACGGAATCAGGTCTTCACAAGCATCCCCGCCATGGATATCCAAAAAAACGGTACTATGCGGAATGATCTTGCGGGTGATGATGTCAGCCAAACGCTGGGTAATGGTACCTTCAGCATCGCCGGGGAATGCATTGTTCAAATTCACACCGTCTTGTGGATTCCGAAAAGGTTCACGTCCAAGAAAGGAGGCCCGGTTGGCGATTGGTACGACGATCAAGGTGCCCTTCAATCGCGTGGCGTCGATTTCCGCTAAAAGTTCCTGGGTGGCGATTATCGGAGGATATTCGTAACCATGGACACCGGCCACGATACTGAAAACGGGGCCAGGGGTACTGCCCTTGACGACCACTACTGGCAGGTATCCTGAATTGCCTTGGTTATCGGAAGCTTCCAGCTTAAAGGTTGTTTTACCGGCAGGTGAAGTATTTAAGATCAGGTCTTCCATGGGTGTTTGTGCGCCCAGCGTGTACGCTAAAAAGCCGACAAAACCCGATACTAGGTTACGTTTTATAATCGTCATTTTTTATCTTTTGTAGCGTAAATCCCGTGCACGGATGTCCTTGGTCCAAACCACCGCTCCATCCTTGTCATGGATGGCCATGGTCAAGACCCGATCGGTCCTGGGCCCTTTTACCGTTAAGATTCCGAAATTGTGCTTCCCATACAGGGTTTCTTCCAAGCGGTATTGGTTGCGTTCTTCCATATTGTCATGGGCACCCGCGGTTAAGGAAGAACAGGTCAAATCGTAAATGGGATACACCCTATCACTTTCCTGCATGCGGCTCAACCCGGTATGATGTCGGTCGCCATCAAGAAAAATGACCCCCTCGATTCGCGCTTCCCTGATCTTTTCGAGCAGATACCGCTGTTCGGTCGGAAAGGTCGCGTAGTTCTCGTGCATGGCCTCGGTGCTAATGACCTGGCCGCCAATAGCGATGAATTTGAACGGGGCGTTGCTTGAAGCCAACGCATTGATCAGCCAATCGATCTGTGCTTTGCCCAAAAGTTCACGTTCGGCGGCGAAATTTTCATTCGATGTTCGGTAATACCTATTGTCAAGTAAGAAAAAGTCAAGGTCTCCCCATTGAAAGACCCCGGTGATGCCTCCCTTGCCGATCACATCGAAATTCGGGTTGGCCCAAAACAACTTGAATATTTCCGATGCCGTATCCTTCAGCCAAAAACTACCATCGGCATTATTGGGTCCAAAATCGTGATCGTCCCAAATCGCGTAGTGATGGGTCGAAGCCAACAATGGCTGCATTTCAGGCAACGAACGGGTATGCGTGTACCGATGAAGGAAACCGGTACGCGAATTCCAGTCCGCTTCCCTGAGGTAGGTGTTATCGCCCAACCACAACATAAAATCAGGATTTTTTTCGTGTATCGCCCCGAAGATCTCATGTTCACTGCCATAAGGCGTGCCCGGTCGGTCGAACCGTTCTTCGTTAACGTAGTTACAACTGCCAACGGCAAACCGGATTTCCGGGGGGTCGGTACGCCACTGCCATAACGTCTGGGATTGGAATTCCATTGGATAATCACGTTCGATTCGTTCACCGTTTATGAACAATTCATAACCGTATGTTTTTCCGGGTAGGATCTTATCCGCAATCGAGCGGGCCACAAAGGCATTGCCCGATTCGGTGGTTACCGGTTCGGTTTTGAATCGCTGTTCTGGATCTTGTTTATCGAAATATTCGAAATGCACCACGGCCTGTTCGGTCGTTTGGGCCCATAGGAGCACTTCCCGCATGGTCGAATACCCGACCATCGGCCCTGATTGCAATACATCTTGCCCGACCAGGCTAGACCAACTAAGACAAATTACTGCAGCGAGCAGTAGGTAATTTTTCATGGTATGGTGTTTTAGGAAAAAACTTGTTTGCAAGCTAAGGTAACCAATAATTGAGCCAAAGAAATAAAGAAACCGTTTCGAAAAAGTTGCCTTTACGTACCCTTCGGAGCATCATTCTTTGGAAGCCTTCGCATCCTTTCCGGATAACAGGTAGGTATAGACCCACATGATGGTAAAGGTGGGGATGATATCGAGGCCGGGCACCAATTCCTCAATAAAGGTAACGACCCCTGCGGCTTGACCGATCCTTCCCTTATACATCCGGGTCATCAACCACCCGGCAATGGGTGCCCAGATCACATCCAGGAAATCGCCTAATCCCGGAATGAGCAAGGAAGACATCCCGATCAAATCGAGTAACAATCCCAGTAGTAAGTATTTGACGCGTTTATCTTTCTTCGCTGACATGATTGAAAAATAATCAAAAACCGCTAACTAAACCGGATGGCCGATCAATTTCCAACAAAAAAAAGGGGAACCCTTCAGCTCCCCTTTCACATTCCTTTCGTTACCAACACCTTGTCAGGTGGTGACCGTGTTCAACTTATTTGCATAATATTTACTCAACTTATTGATCTTTGGATCGATAATGATCTGACAATACGGTTGCGAACGATTCTCATTGTAATAGTTGTGATGTGCGTCTTCAGCCTCATAAAAAGGCGCTTCGGCCGATACCGCGGTAACGATAGGCGAGGCGAAAACCCTTTTCTCCTCCAATAAGGCAATAAATTCTTCCGCTTCTACCCGTTGCTGTTCCGAAGTATAGAAAATCTCACTGCGGTACTGGGTTCCAACATCGTTCCCCTGACGGTTTAAAGTCGTCGGGTCATGGGTGGCAAAGAAGACTTCAAGCAATTCAGAGAAGGTTACTTCCTCTGGGTCGAATTCGATTCGAATGGCTTCCGCATGGCCGGTTCGGCCGCTACACACCTCACGATAGGCCGGATTTTTTATATGACCTCCGGTATATCCAGAAGTCACATCGCGCACGCCTTTAATCCGCTGGAAAACGGCTTCGGTGCACCAAAAACATCCATTGGCGAAAATGGCAGTTTTAAAATCGTCCATATTTTGTTTATTCATTTAATGTAAAAGTTCAACATTTTTTTTGAAATTCCAAAAGGAACACTTCTTTTTAACGTATGCTTAATAGTCGTAAAAGTTTTGGATTCCTTTTTAAAGCGTGTTTTTTGTGGGGTGGATACGAATGCGTACTTTCAACTTGAATTATAGCCCATGATCCAAGCGAAACAACTTGAAAAAAATTATGGCGACCTCAAGGTCTTGAAAGGGGTCAGTCTAAACATCGATAAAGGTGAAGTCGTAGCCATAGTCGGTCCGTCAGGGGCTGGCAAAACGACCCTTTTGCAATTGTTGGGTACGTTGGACACGCCCAGTAATGTCGGTGCAGCGGAATTGGACATCAATGGCATACGAGTCACCGGCTTGAACGACAGACAACTTGCCCGTTTCCGAAATGAGCAAATCGGCTTTATTTTCCAATTCCACCAACTCCTACCCGAGTTTACGGCACTTGAAAACGTGTGCATCCCTGCCTTTATCAAGGGAACAACAAAAAACGAGGCGGAAACCGAGGCCAAAAGATTGCTCGATTTTCTAGGTCTTTCAGACCGTTATGATCACAAGCCTTCAGCGCTTTCGGGCGGTGAACAACAACGGGTGGCCGTTGCTAGGGCTTTGATCAACAAGCCTTCGGTGATTTTTGCCGACGAACCCAGTGGCAACCTCGATTCGGAAAGTGCGGAAAACCTGCATCGTCTGTTTTTCCAATTGCGCGATGAGTTCGGTCAAACCTTCATCATCGTGACCCATAATCCTACCCTGGCCGATATGGCCGATCGAAAGTTGACCATCATCGACGGAAACATCGCCCCATGATCCTACCGCTGCGTGTTTGGCGCTTTTTTCGCAATCCGGAGTATGTCCGATTACGTGCTACCAAAAAACTCCAGCTTCGTTTGTTTTTCGGGCTCTTGGTCTGGATGCTAGTGCTTTCGGTCTGCGCCGGGATGTTCTTGAACATTTTGCAAACAGCCATTGGGATCGATTTCGGTGATCATGCCGTCAGCCAGATGTTCGAACAATACTCCCCCTTGATGATCTTTGGTTTGGCCATCATTTTGGCACCACTGATGGAGGAACTGATTTTCAGGGCCCCAATGGGTCTTTTTAAGAATTCAAGTCTGTTTCCCTTGGTATTCTATTTCTTGACCTTGGGTTTTGCAGCCATCCATTTCTTCAACTTCACGAGTTATGACGTTTCGATCTGGTGGGCGCCGTTGTTGGTCCTGCCCCAGTTGATCAGCGGGATTTTCTTGGGGTACATCCGCGTAAAACTAGGCCTCTTTCATGCGATGCTCTTGCATGCCGCTTTTAACGGCATCATACTGGGGCCTTTTATTTTAGCCATGGTATTCAAAAACCTTTTTGCATGAAAAAAGCGGAACTAAAAGCTTTTTTGGATGAAAAGGCTACCGCTTACGAACACCCTTCCTTTTTGGAAAACGACCCTATACAGATCCCACATCGGTTCAAACGAAAGGAAGATATCGAAATCAGTGCGTTTCTCACGGCCACCATTGCTTGGGGCAATCGCAAAAGCATCATCAACAATGCAGAGCGATTGATGGCGTTGATGCAGCAATCCCCTTTTGATTTCGTCATGGAACACGACTCACAAGAGCTGGAGGCATTGGATGGATTCGTACATCGCACTTTCAATGGGACCGATCTCCGGTATTTTGTGACTGCATTGCAGCATCTGTATGCCAACCATGACGGATTGGAAGGAGTATTTACCCGCCATCAAGATGCATCGGGGCTCCAAACGGCAATTGCGGAGTTCCATAACCTCTTTTTCTCCTTGCCCCATGAAAAACGTACGGTGAAGCACGTTTCGAATCCTGAAAAGGGATCCGCCGCCAAACGGATCAATATGTTTTTGCGGTGGATGGTGCGGTCGGATGCCAAAGGGGTTGACTTCGGGATTTGGAAAGACATTCCCCCTTCGAAATTATCCTGCCCCCTTGATGTGCATTCGGGTCGGGTAGCCAGACAACTTAAGCTGCTCCGTCGCAAACAGAACGACGCCAAAGCCCTTCTGGAACTAGATCGGCAGTTGCGAAAATTGGATGCAATTGACCCCGTCAAATACGACTTTGCGTTATTTGGTTTAGGGGTTTTTGAAAAGTTTTGAAGGACTACAAGATAATTCCCGTTAACCTCCCATTCCATAGCCCGAGGCAAAATCAAAAAACTGCTTGGACCCCTTAGTGGCGATCGAACGGTAAATGGCGGCCACGATCTCCATATCGCGTTTGCCCATCTCGCCAGGGGCCCGATTGGGGGCATCGAAAAGAATGTGTTTGGCGAAATCGTCCATTTGCAATTGTTGTTGGCTAACTTGTTCGAATCGTAGTGGGCCTTTTGAAGTACGACCGGCAAGGGGGATGTAGGTGCTTGCGGGGTCCAATTCATACCATCCGTTCTTACAGTTTACCCGTAGCTTGTTGGCGTTTTGGTTGTGCGAGGTCAACATCGTTCCAGTGGCCCCACTGGCGAATTCAAATTGGGCCGTAATCGTCTCGTCCGTGTCTTTGAAGTATTCGGGTCGGGTACTGAACTCTTGGGCGGTCACCGAAATCGGATTCTCTCCGCACCCATAGATCAAACCCTGGATCGCATAACATCCCATATTCATCAAGGCTCCACCTCCGGAAAGCTTTTTATCAAGTCGCCATTGGTCAGGATTGCCTCGGGAAGTATAGGCCGCTTCAGAATCCATATTAACCACCGCACCAAAGGTTTTCTCTCGAACGAACCGTTTGACGGCCTGGGTGTAAGGCTCCGAATGTAGCCGATACCCCATCCCCAATTTGACACTGGCTTGGTTGCAGGCATCGATAATGGCATCGCATTCCTGCACATCCATCCCCATCGGTTTCTCGCAAATGACATGTTTTTCGGCTTGGGCCGCCCTGATGCTGAATTCGGCATGCATGGCATTGGGTAAGACGACGTAAACAATATCCACCGTAGCATCGTCTTTGATGGTGTCGAAATTGGAATAGTTGTAGATATGGTCCTTGGTAATGCCGAAACGTTTGGCCCATAGGGCCTCCTTGGCAGGAGTTCCGGTCACGATGGCGGCCAAATGGCAGAATTCGGTGTCTTGAAGGGCGGGTGCCAATTGATAGGTGCTATACCCACCCAGTCCAACTAAGGCAACGCCAAGGCGCTTTCGCTTTTGGGCCATTGATAGGGTCAGGGGCAACTGGGCGGTCAAGGCTGCAGCTCCAATGCCCTTGGTCAGGGTCTTGTTAAATCGTCTCCGGTCGATCTTTGCCATAAGAGGTGGTTTCTCCCTAAGGTACGGCACCTATTTCCCAAATCACAAATGTTTCACATTTCTTAACCAAAATCGCTACTTTTAAAAAGACTAATCCATCTAAAATGAAAAACTCCTTGCTCCTACTGGCTTTCCTTTCGGCTTGCCTCTTTTTGAACGGCCAAAATCGGAAATTACCGATCGATACCACGGTCACTACCCAACATAGCGTGACCATCAATGGCACGGCCATGAATTATACCGCAACAACCGGAACCCAGCCCGTTTGGGACGAAATGGGCAAACCCGTAGCTTCTTTGCATTACACGTATTACACCCGCAACAATATCAAAGATCGGGCATCGCGACCGATCTTATTTTCCTTCAACGGTGGTCCGGGATCAGGATCGGTCTGGATGCATTTGGCGTATACCGGACCCCGGGTGCTGAAAATCGACGACGAAGGCTATCCGGTACAACCGTATGGGGTAAAGTCCAATCCCTTTTCCGTTTTGGACGTGACCGATATCGTGTACATCAACCCAGCGAATACCGGTTATTCAAGGACCATCCCTGAAAAGGGCAAGGAAGTCGACCGTGATAAATTCTTCGGGATCAATGCCGATGTCAAATACCTGGCCGAATGGATGAATACCTTCGTGACCCGCAACAACCGTTGGCGTTCCCCAAAATACATTATTGGGGAAAGTTATGGCGGCACCCGTGTAATGGGCCTTTCTTTGGCCTTGCAAAACCAGCAATGGATGTACCTCAACGGGGTCATTATGGTGTCACCAGCCGATTACAAAGTCATTCGAGTCGGCGGTCCGGTTTCAAGCGCGCTGAACCTCCCCTATTATACCGCTGCGGCTTGGCACCACAAAGCCTTACCACCGGCTTTGCAGTCCAAAGACCTTTTGGAGGTGCTTCCGGAGGCCGAGGAATATACCATCAATACCTTGATACCGGCCATTGCAAAAGGGGGTTTTATAGCAGAAGCGGAGCGCCAGGAAGTCGCACAAAAAATGGCTTATTATTCCGGACTGGATGCAAAGGACATCCTAGACCATAATTTGGATGTGCCCACCCGTTTCTTTTGGAAAAATCTCCTAAAGGATAATGGCGGCTACAATGTCGGGCGTTTGGATAGCCGCTATTTGGGTATCGATCGCCAATTATTCGGTGCTCGACCTGACTACTCGGCAGAACTCACTTCCTGGTTACACAGCTTTACCCCTGCCATCAACTATTACTTGCAAGAGGAGTTGAAATTCAAGACCGATATCAAATACAACATGTTCGGTCCTGTCCATCCGTGGAACAATGATGACGACAATACCCGCGATAACCTGCGGCAGGCCATGGCCCAAAACCCGTATTTGAACGTTTTGGTACAATCGGGCTATTACGATGGGGCCACCACCTATTTCAATGCGAAATATACAATGTGGCAGGTCGATCCCAGTGGGCGCATGAAAGATCGATTTGAGTTTAAAGGATACCGTTCGGGGCATATGATGTACCTGCGACGCGAAGACCTAAAAAAGGCCAATGACGACCTTCGGGCCTTTATCGTACGAACGGCGACCAACGGCAAAGCTGCAAAATATTAAGCTATGAAATGGGATGCACTTGGATTTTTAGCCCTGTTTTGGGCATTTGGGGCCCTTGCCCAAGACGTACCACCTGCTGCCTGGCAAATCGAAACCGCTTTGATGGCCGTGCCCCAAGATTACAAAGATGGGGCCATGGTCTATGGCTATGATAGCTCGGGCGCGTTCATCACACTTCGAGAAGGTACGAACGCCTACATTGCGATAGCCGACGATCCCAAAGCAGCATCTTTTTCGACCGCTGCCTATCACAAGGACCTGGAACCTTTCATGGCCAGGGGCCGTGAACTTAAAGCCGCCGGAAAAGGTTTTCAGGAAATTTTTGACATTCGTGAAGCGGAAGTAAAAGCCGGCACCTTGCCCATGCCGGATAAAGCGACCCTATGTGTTTTTTCAGGGGATTATAACGAAGTGACCCAAGAAATAGATAATCCATATGTACGCTATGTGTTCTACATGCCGTTCGCAACCGGGGAAAGTACGGGCCTACCCACCACTCCCACACCTCCAGGGCATGCTTGGTTGATGGATCCCGGTACCCATAGGGCCCATATCATGATAACCCCACCGAAGCCCGAATGAAAAAAATCGTTTTTGACCAACCTCATAGAAGAAAGCATTTCGAATTTTTCAATGGGATGAACCATCCCCATTTCAATATTTGTGCGAATATCGATGTCTCTTCTTTCCTCGATCACATCAAGGGAAACGAATTGCCCCTAACCTATTGTTTGGTGCATGCCATAGCTTCGGTCGCAAATAACATCAAGGAATTCCGATGGCGTATTCGCGAAGGGGAAGTCATCGAGCACCAAGCTGTGCACCCCTCCTTTACCGTTCCGAACGAACAAACCGACGTGTTCAGTTTCTGTACGGTGCCCTACGATGCTGATAGGACGGCTTTCTTGCAATCGGCCGAAGTGGTTCGCGAACGTATGAAGACCGATCCCTCCATAGAGGATGAACCTGGACGTGACGACTACTTGTTCCTATCGGCGATTCCATGGGTCAGTTTTACCAGCATGCAACATGCCATGAGTTACCACCCACACGATTCGGTACCTCGCTTCAGCTGGGGTAAATTCTTTGAACAACAAGGAAAAACCCTTATGCCGTTATCCGTGCAAGCGCACCACGCCTTAGTAGACGGTCGGTATATGGGGAGGTATTTTGAAGATATTCAGGAATATGTCAATAATTTAAATATATAATTATTAAAATTGTTAAATTATTAAATATAATGTAACAATTATTGCTTTTTTGATACATATAGTGCAGTATCAACAATCAAAAAAGCAACACCATGTCCCATGCAATTGTCAGTTATAAATACAATAGGAGTTTATTAAAGGAAAGAAAACGTAAAACCAAAGAGGACGTATTCGGAACCCCTTCCATTACGCAACTTCACGTAAAACCATCGACCACAACCGATGTGTTGCGCGTTCGTGAACAAATGCGGGCCTATAACCGCCAACTTTGGCTAAAAGGGCTATTGGCGTTCATCATCCTGCTGACCGGGCTTTCAATGTTGGTCTTCTGGCTAATACAATAATCCGTATTTTTAGAAAAATGATTTGATGCGCCTAACCAATCGAATGATCCTGTTTTTCATGCTGCTCAATTTTTTCAAGCCGGCCATGACCACCGCCCAAGATTGGGCCAACCTCAACAAATACCAAGCCGCGAACCAGGCCCTTGCCCATCAGGACGGTGCTGGAGACCGTGTAGTCTTTATGGGGAATAGTATTACGGAGGGATGGTCAAACGCCAACCCTTCGTTTTTTAGTAACGGAAACTACATCAATAGGGGTATCAGTGGGCAAACCACACCCCAAATGCTCTTGCGTTTTCGCCAAGATGTGCTGGATTTACAACCCAAGGTCGTACTTATATTGGCCGGTACGAACGACATCGCGGGCAATACAGGCCCGATGACCCTTGAGCAAATCCATGACAATATCAAATCGATGGTGGAGTTGGCAAAGGCAAACGGCGTAACCCCGGTGGTGTGCTCGGTCTTACCGGCTTATGATTATCCTTGGCGGCCCGGAAAGGCGCCTAATATTAATATCCCGAAACTCAATACCCTGTTGCGCAACATGGCTCAAGAAAAAGGCGTGCCCTATCTTGATTATTTTTCGGCCATGGCCGATGACCGCAACGGCTTACCTGAAGCATTGACCACCGACGAAGTCCACTTGACCAAAGCCGGGTATGCGGTTATGGAACGCCTGGTCGGGGAAACGCTTAGCGAACTTTTGGAATAGCCGGGCCTTGGTCAGCATCATTATTCCCTTTAAGAATACGGAGGCCTTTATTTCCGAATGTTTCGATTCCATCCAGGATCAAACCCATGCCGATTGGGAAGTCTTGGCAGTCAATGACGGGTCATCCGATAGGAGCTACGAGCTTGCCATCGAATATGCCCGCACCGACCCCAGGATCAAGGTCTACCAGAATTCCGGCAATGGAATCATCGCTGCCCTACAGACGGGATATGCATATGCCCAAGGGGAATGGATCACCCGAATGGACTCCGATGACATCATGAAGCCCGAGCGGCTCGAACATATGCTCACTGTTTTGAAAGCGCATGGAAAAGGCCATGTTGCCGTTGGCCAGGTCTCCTATTTCTCTGACCGAGGCATCAGTGACGGTTACCAGCGCTATGAAAAATGGTTGAACGGCTTGACGGAAAAGGGTACGAACTACGATGAAATCTACAAGGAATGTGTCATCCCGTCACCCTGCTGGATGGTTTACCGTAGCGATTTCGCAGCTTGTGGTGGTTTCAATAGGGAACGCTATCCTGAAGATTACGATTTGGTTTTTCGATTTTACCAGCACCGAATCAAGGTGATCCCCTGTCAAAAAGTGCTTCACCTATGGCGTGATTACGACACCCGTACCTCACGCACCCATGAACACTATGCGGAAAATTACTTCTTGGACATCAAACTTGACTATTTTCTACAACTCGATCATGACGCAAGTAGACCTTTGGTCATATGGGGTGCAGGGTATAAAGGCAAGTATACGGCCAAACGATTGGTTAGCGAAAAAGTCCCTTTTACTTGGTTATGTGATAACCCAAAAAAAATCGGTAAAAAAATCTATGGGGTTCCGCTTTTCCATTACGGGCTTTTGGAATCCTTGGAGCGTCCACAAAGTATCGTTACCGTAGCCAATGCCGAAGCCCAAGCCCATATTAAGGGCTTTATGAAGGACAAAGGGCTGTCTTCGCCAACAGACCACTACTTTTTTTGCTAACCGGCAGTTCCCGAAAAGTACATGAAGCGGGTGCAAACCTTAACACCACCATAAGAATCGGCTTTTGGGGAATACGCTATCTTTATCGAATCGAATCAGAACATGCAGTTTAAACATCCAGAAGTTTTATGGGCGCTTTTGTTGCTGCTTTTGCCGCTTATCGTCCATCTTTTCCAATTGCGTCGTTTTAAAAAAACCGCCTTTACGAACGTTGCGATGTTGCGCAAGGTGGTTTCCGAGTCGAGGAAAAGCAACACCTTGAAACGTTGGCTGTTGCTGTTGACACGGTGTTTGATTTTAATCGCCCTGGTCTTGGCCTTCGCCCAACCCCACTTTTCGGAACAAGCCCAAAACCCGGACCGAGAATGGGTCGTCTATCTCGATGATTCCTTCAGTATGCAAGCCAAATCGAATGGTCAGGAACTTTTTGAGATTGCGGTACAGGATTTAATCAAAAAACTACCCAAAGAGACCCCGATTACCCTTTTCACCAACAATGAGACTTTTACGAAGGTCAAGGCATCCCATCTGACGAACAAACTCTTGGAACTCGCGCCCAGAACGAAACAGTTGTCCCTTGAACAAGTAGTTCAAAAAGCCGCTTCCCTGATGGATCCCGAATCGACCTCCCTATCCGATTTAGTGGTCATTTCCGATTTCCAAACCAATTTTATCCAAGATAGCTTCCCAACTACAGGAGCGGATATCCATGCTGTGCGACTAAGCCCCGACGCCACCCGGAACATTGCCTTGGACTCGGTATACTTCGGCAAGACCTTGAATCGCCAAAGGGAGTTGGTCATAGAGGTTTCGGGCCTCGATGATGAAGAAAAGGTGCCGGTTTCCATGTTCGATAGAGAACGGCTTATCGCAAAAAGTGCCATCGAACCTTCGTCAACCGGAAAGAACCAAGTGGTTTTCTCCATTCCGATCGATGAACCCATATTGGGTACGGTTTCCGTTCAAGACAATGGCTTATCTTACGACAACACTTTTTATTTCTCCATCGGGCAGCGTCCAAAAATCAAGGTGCTCGCGATCAATGGGGCCGGCGGCGATTATTTGGAACGTATTTATACCGAAGATGAATTCGAGCTGACTTCGACCGCTATAGAACGATTGAACTACAGCAGTATAGCCGGTCAAAACCTAGTCGTCTTAAACGGTCTCGAATCGATTCCGTTAACCCTTCAAGATCAATTAGGTAATTTTCATGCCGAAGGCGGGGCGATGGTCATCGTTCCCGGGGCAGCCATCGATGAAACCACCTACTCGGCCTTTTTGGGTCGGTTCTTCCCGATGAAGTTCAATCAAGGGGCCCCGGTAAGCAAAAAAATCTCGAAAATCGATTTTTCCCATCCCCTATTTGAGAATGTTTTCGAAAAGCAGATCAGCAATTTCGAATTTCCACAGGTAGATCTTGCTTATGATCTTGACACCGGTGCTTCCAAAATACTTTCGTTCGCTGATGATAGTGGCTTTTTATATGAGACCGATAACATCTATGTCTTTTCGGCTCCCTTAGATCGTGAACATTCGAATTTTAGAAGTGCGCCACTGATCGTTCCGACCTTTTACCGTATGGGCTTGGAGAGCTTAAAGGGCAATGCCCTGTATTTCAATGTAGAGCATCGCAATGAGATCGATCTCGAATTACGTCTTGACAAAGATGATATCGTTTCGCTGTATCAAGGCCAACAGCAACGTATTCCGCAGCAACGGGCACTGGGCAGCAAGGTGCGCTTGATCACCGATACCAACAGCGTGCCATCAGCGGGCATCTACACTGCGGTAAGTGACTCCGACTCCATCCAACGTTTCGCCTTCAACCATCTACGTGATGAAAGCAAAGCGGGCTATGTTGATCTTGAGGTTCGGCCCAATTTTCAGGTATATGATTCGGTACCTTCCCTTTTCGAAACCTTAGAAGAAAGAGACGCGGTATACGCGTATTGGAAATGGTTTGTTATTTTTGCCTTGGTTTTCGCTCTGGTGGAATTACTGCTACAAAAATTTCTTGCATGAACGTACTTCTGAAGTCAGCCACAATACTAGCTCCCACCACACCTTCCCTTCATTTAAAAAAACGAGACTTTCTGATCAAAAACGGACGCATTGAAAAAATCAGTGCCAAGATCCCAGCGCAAAAGGGAATTCGGGAAGTGCAACTTCCGAACCTCCACCTGAGTCTGGGTTGGTTCGATTCGGGGGTATGTTTCGGGGAACCGGGTTTCGAAGAACGCGAGACCATCGCACATGGATTGACCGTTGCCGCCAAAAGCGGTTTTACCGATATCGTTTTGAACCCGAATACGGAACCCTTACCGGACTCGAGTCCCGGAGTAATCTTTTTGAAGGACCGCGGGCAACAAAAAGCATGTCGATTGCATCCCATGGGTACCTTGACCAAGCAGGCCAAGGGAGCTGAATTGGCTGAACTATACGACATGGCCAAGGCCGGGGCGGTGGCCTTTTACGATCATAAAAAGAGTTTGGGTGATGCGAACCTTTTGAAGTTGGCCTTGCAATATTGTCAAAATTTCGGAGGCCTGGTCTGTTCGTTTCCACAAGACAACCATATCAAAGGACAGGGTATGGTGAACGAAGGGGTCATAGCTACCAAACTTGGACTTAAAGGGATTCCGCATTTGGCCGAAGAGCTGCAGGTAGCTCGTGATTTACAGTTATTGGAATATACCGGTGGCAAACTCCACCTGCCCACCATATCGACCGAAAACGCCGTTAAAATGATTGGCGATGCCAAGAAAAGGGGGTTGGACGTCAGCTGCAGTGTGGCCATACATAACCTTTTCGTTTCCGATGGGGTTTTAGAGCTTTTCGATAGCAACACCAAGGTGAATCCGCCACTGCGTACTACAAAAGATCAAAAAGCCTTACGTAAAGGATTGGCTTCCGGCACCATTGATTTCGTGACTTCGGATCATATACCGATCGCTATCGAAGGCAAACGCTTGGAGTTCGACAATGCCACCTACGGAACCATCGGCCTCGAAAGTGCCTTTGGTATCCTAAATGCGCATTTATCTTTAGACGAAACGATCGGACTGTTGACCAAAGGCCGTGAACGTTTCGGTCTCGAAACCCCAAAAATCGCCGAAGGGGAACTTGCTTGTCTTACCCTTTTCGATCCATCGGTCGATGGGACTTTCGATTCGGCATCGATCCTTTCCACTTCGAAGAACAGTCTCTTCATCGGTCAACCCACTAAAGGGAAGGTTTATGGGGTAGTCAACAATAACCAGCTGTATATATAAATGTCGGATCAAGAGGTACAACAAGGAAAAACCACCGCGATCATCGCCTACTTGACCCTAGTGGGGAGTTTGATCGCCATTACCATGAACCTCGAACCGAAGAACGGGTTTGCGCGAATGCATACGAGGCAAGCCTTCGGCACCCATATTAGTTTTCATGCCTTGGCCATTGTGTTCAATTACTCAGACTTTCTTTTTGCATGGATGGGGCTCTACTTGTTCTACCTGGTCCTCTGGGGCTATGGTTTTATCGGGGCTATTTCAGGAAAACGATCGGTGCTACCCGTCATCGGGCCCTATTTCCAAAAATGGTTTACTTTCATCCAGTAAAACGAAAGATCTATGACCCCCGCCCCACTCTCCTTGGTCCATTTGATACGTCCAGCTTCCGGAATCGAAAACCCACCTGCGATTATTATGCTCCACGGATACGGGAGTAATGAAGAAGACCTGTTTTCTTTTGCCAGTGAGTTGGATGAGCGTTTTTTCGTTATTTCGGTGCAAGCCCCTTATCGGCTAGAACCTTTCGGACATGCCTGGTATGCCATCAATTTCGAGGCCGAACAAGGGAAATGGAGCGATGACGAACAGGCCATTGCGTCACGGGAGCGCATTGTCAGGTTCATTAATGAGGCCATATCGGCCTATGGGCTTGACGCGACCAACATCAATTTGATAGGATTCAGCCAAGGTACCATTTTGAGCTATGCGGTGGCCCTTTCCTATCCTGAAAAAATCAATAAGGTAGTGGCGTTGAGTGGGTATATCAACAACGGTATCCTAACTTCCGACTATGATCAAAAACCACACGATAGCCTAAGAATCTATGCCTCTCACGGTCAAGTAGACCAAGTCATTCCTTTGGAATGGGCGCAACGTACGCCTGCCTTCCTCAACGATTTGGGCGTCGCCCATGTCTATGAAGAATTTCCCGTAGGGCATGGGGTATCCCCCCAGAATTTTTACTCCTTCAAAGCCTGGCTGGAAGAAGACCTTTAGTTGCTCCGGGTATACAAGAGGTGGTCGATCACTTGAAATGAGACCGAAAGGTCATCGTTGACCTCATAGTTGATGATGAGATCCCCCCAATATTTGCCATCGGAAAAGTCTGCCAATAACCAACGATGGTTCAATACCTTGATCTTATTGACCTTAAAATCGCTCTCCATCCCTGCGTAAAAAGGTGCTATCAAAGGATTGTCACCACGCCGTTCGTTGGTTTCCAACAATTTATCTTCGATGTACCGGGTTGGGTTTTCCATCCTCAGATGGTCGAAGTACACCAAGGCATCATCATTGTTCTCCAAGGAGAAGTACTGCATATCCAACAATCGCAGCTGTAAGTTTTGGATAGAGTCTTCCAATTGCGCGATCTCGGCTTCGTTTTTTTTCAAGGCGTTGTCTTGGGTACTTATGGTCTTATTTCCCCTCATAAACAAAAAAAGGGCAATCAAAGCGGTAAAAACAAAAAGGTATAGAAAGATATTCCGTTTCATATCAAAGGGTGATTTTTAAATTGTCATAGGCCAAATGGACGTTGTCGGGCAGTTGGGCCTCGACTTCTTGATGGAAGCCCAATAAATGACTGATGTGGGTAAAATACGTTCGTTCGGCCCCAATGTCCTTGGCGAAGGCAAGGGCTTCGTCGAGATTGAAATGCGAATAGTGGGGTTCGATACGTAGCGCATTCACTACCAATACCTTAAGGCCTTTTAGTTTTTTACGCTCCTCATCCGCAATGGTCTTTACATCAGTGAGGTAGGCGAATTCCTTGATTCGGAACCCTAATACCGGCAACCGATTATGCAAGGCTTCAATAGGCTGTATACGCACACCGGACACGGTAAAAGGAACATCCTTATCGATCAGATTGACTTGAACCGCCGGCGCTCCCGGATAGCGATCTTCATCGGCGAAAATGTAATCGAACCGTCGTTGGAGGGATTCCAATACCCTGGCGTGAACATAAATGGGGATATCCCCTTGCCGAAAGAAGAAAGGCCTGATATCATCGATACCCGCTGTGTGATCCGCATGTTCATGGGTGAATACAATGGCATCAAGTCGATCGATCGGGTGGGTCAGCATCTGCTGCCGAAAATCCGGGCCGCAATCAATGACCAGATTCACTTCCCCGTATTGGATCAAGATCGAGACCCGCAACCGTTTGTCTTTCGGGTCGTTACTCAAGCATACCGGGTGCTTGCTACCTATGATCGGGATGCCTTGGGAAGTACCGGTACCCAAAAAGGTAATTTGCAAACCATCGTCCATTGATTCAAAATTATGACATATTTGTTTAAAAGATTTTCCTAACTTATTAACTTTGTTAACACCGACAACTCCTAAATAAGACTGGGCATGGCCGATACGAACTCGAACAACAACGGTTTCGAAAATATACCCTCCATCAAGGCGAAAACCTTGCGGATCAATCTCAATCCGGACATCTATGGAACCTTTGCCGAAATCGGGGCCGGACAAGAAACCGCCCGGCACTTTTTCCGTGCTGGTGGTGCCTCAGGAACCATCGCCAAGGCGATGAGTGCGTATGACAAAGCCTTTAGTGATGCGATTTACGGCGTTGAGGAAGACGGTCGCTATGTGACCCAGGCCAGATTGCGTACCATGCTCAAGCATGAAATGCGGTTGGTCGAAGAGCGTATCGATCGCGAAAGCAATCCAAACTATTTGTTCTTTTCCTATGCCAATACGGTGGCTACCATCGATTTTTCGAAACGATATAAAGGTCATGGCTGGGTCGGACTGCGGTTTCAACTCGATCCGAAACAAAAGGAATACGACGAAATCATCCTACATATCCGATTCAAACAGAACGAGGCACGGTTACAACAAGAGACCTTGGGGATCCTCGGGGTCAATCTGATTTACGGGGCGTTTTTCAAACACGATAAACCCAAGAAGCTGTTGAAATACCTCTACGACCATATCGATAAGGATACGGTCGAAATCGACATGGTCAGCTTTTTAGGGCCAAGCTTCAAGGATGTCGATAACCGTTTGATGAGTTTGCAGCTGATACGAAACGACATGACCGATGCGGTAATGTTCGGGCCAGATGGCAACAACCTGCTTCCGGCTTCGGTGCTCTACAAAAAGAACATCATGGCTTTGCGGGGCAGCTTTCGTCCTGTGACCAAGGTGAATATGGATATGTTCCAGAAATCCTACGATATTTTCATACGGGAGCAAACCGTCGATTACGACAACACCATCGTCATTTTCGAAATCACCTTATCGAACTTACGCGCTTCAGGTGAAATCGATGAGCAAGACTTTATGGATCGTGCCGAACTCCTTAGTAGTTTGGGGCATATGGTGCTCATATCCAAGTTTCAGGAATACTATAAATTGGTGGAGTATTTCAACAATTACACCAAAGCGAAAATCGGTTTGACCATGGGGGTCAACAACATGATCGACGTGTTCGATGAGAAATACTACCGACACCTTAGTGGAGGTATTTTGGAAGCCTTCGGAAAATTGTTCTTCAAAGATCTAAAGGTTTACCTCTACCCGATGAAAGACCCGGCGACCGGCCAGATCATGACCAGTAATAACGTCAAGGTGCATCCACGGATGAAGGAACTCTACAAGTTCTTCAAATACAACGGAAAGGTGATGGATATCATCGATTACGATCCTGATATCATGCACATTTTCTCAAGGGAAGTATTGAAGCGCATTACCAATGGTGAAGGGGGCTGGGAAGATATGCTCCCGGAAGGTATCGCGGATATCATCAAAAAGAAAAACCTCTTCATACGTAAAGAAACCGCTGAGGAAGAGGCGATTGAAGAAGAAGTCGAAGATTAAAAAAAGCCCGCTGCAAGCGGGCTTTTCCATTGTTATGATTCCAGTATCTGTGCGGCGTGATCTTTGGTCTTTACCTTGGCAATAACGCGTTCTACGATTCCGCTGCCATCGATAATGAAAGTGGTCCGGTGCAAACCGTCATACTCCTTCCCCATGAATTTTTTTGGTCCCCATACCCCAAAGGCATCAATGACCTTATGGTCTTCATCGGCCAATAGCGGATAAGGGAATTCGTATTTGTTCCGGAAGTTCGCCTGTTTTTTCTCCGAATCCTCACTGACCCCCAAAAGGGAATACCCCGCATCTTGCAGTGCGGCATAGTTATCGCGTAGATTGCAGGCCTCCGCCGTACATCCCGGGGTGTTCGCCCGCGGGTAAAAGAAAACGATCAATTTCTTACCTGCATAATCACTCAAGTTAATTGTATTGCCATCTTGGTCATTTGCAGAAAATTCAGGTACTTTATCCCCTACTTTCAAGGTGTTCATATCAGTATTTATTTTGTTTAAATATTTTGATATAAAATTAAACAAAAATGACGAAACAAGAGAAGATAGCCTTCACAATTGAAACACTTGATCGCCTTTATCCCACGATACCGATCCCTTTAGACCACAAAGATCCCTATACCTTGCTCATTGCCGTCCTGCTATCGGCCCAAAGTACCGATGTGCGGGTCAACCAAATCACCCCGCTGCTCTTCGCAAAGGCTGATAATCCTTTTGATATGGTCAAAATGACCGTTGAAGAAATCCGTGAGATCATCAAGCCTGTCGGACTCTCACCGATGAAATCCAAAGGCATCCATGGGTTATCACGGATTCTGATCGATAAATACGAGGGAGAGGTCCCAAAAGAAATGGCCCTATTGGAAGAACTTCCGGCAGTGGGCCATAAAACGGCAAGTGTGGTGGTTTCGCAGGCATTCGGCATCCCCGCGTTTCCGGTCGACACCCACATCCATCGCTTGATGTATCGTTGGGGTTTTTCAAATGGAAAGAATGTGGTTCAAACCGAGAAAGACGCCAAAAGACTGTTTCCTAAGGAGTTATGGAATAGATTACACCTACAGATTATCTGGTATGGTCGCGAATATTCCCCTGCTCGGGGATGGAAACTCGAAAACGATGTCATCACGCGTACCGTCGGAAGGAAATCGGTGATCCAGCACTATCATAAAAACAAAAAAACCGCTTAAAGCGGTTTTTTTTGTTGTGCTGACGACTTTCTTAATTCAAAATCGTTTCAAATTTCATGTTTTTGTAGTCACTCACTTCGAGTGCTTTCGAAAATCCCATTAAAAATCGAATCGTTTCAGGACTCGCCTTGGTGATTTTACAGATTTTTTGTTCTTCAGAGTAAATTTCTTCCATATTCTAGCATTAATGTTTCAGATAAATAACGCCAGTAAAATGGAAATATTGCGCCGTTCGACCAGATGCAGATTAATTCGTTAAAACGATATTATTGCGTTCTACGATCTTTCTGAGATTGATCAATGCATAGCGCATCCTACCTAAAGCGGTATTGATGCTAACCCCGGTGTTTTCGGAAATTTCCTTAAAACTCATGTCGCGATAGATACGCATCATCAGCACTTCTTTCTGATCATCGGGCAATTCATCGATCAACAAGGTCAAATCACTATCGATCTGGTCTTTGATCAGTTGCTTTTCCGCGTTCAGTTTATCGTCTTTGATTACCGAAAAGATGTTGAAATCGTCGCTACCTTCGAATTTCGGCATTCTCTTGTTCTTCCTGAAATGGTCGATAATGAGGTTGTGCGCGATTCGCATGACCCAAGGCAAGAACTTGCCTTCTTCACTGTAGGAACCTCTTTTTAGTGTTTTTATAACCTTGATAAAGGTGTCTTGAAAGATATCTTCAGTGATATCCTTATCCAATACTTTGGAATAAATAAAGCTTGAGATGCGTTGGTTGTGTCGGTTGATGAGAACCTCGAGGGCTTTTTCTTCTCCGCCAAGGTAGTTCTTGACTAATACAGAGTCGTCGATTTGCAGTTCCATACAAATTACTTTTTTGGTTATTACCAGCTACCTTTCGCATGCGAAAGGCATCAGAGTTATTAGTTTAACTGTAAAAAGTAATTATTGCTGTATAGGCCTATCAGGTTTTAATTACGACTCAAATATAGAGAATCGGGTTGCCGACGAAAAAACATTGTTGTGATCTACGGCATTTTAGATGTCAACCCCCGCAATTTAGACATTAACGTGCTTGAATCGTATCTTTGCCCAAATTTTTTCGACGAATGACATTAATAAAAGATGTAGATCCCAAGGCCAATATCATCATAAAGGGTGCCAAACTGCACAATTTGAAGAATATTGACGTGGTCATTCCGAGAAACAAACTGGTCGTAATCACCGGTTTATCGGGTTCGGGAAAGTCAAGTCTCGCCTTTGACACCTTATATGCCGAAGGCCAACGGCGCTATGTTGAAAGCCTTTCTTCTTACGCCCGACAGTTTTTGGGAAAGCTCGACAAACCCAAAGTAGATTATATTAAAGGTATCGCCCCGGCCATTGCCATTGAGCAAAAAGTAAATTCGACCAATCCGCGATCCACCGTAGGCACTACGACCGAAGTATATGACTACCTTAAGTTATTGTATGCGCGGATAGGTAAGACTTTTTCACCTATTTCGGGCCAACAGGTCAAAAAACATACGGTTTCGGATGTGGTTGCCCATGTCAAGGACTTTGCCTTGCAGACCAAGCTCTTACTTTTGGCACCTGTAACGGTCGCGGAAGATCGCGATACCTTGAAGACTTTAGGGCTTTTTTCAAAACAAGGCTACGCTAGGGTCAAATATGACGGTCAGGTGATGCGTATCGACCAAGTACCGGAAACCATTGGCAAGACCTTTGAATTGGTCGTTGACCGTATCGTTGTGAAATCGGATGAGGATTTCTACAACCGACTGGGCAATGCCGTCGATAATGCCTTTTTCGAAGGAAAAGGGAGCTGTATCATTGAGGAGCTTAACAGCGGCGAACAGCGCCGCTTCAGTAATCGTTTTGAGTTGGACGGAATGAAATTCCTGGAACCGAACGTCCATCTATTCAGTTTTAACAATCCGTACGGGGCTTGCCCGAAATGCGAGGGATATGGTGACGTTATCGGTATCGATGAGGACCTTGTGGTTCCGAACACCGCCTTATCGGTATACGAGAACGCCATCTTTCCGTGGCGGGGCGAAAGCATGTCATGGTATCGTGACCAGTTGGTCAATGCGGCCTATACCTTCGACTTTCCGATCCATAAGCCTTGGTATCAATTGACCGAAGCCCAGCGGCAATTGGTTTGGGATGGAAACGAACATTTTACGGGGCTCCATGATTTTTTCACCCAACTTGAAGAGAAAAGTTATAAAATCCAAAACCGGGTCATGTTATCGCGTTATCGCGGCAAGACCAAATGTTCGGCCTGCAAAGGGAAACGCCTTAGGGAAGAAGCGACCTATGTTAAGGTAGCGGGCAAGGCCATTACCGATTTGATCGAATTGCCCATTAACGAATTGATCGGCTTTTTCGACCAACTGCAACTGTCGGATCATGATGCCAAGATCGCGGGTCGGCTTTTGAAAGAAATCACGACGCGACTTGATTTCTTGAGCAAGGTCGGTTTAAATTACTTGACGCTCAACCGAAAGTCGAATTCACTATCTGGTGGTGAGAGCCAACGGATCAATCTGGCAACCTCACTCGGCAGTAGTTTGGTGGGTTCGATGTACATTTTGGATGAACCGAGTATCGGTCTGCATCCCAAAGACACCGAAAATTTAATCGAAGTACTCCAATCGTTGCGCAACCTAGGCAATACCGTGATCGTTGTAGAACATGACGAAGACATCATGAAAGCGGCAGACGAGGTGATCGATATCGGCCCAGAAGCCGGTACCCTCGGAGGCGAAGTGGTCGCTACGGGTAATTTAGATCAAATCTTGGAATCGGACTCACTAACCGCCAATTACCTGAACGGTTCCTTAGAAATCACAGTGCCTAAAAAACGAAGGGAATCAAAGAACTATATCCAAATCAAAGGGGCACGCGAAAACAACCTTAAGGATATCGATGTTACTTTCCCCCTCAATATGCTGACCGTGGTCACCGGGGTATCGGGCAGTGGAAAAAGTACCTTGGTCAAAAAGATCCTCTACCCCGCCCTCCTGAAACAAATCGGGGGCTACGGGGAGAAAGCAGGTCAATTCACCGAAATCGATGGAAAATTCGCTTCGATAAAAAGTGTCGAATTCGTCGATCAAAATCCCATTGGGCGTTCTTCAAGATCTAATCCGGTTACCTATATCAAGGCCTATGACGATATTAGGGCTTTATTCGCAGCCCAGAAACTAAGCAAACTTCGTGGATATCAAGCCAAACACTTTTCATTCAATGTAGACGGCGGCCGATGCGAGAAATGCAAGGGTGAGGGAATGATCACCGTTGAAATGCAATTCATGGCCGACGTACATTTGATTTGCGATGTTTGCAACGGCAAGCGCTTTAAAAAGGAAGTTCTCGAGGTTCGGTTCGAAGGCAAGAACATCAACGACATCTTGAACTTGACCGTTGATGAGGCCATCGCACACTTTTCATCGCATGGTCAACAGAAAATCGTAGCCAAATTGCAGCCCTTACAAGATGTAGGCTTGGGCTATGTCACTTTAGGACAAAGTTCGTCAACACTTTCAGGAGGTGAGGCTCAGCGCATCAAACTGGCTTCTTTCTTGGTCAAAGGACAAACCAAGGAAAAAGCCTTGTTTATTTTTGACGAACCCACCACCGGCCTCCATTTCCATGATATCAAGAAATTGTTGAAATCCTTCGATGCCCTTCTTGAAAAAAGACATTCGATCGTCGTCATCGAGCACAATATCGAACTGATCAAATGTGCCGACCATGTCATCGATCTCGGTCCTGAAGGAGGTAAAAACGGAGGCATGGTCTTGGCTGAGGGTACCCCTGAAGAAGTCGTGCAAAGTAAGGCGTCATTTACGGCGCAGTACCTCAAAGAAAAACTTTGACACTGATAGTGCACCGACCGCTTTTTAATCGTTGGCGATTCCCAAAACAGCTTGATACCCCCCGCTTTTGTGTAGCCTCTTTTTCCACATCAAGACATGACCCGATCTTCCATATCACGATGTATTGTTAGGGATGGCCGTATCGATTGCTGTTGGAAGGATATCATTGAAATACGACAAAAATGAAGTGTAAATAGCTAACTTACAACACTTTAAATAGTGTGTGCGATTTTTGGCACGCTGTTTGTTTTGTATTGGTCGGGATGTAAATAGTTGCTCCTTGAACTTAAAAATGAACAGTATGAAAAAGTTAGTACTCTTAGTAGCAGCGTTGGTGTTCGGAGTTTCGGGTACGAAAGCTGCAACGGCAGAAAGTGTTGCCGTTAGCATGTATCGCTATGGCAACTCATTTATCTTCAATGAAAACGGAATCACGTTTTCAGTATACCCCGATGGCGAGTTTGATTTTTACATCGACAATCGTGTCAATGTAGGTGTCGGAGGAAGGATCGGAAATGTTGGGATTACCTTCAATTCCGGTTTCGATTACAACCCATTCGTCCAATATGACGATTACGGTGCGGTGATCCAAGTCGAGAACGTTCCTATTTTCTATGATTACTATGGACGTGTCTCCCAGATCGGAGGAATCGATATTTGGTATCGCAACGGACGGGTCAGACGTCTTGGGGGGTTGAACGTGTATTGGAACGGTGGTGTATTCAGTCATTATACCGGATTCATCAACATCTATAACCGAGGTTATGTATACCGTCCTTTCCACAGATGGTTCGCAAGACCGGCCGTAGGATTCTGTACGGTATGGAACACCCCTTACCGTAGGTTTTACAACCCGGTACGCTATACCTATTACAGACCGTACCGATTGAATACGAGAAGGGCCTATGCCCAAGTCGGAAGGGCGTATCGCTATAACAGGAGTCCTAGAAGGGCCAACATCTATAGAAACGACCGTCGGGTCGCGGTTCGCGAAAACCGAGGAAGAAGGAACGATTTCAGCAGAACGGATCGTGCCGTTACCGAGCGAAGGGCCACCCGCAGTTCGAATAATGTACGAAGGAACGCTGAGCGTACGGCGAACAGGAATAGCAATGTACGTCGAAGTGATGTACGTCGAAGTGCAGAAGTCAATACGCGAAATAACCGTTCGAATTCAGTAAGCCAGCGTACCGTAACGCGTACGCCGCGAAGCACGACGGTGACGAAACGGGAAGTAAAGCGAACGCCAGAAAGGCGGACCGTGACCCGGACGAGTACGACATATAAAAAGCCACAAAAAAGAAGTGTGGTCTCGAACAGGAGTTCCAATAAAAGAACGCCTCAAGCGCAAAAGCGATCGAATACCCAGCGAAGGGCCGTTAGTAGAAGTTCTTCGACCAAGCGAAGTGGTTCAGCCACCAGCAGATCGCGAAGCACGAGAAACAAAAGTTAGTTTTTAGGTTGGTTAGTTGTTTGACCCCGTAGTAGGATTCCATCCTATTGCGGGGTTCTTCTTTTAAGGAAGCGCGCCAAAAACCCAGACACGTCTTCAGAGATTTCGAAGCGGTACAAAATCCCAACATACATCACACACAGCACCGCTGATTTCAAAACGATATTAAGCATCGGATGGAAAGGAAAATGAAAGGCGCTGAACAGGAATCCCAATAGTGCCAAAGTTGCCAAAATCTTGGTCGTCCCCCTACTGAAAGGTAAGAAGCCGAACTTCAGTTTGATAAAGGTCATCTTGACCAAATTGAAAAGCCCAATCGCGATAAAACTGGCCAATGCCGCCCCATCGATCCCCAATCGCGGAATCAACAAGAGATTGAGCATTATGGTCAGTAGGGCCAACCCCACCCCAAAACCCAATATGGTCTTATAATACTTCGAATTGTATAAGATCGCATTGGCATTGCCCATAAGCGAATCAAATACTTTGGCCAGGCCGATCAAAAAAACGATACCATATCCATTCCGGTAATTCTCTGGCAAAAGCAAGAACAAATCCTCGATATTGAGTATGATCAGCAAAAACAAAAGCCCTGAGGCTATGAACAAGGTCAATGATGTTTTCTTATACAAGCTGTCCAATTCAAAAAAGTCACTTTTGGCCAACAATTCGGAAGTCAACGGGTAAGTAATCTGGTGCATGGCCCGGGCCGGCACGATAATGACCGTTGCAATGTAAACGGCAACCCCATAATAGGCGACGTTTTCGATACTGACGAACTGGTTGATCATGACCTTATCGATTTCTAAGAGTACCAGGGCTGCCGATCCCCCCAAAATGATGAGGACACTATAGGCGATGATCGCTTTGGTATTCGCCGGGAAACGAAAATCCAATTTTCGTGGGCGGATCCGATAGGCATAAACCTGCATGGCAACGGTACGCAGTAGGTACACCCCCACCAGGCTTTTAAGGAAAATCGGAATACCGATCAGCTCGAAATAAACGGAAACCAGCAATAGCATGACACAGAGTCGGGCGAAGACTTCTTTCATGAAATTCCCGAAAACGGATTTCAAATGGACCTTACTCCATGCATAGAACACTTCAAAATAAGCCATGGCCATTCCGACAAGGAACACATACCATACATACTCCTTAACCAAGGTATTCTTTTGTGATAACCAAGCACCCAAAGGGTCTTGGAACAAGAGTACCGATAAGGCTATGGGAAGGATGCCGCCCAAGGGCAGCAACAACATCAAGGTGAGGAAACCGTTTTTATCGGAATCGGCCTGGACGGCGTAAAATTTGACCAGGGTATTGTGCACTCCAAAGGCCATTAAGGGCATCAGGATCGCACCGGTCGCCAAGATGAAGGTGACCAAACCGAAATAGGCATCTGGTAGGATCTTTGTATATAGAAACAGGATATTAATAGCCCCGATCCCGAACCCAATATAGGTTATTGCGGTATTTCGAAGTGATTGTTTTAAGACGATTCCCATGTCAAATAGTTGGCTAGGGCCTTGGTCAATCGCGACCTACTGTAGGCATCAACGTTCGAACTTGCAACGAACAGCCTATTTTCCTGATAGCGTTCGAACCAATCTAAAAGTAAGACTTTTAGCTCCTTCTTCTCCCCGTGGGTGAAGAATTTCCCACTTTGGGTGGATTCGATAAGTTCAGCAGCTTCCCAAGCTGTGGGTCCTATGGCCAAAATCGGCCTTTTGGCGTTGAAATATTCAAAGAGCTTTCCGGGAAGGATGCCCACGGTGTCCATGGAATCGATTTCCAACAACAACAAAACCTGTGAAGCGGCTTGGACTTGCAAAACCGCTTCATGGGTAATATAACCCTTATGCGTGGTGAAGGCTTCCAAACCATGCGAGGCAAGGGATTCCGAAACACGTGGACTAACAACGCCGACAAGCTGTATGCTTAGGTGTTCTTTGAATTCCGGGACTTCGGACATCAATTCCTTCAAGGCGATCCATAAGGCTTCCGGATTTCGGCCGGTCAACAACGAACCGATGTGCGAAAGGGTGAATTTTCGGTCCAAGGCGACTGTAGGCCTTTCCCCTTCATAGCCATTGGTAATGACCTCGATGGGCCTGTCCGTTAATTTTTCGAACTGTCGTTTGGTATGGTTGCTGGTCACGATCAGTTTATCGGCCTGCCCTAAAACGGACGATTCCAACTGCAGGTGACGTTTTTGGGCCCGCTTTCCCAATTTCAAGCGCTTATGGTAACCAATGGTGGTCCATGGATCTCTAAAATCAGCGGTCCATTCCACTTGATGTTGTTGTTTTAACCCCAATCCGATCAAATGCACGCTATGCGGTGGCCCTGTAGTGATGATCTTTTCGATGGCTTCCTTTTCGATGAGGTCGCCGAGAAAGGCTATGGAAGGTTTCACCCAAAACTTGCGGGCATCGGGTATGAAGAAATTGCCCCGGACCCATAGCAGTAGGCGTTCGATCAGGCTTTGTTTGCCGGACTCGAAAATGAGACCGGAACTGATTCGTTTGGTCTTTTTTTTTGACAACCATCCAGCGATGCGATAAGGTTCGAATATGGGGTGGCTAAGGACACGCACCTTGGGTATCTCGGTCTTCAAGCTTTCATCAACGATAGGATAGTCTGCCTTTTCAGGCACATAAACCAAGGGTTCGTAACCGTTCTCAGGAAGGTATTTGATGAAATTCAGCCAGCGCTGGACACCAGGACCACCGGCAGGAGGCCAATAGTAGGTGATTACCAACACCTTTTGCATCAGTCCTTCTTTTTTTTGGGTTTGGTGCCCCGAAATCCAACAAACAAGCCGCCCAGAACTACCAAGCCAAGTAAGAGATTACTAGCCAGTGCAATGGTGCTTCCGGTTCGCACTACTTCGGGTTCGAAACGGAATTCGACCTCATGTTGGCCCGCAGCAAGGGGCATACCCCTCAAGGCATAGTTCACCACATAATGTTTGACAGGTGCACCATCAACAAAAGCCTGCCATCCTTTGGGATAATGCATTTCCGAAAACACTACAAAGCCTTCGTTCGTATTCTCGGTACGATAGCGGATCGTATTCGGTCGATGGTCCAAAACTTGGATGCTGGCCGTTGAATCGACCTCGTAATACCGTTTTGTCAAGGTAGGATACTTGCGTACATCGACAATGGCTTCCGATTTGCTATCGATACTGTCCAAGGCCTTGATCGCCGCATCGGAACTTTCGACTGCCTTGATCCTAGAGACGAACCAGGCATTGCCATTCGCGCCGTCGTTCAGTCCGGGAAAACTCCTTCCCTCCTCATCCTGTTGAATGACGTATTTGACATTCAACATATTCAAGACCTCGAGATTGTTCCTATACAGATGGAATTCTACCAAATCTTGCAATTTTGCGGGTTTGGCGGCGTGATACCCGCCTATGGATTTATGGAAATAACTGGTGCGGGATCCGTTCAATCCTTCCGAAGGATCGAATACCCTGAACACCGCTTTATCTTGGAGGATCTGTTGGTCCATGGCGCTAGCTTGAAAAGGCTGTTCGACCGCTCTTCTACGAACGAAATCCTCGGCATTGACATACCTGCGGTCTACCCCGACCAAATCAAAAAGCAAGACGATGGCCAAGGCCCCGATGGCAAAGTTCTTTTTCAGACCGCCCTTAAGATAGATAAACAGTACCGCTGCACCGAGGGTTACGAATAGCAAACTGCGTAGGGTATCGTTGACATATACCGCTTCACGGTCACTGCGCAGGATCTCGACCAAAGACTCCCCAAAATACTGTTGGAAACGCGCATCATTGGATCCCTCAAAATCAAAGAAGGCCTTACCGATGAAAATAGCCACCCCAAGACCTAAAGTAATCAAGGTACTCCACTTCAAAGCGTTGAGGATTGCGGAGGGTCGGTCCGATTTCTTGAACACTTCCTTTAATCCCAAGATGGCCAAGATGGGGATACACAGTTCAAGGATGACTTGAATGGACGAAACGGCCCTGAATTTATTATATAAGGGGAAATAATCGATCATAAAATCGGTCAGTGCCGGAAAATACTTTCCCCAAGAAAGCATCAGTGATAACAACACCCCTCCCAAGAGCCACCATTTCTTTTTTCCTTTGACCACGAACAACGACAATATGAATAAGAAGATGATCAACGCCCCCACATAGGCCGGCGCTGCCGGGCCCGACATCGGATGTGGCCCCCAATAAAGGTATAGGCCTGAAATCTCAAGGGCTTGGGTGGGCGAGACCCCCTGATCGGTCAAGTATTCGTATACTTTGGAGTCACGGCCAAGTTCTTCCTTCCCCGATCCACCGAACAGACGCGGTACGAAGAGGTTCAATGATTCGGTGACTCCATAACTATAATAGGTAATGTAGTCACGATCCAATCCACTTTTCGCTTCTTTCGGACTGCCATCACTGTTTATGGTCAATTCGGAAGTACCACGCGTACTCCAATCGGCATATTCCTTGGTGGCCATGAGCCCAGTGGCATTTGTCGCGATACCCAAGAGTACGGCCAACACCAAAATGCCCACGGTGGTGAAAAAATGTTTGAGCGCTTTGTCCTTGATGGCATAAATCAACTGTACCAGCCCCAATAGCAGCACCAAAAGCATGAAGTAATAGGTCATCTGATAGTGGTTGGCACTGATTTCCAACGCCATAGCCACAGCAGTCAAGATAAAACCCCAGAGGTACTTTTTTCGAAACGTCAAAACGATACCACCAAGCACCATAGGCAGGTATCCCAAAGCATGGGCCTTGGCGTTATGCCCCACCCCTAAGATGATGATGAGATAGGTAGAAAACCCGAAAGCCAATGCCCCCAAAGCGGCCAGACGAAAATCGACTTTCATACAAAGCATCAAAATATAAAAGCCGATAAAGTATAAAAACAAGTAGTCGGCAGGTCTCGGCAAGAAACGTATGAGACGGTCGAGTTTCTTGACATAGTCATGAGGGTAGTTCGCTCCTAATTGGTAGGTGGGCATGCCCGCGAAAGCACTGTTCGTCCAATACGATTCGATACCCGTATTCGCCTTGTAATCATTGCGTTCTTTGGCCATGCCTTTGTAAAGGGCAATATCGGATTGGTACAGGGCACGCCCCTGTAACACAGGATAGAAATACACCAAAGAGATGATCGCGAAAACAAGAAGTACCGGAATATGGGTGAAGAATGCTTTGGCAGAAAACTTCATGAACTAGGTTTTGAATGCCTAAAGATCAGTCAATTTCTTCAAAATCTATGTATTCTCCCACATTTTTTGAACTGGGTCGTTTCTTATCGGGCCTTGTATGCAGCGTGGTTTCCCCTTCTTGGTAGGTCGTATCTTGATGAGCTTGTCGCGTATCGAATTGCCTGCCGAAACGGTCATTGGTCTTCTTCACGGCATACACCAGCAAGCGGGGAGCCAACCACTTCAAAAGGAATTTCAAGCCGTAGTATACGATTATGAGTACTAAAATCGTTTGTAATAAAACCATACACTTTTACTATTGATCTAAAATTACATCGTAAGTCCTGCAAACCGATAAAATGTATCATAAAATAGTATTAAAATCAGTGATGGCTCCCAAAAAACTATCGTTTCTCTTGTTTTTAGCCCTGACCGGTATGGGTCAAGCCCAATATACCGATGTGATCAATTCGAACCGTCCTGGGCAGTCTGTCAGTGCCTACGCCGTGGGACGCAATGTGGTGCAGGCCGAATTCGGGGTACTGTATGAGCAACGTGACCATACCGATTTCAATAACGAATCGAACATATTGGGAGCGGATCTATCACTGCGCTACGGTTTGTTGCTGGAAAACCTTGAGATCAATTACGAGGGTACCTTTATCAATCAAAACCTGACCTTCAACAATTTCGGTCGCGAAGAGACACGAACCGATTTTTCAAGAAACCGATTGGGTCTGAAATACCTAGTGTACGACCCCTTCAAAAATCCGGAAGCGAACAAACCCAATTTATACAGCTGGCGGGCCAACCATAAATTTAGGTTCAAGAACCTATTACCAGCCGTTTCCCTATACGGTGGGGCCACGTTCAACTTAGGAGATAATCCATTTTACCCTGAAGATGCCACCATTTCGTATCGGGCCATGATCGCTACCCAAAGCCGTTTGACCCCAAGATGGGTGTTGATCACGAATATCGCTTACGACCGGATTAGCACCGATTTTCCTGAACTTAGCTATATCATTTCCGTTTCGCATGCTTTTCGCAATCCGAAATGGAGTGTTTTCGGAGAGCACCAGGGAATCGACAGTGATCGTTATTCCGATGCGCTCATACGTGGTGGGATCGCCCATCTGTTCAGTCCTAATTTCCAAGCTGATATCAGTTTGGGCGGAAGCTTTAAAAACACCCCGTCGCGCATGTTCGTCACTACGGGCTTGTCGTATCGATTGGATTTTCACAAAGACCAGCTGATTCCCATCAACGAGGAAAAACCACAGACCAAGATTTCCCGTAAAAGCATGAAAAAGAAAAAAAGGAAGAAAAAGAAAAAGGATTCCACCATCGATTTTTAGCGGGAACAAACACCCGATTCGCCCTAGAAATTCTTAATATTGAGGCTCTAATTACAGGGCATGGTCACCATCAAAGAAGTTTCCTCAAAGGCTGATTTCAAAGCATTCGTCAAATTTCCCTTTTCAATCTATAAGGATTCGCCCTATTGGGTACCCCCTATTATCAAAGAAGAACTGGAAACCTTCGATCGAAAGAGGAACCCAGCATTCGAAACCGCTGAAGCGGGGTTTTTCTTGGCCTATAAAAACGGTGTCGTTGTCGGCAGGGTGGCCGCGATAGTCAATTGGGCCGAAGTAAAGGATCAAGGATTAAAGAAAATGCGCTTCGGTTGGTTCGACTTCATCGACGATCTCGAAGTATCCAAAGCCCTGCTAGAACAGGTCGCCGAAGTCGGAAAGCGCCATCAATTGGAGTATATGGAAGGGCCGGTAGGCTTTTCCAATCTAGATAAGGTCGGGGTGATGACCGAGGGTTTCGACCATCTGGGAACTATGATCACCTGGTACAACCATCCGTATTATATCAAGCATTACGAATCTTTCGGAATGGTAAAGGAAAAAGGCTATTTGGAGAACAAGTTCCTTTTTTCCAATGCCAAAAAAGAGAGTTTCGAAAAGGCGAATTTCTTGATCAAGAAACGCTACGGTCTTCGCGAGCTCAATTTCACCAACAGCAAGGACATCATGCCTTGGGTCGATCGAATGTTCGATCTTTTCAATGAGAGTTATGCCAAACTTTCGTCTTTCGTCAAGATCAATGAGACGCAAAAGGCCTATTTCAAAAAGAAGTATATCGGCTTCATCAATCCGGAATATATCAAATTCGTAATCGACAGCAACGACAAATTGGTCGCTTTTGCCATAGTCATGCCCTCATTCGCGAAAGCACTCCAGAAGGCGAAAGGGAGGTTGTTCCCATTCGGCTTTTATCACTTGCTACAAGCGCGAAAACATAGTAAGGACGTTACCTTTTATTTGATCGGCATCCACCCGGAGTATCAGAACAAAGGGGTTACCGCCATAATTTTCAATGAATACCACAATACCTTTACGGCCAAAGGGATAGTGAATTGCATACGCACACCGGAATTGGAAGAGAATACGGCGATTTTCCAAATGTGGAAACACTTCAAACCCTGGACCCATAAAAAGCGCCGCACCTACCGCAAAAACTTGGTTTAACATGTCATTCTATCAACGATTCACCGAAATCGGATCAAAATTCATCGGAAAGGCCACCTTGTTCAAACACGGTTTCAATTGGTCGCCCATGTACCGCCGAAGTACGGCCAAAATTCGCGCTGTTTCCAAAGATCTCAAGCAAATCGACATCAAGCTTCCCATTTCTTATAAGAACCGGAACTATGTGAATTCAATTTTCGGTGGAAGCATGTTTTCAGCCGTAGACCCCATACCCATGGTACAACTGATGAATTTATTGGGAAAAGACTATGTCGTTTGGGACAAATCGGCCCAGATTTTCTTCAAACGTCCTGCAAAGACCGACTTGTATGCCCGATTTACGGTTACCGAAGAAGAACTTGATGTGATCAAGCAACGGGTCGCGAAGGAAAAGGAAATCGATATTGTCAAGATCACCCGGCTTCAAGACCGATCGTTCGAAACGGTATTTTGCGAAGTGCACAAAACGATTTATATCGCCGATAAAGCGTTTTTCAAAGCAAAACGAAAGAAAAAGCGGGAGAACGCCAATAAGGCAACGCAATAAGTGAGCTACACTAAGACGTTCCTTATTCGCCCATAGCAGCGGCAACCGCAGCCGATAGCCTTTTATAGGTTCCGTTTTGTAGACGATCGCGAATCGCCGAGAAAGCATCCAAGGTTTCCGCAACATCCTCCAAGGTATGTGTTGCCGTCGGAATCAATCGCAGTAAAATCAATCCTTTAGGAATCACCGGATACACGACAATCGAACAGAAGATACCGTAGTTTTCGCGTAGGTCTTTTACCAAGGCCATGGCTTCAGGGATACTACCGTTCAAATACACCGGGGTCACACAACTTTGTGTGGTTCCGATATCAAAGCCACGTTCCTTCAATCCATTCTGCAAGGCATCTACATTTTCCCAAAGCTTGGCTTTAAGTTGGGGCATGGTGCGCAACATGTCCAAACGCTTCAAAGCCCCTTTTACAAAGATCATGGGCAAGGATTTGGCGAACATCTGTGAACGCAGGTTGTATTTAAGATAATCGATGATTTCTTGATCTGCGGCAACGAAGGCTCCGATCCCGGCCATAGACTTGGCGAAAGTGGCCAAATAGACATCGATATCGTTTTGAACCCCTTGCTCCTCGCCTGCTCCAGCCCCAGTCTTCCCTAAGGTTCCGAAACCGTGGGCATCATCGACCAAAAGACGGAAATTATAACGCTCCTTCAAGGCGACGATTTCCTTCAACTTTCCTTGTTCGCCGCGCATCCCGAAGACCCCTTCCGAAATGACCAAGATACCGCCTCCGGTCTCTTGGGCCATTTTGGTGGCGCGCTCGAGGTTTTTCTCCAAGCTTTCGACATCATTGTGCTTGAACGTGAACCGTTTGCCCACATGCAAGCGTACCCCATCGATGATACAAGCATGGCAATCGACATCATACACGATGATATCGTCTTTGGACACCAAGGCATCGATGACCGACATGAACCCCTGATACCCGAAATTCAACAGGTAAGAGGCTTCCTTATTGACAAAAGCGGCCAATTCGTTCTCCAACTGCTCATGGTATTCGGTATGACCACTCATCATCCGGGCTCCCATAGGATAGGCCGAACCATGCTCCAATGCAGCTTCGGAATCGACTTTTTTGATTTCTGGAAGGTTTGCCAATCCTAAATAATCATTGATACTCCACGTAATGACTTCCTTTCCGCGAAACTTCATACGATTGGATATCGGTCCTTCCAACTTCGGAAATACGAAATAACCTTCAGCTTGGGATGCCCATTTGCCCAAAGGCCCTTTATTCTCAATAATCCGATCAAATAAATCTCTCATCTACCCTTAAATTGTTTGAACTGCAAAAATATGGAATTTTGCGAACCGTGCAATGCTACCTTACCCAACAAAAAACGATGCCCAACGGACATCGTTCTTAACCTATCTTAGCGCCAATGCTTATTTGACGTATTCGATCTTCTTGAGTTCAGCGGCATTGGATTCGTTGAAAAAACCTTGGTTTTCCATCCATTCGTTGCTATAGACTTTGCTCATGTACCGAGACCCATGATCTGGGAAGATCACCACGACCTCACTGTGCTTATCGAATTCCCCTTCGGTCTGGTATTGCATCACCGCCTGCATGGCCGCCCCACTGGTATACCCCACGAACATTCCTTCAGAATGTGCCAATTTACGGGCCATATGGGCACTCTCGGCATCGGTCACCTTAATATAGCGATCGATGGTATTGAAATCGGTGGCTTTAGGAATCAGGTTTTTACCCAAACCTTCAATACGGTAGGGGTAGATTTCCTCTTGATCGAACTCGCCGGTTTCGTGGTATTTCTTCAACACCGAACCATAGGCATCAACTCCCAATACCTTGATATCGGGGTTCTGCTCCTTCAAAAATCGGGCGGTCCCTGAAATGGTACCTCCGGTGCCGCTGCATGCCACTAAATGGGTAATGCGACCGTTGGTCTGTTTCCAAATTTCCGGCCCGGTGGTCCTGTAATGGGCCTCTATATTCAATTCATTGAAATACTGGTTGATATAAATCGAACCCGGTGTTTCGGAATGTAGTCTTTTGGCAACCTCGTAATACGATCGGGGGTCTTCGGCACTGACATGGGCCGGACAAACGTAAACTTCAGCCCCCATGGCCCGGAGCATATCGATCTTATCGGGTGAAGATTTTGAACTTACCGCCAAAATACAACGGTAGCCCTTCACCATACTGGCCATGGCCAAACTAAAACCCGTATTGCCCGAGGTGGTTTCAATGATGGTACTGTCGGCATTCAAAAGCCCCTTACGTTCGGCTTCTTCGATGATGTGTACGGCAATCCGATCCTTGGCCGAATGCCCTGGATTGAAGGCCTCCAATTTCGCATAGAAATTTCCGGAAAGCGTGGCAGCGATTTTGTTCAGTTTGACAAGCGGGGTGTTGCCAACGAGTTCCAAAATACTGTCATGCGCATTGACATTGTTTTCCATAGTTAAGTCAGGTCTTGGTATCAAAGGAATCCTCTGATTCACAGCTGCAAAAATAGCATTTTTAATTTTACTGCCCTTTTCCGGCCAAATCCAGTAAAAAGGCGTATTCCTTGGCGGTTTCCTTCAATGCTTCGAATCGTCCCGAGGCCCCTCCATGGCCTGCCTCCATATTGGTATCAAGATAGAGGGCATTGGTGTCGGTCTTGAACCGGCGTAGCTTGGCAACCCATTTGGCCGGCTCCCAATATTGGACTTGCGAGTCATGCAAACCTGTAGATACATACATATTCGGGTAGTCTTGCGCTTTCACATTGTCGTAGGGCGAATACGATTTCATGTATTCATAATAGGTTTTTTCGTTCGGATTGCCCCATTCATCATATTCTCCCGTCGTCAAGGGAATGCTATCGTCGAGCATGGTCGTGACCACATCAACGAAAGGCACCGCCGCAATGGCACCATGATATAATTCGGGGCGCATATTGACTACCGCGCCGATCAATAGTCCACCGGCAGATCCCCCCATGGCATACAAACGCTTCGCATCGGCAACCCCCTCCGCGACCAAGTATTCCGAACAGGCAATGAAATCGGTAAAGGTGTTCCTTTTCGTCAACAGCTTACCATCGTCATACCATGACCTACCAAGATACTCCCCTCCCCGCACATGGGCGATAGCGAAAGAAAAGCCGCGATCTAAAAGACTTAATCGAACGGAAGAAAAATAGGGGTCTATGGTCGATCCATACGAACCATAGGCATACAGTAGTAAAGGGCTGTTCCCATGGTGTTCCGTATCCTTATGATAGACGATGGATATGGGTACTTTTACCCCATCGTCGGCAGTAGCCCAAAGTCGCTTTGAACGGTAATTATCCTTGTCGAATTGGCCGCCAAGCACCTCTTGTTCCTTCAAGATTTCATGGGTTCTTGAATCCAGATCATATTCGATGATCGCGAATGGGGCGGTCATGGCGTTATAGTAATAGCGGAACTTGGTGGTGTCGAATTCCAAATTGGTCGTTGGCCCTGCCACGTAGGTCTCACTATCAAATGGCATATAATAATCCTGTGATCCGTCCCATCGGACTATCCGTAAGGTATTGAGTCCTTGATGACGTTCGGTCAAGACATAGTAATCTTTGAAAATATCGATATCCTCCAGCAATACGGTCTCCCGATGTGGAATGAACTCTTTCCAACCACGAGCAGCGGTATCCCCTTCTTCTACCTGCATCAACTTAAAATTCGTCGCCCCGTCTTTGTTGGTCAAGACGTAGAAATGGGTGCCATAATGGTAAATCGAATATTCCACGCCACGTTGTCGTGGTGCAAACACCTTAAAGTCACCATCCGGGGTGTCGGCGGGTAAAAATCGATATTCTGAAGTCAATGTACTCACCGAACCTATAACGATGTACTTTCTTGATTTACATCGATATACAAAGACGCTGTAGGCGGTGTCCGTTTCATGATATACCAATTCATCTTCGCTTTCAGGGGTTCCCAACCGATGCTTGTATACTTTATCGGCCCTCAAGGTAACCGGGTCTTTTTTAACATAAAATAGACTGCGATTGTCATCGGCCCAAGTGGAACTCCCGGTCGTATCGGTGATCTTGTCCTCGAAAATCGTTCCATTGTCCAAGTTCTTGATCTGTATGGTATACTGACGGCGCGACACGGTATCGACGCCAAAGGCCGCCATGCGATTATCAGGACTGATCGCAATGCCCGATAGGCGAAAGTAATCGTGCCCTTTGGCCAGGGTATTGCAATCGAACAAGATTTCTTCACTGGCCTCCAAGTGTCCGGGTTTTCGGGAATGGATCGGATACTCCTTACCCTGTTCGTAGCGTGTGATATAATAGAATCCATTCTTTAAATAGGGTACCGAACTGTCATCTTCCTTGATCCTGGATTTCATTTCATCAAAAAGATCTTGCTGAAAAGGCATGGTGTGCGCGGTTCTCGCCCGATAGTATGCATTTTCTTCGTTCAAGTAGTCGATGACCTCAGGATTCTCCCGTTCGTTCAACCAATAGTAATCGTCCATCCGGTCATCCCCATGGAATGACAGCCGCTCGGGTTTTCTATTGGCAATCGGTTCCTTATCGGCTTTGGTTTTCTTGTCCATATCGTATAAAACGATGGCAAAAATAGTCAGAAATCAATTAGTGGGGATTGTAGAATGCTATTCGGCCAATTCGTAATTTTGTTCCTTCAAAACTTCAAATCATGTTCGGAGATCTAATGGGAATGATGGGTAAACTCAAGGAAACCCAAAAAAAGGTGGAGGCCACCAAAGCGCGATTGCATACTATTTTGTTGGATGAAGTTGGGGCCGATGGCCTGGTCAAGGTGACCCTGACAGCAAGTCGGGAGGTGAAATCACTGACCATTGACCCTTCGCTCTTTGAGGATCCGGAAGCGCTTGAGGACCTTTTGGTGGTGACGCTCAACAAGGCGATTACCAAGGCAAGTGCGGTCAGTGAAGCCGAATTGGCGGCGGTGGCAAAAGAAGGGATGCCCAACATACCAGGCATGGATTCTTTATTCAAATAAGCCACCGGTTTTCAATACTGCGGTATTCTTCGTAGCTTTAATAAGCTATGAACACATTGGAAATTTTTCAGACCCAAGACAAAGCCTTTGGTTTTCGTATTAAATTGGACTCGGGGGCCGTGCTATTAAACGGTGCCCACTTCCCAACCCAAGAAGCGATACAGGCTACGGTAGCGGACATCCGCGCGAATATGAAGGAAAAAAACTTCTTCGAACGAAAAACGGATTACCAAGGCAAGTTCCAGTTTGCGTTAAAGAACAACACAGGTAAAGTTATCGGGTACAGTGCCACCTACGATTCGGAAGCGGGTATGGAAAACGGCATCAAAAACCTGACCCGGCATTTGACGCACACTTCTTAAGCCATTTCGCGTAAAGTATCCAGAACGATACCGTGCATGGCGTCGGTGTAATCCAAATGCGTGACGATACGCAGTTTGCCTTGGCCCATACCTATGATCGAAATCCCTTTTGTCGCCAATGATTCCAAAAAAACCTCGGTGGGCACTTTGGATTCATCCAACTCAAAGATGATAATGTTGGTTTCAATAGGTTCGACTTTTTTGATGCACTCCAAGCCTTGCAATACCACGCCCAATTCTTGTGCTTTGTTATGGTCATCGGCCAAACGTTCGATATGATGATCCAGGGCATAGATACCGGCTGCCGCAAGAAAGCCGGCTTGCCGCATACCGCCACCCAGTATTTTCCTGACCCGAATGGCTTCATGGATCAGCTGCGCACTTCCCACCAGAACGGAACCGACGGGGCAACCCAACCCTTTGCTCAAACAAACGCTTATCGAATCGAAAAGAAGCCCATACTGCTTAGGGGTTTCCTTCTTGGCTACCAAGGCGTTCCATAGGCGGGCCCCATCCAAATGATAGGCCAAACCATGCGTTTCGCAGACTGCCTTGATTTTTCGCAATTCCGCAAAATCCCAGCACGCCCCTCCACCTTTATTCGTGGTATTTTCGATACAAACAAGACTGGTCAGGGGACTGTGGTAAAAATCCGGGGGGTTGATGGCCGCTTCGACTTGGTCGGCCGTCATCATGCCGCGATGGCCATCGACCAGTTTGCACGAAACCCCACTATTGAAACTCGCCCCTCCCCCTTCATAGTTGTATACGTGGGCATACTTGTCACAAATCAACTGTTCACCCGGGTTGGTATGTAGTTTTATCGCCGTTTGATTGGTCATACTCCCGCTCGGAAAGAACAAGGCCGCTTCTTTGCCGAACATTTCGGCCACTTTGGCTTCCAGTGCATTGACCGTGGGATCATTCTTAAAGACGTCGTCACCGACCTGTGCGGTCATCATGGCTTCAAGCATACCCCGCCCTGGCCGGGTAACCGTATCACTGATCAAATTGATTTCCATGGGTCAATTTTCTGAACAGGCCATGCCAATGGGCGATCCATCGGGAATCTTCGGCGCCGTCATTTTCTTTTTGTAACCCCTTGGATTTCCTATAAAGCCTTCTACTTCTTTGCGCATCAGGATGGCGTTGGGGTCGGTGACCCTTGATCCCTCTCCCAAGTAGGTTTTTAGCCGCATCATTTCAAAAAGGATGGTCTCCGTCACTTGGGGCATGCTATTTTTATTGCTCGCCAAATACATCAATTCTTGCAAGACCTGCCAATTGATGGTTTTCTGTAATTCACCGAGGTATCCCTTTTGACGTTTTGCTTTTAGGGTACTGTCGAACACGGTCTCAATAACTTCCTTTAGGCTCAATTGGTCATCATCCAAGGCTTTTTGCTGAATCAAACGATTTGCTCGCTCGGGGTGGAACAACAACGACAAGCTGGTCTCGCTGGCGGTCTCAACCGCCCCGAATGGATCGAAAGCGACCCCGGTCTTCCCTTTGAACGATTCGCGGGTCCTGTTATACCCGATACTCCTGGGTGGGAAAAGCGCTAGTTTCTCTTGCGGTATGGCCAAGGTTTTCGGTGAAATCGTTTTCAACAAGGCCTTTAAGGCGTTTTCCTGCGTAGCCCGGTTCACGACTTTTACGGTAAGCTGACCATCGCCTTTTACCGTATAATTATAATCCAGCCCCCCGACGATCTTGGCGACGGCCTCGGTCTGGTAGCGGTGCAGGAAGTACAAAGGAACGAACACATCTTCCAGTACCGAGTTCGGTTCCCCTTTTCTAATATTGTCAATAGAGAAATTCGCGATGGCTTTTTCCCTGATTTTAAGGATATCGTCCAACTCTTGACTGGCACTTGTCCCATTGTCCCAAAGGTGGGCAAGCGCATGGGCTCCACCTAGGGGTCGGGCATCTTGATCTGAAAGGTAACGCAGGCCTTTCGACTGGGCTTCGGATAGAATGGCATTTAGCGCTTGGGTCTCATCGGTACCTTTAGGGAAATCCGAATACGAATAGGCCACCGTAACCTTGTCCCACTCACCGATCCCGGTATCATAAGCCTTCGAAAAGTCGATTATCCCACCGTTCATGGTGAACTGTGGGTGGGGATAATCCATGACGGAGGCCCTATTGTTGGTACTGGCCGCAAAATTGTGGGCAAAACCGAGCGTATGGCCGATTTCATGAGCCGACAATTGTCGGATCCTGGCCAAAGCCAATTCAAGCATGGGCTGGTAATTATCATCCCGTTCGGCGAAGGGTTTGTCCATCAAAGCTTGGGCGATCAAGAAATCTTGTCGGATACGCAAACTGCCAAGGCTTACATGGCCTTTGATGATCTCACCGGTTCGCGGATCGGTGACACTGCTGCCATAGCTCCATCCGCGCGTCGAACGATGTACCCATTGGATGACATTATAACGTACATCCAATGGGTCGGCATCATCGGGCAATATCTTCACTTGGTAGGCGTCTTTGAAACCAATGGCCTCAAAAGCTTGGTTCCACCATTTACCCCCTTCCAATAGTGCGGAACGGACGGGTTCGGGCGTACCGTTGTCCAAATAATAGATGATCGGTTCAACAGCCTCACTGACCGCTGCCTCCGGATTTTTCTTTTCGAGACGATGCCTTCTAACGAACCGCTTCAATATCGGTTCTTGAACCGGTGTTGCATAATCATAATAGGTAAAAGGGTACGAGCCACATCGTGGATCGAACTGTCTTTTTTGATAGCCGTCATCCGGTAATTCTACTAAGGAATGGTGTTGGGCTACCGTTACCAAGTTCGGGTTCGGGGTCACCGATCGGATGTATCCCCCTTTGGCATCCCCTTTAAAAGTCAAGGTCAAATCGAACTCTACGTTCTTAGGAAAGGCTTTGGTACGCTCGAAGGCCAAGGCACTCTTCGATTTGTCCAAACTATACGACCCTTGGTCGGCCCGCCTTAATCGCGCGGAAACCCCATGGGCATCACGCATTAAAAAGTCGGTGAAATCGATCAAGTAACTGCCCTTTGATTCTTCGGCGATCTTAAATCCGTGTAAGACCGACTTCGCAAAGGCCTGTTCGACCGATTGCCGTTCCAAAGCATTGTCTGTCAGCGCACGGAAACGCATATTGGGCTGCACTAATAGTAATTTGGTCCCCGCCTTTTTAAAGAAAACCACTTGTTCATTACCCAACTGACCACGATCCAGGCCGATATCGTTGCTACCGATCCCACTGCTTAATGAATACACATATAAAAACTCCTTTTCGAGCTCATCGACCTGTAAATAAATCTTATCACTCGCATCGTCATAGTAAAAATTGAAATAGCCATCGAACTTTTGGAAATCTTTGGTCATCTCAAAATTTTGGGCGGATGTCGTCCCCCCTAAAAACAGCAAAAACAGGCTTATCACAGCGGTTGGTCTCATAGAAAATGAATTGATTTTAAAAATATATAAATTTGGTTGTCCAACCATAGTGAAAGTTTATTTTTGCCTGAAATCTAAACGGAATGGTAACTACAGATCAGCAGAAAGATCTTATCGAGCGCCTTGGTGCGTTAAGGAGGTATCTTTGACATTGATGCCAAACTCATCGAAATAGAGAACGAGGAAGAAAAAACACTCGCTCCAGGGTTCTGGGACAACCCCCAAGAAGCCCAAAAACAAATGCAGACGATCAAATCGAAGAAGAAATGGGTTGAGGAGTTCAACGCAGCTACTACCCATGCCAATGATTTGGAGGTGTTACTCGAATTCCATGAAGCCGGTGAAGTGACCGATGAGGAGGTTACGGAAAAGCACTCCCAAGCGCTTGAAAGTATTGAAAACCTTGAATTCAGGAACATGCTTTCAGAAGAAGGTGATGAATTGACCGCGGTATTACAGATTACGGCAGGTGCCGGGGGTACCGAAAGTTGTGATTGGGCTTCAATGCTCATGCGGATGTACATGATGTGGAGTGAAAAGAACGGCTACAAGGTCAAGGAACTCAACTATCAAGAAGGTGATGTAGCCGGGATCAAAACGGTGACCCTTGAAATTGAGGGTGAATATGCCTTTGGTTGGTTGAAGGGTGAGAACGGTGTGCACCGCCTTGTACGCATTTCCCCCTTCGATAGTAACGCCAAGCGGCATACCTCCTTTGCCTCGGTCTATGTATATCCTTTGGTCGACGATAGTATTGAAATCGAGGTAAACCCTTCCGATATCGAAATCACCACGGCCCGTTCAAGCGGAGCCGGAGGTCAAAATGTCAACAAGGTGGAGACCAAGGTGCAGTTGGTCCATAAACCCACAGGAATACAGATTTCCTGTTCCGATTCCCGCTCACAACATGACAACAGGGCGACGGCCATGCGCATGCTCAAATCGCAGCTGTACGAAATCGAATTGCGAAAGCGGCAAGAAGCCCGACAAGAAATCGAAGCCTCCAAAATGAAGATCGAATGGGGCTCTCAGATCCGGAACTATGTCATGCATCCGTATAAATTGGTGAAAGACGTACGAACCACCCATGAAACCGGCAACGTAGATGCGGTGATGGATGGGGATATCAGTGCCTTTTTGAAGGCTTATTTAATGATGATGGGGCAAAGAGAAAGCTGAATTCGTTAAGGGAATCCTAATTCCCGAATCAGCAGAATCCATTTAACAAACATTTAACCCGGTAGGACTAAACCCTACCCTACTTTTGAAATCCAATCGAAAATGAAAACATCAACACTACTTACCTCAATCGTGGCCATGCTTATGGTAACGGCTCCGATGATGGCACAATTCGGCACCCGAAACCAGTTGAACAACCGTCGCGGCGGTAGTGTCGTTCCCCAGGTACAGACCCCTCCAAAAGAACCGGAACCCAAAACGGCCGATCAGCTCGTCGATGAGCAAATGCCTAAAATCATCGAAAACCTAGAACTGGATCCTTTCGAAGAGGCCGTTATGCGCTCTACACTGGTCAAATACGTACAAAAGAGAATGGAGTTGCAGATCCTAAAACTGGAACCCCAGAAAATGAAGGAAGAGTTCGATAAACTGAGCGAACAACAAAACGAAGAATTGAAAGCCGGATTGCCGGAAGAAAAATACCTGGCCTATCTCGATCTGCAGAAAAACCGTTTTCAGGCCAAGAAGCGAAAGAAACGCAAAAAGAAGAAAAACAAAGAATAATATGCAAAAACTGTTCTTGGGATTGCTGCTGGCGTGCACTTCCCTTACTATGGCCCAACGCCCGCAAAACCTACCACAAGTAAAAATTTCAGGAACAGTCATCGACAAAGATTCAGGGCAACCCCTTGAATATGCCACCTTGGTCCTACAGTCGGTCCGCAATCCGGAAGTCGTCACCGGCGGCATCACCGATGCACAAGGCCGTTTCGAGGTCGAAACGACCGCAGGGCGGTACCACGTTTCGATCGAATACATTTCCTATACGACCTATCGCCTTGAAAATCAGCTGTTACGTTCCAATACGGATCTGGGGGTAATTTCACTCGCCATCGATGTTGCCCAGTTGGATGAAGTCGAGGTCATTGCGGAGCGGACCACGGTCGAATTGCGTCTGGATAAAAAGATTTACAACGTAGGCAAAGACCTTACCGTTCGTGGGGGTACCGTCAGTGATGTACTCGATAACGTACCGTCGGTTTCGGTCGATGTAGAAGGCAACGTGCAACTTCGTGGCAACGATGATGTCCGGATTTTGATCAATGGCAAGCCTTCGGCGATCACTGGATTGAACAGCACCGATGCTTTACGGCAATTGCCGGCTGAATCCATAGAAAAAGTGGAGGTCATTACCTCACCATCGGCCCGTTATGATGCTGAAGGATCTGGGGGTATTATCAATATCATTCTACGGCGTAGTAAATTGCAAGGATTGAATGGCGCCCTCACCGTCAATGGTGGATATCCGTGGTCGGCCGGGATCAACGGTAATCTCAACTACCGAACCGGGGATTTGAATTTTTTCACCAACACCGGGTATAATTACCGGGAGCGCCCCGGAAATTCCTTGAACGACACCGATTTTTTCGACAGCGATGGGCAGTTTACCAACAGTATTCGCGAAGAACGTGACTTTGAACGGGTCCGTAAAGGGCTGAACGCGAACTTCGGGCTTGAATGGTATGTCGGAAAGAACACTTCGATCACGAATTCCATATTTATCAGGGACCGTAACAATACCAGTGAAACCACGAACAATTTCAGCCAACGAAACGCCGGCGGAACGGAAACCTCCGGATTTCGCTTCGATCCCGAAACCGAGAATGACGATTCTTTTCAATATGCCTTGAATTTCGACACCCAATTCAATGGCAATTCAGATCATACGCTGACTTTTGCTTTTCAATACGAAACCAGTGATGAAGTCGAAGAATCGCTCATCGTACAAAATGGCTTTGACAGCGAACGCGTGCGCACGGCCGAAGACCAAGAACGGGTATTCTTTCAGTTGGATTATGTCGTACCATCAGGTAAAGGGGGGCAATTCGAGTTTGGTTATCGAGGGGACTTCAACCAATTGAATACGGATTATGACGTTGATTTCATCAGTCCTACGCTGACGGAGCTGGGTATTAGCGACCCGAGTAACGTACTCGAGTTCGAGCAGCGCGTCAATGCGTTTTACAGCCAATACGGCAATACCTTCGACAAGTTTTCCTTTTTGGCTGGACTACGTTATGAGGCCACCAAACAGATTGTTGAGCAATTGGAGACCAACGAATTCAGTGATAATGATTTCAACGGCCTCTTCCCTACCCTAAACCTGAATTATGAATTGAGCGAAGGGGAGAGTTTTCAATTCGGCTACAACCGTCGTATCCGACGCCCCCGGTCCTTTTTCCTCAACCCGTTTCCATCGCGTTCAAGCCCAACCAATCTATTTCAAGGGAACCCGAACCTGGCCCCCAGTTTTTCAAACCAAGTGGATTTCGGATACTTAAAGCGCTTTAAGAAATTGACCTTGAACGGATCCATCTATTACCAACGGGCCACGGATGTGATTACCTTCATCACCGAAGATACAGGTGAAACGACCTTGTTCGATGGCGAAACCGTCAGTATCATACGGCGTACACCGGTAAACCTCGCCAGTAACGAACGCTTTGGGTTCGAAGTGACCTCGAATTATCGCCCGACGCGAAAATGGAACCTCAATGGCAATATCAATATTTTCAATTTGATCACACGAGGTGATTTCAATGACCAAAACTTCGACGCGGAAAACTTAAGCTGGTTTATCCGTTTGAACAATAAGATCACTTTGCCCAAACAGATCGATTGGCAGACCCGTGTGTTTTATCGCGGCCCTACTGAAAACGCACAGACCAAAAACCAAGGCATTTTTTCAATGGATCTGGCCTTCAGCAAGGACTTTTTCAATGAGAAAGCATCATTGGCTTTTAACGTAAGCGATGTGTTCAATAGTCGAAGGCGGGTCAGTGAGACGGTAACGCCGTTCTTTGAGACCGACAGTGAGTTTCAATGGCGGGTTCGCAGTTATAACCTTTCGTTCACCTATCGCTTCAATCAGAAAAAGAAAAGAGGCCAACGCCAGCAGGATTTCGATGGGGATGGTGAAGAATTCGGAGCATAAAAAAAGGAGCTGAAAAGCTCCTTTTTAATTTATGCGTTTCGCTTGGCGCGTTTGGCCTCGCGTTTTTCCTTCCACATCTCGAGTAAATTTCCGGTCAACCAATAGGGTACTACAAAGGTCAACAAGAATATCATTAGCCAGAAACCGATTGTCAAAATGGTCAAAAACGCTAAAAATCCGAGATACTGATCAAATTCTACCATTGGTACTTTTATTTACAGGGCGAAGATACAAGGAAAAATTTGCAACTAAGTTATCGATCCTAAGAATTTTCCTTGGACCCGAACAGTTTCCTACGGAACATGCCGAACAGACCTACGGCCCCGAGTGCGATGAACTTCCAGAATTTCAATAACAATGCAAAGAATCCGGCTTTGGCCAAGACTTTTCCTGCAATGAGACCGCCAATACCGTAAGCCGCGACTTCATCAAGATCCGGGTTGAAATCGGAATATCTGTTGCCGCTGTTGAACTCCACGCTGGCGATAATGGGCTCGACATTCTCTTGCACCAAGGGCAGCTGTCCCATTTGACTGATAGCGTTCATGGTCAAGTATCCTTTGCGCCCTAAAATGCGGATGTTATAATTCAAGGTGTTTTCTTCCTCCCCTTCGAACTTGATTTCCTTGGCCCAATGGAGTTTTTTAGCCCCTTGGTCATAATAGGGTTTCGCGGCCCAACCGACGATTTCGATTCCGGGATACCCCATTTCGACACGACGATCGTTCTCGGCTACCGCATCTTCCTTCATCTGATCCATCAAATCATCATAATCGATATCCTCTGCATCCTCATCATCGATATAGCCGTCTTCGGAATAGGTAAGTTCAATGGCATAGGTAAAATCATCTCCCAGCAATGAAGTCCCTTCCGGAATCAACATCCCCAGGGGATCTGAAGGCGGATTGCCCCACAGGTCGGTAAGCAGACGTTGGGATTGCTCGGCATCCAAAAATCCGAAACCTTCCGGTACATGTAATGTGGCCAGGTCGTCGCCGATACTGATCTCGCCATGTTGGTACGTAAAAGAATCGTTGATACTGTCGAGCACCCTGGCATAAGCTTCCTCATCAAAGGAATCTTCGGTCGCCGTTGAATCGACTTGTCCGTGTAACACTAGTGCCCCAAAGGCACAAATCGTGGTCAATAGGTATTTTTTCATAGGTAATGATTTGGGGATTGGTTCATGGGACTTAACGTTCCTTTAAGAAAAATATTGGGGGAAGTGGCGCCTTTTTCATGGGAAGAAAAAGAACTGGCTATCTTTGTTCCATATTATTTGCAACTATGACGTATCGTATCGAAAAAGACACTATGGGCGAGGTGAAAGTCCCCGCTGACAAATACTGGGGCGCCCAGACCGAACGCTCTAGGAATAACTTCAAAATAGGACCAGCCGGATCTATGCCCCTTGAGGTGGTCAAGGGCTTTGCTTATCTAAAAAAAGCGGCTGCATATACCAACCACGAACTCGGGGTCTTAGCGGTTGAAAAACGGGACCTGATCGCATCCGTTTGTGACGAAATCCTTGCCGGCAAGCACGACGATCAATTTCCATTGGTGATTTGGCAGACCGGATCGGGTACCCAAAGCAACATGAACGTCAACGAAGTCATCGCAAACCGCGCCCATGAAATTGCCGGAAAGGTCATCGGGGAAGGCGAAAAGACCATTCAGCCCAACGATGATGTGAACAAATCACAATCTTCGAACGATACCTTCCCTACCGGAATGCATATCGCGGCCTACAAGAAGATCGTCGATGTGACCGTACCCGGTGTCGAACAGTTACGAAATACCTTGGACGCCAAGGCCAAAGCCTTTTCGAAAGTGGTCAAAATCGGACGCACCCATTTGATGGATGCCACGCCTTTGACGCTTGGGCAGGAGTTTTCAGGCTATGTCTCCCAGCTCGATCACGGGCTAAAAGCGTTGAAGCATACCATGGGGCATTTGGCTGAATTGGCCTTAGGGGGTACTGCGGTAGGTACCGGTCTCAATACCCCCAAAGGATATGATGTGACGGTAGCGCGTTATATTGCTGAATTCAGTGGACTTCCCTTTGTGACCGCCGAGAACAAATTCGAAGCCCTTGCTGCGCATGACGCGATCGTCGAAACCCATGGAGCTTTGAAACAATTGGCCGTTTCCTTGAACAAAATCGCCAACGATATTCGTATGATGGCTTCCGGACCACGCTCAGGAATCGGGGAAATCATCATTCCTGCCAACGAACCCGGAAGTTCGATCATGCCCGGAAAAGTGAATCCGACACAATGTGAGGCCATGACCATGGTCTGCGCCCAGGTCATGGGTAACGATGTCGCCGTTACCGTCGGTGGTACCCAAGGGCATTATGAGCTCAATGTCTTTAAACCCATGATGGCTGCCAACATCCTGCAGTCTGCCCAATTGATCGGGGATGCTTGTGTCAGTTTCGATGTGAACTGTGCTGCGGGAATCGAACCCAATCACGATACCATCGAACGGCTGTTGAACAACTCCTTGATGCTCGTTACTGCCTTGAATACGAAAATAGGCTACTACAAAGCAGCTGAAATCGCCAATACGGCCCATCAAAATGGAACGACTTTGCGTGAGGAAGCGATCAATCTCGGGTATGTCACCGCGGAAGAGTACGATGCTTGGGTAAAGCCCGAAGATATGGTGGGGAGCTTGAAATAATCATTCGCGAAACGAAAATGCAAAAAGGGCGGTCAAATCAATGACCGCCCTTTTCCGTGTATATAGTGTGTGTAGTGTTTAGGAAGCTTACTTTAGGGTGAACTTCGAAGTACCCAACAATTTCAAGCCGTCGTCATAAACATTCACCATGTAGTTCCCTTTTTGGAAATTACTGGCCGGTTTGTTGATGTAATCGCAGACATCCAATGAACTATTCTCATAGTAGAAACTAGTGCCCTTGCTGTAGGTAATCGATGCCCCGTCTTCGTTCGACTTGCTGAAGCTTTCGCCCAAAACGTTCCCTTGTGGGTCAAGTACTTCGATGAAGAACTCACGATCACCAGCTTGGGCGATTACGTTATCGGCAACGGTAAAACAAACTTTGAACTTATCGGTAGCTTTCGCTCTTGAAGTTGAGACCAATCGGCCGCTATTGCGTTCTTTCACCGCATCGATCTTGAATTCCGAAAGGTTCAAGGCCGAACCTCTTTCAACGGCATCAGCCAATTGGGTGTTCTGCACGACCAATGAATCGTTGAATACGGTTTGTTTTTCCAACTCGACAAAGGTACTGTCGCGTTGCATGGCCAACAATGAATTCGATTGGGTCAAGGAATCGACCTGCTTCAAAAGCTCTTCGCGTTCCGCTTTCAAGACACTCACTTGGCGACGGTATCTTGATAATGAGGCGATATCGGCCTTCATACCTTGCACCGAGTCGATATATTTTGCAATGTTGTCCCTTGCAGCGACCAATTCCTCATTGGTGGCATTGCTTTCAAGGATCGCTTTGTCATACTCTGACTTCAAACTGTTCAAGTCTTCAACCACCAAATCTTTTTCCTGCTTTAAGGCAGTAGTGGTTTTTTTCTTGTCTTGGTAAAGACTAACGGTGTAGATGATGGTCCCTAAAAGGATCACCCCTAAAAGGCCCGCTATCACTTTCAATCCGTTGTTACTTTTTGTCTCTGTCATAATTTTGATTTTAGTAATCGCTCTAAAAAATTATTTCTAGTGTTTGGTTTATATACGTCATGGTTTTCGATTTAGATTTCGGTCGGTTCTTTTTCCGACAAAAAACTTTGGTAAGCCTTTAAATACGTAGCTTTAGGGAAATAAAAAAATAATGCGGTTTTTCTATTGCATGCTTGGCTTGACCGTTTTCATTGCCTTTTCCTGCCGGGATAATCAAGCTTCGACCTCCACCGAAAAGGGAAATGACCTCTCACAAAACCATTTGGTCGTTACTCCGATTGAACATGCCACTTTTATTTTGGAATGGAACGGGGTGGTACTTTATGTGGATCCCGTTGGGGGAAAAGAAGCCTTTGCCGGACAAAAGCCTGCCGACCTGATCCTGATTACGGACATCCATGGCGACCATTTCGACCTCGGGACTTTGAAAGCCCTCGAAACCACCAAGGCAAAGATCATTTTGCCCCAAGCCGCCGCCAAAGGGATGCCCAATGAATTTGACCCCCAGTTGGATGTCTTACACAATGGCGATCAAAAAGAACGCTTTGGGATTACCATTACGGCGATTCCAATGTACAACCTTCGCGAAGCGGCACTTGATTTTCACCCTAAGGGTCGCGGTAATGGGTATGTATTGGAAATGGCCGATGAACGGATCTATATTTCGGGGGATACGGAAGACATCCCTGAAATGCGGGCACTGAAGGATATCGATAAGGCTTTTGTCTGCATGAACCTCCCCTATACCATGGACGTAGCGAGCGCCGCGGATGCTGTCTTGGAATTCCGGCCCAAAGAAGTGATTCCCTATCACTACCGCGGTAGTGCCGGGTTAAGTGACGTGCAACGTTTCAAAAGAATCGTGAGGTCGCAAAACGATGGAATCAAAGTTAGCCTGCTTCGATGGTATTGAGGCGTTTATCGGATGAGCTTTTTGTACTTGATCCGCTTTGGCATGATATCGGTGCCCAAACGTTTCTTCTTATTTTCTTCGTAATCGGAGAATGATCCCTCGAAAAAATAAACTTGCGAATCCCCTTCGAAGGCTAAAATATGGGTGCAGATCCGATCCAAGAACCAGCGGTCGTGGGATATGATCACGGCACAGCCCGCGAAATTTTCCAGACCTTCTTCGAGTGCCCGGAGGGTATTGACATCCAAATCATTGGTAGGTTCATCAAGCAGCAATACATTGCCTTCTTCCTTTAAGGTCATGGCCAGGTGCAAACGGTTCCGCTCGCCACCTGATAACATATTGACTTTTTTGTTCTGTTCGCTCCCAGAAAAATTGAAGCGGCTCAGATAGGCCCTGGAATTCACTTGTTTGCCACCCATCATGACCAGTTCTTGGCCGTCACTGAAATTCTCCCAAATCGTCTTCTCAGGGTCGATATTGGAATGGCTTTGGTCGACATAGGCCAATTTAGCGGTATCGCCAACGGCAAAGGATCCTTTATCGGGGCTTTCCTCGCCCATGACCATTCTGAATATGGTCGTTTTTCCAGCCCCGTTCGGACCGATTATCCCAACAATACCTGCTTGTGGCAACTTGAAGTTCAGGTCTTCATAAAGCAATTTATCCCCAAACGCCTTGCTAACCCCACTGGCCTCAATGACGTTGGTCCCCAATCTAGGTCCATTGGGGATATAGATTTCAAGTTTCTCCTCGAGTTGTTTTTGATCTTGATTGGCCAACTTATCGTAATTCTTCAAACGGGCCTTTTGTTTTGCCTGTCGGCCTTTGGCCCCTTGACGTACCCATTCCAACTCGCGTTCCAAGGTCTTTTGGCGTTTGGAAGCCTGCTTGCTTTCTTGGGCCAAGCGTTTTGCTTTTTGGTCTAGCCATCCAGAGTAGTTACCCTTCCATGGAATTCCCTCACCACGGTCAAGTTCCAAGATCCATCCTGCGACATTATCCAAGAAATACCGGTCGTGCGTTACGGCGATGACGGTGCCTTTGTATTGGGCCAAATGATGTTCCAACCAATGTACCGATTCGGCATCCAAATGGTTGGTCGGCTCATCCAATAGTAAGACATCCGGTTCTTTGAGCAATAACCTGCAAAGGGCGACGCGTCGGCGTTCCCCTCCTGATAATACTGATATGGGTTGGCTACCTTCCGGGGTTCGTAAAGCATCCATGGCGATTTCCAACTTGGTATCCAACTCCCAAGCATTGCTGGCGTCGATTTGGTCTTGCAAAGCTGCTTGCTTGTCCATCAACTTTTGCATTTTATCGGCATCCTCATAGACCTCGGGTAGCCCGAACATGTCATTGATCTTGTTGTATTCATCCAAGATGGCGACCGTTTCGGCCACCCCTTCTTTGACCACTTCCAATACGGTCTTCGATTCATCCAGTTGGGGTTCCTGTTCTAAGTATCCCACGGTATATCCGGGTGAAAAGACGACATCGCCCTGATAGTTCTTATCGACTCCGGCTATGATCTTCAACAGGGTCGACTTTCCCGATCCGTTCAATCCCAAAATGCCGATTTTGGCGCCGTAGAAAAAACTGAGGTAAATGTTCTTCAAAACGGGGGTATTGGCCGTCTTGAAGGTTTTGGTCACGCCGGTCATTGAAAAAATGACCTTTTTATCGTCTGACATAGGTGTATGTTCTTGGTAGTGTTATTTAAATATTGAATTTTCGAAGGTCCCTCCCGCTAAAAGTGCAAACCGATCATACCCTTCCTTTAAGGGCATTGAACACCCAGGCTATGGCAAAGAAGCCGACACCGACCGCACCGAAACCGTAACCTGCGACTTCATCATATTTGAACGCCCCTAAGGCGATCATTCCCAATCCCACCACGATCATTATTATCGTAGCATAGGTCAACACTGTGTTCTTGTTCATTCCCATAAGTTCCTATAAGTGAAAATCAAATATCGTAAAAAATGCCCCAACCTTAACCTCGGCATTCATATTTGTCGTAGTATCTTAGCTGGACCGGAAATATAGGAAACATGGATATCAATTTCAATAAAAACGAGGACCATAACAAACTGCAGCTCTCCGAACTGCGGAATCGCTTTGCCAAAGTCAAATTGGGCGGCGGTAAAGGTCGAATTGAAAAGCACCATGCCAAAGGAAAGTTGACCGCTCGTGAGCGTATCGCTTATTTGCTCGATGATGATGATCAAAGCATTGAAATCGGTGGTTTCGCCGGGGAGGGCATGTATGAAGAACACGGGGGTTGTCCTTCGGCCGGGGTGGTGGTCAAAATCGGCCACGTACACGGCAGGCAATGCATTGTGGTGGCCAACGATGCCACCGTTAAAGCCGGTGCCTGGTTTCCGATTACCGGAAAAAAGAACCTTAGGGCCCAGGAATTGGCCATAGAGAACCGTTTGCCCATTATCTATTTGGTCGACAGTGCCGGGGTATACCTGCCGATGCAAGATGAGATTTTTCCAGATAAAGAACACTTCGGGCGTATTTTCAGGAACAATGCCATCATGAGCAGCTCAGGGATTACGCAGATCGCTGCCGTAATGGGAAGTTGTGTGGCCGGTGGGGCTTATTTGCCCATAATGAGCGATGAAGCCCTGATCGTTGATAAGACGGGCAGTATTTTCTTGGCAGGAAGTTACCTTGTCAAGGCGGCTATCGGTGAAAGTATCGATAACGAAACCTTGGGTGGGGCGACGACCCATTGCGAAATCAGTGGGGTAACCGATTACAAAGCCAAAGACGACAAAGCCGCCTTGGATACCATCAAAGGGTTGATATCCAAAATCGGCAATGCCGAATCGGCGGGGTACAATCGCGTTAAGGCCAAAGCCCCAAAAGAGAACCCAGAGGATATCTTCGGAATCCTGCCCCGCTCGCGATCCGATCAATACGATATGTTGGAAATCATCAAACGCCTGGTCGATGATTCCGATTTTGAACAATACAAAGAAGGATACGGGAAGACGCTATTGACCGGCTATGCCCGAATCGATGGTTGGGCCGTAGGTATTGTGGCGAACCAGCGTAAAGTGGTCAAAAGCGGTAAAGGTGAGATGCAATTCGGTGGGGTGATCTATTCGGATTCGGCCGACAAGGCTACCCGCTTTATCGCCAATTGCAACCAAAAGAAAATCCCATTGGTCTTTTTACAAGACGTTACCGGCTTTATGGTGGGTAGTAAGAGTGAACATGGGGGCATCATCAAAGACGGTGCGAAAATGGTGAACGCGGTCAGTAATTCCGTAGTACCTAAGTTTACCGTGGTGGTCGGTAATAGTTATGGAGCAGGTAACTATGCCATGTGCGGCAAGGCCTATGACCCCAGGCTAATCGTGGCCTGGCCTAGTGCCGAATTGGCCGTTATGAGCGGAAACTCCGCGGCCAAGGTATTGTTACAGATCGAAAAGGCGGCCTTGGAAAAGAAAGGGGAAACCTTTGATGCTAAAAAAGAAAAGGACTTATTCGATACCATTAAGGCACGGTACGATCAACAAATCAGCCCGTACTATGCCGCAGCACGCCTTTGGACCGATGCCATCATCGATCCCTTAGCGACCAGGAAATGGATTTCCGCCGGAATCGAAGCGGCGGATCATGCTCCTATAACCAAGCCATTCAACCTTGGGGTCTTACAAGTTTAGTTGGCCGTAAAGGTGAAGAACAGCTGTTCTTTGTCGCTGTCCTTGTCCAAGCGTACCAGATGCTCTTCCGAACGTTGGTTCGGTTTTCCGTAGTTGTAATGTACCGTACACTTGACCCAATTCGGGGTTTCTTGTGCCGTGTTCAGGTTGGTCACGTACACCTGCCATTGGCCCACGGCCATGTCTCCCACGATCTCGAATTGTTCGACCGAATATCCATGCCGGCGTTCATTGACGATGGCCTGTTTGTCGGCCAAGGCCGAATGCTCCCAATCGAAAAAACGGTTTTGGGGGTTCACGAACTTCAATACGAAGGCGTCGGAAGCCCCTTGCCAATCGATGACCAACCGGGCATTGTAGGTCAGGTTGTTGCGATACGCGGCATCGACCTGGTCCAAATCGAGCTGTCCTTTCTTTTGGTTGACCAAATTGCGTAGTTCGGTGGCCGCGACCTTATGCAGCGGACTGAAATCGGTACCCGGATCCAAGGTGCCGGTCACCATACCGTTGAGCAATTGAAGGGCCTGTTGGTAGTTGCCCGCCTTTTTGTGCGTCATGGCCAAATCGAAGTGCGCCTGGATCTTCTTCGGATGACCTTCGGTCAGCAACCGCGCGGTCAACAAGGCTTTCTGATTTGCGCCCAAATGCACGTAATTCAAATAGAGGGCACGCAGCGCGTCATAACCCAGGTCCAGTTCGATGATGTTCGAAAGTACCTTATCGGCCAAACGGGTATTGGCCGTTCGGAAATAATCGGCCACATCGATATAATAGTGGAATTGCTCCTTATACGCTCCGCGTTGTTCCAAATACAATTGATACGCCTCCTTGACGCTCTTGGCCTTTTTCAGGGCCTTGAGGTATTTGGTGTTCAACTGTCCCTTCTTCGAGACCAACTTGCCTTCGAAGATGTTGTCGGTCAGACGCGCGCGATCGATCGGTTTGCCCGAAGCATCCCCACCTAAGGAAGTCTTGGTCGTGATCAAGATCACCCCATTGACCCCTTGGGTGCCATATCGGTTAGTAGCTGCAAGGCCTTTCAAGACCGTTACTTCCGCAATATTGGCCGTGTTGATAAAATCAACATTACCATTATTTGAAAGTGGAACTCCATCGACAACGATCATTGCGAATTGCACCTGTTCCAGCGAATTTATACCTCTGACGACGACGTTGTTCAAGGTACTCTTGTTATCCTCTCCGGGTTTGGTAATCGTGATTCCAGGCACCTTCCCATAGAGCGCTTCGCTAGCCTTGGCTTCGTTGTCATCGATATCCTCATCAGCAACGGTACTGACCACATAGCCTACGGCATTCTTGTTTTCCAACCCATACCCTGTACGGATTTTTTCGGGGCGTTCCAAAAATCGATCTTTGACCACGACTTCATCCAGCGCTACCGTTTGGGAATCCAAAAAGAATTGGATTTCGTCGTCTCTCGTCTTAATCGTACGAATGACTTCTTCTTGTTGATTGATGGCCACGCGTAATGAATCCCCTATCTTTCCAAAATACTCAAACCGTCCGTTCTCGTCTGTGACTACGGGTTCAGAACCATCAGCACCCAATACCCTGATATTTTCCAGAGGCTTACCATCCAAATACACAACACCAAAAATTCCTTGTGCATCACGCGTCTTATCTTTGGCTTTGGGATCAAGATCTACCAGGTCGATTCGGTTCAACAAGGCCCATAAGTTCAAGGTCTTTCGGTCGGCATCTTTTGTATTGACCACGAGCATGTCGCCAGGGTCCAAGGATAGGAAATCATTGGAATCGATCTTTCTCCCGTCCGTGAACACAATGGCGCGACCTGCGCGTTCAATTCCGTTCAGGTTGGCAAAATCGGTGCTTCCATCATAGACAATCCCTTCCAAGGCCGCATGGAACTCTTGTCTATTCCCTGCAACCTGGTAATCGGCAACCTCCCAAGTGTCCGAAAAAAGAAACAGTCGAACGCTTTGTATCTGGTCTTGAGCCAAAATACTGTCGAGAAAAGCAACTTCTTTTTTGATATCCGATTTCCAATGTGAAAGGGAATTATCCCAAAAAACGGTCATAACCTTTTCTTGGGCACCGACCATGATGCAGAGAAAAAATAGAAAGATGCTCAAAACGGAATTGGAGGGTCGTGTTATCATAGTTTGAAAATAGCCATTTGATTCATTGCTTGGCTTCCGCATTAGTCCTTTTGTACCCGTTTGTATCTAGTTGGCCGTAAAAGTGAAGAACAGCTGTTCTTTGTCGCTGTCCTTGTCCAAGCGTACCAGATGCTCTTCCGAACGTTGGTTCGGTTTTCCGTAGTTGTACTGTACCGTACACTTGACCCAATTCGGGGTTTCTTTTGAAGTGTTCAAATTGGTCACGTACACCTGCCATTGGCCCACGGCCATGTCGCCCACGATCTCGAATTGTTCGACCGAATACCCATGCCGGCGTTCATTGACGATGGCCTGTTTGTCGGTCAAGGCCGAATGCTCCCAATCGAAAAAACGGTTTTGGGGGTTCACGAACTTCAATACGAAGGCATCGGAAGCCCCTTGCCAATCGATGACCAATCGGGCATTGTAGGTCAGGTTGTTGCGATACGCGGCATCGACCTGGTCCAAATCGAGCTGTCCTTTCTTTTGGTTGACCAAATTGCGTAGTTCGGTGGCTGCGACCTTATGCAGCGGACTGAAATCGGTACCCGGGTCCAAGGTGCCGGTCACCATACCGTTGAGCAGTTGAAGGGCCTGTTGGTAGTTGCCCGCCTTTTTGTGCGCCATGGCCAAATCGAAGTGCGCCTGGATCTTCTTCGGATGGCCCTCGGTCAGCAACCGCGCGGTCAACAAGGCTTTCTGATTTGCGCCCAAATGCACGTAATTCAAATAGAGGGCCCGTAGCGCGTCATAACCAAGGTCCAGTTCGATGATGTTCGAAAGGACTTTATCGGCCAAACGGGTATTGGCCGTTCGGAAGTAATCGGCCACATCGATATAATAGTGGAATTGCTCCTTATACGCTCCGCGTTGTTCCAAATACAATTGATACGCCTCCTTGACGCTCTTGGCCTTTTTCAGGGCCTTGAGGTATTTGGTGTTCAACTGACCCTTCTTCGAGACCAATTTGCCTTCGAAGATGTTGTCGGTCAGACGGGCGCGATCGATCGGTTTGCCCGAAGCATCCCCACCCAAGGAAGTCTTGGTCGTGATCATGATGACGCCGTTGGCCCCCAAGGTACCAAAACGATTGGTAGCCGCCAGACCTTTCAAGACAGTTACTTCCGCAATATTGTCGGGATTTACATAATCGAAAAGTGCCTCCCGTTGCCCCTGTGCACTTGGACTTGCATTGTTCACTGCAGTCAAGGTGGCGTTGGCACCGAACGCCCCGAATTTATCCGTTGACTCCACAGGAATCCCATCAATGACGATCAGGGCATAATTGTTCATATTGATGGAATTCGTTCCCCTAATCAAAGTGCGGCCCAGCGTACTTCGATTATCCCAACCGGATGCTTTGGTTATTTGCATGCCCGAGACCTTACCGTCTAGCGCTTCGTGTAATTTCGCTTCGGAATCATTGATATCACTATCGGCCACCGTACCCACCGAATAGCCAACAGCGTTTTCATTTTGGAGGCCATAGGCGGTTCTGACCTTGGCGGTTTTGGACAGGTAACGGTCTTTGACCACGACTTCATCAAGGGCAACGGTTTGTGAATCTAAAAAAAAGGTGACATCGCTTTCGCGGGATGTAATGACCTGGGTCATTTCGCGTTCCCCGTTCAAGGAAATACGTAGCGTGTCCCCTACCCGTCCGCCATATTCAAATCGTCCGGAAGCATCCGTAATAACAGGTTCACTGCCTGGGGCGCCCTCGACCAAAACCTGTGCCAGGGGCTTTCCATCCATGAATACCGCTCCTTTGATCCCTTTTTTTGGGGCAATTTTCAATCGGCTATCCGGATTGAGGTCGATAAGGTCGACCCGGTTCAAAAAGGCCCATAGTTGTAAGGTCTTGGTATCGGCTGTATTTGAATTGACCAAGAGCAAATCTCCCTTGTCGAGCGAGAGGAAATCATTGGGGACCACGATATTTCCATCCGTAATTCCCACTACCCGCCCGATTCGCGCTACATGATCTAAATTGTCGAAATCGGTACTTCCGTCATACACCGCATTTTCAATGGCGTCCTTCAAGGACCTCCCCAAGTCTGGGCCGTCCAAATCCGTGATTTCGTAGCTGTCCGCAAAGGACACCCATCGTACTTTTTCAATGCGGTCTGCCTGGATCAAACTATCCAAAAATCGCGTTTCAACGGTAGTATCGGTTTTGGCGTGTGAAAATGAACAATCCCAAAAAACGGTTAGGGCCTCTTGCTGCTGTGACATACCCAGTACGGGCACAAGCAACAATACGATAAGTAGGTTGGTCTTTCTTACAAGGCTCATGAACAGAAGTTACGGATTATTTCCGCGCTTTCATAATGATGTTGGCCGTCAATTTATCGGCCACTTGGAGCTGAAGCGTCTTATACCCTTCCTTGGAGAAAAGCAAGAGATCGTTTTTTCGAACTTCTATGGTATAGCGGCCTTTTTCGTCGGTCATGACCTGATCCTTAGTGCGTTGGTTCAGTACTTGGACGTTCGATAACATGCGTCCCCTTTCGATGGTGAAACCGGATAGCGTGCGTGCTTTTTTCTTTTTCTTGGCGGTGCGCCGTTCATAGCGGTCGGCAACTTTATCAGGGACCATCAGGGAAGTCTCTAAATAATAGGCCATGTTCCGATCATTGATCCGCTTCCATTTTGCTTGGCTAGCGTATTTTCGATAGGATCCGTAACGGCTACTTGCCGCGGCCAAGAGCAAGCCTAATTCTTCATTGCCGTAAACCTGCAACAACTCCAATGAGACCATGAAATCGTCTTTCACATAGATGTCATAGGGCTGTAAATCGACCCACTTGATATGGTCGTCCTTTTTAACGGTAACCAATATGTTCTTCTTCGAGGTATTCAGATTGGTGTTTGGTCGGCCAAGGCTACCGTCATCGTCATAAATATTCACACGGAGTAGTAAACTGTCGGATGGATTATGAAAAACCTCGAACTGGAGGCGTTCTAGACGGCGCAAACCGGTTTTAGCAAAAATGCGGGTCGCGAGTTCACCCCCTAAAGCGATGTTATCCTTCCAGTACCCGAAATCCTGTTCCCCGTAATTTCGGTACCCGATATTATCGGGAATGAAACGCCCTTCACGATTACTGACCACCACTTCATTCAGTGCCAATGGGGAGGGCCTCATTTTGAAATCGGGATAGGCGTTGAAAACCATAGGAAAATCCTTTATCGCAATTTCGAGGGATTCATACCCAAGAGCTGAAAATAAAATCAGTTCGTCAGGTCGTGGCTCGAATTGGGTCAGGACCAAGTGGAAGATGCCTTCTTCATTGCTCACCGTACCGACATTACGTTCTTGGATACCGATATTCACATAAGGAATGGGGACTCCGGTCTTCCCATCGATAACCCGCCCTTTATGATCTTGTTGGGCCGAAGCAAGAACACCGAAGAAAAGAAAAAAGGCCGTTACTACAAAACGGCCTTTTTGTGGTATGTTATTCAGTGGCCAATCCACTCACCTGTAGTTTGAACAATTCTTGATTGACATCCTTTAGGCTTAACTTGAAGACCTTGGTCTCCTTGCGCTGGGACCGACTACCGTAATTGTAATATACGGAAGCTTTGAGATAAGTCGGGGTCAAGCTTTTGTTACCCAAGTAATTCACGTTGACCGACCAGGTGCCAGGTAACGAATCGTCGATAAGGTATTCCTTAACGTTATAACCAAAGTCCTTTTCGCGCTCGATTTCATCGGCATTTTCGGCCAAGGAGTGTTTCCATTTGTAATATTGGTTTTCAGGATTGACGAATTGCAGATCGAACTCGGCTTCCCCATCATTCCATTCAAATACCAAACGGGTTCCTTTAAAGCTTTCGTCGGCAACGAATAATTTCTTCGCTTTGCGCCCGTCGACCACGGCATTGCGATCGATGGCCAGCAAGTTGTTGAATTCCCGGTCCATTATGGGGCCGAAACCTGCCGTATCGACTTCCATAAAGCCTTCTTGCAAAAGATACTCATAGCGGGTGTATAAGGCCGCTGCTTGTTTAGGGGTATTCAACTCCCTGTAACTATTGGCCATATCCATATAGCTCTGGGCATAATTCGGACGCAGGATAAATACCTCCTTGAACGTCTCGTTGGCTTTCTCAAAACGGTTCTGCTGCTGATAGGTATAGGCCAATGCCTTTAGTAAAACGGCATTGTTTTCGAACTGACCGAAATTGTCCGCGACGATTTGGTCGGCGAAATCCCGTTCGTTCCACTTTTCGGTAAAATAAGTGTACGCATCCAAATAGAAATACGGGCTCCCTTGATACATCGCATCAAAGCGATCAAAGACCTGGCGGGCTTCGGCAAAGGAAGCACTGGCTTCCAACTCCTTCATGTAAGTGGGCCTGTTTTCGGCAATTTCCGATTTGGTCAGCACCTTGCCATTTTCATAATTGTTCCGCAATCGGGCACTGTCGACGATCTCCCCACTTCGTGGATTACCGGTTTTGGTATTGATGACGATCACACCACCGGCCCCTATGCTTCCATAACTCGTGGTCGTGGCGAAGTTGTTCAAGATCGCGATGCGTTGGATATTGGCCAAGTCGATCCAAGTGGGTACGTCAGTGAAAATCTGTCCGTCTACATCGAAAATGGCTGCGGCACGATTGCTTATCGACCCCGCACCACGAATGAACACGGCTCCTGGCGACTGAATTCCAAATTGACCTGGTGTCGATGTTGGCCGAAGACCTGTGGTAGCACCTACGACACGCACCCCGGGAAACCTATTCTGTATCAACTCCAAAATCCCAAGGTTTACCGTGTTTATCTGACTTTCATCGAGCATGCGTACATTTCCGGCTGCCCTATGTGCATCCAAATACCCCCAAGCGGTTTTGATGATATTGTTGTTGATCACATAATCTTCTTGCAAATCTTTTTGGGAGCGTCGTTTGCTTCCTTCGACCACGACTTCATCCAATTCTTCAATATCCGGAATCATGATCGGGTTCAATATCCGGGTTACATCTTCAACACGGATCGTTATGGTCTTCATTCCGGTGTAGGAGTACTGTAAGCGGTCTCCGGTCGCTACGGCGATTTCATAGCTGCCGTCAGCTCCCGTTGCCGTAGCCTCGCCTTTGTCCAAGACTTGGACGTTCACATTTTCCATCGGGGACTTGCCATCACTGACCTTTCCCTTCACCTTACGTTCTTGTGCCAGCCCGGTCATCATGGCCAGTGCGAGCACGATTGTCATTTTCATTTTCATAGTTCAAATTTTTAGCTTTCAATATGTTTTGGGTCGTCGTTAACCACGGCCCTTTTTGTCGTTTTTCACGGATAAATCTCGATATGGCGTTCGTAAAAGATCCGGCGTTGCACCCTTGTTTTATGTAAATCGAGGAGGCCCGCAGGAAAACGGTCCAGTTTGGCAATATACAAGGTGTCGTTATCAATGATCTTATAGCCCATGGTTGCCTGCTGCTCTTCGAATTCACGTCCTACCAACAATCGGGTCCGGATTGGTTCGGTAGGTGTTACATACCCCTTGAACAGTCGATATTCCGAAGGGACCTTTCGTTCCTGGTCACAGCACGCTTTATGTCGGGGTTGATGGCCCAACCCAAACCAAATCGCGATACCCAAAACCAAGATCTTCCCCATGAGCACTTTATTAGCCATTACATTCCAACTGCTGTTGCAGTCAAAAATGATACTGCTTATCCATATGTCCGGAAGCCTTTGACGTGGGGGAAACGTGCTTGGATTTCCGTATCGGTCCTTAGCTGACCGACATTGAATAAGCCACAAACATCCTGCCAAAAATGTTAAAATCCGACTGAATGTTAATTTTTTTTCTTGCCTTTCGAATAGGGCTATCCCATACTTGGTTTTTACCCCTCCTTAAATTACGGAATTCCGGCCTTTTTCTAAAACTTCGGCTTTGAAAAAAGGGGCGTACAAAAAAACCCGTATCCTGTGACACGGGTTTTCAATACGATATGGCGGGCAAAGGTCAGCGCGAAACCAACTTGCTACCAACGGCAATCGTAAAGAGTTCTTGCGGGATGTCTTTCAAGCTCAACTTGAAGACCTTGACTTCTTTGCGCTGCGCATAGGTTCCGTAATTATAGTACACGGTCGCTTTCAAATACGAGGGTGTCAAACTCTTATTACCCAAATACCGAGCGTTGACCGTCCATTTTCCTGGCAGTGAGCCATCGACCAAATACTCAGAAATGCTGTAGCCGAAATCCTTACCGCGCATCACTTTGGCTTCATTGTCGGCCAAACTGTGCTTGATGGTATGGTATTGATTCTGCGGATTTACGAACTGCAATTCGAATTCGGCCTCACTATTATCCCACTCAAACACAAGCCGGGTTCCTTCGAAATCCTCTTCAGCGATATAAAGCTCGCTGGATTTTTCACCGGTAACCACTGCGTTTTTGTCTAACAAAAGGAAGTTGTTGTACTCCCGTTCAAAGATGGTAGCGAAATCCACCGAGTCCATTTCCATCATCCCATCTTCGATCAAGTAATTGTATCGTGTGTAAATCGAAGCGGCTTGTTTCGCATCGCGCAAATCGCGATAACTGTTCGCCATATCGACGTACGATTGTGCATAATCAGGTCGCAATTTCAATACTTTCTTGTAAAAATGATTGGCCTGCTCGAATTCGCCTTGTTCCTCGTAATGATAGGCCAATGCCTTAAGCAATACCGGGTTGTTGTCAAACAGCGCGAAATTGCTGCCGATTAAATCATCGGCATAGCCCTTGTCGTTCCATTTTTCTACGAAGTACTTCTGGGCATCCATAAAGTAATAGGGTGAGCTGCTGTAAATCTTGGCATTTTTCGCATAGGTCTGCTTAGCTTCCTCCAATGACCCACTGTTGTATAGGTCTTGTAAATAACTTGGCCAATTGCGTTGCAATTCTTCTTGGGTCTTGATATTCCCGGCCACGAAATTGTTGCGCAATCTCGCTTGATCGACGATTTTGTTCGAACGCGGACTGGCCACTATGGTGTTGACCACGATCACCCCACCGGCTCCGGCACTTCCGTAAGCCGTTGTCGTCGCGAAATTGTTTAAGATGGCGATGCGCTTGATGTTCTTTACATCGATCCAAATCGGAGCGTCATTGAAAATTTGACCGTCGACATCGAAAATGGCCGATCTTGGGTTGAACAGGGAATTCCCGCTTCGGATAAAGACCTTGCCCGAATTCAGGGCACTTTGGATACCGGTACCTTGATCACTAAGGCCGACTACACCTGGGTTGTTCGAATTTTGGGCGGTGATATTCGTCAATTGGGTGCTGCTACCTGCTCCGGGACCGAAGGCCCCTAAACAGGAACCTTGTACGCGCACCCCGGCGAATTCGTTTCGCAACAAGTCCAAAATACAGATGGCAACCGAATTGATCTCATCTTCACGCATGAACTTGATATTGCCCGGGGCCGTTTCGGCATTCAAGTAACCAAAAGCCGTTCTGATGATATTTGGGTTTTGCTGATATTCGACCGCCAATTCGGATTGACTTTTCCGATTGCTTCCTACCACTGTGACTTCTTCCAATTGCTCGATATCGGGAACCATTGTCGGATTGAGGATACGGGTGACGTCTTCGACTTTAATGCGTACGGTTTTCAGACCTTGGTAGCTAAACGTCAGGATATCACCGACCTCCGCGGCCAATTCATATTTACCCGACGCATCGGTGTAGGTGCTATTGGATGACCCCTCGATACCTACCGCAACATTCTCAATGGTCGAACGACCGTCGGTGACCATACCACGGATGGTCTTTGAGGTATTCTGGGCAAAACAGAAACTTGTCGCTAAGAACAAGCACAAAAACAATTTCTTCATTACGCTAATTTTACTACAAAAATTACAAAAAAAATGGAGAAAAGTGTCTCTTTTTGACGGAAAAGTGTTTATAATCAATTATTTAAGTGTTTTTTAACACGAGGCACCAAAAGCAGTTCGGTCTGTCTTCCATTGACGTATCTGAAGCCATTCCCTCCATAAAAACCGGCTTCTTCAAGCATGACGCGGATGTCCGTTTTCCATGCTTCGAGGTATACTTTGGTGTTCAGTTCTATCGCATAAACGGTGTTCGGGTTCAAGGGATAATTTTCACCGTCGTCTTTCATCACTCCTTCTTGGGCATCCCACATCCCGATAGTGGTACCGGCAGAATGGCCATACGTTCCTAAAGGATGGGTATAAATGGTTGGTCGATACCCTGCGGCCCTACCCTCAGCCAAAGCATTGGCGAGAATTTCATTGCCAGTGCGACCCACTATCATATTTTTGGTCAAAATATCCTGCACCCGATTACCCGCTTCAAGGGCCTTTACCAAATATCCTGGGGCTTCTTTTTCTTCGGGTCGTAAGACATAGGCCAATTCTTGGCAATCGGTGTTCAAACGCAAATAAGTAATTCCGATATCGCAATGCAATAAATCCCCGGGTTGGATCACCATTTCTTCAGGTCGCCCCGAAAAGGCATACAATGTATTCTCAGTACCCTCACTGCTGCGCTGCAAATCCACCGTAGGATGAAACCAGGTTTTTAAACCCAAATCCGTAATTTTTTGACGCATCCACCAAACGACTTCATCGGTAGTCGTCACGCCTGGCGTGATGACCTTTTCGGAAAATGCTTCGGCGATGATATCATGGGTGATGTCGACCAATTGGTTATAAATCGTCATTTCACGTTCGGTTCGGGTCTCGATCCAACCCACCGCCAATCGCTCGGCCGAAACTACCCGTTTGCGGAAAGTTTCGGGCAAGCGTTTTATGAATTCATCATGGTCGGTCTTGTCCAAACCATCGGCAATGTTATGGTCCTTGGAAAAATTCAACCCGATTTTTTTCGGATTCCTTTCCGAAATCAATTGCATCAGTCGTTTCCATTGATCGGGTTCTTTTTCCTTGTCCCATGCGGATTGTATATTGGCCCCGACATTGTAGCGTGCGACCGCCAACTTTTCCAATCGATCGGCTTGCTTATCACGGTAAAACACCAAGATGGTCCGCCTACGGGCGTTCAACCAGGTAGCCGGCAACATGGTCTTCAAAACGGGGTCTTCATTGTACTCCCTTGAAATCAACACCCACATATCGATGCCGCTGCGGTCCATAAGTTCGGGTAGCACGTTCTCGAAGCGTTCCGCCAACATGCCATCAATGACCTTGGCGCGTTCTTTTTGTGGAAGGATCTGTTGGCCGAACAGAGTGGCCGTAAAGAGGCCGGTAGCCAAACTTAAAAGGAGGGTTTTCATCGTATCGGGTATTTGCGACAAAGTACGAAAAATGGGAGTTACAAGCGCTCCATTGTCGCCTTTCTCGCGATCTTTCCACTGGCGGTCTCAACGAATCGATACAACACGATGATCGCTTTGGGAATTTCATATTTTGAAAGCCCTGCTTGATCATAGTGCTGCTCGGCTATGGGTCCATCCCATTCGCCTTCAACGAGGAGTACCACTTTTTCCCCTAAACCGGCATCAGGAACCCCTGCGATAAAATATCGGTTTGAAATTAGCCCGGTAAGCTTGCGCTCGATTTGCTCAGGAATCAATTTGACCCCACCTGAGTTGATGATGTTGTCGTAACGGCCCAGCCATTGAAACCCAGTGTTCCCTTCAAGGGCTACCAAATCGTTGGTTACTATCGGATCATGGGCCAGATGTGGGGCGTCAACGACCAAACAACCCCTTTGGTCTTTCGAAACGGTCACTTGGGGCAAGGTCTTAAACTGAAGGGCCCCTAATGGTTTGGTAGCGATATGGGTGATGGTCTCTGTCATCCCATAGGTCTCATGGATCTCAGTCGAGACCGAACCCAATCGATTGGCCAGTTCAGCTGAAACCCGGCCACCACCTATAATGAGTTTATCCAGTCGATTAAGCTGATCGATCGAATGAAAGGCTTGTAGGGGCACCATGGCCGAAAATCCATAACGTTTGCCAGTTTCTGAAAGTGGCTGCGAACCGACCGTTACATGATCCAGCTCCCACCCCAAGACCATGGCGCGCACCAACATCATCTTTCCTGCAATATGGTTCGCAGAAAGGCAGAGTAGCGCACTTGTGCCGGATGGCAGCTTGAAGTGTTCGCCAGTGGCCAAGGCCGAATTGACCATGTTCCGCTTTTCAAGTGGGATGGTTTTTGGCGTACCTGTTGAACCGGAAGTCTGCACTAGGAGTTCAGGATGGGGATCGAACCAGTCCAACAAAAAACGTCCAATATCCTTTCTATAGTCGGATGCAAGACATAATGTCTTGGCGTGACCGATCAATCCGGTTGCGTCGTAGGATGTACCGTTAAGCTTAAATTTCGGATGCAGCTCCATCTTCCAAAGCCATGAATTCTTCACGTGATAAGACCTTTCCGAATAACTTTTCGTTCCAATCACGCCATTTGTATGTTCGTGACATGATCAGCAATAGGAGCGGGAAAATTACGAAAACGGGAATGAGGGCGTCCCATCCCAAAATCGGTTCGGAAACATCACGATAAAACGAGTCGGTTTGAAAGGCCGTCCAGTCGGCAGTTACCAAAAGGGCGGTGATCAAATTGTTGGCCGCATGATACCCCAAGGCCAATTCAAGCCCCTCGTCCATCAAGGTCATGATCCCCAAAAAGAATCCGGTTCCAATGTAGTAGACCATGATGCCGTAGCCCAACTTGCCGACTTCAGGATTGCCCAAATGCATCAATCCGAACAAGGTAGAGGTGACTACCAAAGGCACCCACCGGTTTTTGGCGGCAATTCCCAATCCTTGCATCATATAGCCTCGAAACAAGTACTCCTCGAAGCTGGTCTGTAGCGGTACCAACGCAATGGCGATGATGGCCAATATGATGAACTTGTTGAGATCGAAATTCCATACGTAGTCGTCTGGTGACAACCAGATGTCGATTCCGGTCAAGGCGACGGTAAGCCCCCCCCATAGTACAAACGAGAAGAGAATGCGTTTCCAGTCCACTTTCTTTCTTGACGTAGTCAGGGAAGTGATCGATTGACGGTGTACTAGCCACGTCCACCCTAAAACGACAAACAGTCCGACGGCCAGGGGAAGCAGTAGGGTTACCAAAACCACGTTCGTGCCCAATTGCTCGATCATGATATCCAAGGCTTCTTCCGTACTCATAGGTGAGCTGACCGTAGCAATATAATTGAGCACCATCAAGGCGATGAACCCACCTGGAATGATCAGGTATTTCCAGAGTCCGATCTGACCTTTGTATCCTTGTTCTATGTACATAAACCTTCTATTACGTTGGGCGGCCAAGATAGGCCATTTTTATATAGCAATTGTCCTTGATCAACCTGTAGCGGACCTTCGAAATTGTTCGTGAACAGTCCCCCGGTACCTAGGCCCTGCGGTATCTTCGGGTTTAGGCCGAAGGTAAACTGCGCAATGGCATTCAGGCCGATATTGCTTTCAAGCGCACTGGTGATCCACCAACCAATACCTTGGTCTTCGGCCAAGGAAATCCAATTCTGCGTGCCTAAGAACCCCCCAATGAAACTCGGTTTCAAAATAATGTATTGGGGTTGGATGGTTTGTAGCAATTCTTCGCGTTCCGTTACACCCAGCACCCCGATCAATTCTTCATCAAGGGCGATGGGTAAGGGTGTCAAACGACATAATTCGGCCATAGCACTAGGGTTTCCGGCTTTTATGGGTTGTTCAATGGAGTGGATGTCCAAGGCAGCCAATCGCTCCAATCGCTTCGGGGCTTCTTTGGGGTCGAAGGCCCCATTGGCATCGACCCGCAATTCAATATCGGTTTTTGAAAACCGCTGGCGAATGCTTTTCAAAATCCCTAGCTCGGTTTCGAAATCCAAAGCACCGATCTTCATTTTAAGGCAGGTGAAACCGCTCTTCAACTTGGTTTCAACCTGCTGGACCATATATTCGGGATCGCCCATCCAAATCAGCCCGTTGATCGGAATAGCAGCCTCCTTGGTGGTAAAAGGGGAAGGAAACAGTTCATAAGGGTCTTTGGAGGATAAAGAACGAAAGGCCTGTTCCAATCCGAATTGAATGGAAGGGAAGGATTTGAGTTCTTCGAGTAAGCTGTCCAATCCGAGGTCGATATGATCACATGCCCATTGTACACGGTCCCCGTAATCGGGCACATCATCGAAACTTAACCCCCTTAACAGTCCACATTCACCGATACCATATCCCTCCGTATCCTTCAGTATGATGAACCAGGTTTCTTTTTGGGTCAATATGCCGCGTGAAGTTCCGCCGGGCACCTTGAACTGCAAGATGTATTTTTTGCAGACCGCTTTCATTTCTTGTTCAAATTTAGGTATATTTTGGAGCAAAAGCCCTTATGGGAACTCTAGAAAATAAAGTCATTTGGATTACAGGAGCTTCATCGGGTATCGGTGAGGAATTGGCCTATCAACTTTCGCAACGATCCTGTCGTTTGATCCTATCGGCGCGTCGGGCCGAGGAACTTGAAAAAGTGCGCAAAGCCTGTCAAAACCCAGATCAGGTTGCCGTATTGCCACTCGATATCATTGCTTATGATACTATGGAAGCCAAAGTCCGTCAAGCGATTGACACCTATGGAAGCATCGATATCTTGATAAACAATGCCGGAATCAGCCAGCGTTCGCTGATTGTGGAAACCGATTTTGAAGTCTACCGTCAAATGATGGAAGTGAATTACTTCGGAACGGTTGCCCTGACCAAAGCGGTACTCCCCTATTTCGTTTCTAGAAAGCAGGGACACTTTGTCGTAGTCAGTAGCCTTATGGGCCGGTTTTCATCCCCTTACCGATCCGGATATTGCGGTGCCAAACATGCCTTACATGGTTTCTTTGATGCACTTCGGTTGGAACATGATGCCGATCAAATCGATGTGACCTTGGTCTGCCCAGGGTTCGTACAGACCGAAATCGCGAAAAATGCGTTGACCAAAGACGGATCGCCACAAGGAGCCGATGACGGGGCTACCCAAAATGGATTGCCCGTTGCGGTTTTCTGCAAAAAGATGATTCGGGCCATTGAATCGGCACGATTCGAAGTTTATATCGGAGGCAAGGAAGTCAAGGGAATCTTCATGAAGCGCTTTTTTCCAAAAAAGCTGCACCGATTGGTACTCAAAAGCACGGTGCGATAGCTTAGCTGAAATTAAACCAAAACCGAACCCCTTCGTTGTTCTTGTCGATGTTCAGTTTTGATTGGAGTTGGTTGACCAAACGGTTGATCAAACGGAGCCCCATAGAGGCATTGCTGCGCTCATCACTGTCATCGGGCAGGCCTACACCGTTATCGGCATATTCGAAATACCCCTGCTCGCCATTCTTTCGAAGATGGATGTAAATCTTACCGTTTTCGTCGCTCTCTGGAAACGCGTATTTAAAGGTGTTCGATACCAGCTCGTTCAAAATCAATCCGAAAGGGATGGCCCTATCGATATCAAGCTCGGTGCCTTCAGCATCGACGGTAATATTGATGTTGTGACCTCCTTTTTTGTAAACGCTCTGTACGCTGTTGATCAAGCTTTCAATATACCCCTGCATCTCGATGACCGAAAGATCTTCGTTTTGATAGAGTTTTTGATGGATCAATGCCATGGCTTTTACCCTACTCTTTCCCTCTTCCAACGCCTCGATGGCCGCCTTGCTCTTTGTGTTCCTGGTCTGTAGGCTGAGGAGACTGGACACCATCTGGAGGTTGTTCTTCACGCGATGGTGGATTTCTTTCAGCAAAGAATCCTTTTCTTTTAATGAATCTTCGATGATGTGCTTTTGTTCGGCGATCAAACGTTGGTTTTTAATACTTTTCAGATAAGCATATACCAAACCGGCAAATCCGAGCAAAGTGAAGATCAATGAAATGAACACCAAGTTGATCCGTTCGTTCTTTTCTTGGATCTCGCTTCTGATTTTCTCATTATCCGATTTCTGTTGGTCGATCAATCGTTGGTAGTTCTCCAAATCCGAAGTACCCACGATCGCCACCAATTGTTGGTTCAGGATATTGAGTTCGCTTGCCTTGAGTGAATCACCGATCCTTTCATTACGTCGGTAATAGATCGAGGCATTCTTGAAATCCTCGAATTTATTGTAATAACCTGCTAGCAAGCGATTGCGTTTCACTTGAAGTACGACATCAAGCGATTCGTATTCAATGTCCAACAAACGTTTCGCGGTCCGGTTGTTGTTCAAGGCCAAATGTGCTTCGGCCAAGGCCAGTCGATTGTCGGCGATTTCCGTTTTGTACTGGTTGGCGTCGGCCGCCTCAAGGATTTTCAAACTGTTCCCCAAATTTTGGATGGCTTCAACGTATTCTTTTAGCTGTACTTGGCTTTTTCCGATGTTGCCTTCGATCTCGGCCTTCAAGTTCTCACTTTCAAATATGTCGTTTTCCGACTTTTCGATGGCGATGTCGTTGCGGTACACCTCCAAAAAACCCAAGGCTTTTTTGAATTCATTGATCGCGGTCGGTGGCGATTTGTCCAACCTCAAGTAGATGCCTGTTTGGTTGTGGTATTTGGCCAATTCCAAAAAGTCGTTGTCGGCAATGGTCGGTTTGACGGCGAGGATGTACTTTTCCATGGCTTTACGATACAGTCCCATATTTGCATAGATATCGTAAAAGGCAATCGATTCGTTAACCCCGAGATTCTTCATGCGCTCGCGGATTTCGATTTGTTTATTGTACATCTCGAGTTTGCCATAGTTCTCATCCAAGAGCCCCAACAATCGAGAAAGGTTGGCCACTTTTAGCGTATCCCTGTTTTCGAGCAAACCCTTTGCGATGGTGATGCTTTTGTCGAAATCACCGATATCACTGAACAGTTGGGACTTCATTAGGGTATAGGCATTGATCGCTGCGGAATCATTCGTTTTTTCAGAAGTATTCAGATAGACATTGACCACTTCGAGCCAGTCGTAGGCCGAATTTTTTCGGTATCGGTTTTGTTCATCGAAGAAGAAACGCAATTTCAGGGCATGCCCCTCTGTATTTTTGAAGAGTTCCAAGGGGTCGTCTTGATTCACTTGGGTTTGGCCATTGGTTATGGTCGCCCCAAAAAGGAACGTCATTATCAATAAGTACATCAAACCTTTGCGCATCAATTCGATCTTTTGTCGTTTAAAATTACCGTATTGGATCCGGTTGGATTAATTTTTGTTGCCAACCTGGGGTAACAGCTAGTGTAAGGGCCATTTGCTTGGGTTTGGTATACCCAAACCGAAAACCCGAATAAAAAAGACCATGCACCGCATTGATGCATAGTCTTTTTGACACTATCTGTATGTAAGATTCGGGGCAAATCAATACAATTCAAAAATACCTTGAAAGGAAGGTGTCTATTTTAGAATGTTGTGAAAGCGATAATTTTTGTTGTGAAATGCACCTCCAGAAAGGTGAATGTGCCATTTACCGATTTTTTTGGTATTTCATGGAATGGCATCGGAAGCTTTTTTAAAAGCGAAAGGTCCTGCCAACTGACAAGACCCTTCTACGAGAACACTATATGAAAATGAAAAAATTACTTTTTAATATCGTATCACTCAGATACACTACGAATGTATTTACAAATGGGCAGCCACTGAAAATATTGTTGTCAAGCGCTCGTATCCTGTTGTCATTGCCCGCTTATTTGAAGCAAGGCAAAAAAAAAGTGCCTTTCGGCACTTTTGAATCTTTATAGACTGGGGTCTTACGAGTTCATTGAAGAAATTATGAACTCCTTGAAGTCTTTCGATATCGGAATCAAGGTATTGTTGATCATGATATCTTTCGAATTGATCGCATCGATATGGTCGACATTGACGATATATGACTTGTGCGCCCTGTAGAACTTGTTCTTGGGCAACTTTTCCAAATAATCCTTCAAGGGGGAGCGCACCAAAAATTTCTTATCGACGGTATTCACCTCAAGGTAAACGTTATCGGCTTTGATGAACTGGATATCCCCGAATTGGATGCGGTAATACAAGTGTTGTTTCTTCACGAAAATCGAATCCTTCAATACCGAATTCGACATAAAACTATCACCTTCATTACCGGCAATCTCTTTCGAATTGGCTTTTTGGTTGTAATTGAAATTGGAAAGGGCGATCTCTATGGACGTGTAAAGGTCTTGCTGTTCAAAAGGTTTGACCAGATAGCCATCGGGTTTGACCGTTTTGGCATTCTCTACGGTCGCCTTATCCGAATTCGAAGTGACGAAGATGAACGGGATGTTATACGCATCCCGGATGTGTTTGCCTAGATCGATCCCTGTTTTATCGGAAGCCAGGATAATATCGATCAAGACCAAGTCGACATGGTTGTTTTTCAATACTTCAACAGCCTGCTCATACACAATGACATTATCGACAATCTCATAACCGATCTCTTCGAGCATCGATTGCATATCATCGGCAATAATTACATTGTCCTCGACTATGAGAATTTTTATGGGGTGTTCCAAAATTAGCTTGGTTTAGAAAATAGTAACACTCAAAATTACAAAAAATAATTAATCGCGGTCATGAACAACAGACTTAGCAAAAAGGTCGATAAGGCCAATTTCTTAAGCTCTGGGTCGAATTGTTGGGGGTTTTCAGCTTTCAAAACCCGGATAAGGTGTAAGAAAATCAAAAGCCAGGGAAGGCTTAAAGAGACGACCAAGATCCAACTTCCCAGAAAGCCGGCATGTACTATAGAAAGCAATAGCCCGAGCAAAATCAATACCGCATGATATCGCTTGCCTCCGGACCCGCCCAACTTGACGGCCATGGTGTTCTTTCCATGTTGGATATCGGATTCACGATCGCGCATGTTATTCAAATTCAATACTCCGACACAAAAAAAGCCTATCGCGATGGCTGGCATCAAATCAAGTCCGTGCAATGCCTTGGTAAAAAGAAACTGGCTACCGAGCACCGAAAGAAGACCGAAGAACAAAAAGACAAACAGATCACCCAAACCGAGGTATCCATAGGGGTTCTTTCCCATGGTATATTTTATTGCCGCCCAAATACTAGCCAAGCCTAACACTGAAAACAGCAGGACATAGAGCGTATTCGAGGTGCCAAAGGCATAAAAAATCAACGCCAAACTCAATAAGAACGAGATCAAGGCCCCGATACCAACACCCCATTTCAATTGACCGGGACTAAGTGCACCACTTTGCAAGGCCCGTTTCGGCCCGATGCGATCGGCACCATCGGTACCGCGCATTCCGTCACCATAGTCGTTGGCGAAATTGGATGTGATCTGATAACAAACGGTGGTCGCCAAACAAAGGATGAGCATCCAGGTGTCGGAATAGCCTTTGGAATTCGCCAAGGCCGTTCCAACCAAAATACCGCTGATCGATAAGGGCAGGGTCCGCAAGCGGGCCGCACTTATCCAGGCTTTTACCGTTTCCAATTAATTCGAAGGTTCTATTTTGACCCGTTTCCCATCTTGGTATGAGGCTACAAAGGCATCTTGAAAGCCCATCCGAACCAGTTCTTTCCTGAAGGTCTGTGCTTCATCAAGGGTTTCGAAATTACCAAGGGAATAGGCATAGAACGGATTGGTTTTGACGAACATGGTATTCGTCAATGCTTCGGATGACAGGGCCACGTTGTTTTCGACGAAAGATTTGACCTGGACCGAATATATCTTCTCTTTTTCCAAGAACTCCTTAGCCAAATAGAATTCTTTGACAAGGCTGAGTTCTTGGTTCTGTTCTTTCAATTTATCGATCCGCGCCTTGATGGCGTCCAAACTGTCGATGGAGACCAAAAGATTGTTTTGGTTGCTGTTCGAAGAATAGAGACCGGCCCTAAAGGAAGTGATGGCCAGGAACCCGACCAAAAAAAGCATGGTTATCCCAACGAAAACATTGCGCTGGATCTTGATTTTTTTCAAGTCCTTGTTCTTGAATTTTATTTGATCTAACAGTCTTTCGTTAATGATTTGCGATTTCTCGATATCCTTGTGCAAATCCAACAGGTCATTCTCTTCAATAAACGGCATTGCTAATGGACTTAATAATTATAAACCTTTAAAAACCAGGAATTTAAAAAATTCAAATTTTACAAATGTACTCCTTTTGGCAAAAGAAAAAAATACTAGGATTAATATAGGGATCTTTTGCCAAAAAACGAAGCCCGGGCCTATTTTGTGGCAACCAAAACGATGCCGTCTTCCTTGATTTCGATTTTACGTTGTTTATACAGCACCCCGATGGCTTTCTTAAACGCTTTTTTACTGATCTGCAGCTCATTTTTAATCGCTTCGGGAGACGATTTATCATGGAGGGGCAGAAATCCATTTTCCTGTTGTAATCGATCGAATATCATGGCGGCGGTCGGTTCAAGCATTTTGGCACCTATAGGTTGAAAACCCACGTCGACCTTGCCATCTTCACGAACGGTTTTGACGAATACCTTGAATGCATCGCCCGATGCGATTTCCCTAAACACATCGGTATGGAAGATCAATCCTTTGAATTTACCCTCCAGCAAAACTTCCCAACCCAAAGGGGTTTTGCGATAAGCCACCGCCTCTACCTCATCACCGATCGCATAACGATCTTTAGGGAGTTCCGCGAACCTATCGAGTCGGGAAGAACCTACCAAACGAAAGCTCTTCTTGTCCAAATAACAATGTACCAAATAGGTTTCGCCGGTCTTCATGCGTTCTTGCTGTTCGCGAAAAGGCACTAAAAGATGTTTTTCCAACCCCCAATCCATAAATGCTCCGAATTCACCTACTGCAGCGACCTTAAGGGCCGCGGTGGTATCTCGAAGGATCTTGGGTTGCAAGGTAGTGGCTATTGGGCGTTCGGCACTATCGAGATAACAGAACACGCGAAGGACTTGGTTCTTCGCCACTTCTTGCGGCACGTATTTGTTGGGCAGCAAAATCTCGGTTTCCTCCCCATCCCCTAAAAATATACCGACACTGGTGCTCCGTAGTACGGTCAGTTCATTATAATCTCCCAATCGTATCATCAGCTGTGCTTATCAAAAAAAACCGCAGCCTTGGTGCCGCGGTTTTATCATCGTTGTTCGTATCCGTTAATTATATACCGATTCTTTTCCGAAATGCCTGGCCAATTGATAGTAAATGACCGCGCGGTGTTTGTTCTTTTCGGAACGTCCGTAGGCTTCGATGACCTTGTTAATGGCCTCCATGAGTTCAGGTCCGTCGGAAAGGCCGAGTTTCTTCATCAAGAAATTGTTCTTTACCGTCTCCAATTCCTTATCATCGCTACCCGATACTTTTGAGGCGTCCAAATTGTAAATGGCCGGGCCAAGCCCGATGGCCACCTTGTTCAATAGGTCCATATCGGGTGTCTCCCCGAATTTCTCTTTGATATCGGTCGCGTATTTGGCCACCAGTTCGTCTTTTTTGCTCATAATCGCTAGTGTTTTATCGTTAATGTCCGGTCTAAGATAGGAAATCGAAATATTCAAGCAAAATGCGGTCATTGACCGTTCTCGGGGTCTGTATTTCAAGCAGTTTCGGTCGCTCTGAAGCATCATAAAACGATTGAAGCAACTGGTCGAGCCCTGCTGCATCGGCGCATGACATATATTCGATTCCATAATGGGCACAAAGGTGCTGTGCCGTATGCGAATGCTTGGTTTCAAAGAAGGTCTCGAAGTTCTCGGAAGGTTCCGCCCCAGGTAATATCCTGAAAATACCCCCTCCGGAATTGTTGATCAGTACGATTCTAAAATCGGCTTTTACATAATCGTTCCAAAAGGCATTGCTGTCATAGAAAAAACTTAGGTCACCGGTAATCAAAACGGTCTGATGGGATGCATAAACCGACGCACCAACAGCTGTTGATGAACTTCCATCAATACCACTAGTGCCCCGATTGCAAAATACCCGAATCGAAGCATGGATATCGAACAATTGCGCATAGCGTACCGTTGAGCTGTTCGAAAGTTGTAGTTGGATCCCTTCGGGAAGTGATTCACAAATCGTATGGAAGACCGAAAAATCACAAAATGGAATCTTCCCAAGATAGTCTTCACGCTTTCGTTCATAATCCCGTTTCCTTCGAAACCAAGTTTCGAAATAATCGCTTTGCATCCTATCTTTTTCCACATAAAGCTTGGAAAGCAAGGTGTCGGGCAGCGTTGGAATATGCTGTTCCAATGCGAAAAAGGTATCATAGGCCTTACCATGACCGACATGCCAGTGGCTTGTCGGGGCATACTTCCGTAAAAAGGACTTTATTTTTTTTGAGACGATCATTCCCCCGATCGTAAGGAGGAGCTCAGGTTGCAGGTCCGTGAATTGCCGGTCTTTGACTTCGCGTTTTTCAATTGGGAATACGATGCTGTCGATACTTGGAAAAAAATTCGGGTGGTTCAAGTTCGAAGTCGTCTCGGTAAAAACGATTACCGTGGGGTCGCTGGCCAAAGCCTCGATCTGATTTTCGGAAATGGAGTTCGGAGACAGGGTGCCTACCAAGACCATTTTGCGTTTCGCCTTCCGCCATCGCGAAATAAAAGCTTCATAGTTTATCGCTTCGTGTGAAGGTTCGCGTGACGCGCGCGTCCCGGTGAAAATGGTGGGTTCCGAAACCGTGTCGTAAAGGGGCTCTTCAAGGGGTACATTGACATGAACGGGCAATGCATCACCCACTGCTATCGAATAGGCCCGTTGCAACACCTCTTCGTTATGGTGCTGAATCGTGGCCTGCCCTTCTTGCATCAATTCGGGAGCAAATCGGTTTACGGTAGCAGACGCGTGGGAAATGTCCAATTTCAAACTGGTCGAAAACCCAATGTGGTTATCATAGACCTTATGCTGTCTGATGGTCTGTCCGTCACCGATATCGATTTTGTAAGGGGGTCTATCGGCCGAGAGCACCACCAAGGGTATGCGACTGTAGAAGGCTTCCGAAATCGCGGAATAATAATTCAAAAGTGCACTTCCCGACGTGCAGACCAGGGCAACCGGCTTTTTGGTTTGTTGGGCCATTCCCAGAGCGAAAAATGCGGCGGAACGTTCGTCGACGATACTAAAGCAATTGAAAAACGGGTTTTCTGAAAATCCGATGGTCAAAGGGGCATTTCGTGAACCTGGCGAAATCACCACATTTCGGATGCCGAATGCTTCAGTTACATGAACCACGGTCTGGGCCGCGGGTATGCTCGTGTATTCCATACGCTACAAAAATACGACGAATGCGACCGGCCACCAATCGAAATGATCTAATTCAGTAGCCGTAGCATGACCTTACTTTTCTCTTGGGTCTCGATCCATTCTCGGTCAGGATCGGATTCGTTGGTGATCCCTCCTCCAACGAATATCGAATAGGTGTTTCCATCGTGCTTCATACAGCGTAGATTCACATAAAGCGAGGCTTCGATGTCGGCTGTGGGCTGAAGTTCACCGAGGTAGCCGGTATAATACTCCCGCTTGTGGTTTTCGTGCCTTTCGATAAAGCGATAGGCATTGGCTTTTGGCAACCCGCAGACCGCCGGTGTCGGATGTAGGGCATCGATCAACGCCTCCAAATCGGTTTGTGGCTCGAGTTTTGCCTTAATGACCGTCTTCAAATGCCAAAGACTTCCAGCGCGTACCGAGGCAACCGGAGCGACCGAAATGGTATCGAGCTCTTGGTCAAGGCTGTTTACGATATAGTCGGTGACCACCTGTTGTTCATAGGTTTCTTTGGGCGACCAGTTCGGGGATTCCCCTTCGTTATAGGCTAAGGTACCTGCTAGGGCCACCGTTCGCAATTGCCCTTTTTCGATATGAACGAATTGTTCGGGAGTTGCCCCAAGCCAACATCCGATTTTAGGATGGTATACCAGATAAACGAAAGTCTCAGGATAGGTGGCCAAGGCTTTCCTAAACGAGGTGAATACATCAGGGCCTTCGCGTCCATCGATTCTTCGGGAGAGCACGACCTTTTCCAAATCTTCTGAACGGATTTGGTCTATTGCCTCAGCAACGACCGTTCGGTAGGCCTCCTTACCCTCTTCCCCTTTCAAATCCATAGGTGCGAGCGGAAGTGCCGAACCTTGGAAGGAAGAGGTCAATGAATCATCGGGTCTGAAATGGATTTTGTCCCCGTTTTGGTGAAAGGGAGCGAACACGAACCTTGAATCCACTTCCCTGTGGTAGCTCGCGTCATCTTGCAACAGCCCATTGACCTCATCAGTTGCAGGTTTACTGTACAAGACAAAGGGTAACCGCAGCTGCAGTTGCTCCATCGCCTTGGCGATCATGCCTTCAAACTTAATTTTTCTTGGGGAGCGCAATCGTCGTCAGTTTGCAGTTTGAAATCAACTCGCCCTCGTCATTCGTCACCTTGATTTCCCAAAGTTGGGTGGTCTTCCCCTTGTGCAGGATGGAAGCCCGAGCGTAAACGAAACCATCGCGAATGGAACGAACATGGTTGGCCGCGATCTCGATACCCCGAACAAAGAAAGCATTGCCGTCAAGAAACACATAAGATGCGGCACTTCCGACACTTTCGGCAAGGGCGACCGTCGCTCCACCATGGAGTACCCCGTCAGGCTGGTGCACCTTGGGAGAAACCGGCATACGGGCAATCAGATAGTTTTCCCCAACATCTACGTATTCGATATCAAGGGTTTCCATCAATGTGCCTTTGCGAATGGCGTTACAAACCGCTAAAATTTTTTCCTTAGGATCCTGCATGCGCTTCTTTTTTGTAAAATTACGTATTCCGAAAACAAAAAATGCCCCTACATTTAGAATATGGATCATCTCAAGAAAACCGTTGGCTACACCACAGTCAATTCATACGAAACCTTAAACCAGTTGAGCGCGAAGACCACCCACATTTGGGTCGTTTTCCACGGCATCGGCTATTTGAGCCGGTATTTTTTAAAGTACTTCAAAACGCTTGACCCTGAGACCAATTACGTGGTCGCACCCCAGGCACCGGCGAAATATTATTTGAACGACTCCTATCGTTATGTGGGTGCCAGTTGGTTGACTAAGGAGGATACCGATCAAGAAATCACCAATGTCAATCGCTATCTCGATGCGGTTTTCGAGAACGAGCAATGGCCAGCCAATGCAAGACTGGTCGTTTTCGGGTTTTCGCAGGGTGTTTCCATAGCCTTGCGTTGGTTGGCCTACCGTCAGTTGACCGTAAAGCAGTTGGTCTTGTATGCCGGTGGTATCCCAAGGGAGCTTAAAGCCGAAGACCTTGCCTTTTTAAGAGGGAAGTCGCTAGTGAAGGTCATTTATGGCTCACAAGACCCCTATTTGACCCCTGACCGATTGTCGGAACAGGGAGCACGGGTTTCCGAACTATTCGGTGAGACAGCCCAACGTATCGAATTTGAAGGCGGTCACGAGGTTAAAATAGAATTGATCCAACAGCTTGTCACAACGGATCGGGATCGAAATGACGTTTAGTCTTCCTCGGCGGTAGTCTCTTCAGGATAGTAGGTAATCCTTCGGGTTATATAGGTGTTATCAGGGGTAGTGATTTTTTTTACCCAATTCTTCTCACTATGGTCATCGAATTGAAAAATAAAGGCTTTTGAAGATCGGGCATTGCCCACTTGGTTTTCCGACTCGGCAAGAAAACCATCGGTATCATAAGCATACCGTTCTATTTCTTGAGAAACGAATTGTTGTGATTTTCGATCATAACCAAAAGTTTCCTTGCTGATCAACTTCCCTTCCGTATCAAAGCGCTCTTCTACCGCCAATGAAGGTTCACCATCCACAAAGTCTTTGGTCAAAGTGACCGTAAAGGTATTTCCGCCGCGAGATCGTGTCGATTTTCGGATCGATTTTAAAATGGTTCCGTTCAACACATAGGTTTTCGTTGTTTCACCTTTGTACGCCTCGTAGGCTATAACCATTTCATCAACGGCGTTTTCATGCGAGGTAATGATCCGAGCAAGCCTTCCTTGATCGTCATAGAAATAACGCTGTTCTTCATAAAACTCCTTATCCAATGATAGAATACGTTCGTGTACCGTCATCACTTCACTGGAATCGACTTCATACAAGTTGACCATTGAGGTGGATGGATCAAGAACCCCGTTTTTGTAACTTTCAAGACGCTTCTCGGTCAAAAAAGCATCCTTATAGCGATAGCTGGTAATATCTTGATCTTCCTGATTGTATTTGGTCACCACCTTCTCCAACCGGCCAATGCTATCGAAACTAAAGATCTCGCGTCCATAATCGGTAACCACCTCACACTCCTTAACCGCCCCGTTCAAGTCAAAATCCTGAAGGCTGAACAACTTGAGGTCTTGGGCCTGCATCATAACCGATGCGAAACAAACCAATAAGCCGACGTAGTGTTTTACCATGATGCAAAATTAGCAGGTCTACTCTCAAATTAAAAGCAAAAGCAGTGCCAAACAACGAAAATTTAATGTGGAGCGTGGTTTAGAAGCGCCGATTTGGCGAAAAGGGGGTTAGGTCCATGCTTGTGGCTTTTCCTGAAAGGAGTTCCGCTATCAATTTGCCGGTCGCTGGTCCCAAACTCCAACCCATCATTGCATGGCCCGCAGCGATGAAGAGGTTTTCAAAATGTACCGGCCTGCCAATGTAAGGTAGTCCGTCGGGGGATACGGGACGCAAGCCACAGGCCGCCTTGGCTTTGTCCGATTCCGAAATTTCCAAATTGCAGTAGTACTTTTCCGCACCTCGGGCAATGGCATCGACGCGTTCTTGTCGAATGTGGTGGTTGATTCCGGAAAACTCCATAGTTCCGGCAAAACGGGTGAATCCTTGCATTGGGGTCACCGCCATTTTGGCCTCCATAAGAATCGCGGGCATGCGGATATCGGTCTCTCGTTCTACGTTGATACGATATCCTTTGCCGGCCTCAAGGGGCAATCGTACCCCCAACTGCTTTAATACCTTGGTCGACCAAACCCCGGATGCCATGACCACGGCATCAGGCCGATACCGATTCTTCGTTGTGGCCACCTCGACAACGCGATTGGAGTCTTTTAACAAATCGATGACTTCCTCATCATAGTTCATGGCGATTCCTTCCGAATTGAGGTAGGTCCGCATTTTATCCATGAACTGGTTCGGACTCATATGACCATCGCATTCATAGTGGATAGCGCCTTTCACGTCTTGGGCTACTCCGGGTTCCATAGCTCGAAGCGCCGTAGCATCCAATTCATTGACCTCCAGGCCCAAAAACCGGGCTTTTCGGGCCACTTCGAGCTCATGATCCCTAGCTTTCCCCGTTTTGTACAACATGAGCAACCCTTTTCGCTCCAAATGAAAATCACCTAATTCCCCGGAATCTTTGATACCCATGAACAATTCACGACTCAATATATTGATATCCTTTATCACGGGAATGGCCTTTTCGACTTTGGATTTGGTGGCCGACTTTTTAAAATACCAGGCCCACTTCAAGAATTCGGCATCCAATCGGGGTTTCATATAAAACGGGCTGCTAGAATCGAACATATAGCGCAGTCCTTGATTGATCATGCCCGGGGCGGCCAAAGGGATGATATGACTGGGTGTCAAATACCCTGCATTGACATGGGAAGCGCCATGAGATCCATTCGATTTTTCGATCAAGGTCACCTCGTGCCCTGCTTTATGGGCATAGTAGGCCGTCGACAGCCCAACGATACCCCCTCCAATGATCAGCAGTTGTTTTCCCATATCAAATCACTTGAAATCCGTATGCAAAAGGGTCGTCCTCAGGATCGATCGTTATGGTGTTCCGTCCATAGGCCTTCGCCCATCCTTGTACGCTGGGTATAATGGCCGGATGGGTACCGATGGTAGTCGTTTCCTCAACCCGTCCTATAAAGGTCGATCCGATGTAACTCTCGTGAATATACGCTTCTTTGGGCCGCAACAAGCCCTTGGCATGCAATTGCGCCATTCGGGCCGAGGTACCCGTGCCGCAAGGGGATCGATCAATAGCCTTGTCACCGTAGAAAACCGCATTCCTACCCGATGAGCGCTCGTCTAAAACACTTCCTGTCCATAGCATATGGGACACGCCATTAATCGTATCGTTCTCTGGGTGTATGAACCGATCAGGGTAGCGTTCATTGATGAGGTCGCGCAGTTTTTGGGAATATTGTATCAATTCAGCAGCGGTATGGTGCTGTAGTCCCCCGAAGTTGGTCTGGGGATCGATAATAGCGTAAAAATTACCCCCATAGGCGACATCAAAGGTCACAGGCCCTAAATGGGGTGAGTGGATTTCAAGTGCCTCTGCGGCAAGGTAGCTTTTGACATTGGTCAACCGTACCCATTCGACCTTGCGTTCCGGGCGATGGTAAGCGATGATCACCAATCCTGCCGGGGTTTCCAGCCGTACCTGTCCCTTTACCTTCGGTGTGATCAGATCATTTTCAATAGCCATGGTTATCGTACCTATGGTACCATGACCACACATGGGCAGGCAGCCACTGGTCTCGATAAACAAGACCGCGACATCGTTTTCTTTGTCGTGGGGCGGATAGAGGATACTCCCGCTCATCATATCGTGGCCGCGGGGCTCGTACATCAATCCCTTGCGTATCCAGTCATAGTGCTGCATGAAATACTGCCGCTTTTCACTCATGTCGTTACCGATCAAATCGGGCCCTCCTTTGGCCACCAACCTAACGGGGTTGCCACAGGTATGTCCGTCAAGACATTCGAAAACCGATGCAGCCATATTCAGTCGTTATTGGAGTTCATATAGGTTCTAATGCGTCGTTCCAAAATAGGAAGGGTAACCGTACCTTGTTCCAATACGATTTCATGGAATTCCCGGATGTCGAACCGGTTTCCCATTTGGGATTCGGCATTCGTCCTGAGTTCCCTGATTTTCAATTCCCCGATCTTATACGATAGGGCCTGTCCGGGCCAAGCGATGTATCGATCCGTTTCGGTATTGACCTCATGGACCGACAAGGCCGTGTTCGCCAACATGAAATCGAGTACTTGTTGTTTCGACCAACCTTTGGCATGAATACCGGTATCGACCACCAAACGGCAAGCCCGCCACATTTCATACGTCAGTTTTCCGAATTGCTCGTAAGGCGTCTCGTAAATACCCATTTCGTCAGCCAAGAATTCGGTGTACAGCGCCCAACCCTCACCATAAGCGGACAGGTAAGTACGCTTTCTGAAGTTGGGGATACTATCGCCCATTTCCAGGTTCAACGCACCTTGTAGGTGGTGTCCAGGAACCGCTTCATGGGCGGTCAACGAAGGCAAAACATATAGAGGTCTACTGTTCAACTTGTAGGTATTGACCAAATAATAACCCGGTTCGGTATCTTTTGAAGTACCCGAATACCGGCCACCGGTATACTTGGGTGCTATGGCATCGGGGACCTTGATCACCCCATACGGTTTTCTCGGCAGCGTCTTGAAATACTTAGGCAATTGCGCATCGATTTTCTTGGCGATATTACGTGCGTGCATCAACAATGCATCCCCCGTTTCAGCGTAAAACTGCGGGTCGGTCCGTAAAAAACCCAAAAAAGCATCGAAACCGTCCGTGAAACCCAAATCGGCGATGATCCCCTCCATTTCACCACGGATACGTTTGACCTCGGCCAAACCGAGTTGATGGATCTTATCTGCATCGTACGCCTCGGAAGTGGTGTAATAATCGATTCGGTTTTGGTAAAATCCCCTTCCATTAGGGGTTGCGGAAACCCCGATGGCATCGCGCGTCTTTGGGATATACTCCTCTTCGAAAAACCGTTTTATCTTTTCGAACGAGGGAACTACATCGTTAGTGATCCGTTGTATGGCTACTTCCTTTAGCGAATCTTGTTTTTGTGCCGATATTGTTTCGGGTAGCGATTCAAAGGGTGTGAAAAAAGCACTTTTGGATGCATCGCTAACGATATGGGTATCGTAGGTGGACGCATAGCCTTCAAAAATCACTTTCGGTTGCGAGATTCCCATTTCCAAACCTTTACGCAGCAGGGTAAAGTGTTGTTCGGTGTAGGCGGGTATCGCCGCCAATAGCTTGAGATAACGTTCGGCATCGGTTTCGGAAAGCAAAGGACGGATCCTGTAATTCAAGTTGAGATGAAACCCTTGATCGGATTGTATGGGGTTGAAATGCATTCTGAAATCATAGGCATTGATTTCATTCTTTAGAATAAATCGCAGCATTTCCCAAGAAATCCATTCGGTTTCCGACAAGTCATCCCCATTGATGGTTTCCAATCGATCCAGCCAACTGCTTGCCGCGTCCCGTTCGATACGATAGATACTGTCGGTATGCAGACCCAAGGGGTATTCTTCCCTATCGTAGACCTTGAAATCCTCATAGTCCGCAATAACCCCAGCCAGCACCTGCGATGCTTCCGGTTCGGATGTCGTGCAACCGCAAACCAGGTATATCAAAACAAGTCCGATCAAAATGCGTCCCATTACAATGCTTTAGCGGTTAATTCCCCATTTACGAGACGTGTAATTCCTAGGGGATTGGCATCCCTTAACTCTTGCGGTAAAGCGGAATCGGGCCAGTTTTGGAAACTCATGGGCCGGGTCCAACGATCGATCGCATGGATCCCCACCGCGGTAAAACGGCTATCCGTTGAGGCCGGATATGGTCCGCCGTGATGCATCGCAGGACAGACTTCCACACCTGTGGGCACTCCATTGAATATCAACCGCCCTACCCTACTTTTCAACGCATTGACCAGGGCTCCATAGGTTTCCAGTTCTTCGGCATTACCCAGGATCGTTCCTGTCAATTGGCCCTCCAACTGATCGATGGCGGCTCGCATTTGTTCGTGGTCATCAAAGGCGACTACCATGGAAAAAGGACCGAAAACTTCTTGATGTAGTTTGGGGTTATTGATAAAGGCCTCTCCTGAAACTTTCACCACTACTTGCTGTGCAGAATTCGGTGGGACGTCGTTCGTGTATTCAGCGACTACGGTTACCCCATTTTGCGCTTGTACTTCCTCTTTATTGTGTTGGTAATTCCGCTTGATGTTGGGGTGCAACATACAACTTGGTTCGATGGTTTCTATGGCTTCGGACAAGTCGGTAACAAAGGCATCCAAATCGCTTCCCTTCAAACCGAACAACAAACCAGGGTTGGTACAGAACTGGCCCGCCCCCAAAGTAATGGAAGCCGCATAACTTTTGGCCCATTCGGTGCCTTGTTCACGTATGGCTTGGGGTAATAAAAGGACCGGATTGGTACTTCCCATTTCTGCGAATACGGGTATCGGTTCGTCGCGTTTCGAAGCCAAATCGAACAAGGCACGACCTCCTTTGATGCTGCCGGTGAACCCTACCGCCTTGATCCCTGGGTGATTGACCAAAGCGACACCTACCTCAATACCACTACTGTTCAAATTCGAAAAAACGCCAGCAGGCATCCCAGTCTCAGCCGCTGCTTTGGTGATGGCATTGGCTACCAACTCCCCCGTACCTGCATGCATTGGATGGCTTTTCACGACAACAGGGCAGCCTGCTGCCAGGGCACTGGCCGTATCGCCACCGGCTGTGGAATAGGCCAAAGGAAAATTACTGGCCCCGAAAACCGCAACGGGCCCCAAGGGTTGTCGCATCTTTCTCAAATCCGGTTTGGGAACGGGTTGTCGATTTGGTTGTGCGGTATCGATTGTCGCTTGTACCCAATTTCCTTTTTCGACCAAATCGGCAAAGGACCGCAGTTGGCCCATTGTCCGCCCGCGTTCCCCTTTGGCACGGCCTTCCGGTAGCCCGGTCTCTTGGCAATACACCTGGATCAAATCGTCACCCAATTGTTCGATTTGATCGGCAATCGCCCGCAAAAATTCCGCTTTTTGCTTGGCAGGAAGTGCACCGTATTCGTGCATAGCCTCTTTTGCCAAACCTACGGCAGAATCGATTTCGGCTGATGTGGCTTCAGTAAATAATTGTGCGGTACTTTGATCTTGAACAGGGTCGTAGGTGGTGAATTGAATTTCGCCATCAGACGACCGTTGCGATCCAATGTGGTTTTTACCTGTTAATTGCCCCATTTAAAGATTTTTATAGTCCGGCAACTTTGGTCGATTTGCCAAACCTGTTTCAATAATCCGTTCTACGCGTTCCCTTTCCTGTCCTTTTAGCGGAAGCCTTGGAGGGCGCACGTTCTCAGTGCCGATACCCGTGGCTACTTCGGCAAGTTTGATATTCTGCACCAATTGTGGACTGATATCGAGCTCCAATAATGGTAGAAACCAACGGTAAATCGCTATGGCTTCCTCTGCCCTACCCGCTTGGACCAATTCATAAATCGCGACGGTCTCCATCGGAAAGGCACAGACCAAGCCGGCCACCCATCCTTCAGCGCCCATCAATAGGCTTTCCAAGGCTAACGTATCTACCCCGCATAACACCTTTAACCGATCACCGAAACGGGACTTGATTCGCGAAATATTGGAAATATCACGTGTCGATTCCTTCACCGCTTGTATCGTATCGTACCGCAATAAAGTCTCGAACATATCTAAAGTTACTTCAATTTTATAATCAACGGGATTGTTGTAGACCATGATGGGTAAATCGGTGCTGGACGCTACGGCCTCAAAATATGCCACTGTTTCACGATCGGTCGATTTGTAGCGCATTGGGGGCAACATCATAAGGCCACTAGCACCATAATCCTGGGCATTCGCCGCAGCTTCTACCGCAGCTTTGGTCGATTGTTCGGCTATGTTCAAAATAACCGGGACACGCCCCTTTACGATCTCGACGCAAGATTCGGTCAATAGCTTTTTTTCTTCATGGGTCAGCGTACTCGCTTCCCCTAAAGTGCCCCCAAGTATTATCGCATGTACGCCAGCGTCAAGTTGGGCATTGATGTTTTTTTCAAACCCCTTGATATCCAATTGATCATCATCGGTAAATTTGGTGGTCACCGCGGGCATTACCCCTTTCCATTGTAGTGTCGACATTTCCTGTTTTTTTGTAAAAGTAATTCGAATGAGAAGGATAGCATACGCAGATATTAGCTACTTTTACCTATATATTAACCTAATTAGTCAATATATTGGATCAATAACGATTATATGAAGGTATATCCTTTCGTCATTCCCAAGGCTCCCCAACAGCAGCTGATCGTGCAAGAAGATCGAGATCGCATCTTCTATGATCGCCTACACCAACATGAGGAAATTCAACTCAGCTACCTTATTGCGGGTAGTGGGAAATTGATCGTAGGCAACTCGATCCATCACTATGGCCCAGGAACCCTAGTGGCCTTAGGACCCCAACTCCCCCACCTTTTTAAAAGCGACCCCAGCGATACCGAATCCCATATGATGAGTATCTTCTTTGCAAGCACCGCCTTCAATCGCTTTTTCCTTGATGCCCCGGAAATGAATGCCTTACAACCTTTCTTCGAGAAGGTGCAGTATGGATTTAAATTAGCGCATTGCGGACAAGCCATAGTCGATTTCTTTCATTCCTTGCCAACCACCGAAAGGTTCGATCGTGTGTTAGGGGTTTTGCAACTGTTGCGGCAGTTGGGAAGCCTTTCTACCAAAAGCCTCGGCAATGAAAACTATCGCGCGTTGAAATCGGAGCAGGGCGAGCGCCTGCAAACCGCCTATGACTACGTAATGCAACATTTTCAGCATGAGATCGAATTGTCACAAGTGGCCGAAAAGGTCTTTATGACCCCCAACGCGTTCTGTCGATTTTTCAAACAGCGGACCCGAAAGACCTTTTTTCAGTTCGTTATGGAAGTCCGTATCACGCATGCCTGCCAGCAATTGATCGATTTTCCGGAGTATTCGATCGCTGAGGTAGCAACCCGGTCGGGATTTCCTACCATTTCGAATTTCAATAAGTACTTCAAACAGTTCAAACACCAAAATCCGAGTGCCTATCGCAAGGCAATGTTATCGGCTAATTGATTGAAGTTCATTTTGTTTCCCTATTTTAGCGCTTGAACTAAGCTCAACTCATGAAAATCCCCTTTGCCTTCATCCTTTTGTTGGCAGTTGGTTGTTCTAGCTCCCAGCAGACCATGGGAGAAAACCAACAGTCCGTCATTACACCAAACGATCCCGAACGATTTGCCGCATCGATTACCGAACCTGAGTTAAGCGAACACCTCTATATTTATGCATCTGATGCCTTTGAAGGCCGCGAAACAGGGCAACCCGGGCAAAAAAAGGCGGTCGAATATATTATCGATCAATATAAGGCCCTTGGCATACCCGCGGTAAAAAGTGATGGAGATTACAAACAAACCGTTCCCCTTGAGACCAATGGGGTGCCTGAAGGCAGCATAACCATTAATGGTAACCGCCTTATAGTGGGCAGTGAGGTGCTCACCTTTACCGAAGCCAAAGGAATCTATAACGAGGTGGTTTATGTCGGTTACGGCATTGAAGATGAAAACTATTCGGACTACGATGGAATCGATGTATCGGGAAAAATCCTGTTGGCCAAATCAGGGGAACCGCGAAATGCCGACGGCACGTATCGCGTGTCTGGCACGACCGAGAAATCGGATTGGAGCAACATGTCGGAATCGATGGGGAAACGAACGGCATTGGCGATTGAGAAAGGTGCAAAGGGCGTACTGTATTTCGACCCACAAAACTATGCACGTTATAACCGCTTTTTCAATTTCATGAAAGGGAATAAAAGCGGCCGTATGGGTCTTAAGGCCGATAAGACCGATGCTTTCGTCATTCTATTGAACAATCAGGCCGTCACCACTTTATTGCCCGATATTCTTGATAACAGCGCTGCCCGTGTGATTCCCGCACAGGTAAAATTGGATGTGAGCAGCGCCGGCAATACCATCGATAGTGAAAATATTGCGGCTATTTTGAAAGGGACCAGCAAACCGGATGAGTATGTGGTTATTTCATCACACCTAGACCATATCGGCATGACTGAAGACGGCAGGATCAATAATGGTGCCGACGATGACGGATCGGGAACGGTGGCCTTGTTTGAAATCGCCGAAGCCTTCAAAAAAGCCAAGGACGATGGTAAAGGGCCCGCACGTTCCATCGTATTCCTCCATGTCACCGGAGAGGAAAAAGGCTTGCTGGGATCGCGTTATTATACTGATTTCGAACCTTTGGTTCCTTTAGAGCAAACGGTTGCCAATCTCAATATCGATATGATCGGTAGGATCGATCCCAAAAGAACAGGCGATCGCAACTATATTTATTTGATCGGGTCCGATAAGTTAAGTACGGAACTACACGAACTTTCAGAAGCCGTCAATACCAAATACACCCAAATCGAATTGGACTACACCTACAATGATGAAAATGACCCGAATCGCTTCTACTACCGCAGTGACCACTATAATTTCGCCAAGAACAATATTCCGATTATCTTCTATTTCAATGGTACCCATGCCGATTACCACCGCCCGACCGATACCCCGGACAAGATCAATTACGATTTGTTGAAAAATCGAACCCAATTGATATTCCACACCGCTTGGGAAGTGGCCAACCGCGAAACGAAAGTAGCCGTTGACAAGGCTATTGAGTAAACATTTACCCTTAACTAGTTAATGTTGAAAATGGGTTTTACTTCAAGGTAAAGTCATAATGGTCAAGATAGCCAAGTATTAAAGGGAAAGAAGCTATAAACAGAATAGATCTTTCATCAAGGAACGAATATCACCTTGCTCGTAAATCTGCACGAGTATCGAAACATATTCTTTCACGAACCGAACGTTTTCGGTCAAATCACCGAACAGTTCGGGCTGTTCCAAAAAAGCGGTCAAGTTCGTTTTTGTTTCCCAAGCCGCTAGATGGAGGGTTTCCTTATTGTCATCAATGATTTCCAAACTTCGCCCTTTTTCGTCCTTCCCCACATCACTATAATAACACCAGGCAGCCAAAACAAAAGTTGCGAACCGTATACTGCCTTCATAGGCGAGATTGATTCGCAAGGTAGGTATCAGGAACTTGGGTAACTTGGCGGAACTTTGGGAACAAATCCGGGAGACATTATCCTTGATGTTCGGATTCGCGAACCGGACCATCAAATCGTCTTTATAACCTTCCATATCGAACCCTTGGATCTTCCCTAGTACCGGAGTGGCTTCTTCATCAAGAAACCTTCTCAAGAATCGTTTGAAAATCCCATCTTGCATACAAGCGTCAATGGTCGGCAATCCGGATATGGCCCCTGGAATACCAATGACCGAATGCCCAGCATTCAGCAACCTGATCTTCATGAGTTCATAAGGGGCCACATTGTTCACAAATTGGACCCCGACTTCCCCCAATTCGGGACGACCGTTCGAAAAGTCGTCCTCAACGACCCATTGTATGAAAGGTTCGCAAACTACGGGACGTCGATCGACAATGCCGTAGCCGCGTTCAAGAACTTCTTTGATCTCCGGTGAAGTTACAGGAGTGATCCGATCGACCATACTATTTGGGAAACTGACATGATCGGCTATATATTTGGCCATGTCCGGATCTTGTTTCAAAACAAAGGCCAAGGTCATCCGGCGCAGCACCGAACCATTGCCTTGAATGTTATCACATGACAAAACGGTAAAAGGCCGTATGCCGTTTCGCTTTCTCCTGCGCAAAGCTTCGACAAGATAGCCATAGACCGATTTTGGAACAGCAGGTTGGGTAAGGTCATGGACGATATCGGGGTTGCTAAAATCAAAATGTCCCGTAGTCGGATTGAAATTATAGCCACCCTCCGTAATGGTCAAACCCACGATCCGGGTATCGGGATGGGCCAATTTCGCGATGGCCGCTTGCGGATCATCAGGGGCCAATAGCATCTCCTTCATTGAACCGATGACCTCGCAGTCGTTCTTACCATCTGGGTGCTGGGTCAAGAGGGTGTACAATCCATCTTGTTGCTTTAAATCTTTCAGCATCCCTCGGTCTTCTTCACGAAGACCAAGACCACAAATGGCCCAATCGAAAGCTTTGCCCACTTGCATCAAACGATGCAGGTAAAATGCCTGGTGCGAACGATGAAAGCCACCCACCCCAATATGTACCACACCGGTTTTGAGGTTCGACCGATCATAATTCGGCCGGAGGACATCCTGTTTTAGGTCCTTAATGGACTCTTGCTGCAATTCCATAGATTCTTTATTCTTTATTTACAATTTGCCTCTTCTTCAACCGCAAGCCCATAAAGGCTAAAATGAAATAAGCGATGGTGCAAATGAACCCATAGCGATAGAAAAGCTCGCGTTGCGATTCATAGGATGTGGTATCCTCACTACCTAGGAGCACGTTGATCGCTAGGATCAACGTAATAAACAAAGCGATATATCCCATCCCTTTCAAAATTTTCGAACCTCTTGATGGTATAGATTGCAAAACCCCTTCCTGTCGCCGTAAATCTTCTTGATACGCTTCCACCAAGGTTTCTCGGGCTTTCTCCTTATTGCGTTCCGATTCATATTTCCTATCCGCACCACTATATTTTGCCCAAATGGTATATAGGATGATCGTAAATACCCAAGTCGGGAGAAATAAATAATAAAAAGACATAAGGTCTAGGTAATTCAGTGTAAATCCGAAAACCAAGCCGATGCCCCAAGATGCAATGGCCGGGAGACGCCGCAAGTACCCTTGATACTTGGACCAATACGGGGTCAACCCAAGTTTAGGGAAGAGTTGGTGTTCGGCAAACACAATAGCCCCAACAGGGGTCACCAAAAGGCCCGCATATGTCAGCAGCGGCAACATTTGGGTGAAGACGAATGGAAAGCAAGCAATAATGATCATGATCAAACCAACGACCAAGGTGGTCTTTTTCCGCGATTTACGTGTAAAAATGGCTTGGGCGGCCAATCCGGCCCGATATAAGTTGGTTATGGCCGTGGTCCAACCGGCTACGATGACGATTACGAATCCTGACCAACCCAAAGCATAATAGGCCACGTCACCCGGGTCAAGTTCGACGATGGATTTCCCGAGGATTACGGCAGCACCGGCCCCCATGATACCGGCCGCGATCCATGCAACATAATGACCGAATAACATCCCGGTACCGGTCGCCAACCCATAGCTCTTCTTTTTCGCAAAACGTAAGAGCGCCATGTCGATCAATCCAAAGTGGGTAATCGTATTCGCGGCCCATGCAAACCCAATGACCTCGACCAGGCCGATACCAGGTTCCCCATTGCTATCCAATCCTGTCCAAATAGCATGGTCTCCCATAGTAATGAAGGCGTCCCAATTGTTAGGTAATAGATTTCCGTTGACACTCATCGACAACTCAGGCAAAAGCACCAAGGCCCCACTGGTGAACATCACGAATAACCATGGTGCACATATCCCGGAAAATTCTGAAACCGCTTTGAATCCATATATGGCGATATAGACAACGAACAATCCCACGAGGACCACCACAAGCACGAACCATACATTGCTAGGGTACCAATTCAATTGGGCCGGAATATCAAAAGCAAAACGTACTGCGGTTGCCGAAACGGTTACCATTGCCGCTGAAATCACCGTAAAAATGAGCACGTTGGCCCAATCGTATAAAGTTGCCATCTGTTTCCCGGCAATCTTTTGTAGGTAGGTGTACAAACTCAGTCGGGTGTCAACTGCAATCGGTGTGGTGATCAGCGACCAGCTTGCAATGGCTAAAAGATTTCCAATAAGCAACCCAAGAAGGATATCCATGGTCTTGGCCCCCAATGCGACAAAAGTCGCACCAATAACGAATTCGGTCGCTGCTACATGTTCCGCAGCATAGAGCCCAGCAAAATGGGTCCAATGATGTAAGCGATGTTTTGGTACGGGAAGTTGTTCCTCATCCAAACCTTTCAATTCGGAAAACTGTTGCGATTTCTGATCCATGTTATTCAGTGGTTTGACTTATTTAATCGTTTAAACAAATATCTAAATCTTAGAGGTCTCCTTGGTTCGTATTGGGTAAAACCAAGTTTCCTTTTATAATTTCTTGAATGGTTTGTCCTTGATCATTTTCGATTTTCGATATCAAAAAATCCATAGCCTTACGCCCCATTTTTTCCAAGGGTTGTTTGTAATAGGTGATCTTACTTGGAAAAATATCGTAATACGGAGCTTCATCAACAGCCATGATATCGATCATATCCGGCACCCTAAGTTTGTTCTTAATGGCATATCGCATTCCATACAGTGCCAACAGGTCGGTGGTGAACAATAATGCATCGATTTCCGCATTGGTTTCGAAAAGCATGTCCAAAGCCTCGGCAACCTCTACTCCCAATCTGTTTCCATTCACCTCCCTAACCAGACATAACCCTAATATGCCCGAATTTCGACACGCATCCAAAAACCCTTTCTTCCGATCTTCGATATGGCTTAACGGAATGTCCAAAGTCACCAGTACGATCTGTTTTCTGCCACTTCGGATCAACTGTTCCGTCGCAGTGTAGGTCGCATAATAATTATCGTTGATCACAAAGTTGAACGGTTTCTGAGGGAAATAGCGATCCATAAGAACATAAGGGATCCCCTTGTCATGAACACGTTGGATCTCGTCTTCACATTTGGCTGCAGGTAGCAAGATCATGCCATCTACCTGTCTATCGATAAAACTAGAGACCACTTCCCGAAAAGCGGTTTTGTTCTCATCCGTACTGCCCATTAAAACAATATAATCGGATCGTTGGGCCTCATTCTCGATAATGCGGGCAACTTGAGCTGAAAACGGATTGGCCAAATCGGCTAAAACCAATCCTATGGTATAGGTGCGTTGCGACTTTAATGCTTTAGCCAAAAAATCCGGACGATAGTCCAATTCAGCGGCGATGGCCTTGATACGATCTGCCGTTTCCGTTTTGATACGATTCGAATGGCGACCGTTCAACACATACGACACCAAGGCCGTCGAAACGGAAGCCCGCTCGGCGATGTCCTTTAATGAAACTTTCTTTGGCCGCTCCATAGCCATCAAATATAATTGTTTAAACGATTAAATAAAAAATGAAATGTTCGATTCTCTTGAAAAATGTACTTAACGAAACTAGTGTCCTTAAATCATAAAGTTTTATTAATAACACAAGGTTTTAAAAGGAATTGACATCCAATCGATAAACAATTTCTTAATACTATGAAGTTATATCACAACAAAACACTGTTCCTTTTGGCCTGTATGGCCTTGATCTTTAACGCCTGTACCACCGATGATGACCCTGTAATCGGTGATTCGGATGCAACGGAAACCGAAACCATCAACTTAGCCGATTCCACAGCCGAATTGATCGTACAATGGAGTGATCTATTCGTTACGATCGACCAACACACCATCGACATGCGGCCGAACAGCGTAACCCGAAGTTTGGCCTATATCCATTTGACCGGATACGAAACGGCCGTGCCATTCATGGATACTTACAATTCGAATACCCAAAGGTTCAATGAACTTTCCATAGATACCGATGTATTCGAAACCGATATCGATCTTGAAATCGCTTTGAACGAGGCGTACGGCGAAGCCTTATCGCATTTTATGTTCAGCATTGCCGGTTTTGCCCAAACTTCGATCTCGGAGTTCAGGAATGAAAAACTTGAAACCTACTCACAAGGTTTGAGCGAAGAGGTCATCGAACGGTCGAGACGCTGGGGGCGCCATGTCGCCCGACGCGTTATCGCCTATAGTGAAACCGATGAAGCTGGTGAGGATCAAATTCGTAACCCCACCCCAGCTGATTACATAGCCCCTGTCGGTGAAGGACTTTGGGCTGCCGGGGAGAACGAAGATGCGTGGTTTCCGTATTGGCGTGAAGTGAGGACCTTCGCCATTGGCCCAGAAGCGACCAGCACTACTCCTTTCACTTCCTTGTTCAGTTACAGTACCAAGGCCGAAAGTGCCTATTATACCAGTATGACCGCTGTATACGAAACGGCCACTGCGGCAGCCACCGACAATGCAGAGGAATTGTGGATCGCTGAATTTTGGGCGGATGATGTGGAGGGATTGATGATCAGTCCACCAGGAAGGCAGTTTTCGATCGCCAATCAGCTCATTGCACAATATGAACTGGGTTATGAACGTACTTTGGAGCTGTTGTTACGTTTGGGATTCGCACTAAACGATGCCGCTGTGTCGGCTTGGGACGATAAGTACACCTACAATACCCAACGCCCAAGCACCTATATCAACGAGACTATCGATAAGGAATTCACCACCAATTTGGCACGATTCGTCGTGGCGCCCAACCCGGCCTTTCCGAGTTACCCTTCAGGACACGCCACCTTTGCAGGTGCCGCTGGTGGGGTGTTCATTGCCTTTTTCGGAACCGATGATGTTGCCTTTACCGATAATACCTACCTCGGTTTTGACTATGTCACCGAGTTCAATGGAACACCTCGTAGTTTTGACTCCTTTACCGAAATGGCCTATGAGAACGCCTATTCTCGGGTACCCCTGGGTGTACATATTCTTGAAGACGCTACTGAAGGATTACGCTTGGGGTATGAAATCGCCGAAGCGGTCAATGGATTGCAGTTGTCGAACTGATTTTTTTGGTGCCGGGGTGAACTCAGCTGCGCCCAATCCAATTCGCCACGCTGCAAGCAACGGGTATAAAACGGAAAAGCCCAAGACGATCGTCCCGGGCTTTTCTTTTTTAAAGGGTGGAAGACCGGGTTCGAACCGGCGACCTCTGGAACCACAATCCAGCGCTCTAACCAACTGAGCTACAACCACCATTTTAAGCGAGGGCAAAGGTAAATCATTTTGTGAAACCTTTCAAAATAATAATAGTATTTCAAGCTTGGGGCATACGTACTTACCTATAAAAGTGTACCTTAGGTTTAAAATTGTCCCCCATCGTATTGTCTGTGCTTCACATAGGACGTATTTCCATATGCCGATGTTTGTTGGCCGTTACCCTATTCGCCCTATCGCAGACCCCGGGTCGGGCCCAAGAAAAATTGACTGATAGCCTGGGTAATATCAAAGCCGACTTCGAGTCACGACCCGATTTCAATCCGAGCGACACCACCTATATCAAAAACCTTTACGAACTCGCTAGGGCGTACATCTATCAAAACAAAGACAGTGTACTCCATATGGCGAATCGCGCCTTGGAACTCAGTGATGCCATTGGTTACGACAAGGGCAAGGCGGGGGCCCAGCTGGCATTGGCCAGCTACCATCTGTTCAACGGAAACTTCGATACCGGTTTTGAATTCGCTGATAAAGCGTATCAACTGAGTGCGACGGCCGGTGCCGATAGCATCCATTTAACGGTGATCAATTTAATGGGACTTGGCTATTATGCTAAAAAGGATTTTCCGAAAACCTATTTGCTCTATCAAGAAGGGTTTCAAAAGGCCGAAGCGCAATCGAACCAACAAATGCAGTTGGCGTTCAACATGAACCTGGCCACCACCTTTTCGATCATTAAAGATTATGAACAGGCGTTGACCTATTACGACAAATGCCTTGATATCTTGAAATCGTCTGATGATCGTTTACAGAAAGCGCAAGTCGAAAGTAATCTCGGTTATCTGTACTGGAAAAAGAACGAGTTCGAAAAAGGGAAAAAATATACCTACGCCGCCATACCGGTCTTTCAAGAGAATCGATTCGGGGCTTGGGAGTCTTTTGCCTGCATCACCTTAGGTGGTATCGCCATACAGGAAAAGAACTTCGAAGAGGCACTCAAGCATTATTCCAAGGCCATGGAACTTTTGGAAAACATGAGCGATCAAAAGCGGGAAACCGATGTGTACCTTGGTCTGGCCGAGGCCTATCTCCTCAATGGGGAAGTTGCCCAAGCCGAAGATTATGCCATAAAGGCCCACAGCTTAGCCAAGGCCATTACCTATTTTGAAGGGCAGATCCAGGTATCCGATCTTTTATATCGCATCAACCGCATGATGGATCGTTCAGAAATCGCAATTGAACATTTGGAAGCGGCGCAACGACTTTCCGATTCGATTATGGTCGAAGACAACGCTACCAAACTGCTGATGCTACAGGCCCAAAGCAACTTTGAAAATGAGCAGCAGTTGGCCGAAATTGAAAACGACAAAGTGCTCGAACGCCAACGGGCAATTACCTTAACCTCCTTAGTATTATTATTGGCCTTGACGGCCATCATCCTACTCATTCGAAAAAACATAAGGGAACAAAAAGCCGCTAACCGCAAACTCCAAGAACTGAATGCCGCAAAAGATCGGGTCTTTTCGATCATCGGTCATGATTTGAAGTCACCGATTGGGACCCTTCAAGAGTTGTTGGAATTATACAATGACAGCAGTTTATCGGATGAGCAAATCGCGGCCGTTTTCCCAAGATTAAAGGCCAATGTCGACCATAGTTCCTTTACCCTCAACAATTTGTTGTTCTGGGCCAAATCACAAATGAACGGAATCCAACCCGTTCCTGTCCAGGTACCGATAAAATCAGCGGCATTTGAGGTATGTGCTTTGTTTAACGAGGCGATTAGCAAAAAACGACTGGTCATGTCATGCACTTTTGACCCCTCGACCCGCATCCGAATGGATGAGGAGCACCTGAACATCATTCTCCGAAACTTGATTTCCAATGCCATAAAATACAGCATGGAAGGAGGTGAAATCAAATTTGGAAGCACCACTACAAGCCAGGGAACCGAAGTTTGGATTCGTGATGAAGGGGTCGGAATGGATCAAGTCAAGATCGCTACACTGTTCGAAGGGAATCCGACAGACTCCACCCCCGGAACAGCACAGGAAAAAGGAACCGGTCTCGGATTGGCCATTTGCGACGAACTCATCCGTTTGAATGGAGGAAGCCTGACCGTCGAAAGCCAACGGGGAAGTGGAAGTCGTTTTCGCTTTGTTATTCCATAAGACCTGTCATTTACTTATATTTAACAACATCTTAAGGATGTTTTATGACATTTCATAGGCTTTTGTGGGTGTTTTTCGTATTAGGGTCCATGCCACTGGCAAAGGGTCAATTCCAATCCGAAAAAGACAGTTTATTGATTCAAATCAGGAAGTTGGAATCGGGTTCGGATGCCGGTTTGAACACTTTGGTCGATTGCTACAACGCCCTTGCACGCAAATACCGGTTCAGAAAACCGGACAGCCTTAAATATTATGCGGAAAAGGCTATTGCCCTAAGTGGAAAAATCCAATATACCGATGGCAATATCCTGGGCAACACCCGCTTGGGCGATTACCATTCGGATATTGGTGGGAATGTAGAAGCCATGGCCTTATATGAACAGGCCCAACATCAAATAGAAGGCTCGTCGAATGCTTCATTGAAAGTCCAAGTTTTGAAAAGTTTGGCTTTTCAGCTGTTTTCCGATCTCAATCTAAAAAAAGCGATTACGGTATTCTATGAGGTCATTGACTTAGCTAGGGCGAACGGTTTAGTCGAAGAAGAAGCCCGATTAAGGCATAATCTCGGTTTTCTATATAGTCAAAGCATGCTATTTGAGGAAGCGAACGAAGAATATGCCGTTGCCGATAGTTTGTGGATGGTGGTGGGCACCGACGACCTTGAAGCCATTACAAAATCGAACATGGCCCTGAACCATGTACGCCTTAAAAATTACGAAACGGCACGTCAATATGGTTTTGCCAGTGTTCAAAAACTAAAAAATCGTCAAGATCCTCTTTGGCTTTCACGATGTTATCGAGTCATCTCAAAGTATTACTTGGGCGTCGACTCCTTATCCAAAGCTTTGATCTTTAACCGGCGATCCGATAGCTTGCTTAGACTGTTACGAAATGACCGTGACAATCTAGAGGTGGAGACCCAGTATTCCCATATATACCTCGCACAGTCCGAATTCGACCTTGCTGAAAATCATGCGGCTGAAGCACAGTTCTTGGCAGAGCGATTTCATGATTCGATCGCGTTGGCCGATGCCCATTTGGTGTTGAGCAAAGTGTACAAAGCGCGGGGAGGCATAGACGCTTCCTACCAACATGCGAATGCCTCTTTCGAAATACAGAACACCATTGCCTTAAATGATTCCAGAAGGCATTTGCGCTTGTATCGGGCCAAACTGAATTATGAGAATGAACAGCAATTGGCCCAAATGATCAACATTAGGCGGCTGGAAAAACAAAAAGTAATCACCTATGTCACCGTAGTGGTGCTTCTGGCTTTGGTTGTGATTATTTTATTAGTGCGAAAAAACGCCCGGGAACAAGCGAACACCAACGGACAACTTAAGGCATTGAATCTGGCCAAAGACCGGGTATTTTCGATCATTGGCCACGATTTGAAAGCCCCTATTGGAACCCTACAGGAGTTATTGGCCTTGTATAACGATAAATCGCTTTCAGCAAGTGAGGTTGCGACCATGGTCCCCAGGCTCAAGGCGAATGTCGATCACAGTTCCTTCACCTTGAACAACCTACTTTATTGGGCCAAATCACAAATGAAAGGGGTTGAACCTAAACCCATACCGACGAAAATCAAGGCTGCTGCAAGCGAAGTTTGCGAACTGTACCAGGAAGCCATTGATCGAAAAGCGTTGACCATTGTTTGCAACTTCGATCCCGATATGAGCCTCCTTATCGATCCCGAACATCTGAACATCATTCTTCGCAACCTGATTTCCAATGCCATCAAATACAATCGGAATGGGGGTAGCATACGGTTCGGGGCCGAAAAAGGCGACCGATCGATCGACTTGTTCGTTTGCGATACCGGCATCGGATTATCCATGGAAAAGGTCGTATCATTCAATGAAGGAGGTGCTGTGGTATCGACACCTGGCACCCAAAACGAAAAAGGGACAGGGCTCGGGCTATCGATCTGTAAAGACCTGATCGCTTTGAATGGTGGTCGTATCAAGGTCGAAAGTACCGATGGTGAAGGGAGCTGTTTTAAAATCAACTTCGATTTGGCGAAAATACAGTCCTGAGGCTCAAGGTTATCGTATAAAGGATCGATGAACTACACGTTTTTTACGTTAAAACACACTTTTTTTAAGGTTTTACTACATTATTTCCGGATTTTCTGCGTTATGGGTATAGTTTAGAACAGTATAAACTAGTTGATGCCCAACAACTTGACCTACACAGCGTATAACTACCGTGCCTTTGCTATGGGCGCTTTTTTGGCATTATGTTGTCTCATTGCCCCTATTAGCGCTACTTCCCAAGAAAACAAGCGGGAATCCCTTTTGGCCAAAATCGCCAAGTTGGAAAAGTCGAGCCATACTTTTGCTACTGATACCACTTACATCAACCTACTTATAAAACTCGGTAAGGAATACCGGTTCATTAAGGCCGACAGCCTATTAAAACTTTCGGTAAAAGCAGCTTCGTTAAGCGAATCGGTAGGGTATATCGAAGGTATGAGCAGTGCCTTCAACAATGTTGGCGATTATTATTCCGATAAGGGCAACAGTGAAAATGCGATTTCCTATTACAAACGGACACTCAAACTAGCGGATTCCATTCAACACACGAAGCTGAAGCTTCAGGTAATGAACGACTTGGCATCCGAATACGCCTATTCGGGTGACTATGGAATGGCCTTGAAAGGTTATCTGGAAGGTATTGCTTTGGCAACGGACAGCGGAAATGATCACATGTTGTCCATCCTCAACGAAAACCTGGCGAATCTTTATGCTTCCCAAAAGGAATATTCCCAGGCCTTGGAATTTTATGAAAAGGTCAAGAAAATCAACCAACGTATCGGTGATGAGGTCATTTCGGCCGAAACCATGAGCAATATGGCTTCCTTGTATACGGACACCGGCAACTATGAGTATGCCATGTTCCATGTGAACCAAGCCATCAGCACTTTCGAAAAGTTCGGGGTCTTGGATTGGTTGGCCTTTGCCTATTCGGTAAAAGGGGAAGTCTATTTGGGGCAAGGCAAATACCGTTGGGCCTTATATTGGTTCGATCAGAGCGAAATCGTTCACAATGACCTGGAAGACGAACGCGGTAAAATCGACCTATTGAACGGTACGGCCAAAGCACATTTGGGATTACAAAAAGACTCGATTGCAGGTCGCTACGCAATGGAAGGGTTTGAGATTTCAATGCGTATCAAGTCACTACAAGGTCAAATCGATTGTTCGGAAACCCTTTATGAAGTCAATCGCAATATGAAAGATTACCAAGGAGCCTTGGTCTATCACGAAATATTCCACCGACTTTCAGATTCGCTTTCAAGAGATGAGAACAAACGTAGCCTAACCTTACTGAAAAGCAAACTGAACTACGATCGCCAGCAGCAATTGCTCATGGCCGAAAATGATAAGGTCAGGGCCCGACAACGCACCATCGTCATCGTATCGGTCTTGATCTTGGCCATTTTGTTGGGCACCTTGATACCGTTGTACCTCAACCAGAAAAAACAAAAGAAACTATACCGGCAATTAAAAGTCAAAACCAAGATTTTAAGGGAACGTGAAAGTGAACTCAACGGCATCAACAAGACCAAAGACAAACTTTTCTCCATCATCGGTCATGACCTCAGGGGGCCCATCGGGGCCTTGCAAGGCTTGTTGAAATTGTTCGCAACGGGCGAGATCGCAAAAGAGGATTTCTTTGGGTTCATTCCCAAGTTAAGGGGTGATGTCGATCATATTTCCTTTACCCTGAACAATCTTTTGACCTGGGGTCAAGCCCAGCTCAAGGGTACGGTAACCCGTCCGAAAGTGGTCTCGGCCCAAAAATTGGTCGCCAATAACATCAATCTTTTGGCTGAAATGGCCGCGAACAAGTCCATAAAGATCCTGAACCAGCTTCCAGAAAATCCGATGGTACTGGTCGATGAAGATCAAATCGATATCGTCATCCGTAACCTGATCAGTAATAGCATCAAATTCACACCGAACAATGGCTTGATTACCATTGAAGCTGAAGAAGGACCAGCGGTTTGGAAATTCATGGTCCGCGATACAGGGATCGGAATGAACGAAGAAACCCAACGAAAAATTTTCTCGGATAGTTCGAACGTGACTACCTATGGTACCAATAATGAAAAAGGAACAGGGCTTGGTTTGTCGCTCTGCAAAGAAATGGTCGTGAAAAACAAAGGAGAAATTTGGGTCGAAAGTATTCCTAAAAAAGGATCGACGTTTTACTTTACCTTACCCAAGATCACCAAAAAATATCGCAAGGCCGGATAGTCAGATCAAATCCGTAATACTATCGACGGCAGGAAAACGCTCTACGGTAAAGCCCTCAGCATAGGCAACACCTACCAACCGTCCTAGATCGCGTGCCCTATACGTCACACTATCAATAAAGTTTTTGCTGCTTATCGGCGTTTCGGGCTCATCGCTGTTCGGGTCATAAAACTGCGAGCCATACGACAATATCGCCTCGTTCTTTAGTTCGATGAATCCGCTGATATCGGTTACCACATCGGGTTCCAAATTCAACCATTGAATGTAGTGGTATACGACCTTAGGACGCCATGCTTCCTGCTTCGTTCCATCATCCAAACTTGTTTCCAACTTGGTCAACCCGCTTAGAAAACAGGCGTCACTGACCAATTTGCTGCCTTTACCGTGATCGATATGCCGATCTTCAACGGCATTGCATAGCACGATTTCCGGTCGATACTTCCGAATCATTTTGATGACCTCCATTTGATGGGGTCTGTCGTTTATAAAGAACCCATCGGCGAACTTCAGGTTTTCACGAACGGCAACTCCGAGTACTTCGGCCGCTTTGGCCGCCTCCGCATCCCGAATCTCTGGGGTACCCCGGGTGCCCAATTCTCCCCGGGTCAAATCAATGATCCCTACTCGCTTTCCATTGGCCACTTCTTTGGCGATGGTTCCCCCCGCCCCTAATTCGGCATCATCGGGATGTGCGCCGAACACCAAAATATCTACCTTCATCGTGCCAATACGGATTTGTTTCGCACTAGTTTAACCGCCTGTTCAATATCCGCCATCAAATCTTCTGGCTCTTCGATTCCGACTGAAAAACGTATCAAACCGTCACGGATACCCTGTGCGGCCCGATCTTCAGGTGACATCAAAGAATGTGAAGTCAAGACCGGGGAGGTAACGGTGCTTTCAACCCCCGCCAAACTCATTGATGGTTTGATCAATTGTAAAGAAGCCATAAACGCCTCATAGTCCAATTCCTGATTCAACTCAAATGAAAGCATTGCCCCAAAACCATGCATTTGGGTTTTGGCCAGTTCATGCCCTGGATGCGCTTCAAGTCCCGGATAGTACACGGCGTCAATCGCTTCATGCGCCTGAAGGAAATGCGCCATTCGCAGGGCGTTTTGGGTCTGTCTTTCAACCCGAAGACCCAATGTTTTCAAGCTGCGTTCAAGCATCCAAACGGTTTGATCGCTCAAACTCCCCCCAAAACAAATCGAAGCCTCCCAAATACGATCCATATGGGCCTTCGATGCTGCGACCGCCCCAGCGCACAGATCTGAATGTCCACCCATATACTTGGTGGCACTATGGATTACGATATCGATACCGAAATCGATCGGATTTTGATTGATCGGGCTCGCGAAGGTATTGTCGATCATAGTCACGATCCCCTTTGACTTCGCCAGTTGGGCGATGGCTTCCATGTCGGTAATCGTCAGTAACGGGTTCGACGGTGTCTCGATATAAAGGACCTTGGTATTGGGCTGGATCTCATTTAAAAAGTCTTCGGCTTCCCAACCTGTGGTAAAGGAATAGGAAATACCGTATTTCTCCAACTGCGTAGTCGCGAAATTATAAGTACCTCCATATAAGGTTTGCTGAAATACGATATGGTCTCCAGCCTTCAAAAAAGCCATCAAGGCATGACTAATCGCTGCCATACCACTGCCGAAGATCATTGCCGATTCAGCATGTTCCAAGGCCGCAATTTTCAAGGCTAGCGCTTCCTGGTTCGGGGTATTGTAATACCTCGGATAGCGTTTGACCTCCACATCTTGAAAAGCATAGGAAGAGGCCATGTATATGGGTGATACCGCGCCTTTGAACTGTTCGTCGTCAACGGCACCCACATGGGTGCAGATGGTATTTATCCCTTTAAAGTTTTTTTTCATAACTGGGTTTTAAGCGATGATTAAAGGTACGAAAGTTAAACCTGAACGGTCTTCCAATTTCCTTTTCGAAACCAAACAATGGCGATTATGGCATAAAGTATCTGTGCCGTGGTCACGGTAACGAACACCCCAACTGCCCCGAAATCCAAAACCAGGGCCAAAAAATAGGCCAAAGGAATCTGATACATCCAAAAAGCGATCAGGTTGATCTTGGTCGGGGTCTTGGTATCCCCTGAACCATTGAATGAATTTCCTACCACCATTCCGTACGCGTAAAACACATAACCTGCCGCGAAAATCTGAAGACATAGCGCCCCATATTTTACCACATCCGGTGTCGCATTGAACAAGCTCACGATCTCTTTGGCGAAAACCAAGTACACGATAGAGACCAAGCCCATGAAATAGGCGTTGTATTTCCCTGTTTTCCATACCGACCGTTCGGCTCGATCCGGTTGTTTGGCCCCCAAATTCTGCCCGACCAAAGTGGCTGCGGCATTACTCATACCCCAAGCGGGCATCAAGGTGAACATGATGACCCGAATGGCAATGGTGTATCCTGCCAAGACCTCACTTCCGAACTCCGACATGATGCGCATCAAAAAGACCCAGCTCGACGTGCCGATCAAGAATTGTGCGATCCCACCTAAGGAAACCTTGATCAAATTGAACATTACCTTGACGTTGAGCACCACATCCTTGAGTAGCAGTTTGATCTTGCCCCATCCGAAGAATAAGATACCGATCTGGAACAAAACCGCCGTACCCCGACCGATATTGGTGGCTATGGCGGCCCCCATGACCCCATACTCGGGTACCGGCCCAAGGCCGAAAATGAAAATAGGGTCCAGAATAATGTTTAGTCCATTGGAAAGCACCAAAGTCCACATCGCGATCGATGCGTCCCCTGCCCCACGAAATATGGCATTGATCAAAAACAGTAACATGATGGTCAGGTTACCCCCTATCAACCATTTGGTATATCCTGCGCCTTCAGCGATCAAATCCGGCTCGGCCCCCATCAGGGCCAAAATCTCTTTATGGAACATGAACCCGATCGCCCCGAAAACCACGGCAACCAGTACGCCCAAAAAAATCGCTTGAACCGCAGCTTCACGGGCCCCTTTGATATCCTTTTCGCCTACCCTACGGGCTACAACGGCGGTAGCGGCCATACTAAGGCCTATAGCCACTGCATAAATCAAGGTAATGACCGACTCGGTGAGCCCGATGGTCGCAACGGCATTGACGCTGACTTGTGAAACATAAGCGATATCGACCAAGGCGAATATACTCTCCATGAGCATTTCAAGGATCATTGGAATCGATAGCATGAAAATCGCTTTTCGGATGCTTCCACTGGTAAAATCATGATGTTTACCGCTTACGGCTTCCCAAAAGAGTCTAAAAAAGTTTTTTACTGAAAAATTATGTTGTGTCATAGTTATAGCATTATGCAATTAATGAAAGAAGAAAGAATGTCGGATCCAGGCCCTGCCCAAACCACTACATGGATTTTGCTCCATGGACATCCGTACCGTACATAATTGTTATAACTTCATAGTGGCACAAAAGTGCAAAAAAAATCAGTATTGGAAAATAAAAGTTTCACAAACTGTAAAATTCAATACATTTCCGGTACGAAATCCAACCTTATGAAATCCGTATTCAAACTCTTTCTCGGGATTCCCCTATTGTTGCTTTCCTGTAAAAGTAGCGAACCCGGCACACCGCCTTCCGGATACCAAGGTCAAGGCCCTACCCCTTTGGTTTCGACGAAGACCAAACCGGTACAACGACAATGGAAAGGTACTTGGGCCTTTAAGGACAGTACCGTCTTTTTCAGCAATGCTTTTGATGGAGCCAGACTAAACGGGGTCGCCCACGATGGTGGCAACCGCTTTACCATTTGGATCACCGCCGAGAACACCCCGATAAACGTCAGCCCGTGGTACGCATTCAAGGTTTGGGGTACCCAAGCTTCGGAAATCGAGATCGAGTTCTCTTATCAAGATATCCGCAGTCGGTATTACCCGAAAATCAGTACTGATGGCTTGCACTTCACTCCCCTCGATAGTTTGAGGTATCGAGAAATCAATACAGGCGAAGGGGAATTTGGCATTAAAGCCGCTCCTGAAGCCATCGCCATTACCCTCCCTATCAAAAAAGAGCCGACTTGGGTGAGTGCGCAAGAACTATATCCCTCAAGCCGTGTCAATCAATGGATCGACTCCTTGGCCCAAGCTCCTTTTATAGCACAAGAAATAATCGGGTACAGTAGGGAAGGAAGGGCATTACGGCTGATGGAAATCAATTCGTCCGAAGCCAAGCAGTCCGTCGTGGTGATCTCTAGGCAGCACCCTCCTGAAGTGACCGGTTTTTTGGCGATGAAGTCCTTTGTCGAGACTTTGGCAGGTGACAGCCCGCAGGCCAAGGCTTTCCGTGAACGATATACGGTATACAATGTTCCTTTGGTCAACCCCGATGGCGTCGATAACGGGCATTGGCGCCATAATATGGGTGGAATCGACCTCAACCGGGATTGGTCGGCATTCCATCAACCGGAAACACGGGCCGTTCGCGATTTTCTGATAGCGAAGAAGGCAGAAGGCCAAACGTTCGACTTCGGGGTCGATTTCCATTCGACCTGGGACGACATTTACTATCCGTTGGATACTGTCGTAACCGGCGAACGGGGCAAGATCGTTTTTGATTGGATCACGGCCATCGGTGAACGCCTACCCGGTAAAAAGACCAATGTAAGCGCTTCGACCAAGTTGGAACCTACCATGGTCTCAAGAAACCATTTTTTCAAAGCGCATAATATGCCTTCGATCGTCTTTGAATTGGGTGATAACACCCCTCGCTGGTTTTTGAAAAAAAAAGGCAAGGTGGCGGCTGAAGAATTGATGCGTTTGCTTTTGGCCGAATAAACCCAAAGATCAAGCCTGTTTATAATGCATGCGATAACGCCAAAAACTTAGCGCCCCAAGCACAATCACCCCGAAGACCGTATACCAGACGAAGCTGGGGGTGATCACTTGGTCGCCACTGGCATAACTGTGTAACCCGACCAAGTAAAAATTCACTCCGAAATAGGTCATCATAATGCTGGCAAATGCAATGATGCTAGCGAAATTAAAGGTCCATCTTCCACGAAGACCGGGAACCAAACGCATGTGGAGCACAAAGGCATAGATCATGATCGAAATCAAGGCCCAGGTCTCTTTGGGATCCCATCCCCAATAGCGCCCCCAACTTTCATTGGCCCATTGCCCCCCTAAAAAGTTTCCTATGGTCAGCATGATCAGCCCTACGGTCAAGGCCAATTCATTGATGATGGTCAACTCCTTTAAATTGAGTTCCATACGGGCTTTGTTTTCCTTGGTCGTCAATACGATCAACAATAAGGAAACCACACCTAAGATCATACCCACGGTCAATGGCCCGTAACTGCCTACAATGACCGCCACATGGATCATCAACCAATAACTATCGAGTACCGGAACCAAATTGGCGATGGAGGGATCGACCCAGCTTTGATGGGCGATCCACAAGAGCATTGAGGTTACGAAGGCGCTTGATGCTATAGTCAAATCACTCTTGCGTCCGAAGGCCAGTCCCATGCCGATCGTAGCCCATGAAACATAGAGGATGCTTTCATAAGCATCGCTCCAAGGTGCGTGTCCCGAAATGTACCATCGCAGGATGAGGCCCGCGGTGTGCCATACAAAGAACACCCATATGATGCCCTTTAAAAAATAGGTGGCGGCTTTCCAAATCTCGCGCTCTTTGAAAATCCGTAAGACCAGAACCAAGAAAAGCGAAAGACCGACCATGGCATAATAACGATAGAGCCGGTTGAACAAATCCAGCTTGTTGTACAGGATTTCGGTATTGATTTTTTCTTTTGACGGCAATACCTCTGAACCATGGTTCTCTTGGTTTTGATGAAAGGCCCCCAAAAGCTCATCGGCTTGGGTGTAATCACCGGAATCGATGCCCATTCGTACGGTTCCCAAGTAATACGGTATCCCATTCTGCATGAAGTTGGCGTAGAGGGAATCGGTTACTTGATGTTGTCCGGAACGGAACTCTACCGCCGAAATCCATTTGTTGTTCTCATCATCCAACAACGGGAATATTTTAACGATCTCACCACTTAAGGCGGTACTCAACAGACTGAAACGTTCGTGGGCCTTAATGAAATCCTTTTGGAATTGGTTCGGATTGGTGGTTGAAGTGGCCTCTTGTAAATAGGGCTTCAATTTATACATGCCCGTGGCATCGAAAAAGTCGGTCGCCTTAGCGAACTTCCGATCCTTGGGAAGCGAAAAAATCTCACGGATGCTATCGTTCTCCCGCTTGCCTAAATAAATGAACTCAACATTCAACCAAGCCTGCGGATGGAGCATCATGGATAAAAATACCTGGTTGGCATCCATATCCTCGTACGTATTGCTACCACTCAGCTTGCGCAATAATTCGGAAGAAAAGGTATGTAAAGGTTTCATACGCCCCCCTTCATCTTGGATGACCAAGGCCCCGAAACGTTCGGCATGGTCTTTCGAAACCGTCGTTGCCCGCAATATGGAATCAGTCTGCGCTGCGGTAGGTAGCACCGTATGTCCGGCATGCCCGTTGCCGTTCTGTTGCGCATTCAAAGCTGGAAGTGTTGCCAACAATACGATTAGCGACAAGGTCGCTTTTTTCCGTTTGATCTTTTCGAGTTGGGAGGCCAACTCACCAAAACGGGTCTTTCCGAAAAAGAGGATGCCCATCAAACCAATGTACAACAAGAAATATCCGATATAGGTGATCCAGGTGCCCCAAACATCATGGTTGACCGACAAAATCGTCCCTTTTTCATCTGGATGGAAACTGGATTGGAAAAAGCGATACCCCTGGTGGTCCAGCACGTGGTTCATAAAAATATCGTAATCGAATGGGCGATCATCCTCGACGGTGATCTTGCTCATAAAAGAGGCATAACTATTGGTCGTACCAGGATATTTTTCTGCAATAAAATCGTTGAGGCGTACCCGAAACGGCAACTCGTGTTCTTTGGATCCGTATCGCAATGAAAAGGAAAGTCCACCAATGGATAGGTTTCCGGAAAAATTCGAAGCCCCTTTTCCGCCCAACAAGGTCACTTCTTGCTGGGATCCACCTGATGCGACGGTTACGACCAAGGCATCCCGGGTTTGTTCCGTGCGCTCCGTTTCAGGGACGGGTACAATGCCATAACGTCCCCTTGTCAAAGATTCGGGAATGACGAACTGCATTCCGGCCAAGGAGTATAAACTGCGTAATTGCAAGGGCTGTACACTGTCTTTTACCACCCCGCCTTGAAATTGGTCGGCCATACGCATAAAACCACCTTCGAAAGGCGTCTGCAAGGTATACTCCCCATTTTGGACTCCGATGTTGATGGCCCCTTGTGTCGGTCGGTTCAAAGCAAAAAGTACATTGTGTATACTGGCCACCTGCCCGTCTTGCAAATAATGTTCGTGACGTTGGCCATCGCCCGATTCGACGATCTTCAAAAAAGCGTCCCCTTGCGGGTCGTCGATCAACCCTTCTTTGGCCCCCTTAATGAAATCCGTGTAGGAAATGCTGAATTCCTGTCCGTTGAAATCGGTTTTCCAAGGCAAGCTGCTTCGCAAGCCTTCAGGGGTTACTAGGATATCGTCTTCCAAAATACGGCGCTTGGTCTGTCCATCGATATCACCATCAATGTAGGCGGTCAAAAAGGTCTTGTCGGAATAGAAGACGTTTTCCGCCTGTCCCTCCCGAATGGGCATCATCCCTTCAAAACTAATATAACGCGTAACGAAGGCCCCTATAATGATCAAGATCCAAGAAAGGTGTAGCACCAGAACGGGCCACTTCTTCCACTGTAACAACCGATAACGGTATATATTGCCGGTAAAATTGATTACGAAAAAAACCATGATGGCTTCGAACCAGGTCGCATTGTAAATGTAGATACGTGCCGTTTCAGTGCTATACCAACTCTCAATGAAAGTTCCGAAGGCCATAGCGGTCGCGAAAAGGATGAACAGCACCGCCATTAAGCGGGTTGAAAACAAGGTCTTTTTGAGTAGTTCGAGCATGCCCCGTGATCTTTGGGATGCAAAAATACGGCCTTTTTGGGTTTCCTTTCAGCTCCCCAACGATTAAAACGTTGAACAAAAATGTTAATCCGTGGGCAAGTTCGTACTTTTGACCATGCGCTCAATCGTAATCTTAGGAACGGGCAATCTGGCACAACATCTTTTCACAGCTATCGAGGCATGTAAAGACTTCGAGGTTAGACAGGTGTTCGGGCGCCCAAAGAGCGAGGAGCGATCTCAATTCGACCAGCTGCGCTTTACTTCCGATCCCAAGGCGATCATCGAGGCCGACATCTATTGTATTGCGGTCAGTGACAGGGCCATTGCCGAAGTTTCCGAACATGTGAAAGCAAGAAAAGGCTTGGTCGTACATACCTCGGGCAACACCCCAATGGAAGTGCTACTGCCGCAAAGAAAAGGGGTTTTTTATCCGCTTCAGACTTTTTCAAAGGGTCAACCGATGGTGTTTCAAAACATCCCGATATGCGTCGAAGCCCTGCATCCGAGCGACGAAGATCTTTTGCTTGAATTGGCCCATGCCCTTTCCGATTCGGTGCATAAGGTCGATTCGCAACAACGCCGAAAATTACATCTGGCCGCTGTATTTGCAAATAACTTTACAAACCATTTACTTGGCCTTGGTGAAAAGGTGTTGCGCGAAGCCGAACTGCCTTTTGACCTTTTGGGGCCCTTGGTACAAGAAACCGTACGTAAGGCCTTGGAAATAGGACCTAGAGCAGCTCAGACCGGACCAGCACGTCGTGCGGATTCAGTGACCATTGAGAACCACTTAAACCAATTGCAAGAACCCGAACATCAAAAGATATATCGCATTTTGAGCGAATCGATCAAACAGGAATATGAAAAAAAACTATAAAGAATACCTCAATGGGATTTCAACCTTCATCTTCGACGTCGATGGGGTGTTTACCGATGGTAGTTTGTTGATCACCACAGAAGGCGAAATGCTCCGCAAGATGAACGTTAAAGATGGGTATGCACTGAAAACCGCCCTTATGAAGGGGTATAAAGTCTGCATTATTTCCGGCGGCAGCAATGAAGGGGTCCGAAAACGCCTAGAAGGATTAGGGGTTACCGATATTTATCTCGGGGCCCATCACAAGACCGAACCCCTTCAGGAATTTTTGGCCAAGCATGGGATCGACCCTTCCGAAACGGTCTATATGGGTGACGACCTCCCCGACATTCCCCCAATGCAAAAAGTGGCTTTGGCGACCTGCCCACAAAACGCAGTGGCAGAGGTTAAGGCCATTGCCGACTATGTTTCCCATAAAAACGGTGGTGAAGGTTGTGTGCGCGATATCATCGAACAGGTCTTAAAGGTCAGGGGGGATTGGAACACCAATTTCAGTGCAAAGAATGACTGAGCATCCATTGGTAAAGCGGTTGCATGGGCACCGCATCGTTTTGGCATCCGGATCCCCGAGACGCAAACGCTTTTTCGAAGAATTGGGACTGCCTTTTGAAATTCGCCTCAAGCCAATGGTAGAAGATTTTCCTGAGCAATTAAAAGGCGAAGCTATCGCTAGCTATCTAGCCGAACTCAAGGCATCCGTCCATCTTGCCGACTTGGCAAAGAACGAAATATTGATTACCTCCGATACCGTAGTCTGGCATAAGGGTCGCTCGCTAGCCAAAGCAGCCGACCGTCATGAGGCCGAAGCCATGTTGAAAACACTGTCGAGCGATTGGCACGAAGTCATCACCGCTGTGTGTTTTAGCCGTCAACAGGGGCAAAAAACGGTCAGCGCTACCACCAAGGTCAAATTCGCTACCCTTTCACAAGCCGAAATCGATTACTACATCCAACAATGTGCCCCATTCGATAAGGCGGGGGCCTATGGCATCCAAGAATGGTTGGGGTTGATCGGTATCGAAGCGATTTCAGGTTCGTATACCAACGTTGTGGGCTTACCTACCCAGTTAGTTTACAAAACGTTAATGGATATGGCCCCCTAAAATTTCATAGCTACCTTTACCACAAACCGATCGCTATGAAATTGCTACAATCCTTTCGTTTATCCACTGGTGTTATCGTACTGTTGGGCCTTATTTTGGGCAGTTGCCAAAACAAAACCACAGCAAGTGAAAAAGAACTTGCCCTAAATGGCGCGGATTCCGGTATCGCTGAAGTCAAAGCGGAGCCCAAACCCCTTTCGCGTGAATTCAAAAAATACTGGTATGCCGGCAATGCCGAAATCACTTCGTATAAATTGGAACAGGCGCGATATGGCGAATTACGGGAAGGCACTTCGGTGTTGATATACGTGACTGAACCATTTTTACCCGATGCACAAGTTAAAGCCGATGGAAACAATGCGAACAATGTTCCGGTTCTCAAACTTAACGCTACCAAAAAATACCTGACCGGAATTTACCCCTACTCCATCATGAGCAGTACTTTCTACCCAGTCGGGGATCACCAACATGCTATTAAGACCAGTCTGTCTATGCAAGAATGGTGTGGCCATATCTATGCCCAACTGAACAATCGCGAGCAATTCGATTATACGGCGCATTCCTATTTTGAAGGGGAAGCCGATACCCAAAGTTCCTTACCAAAGGCATTGTTGGAAAACGAGATATGGAACAAAATCCGTATCGACCCTCAAGGATTGCCCACAGGAGCAATAACGATTATTCCCGCTTTGGAGTTCTTTCGCCTTAAACACCGTGAAATCGGTGCCTACGATGCAACGGCCCGATTGACCACGGAAGAAGGCATTTCGACCTATACCTTGGAGTATGAAGGGGGGATACGAAAACTGGAGATCCAATTTACTTCAGCCTTTCCGCATACCATTGAAGGTTGGACGGAAGAATTCATGAGTGGGTATGGCTCCAATGCTAAAGTATTACGTTCGACCGGAACCAAAATGAAGCGCTTGATCAGTCCGTATTGGCGACAGAATTCCAACGAATTCCTTCCGCTGCGCGACAGCTTGGGTCTTTAAACGATCGGCTGTTAAAGAAGTTCTAAATGTGCCGCGTTCCGGGGCTTATCTTTCTATATTTGGGAACAACTAAACGTGCCGACTATGCGAATTTCCTGGGCATTGCTGCTCCTTTTTGTCAGTTCTTACAGCTCCCTGATCGCCCAAAGACCCAAACAACGAAACGCTACCGAAATCCATCATGAGCTGCAAAAGCTCAACTTTTTAGGAACCGCACTCTATGTGGCGGCCCACCCAGACGATGAGAATACACGCCTTATCTCGTACTTATCGAATGAGGTGAAAGCCCAGACCGTGTATCTCTCACTAACCCGGGGTGATGGTGGCCAAAACCTCATCGGCGCCGAACTTCGCGAGTACCTCGGTGTGTTGCGCACCCAAGAATTGTTAGCGGCACGAGGTGTCGATGGTGGTGAACAACGCTTTAGCAGGGCCAATGATTTCGGTTTTTCAAAACATCCGAAAGAAACTTTGGAAATCTGGGATGAAAAAGAAGTACTGGGCGATGTGATTTGGAGCATCCGCCAATTGAAACCCGATATCATCATCAATCGATTTGATCATCGGACCCCAGGCCGTACCCATGGCCATCACACGGCATCGGCCATGCTGAGCCATGAGGCCTTTGATCTTGCGAACGATCCAAAGTCGTATCCAGAACAACTCTCAGCTACATCACCTTGGCAGCCAAGAAGGTTATTCTTCAATACCTCCTGGTGGTTTTATGGTTCGAGGGAAAATTTTGAGAAAGCCGATAAATCACAAATGCTTCAAATGGATATTGGTGTTTATTATCCTAGTCTTGGACTTTCAAACAATGAAATCGCGGCTAAGGCAAGCAGCCAACACCTATGCCAGGGATTCGGAAGATTAACCACCCGAGGCAGCCAATCGGAATACATCGAATTGTTGAAAGGGGATCTACCCAACGACAAGTCCGACCTGTTCGATGGAATCAATACGACTTGGTCTCGAATGGAAGGCGGAAAAGCCATAGGAGCGATTTTGGATAAGGTCGAACGCGATTTCAATTTCGCCGATCCTTCGACCCACGTACCGGATTTAGTGAAGGCTTATGAATTACTACAACAAAGTGAAGATGCGCATTGGAAGGCTTTGAAAAGTCCTCAATTGCAGGAAATCATCCTGGCATGTGCCGGAATGTATCTTGAAGCAAGTGCCGAAAATGCTTCCGTAGTGCCAGGAGAAACCGCAAAAATCAATTTTGAGGTGTTGAACCGTAGTCGTAGTCCATTCGAATTAAAGGATATTACCATTGCGGGGACTGACGCAAAAATAACCCCAGCCAAGAAATTAGGGGAAAACATCAAGGAAAACCTTGATTTGGAATTGCAAGTCGCGACCACGCAGCCCTATTCCAATCCGTATTGGCTCAACCGAAAGGGGACTTTGGGCATGTATGATGTCAGGGATCGGAATCTCATCGGGAAACCAGAGACCCCAGCCGCCTACCAAGCTGTTTTCACACTTGATTTGAACGGCACTACCGTTCGCTTTCAAAAACCCGTCGTGTATAGGTATTCGAAACCTGACAAAGGGGAACTTTACGAACCTTTTGTCGTGCTACCACAAGTAACGGCTGCGATGGAAGACGATGTGGTCATTTTCGCTGATGACCAACCCAAACAGGTCGCCGTCAAGGTCCGAGCAGGCAAAAACGACGTTTCCGGAGTCGCTCGATTGGACCTCCCTTCTGGATGGAAAGTGAATCCCGCTAGCGTTGAGGTCGACATCGCCCAAAAAGGGGAAACCCAAAACGTCTATTTTACGGTTACCCCTCCGCCTTCCGAAAATGAAGGCTTCGTCAGGGCCGTCGTTGAATCAGCAGGTATGACCTATGGAAAACAGTTGATCGAAATCGATTACGATCACATCCCAAAACAATCCGTATTGTCGGATGCCAAAGCCAAAGTCGTCCGATTGAACATCCAAAAAAGCGGGGAGCATATAGGTTATATCGTCGGAGCCGGCGACAAAGTCCCGGAAAGTTTGACACAGATCGGTTACCAAGTCCATCTGATCAACGTCGATGAAATCGAAGCCGGGTCCTTGGCCAAGTACGATGGTATCGTTGTCGGAATTCGGGCCTACAATGTGGTCGAAGCCCTAAAATTCAAACAAAACCATTTGCTTGATTATGTTGAACAAGGGGGCAATTTAATCGTACAATACAACACGGCCAACCGTTGGCGTGGGCAATTCGAAAACATTGCCCCCTACCCGTTGACCATATCAAGGGATCGGGTCACCGATGAGCACGCCGAAGTCTCCATTTTGGCTAAAGACCATGCCTTGGTGAATTTTCCGAACGCCATCAGTAGCTCCGATTTCGATGGTTGGGTGCAGGAACGGGGATTGTATTTTCCGAACGAATGGGGTGATGAATTTACCCCGATTTTAACCATGGCCGATGAAGGGGAATCACAAAAACAAGGTAGCCTGCTTGTGGCGCCTTATGGCAAGGGCAACTACATCTATACGGGTTTAAGTTTTTTCAGGGAACTTCCTGCGGGGGTATCCGGTGCCTATAAACTTTTTGCCAACATGCTTTCGTTGGGTAAGGAAATCAGCAAAGAAGACCAAATCAAAGGATAAATGTCAAAAATCGTTTGGAAAAAAGCCTACACTTTGGTGTTGCTCATGAACGCCCTGTACATTTTGCTGTTTTATTTCATCATGCAATCGAATACCTGACCCATGGCCATACTCGACTGGATCGTTTTAGGATGTACCCTTCTCTTTATCGTAGGCTATGGGGTCTGGAAAACCCAAGGCAGTAAGAACGTTGAAGACTATGTCAAAGGTGGTAAGGATGCCAAATGGTGGACCATCGGTCTTTCGGTTATGGCGACCCAAGCCAGTGCGATCACCTTTCTATCAACGCCAGGGCAAGCCTTTCATGATGGCATGGGGTTCGTTCAATTCTATTTTGGCCTTCCATTGGCCATGATCGTCATCTGTGCGGTTTTCATCCCTATCTACCATAAATTGAAAGTATATACGGCTTATGAACTGCTTGAAAGCCGTTTTGACCTTAAGACCCGAACGCTTACGGCCATTTTGTTCTTGATACAGCGCGGGTTGGCAGCCGGAATCACCATATTCGCTCCTTCGATCATCCTTTCCGCCGTTTTGGGTTGGGACCTGCGAACGCTGAATATCATCATTGGTATTTTGGTCATTGCCTACACGGTAACCGGAGGGACCAAAGCAGTCAGCGTGACCCAGAAACAGCAGATGTTCATCATCATGGTAGGGATGTTTTTCGCGTTTTTTTTCATTCTAGGTAGCCTGCCATCCGATATATCATTCTCCCAAGCGCTCCAAATTGCCGGGGCCAATGGAAAACTTGAAATCCTGAGCTTTGATTTCGATACCCAAAACCGGTATACGTTTTGGAGTGGGATCACCGGAGGGTTCTTTTTAGCACTTGCCTATTTCGGAACGGATCAAAGCCAAGTACAGCGCTATTTATCAGGGAAATCGGTGAAAGAAAGCCAACTCGGGTTGATATTCAATGGGCTCCTCAAGATCCCCATGCAATTCTTTATTCTCTTGGTAGGGGTCATGGTTTTCGTTTTTTACCAGTACAACAGTTCCCCTTTGAATTTCAATCCGGCAGCCACGGAAGCGGTGATGGATTCGGAACAGGGTGAAGCGTATTCAGTACTTCAAGGGGAACATGCTGAATTGGAAGACGAAAAAGTAGCCGCGCAAAATGAGTATGCCACAGCTTTGAAGTTGGGTGAATCGAATGCTTTGGAACTGGCTGAAAGCGAAATGCTTCGAATCAATACCCTTGAAAAAAGCAATCGAATGGCAGCCCGCACGTTGATCCAACAAGCAGACGACAGCATAGAGACCAATGACAAGGATTATGTATTCATCCATTTTATTCTGAACAATCTACCGCGCGGACTCGTAGGCTTGTTGTTGGCAGTGATCTTATCGGCCGCTATGTCGTCTACGGCCTCCGAATTGAACGCTTTAGGGACCACCACCGCCCTTGACCTATACAAACGCAATGTGGGCCGGACATTGACCGAGAAACATTATGTGTGGGCCACCAAAGGCTTTACCTTGCTTTGGGGGATCATTGCCATCATTATTGCCTGTGTGGCGAATTTATTCGACAACTTGATCCAGTTGGTCAATATCATTGGATCCATCTTTTATGGCAATGTACTGGGCATCTTTCTGTTGGCCTTCTTTTTCAAACACGTCAGGGGCAATGCGGTATTCATCGCGGCCTTATTGACCCAGGTCATCGTGATTATCGGATGGAGCCGTGATTGGATGTCGTATTTATGGCTGAACGCCTTCGGATGTGCCTTGGTCATCTTTTTCGCGCTCTTACTTGAAGGGTTCGACCGTTTGTTGGGCAAGCCCCCTATAAAGACATAAAAAAACCCCGATTGCTCGGGGTTTGAAATTGTGCTTGTGCTACATCTTTTACAAAGCGCCCCACTCTTTTAAGGAGTCCTTGTTCATTTTAACATAGTCCATATTACCTGCCTTTTCAGCAGCGGCCAAGGATTTTTTGGCGGCACTGACAGCACCCGACTTATCACCCATTTTGGCATAGATCAGTGATTGGCGACGCATCACCCAGTACATGCGGCCTTCGGTGTCTTTGGCAACCGCTTGGTCGATCCACTCTTTGGCTTTTGCCAAATCCTTGCCTTCAGCAAAGTAGTACGAAGCGGCCGAATAATAATCTCCGGCACTCGGACCCGCCATTACGGCCTCGATACTCTTGACCGCCTTATCAACGGTAGGCACTTCGAATTTTACCCCGACGTACACATTTTCCCACAGCATTCCCAAAGCGGCCCCATTGTTATGGAGGTCATCGATGGTCATTGTGAAGGTCTCGACCGGCATTTCCATTTTCAAAACCTCGGTCTTGACTATGGCAGCGACTTTTGAATCGTCCCATTCCCTTGGGGTACCCCAATTTTCTGTGTCACTGTAGAAGATCACTTCCCAAACGGCCTCTCCCGGTTTGGTAAAGATCGCATAACTACCGGCTTTGAGTTCCTTTCCTTGAACGGTCACGTCGTCGCTAAAGCTGACAACGGTGTTTTTGTTCGCACCGGTTCGCCAAAGCGCATCGTAAGGAACCAAATTACCGAAAACGGCACGACCCCGCATAGAAGGTCTGGAGTATTCTACGGTAACTTCGGTCAAACCGACCTGCTGCTCCATCCTAGAGAAGGGGCTCGGTTGCGGGGTTTGCATTTGCGCCCAAAGGCCTGCACTTAAAAGGCCGACGAAGCAACCTACAAGTAATTTTTTCATTGTAACGGATTTAAATAGGTGTGTTAGACCCACAAAACTACTTATTATGGGTAGCCTGATTTGTTAACGAATACTTAAATATAAGAAGGTCAATCCCTAAAGAACGGGGCTGATAGGATCCCATCCGGAAGCAAAAAGGCGAGGTAATATAACGATTGCTGTAAATCGGAAATATCGATATCATTATCCGTTATCGCTTCCAAGGGCACATAACGTACCAACCGGCCACTTGCATCATAAATCCCCATGGCGATGATCGCCTTATCGGTATTCAATACATAACCCAATTGGGTCGCCCCGAAAGTCTTGAAGACCACCAAACTTTCTTGGGGTACTTCAGGTTCCGGCCCTGGTTGGGGTCCTTCCCCATCCATCCCATCCAATCCAAAAGAAAACAAACGCGCGGCCGTATCGATGATCGGGGCGTTGACAAAGGCTTCGCTAGTAGCATAAAAACGAGGGCCTATCAAGGCTAAGGCTTCCATCTGAGCCGGTACGATGTTGAGATCGGTTTTGGTGAATTGTCCATCGAACAAAGCGTTGGATGTTACATCGGTGAAAGTCGCGAAAAAAGGAACCAATAATTGGGAATAACCCAATAGATATAAGGTATTGGAAGCGGCATCAAATGTCGCTGCCGTCACCAAACCATTGATAGGGAACGCCCCTATTCGTTCAGCTACGAACGTCCCGGGTGTCTTGGGAATCCGGTAGGCCACGGTACCCAATTGCTGCCATTGTTTCGTCAATACAATCAAATCATCCCCTAACACGATCAGGGCCTCGGCATCGAAATCACTGTTCTCGGAACCTGAAAAATCCAGCTGGTCACCATAAGCGAATTCGATACGTTCGGCAGCAACGGTATCGGAGGCATTATAATCGGTTTTTGCGATTCGGAGAATGGCCAAATCCCTGCGGGATCCATTATTGTTTCCGAAATCACCGATATAGATATAGTCGTCATCTTGAGCAAGATCCTCCCAATCGATATTGCCTTGATTTGAGAGGGATACGGTGCGAACGACCGCTAAGGAAGTGGTGTCCAATTCGTACAATCGGGCCTCCCCTCCCGAATCATTGTGCGTTATGAGGTTACCGTTGTAGAATAGCAATCCGGAACTTTCGACCAAGGATTCAGGCAACTCACCCAATACACGGATATCGCTTTGGGAAAAGGACCAAGCCCCGAAGAGTGCACAAAAAACAAAAAGGACGGTTCTCAAGAATGATCGGTTTGAACGCAAAATACGATTTTGTAGGACCCCTTTACGAAAAGCACGTTAAAGCCCCAAATTCCAGGACGAACGCCATTTCCTAGCTCAACTTTAGTTTTGTTTAACTTTTTTGATTTTTATTTAAACATAGTTGGATTATCTTTGTAAAAAATACCCAATGAAATTATATCAGCTTCACGCAAAGCAGTCCTTTCCCATTACGAAGAAAGAAGCCTGGGATTTTCTTTCAGACCCCAAAAACCTCAAAGTCATCACCCCGGACCATATGGGTTTCATCATCTTATCGGGAGCTGACCGCCCGATGTTCCAAGGGCAGATCATTCAATATATCGTGAAGCCCTTCGCGGGTATTTCAACCAAATGGGTCACTGAAATCACCCATGTGAAGGAAGGGGACTATTTTGTTGACGAACAACGTTTCGGGCCCTACGCCCTATGGCATCACAAACACTTCATCAAAGAGACGCCGGAAGGGGTCGAAATGGAAGATATCATCGACTATAAATTGCCATTCGGAATCTTAGGCCGTTTGGCCCACCCCCTGTTGGTTAAAAAACAATTGAAACGCATTTTTGAATATCGTGAAACTAGGTTGACCGAATTGTTCGGCTCGGTACCTGGAGCGCAGCATTCATTAACCCTAAAAGCGATTTGATATGAAAAAGCACATCCTTCTTATCGGAGGGTCCCATGGTATTGGGCATGAACTCATACAAAAACTTGTGGGTGAACACCAAATTACCGTTGCTTCACGCACACGACCTGAGCTGGAATCGGAAGATCTGACATACATTCCTTTCGATGCGACCACTGATGTATTGGACCCTACGCAATTGCCCGAAACCATCCATGGTTTCGCCTTTCTGCCAGGAAGTATCAATCTGAAACCTTTCAAGATGTTGTCTACAGAGTCTTTTTACGAGGCTATGGAACTCAATTTCTTTGCTATGGTCAAAGTGCTGAAAACGGTGCTCCCTAGAATGGCCGAAGGTTCTAGCATGCTCTTTTTCAGCACGGTCGCAGTAACTACCGGGATGCCTTTCCACAGCAGTATCGCTGCCGCTAAAGGCGCGGTAGAAGGCTTTGTAAAATCAATGGCGGCAGAATACGCGCCTAAAATTCGATTTAACGCCATCGCCCCCTCATTGGTCGATACCCCTTTGGCATCACGTTTGCTCGGCAACGATCGTAAAAAGGAATTGATGGCTGCCCGGCACCCGATGAAACGCTATGGGCACCCTGAAGAAATCGCCGAATTGGCCAGCTTCTTGTTAAGGGACCAAAGCAGCTGGGTCACCGGACAGATCATCGGAATCGATGGCGGTATGTCGACCTTAAACGTCAATTAATGGGAAAACGGGTTGCGGTATTTTGGTTCCGTAGGGATTTAAGACTGGATGACAATGTCGGTTTCTACAACGCTTTGAAAGGGGATGTTCCGGTCATTCCGCTTTTCATTTTCGATCCGGAATTGTTGGCCAAACTCCCGAAAGACGACCCCCGGGTATACTTTATTTTCAGGGCCTTGAACACCATGCAGGCTGAACTCAAGGCACATCAAAGTGGTGGTATGTACATCGCTTACGGAAAACCGGAAGCTATTTTCGAACAACTGATGACCGATTACCAGCTCGAAACGGTCTACACCAATCACGACTATGAGCCGTATGCTAATAAGCGTGACGGGCATATCGCAGCCTTACTTTCGGAAAACAAGGTAGGTTTTAAGACCTTTAAAGACCAAGTAATCTTCGAGAAAGGGGAAGTCACCAAGGACGACGGGGCGCCCTACGTGGTGTACACCCCATACAAAAACCGTTGGAAATCACAGTTCAACCCCGCGCTGCAATTGATCGAATACGATACGCTTTCGATACTCGGCAATTGTTATTCAGGACCATTGCCTTCTCCAGTCTCCCTGGCCGAAATGGGGTTTCAAGATGCATCGATCAGCGTTCCCGATTTCGTAGCGACCAAGGAGCTTATCGAAAATTATGAGGCTACCCGGAATTTTCCGGCCAAGGAAAAGGGCACTTCCCGGTTGGGCCCCCACCTCCGATTCGGAACGGTTTCTATCCGTAAAATGATGCGTAAGGCCATCGCTTCAAAGAACGAGGTCTTTTGGAGTGAGTTGATTTGGAGGGAATTTTTCATGCAGATCCTTTGGCACTTTCCGCATACCGTCGATCGTGCGTTCAAACCCAAATATGACCGCATCGCTTGGCGCAACGACCCAGACGATTTCGAACGTTGGAAAACGGGCATGACCGGCTACCATTTGGTCGATGCCGGAATGCGTGAATTGAATGCGACGGGGTATATGCACAATAGGGTGCGCATGCTGGTCGCCAGTTTCCTTTGTAAGCATTTATTGATCGATTGGCGGTGGGGCGAGGCTTACTTTGCCGAAAAATTGCTTGATTTTGAATTAGCCAGTAATGTGGGTAACTGGCAATGGGCCGCTGGCAGTGGGGTCGATGCCGCCCCTTATTTCCGGATTTTCAATCCCACGACCCAAGTGCAGAAATTCGATAAGCAGCAAACCTATATCCAAAAATGGGTGCCTGAATTGAATGAACTCACCTACCCTTTGCCCATGGTCGACCATAAGTTCGCCCGTGAACGCTGCCTCGAAACCTACAAAGCCGCGGTGGGTTGATTTCTTTCGGTTTTTTGGGTTATCTTATACTCGAAACCAATTATTCCATCCGAAAATGAAAACCATCTACATCTCCCTGTGTTGTTTGCTGTGTAGCATCCCTTTAATGGGACAAAAAATGACATCGAGCAAAAAGAAGGTCATCAGTTCCATCGAAAACCACGAAAGCGATTTGATCGCGATCAGCGATTCCATTTGGGAGTTGGCTGAAACAGCCTTCAATGAGAGCGGATCTTCAAGAATTTTAGCCGACTATGCCGAAAAGAACGGATTTAACGTCAAACGAGGTGTGGCCGATATTCCGACGGCCTTTACCGCGGTATACGGTTCAGGTAGCCCCGTAATCAGTATTTTGGGGGAGTTTGATGCCCTACCTGGACTTTCACAAAAAAGAAGTCCGGAAAAAGACCCTTTGGTACCGGGCGGATCCGGTCACGGCTGCGGCCATAACATGTTCGGAACCGCAAGTCTTGGTGCCGCCATTGCTATTAAAGAGTTGATGCAGGAAGGGAAAATCAAGGGAACCATCAAATTTTTAGGAACGCCTGCCGAGGAAAAATACTTTGCCAAAGTCTGGATGGTCGAAGCGGGCCTTTGGGATGATGTGGATGTGAACATCAGTTGGCACCCCGGTGCGAATATAGAAGCCGATGTACAAAGCGGGTTATCCTTGATCGATTTCATCGTCGAGTTTTATGGACAAGCCGCCCATGCATCCGCCGATCCCTGGAACGGACGTAGTGCCTCCGATGCCTTGGAACTCTATACCACGGGGATCAATTATTACCGAGAACATATCAAGCCGACATCGAGGATCCATTACCACATCCAAGATGGGGGCCAGGTGGTCAATGTCGTACCCGACTATTCTAAAATCTGGGTACGGGTCAGGGACCCAAAACGTAAAGTCATGCTCCCGACCTATGAGCAGGTGAAAAAGATGGCCGAAGGTGCGGCGATCATGGCCAATGTCGACTACAAAATATCGCTGGTTTCAGGCATTTACGAGATGTTGGTCAATCGCAGAGGAGGTGAGATCATGCAGGGCAATCTCGAACTCCTTGGGCCGATAGCTTACACCAAAGAAGAGGTAGCTTTTGGGAAGGCCATTCAGCGAGCAACGGGCAAACCGGAGGTCGGAATGGACAGCAACATCAATCCTTTACGGGCTACGGAGGAGTTTCCTGGAGGGGGATCGACCGATGTCGCCGATGTGAGCTGGAACGTACCTAACATCAATTTAAGCGTGACCACCGCTCCCAAAGACACCCCGTGGCATTCTTGGGCCGTAGTAGCCTGTGGGGCCATGAGCATCGGCCATAAGGGCATGAGCTATGCCTCAAAAGCCATGGCCATGACCATGGTCGATCTTTTCGAGAACGAAAAGCTGGTGGCCGAAGTCAAAGAGGAATTCAAAATGCGAAAAGGGGATGAGGTCTATGAAGCCATGATCGACGGCCCACCTCCAATCGGAGAAAACTAAGCCCATGAGTGACCCCGTATTGCAAAGTTTTGACCTGGGTTTCCCTTGGCAAACCCAAGATCCCTTTTTGTTCAGCGTATACCATTTGGATCATTACCCTAAAGGGAACGGGCAATTGGGTGTCGACGAAGCATCCTTGGCAGAAAGGAACCTCGGTAACGATTTTACCCTAAAAGACGGATGGCGTATGTATCACGGTACCAGCATACCGGGGTTTCCGTACCACCCCCACCGGGGTTTCGAGACCATTACCATTGTGAACAAGGGGTTCTGTGACCATTCCGATTCCCTCGGGGCGGCAGGTAGGTTCGGGGAAGGCGATGTGCAATGGATGACCGCTGGCAGTGGGGTACAACACTCCGAAATGTTTCCTTTGATCCATACCGACAAACCCAATCCGTTAGAACTCTTCCAAATATGGTTGAACCTTCCGAAGGCCAGTAAGTTCGTCGCACCACATTTCAAGATGCTTTGGCATGAAGATATTCCCTTGGTAGCGGAAGACGGTGGACAAGTCAAAGTCATCGCGGGCAGTTACAAGGGGCAAGAGGCGGTTGCACCTGCCCCGGACTCATGGGCCGCTATAGCGGAAAACGAAGTGGCCATATGGAATTTGAAGATCGATGCCCTGGCAAGCATAACCCTACCCAAAGCCTCGAAAACGGTGAATCGCACCCTATATTTTTACCAGGGGTCTTCACTAAAAATAGGGGCTAAGGAATACGGACCCAATCAAGGTATTGTTTTGGACCCTACCGTTGAAACTTCCCTCGTCAATGGTAATGAGCAAGGGCATTTCATACTCTTACAAGGCAAGCCTATTGCCGAACCCGTTGCCAAATACGGGCCGTTCGTCATGAATACCCAAGCCGAGATCGAACAAGCCATGCAAGAATATCGGTTGACCCAGTTCGGAGGGTGGCCCTGGCCTTACCCCGACAACGTGCATGCTGTCGAACGGGGTCGTTTTGCCAAATATCCTGATGGATGCCTTGTCGAAAAATAGTCCGGAAGTACCCGTTGCGTTGTAAAACCGCGCTCAATCGCCTATATTTGAGTAACAACCAATAAACAATAAATAGATTTATGATTTCGCTTGTATACCGATCGGTAGCCAGTGAATCTTTTGAGGTGTCGCAAATCTACCACATGCTTAGCGATGCCAGAGATCGTAACGTGTACAATGATATCACGGGCTGCTTGTTGTTTCACAACAACCAATTTTTACAACTGCTTGAAGGCGAAGACGACAAGGTCAAGACTTTGTTCGAGAAAATCAGTAATGATGACAGACATCATGAAATCACCGTGATCTGTGAGGAACAGCGGAATGATCGCTTGTTCAAGGATTGGAGCATGGCATTTCATGATTATGGTCAAAACGGTACTTCGGCCAACATCAAGTTGAAACAGATCGATACGATTTTCAATGCTTCAGGCGTATTTATGGAACCTAACAAAATCGCCATTCCTTTTTTCGAAAACGTCAAGGAAATCCTATTCTCGAAGGCGGACCACTAACTGGAAAGCCTACTTAAACCCGGGTAATCTTCGCTCCGATCGCGCGCAAACGCTCGTCAATATTCTCATATCCGCGATCGATTTGTTCGATATTGTGGATGGTAGACACCCCTTTAGCGGATAGCGCGGCAATCAGCAAGGAAACCCCTGCCCGAATGTCGGGTGAGGTCATGGTCGTTGCCTTGAGGCTCGATTTGAAGTCATGACCGATCACGGTCGCCCTGTGTGGATCACAGAGAATGATCTTGGCCCCCATATCCAACAGTTTATCTACAAAGAACAGCCGGCTTTCGAACATTTTTTGATGGATGACCACCTCTCCCCTTGCCTGGATGGCCGTAACCAGTAAGATACTCAAGAGATCAGGGGTCAAGCCCGGCCAAGGGGCATCGGCAATGGTCAGGATGGACCCATCGATGTAATTTTGGACCTCATAGCCCGATTCGTGTGCCGGAATGTAGATATCATCGTTCCGTTTTTCGATCGTGATACCCAATTTTTGAAAAGCGTTCGGAATCTGTCCCAGATTATCCCAGCTAACGTTCTTAATGGTCAATTCACTTTGGGTCATGGCCGCCAAACCGATCCAACTTCCGATCTCGATCATATCCGGAAGCATGGCGTGTTCGGTACCCCCTAACTCCTGAACTCCCTCTATGGTCAACAAATTTGAACCGATGCCTGATATTTTCGCACCCATGCGAACGAGCATTTTGCAAAGTTGTTGTAGGTAGGGTTCGCAAGCGGCATTGTAAATAGTGGTCGTACCTTCGGCCAACACGGCAGCCATCACGATATTGGCCGTTCCTGTTACCGAGGCTTCGTCCAATAGCATGTAGGTACCCTGTAGTTTCTCGGCCTCTACGCCATAAAAATACTCTTCCCTGTTGTAGCGAAAACGGGCCCCCAACTTGATAAAGCCTTCAAAATGGGTATCCAAACGACGCCTTCCGATCTTATCGCCCCCGGGTTTTGGTATGTATCCTTTTCCGAAACGTCCCAAGAGTGGTCCGACCAACATGATCGAACCGCGCAGCCCGCGCCCGTCTTGTTTGAATTTATCTGATTGGAGGTAGTCGAGGTTAACGTCATCGGCCTTAAAAGTATAACTGCCCTTTCCCTTTTTCTGGATCTTCACCCCAAGGTCTTCCAATAGGGCGATCAGTTTGTTGACGTCGACAATGTCCGGAATGTTGGTGATGCTTACTTCCTCGGCCGTCAGTAATACGGCGCATAGAATCTGTAGTGCTTCATTCTTGGCACCTTGGGGCATGATCTCGCCTTGCAGCCGTTGCCCTCCTTCAATTCGAAATGTACCCATGTGGATTCGTTTCCTAGTAACGTTTTTTATTGCGGTTGTTCCGTTGCTTTTTGTTGTTGTTATTGTTGCTACGGTTCGACTTTTGAATACGGTTTTTCAAGAATTGGGTGCTCTCGGTCAGGCTTTCACCGTCGGGTGCCAAATCGATTTGACCATCACTCAACTCCTTGAGATGACCGAAGATGGCCGAATCTTCAACGGAATCCTTGTTCCAATTGAGATAACATTTTTTCATGTGATTGGCAATGGCATATTCAAGCCCGTCACGCATATCCCCTTTTTCCCAGGACACTGCAACATCGATCATTCGCTTGATGTTGTTTCCATAAAATCGGTATTTCGGAAAATTCTGCGGGTATTCCAAAGGATCGGGGCGTTGTTGCAACACCTCTTTCGAAGTGATCGGAAAGGGCGAATCGACATCCAATTTAAAGTCGGACATGATAAACAGTTGATCCCACAACTTATGCTGGAAATCGGGTACATCACGTAAGTGCGGTTGCAAATTGCCCATTACACTGATGATGGATTGGGCGACCTTATTCCGTTCTTCACGGTCGGCTATAGAGACCGCATGATCGACCATTTTTTGAAAGTGACGGCCGTATTCAGGTATAAAAAGCTTTGACCGCTCTGTATTGTATTCGAGGTTGTCTACTAAATTCAATCTGGAAAGTTTATAGGTGATACAAAAATCTGGAAGTATCGTATTTACGTACGCAAATTACTAAAATTATGGCATTCCACTGCCATTAAAGGGAAATTACACCCTCGATAACAGCGACTTCCTTATACTTTTCGATAATCGCATCGGGGTCTTTGGCCTTCAGGGTAATCGACACGCTGGTATAGGTCCCTTTTTTCGATTGTTTGGATTCAATGACCGCTCCCGGAACGTCGAAAATCGCTTGTATCCGTCCGATCTTTTCGGTATCCGTGGGTACTATGAACTTGTAGAGGTAGGTGGAAGGCCAGGTACTGTCTTCCAAGAGCTGTTCGCGTAAACGATTGTAAAATTCATCGGACTTTTGGGTATCCATGCTTAATTTTTTACAAATATAACTTCTAAAAAGTCAATTTTTTTCTCGCTGGGGGATTTCATTACTTTGTGAAGGAACTCGAATTGGGAATGCATGAGGAAAATTGTGGTAACCGGCGCACCCGGCACTGGAAAAACAGTGGTCATCGAGGCCTTGGAAGCCGCGGGATATCCCTGCTTCCATGAGATAATCCGCAGTATGACCGCCGAAGCCAAATCGGCTGGAACGATCAAGGAACAGGTAAGCAACCCTTTGGCTTTCGTCGATGATCCTTATGCCTTCAACCGCAGTCTGCTTCAAGGTCGTATCGATCACTTTCTAAAAGCCGACAAACAGCCGGACGCGTTGTGTTTTTTCGACCGTGGTATACCGGATGTTTTGGCTTACATGGATTATTTCGATCAAGCCTACGAACCTGATTTTACGGAAGCTTGCGAAACCCATCGCTACGATGCCGTGTACATTTTACCCCCTTGGAAAGCCATATACGTTTCCGATAATGAGCGACTTGAGACGTTCGAAGAGGCCGAGGCCCTTCATGAATATCTGATGGCGACCTACACCCGCTTTGGGTATACGCCCGTTACCGTTCCAAAAACTACGATTGAAAATAGGACGGATTTCGTTTTGAAAGACCTTAATCTGAAGTAGCCGTGCATCCTGATCCGCTATCCATCTTGAAAACCTATTGGAATTATGATTCCTTTTTGGGGTCTCAAGGGAAAATCATCGCCTCGTCCATTTCGGGTCATGACGTACTTGCACTTTTGCCTACTGGCGGGGGCAAGTCGATATGCTATCAAGTACCTGCCATGGCCAAAGATGGGATCTGCATCGTTGTTTCGCCCTTGGTGGCCTTGATCCATGATCAGGTGGCACGACTAAAAGCGATGGATATCAAGGCCGTAGCCTTGGTCGGTGGACAAAAAGAAGAACGGGTCGATCAGTTGTTGGACAATTGTGTGTATGGCGATTATAAGTTTCTTTACCTGTCACCTGAACGCTTGCAGCAGCGATTGGTACAAGAACGTATTGAAAAAATGAAGGTCAACTTAATAGCCATCGATGAAGCCCATTGTATATCGCAGTGGGGGCATGACTTCAGACCTGCCTATTTAAAGTGCGATGTTTTGCGGAGCTTGCATCCCCAGGTCCCGATCATCGCTTTGACCGCTACGGCTACCGAACAGGTCATTGGTGATATTGCCACTACCCTTCAACTCAAGATCGATAGACCGATAAAAGATTCCTTCAAAAGGGCCAACCTCCAATTCGCCGTAAGGCAAACCGAAGACCTGCAGCACCAGATCATCGATGCCGTCAAACGGGCCCAAGGAAGTGCGATCGTATATGTCAGCACCCGCAGGCACACCCAGGAATACGCCAAACTCCTGGCATCCCATGGGATTGAAAGTGATTTTTTTCATGGGGGACTGACATCGGATCAAAAAAAATCAAAAATCGATGCCTGGTTGCTGCATGGGCAATGCACCATGGTGGCCACCAATGCCTTTGGTATGGGCATTGACAAATCGAATGTGCGCCTCGTACTCCATCTCGATCTGCCCGAAAGCATTGAAAACTATTACCAAGAAGCCGGACGTGCCGGACGCGATGGAAAAACGGCCAAGGCGATGTTACTACTTCGGCCCGACTTTCAAAAAACCGCAACACGTCGCTTTCTGAGATCACTGCCCGATGTGGCTTTCATCAAGACGCTATATGCCAAATTGAACGCTCATTTTCAAATTGCTTATGGCGAAGGGGAACAAACCCGTCACGGGTTACATTTCGAACGATTTTGCGCACATTATGGTTTTAATCCCGCACTTGCGTATAACGGACTACGGGTTCTAGATCGTAACGGTGTCATTGCCATGGCCGAACAATTCAAGCGGCAGACAACGATCCAATTTCTGGTCGACAACAAGTCCCTCTTCCACTACATGGAACGACACCCGGGCCATGTGGACCTAATACAAACCATTTTAAGGACTTATGCCGGAGTATTCGACTACGAGACAAGTATCAACTTGTACCGTTTGGGAAAACGTTTGCAACGACCCGAAAGCCAGCTCACCGAGGCCCTAGGGATTTTGGCCAAAGAGGGATTGATTTCCCATAGCAAGAACGATAGTGATCTCGATATCACGTTTTTAGTTCCAAGGGAAGACGATCGGACCATTAATGTCTTTGCGAAATCGATCACCCGGTTGAACCAATTAAAAAAAGGACGGCTCCAATCGGTGTTGGATTATGGTGACCCGGGTTTGGCCTGTCGCACCAACTTTTTGCTTGACTACTTCGGGGAGAACCCTTCGGCTCCATGTGGCCAATGTGACCGCTGTCTTGAAAGACGGCAAGAAACGGACCCAGAAAGTACAAAGCAACGTATTTTAGCACTTTTAAAAGAAGGTGGCGCTTCATCGAAAGTGTTGGTGCATCGCCTTGACAGGCGACCACAACTTGTTTTAAAAGGATTGCAAGAGCTCTTGGAAGATGGCATTGTAATCCTGAACACCAATTCGGAATATGAAATCAAAACAAACTGAGCGGGAACTCAGGATCATTTTTATGGGTACGCCCGAATTCGCGGTCGAAGGACTACGCCGTTTGCTGTTAGCGGGCCAAACGGTTGTCGGGGTGATTACCGCCCCTGACCGACCTGCCGGTCGCGGCAGAAAACTACGGCCTTCGGCAGTTAAACAATTCGCCCAAGCCCACGGACTGCCCGTTTTACAGCCCACCAATCTAAAAGACCCGGACTTTTTGGATGATTTGAGGGCCCTTGGTGCTAACCTCCAGGTCGTGGTGGCATTTCGGATGTTGCCCAAAGAGGTCTGGCAAATGCCGGAGTACGGAACCTTTAACCTGCACGCTTCATTGCTTCCCCAATACCGGGGTGCCGCCCCTATCAACTGGGCGATCATCAATGGGGAGACGGAAACAGGGGTCACCACTTTTTTCATCGATGAAAAAATCGATACGGGAGCCATGATATTGCAAGAACATTGTTCCATAGGTCCTGAGGAAACCGTAGGGGAACTGCACGATCGACTGATGGAGCTCGGCGCCGATCTTATCGTTCGAACGGTCGAACGCATCGCCCAAGGCCCGGTGCCCACCCAAATACAACCCCAAGCAGAAGATTTGAAACCCGCGCCGAAACTCAACAAGGAGAACACCCGAATCGATTGGTCACAACCTTTGCAGGCCATATTCGACCAAATTCGGGGGTTGGACCCCTACCCTGCCGCATGGACCGTTTTAAACAATGTGGGCGATGAATTGGTCTTGAAAATTTATACTTGCAGTATCGAGCCGGGGACCCACGGTTATGAACCCTTACAATTGGTGACCTCCAAAAAAGAGATCAAAGTAGCCTTGCCCGATGGGTTTTTGAACCTACATGAAATCCAGTTACCGGGAAAACGTCGGATGGAGGCCAAAGCGGTGTTAAACGGATTTTCATTCGAGAAAACTGCCAATGTCGTCTAAAGCCGCACTATGACTAGGCTCACGAAAATTGGGGCAAAACGTCCACATTTATCAACAAACGTTTCAAGTTATCAACAAAAACCCTGATTTCCCTTGATTTTACTTGCGTCGGTGGCAAATCCATATAAATTTGCTCCAGCATTAAAGTTATTTTAACAACAATTAATTTAAGTCAATTATGAACAAAACAGAGTTAATCGATGCAATGGCAGCTGATGCTGGCATCACTAAGGCAGCAGCCAAAAAAGCATTGGAATCTTTCTTGGGAAATGTTGAAGGCTCTCTTAAAAAAGGAGGAAGAGTTTCATTGGTAGGATTTGGTTCTTGGTCTGTTTCTAAAAGAAATGCAAGAGAAGGTAGAAATCCCCAAACTGGGCAGACTATCAAAATTGCAGCCAAAAATGTTGTAAAGTTTAAAGCTGGCGCTGAATTGGGCAAAGCGGTAAACTAATATCATACATACGATATTCGAAAAGCACTTCCTCACCGAAGTGCTTTTTTTGTTTTGGGCAAATTTTTGTCAAATCGACATAATAGCTTACATTTAAGTAACTCCAATCGCATGATGTTGAACACTACACCGGAAAAAGGCAAGCTTCTTATCGCCGAACCAGCATTGACAGGTGATGTTTCCTTCAATCGTTCGGTGGTCCTTCTGGCCGAACATAACGACGAAGGGTCGGTCGGGTTTATTTTGAACAAACCGTTGGAATACGACATCAGTGATCTGGTCACTGAAATCAAAATGCCGTTCAAGGTATTCAACGGCGGGCCGGTAGAACAAGACAACCTCTATTTCATCCACAAGGTGCCGGAGCTGATCGAAGACAGTATCGAAATCTCAGACGGTATTTATTGGGGTGGGAATTTTGAAAAGACCATTGCCTTGATCAATGACCAGACGATTACGGAAACCGATATCCGATTCTTTTTGGGGTATTCCGGATGGGCTTCATTGCAGCTCGACCAAGAGCTTTCCTCGAAATCATGGGTGATCGTGAGCAATGAGTACCAGAGCGATATCATCCAGAAATCATCTACTGCCTTTTGGAAAGAAAAAATGGTCGAATTGGGCGGTGATTACCTGATTTGGTCGAATGCCCCTGAAAACCCAATCCTCAATTAGGTCAAGCGGGCCAAGGTGTTCAGTTTGGCGGCCATTGCTTTGGCAACCTTGTTTTCAAACGATTTTTTACGGTATTTGGTAACGGGGATAACCCCTGAAATGCTATTGGTGATAAACAGTTCATCCGCTTTTTGCAGTTCAAAAGGGGAAATGGAGACCGCTTCGATTTCAAATTCCTCCAATTTGCCGACAATTTCGATCAGCTTCTTCCTGACGATGCCGTTCAAACAACCATCGGTAAGTGGTGGGGTTTTTATCTTGTTCCCAAAAACCAAGAAGAGGTTTCCATTAATGGCCTCGACCAGCTGCTTATCGGTATTCACCAAGAGGCAATTTTCGTAATCGTTCTCTTGGGCAAAAACCCCTGCAACGATATTCAAAAGTTTGTTGGTCGACTTGAGGTTTGAAAGCATGCCCGGGTTCACATAATGATCACGAAAAAGTTCGACTTCGTAGGCTGCCTCATCGATAACATAAAAAGCATCGGCCATCGGGGAGACCTCGATCAGGTATCCGATTTGGTTGTCTTTTGGCACATATTTGCCCCCATAATTCCGGAATACGGTGATGCGAACGCGACAAGGACTGTCGGTCAAGCCATTGGCTTCGACGGCTCTTTGGATTTCAGCAGCGAGGTATTCCATGGTGAATTCCATGGGGATTTCCATACGAAGCACCCGCATTCCGGCCATTAATCGAAAATAATGGTCTTCCCAAAACATCAACTTCGAATGGATCGATCGTAGGGTTTCAAAAAGGGCGTCCCCATACTGAAATCCTCGATTTTGATGTGAAAGTACCGTGGCATCGGAAGCGATGATAGTGCCGTTGAAATTGACCATAAAAAAAGTCCCGTTAAAATCGGGACCAAAGATACGTTTCAAAAAGGGAACAGCCTTATTTGGAGCCCAACACCTGCTTTAAATCGGCAATTTGGTTGCCCCATAACATTTTGGCTTCATCCAGTTCGTCCTCTTCGGCGAAATCGGTAATGAACAATGAAACGTCTTTCGTGATTTCATCAACGATGATCCGCATTTCGAAAAAACTGCCATCCTCGTTTTCATCCCAAGCGAATTTGACGAATTCATCGGTCTTACGCTTTAGCATTTTCGCCAACTCCTCGGCACCGTCCCAAATAAAGGTGAAGGTCTCCCCCCTGGAGTTTACGTTGTCAGCGAACCATTCTGAAAGTCCTGAAGGTGTTGAAATATATTGGTATAGCAGTTGCGGTGATGACTGGATCACGAACTCTATCTCAAATTTGGTTTTATCACCCATGTATTGGCTATTAAGCGTTGTTCAATTCTATAATTCGGTAATATAAAAAAATAAATATCAAATAATAAAATAAATCTGTTTTTTGACAGGCTGAAATTAACCTTTATATTTGCACCCGCTTAAAGGAATCATGGCGAGGTAGCTCAGCTGGTTAGAGCGTCGGATTCATAACCCGGAGGCCGGGGGTTCAAGTCCCCCTCTCGCTACGAAAAAGCCCGTTTTTCATTGAAAACGGGCTTTTTTTTGATTCGGTTTGATAACTAAACGAACTACCCTTAGAAATCCGTCAAATTCTGAAAACGTAAATTCAAAAGGGTCGGGCAGTTCGTTATCTTTTTTCAGTGCAAGGCGTTTTAGCCATATTTCAGTGGGCAGGTAATCAATTGGCGGCTTGCCCCAGGTATGTTCGACCATGCCTGATGGCGTTTCGTTGTGAAAGCGACCGCACTTCCATTTCGATAAATCGGTATTGAAAAAAGCGGAAAGCCTACACCTAAAACACTGTGCCCAATGCCCGGCACATACCAAAAACTTGAAAGGACAATCCGCTTTATGTCATTCGAATAGCACCGCCATTAACTTTTCATGCTCCATAGAAAGTATCATGATGCTGTTTCCATCGGTTAAGTGGAGTTCGCTCACTCCCTCGATATTTTGGATATAGGTGATTTGTGATGGGTTCAACTGTACCTCGACCGGTTCCAGTTCTTCCCCTAGTAATCCCCTAACCGATATAAAATTTGGCATTTGGCTATCATTCAAGAACAAACCTATCCCATACCACCATCAAAAAACGATGGTGGTTAATTAAAAGCCATAAAATTTCGGTATTAACCCAAGTTTTGACACGGTGCCATAACATATCAATCCATACAAACGGGAAGTAACGAAATGCCCCCTTTGAATGTTAAAGGTGATTCGTTTTAGAGGGCATTTTCGATGATTTCTTGAACGATATCGGGGTTGAGCAGGGTGGAGGTGTCACCCAGGTTCGAAACGTCTTTACCGGCGATTTTACGTAAGATCCTACGCATGATCTTTCCACTTCGGGTTTTCGGAAGCCCTGAAACGAATTGTATCTTGTCCAATTTCGCGATCGGACCGATATGCTCGGTAATCACTTGATTGATCTCTTTTTTCAGATTCTCGCGGTCGCGAGACTCCCCCGTCTCCTTTAATATCACGTAGCCATACAATGCATTGCCCTTGATGTCATGCGGAAACCCAACTATGGCCGATTCGGCCACGGCGGGGTGTTCATTGATCGCATCTTCAATCGGGGCCGTACCCAGATTATGGCCTGAAACGATGATCACGTCATCGACCCTTCCGGTAATACGGTAATACCCCACCTCATCACGCAAGGCCCCGTCACCGGTAAAATACATGTTTTGGAAGGCCGAGAAATAGGTATCCTTATAGCGTTGATGATCACCCCAAATGGTGCGGGCGATCGATGGCCAGGGGTATTTGATACACAAACGGCCATCGACTTGGTTTCCGTGGATCTCCTTCCCGTTCTCGTCCATAAGGGCCGGTTGGATCCCTGGCATGGGCAAAGTGGCATACGTCGGTTTGGTCGGTGTGGCGAATGGAATCGGTGAAATCAGGATCCCACCGGTCTCCGTCTGCCACCAGGTATCGACAATCGGGCATTTCTTCTCACCGACATGATCGTTATACCAGTGCCAGGCTTCCTCGTTAATGGGTTCTCCTACCGTGCCCAAGATCTTAAGGCTCGAGAGGTCATATTTGGTGACATGATCGAGGTGCTCTTTCGCTAAAGCGCGGATTGCGGTAGGTGCCGTATAAAATTGGGTCACCCCATGCTTCGCTACGATTTGCCAAAACCTTCCAAAATCAGGAAAAGAGGGCACCCCTTCGAACATGACCGTGGTCGCTCCATTGGCCAAAGGTCCGTACACGATATACGAATGGCCGGTGATCCAGCCAATATCGGCCGTACACCAATAAATATCCTCTTCCTTATACTGGAACACGTTTTTGAACGTATACGATGTATAGACCATATAACCGGCAGTGGTATGCATCATGCCTTTTGGTTTACCTGTGGATCCCGAGGTATACAAAATGAAGAGTGGATCTTCGGCATCCATAATTTCCGGGGGGCAATCCGTATCGGCTGCATCCAACAAAGACCGCAACCATAGGTCGCGCCCTTCGACCATTGTGATGGTCGCCCCGGTGCGTTCGGCGACCAAGACCGTGTCTACATCAGGGCAATCGTTCATTGCTTCATCAACGATCCCCTTGAGATCGATCGTCTTGTTGCCCCTGAACGATCCGTCAGAGGTTATGACCATTTTGGCACCACAATCATTGACCCGCGTTGCCAAGGCAGTGGCCGAAAACCCTGCGAATACCACGGAGTGTATGGCACCGATCCGCGCACAGGCCAGCACCGAAACCGCCAATTCAGGGATCATGGGCAGATAGATGACCACCCGATCTCCTTTCGTAATCCCCTGGGCCTTCAAAACATTGGCGAATCTGCCGACCCGCTCGTGCAATTGACGGTAGGTGATATGCTCCGCCTCCCCATCGGGGTCGTTGGGCTCGAAAAGTATGGCGGTCTTATCCCCACGAATGTGCAAATGCCGATCGATACAGTTCTCCGTGATATTGAGTTTACCTCCTGAAAACCATTTGATCTCAGGTTTGGTAAAATCCCATTCCAAGACCGAATCCCATCGTTTGCGCCAAACAAAGTGTTCTTCGGCGATCTCTTCCCAAAACGATTCCGGATTCCGGACCGATTTGCGATAGACTTGAAAATACTCTTCGAGATGTTTGATATGATAATTGCTCATTCGTTTGTTTGTTTGTGGTCGAAGCAATTAAAATTAGAAAAATCCGGATGAAAATACCCTATAGAAAATACTCAATTATTGGTATTATCGATTCAATGAAAGGGAGGTAACCGTTTAATGCCTTTGGGCATCGCCCGCGCCTGACGGGATGCGAATGCGATCGACCAATTCACGAATCGCTTGAGGGGGCTTCGGAGTAAAGCGGCAAACGATCAAGGCCACGGCGAAGTTCGTCAACATACCGACAGTACCGAAACCTTCGGGTGATATTCCGAACCACCAGTTGTCGGCCGTGTTGGAAGTCGCATCGCCGATCCACCCCAGTTTGAACCTTGCGATGTAATAGGTGGTCAATAGCAGTCCACAAACCATTCCGGCAATCGCTCCTTGGCTGTTCATGCGCTTGCTGAATATCCCCATGACAATGGCCGGAAAAAAGGAAGAGGCCGCAAGACCGAAGGCCAAGGCCACAACCGAGGCGACGAAACCTGGGGGATTGATGCCAAAATAACCGGCAACCACAACAGCAAAAAGGGCCGAGAGCCGCGCGATCCGCAATTCGTTTTTGTCGGATAGGTCTTTGATAAACTGTTTTTTGATGATATCGTGCGAAATCGAGGTCGATATCACCAACAACAATCCCGCAGCGGTCGAAAGGGCGGCCGCTAGGCCCCCAGCAGCAACCAAAGCGATTACCCAATTCGGGAGGTTGGCGATCTCGGGATTCGCCAGAACGGTGATATCGGGGTCGACATACAGCTCATTGGCGGATTGGCTGGGATTGGCGATCAGGCGTTGCCCTTCGGAGCCCCTCGCCTCGGTAAATTCAGGTTTTTTCCCAACAATTGAAGTGCCCGGTAAATATTGGATACGACCATCCCCGTTCTTATCCGTCCAAGAAATCAAACCCGTATCTTCCCATTTGGTAAACCATTGCGGTACGTCGGTATACGCGGTGTTTTGAACGGTTTCCATCAAATTGGTACGGGCGAACACGGCTATGGCAGGAGCCGTAGTATATAGGATGGCAATGAACAAAAGGGCGTAGCCGGCCGATTTTCTAGCGTCTTTGACCTTAGGGACGGTAAAGAAGCGAATGATCACATGGGGCAAACCCGCGGTACCCAACATTAAGGCGGCAGTGATAAAGAAAACGTCTATTTTGGATTTCGATCCGTCGGTATAGGCCGTAAAGCCGAGCTCGGTCATCAGTCCGTCCAATTTGTCCAACAGGTAGACCCCATCGCTTCCCGCATCACCAAAACCCAATTGTGGAATCGGATTGCCCGTTGCGAGTATCGAAATGAAAATCGCCGGAACCATGAATGCGAAGATCAAAACGCAATACTGGGCCACTTGGGTATAGGTAATCCCTTTCATCCCTCCTAAGAAAGCATAGAACAAGACCACGGCCATTCCGATATAGACCCCGGTATTGACCTCAACGTCCAAAAACCTGGAAAAGACCACCCCTACCCCACGCATCTGCCCAGCGACATAGGTAAAGGACACGAACAGAGCGGCCACAACGGCAACCGTTCTGGCCACGTTCGAATAGTACCGATCCCCGATAAAGTCGGGTACGGTGAATTTTCCGAATTTTCGCAAATAAGGCGCCAGAAGTAGTGCCAACAGCACATAACCTCCCGTCCAGCCCATTAAATACACCGAGCCGTCATAGCCTGAAAACGCAATAATCCCGGCCATACCAAGAAAGGACGCGGCCGACATCCAATCGGCTGCGGTAGCAAGACCGTTCGCCAAGGGTGAAACCCCACCACCGGCCACATAAAAATCCTTGGTCGTAGCGGCACGTGACCAAATAGCGATACCGATATAAAGGGCAAAGGTGAGACCGACGATCAAAAATGTCCACGTTTGAATCGTCATTATTCGTCTAGATTAAATTTTTTGTCCAAACGGTTCATCAAACGTACATAGACGAAAATCAAAATGACGAATACGTAAATCGAGCCTTGCTGGGCAAACCAGAAGCCTAATTTAAAACCGCCTAGGCGAATTGCGTTCAATTCATCGACCAAAAGGATTCCGAAACCATAGGACACCATGAACCATATGGATAAAAGCAGGGCAACATAGCGCAGATTGGTCTTCCAATATTTTTGGCGGTCTTGTTTCTCCATGGCGGTCCTCCGACCTGAAAGATAGTAAATCAGCGGGAACCGAGGTAAGCCGCCACCGCCAAACCGATACGTTCATGGATGTTCGAAGTGTCCGATTTTTCGAAGCCCTCGCCGGTAATGCTCTCGTAAAGCTCGATGTAGCGTGCCGAAACCGAATCGATATAGGCGGTGTCCATGGCCGGCACTTGTTGTCCTTCGAGGCCTTGAAATCCGTTTGCTATCAACCATTGCCGTACGAATTCTTTGGAGAGTTGTTTTTGGGCCTCCCCTTTTTCTTGGCGCTCCTGATACCCCTCGGCATAAAAGTACCTTGACGAATCAGGGGTATGGATCTCATCGATCAACACGATTTCGCCACTTTTGGTCTTGCCGAACTCGTATTTGGTATCGACCAGGATCAACCCTTGTTCGGCCGCAATGGCCTTACCCCTGGCAAAAAGTGCCCGGGTATAGTCTTCCAATACGGTATAATCGGCCTCAGAGACGATTCCCCGTTCCAAGATCGCTTCACGCGAAATATCTTCATCATGATCGCCTTTTTCGGCCTTGGTTGCCGGGGTGATGATCGGTTCTGGAAACGGATCGTTTTCGCGCATTCCGTCGGGCATGGGTACACCACATAGCATCCGCTTGCCGGCCTTGTATTCCCTAGCGGCATGCCCTGAAAGATAACCGCGTATGACCATTTCGACTTTAAACGGATCGCAGGCCCTACCAATTGCTACATTGGGGTCTGGTGTGGCCAGGAGCCAGTTGGGTACCAAATCCTCGGTGGCCTTCATCATCTTGGTGGCGATTTGGTTGAGTATCTGGCCTTTGAACGGAATGCCTTTGGGCATGACTACATCAAACGCCGAGAGTCTGTCGGTGGCGACCATGACCAACAAATCGTCTTCAAGCGTGTAGACTTCACGCACTTTGCCGCGGTAAACCGATCGTTGCCCTTTGAAATGAAAGTCAGTGGCCATCAAGGTGTTCGACATGGGCCTTAGTTTTGGTGTTCGATATTCTTATACGCATCGATGACCTTTTTGACCAATCGATGACGGATGACATCCTTGTCATCCAAATAGATGATGCTGATGCCCTTCACGTTCTTCAGAATCAACAAGGCCTCTTTCAAACCCGAGATGACCCGTCTCGGTAAATCGATCTGCCCAGGGTCTCCGGTCAACAGGAACTTGGCGTTCTTACCCATACGTGTCAAGAACATCTTCATTTGGGCGTGGGTGGTATTCTGGGCCTCATCGAGGATCACAAAGGCGTTGTCGAGGGTTCGGCCACGCATGAAGGCCATTGGGGCGATCTGTATGGTACCGTCTTCGATGAATTTTTCCAACTTTTCAGGAGGGATCATATCACGTAGCGCGTCATACAAGGGTTGCATGTAAGGGTCCAACTTCTCTTTCAGGTCTCCGGGTAAGAACCCCAGGTTTTCGCCTGCCTCGACCGCTGGTCGCGTTAAAATGATTCGTCGTACTTGTTTTTCCTTCAACGCCTTCACCGCCAAAGCCACGCCCGTATACGTTTTGCCCGTACCGGCAGGACCGATGGCGAATACCATATCGTTTTTCATACAGGCATCGACCATTCTGCGCTGGTTGGCCGTCTGTGCCTTGATCAATCGACCGCTTACACCATGGACCAACACTTCACCACTGGCTTGTGAAGATTCATAGTCTTCCTTGCCATTGCTGGTGAGCACACGTTCTATCGAATTTTCATCAAGCTTGTTGTATTTGGCGAAGTGTGCGGTGATCATATCGAAACGCCGGTCGAATTCCTCAAGCAATTCTTCATCCCCATACACTTTTATCTTGCTGCCCCTGGCAACTATTTTAAGCTTGGGGAAATACTTTTTCAGTAAGTCGATGTTCTCGTTCCGCTGTCCGAAAAAATCCCTTGGACTGATCTCGGTAAGTTCTATAATTAGTTCGTTCAAAGAAAATGTACTGTTAGGGTTGTGGGATGGATAAAATACGTTTCTCCTTTTGTACTTTTACAGGCAAACTTAACCAAAAAACGGTTTTAAAGACCAAAAACATATCAACAGCGCTTCATGGCAATCATAACATTGACGACCGATTTCGGATACAAAGACCATTTTGTCGCTGCGATAAAAGGAACCATACTCCGCGAGGTTCCCGATGCCCGGATCGTTGATATTTCGCATGGCATTTCACCCTTCCATATCCAAGAATGCGCTTACATTTTAAAGAACGCCTATCCCTCCTTTCCCGAAGGAAGCATCCATATTATCGGTCTTGATTCAGAGCTTTCTCCAGAAAACGAGCATTTGGTCGCCCTGATCGACGGCCATTATTTCATAGGATCCAACAATGGGGTCATTTCAATGCTTGCCTCTGGTACGGTGCCAGAACGTATCGCCAAGATCGACATCCCCAATCCGGTGAACGGCGCGTTTCCGACTTTCGACGTTTTGGTGGTCGTGGCCTGTCATTTGGCCCGTGGCGGAAAGCTTGAGGTGGTGAGCAAACCGTATTCCGAATTGCGCGAACTACGCGATTTCGAACCCAGGGTGACCAACGACGGCAAGACCATTATCGGCAACGTCATCTATATCGATAACTACGGCAATGTGGTGACCAACATCCAAAAAACCCTTTTCGAAGCCTACCGAAATGGACGGGCTTTTGAAATCAGTGCCCGTACCGAAAAGGTGAGGCATATCCACCATACCTACAATGGGTTCATCAACTATGAACTGCCGCCGGATAAGCGAAAGGGACCCGGTGATCTTTTGGCCCTTTTCAACTCTTCAGGTTATATCGAATTGGCCATTTATAAAAGTGATCAGCACTCCGTGGGCTCGGCATCGAGTCTTTTAGGCCTTGAATACAGGGACACGATAACCATCAACTTTACCTAAATGTTGGTTCGCATCGTAAAATTGACCTTGGCAAAGGAAAATATTTCTAGTTTTGAACAAATATTCGAAGAGACCAAGCACCATATCCGCAATTTTGAGGGTTGCCTGTTTCTTGAACTGTATCGCGATTTGAACGAGACTAACGTATTTTTCACCTATAGTTATTGGGCCGATGAAGAGGCGCTTGAGGCCTATCGCAGTTCCGGGTTCTTCAAAGCCGTTTGGGAACGAACCAAGGTATTGTTCGCCGACAAGCCCCAAGCTTGGAGCGTATCGAAAATGGAAACCTTGAATTGAACGGTATGCTTGCGATCTTTCGAAAAGAATTCCAATCCTTTTTCTCCTCCTTGTCCGGTATTTTGATCGGATGCGGCTTTTTGTTGTTGAGTGGACTCTTCCTATGGGTCTTCAAAGGGCCTTTCAATGTGTTCGATTATGGTTTCGCAGACCTTAGCCAGTTCTTTTATTTGGCCCCGTGGGTGTTCTTGTTCCTGATTCCGGCACTTTCAATGAAAAGCCTTTCGGAAGAACGGAAACTGGGGACCATGGAATTGTTATTGATCAAACCCTTCGGAACCCTTGGGCTCTTAACGGGCAAGTTCCTTGCGGTTTTCGCCATAGCCCTGATGACCTTGATACCCACTGTCGTTTATATCTGGTCACTATCCGAATTGGGGAGTACCGAAGCAAATTACGATGCAGGGGTACTCCTGGGGTCTTATCTTGGTTTGTGCTTGCTTTGTTTGCTTTATGCAGCAATAGGCGTCTTCGCCTCTGCCCTTTCCGAAAACCAGATCGTTTCCTTTCTCTTGGCCGTATTCCTTTGTTTTTCGGTGTATTTCGGATTCGAGGCCGTTGCCTCGATAGCTACCGACGGGGCTTGGCAACGTGCGATCGGTTTGTTGGGGGCCAAAGCCCATTTTGAAAGGATCGGTCGTGGAGTCCTTGATGTTAAGGATGTCGTCTATTTTATTTCAATGACCTTGTTTTTCTTGTACTCGACCCACCTCAAATTGAATAATTTATGGCAACGATGAAGCGCGTGGGTATACCGATTCTCAAAGGGGTCGTACTCCTTTTGGCCCTGAATTATTTGGCGGGATGGTTGCCTTTGCGTCTCGATTTGACCGAAGACGGTCGGTACACGCTTTCAAATGCAGCGAAAAACACCTTGAAGGATTTTGAGGCACCCATAACCGTCGACGTATTACTCGAAGGGGAATTACCTGCTGAATTTCTAAAACTACAGGCCGAAACCGAACAGATCTTGGAAGAATTCGAGTCGGAAAACAGCCGATTACGAGTCGAATTCGTGGATCCCCTTGAAGGGGTCGATGACCGCGAAACCACCATCAATGAATTGCAGCAAATCGGGTTGACCCCGGCCAGTGTGACCATCGAGCAAGACGGAAAAGTCTCCCAAGAACTGGTTTTCCCTTGGGCCATGGTCAATTACAACGACAAGACGGTCAAAGTACCGCTTTTGAAAAACAAGCTTGGTGCTACCTCTGAAGAACGCGTCAACCTATCCGTTCAACAGCTTGAATATGCTTTTGCCGACGCTTTTACGAAGGTGGGATTGACCACTAAAAAGAAAGTAGCCGTCATCAAGGGCAACAACGAATTGGATGACCTGTATTTGGCCGATTTCCTTGGGGAGATCAAGGCTTACTATAACATCGGGGCGATAACCTTGGACTCGGTCGCCAGCAATCCCCAGCAGCTGTTGGATCAATTGAAGACCTTTGATCTTGCCCTAATCGCCAAACCTACCCAACCCTTCAGCGACCCTGAAAAATACGTATTGGATCAATATATCGTGAATGGAGGCCGATCGCTATGGTTGATCGATCAGGTCGCTATGGAACTTGATAGCCTGTTCAACCCAACCGGAAGTAATTTGGCCATCAACCGCGATTTGAACCTGAACGATTTCTTTTTCAAGTTCGGCATTCGCCTCAATACCGATTTGGTCAGTGATCTGTACAACACCCCCATCGTCTTGGCAACGGGTGAAGCGGACGCTTCACAATACGACCCCCTACCTTGGGTCTACCACCCCATGGTTTTTTCAAGAAACGATCATCCGATCAACAACAACATCGAAGCACTGCGTTTACAATTCACGGGCAGCATCGATACCCTTGGAAATGCGTACGACAAAACGGTGTTGCTGTCATCGTCACCGCTGTCCAAATCGGAAGGTATACCGAGACAAATCGCCTTATCGGGTATTTCGAACAAACCCGATCAGCAGGCCTATGCGGGCAATGGCAACCTTCCGTTGGCGGTCTTGGTCGAAGGTGATTTCAATTCGGCGTTCACCAACAGGGTCAAACCCCTGCGGTTGAAGGGTGCTATCGAGCAAGGCGAATCGAACAAAATGTTGGTCATCGCCGATGGGGATCTGATCAAAAACCAAATACGTCAAGGACGCCCATTGCCATTGGGATATGACAAATGGACCAATGGTTCTTTCGGCAACAAAGCGTTTCTGATCAATTCGATGAACTACCTCTTAGACGATACGGGACTTATAAACATTCGGAATAAAAAGGTTGCAATTGCCTTGTTGGACCAAAAGAAAATAGCCGATCAAAAAATGAAATGGCAATTGCTCAATGTCTTGCTGCCCGTGGGTTTACTGCTGATTTTCGGAATAACCGCCAACCAGTTGAGAAAGCGCAAATTCGCATCCTGAATGTTGATAAATTAGTTTCTTCCACAATCACATTTAAGATATCTTTGCGATTATGCACTTTGGAAGGCTTGCCCAAGTGCCATCAAAACAAGCATCAATGAAATTCATCGTATCCAGCACCTATCTCCTCAAACAACTGCAGGTACTTGGTGGCGTCATCAACAATAGCAATACGCTTCCCATCCTCGATAACTTTTTGTTCGATTTGAACAAAAACACCTTGACCGTATCGGCATCCGACCTCGAAACCACCATGAGCTCGGTCTTGCAGGTAGATTCCGATTCTGAAGGAGTCATCGCGGTACCCGCCCGTTTGTTATTGGATACTTTAAAAACGTTTCCCGAACAACCCTTGACCTTTGTGGTTGAGGACAACAACACGGTCGAGATCAGTTCGAACCATGGCAAATACGGATTGGCCTATGCCGATGGCAATGAGTTCCCAAAAGCCGTCGAATTATCGAATCCGAGTTCCACTACCCTCTTGGGTGACGTGCTGGCCACAGCGATTTCGAAAACCATTTTCGCTGCGGGTAATGACGACCTGAGACCGGTAATGAGCGGGGTATTCTTCCAATTTTCATCGGAAAAGCTAACGTTCGTGGCCACGGATGCCCACAAGCTTGTGAAATACGTCCGCAATGATGTTAGTGCCTCTGAGGTCGCTGAATTCATCATGCCCAAGAAACCCTTGAACTTGTTGAAAGGGATTTTGGCCGGTTCGGAATCCGAGGTAAAGATCGAATACAACGAAAGCAATGCCAAATTCACCTTTGATGATACGGAGCTGATCTGTCGCTTGATCGATGGTAAATATCCTAATTATGAAGCGGTCATTCCGAAAGAAAATCCAAATGTCCTGTCCATTGCAAGAAACCAATTGTTAAGTTCAGTGCGTCGGGTCTCCATTTTCTCTAACAAGACCACCCACCAGATCCGGTTGCGGATCGCTGGAGCGGAATTGAATATTTCAGCCGAGGATGTCGATTACAGTAATAAGGCCGAAGAACGCTTGTCTTGTTCTTATCAGGGTGATGACATGCAAATCGGGTTTAACTCGAGGTTTTTGGTCGAAATGCTGAACAACCTGTCCTCCGAGGACGTAACCCTCGAAATGAGCCTGCCGAACCGTGCCGGTCTACTGACCCCTTCCGACGGCCTTGATGAAGGCGAAGCCGTGACCATGCTGGTCATGCCGGTCATGCTCAACAACTGATTAAAAAACTAAAAAGCCGGTCTAGACCGGCTTTTTTTATATGAATTTAATCGTTAGAAAATACGATGGAGGTTCGCCATTGGCTGCTTTTACAGCATTTACGATGGGCAGCACGAAGGCCACGATAACCGAACCGATCAGGGTAATGATCCCCAAGCCCAAGAACAAGATGGCCGGTATGCTCAAGATAATATACAAGAGTAAACTCAATTGCAAATTGATGATCGAACGACCGTGAGCGTCCATACCCTCTACGGAATTCTTGGAACTGGCCCAGATGATCAGGGGAACCAAGAAACCACCGAAACCGGTTACGAAATGCAACAATTGGGTCAAATGGGTGACCGCTAAAAGGGTATTGTCTTTGCGCAGCGCGCTGTGATTTACTAATTCCATTTTTCGATTGATATGATGTTATACACTATGGGTCTCCATTTTTAGCATTTTGTTACATCACGGGCGAACTACCCTTACTGGAGTCTTCGATTAGGGTTTTACCTACAAACATGTAATCCACTGTTTATCAATTCAATGTAAGAATATTCAAGCTGAATTCCGGGGAGTACGACTTTTTATACCGACCATCCGAAAAAAGTGCAGTTCGTCTAAAATGTTAAAGGAAATGGGAAGCTTGCCGTACTTTGTTAAATATTTCACAAAACATACCTAATGAAAAAAATCAACATTTTAGCCATTGCGGCTTTGTTTGCCCTGGCCAGTTGCGAAAACGACGCAGTGACTACCACTGACGGAACCATCGATGCCGCTTCTGACACTGAATTGGTAACTACCCAAGAGTCTGCCGACCTTGACTCTGAGGAGGTCGACCTATCGATCGAGGATTTTGAACAAATCCAAACTGAGTTCTTCAATGAGGTCAATGATCTTGATTTGAGCCAAGTAGGCGACTTGAATTTGGAAATGGTCGATTTCCAAAATTCGGATTTGGGATCTGATGGTGAAGAAATCAACATGGGACGTCACCACCATCGCCCACGCGTTACTTCATTGTGTCTTGTCAAAGACGCCGACAGGTGTCCTTTCTCTGACAGACAACCAAAAGCCAACATGTGGTGGCCAGAAAACGAAACGGATTACTTCAACCCGACCACCTATTTTTCATCTCGCAGACACAAGCGATTGATTTTCGCTGAGTTCAGCAATGGTACCGCACTTATCCGCGGAATCACCAGCATGAACGAAGGAAATTGTAAGGTCTACGTCAACGTATGGTTGCGTGACAAGAAAAATTATGACGAGTTTACAGCTGAAGGTGGTGAATTCAAATTGGAGCCTGGATGTGCCTCTCAAGAAGCTGATCCTTCGGAACTCCACTACTACGAAATCGACAATCGCTACAGCTGGTTGTACGCTTGGGGTGGCGACTGTGTCGGTCAAGGATGTTTCGGTCTAGAACAACGCGGTGAGAACCTAAACGGTCAATTAGGACCTAACGGTGCCGGATTCGATTCAAACATCGGAGCACATGGTTTCAGCGATTGGGGATGGATCACCGATCGTCATACCGGCGAGCGTCTTTGGGTGATGGATTTCGATTTCAGACTGCGATGCTGCAAGTATTATGGAAAAAAGCACTAAATCGACCATGATTTAGTACTTCGCTACGAACATATTGTAAAAAGACCAGATACATTCTGGTCTTTTTTTATATATGGGGTTTACGGCATTTTGTTCTTGTATGTCTTAGCGAAGCTGCTTGCAAATCGTGGTGCCCACGCGCAAAAATAACCGGTTGTTCATTAACTGTACCAATAGCCGTGTTTTCAATTTCATACGCTCGAATACCCGTTTGTCAAAAGGGTAGATTTCCCTGAATTCCAATGAACTTATCCGCTGTTGTATGTCTTCAAAAGCCATTCCGATGCGAACCATATTGGCCATGTTAAAGAGGGCGAAATGACTGACACGATCGTTTACGATACGTAAAACGGAGGCCTCGATATCCTCATGGGCCTGTCTGTTTACGAAATCGTCTAATGACAACACCATATCGTGCATGGAGTGGACTACTTCCATTCGTTTTTTGAATTGGTTGGCACGCATGATCGAATTCTCCGATAAGCAATAGTGATGGTTCACACAATCGAAAAAAGCCATCTTACCGCAATTGAACAACACCGAATACGTAAAAACCACATCGGCATTGTTAGCGTTGTCTTGGAATCGGATAGCGTTCTCGACCAAAAATCCTTTTCGAACCAGGTACCACCATACTTCAACCCGGTGATAGGGAAAGGATTGGATAAAGTCCCTGCCCGAATCGAATTCCATAGGATTACATAAAGGAAGTTGCGTCCCGTTTTCTCCGATTTCGGCTATGGTCGATGATCTGAACCCCACCATATCCAACTGTCGTTCCTCCGCATGGTCAAGGATTCGCAGCAGGTTGTTTCCTACCAAGAGGTCATCGATATCGAAGTTATAAATGTAGTCCCCTTGGGCGAGTTCCAAAAGTCGGTTTCGGGTGGCGTAGGCCCCTTGGTTCTGTTGTGAAAATAACCGGATGTTCGGGTGCTTGTCGACAAAAGATCTAGCGATGGTGAGCGAATCGTCGGTCGAACCATCGTCGATCAGGATGATTTCATAGGCGTCACTTGGAATACCTTGGTCAAGAATCCCATTAAGGCATCGATCGATAAAATCCTGCCCGTTGAAAACCGGAATCAAAATGCTCAGTCTCATCTATGCCAATTCAAAGCGCACAAGTATACAAATTCGCAAACGAATCGTAGACGATTGTTTGGGGCAATCGATCATATGCCTCCAAATACCCACAGGAGTGGTCTTCTCTTCGTACTTTTGTAGCCATGTCAACAGATGATAACATCATTGCTTTGGCCAGTGCACCGGGTACAGGCGCCATCGCGGTCATTCGGGTGTCGGGTGAAGACGCCATAAACATAGTCGCACAAAAGTTCGAATCGATACGTGCAAAAAACTTAAACGAACAAAAAAGCCATACCGTACATCTTGGGCATATCGTTCACCGAAAAAAGGAAATCGATAAGGTTTTGGTTAGTATTTTCAGAGGGCCCAATTCCTATACGGGTGAAAACGTTGCGGAAATCTCCTGCCATGGTTCTTCTTTCATTCAGCAAGAGATCATTCGGGTATTTTTGGAATCAGGATGCCGGATGGCTTCTGAAGGGGAGTTTACCTTACGGGCCTTCCTCAATGGTAAAATGGATCTCAGTCAAGCTGAAGCGGTTGCCGATTTGATCGCGAGTGATAGTGCGGGCGCCCACGAACTGGCTATGCAGCAAATGCGCGGTGGGTTCAGCAATCAAATCGAGCAGCTACGGCAAGAACTGTTGAACTTCGCGTCCTTGATCGAATTGGAACTTGATTTTTCGCAAGAAGACGTCGAGTTCGCAGATCGTTCGCAATTCAACCAACTGTTGGATACGATAACCGGTGTGCTGAAGCGATTGATCGATTCCTTTGCTTTGGGGAATGTGATCAAAAACGGTATCCCGGTCGCAATTATCGGAGAACCCAATGTGGGCAAATCAACACTTTTGAACGCTTTGTTGAACGAAGAGCGTGCCATCGTTAGCGATATACCCGGTACCACAAGGGATACCATAGAAGATCAACTCAATATCGGAGGGGTGCAGTTTCGATTCATCGATACTGCCGGATTGCGTAAAACGGAAGATTATGTTGAAAAAATCGGCATTGAAAAAGCCTTGCAAAAAATCGAGGAGGCACGTTTGGTACTGTATCTTTTTGATGCCCAACGTCCGGTGCCCGACGACTTGGAGACCCTAAGAAGTACCTACCCCCAAAAAGAGATCATCGTGGTCGCCAACAAAACCGATATGACCCCTCCAGAAACCATTAAGGACTTGCAAGAACGGTTCAAAGGGTTGTTTCTCCTTTCGGCCAAAAACGAGCATGGCATCGAAGGTCTCAAGGAGGCGTTATTGACCCGTTCGAAAACAGGGGCCCTTGGGAAAAACGATGTCATCATCTCGAATGGCCGGCACTATGACGCGCTCCATAAGGCCATGATCGCCATCGACAAGGTCAAAGAGGGGATGGAAGAAGGGTTGCCGGCCGATTTGTTGGCCATCGATATCCGTGAAGCATTACATCATCTCGGTGAAATTACCGGAGCGGTAAATACCGAAGACCTATTGGGCAATATATTTTCTAATTTCTGTATCGGTAAATAACGCTTACGAATTTTTGGTTCCATGAATCCGTTTAGATCAAATTAGGGATCATCAACCTCGTAAAATACCTCTGAATACCCAACTTTTCCATTGTGTGTTATGCCTTCACAGATGAGAACCATCTTTCCTAAAACATCACTATTAAAAAAAGTCGTGACAGCCCTGCCATTCTTATCAGTGATGATATTTGGATTCCAATACAACAATGTACGTCTGTCAGGAACACTCCAATCCATATTTTCCGAATGGTATTCAGGGGCGTAAAATTCCCGTATTGGGGAGAACTGTGGTGCCGTATCGTTAATAAGACCTGTTATCTTGGTTTTAGGAAAAGCTCCTGACAAACCCTCTCCTGAAAAGGTATAAATGGCTAGAATCGCCGGAAAAGCCGGTGGGGGACAAATTGGAGCGCAATCAAAAACCTGGGTGTGGTATGTATTGGCGGTACTTGTGTTTCGAATAATTTCGGCACTTTTGACCGCACTTACCGGAATACTACCGATAAGTCCGTAATCGCGTTCATGTACCGGAATACCATCGATAACCACATAAGTCCATTCGGCACCATAAACATAGGCTATCTCAAAACTTGTTCCATTGCTGACCCTAGTTACTTTAATATCCCGTGGATAATTATAGAGTAACCACCTGTACAAACCCCTGGTCCATTTCTTTCGTTTTTTTATCAACTCTTCGCTAGCGATCACAACATCGGGTATGCCATGTAGTTCGACCATTTCGGCACGCTCTGGAGTTACGCTATAATCACTTACTTCAACACCTTCGAGGGCTATGGTATTTGGTAGTAGGAAAGGGTCGATTCGAATATCCGTTGCTATCTTTTGAATCATTGTCTTTTCAACAATACTATCCACCGGAGTAATAATTTTATTGATGTTATAGGAAATATCGGGAACTTCATACCTTTTGATTTCTACCTTTAGATTACCTCTTTTATTGCTCGCAGCCGTAGGTTGTATCACAAACTTTCTGCCCAGGCCATAGCTATCTTTCAAGCTTAGTTTAAAATTGCCCCTATCGTCGGTGTCTATGGAATAAGCCTCGATAGGCTTTCCCATAAGAAGCACACTTAATTCATGTTGACTTTTATTTTGATTGTCAAGCTCACTTACGATACCCCTGATTTCCAAACCGGTTTCAGCACCAAACGACTTGGCCCTTTTCTTCTCTTTGTATTTGTAATTGGTCCAACCCTGGGTCAACATCAAGAAATCCAATTCCGCAAGCTTCGCCTCATCCTCAAAATAATAAGACGGATTCTCAACGGTTCCCTTGATATCGGATTGGAGTAAGAAATAAGAAACGATATCGTTTCTTTTGAGATTGGTACCGTTAAAGTAACTGGAGTCTACTGCCATAACGGAAATCGATGCCGGTATGGCTTGGCCGTTATACTTGGTTGAAATGGAAACCTGGACACTATCACGAGCGATATAGCGCTCATCATCCGTTTTCAACTCGATATCAAGGGTTTCTTGCTTGAGATAATTGAAAAAATGACGTTCCGCAACTGGCGAAAGGTTTTTATCGAAGACCGTGAGCCCGATAACACCTTGAGGGAGGTCGTTAGGCTGTATTTTGAAAGAGAACATTCCATTTTTGAAGCATGCTTTTAGAAAGAAGAGATTCTTGCCCCGATGGTAAAACTTTACAAATAGGCTATCCTTGTTCCTTTCTTTATTCCAAATTCTAAGTGCTTTATTCCTTCCTCTTTGAATTAAACTCAAAATCAGGCCATCCCTCTTTGCCTTCGGAAGTTCATACTTAAAGGTATTTCCACTTTTGGTTTTCAGAACACCGAAATAGGTTTGTCCTAGCTTGGGTGTCAAGACTACACTACCCATACCTAAAGCGTTACTTCTGAATTGGCCTATTACGACTTGATTTTGATCTTCAATGGTCCCTACGATTTCGGCACCCCTTCCCTTGTAATCGAGATACTTGAATCCTACAACACTTTGCATTCCCTCAACTAAGGCACCTCCTTCTGGAAAGAATCGGAGTGCACCATATTCTTGATCAAGTACTACGGACTTTGTGAATACCTCATTATTGGTTTTTAACTGGTAATTGACCATTGGAACCTCAAGCGGAATTTTATGCCGTACTTTGATTGCAGCTTCCTTTTTTTTGTATTCCAATGCAATCGAGTCCTTGCCTCCATTCCAATTTATTAGTAGCATGGCGTCATCATAATGAAGACTATCCAAATCCTTAACCCATATGGAAGCCGATACTAAAAACTCATTTGAAGCAGGGTCTTTGGTAAAAACCATATTTCTAATCGGATTAGGTTTTTTATCCATCTCTTGGATCCGAAATAGCGATATGGGAACGGAATATGTAAAATCTTGGTCGAAATTTTTGTTCCATTCCGTGTAAGCCCTAATGATATAGTTTCCTTCCCTATAGCTTGAATGCATCTGAAAAAAACCGCTTGAGATCCCTTTATGGAGTTTTAGAAGGCTTTTGTCCACTACACGATTGTCCAAAGGGTCGATCAGCTCGACATGAAGTACACCACTTTTTGTAGTAGGCTTGTGGTCTAAAACATCTGTCACAATCGCTTTAAACCAGATGGTTTCCGAGGTATTAAAGGTCGTTCCTGAAAGTTGAAGGTATATTTTTTCAGCATCCGTAGCATGTGAAAAAAGCTCCGCTTCCAGCTCTAAAGAATTCTGGGAAAGGCAATTTTCCGAAAGCAAAAGAGCATGAATGACCACAACAAAAGAAGCAAAACCCCTAAAGTCCATAATTGTTGCTTTTCTTTACAACCATCTTAAATCGAGGTTTTCCATAGTAATGGGTTGGCAAAAATCCATGTCATTGATTTTGGATACGTTCTTAGTTTACGTAAGATTTTGATAATTTGCGTTCCCTTTAAAATTATTAATTCTTAAGTTAACGGAAATGGAGGCATTTAGTAGCTATTAAGCGATTTTTGTACCTGAACTGCTTCCCAAAACCAATGCTGTTTAAAAATTTCCGTTTCGGTAAATAACGACCATGCTCTCATTTTTTTCAAAGAAAGCGTTCTTGATGGATCAATTCGAAGGATTCGTTGACATCCACAACCATTTGCTCCCAGGTATCGATGATGGTGCCGAGACCGTGACCGATTCCTTGGCCATGATCAAGGGATTTGGCGAGATAGGGATCGAGCACTTTGTGTGTACCCCCCACATCATGCACAATTACCACGACAATACCCCTGAGACTATTACCAGCGCTTTTGAAGTACTTCAAGCGGCCCTTCGACAGCACGCAATGGACTCCGTCCATCTCGATTTCGCGGCAGAGCATATGATCGATGACAACTTCGAGAACCTATTGGCCACAACCAGTGTGGTCCCATTACGGAAATACTACCTTTTGATCGAAATGTCATTTCTGCAACCCCCCTTGAACTTTAAGAGTGCCGTTAGTGCCATCATTGACAAAAAATTGTTCCCGATTTTAGCCCATCCCGAGCGGTACCAGTTCCTAGGGGGTAAAACTGTAAAATTCAAGAGCTATAAAGATCTTGGCCTCTTGTTTCAATCCAATATCCTATCCGTTGCCGGGTACTATGGTTCGGAAGTACAGAAAACGGCTTTTGAGCTCATTAAGGCGAATCTTATTGACTTCTTCGGTTCCGATGTGCATTCGATGCGCCAATTGAACTTCCTTAAAGAGGCCCAACTCGAACCCAAGAAAATCCAATTGTTGCGGCCCATCATCGAGCGTACGATAGAAAATTTTCGGAATTGATTTAATTCCGAATGACCAATTCAAGCCGATCTTGACTTCCCTTTTCACCTTGAAGTATCAAAATGTACAAGCCGTCTTCCATACCGGTTAGGTCCGTTCGAACGGTATTACCGTCGCGTTCCATTTTATCCGAAGGAAGGTGACGGACCAGGCGACCAGCCATATCGAATATGAAAATCGATTCGATATTGTCTTCTTTTGACCAAATTATGGACACGTCCTTATTTGTAGGGTTAGGGAAAGCCTTTACCGATGTCACGGATGGTTCTTGGGTAGATGTAGCGGTCAAAACCTCAAATTCATCAGGGACTATATTGGACCCTAAGCCCTCATTGAATAGCTCC
>NZ_JBEVTG010000019.1:0-279 GCF_040513375.1 Flagellimonas algarum | reverse complement strand
GGACTCGGGAGGCACCATAGTTAGTGCGGATGCAGATCAGATCATCGTCGCAGGTTCCGATGGGGGCGCTTTGCTGACACAGGCCGACCTACAACCCGAATGGGCCAATGTACAGAACATCCCAGCAGACATCCTTGATGGAGACGCGGATACACAATATACCAACGGGGCCGGAATCGCATTGACCGGAACGACCTTCAGTATCGACGATACCGGGGCCACTACCGGGCAGATACTCGCATCCGACGGCGCGGGTGGGTTCAATTGGGTCGACGATCA
>NZ_JBEVTG010000018.1:0-289 GCF_040513375.1 Flagellimonas algarum | reverse complement strand
ATCGTTTACATTCAAAGTCAAGCTGCTTCCGCTGCTCAAACTGATGTCACCGGCGGTGCCGTCGGTACTGATATCCTGGATTTCGTTGCTACTGTTATTATCGTTATCCGCAATGGATACCGTACCTCCCCCATCACTCAAGGTCACATCGGTACCTGAGCGAGAAATGGTCTGTAATTCGTTGCTTGCATCGGCATCCGCATCATCGACAAGGGCCGATAGGTTGACCGTTACATCCGTGGTTCCTTCACTGATCGTCAATACATTGCTACCGTCCAAACTGGCGGCA
>NZ_JBEVTG010000017.1:0-292 GCF_040513375.1 Flagellimonas algarum | reverse complement strand
CGATGCGGATGCCACGAACGAAATACAGGATGCCGATGAAGTGGCCATCACTGACGCCGGGGGCAATTTCACCGGTACGGATGTAGAGGCCGCCTTGGCCGAATTGGCCGCCGGTAGTACGGATGACCAGACCGTCAGCACCGATGGTACTGCGGGTAACATCAGCATCGAAGACGGTAACAGCATCACCTTGAACGTAGACGATGCGGATGCCGACGCGACCAATGAAATCCAAGATATCAGCACCGACGGCACTGCCGGTGACATCAGTTTGAGTAGCGGAAGCAACTTG
>NZ_JBEVTG010000016.1:0-482 GCF_040513375.1 Flagellimonas algarum | reverse complement strand
GAGGCTGACGTCCAAGGAAACGGTCCCCGCATCCTCATTGACGTCGATACTGGTCAGGTCGAACTGAACGCCCAAAGAAGGATCGTTGTCGTTATCGATGATGTTACCAGTCGCTTGATCGTCAATGATACTGATCAAGATTGTCGATAGATTGGAAAGATCGACCACGAAGTTTTCGAGGGTTTCGATCAAGTTGTCATCAATAATCGGAATGGTAATGTCATGGGTTTCACCATCGGTACCGGCAAAAGTAAGGGTGTTGCTTGTTGCGGTATAATCCTCGGTAGCCAAGGCCGTACCGTCATTGGTCGTGTAATCAAGGGTAAACCCTCCTTGTACACTTCCGGTCAAAACCACGGTGAACGTTAACGTACCATCCGCTTCATTGACCGTTACATCATCGTTTAAGAAATCAATTCCTACTCCTGCGATGTTGTCGTTATCGGTGATGGTCCCGGTGGCGTTACCGTCGACGATGTTGA
>NZ_JBEVTG010000015.1:0-565 GCF_040513375.1 Flagellimonas algarum | reverse complement strand
GGAACGATCGACAGCGATGGAGACGGCCGCCCCGACAGTCTGGATATCGACAGTGACAACGACGGCATCCCTGACAATATCGAAGGCCAGCCCACGGAGGGTTATGTACCCCCGACGGGCAACGACGGCGACAACGACGGTTTGGACGATGCCTATGAGGGCAGCGGGGACGAAGGGGTTACCCCCGAGGATACCGATGGCGACCTGACGCCCGATTATCTTGATGAAGACAGTGACAACGATTTGGTTCCGGACAACAACGAGGGGAACGACTTCAACTTCGATGGGGAGCCCGATCAGTCCTTTACCGGAGTGGATACGGACAACGACGGATTGGACGATGGTTATGAGGGCAGCGATGTGGATGACGGCTATGACGTGAACGACGAGATCGACGACCCTGCGAACGACCTTCCCGATACCGATGGTACGGAGGACGTGAACTACCGTGACTTCGACGATGACGGTGACGGCATCGACACCCCTGATGAGGATGCGGATGGCGATGGCGACCCGACGGACGACGATACGGACGATGACGGTACGCCCGATTACCTGGATCCGG
>NZ_JBEVTG010000014.1:0-575 GCF_040513375.1 Flagellimonas algarum | reverse complement strand
TACGATCCGATTGGAACTGTTCAACCCCAACCATACCGGCACGGGTATCTTCGACGAGGTTACCGTAAACGTGGTCTCACCTCCACCCAGCGGGGAGGATTTTTGGTTGGAGGCCGAATGTGGTGAAGTTGGCAGTGGGTGGACGACCGTGGATGATACATCAGTTTCCAATGGTCAATACCTTATTCGAAGCTTGGGAAATAGCTTTTCACCACCAAATTCCGAAGACGGGATGGTCAGTTTTGACCTTGCGGTATCAACTGCAGGAACCTATCGGGTTTATGGATTAGTAAGTGTTCCGAGCGGAAACGACGACAGTTTTTGGATACGGGCGAACGGTAGTTCTTGGATAAGTTGGAATAGCATACCAGGGAGCAATGCTTTTGAATGGCATCAGTTTCATAGCAGTCCCAACGGCCCCGCTTTCGTAACATATGTGTTCGATGTCGGAATGAATACCATTGATATTGGGTATCGCGAAGATGGAGCGGCATTAGACAAAATTTATATCACCCGTATTGGACCAGAACCTATGGGTCAAGGCGAAGCTGCGCAAGCTTGTGGTACGCTACCAG
>NZ_JBEVTG010000013.1:0-739 GCF_040513375.1 Flagellimonas algarum | reverse complement strand
CGACCCAACCTCCGATAGCAGCGGCCGGTAACGATATCGAATTGACCTTGCCGAACTCGAGTGCCGTACTCAACGGAAGCGGCACGGATCCCGACGGGGGATCGATAGCGGGGTATTCATGGAGCCAGGAATCGGGTCCTTCCACGGCCGATCTCAGCGGTACATCGACACCTGAATTGACGGTTTCGGGTCTATTGGCCGGCAGTTACGTGTTCCGTTTGACGGTTACCGATGACGAGGGAGAGACGGCCTATGATGAGGCCACGGTCACGGTTTCGGAAGCGGTTTCCACCAGTGGTATCGCGATCAATAGCGGTGGTCCTGGATTTGGATTCGAGGGTACGCAATGGGCCGCCGATACCGATTTCATAGGGGGCAATACCTTTAGCAACAACATTCCCATAGCCAATACGACCAACGATCAATTGTACCAGACGGAGCGTTATAGTACCTCAGGCGCCGTGGTTTATGAGATCCCTGTCCCTAATGGGAACTATGCCGTCGATCTGCACTTTGCGGAGCTTTACTTTGGGGTTTTGGCCGGGGGAGGTATCGGCTCGCGAGTGTTCGACATCGACATCGAGAACGGTCAGGGTGCCCGATCGAACTATGATATCACGGCCGAATCAGGAGGCGTTGCGACGGCCATTGTCGAACGTTTTTCGAACATCTCGGTAAGTGATGGAGCCCTTTCCATTGCATTGATATCAGTAGTGGAGAACCCGAAGATATCGGGTAT
>NZ_JBEVTG010000012.1:0-1226 GCF_040513375.1 Flagellimonas algarum | reverse complement strand
ACCTTGAACGTAGACGATGCGGATGCGGACCCCACGAACGAAATACAGGATGCCGATGAAGTGGCCATCACCGATGCCGGGGGCAATTTCACCGGTACGGATGTAGAGGCCGCCTTGGCCGAATTGGCCGCTGGTAGCACGGATGACCAAACGGTCAGTACCGATGGCACCGCCGGTAACATCAGTATCGAAGACGGCAATGCCATCACCTTGAACGTAGACGATGCCGATGCGGACCCCACGAACGAAATACAGGATGCCGATGAAGTGGCCATTACCGATGTAGCGGGCAATTTCACCGGTACTGATGTTGAGGCCGCCTTGGCCGAACTGGCCGCCGGTAGTACCGATGACCAAACGGTAAGTACCGATGGAACTGCAGGTAACATCAGCATCGAGGACGGTAACGCCATCACCTTGAACGTAGATGATGCCGATGCCGACGCAACGAACGAAATACAGGACATCAGCACCGACGGCACCGCCGGGGACATCAGTTTGAGCAGCGGAAGCAATTTGACCTTGAACGTGGACGATGCCGATGCGGATGCGACGAACGAAATACAGGATGCCGATGAGGTGGCCATTACCGATGCGGGGGGCAATTTCACCGGTACCGATGTAGAGGCCGCTTTGGCCGAATTGGCCGCCGGTAGTACGGATGACCAAACGGTCAGCACCGATGGTACCGCGGGTAACATCAGCATTGAAGATGGAAACAGCATCACCTTGAACGTAAACGATGCCGATGCCGACGCAACGAACGAAATACAGGACATCAGCACCGACGGCACCGCTGGGGATATCAGCTTGAGCAGCGGAAGCAACTTGACCCTGAACGTGGACGATGCGGATGCGGACGCCACCAATGAATACAATACCGGGGTCTCGATTACCGCAGGAAGCCTTGGGGTAACCGATGGGGGCGGAACCCAATCGACGAGTTTGATCTCTACCGATGCGAACAATGACCTTGCAGCGGGTACCGATGGGGCCCTATACTTGAACGTAGCCTCTGTGACCATTGCCGAGACCAATACGAGTCTGTCCTTTAACGACACCAACAACCAATTGACCTATACCAATGAGTTGGGCAACAACCCCGTAGTGGACCTATCGGCACTTGACGATTCGGGTACGGATGACCAAACGCTTGCTACCGATGGAACTGCGGGGAACATCAGCATCGAGGACGGCAACGCCATCACCTTGAACGTAGACGATGC
>NZ_JBEVTG010000011.1:0-1987 GCF_040513375.1 Flagellimonas algarum | reverse complement strand
GTCGTTTACGTTCAAAGTCAAGCTACTTCCACTGCTCAAACTGATGTCACCGGCGGTGCCGTCGGTGCTGATATCCTGGATTTCGTTGGTGGCATCGGCATCCGCATCATCAACCAAAGCTGAAAGGTTGACCGTTACATCCGTGGTTCCTTCACTGATCGTCAATACATTGCTGCCATCCAAACTGGCGGCAGTGATGTCGTCATCGGCAATGGCATCCACATAGGCCTTGGTGGCCGCGTCTTGGGCATTGGTCGGATCGGCGATGTTCGTAATGGCCGCTCCCCCTCCATCGTTGCCTTCGGTCAGTACTTCACCAAGGTCTTGAATCTCATTGGTAGCGTCGGCATCAGCATCATCAACGTTTAAGGTCAAATTGCTTCCGCTGCTCAAGCTGATGTCACCGGCGGTACCGTCGGTGCTGATATCCTGTAATTCGTTCGTCGCATCGGCATCGGCATCGTTGACGTTCAAGGTGATGCTGTTTCCATCTTCAATGCTGATGTTACCCGCTGTACCATCAGTGCTGACCGTTTGGTCATCTGTACTACCGGCGGCCAATTCGGCCAAAGCTGCCTCTACATCGGTACCGGTGAAATTGCCCCCGGCGTCGGTGATGGCTACTTCATCGGCATCCTGTATTTCGTTCGTGGCATCCGCATCGGCATCGTTTACATTCAAAGTCAAGCTGCTTCCGCTGCTCAAACTGATGTCACCGGCGGTGCCGTCGGTACTGATATCCTGGATTTCGTTGCTACTGTCATTATCGTTATCCGCAATGGATACCGTACCTCCCCCATCACTCAAGGTTACATCGGTACCTGAGCGTGAAATGGTCTGTAACTCGTTGCTTGCATCGGCATCCGCATCATCGACAAGGGCCGATAGGTTGACCGTTACATCCGTGGTTCCTTCACTGATCGTCAACACGTTGCTACCATCCAAACTGGCGGCAGTGATGTCGTCATCGGCAATGGCATCCACATAGGCCTTGGTGGCCGCATCTTGCGCATTGGTCGGATCGGCGATGTTCGTAATGGCCGCTCCTCCGCCATCGTTGCCTTCGGTCAATACTTCACCAAGGTCTTGTATCTCATTGGTCGCGTCGGCATCGGCATCGTTTACGTTCAAGGTGATGCTGTTCCCATCTTCGATACTGATGTTACCCGCAGTACCATCGGTGCTGACCGTTTGGTCATCCGTACTACCGGCGGCCAATTCGGCCAAAGCGGCCTCTACATCGGTACCGGTGAAATTGCCCCCGGCGTCGGTGATGGCCACTTCATCGGCATCCTGTATTTCGTTCGTGGCATCCGCATCGGCATCGTCCACGTTCAAGGTCAAATTGCTTCCGCTGCTCAAACTGATGTCCCCGGCGGTGCCGTCGGTGCTGATGTCCTGTATTTCGTTCGTTGCGTCGGCATCGGCATCGTCTACGTTCAAGGTGATGCTGTTCCCATCTTCTATACTGATGTTACCCGCAGTACCATCGGTGCTAACGGTCTGGTCGTCGGTGCTACCAGCGGCTAATTCGGCCAAGGCGGCCTCTACATCGGTACCGGTGAAATTGCCCCCGGCGTCGGTGATGGCCACTTCATCGGCATCCTGTATTTCGTTCGTTGCATCCGCATCCGCATCGTCAACGTTCAAGGTCAAATTGCTTCCGCTGCTCAAACTGATGTCCCCAGCGGTACCGTCGGTGCTGATATCCTGGATTTCGTTCGTTGGGTCTGCATCGGCATCATTCACCAAAGCAGACAGGTTTACGGTCACATCCGTAGTTCCTTCACTGATCGTCAACACATTGCTACCATCCAAGCTGGCGGCAGTGATGTCGTCATCGGCAATGGCATCCACATAAGCCTTGGTGGCCGCATCTTGGGCATTGGTCGGATCGGCGATGTTCGTAATGGCCGCTCCTCCTCCATCGTTGCCTTCGGTCAATACTTGACCAAGGTCTTGGATTTCATTGGTCGCGTCGGCATCC
>NZ_JBEVTG010000010.1:0-3290 GCF_040513375.1 Flagellimonas algarum | reverse complement strand
TGCTGACCCAACGAAAGCCCCGATATGGTAATCGGATCATAGCTGTAATGTGGGCCGACCATTACCCCGTCGACATAATAATGCATGTGGGTACCCCCTACCGCGATCTCCCAGTTCTCGATCTGGAAAGCTACGTCGAAGGGGTCGTTCACATCGCTTCCATTTGTAGGATTCGTTATTGATATGTTGGGGCTAGCTACCACGTCGCCATTTGGAAGTAATTCTATAGCGGTGATTTTTGGGTTTCCTACTTCGGCTAAGAACTGTATTGTCGCAAATCCATCAGTGATGTTGATATTGTTCAGTTCCTTGACCAGAGCGGTCGCCGTAGCGACTTCCGATAGGATATCGAAGTCGTCCAACACCACATTGCCCTCGATCGAAACATCGAATACCCGAGAACCTTCTCCTCCTCCTGATCCAGCGCCCGGCTGACCGAAGAAGATCTCGGCGAAATGCAAGCGTATGTCAAAGTTGCCTGAGGCAGGAACAGGGATTTCATAAGTAAACTCCCCCCAGCGCTCGCTGCGATATAGTTCATCGTCGGAAGTACCCGATATCTCAAGGTCCCCATCCGTAAAGGTATTGCCCCCAGTGGCGTATTGGTCGGCGGCGAAGATCTGTCCGCCGGCGATCACTTGGCCGCCGCCGCTGTTGATCCGTACCGGGTCTTCGATCGTGAAGCCATAAGATCCCGTGGCCACGCTCAACCCCGCTAGGTTCTCGACTCCAGATATCGTCAGTTCGTAGTTCTGGCCAGCGCTCAATGCACTGGTGGTCAACGATACCGTGCGCCCGTCGGGCTGGAGGCTCGCCGAGACCACCGTAATCCCGTTGTCGATCGCGTAATTGCCGGTCGCCACAGCACTGACCGCATCGACGTATTCCGAAAATTCGGCCCATACCTCCGTCGGGCCCACCGCCATCACGTCGTTCACCGTCGGTGCACTGTTGTCTACCGATACCCCGGGGCCTACGAACTCCACATAGTTCAGGTCGAAAATGTCCGTGCCACTGCCCGTGAACACGAAATATAGATCGTTCATCCCGCCGGGATCGCTGATCGCGCTCTCTACGTCTACCCAATCATCGCTGCCGCCGGTATCCGGTACAGCGGTGGTCGTAAGTACGGGGCCCGTCGGGGAACCCGTCCTGAACTCGATCGATCCGCCGGCCGCACTCGAGGAAACCCGATAACGTACCGAAGTGATATTGGTCAGGTTACGCCCCTCGAAATAGATATAACCACCGGCATCAACGCGGACGGCCTCACTGCCCCCGCCCCAGATGTCGGTATTGCTGATGATCTCCGTACCGCTCTCCCCATCACGGAATTCCGCCTCGTTGCGCTTAGGATAGATCTCGATCTTACGGTCAGAGGTCAGACCGCCCTGGTCCGTATAATCCACTCCGATCACGAAGAACAGGTCGGCGTCACCCGATATGTTGTGCCCTTGCGGGTCAAGGTTCAGCTCTTGGGCACAGCCCGATATCGTCAAATCGGCATGCGAGTGGTTCGAGTGGCCCAGTTCGGGAAGTACGTCCACGTCATTGCAGTCGATACCGCTGCCCACCGTGCCCGGGTTGCCGTCGGTATCGCCGTCTTCGGCATCGCTCACCAAGATGTCCAGCGAGATGTCGTCGCTCCAGTCGAAGAATCCGCCCTCCAAGGGGGAGCGGAAGGTAAAGTCGGCCAGGGTATTGCCCGCGTTGATCGTCAGGTTCGCAACCCCTTCGCCCCCATTGCCGTCGCTTACGCGGAGTTGTACGTTATAATTGCCCGCCACCGTGTAGACGTGGGTCGGGTTCTCAGCGGTCGAATCGACCGTACCGTCGGTCTCGAAATCCCATTCGTAGCTCAATGGGCTGTCTCCGTCAGGGTCGCTCGTGCCGGCGCTCGAAAAGTTCACCGTCAACGGTAGCGCACCATTGGTCGGGTCGGCTGATAGCGATACGATCGGCGAACGGTTGGTCACCTCTCCCGTATAATCCAATCGGATCACCTTGCCCCCGCTGCCAGCCCGGTACTCCAGTATGTAAAGGTGGTCGTCTGGACCCAATTGCATGTCGATGAAGTCCGTATCCCCACTGAATGGAAAGATCTGGAGCGTCATCTGTTCGTTGTTGGTGATGTTACCGTCTCCGTCCATGGCCACTGCCCATACGTGGCTGTTCACGAAGTTGAAATAGAAGAAACGACCATCGAACTCCTGTGGCAGACGCTGGGGGTCCGTGCCGTCGGGGTCATAATGGTAACGCGGTCCGGCCATATAGGCCCGGTGGAAGAAATCGATCCATGCAGGCTGTGCCGCAGGTAGCGAGGTCAGCCCCGTGTTGTGTACCGATGTGTTCTGTGGGCTCGCAGGGTCGTTGTAGTACGGTGGCGTACCGTAAGGAACCTGGTACGCATAAAGTGCCGAATCGTCGCCAGCTCCCTGGGTGTCGGGGTCGTTCACACCGTTGCCCGCAAAGTACGGCCAGCCGTAGTTGCCCGGTTGCTTGACAAGGTTCATCTCGTCCATACCCAAGGGGCCTTCACCGCTTGGTCCGTCTTGGTTCGCGTCAGGACCAACCTCACCCCAGAACAACCAGTCCGTGGCGTTCTTGTCGACGAAGATCCGGTACGGGTTGCGAGCGCCCATTACGTAAATCTCATCACGGGTGCCGGGGGTGCCGGGAGTGAACAGGTTGCCCGTTGGGATCGTATAGTTCGGGTGCTCGACCGGACCACCACCGACATCAGGGGTAATCCGAAGGATCTTCCCTCTCAGGTCGTTCGTGTTCGAGGCCGTGTTCTCAGCACTTTGGTCAGGGTCCGATTCGTTGAACAGACCGTAATCGGAATGGTTCGAGTTGTCGCCCGTGGCTATGTATAGGTTGCCCGCAGAATCGAAGTCCATATCACCAGCGGCATGGAAATAATTGTTGCGCTGGGTGGGCCATTGTAAAAGAACCGCCTCAGAGCCCATGTCCAAAACATCACCCACCATAGTGAATCGACTCACCCGGTTACCCACAAAACCCGATGGACTGTAATGCAAATAAATGTAGTTGTTGCTCGTGAAATCAGGATCCACCGCAACCCCGATAAGACCGTCTTCCAAATCACTGAATACCGATATCGTACCGGCACTGACCTTGGTCTGCGTATCGGGACGATAGACCACCAACTCCCCGTTGCGGTCCAAAATCAACATCCGACCGTCGGGAAGGAACTTGAAGGTCGTCGAATTCGATAGACCCGTTACAACGTCAACACGTTGGTAATCATCCGCTCCGTTGGGCAACTG